>JAHHHK010000049.1 GCA_019359395.1 Komarekiella atlantica HA4396-MV6
TTCTTTATCTTGTGGAACATCAAAAGCTCTTTGGATTAGTCAAAACTAGGCGTAAGCGCCATCGAGAGATTGACGCTTACACTCAACAAATTTGGGCTTTACCTTCTTAAGTTGACACCAATGGGCACTGCCATGCCCCTACACCTGACGATGTAATGTTGTACCGCATCTGAATGGGAACCGCTATACCTGTCTTAATTACGAATTACGTAGCTTGCTTCTCGCCCTTGGCGAATATTACGAATTACGAATTATTATGATTCCCCGTGTTAGAGCGCCAGAATTACCACAAAATTACTCTTGGCTAAACACCGATAAACCCTTATCTCTGAAACAACTCAAGGGTAGAGTCGTCATCTTAGACTTTTGGACATACTGTTGTATCAACTGTTTGCATATTCTGCCAGACTTGAAATATTTAGAACAAAAATATAAAGATAGCCTGAGTGTTATTGGTGTCCATTCTGCCAAATTTGACAATGAAAAGGAAACCGAAAACATCCGCCAAGCTATTCTGCGCTACGACATCGAACATCCTGTTATAGTTGACAGCGGTTTCCGAGTTTGGCAAGAGTATACTGTGCGTGCTTGGCCGACGTTGATGATCATCGACCCAGAAGGTTACGTGATTGGCTCCATTTCTGGTGAAGGAAATCGTGATGCTTTAGAGCAACTAATTCAACAATTAATTGAGCAACACCAAAATAAGGGTACGATTAATTTTCAAGAACTCAGCTTGACTTTAGAAAAACAGCGTCAACCATTAATTACACCTCTAGCTTTTCCTGGTAAAGTTCTAGCTACTCCGGCGGGTTTGTTCATCGCTGACTCTGGACATCACCGCTTAGTTATGAGTAGCTTTGAGGACGAAATTTTGCATTTGATTGGTACTGGAAAATCTGGCTTAACCGATGGTACGTTTCACGAAGCGCAGTTTTTTGCACCGCAGGGAATGACATTTGATGTAGAAAATCAGATTCTCTACGTTGCTGATACGGAAAATCATGGTCTGCGGCGAGTTGACTTGAAGCGCCAGGTAGTGGAAACTATTGCGGGAACAGGTGAGCAAAGCCGTAATATTCGCCCTCATGGCGGTGCTGGTTTAGAAACTGCGCTGAATTCTCCTTGGGATTTAGTGAAAGTGGAGAATACGCTTTTCATTGCGATGGCGGGGCCTCATCAAGTTTGGGAAATGGATTTGGAAACTGGTGTTATCAAAACTTATGCTGGGACTGGTGCAGAAGCTTGCGTTGATGGTTCACTTACTGAATCTGCTTTTGCTCAACCCAGTGGTATCACCACTAATGGAAAGGAATTATATATTGCTGATAGTGAGGTTAGTTCAATTCGCGGTGTGGGATTGGTGGAACTGCGTCAAGTTAGAACAGTTTGCGGAAGTGGGGGTTTATTTGGCTTTGGTGATGTTGATGGACAAGGTGAAAATGTCCGATTGCAGCACTGTTTAGGAGTGGAATATGTTCAGAATTATTTATGGGTAGCAGATACTTACAATCACAAGATTAAATTAGTTAGTCCTAGTGGCAATTGTCAAACAGTTTTGGGCGATGGTTCTGCGGGTTTGCAAGATGGTCAAGGTAAAAATAGCCGCTTTTTTGAACCTTCGGGATTGAGTGTTGGGGGTTCACATTTGTATGTTGCTGATACAAATAATCACGCTATTCGTCGTGTAGATTTGAATACTTTTGAGGTGACAACGTTACAATTTCCTGGTTTGTGTGCGCCAGATGTTTGTATTCCACCTAATTTATAAAATGATTATTTCGCGCAAAGGCGCTAAGAAAAACTCTGTGTCTCTGCGTGAGATTTAAAAGAAAATGTTGTTTGGCAAGGCTTTAATATTAACTGTAAGTTCCAAATATCTCTATGAATACTATTCTCCACATCACTAAACGCCAACAATGGCAAGAAGCAAACATAATTGAGAAATATCGCGCTGAATCACTCGACTCTGAAGGGTTTATCCACTGTTCAAAGGCAACGCAAATAGTCAAAGTTGCAAATAGCTTCTTTCCTAAACAACAAGATTTAGTATTGCTGTTTATTGATTCTGATAAAGTCCAAGCTGAAATTCGTTATGAAGAAGCTGAGATAGGTGAATTATTTCCTCACGTTTATGGGGAATTGAATATTGATGCTGTGTATAAGGTGATTGATTTTGAAGCTGGTGAAGATGGGTTTTTTGTGTTGCCGCAAGAAGTTGTAGATTTAGGATAACGAACCGCAGAGGCGCGGAGGACGCGGAGGAGGAGAGATGGAGAGTAGAGGATTTAATGTGGATGAGTATGTTGAGCAGATGGCGTTGTTGTTGGATTTGCAGTTGAGGGATGAGTATCGTGATGGGGTGGTGGCAAATTTTGAGAGAATAAGAGCGATCGCACAATTAGTAAACTCTTTTCCCCTACCGGAGGAGGTTGAAGCTGCACCCGTGTTTGAACCATGAATGATGCTGTATCTATAGCTGCTGCTGTGCGGGAAGGTAAAGTTAGCGCGGTGGAAGTTACTAAATCTGCGTTAGCGCGAATAGCTGCGCGGGATGATGAACTTAACTGTTTTACGGCTGTGACTGCTGAGGCGGCTTTGACGGATGCAGCACGGATTGATAGGAAAGTTGCTCAAGGTAATAACGCTGGTGTGTTGGCTGGTGTACCTTTTGCGGTGAAGAATCTCTTCGATATTACTGGGTTAACAACTTTAGCAGGGTCAAAAATCAATGCAGAAAACCCAGCAGCTACTCAAGATGCAACAGCAATAGCAAAGCTGAAACAAGCTGGTGCTATATTAGTTGGCGCTTTAAATATGGATGAGTACGCTTATGGGTTTGTGACGGAAAATTCTCATTACGGTGCTACTCATAATCCTCATGATTTACAGCGAGTAGCTGGAGGTTCATCGGGTGGTGCTGCGGCGGCGGTGGCTGCTGGGTTGGTTCCGCTAACGCTGGGTTCGGATACTAATGGATCTATTCGCGTTCCGGCTGCTTTGTGTGGGGTTTTTGGTTTTAAGCCAACTTATGGGCGGTTGTCTCGTGCTGGGGTAGCGTTATTTTCTAGTAGTTTTGATCATATTGGGCCTTTTGCTCGTTCGGTACAGGATATCGCTACGGCTTTTGATGTGCTTCAGGGAAAAGACGATCGCGATCCAATTTGTACAAAACGTCCACATGTACAGACGTTACATGTAACGTCTCTACATCATGTAACGTCTGTACATCAAAATATTAGAATTGCGATCGCTGATGATTATTTTACCAAAGGTGCAGAACCCGAAGCATTAGCAGCAGTGCAAAAGGTAGCAGATGCTTTGGATGTAACTGAATACGTAACCATACCAGAAGCACACCGCGCTCGTGCAGCCGCTTTTGTGATTACAGCTAGCGAGGGTGCAAATCTACATTTAGACAAATTGCGAGTGCGTCCCCAGGATTTTGATCCAGCTACACGCGATCGCTTTTTAGCAGGGGCGTTAATCCCCAGTAGTTGGTATCTGCAAGCACAACGCTTTAGAAGATGGTATCGCGATCGCGTCCGCGAAGTTTTTCAAAATGTCGATGTGATCCTCGCGCCAACTACACCAATTTCCGCACCGCTAATTGGTCAACAAACGATGATTTTGGACGGGGAAGAAATTCTTGTCCGTCCACATTTAGGGTTATTTACTCAGCCATTATCTTTTATTGGCTTACCCGTTTTATCAGTGCCAATTCAGCAACAAAATGCTTTACCTTTGGGTGTGCAATTGATAGCAGCGCCGGATAATGAAGCGTTAATTTTACGGGTTGCGGCTGTGTTAGAGGCAAAAGGTGTAGTATCAGCACCAATAGTGTAGTTATAACAAATATGATATTTGAAAATTATGAGTTTGCTTGAAAGATTCAAAGTTGTTTTACTTGACATGAATGGCACTTTTATGTTTGGAGGCGATCGCTTCTCTGAAAGCGAGGACTATGCAAAAACCTATCATGCCATTGGAGGTCAAAAACTTACAGATTCTACAGTTAATAATGCTATTCAAGCCTGCTACAACACAATGGCAGTTTACTACGAAGATCTAGAGCGGTACAACTCTTTTCCGCAGATAGTAGACACCTTGCGAACATTTCCTCAAATTGCAGGTATAGAAGAACAAGACATTTTGTATCTCGCTCAAGTGATAGCATTACATGAACTTGGGAAAGTTCCGCCTGAGTATGCTGTTTTTTTAAAGAAACTTGCAACAACACACAAGCTAGGTTTGGTTGCAAATATCTGGGCAAAGAAACAACTTTGGTTAAAAGAACTAGATCAAGTGGGTGTTGGAGAGCTATTTGAAACAATGATTTTCTCTTCTGATTCATCAAGTATTAAACCATCACCAAAGCTATTTGAGGAAGCACTGAGAGCATTCAAAGTTGATAAATCGCAGGTAGTTTTTATTGGCGATAGCATAAAATTTGATATACAGGGTGCAAAAGCAGTTGGCTTGGCAACAATCTGGATTAAAGGTAAGCAAGAAGATAATAATGAGGCAGATATCGTGATTAACGATTTGTTAGATTTACAATCTGGAAGTATTAATAAATAGGCTCAGTTATAGTCCGTGAAAAGCTGGTGGATAAACAACTTTACCCTTATACTTTTCCTGATAGTTTTGTAGTGGTTTAACCATAAAGACATCTTCTGGAACCGGAAAGGGAGACTCGACTTGATAATCAACTGATGGTTTGAAGCCAAAGCGAGGATAGAAGTGGGGATGGCCAAGTACAATTACCATCGCTTCTCCTCTCGCATTTGCTCTTTCTAACCCTGCTTCTACCAATTTGCTACCAATTAAGAGCCTTTGAAACTGTGGATGAACAGCCAGAGGTGCTAAACCAAGTACCTGTAAAGTTTCTTCACCCACTAAATCGATGTAACTGAAAAGAATGTGACCTACTACAATACCTTCAACCTCTGCAATCAATGATAATTCTGAAATATAACGGTCAGAATAACGAATTTCCTCCACAAGTTTAGCTTCATTTTCCTGTCCAAAAGCTAATGTATTTACCTCAGCTATTGCTGGATAATCTAATAAAGTTTCACTACGAATATTCATGATTTCAGTATCAATTCCATAAAAATCCAGTTGGCTCGATATTCTAAAGGAATCTCTTGTTTTTCTAAATACGGTTCGATATTTTGAAAGCCAAATACACGATAAAGTGCTTGGGCTTCCTTTGCAAATGGAGCGCTGTCTAAACAAATCTTTGAGTAACCAATCAAAGAAGCTTCATTTATAATAGCTTCTAATAATGCTCGACCTATTCCTTTTCTCCGAAATTCTGGTTTTACATACATCCTTTTTATTTCACCAAAATCCTCACCAATCTTTCGCAAGCAAGCGCAGCCGGCTATTTGTTCCTCATATTGCCCTAAAAGCAAGCGTCCTGTCGGCGGTACAAATTGATGAAGTTGAGTCATGTATTGCTCTAAAAATGTATTAACATCAAAATCGATATTCAATTCACGGCTAAATATTAAGTTAGTCTCATTCAAATACTTCAAAAACAATTCGCCTATATGAGATTTATATTCTTCAATATCTACTGATATAATTTTGAGCAAAGTTTATGCCTCCGCTAAGTAATTCAAAATATACAGCGGTTCTCGTTTACGTGAGGTATACCCGTAGGAGCACAGCACTGCCGTGTCCCTACACCTGACGATGTAATGTTGTACCGCATCTGAATGGGAACCGCTATAGCGATCGCTTGACATTCAAGACTGTAGATAGGAAGTCAAAGATCATTAAAATGTCACTTTTCTTAACCAAAATAGAGTAGGGATACAACATTGTTATACCCCTATGCGCCCCAAACATATTTTATGTATGATAGATTATTTTACAATCTGAATAGCAGTTGCTTGGCTCTTTAACTGATCAATCACAGCAAAACGAATATCTCGTTTTTCAGCAATCAGTTTAATCCCCGGTTGTTGAAGATTTAAGAAATCTAATCCGTTTTCTTTACCAGTAATTAAGAAATCATTAATAGCGACTTTGTAAGTTTGTTTAGGGTTAAGAAGTTGACCGTTAATTAACCAGTTTCCTGAACTTGTTTCTTGGCTAACTTTGGCTGTTTGCAGATAACCACCAGAGCCTTTATTAGCTTGTCCTTGATCTAAAACTCTTTTCAACAACGCACCATTTATTTCTATCGCCGCAATTTTACCTCCAAAAGGCAGTATGCGAATTACATCGTACTGGGTAATCGGGCCTGGTGGAATTACATCATCAATGCGAATTGAACCGCCATTAAATACGGCTAAATCTGCATTTTGTACTTCCTTCAACATCGCCTCAGCAATTAACTCTGTCATTTTTGTAGATTTATTGCGGACGCTAGATTCTAAACCATCTAGAGCAACTGGCATTTTTACAACTTCTTGCTCAGGCTCAAAACCATTGGCGCGAAACGCCTGATAACCTCTTTCGAGCCATTCCTTGACTACCTTTGCAGTCTTGGGTTCTTCAGGAATCTTTTCGGTAATCGGTACAAGCTGGGAGTTAATCTGGAGATTGCGCTTTGTAGTGTCATAGCTCAATTTGTGAACGTACACTGTACGGGCATTTGCATCTGCTTTAAAAATTGGTGTAAAATCCCGACCCCGCCATTGTTGAATATTTTCGTGTTCGTGTCCACCGAGAATGATATCAATTTCTGGTACAGTTTCCGCTAATTTGTGATCATCTTCAATTGACAGATGGCTAATAGCAACCACAATATCAACTTTACTCTTGAGCGCCTGAACCTGCTGTTTAGCTGTTTCAATCGGATTAGTGAAACTGACATACTGAGGCTGATTACTATTAAGAGTCACACCAATTAATCCTACCCTGACTAAAGCACCGCGATCGCCTTTAACATTTAATACTAGCGATCTAGGAACTCCTGTAAAAGGCTGCCCCTTGTTATTTGATACATTACTGGAAACCCAACGAAAACGAGATTCTTGCAATCGTTGGTAAAATAAGTTCTCCGGCAAATCAAATTCATGATTACCAAAAGTTGCATAGTCCAATCCTAAAGCATTCATCACAGCTACTATCTGCTGACCTGCTAAGGGTGTACCGTTAACTTTGGCAGTTCCTAAAGCCGAAGGGCTAAAGAAATCGCCAGCTAGAACAGTGTAAGTGCGAGGGTTTTCCTTGTAAAGTTGTTGTCGTAGGGTAGCGACACGCGCCAAACCGCCACGAGTTCCCCCCTCGACAGGAGTAATTTCGTAAATATCATTGAGTTGCAGCAGGTTAAGATTAACGATTTCCGCAAGTACAGGAGTAGCGAAAGTAACGGTTGCTAATACCTGTAAAACTACGCTACATCCCTTCAAGATAAGTTTCATATTTAGCTTTGACTGGCTCGTACTATACGGAATTGATTTTAAGGGATACTGTCAATCAAAGCTAGCCTCAAAGTAAAAGTCGGCTTTGTTGGGTGCGGTGATTATTGTGGAAATTTAGATTTAATTATACTTGGAGATGATTAAACTCAAGGGACGAGACTAGCGATGCCTGCGGTGGGCTATTCAGCGTCGCACCATTCAACACAAAATCATCCTATTTTTTACTATTTGAGAGTAAGCGATCGCTTTACAATCACTATAATTCACCCTTGGAACTGGGATGTTGCAGTTCAGAGGTCGAAATTCCGAGTTCTGAGCACGAAATTCCGAGTTCTGAGCATGAAGTTTCAAGTTCTGAGCACGAAGTTTCAAGTTCTGAAGGTGAAAAGTGGAGTTCTGAGCCTCAACATTGGAGATTAGAGGTTTATCTCTCCTGTTTTCTTCTGATTAATCCCTGTTTTTAGCTTCTTTAACAAGTTTAAAAGTACTTGTCGCATTCTAGTTTAAGTTCTGTGTTAATAGTGTCAAAGAGGCGATCGCCTGTCACTTTTCCATGATCATTAGTGTTCTCTGGTGACAACCCAGCCAGCACACGACGTAGGGGCACGGCATTGCCATGCCCCTACAATGATTCAGAAAGGGATATCGAATAGGAATTCGTAATCATCAAGATTTTGCTGTGGATTGTCTGGATCTTCAGCCCACCTCTGAGGATTGTCTAGGATATATTGTCGGATGTGATCCAAGGATTTTTGATCCCGGCTAATGTGTTCGTAAAAGTTGCGTTGCCAGATTGATTGCCCTTTGGTGTGCCAAATAACATTAATGCTTTTGCTGACAGCGCTTTTATAGCTACCAATTACGGTTGAGATAGAACCGGGTACAGGTTTGCCAAATTGTTCTCTTGTAGGGGCACGGCATTGCCATGCCCCTACAGACGTGTTAGTAATTACCAATACCCCATGTAGATGATTAGGCATTACCACAAAAGTATCTAATTCAATGTGCGGAAAATGATCGGGAATTGCCTCCCAGCAGTTGAAGGCAATATGACCTAAATAATTTAATTGCATTTCGCCCTTGACCACGTTGCCAAATAAACACTGCCGCCCGTGTGTGCAAAGCGTAATAAAATAGGCTCCTAGTTGGGTATAGTCATATCTTTTTAGGCGAATCGAACGACGGTGGTGTATTCGCGGGTCGTAAGGCATTAATTTTTAAGTACGGTTATTTGTAAGTTGTGTTTATATTAACCTGGGGCACGGCATTGCCGTGCCCCTACATTGTTGTGCCCTTGAGAAAAATTGCACATCGCGCTAGTCTTCATTGACGTAACTGCACGCTGTAACATTAGGCGATGACAAATCAATCCTCCCCAAAAATTCCGTCTTGCACTTGGAATCGTCCCATCGGTTTAGGCTGGGATAAGCCTTATACCGTCCGCTACGCTAGTAATATTGATGATGGCCCTTGGCATGGTATGCCTCTAGGTGGCTTCGGTGCAGGTTGCATCGGTCGTTCTTCACGGGGAGACTTTAATCTGTGGCACATTGATGGCGGTGAACATATCTTCAAAAATATCCCCGCCTGTCAATTCAGTGTATTTGAGTCTCATGGTGCATCTTCCCAAGCCTACGCTTTGTGTACGCAAGCGCCTGATGATGGTATTCTGCAAGCTTGGCACTGGTATCCGACACTTCCCGGTACAGAGGGGACGGGCAATTATCATGCGCTATATCCCCGTAGCTGGTTTGTGTATGAAAATGTATTTCAAGCACAGTTAACTTGTGAACAGTTTTCCCCAGTTTGGGCAGGCAATTACCAAGAAACTAGTTACCCTGTGGCGGTGTTTCTCTGGAATGCTCATAACCCTACAGATGCACCTATTACTCTTAGCATTATGCTCACCTGGCAAAATATGGTGGGCTGGTTTACTAACGCTGTTAAATCCCCCCAAGTGCGGGTGCGCGATGATGGTAGTCCGGTTTACGAATACCAACCACGCTGGGGTGAAAGTCAAGGGAATTATAACCAGATTGTTGAAAATACACAACACTTTGGCTGTGTTTTCAGTCGGGTTGGTAGTGATGCTTTACAGGAAGGGGATGGAACGTGGTGTGTTGCTACGCCCAAACATCCGCAGGTGGAAGTATTTCATCACACTAGGTGGAATCCTGTGGGAATGGGTGATGATTTGTGGCAAAGTTTTGCTCAAGATGGCTCTTTGCCTAATTATCTAGATGCAAATCCAGCTGTAGAAGGTGAACAGTTAGGGGCTGCGATCGCAATTCGTTTTACTCTCCAACCAGGGGAAACTCTCGAAATCCCCTTCGTACTGGCTTGGGATTTACCGATCACAGAATTTGCCGCCGGGGTTAACTATTACCGCAGATATACAGACTTTTTTGGTAATGATGGTAATAATGCCTGGGCGATCGCATCTACTGCTCTACAAGAATATCAAAGTTGGCGATCGCAGATTCAAAACTGGCAACAACCCATTCTCGAACGGGAAGACTTACCTTCTTGGTTTAAGATGGCTCTATTTAATGAGCTTTACGACCTCACTAGCGGTGGTACTCTCTGGAGTGCTGCATCAGAACTTGACCCCATCGGTCAGTTTGCAGTATTAGAGTGCTTAGATTACCGCTGGTATGAAAGTTTAGATGTGCGATTGTATGGCTCTTTTGCCCTGCTGATGCTGTTTCCAGAATTAGAAAAATCGGTGATGCGGGCATTTGCACGAGCAATTCCCCAAGGTGATGATACTCCTCGAATAATTGGCTATTACTTGACAATCAAGGCAGAAAGTCCGATCGCAGTTCGCAAAGTTGCAGGTGCAACACCCCACGATTTGGGCGCACCCAATGAACACGTTTGGGAAAAAACTAACTACACCAGTTATCAAGATTGCAATTTATGGAAGGATTTAGGTAGTGATTTTGTATTGCAAGTATACCGAGATTTTCTGCTCACGGGTGCTGACGATGTGGAATTCTTAGCAGACTGCTGGGATGCAATTGTTCAAACTCTCGACTATTTGAAAACCTTTGACTTAGATGGCGATGGCATTCCCGAAAATTCTGGTGCGCCTGATCAAACTTTTGATGATTGGCGGTTACAGGGCGTAAGTGCTTATTGTGGTGGGTTGTGGTTAGCAGCGCTACAAGCAGCGATCGCCATCAGTGAAGTTTTATTAACGCACCGTAGAGGTAACACAGCGGAGTTGGCGGTACAAAAATCCACCTATGAAGCTTGGTTAGAACAATCTCGCCCAATCTACGACAAAAAACTCTGGAATGGTCAATATTACAAACTCGACAGCGAGAGTGGTTCCGATGTGGTAATGGCAGATCAGTTGTGCGGCCAATTCTACGCCCGACTCCTGGATTTACCAGATATTGTACCGAGCGATCGCGCTCTCTGTGCCTTGAAAACTGTTTATGATGCTTGCTTTGTGAAATTCTGCCAAGGTGAGTTTGGGGCTGCTAATGGTGTTCGTCCCGACGGTTCACCAGAAAACCCCAAAGCGACTCATCCCTTGGAAGTCTGGACGGGAATTAACTTTGGGCTTGCAGCTTTTCTAATGCAAATGGGAATGAAGGATGAAGCATTTAAGTTGACACAAGCTGTGGTCAAACAAATTTACGACAATGGGCTGCAATTTCGCACACCTGAAGCTATCACCGCTGCTGGTACTTTCCGTGCTAGTACTTACCTGCGAGCAATGGCAATTTGGGCAATTTACTTAACCATTAAGTAATAGCGCATCAACCAAGAGCATTTTAAATCTCAACAGTGGTCAGTTGTAATTACTACTAACCACTGCTGATGAATTTTTAGAGAGTAGAGGTTCTAGGCATTTGCTCACAACGCTCTTAAGCTTGACGGTTACGTTATTGGTGGATTCAATCGCTGGGTAATCTAACTTTAAATTTGCAACTTTAGATACAAATAGATGTACATAGATGTTTTAATATATGCGCTTCAAAATGTACCTGATGTTCATCTAACAAAGCAGAGATTACATCTGAGATTTTATTTTCCGGGTGTTTCCGGAAACGAAAGAAAATTTAAGTAATGGTAAGAGTTGAAAGATTTAGAACTCCAGACTACTGGTTAAAAAAATGCCAATATCACTAGAACCAACCCTAAAAATTCCTAATATTTCCCAGATTATGTTGACAATTGACAAATTTCAACTGGAAAAAATTGACTTGCAAGCAATCTCAACTTAAAAATTAGGACAATTTAAGAAATGAATACTGGATAAAGTATGAAATGTTTATTGACGACAAGAGTCCAAGGCAGATGACTAATACTTTGGTATAAACAGTAAACAGTTGGGGGATTTAAATCCGCCAGATAGCGCCTCGCACTAATCGGCTTTAGGTTATTAGTTTTCAGTTACAAGTACTCGCCCCCTAGTGGTTTTCCTTAAACCCAATTATCTTGATTGATAACTGTTTACCGTTTACTGATTACTGTTAAAAACACGGTTAATTGCGTTTTACAAAGGCTGTTGGAATGATGTAAAACCCAATCGGTCAGATATTTATCAACTTTTTTGCCCTCTAACTGCTCGCCTCACACAAGTTAAGAAGCTTACCCAAAAAACCGAAATTAAACCATGAACTCCTCTTCGTCATTAAGAGTTCAGGGAGGGCTGAAATATACAAGTAATCAGCAGTCTCCCACTCCGAAAGTTGCTATCCTCAAATTTTTGAGGTTAGTAATAGGGGATACAAGCCTAGAGTCAGAATTTAGCCAAGTTTGGGTTTTCTATGAGTTTCAACTTGGTGACGAATTGGCTAACTACAGTTTAGATGGGATTGAAAATAGTAGCAGTTTTCTTTACCTAAAACATCTTCCTAACCCAAAATCAAACAGTCTGGTAGCCATTCGGGCTGCACCAGTTGAATTCCAAAACAGGAACAAGCCTCGTTCAATAACTAAATTGTGGCGTCCTTATGCCCTTTTTCAACAGCAAAATTCATTAGATTGTAGCGCGGCGTGTTTGGCAACGGTTAGCCAATACTGGGACACCCACTTGAGCCTGGATAGCCTGTGGAACTTAGCGGAGGTAAAACGTATAGGTGCGTTTTTCCAGAGTTTAGCAGAAGCAGCCCAAACTTTAGGATATGAAGTGCTATCGGTAAGGGCGAGCTTGAGTAAGCTGGACTCATATTATAACCCTTGGATAGCTCATTGGCAAGAAACTCAGTTAGAGGCGATCGCGTATTGCGTGCTCACGCGATAGCTAAGCGATGGTTCTCGTACCCAGTGTTTGAAGCATTGCTTTAAAAGCACGGCGTCAATACCTACTGGACATCAGGAACTCATGAGCAATTAGCAGTTTTTATTACTACTTACCTCCATGACAAGTGCATCTGTGATTTTACTTTCATCATTGGATTAGGTTTAAGAAATAGACATAAATAATCTTTCATATTGTTTAGTTGGATACAAGCCATAAATTAGCTAAGTTTACACAGTTTAAATTGCTATATCTTTATTGGTTAAAACATCCACATTAAGATATTTTAATATATTTCCTGATCGCTAGATAAAAAACAAATATTAATACCATAAATTCATAAACTCAACTATTTATCATCTGTTATTATTGACTATTACTCATAAAATAATCAGATAAAGTTGCTGTGGTTTATCAAATATTTATAGCTATAAGCCTTGTCAAAAAAGGCTTTTTTGTATGCACAATACTTTTTTATGTATGATCTGTAAAAATATTTTTAGGACTTACGCAAAAACCCTCTTAAACTCTCATTTCTCCGTGACCTCAGCGCCTCTGTGGTACCCTTCGGGAAGCCACTTCTCTACGAGACGCTCCGCGAACGTGTCTACGATTTTCCGTAACCCATGCGTAAGTCCTGATTTTCAATAACTATGTTCAGTAATAGTTTTTCTAATGTTAACTATCTCTCTATCAAATTGAAGGGTGTTACACCTCATAGTTAATAACAAATTTTCTAGTATATTAAAGATAATCAAAGTTCCAAGTAATAGTAACCGAGGGGTAAGACCCCCCATAAATTTACAAAAATGGACAAAGTTAAAAGTTGCACAATACATAAGGAAGTTTTTAAATATGTTCAGTAGATTTGATTCATGAAGATGCTAAATTAGCAGATGAACTTAAGAGCAATAACATAGTATAAATACGAATAATGCTCTTAATTTTCAAACATAAATAATTTTTCTCTACTAGGCTAAAAAAGGTGCAGCTTTACCGGATTCTTAATCAGGAAGAAATCTTATATGCAGGTGGTCAATTAGAGAAAATTAACTGAACTAAAAGTTTGAAAGTTCAAATAGGACAAAACTGCATCTATTAAAAATCACACCGAGGTTTTGGTCTTGCCAGTGGCACGACAACACAAGAAGTAAATTTTTACCTTTCACTCACTAACAAACAAAAGCTACAGCCGAGAACCAACCAGCAGCAATGTCCTTGATTAATCGAGGTAAATCTGGGGAATTACGGTTGAGCAGCCAACAAACTTAATTAAAAACAGCAAGGCCACTAAATACTATGAATCAAAACGTTTCTGGCATTAGTAGCAACTTAGACAAGACAATGAAAAATCAACATTTTGATAAAGTAGTAGAAGCAATTCTTGCCGGAAAGTATTCCTGGGCGTGTGTTTTAATGCTGCGATTTGCTGGCTACAATCCTCTACATTACATTCCCTACCGCACATACAACAGATTGCTCAAAGAAAATACTCAAGCTAGTAGGTCAAATCAACAGCAAAATGAGAATATAAAAATAGTCAAACATTCTAATGATTCCAGGTCTGATAGTAATGTTTCACCAAGCTGCTTAAGCAAAATTAAAGATTTAGCTTATCTTGAAGTAGTTGGAAAGTAAAAAACAAAAATTCCTGGTGGCAGTCTAGATTCAGAATAATTTAGGTGAGGACATCATCTATAAATCAGCAATTGAAACTCAATACGCTTGGTGTTAGCGCCAAGTGTATTGACTTATGGAATTATTAAATTAATATTCTAGATAAAATGTAATTATTGTTACATATAACTACACAATTGCGTCATAGCCAACAAAGTATTATACATGAGCATGAGATGTAATAAATTTCATCAGCTATCTTCAAAAAGCTGCCAAAATGGCAAGTATATACTGATGAAATACTTTAAATTAAAAATAACAACTTAAACAAAAAGACAGAGGTACTTGGCAAACAAATTAATTTTCTACTTATGACTGTGAAATACATCAAACTGATTGCTAAAACACTCAGTATTTCATGGATTAGATAGCTTCTACACCAAAACCGACGATCTAACTGTTGCTGTTGGTGGTTCTTTTTCCGAGGAAGTCTGAGCAAATAAAACTTGGAGCGACTGCTTCCCAGAAGTCCGGGCGGAACTTCGTAAGTCAATCCATTTGTATGTCTTCCGTCGGTGGCAAACGGCAAAAGCATAGCTTGTAAAACTTCCTACAATAAGGGTTGTGTTGCTTGAGTTTAAAAAACTCACTTTTAGCACCAGCACTAAGAACGGAAATAGAAAAGTAACGGTTAAATTGTTGTTATGGCTTGTAGAATTTAAAGCTAATACACTTCTGTTTTGGCTAACGTAATCCTTGTCCTCCTAACCGGGATTATGTCTGCTTTGTAAATTGGCAATTTATATAACAACTACTGGAAGCTATTCAAATTTTATAGCTTCCAGCTTTTTAATAAAGATGGTATCAATTAGATGGTACATTATATTGCGATCGCCTACGTCCCGCCGTAAGCGATCGCACCCTTACTAAAATTTAAAAGTAATTCATCGATTAATTAAATTTACTAAAAATATAATAAATCCGTAGTACTATATTACAGGCATTAACTATCTTCAGCTATCTCTGATTGTTAGCGCTCCTAAATTTACAATCAGTGAGAACATACCGTGAGCCTAACTCTTTATTTCCTTCGTCATGGACAGACAGAATGCAGTCGTAGCAATTCTTTTTGTGGTTCTATAGATGCAGAACTTACTCCAGAAGGCTTGGAGATGGCAGAAGCTTTTGCCGCTGTATACAGTTCTATATCTTGGACAGCAATATTTTCTAGTCCTATGCGCCGAACTGTAGCGACAGCAAAACCCCTATGTGCAGCCATCGGGATGGAACCACAACTGAGGGATGGTTTAAAGGAAATTAACTATGGCCAGTGGGAAGGAAAAACGCCAGAAATAATTAGCCGTGAATATCATGATGATTATATTCGCTGGTCAGCCGACCCAGCTTGGTACGCTCCAACTGGTGGAGAAATGGCAGTAACAATTGCTGCTCGTGCTTTACAGGTAATTGAAGAAATTAAGCAGTCTTACAGCAGTGGCAATGTTTTAGTTGTTGCTCATAAGGCAACTATCAGAATTATTTTGTGTAGTTTGCTAGGAATTGATGTGGGACGCTTTCGGTTTCGTTTGGGATGCCCTGTTGGTTCAGTCAGTATTGTAGAATTTGGCTCACATGGCCCACTATTGAAGGCTTTGGCAGACCGCACTCATTTAGATGAGCGTTTGCGAAATTTACCAGGAACATAAGGTAAGAGTCAGCAGTAGAGACGCGATTCATCGCGTCTGTACAGGATTCAGGAGACACGATTCATCACGTCTGTACAGGATTCAGGAGACACGATTCATCGCGTCTTTACAGGATTCAGGAGACGCGATTCATCGCGTCTTTACAGGATTCAGTTATTCTTCCCCTGCTCTCCCTCACTCGTTGGCTCGGTATATTTGCAGAAAACGTTTATCCCAATTTTTAAAATATATAACACGACGATTGTAGCTCGTCGTAGACATCGCAGTTCTGAATGACTAGCTTGTAATGACCAACATCGCGACATTCATAAGCAACATCGTGATATTCATTGTTAACATCGCGATTTTTATTATCAATATCGCGACATTCATAAGCAACATCGCGATATTCATTGTTAACATCGCGATAGTGCTTATCAACACCGTGATATTCATCATTAACATCGCGACATTTGTTCTTAATATCACGATATTTGGGCTTATGCTTATGCGATCGCTAGCAATGCTTAAACAAAACTTATGAATGAATAACACGCACTAGTTGAAAAGCTGCCAGAACCTCAACTTCTTCAAGAAGTCGGGGATCTAAATCAACCTAGCTCATCCCGCGCTGCCCAAATTGCCTCGCGATACTCTCCAGCGCACTCCTCACCCGTCGCCTCGCGCCAAATGGCTTGAAATTGGCTACTCCCAAGGCAAATTCAGCACCTCGGCGTTATCGGAAATAATACCCAGTTCATTGCTGCTGTGCTGGTTTATTTGATGAGTAGCTTATTTGGATAATTCACGCAGAGACGCAGCGGAAAGTCTGAGCGGAGCGCAAAGTCTGATCAGAACTTTGTAAGAGAGGTTTCCTCCGAACAGAACTTTTCCAAGACAGAGACGCAGAGAGGAAGATTGAGTTTTGTTAATTCCTGCAAGTTGGTATGATTTGGGTTTGTGTGGCTTATCAATTTACTCAAATTATTACCGAATTGTTTCATGCTGCCAGTTATTGAAAACATTGTATTACGTCAAATGGCTTCGGGCGATCGCCTATACTTACAACTATACAAATTCATCGGCGCTCAACCCGGTAAAAAGGTTTACATTCAATCTAATCTACACGGTGCAGAGATTGCTGGTAATGCTGTTATTTACCAACTAATTGAGTTTTTGCTAACTCTAAATAATACTGATTTAACTGGAGAAATTTGGCTAGTTCCTGTTTGTAATCCAATGGGTACAAATGAACGCGCTCAGCATTTCTCTCCTGGGCGGTATTGTGTTTACGAAGCCAAAGACTGGAACCGGATATTTTGGGACTACGAAAAAGAAGCTAATGATTTAGTAGCTTTTACTAAATCTCAACTTGATATTGATAAAGAGGTCGTTCGACAAAATTATCTAACTCTAATTCAAGAAAAATTTGCCAAACTTATAGAAAAAATTAATTCTCCTATTAGCGTACCTTACACTGAAAAGTTTCGCTATCAATTACAATCTCTAAGTTTAGATGCGGACTACTTAATTGACTTACACAGTTCTACAAATCAAGCGTTAGACTACCTTTATTACTTCCGTAATCGAGAAGACAGTGCAAAATCCTTCTTGTTGGATTTCGGAATTTTACTTGATAAGTATGATGGGGATGCTTTTGATGAGGCGTTTATTAAACCTTGGTTAGCGCTAGAAGCTTCTTTTAAAGAGTTGGGTAGAGATCTTAGGTTTGATATAGAAGCTTGGACGCTTGAATTAGGAACAGGAATGCAAATGAATCCTGATTCAGTTTCTAAAGGTGTACGCGGTGTGAAAAACTATTTGGTGCAAAAAGGTGTATTGCAAATCCCTGATTACTCGCATGACACAAAAACCCATGAAATGACTTTTGCATCCAGCAGCAATAGGAAAAAATATTATGCGATCGCAGGTGGTATGATTCAATCCAGAATTGAATTAGGTAGCTTAGTAAAAGCTGGCGAAAGACTGTATCAAATTCTCAGTTTTAATAAAGAAGGTAAGTTACCAAGCGTAATTGATGTCTGTGCCCAAGATGACGGTTTGGTTTATGATGTTGCAACCAATCAAGCTGTGAATGAAGGCGAGTTTGTACTAGGCATTATTAGTTAGGTTTAACCTTTTTCTTTGTACGGGCAGTTCGTTCAAGTAAAGCCACTGCCTTGCGGGGGTTCCCCCCGTTGTGGCAAGTGGCGCGGGAAACCCGCCCACACGGCTGCCCTCGTCTTTGTGCCTCCGTGGTGACAAGAATTAATTAAACCACAAAGACACCAAGACACTAAGCACTGACTTCAGTCGCCTAAATAAATACCCATACCACGGGCGGTTTTAACCAAAGTACCATTGGGATCGACGGCGCTATATTGAGCGATCGCTTCTGTAATTGGTACACTTAATACTCGGCGATTTTGCCATGTTACCATGTGATCGTATTTACCATCTGCAATCAGATTAACCGCTGCAACACCAAACACAGTAGCAACTAATCTATCTAATGGTGAAGCGGTTCCACCGCGTTGAATGTGTCCTAAAACTGTGACTCGCGTTTCTACGCCAATATGTTGGATGATTTTATCGGCTAAGTATTCACCAATTCCACCGTATCGAGATTGACCTAAGCGATTTGTAATCGTTACATTTTCCCCATCTTGGGTACGAACTGCTTCCGAAACAATAATCAAACAATAGTTTTTGCCTTTTTCTTGGCGTTCTTTGATTTTGTGGCAAATGTGATCAACTGTGTAGGGGATTTCAGGAATTAAAATTACATTTGCTCCTCCCGCAATTCCCGCAGCTATTGCTATGTGTCCTGCATCACGCCCCATGACTTCTAAAATCATGACTCGGCTATGACTAGCAGCGGTAAAATGTAAACGATCTAAGGCTTCTGTGGCAATATTGACCGCTGTATCAAAACCGATAGCATGTTCAGTCACGCCAATATCGTTATCAATAGTTTTGGGAATACCAACTAGGTTAATACCGCCTTGTTGGGCTAAGCGGCGAAGAATTGCTAAACTACCGTCGCCGCCAATACCAATCAAAGCGTCTAACCCTAGTTCATGGTAGCCTGCGATGATTTCTGCTGAGCGATCGCATACACTTCCATCTGACATCGGAAAGGCAAAAGGATCGCCTTTATTAGTTGTACCTAACATTGTGCCACCCGCAGTTAATAGCGAGTCTACTTGATCAATTTCTAGCTTTGTGGCTTGCGGCGGATGTGCCATTAATCCTAGAGTAGCTTGACGAATTCCCAAAACCTCCCAGTCGTAGGTATTCACAGCACAATTTACTACAGCTCTAATGACAGCATTTAAGCCAGAACAATCTCCTCCACTAGTCAGAATTCCAATGCGTTTGCGTTCTCCCATACCTTTTTTTGACATTTTAATCCAAATATATTTAGTAGTAGATTAAACTTAAGCCAGGGTTAGTAGTAGATTAAACTCAGCAAAAGTTCTTTCTGTAAATGCCAAAGTAATTTTATGTTTGTTTTGTGTCTAAAAACAAAACAAAGTTGTCTCAGCTGTAAAATATAAGTGTAGAACCAGTAGTAGATTAAACGTAAGTAAAAAGCAATCCCCGAAAATATAGGGTGATTTTATGCTTGTTTCGTGTATAAGAAAAAACCAAGTTATCCCAACTGTAAAATATGAGGGTGGAGCCAAAGGTGACTAGTATTGATAATTACAACTTCTCTTTTTCAGGAGAAGTCACAATTCCCCAGGCTCCTCCTGAATTTAGATCAGGTTTTATCGGCATTATTGGGCGTCCTAATGTCGGTAAATCTACCTTAATGAATCAATTGGTAGGGCAAAAAATTGCGATCACATCACCGATAGCACAAACTACACGTAACCGTTTGCGCGGTATTTTAACTACACCAGAGGCGCAGTTAATTTTTGTAGATACACCAGGAATTCATAAACCCCATCATCAATTGGGAGAAGTTTTGGTACAAAATGCCAAAATTGCCATTGAATCTGTAGACGTAGTGTTGTTTGTAGTAGATGGCTCGGTAGCTTGTGGCGCAGGCGATCGCTATATTGCCGATTTGCTATGTCGCAGCAAAACACCGCTGATTGTCGGTATAAATAAAACTGATCAACAACCTCAAGATTCTCAACTTATAGATGAGACTTACGCTGAAATGGCTAAGTTTCATGAATGGGAAATTGTGAAATTTTCTGCAAAGACTAGTGCAGGATTGCCGCAACTTCAAAAATTATTAATTGGACATTTAGAAACCGGGCCGTTATACTATCCCCCTGACTTGGTAACTGATCAGCCAGAACGCTTCATTATGGGCGAATTAATCCGAGAACAAATCTTATTGTTGACTCGTGAGGAAGTGCCTCATTCAGTAGCGATCGCCATTGACCAAGTAGAAGAAACTCCCAGTATTACTCGTGTACTTGCAACTATAAATGTCGAACGTGATTCCCAAAAAGGAATACTAATTGGTAAAGGTGGATCGATGCTCAAAGCAATTGGTAGCGCAGCTCGTGAACAAATCCAAAAATTAATTGCTGGCAAGGTTTACCTAGAACTCTTTGTCAAAGTCCAGCCTAAATGGCGGCATTCTAGAGTAAGTTTAGCAGAGTTAGGCTACCGCGTGGAAGAATAGGAAAATTAAACAGTTGTTATTTGTTATTGGTCACTTGTCATTGGACAAATGACCAGTGACAAAGGATTAATAAAAATGTCTCCAAATACTGATTATCCTTTAAATTTGCCTGCTAATGCTCCCCCGTTGCGGGTGTTGATTGTCGAGGATGATCCGATGATGCAACTGGGACTAGAGCAATCGCTCATGGCCCATCCCCAATTAGAAATTGTTGGACAAGCAGAAGATGGCTATTTGGGAGTCCAAGCAGCACTGCGACTGAAGCCTGATTTAGTTGTGATGGATATTGGATTACCACGACTCGATGGGATTGCAGCGACACAGCAAATTAAGGCTGCACTACCGACAACTCATGTAGTGATGCTAACATCCCATACAACAGAGACAGAAATTATCGCTGCACTGTCTAGCGGTGCAGATGCATATTGTATCAAAGGTGCAAGTGTAGAAAGACTATTGAGTGCGATCGCCGCCGCCGTTGATGGAGCAGCCTATCTCGATCCTCAAATTGCTCGACGAGTAATTGATAATCTTAAACCGCCTTCACTTACTAGCAACGCTGCTAACTTGTCTGGGCGTGAATTAGAAGTATTGAAACTCATGGTAGACGGGTTGAGCAATCCAGAGATAGCCCAAAAACTCTATCTCAGTCCCAATACTGTTAAAACTCACGTTCGAGGGATTATGAACAAACTAGCAGTTGATGATCGCGTACAAGCAGCAGTTGTCGCGCTCCGTTCTGGTTTGGTTTGATCTGAGATCTTGCACTTCTCACAACAACCGCCTAGGAATGAATTCCAAGGCTAATAGCTAAAGTCGTCTAAAGACGACTGGTAAAGGGTTTTAGTCCATGTAAGCGTAGACTTGAATTACGAGCCGCTGCAATTTCTTACAGGACGGATGAGGGTGTTAATTGAAAATAGTGCAAGTTATCAGTTTGATTAAACTTGTGTACTCTTCTCAAACACATTTAAACAGTTGAGGGCGCACAGATGTGCATCCTCGCTAAAGCCGATTTATTTGTTGCAAAGTTTTTTGAAAATGATCCAGTTAAAAGAGATTTAAAAACTATTGGGGTCTAAATTAACAGGAAATAAAAAAATTTCCTTACCTGCTAACTTCGCTTGGTGATATAGCACAATTGCTTTTCCCAAGTAACAATATTTGATTGGAACCCACCCATCATTGTAAAAATAGACTGTCACTCGGCTCATTGCAGACTGTTCCATCGGCAGTGGAATGTGCCAGGACGAGTCCATAATTTGAACCTTACCTGTCGAGTCCATGCTTTGAACCTCACCTATATTAGGTATATTTACTCTGACTTATTTAGAGTAGTTCTCGCAACTATCATAAGTAATAAGTTATCTCATTCTTATGATTAAGCTGAACTTTTCCCCGTATAGATGTACTAAACACACGAAAAAGATTACGAGTTCATTAGCAATATTCAGCCTACTCTGTGTCTCCAGAAGCGATCGCATCTAATTTCTGTGCATCAAGTATCGTAATCTGACCACCCCGACTATAAGCAACTACTGAGTTAATACTTTTAATTAAACGCACGCATTCTTCATAAGTAATCCCGCTACTCCGAGCCATCCGGTAGTAAGATAATTTGACTTTTAAAGATGTACCTTGGGGACTTGATTTAGTTCCAAATTCGGTAGCAAAATATTGAATTAATCTAGCAAGACGAACAATAGCTCTTTCAGAAACTAATCCGTGAACTGTTTCATGAAGTAGCTGAATCCGAGTGTTAAAAATCATCAGCATCCGTAGGGCAATATCAGGATTCTGTTGAATAGCTTTTAATAAAGCATCACGCTGGATAGTGAGAATTTCACAATCAGATTCAGCGGTTACAGTCGCCGGAGAAATTCCATTGCCTAATAGAGCCGGTGCAGCAAAAATTTCACCAGCAGTCAAGGCGCGGAGAATAGTTTCTTTTCCTGTTGCTGCTGTTTTGGTAACTTGAATTGAGCCACTAACAACAGCATATAGCTTTGCTGGTAAGCGATCGCCTTCGTGCAAAATAATCTCCCCTTTAGGATGATGTTGCACCAAAGTGTGAGGTTGCAAACTTATTTGATCTGCTGTTTCTAAACCTGCAAACACGATAATTTGTGAAAGTTGTTCAAGGGATGCCTGCATAAGGCTAATTCGTAATTATGTTGCAAATGCTGGACGATGTTGAATCCAAGGTTTAGCCGCTTCAATCTGTGCCGCTAGGCTGATCAGAGTAGCTTCGGCGGCTGGTTTGCCAATTAGCTGCACACTAATGGGTAAACCATTACTATCAAAACCTACAGGAAGTGCGATCGCAGGTTGTCCAGTTGCATTAGTCGGCGGACAAGGAGCAATCCAGTGAATAATATTTTGAAATGTCTCTTCTAAACTTAGAGAAGCCCATTCTCCCACCCGAATCGGTGAATGTAAATAAACTGGCAAGACTAGCACATCTACAGTATCGAAAAACGCCACAATTTGCCGTGCCACTACCTGCATTTGGGAAACCGCCTGGAGGTACTCAGCAACCGAACCTGTTCGTGCCAAAAGCCAACGATTCATCGGCTGTAATATCTCAACTGGAATTCCTGATGCAGCTACCCCAGCTTGCCAAACGATTTGAAACGGTTCAACTAAACCGCTGAAATCTGGACATTTTGCCTCAACTTTATGGCCAAGTTGTTCTAATAACTGGACTGTTTGCAAAACACCTTGCTGACAGTTGGCATCAGCTTCACCTAAAGGAGGGATGCTAGTAGCAAAGGCAATTTGCAGAGTATTGGGTTTTTGCTGTGTGGCAGACAAAAATGATGATTCTGGATCTGGTAGCCAATAAGGATCTCCGGTAACGTAGCCAGATATTGCATCCAAAAGCGCAGCAGCATCAGCGACAGTACGAGCTATTGGCCCATTAGTAGCAATTCCGGCAAGGCGATCGCCTACAGGTGCTTTACTGACTCTTCCCCGTGATGGCTTAATTCCCACCAAACCACAACAAGCCGCAGGCCCCCGAATCGAACCACCACCATCAGAACCTTGAGCGATCGCACACAATCCAGCGGCTACGGCTGCGGCTGCACCGCCACTAGAACCACCGGGTGTGTATTCCAAATTCCACGGATTTCTGGCTGGGGGAAATCCCATCGGTTCACTGTAAGGAAGCGAACCTATTTCTGAAGTTGCAGTTTTACCGAGAATAGTAAACCCAGCTTGCTTAATCCGCTCTACAATCCCGTCATTATAGTTAGGGATATTGTTCAGTAATACTGGATTTCCGTAAGTACAAGGCACACCCGCTACAGCGTTAAGGTCTTTAATGGAAATCGGCACACCAAAAAATGGTGGTAGTTCTGAGGTAGTCGTGAGAGTTTCTGTTTTGGCTTTGGCATCTGCGATCGCCAATTCTGCCATCACCGTAAAATAACTTCCCAGTTGGGGATTTAAGCGCTCAATCCTTTCTAAATATATTTCCACCAACTCTAATGGCGACACTTCCCGGCGACGGATTAATTGTGCCAACTCTAATGCTGGGGTAAAAACTAAGTCAATTTCATTCATAAGTTAGCTAAATAGGTAGTTTTATCTTCCTCTACAACTTTGCAACTTAAATTGTTACTTTAGCAGGATTTCCGGGAACTATAAATCTATCGCTCCTGAGATTTATTAATTAGCTAGGATGCCTAGCTTCAACAGGCGTGGTTACGCTATAACCTCGCTGCATAGACATTTTAATTGTTCCGCATAAACTTTCAACAAATCCCCAAGGGATATTTATGGCTGACCTAGAAATGCTTGTCAATGAGCTACCAAAACTTGTTTATAGCTTAAAGCTAAATATTGGTACTTCTCATAAAATCATGGAAGAAATTATCCTGATAAATAGTGTTCAGGAACAGCTACGAAATATCAAAAAAGTGATTACTCAAGAAATAAGTTTTACCAAAACTATAAATACCACAGTTAGTACAATTCCTGGTTTAGCTTCAACCGCTTTGGTTATCCCTAATATTTCTTTGTCAGATGATTTTATTAATAGTCCAAGAGAATTTTTTACTGCAAAGTTTGGCAAATTAGAAACAGAAATATCATTAACTAATTTACAAACAAAAATTGATTCTTGGATTGAATGGGGTTATTTAATCCAGGCTATAGCCACAGATATATTAAGTGATTCTCGGTTAGTATCTCAACTGGATTCTCATATTAACTATTTAAGCTTATCCACTGAAATTCAAAATATCGATGAAAGCTTAAAGATTGATTTAGGCTTTGCTAATCCTAAACTTTTGCAACAGCAAATTAATAAAATAAGTTATGTTCAAGAGGAGTTATTACAAACACAACAAAAACTTGATTATATAGTTAATACTATTCAAAATAGCCAGAATATGTTAACAATATTGCTGGGAGTCTCATGTTTTTGTGGTAAATCTGGCTTTGCCTTAGAATGGTTGGATGATGATCATGAATTAATTATATCTAGTGAAGGTAATTTACAAGAGTTAACAGATATTCTCAATACTTGTGATTCTTTTAAAGAAAAGGTATCTAATTTAGTTCTACATAGTAATTCTTTAAAAGAACAGGCAGAAAAAGCGCTGATCAAGATTGAACAAAAAAATAGTAAAAAAACAGTTATTAATCCTCAACTAGAAAAATCAGCAGTTATAAATCTTCAATCAGAAGAAGTACCGAAGTTTTCAACACAAAAAATCATAAGTTTGACTTTAGTGATAGCTTCAAGTTTAGTAGTATTAAGTTTTGGTAGTCAGATAATCAATAACCAAAATCCACGACTTCAGCAGATGAATCTGATTTTCACTCAGGAAGAAAGTGCGTTCGCCAATTTTAAATCTGCTCAAAACCTTGGTATGGAGGCTGCTGCTCTAGTTCAAAATCCGCCTCATCCTCTTGCAGTTTGGCAACAAGCAGCAACTAAATGGCAACAGGCAATAGAATTATTACAAAGTATTCCTGAAGAAACAGCGATTTCTCTGCAAGCAAAGAAGCAACTGGACAGCTATCGTGTTAACTATAACGTCATCATTAAAAGACTCTTGACTGAAAAACAAGCAGTAGCAAACTTAGAATCAGCCCAAAAACTAGCAACAGAGGCTACTTTTTTTGTGCAAAATTCGCCTGATTCAGAGCAGCAAGCAAAAGACAAATTAGAGCAAGCAATCAATTTATTAGAAGCTATTCCAGAGGGTACATCTGTTTTTATCCAGGCTCAAGAGATGCTCCCTATTTATCAAACTAACTATGCAGGTATCGGTACTAAAATACAAAACTAAAAGACTGAATTTATTTATAAACAATAATCCAATACTCAGGCACTTTTAACAGAGCATAATCGAATTCACAAGATGATTTATAATCGATTGGAAATAAATATTGGCTAGAATAACTAAAATTAGGAACTACTAAAAGGCACTATTTATAGAGCCTATAGTTGCTAAAGGTGTAAAATAACACGATAAATTTATAAATTGATTCAGCTATGCAAACAGAATATCGGCAGCGTCGCGAGCAGTTAATGGCAAAAATTGGTAATGGTACTGCCATTTTCCGCAGTGCGCCAATGGCAGTAATGCACAACGATGTCGAATACGCTTATCGCCAAGATAGTGATTTTTTCTATCTGACTGGCTTTAACGAAGCGCAAGCCGTGGCGGTGTTAGCGCCGCACCATGCAGAACATCGGTTTGTGTTGTTTGTTCAACCGAAAGATCGAGAGAAGGAAGTTTGGAGTGGTTATCGCTGTGGGGTAGATGCAGCGAAGGAAATTTATGGTGCAGATGAAGCTTATCCAATTAGCGAACTGGATGAAAAATTGCCGCAGTATTTGGAAAAAGCCGATCGCATTTATTACCACTTAGGACGCGATCGCAGTTTTAATGACACAATTCTGTGGCATTATCAAAGTTTACTGCGGACTTATCCCAAGCGCGGCACAGGGCCAATTGCCATCGAAGATACGGGGCCAATACTCCACAGCATGAGACTTGTTAAAAGTGAAACCGAGTTGGAATTGATGCGTCAAGCTGCGGCGATCGCAACTGAAGCACACAATTACGCACTAGAAATTAGCGCACCCGGACGTTATGAGTATGAGATCCAGGCTGAAATGGAACGCATCTTTCGGCTACGGGGGGGAATGGGCCCAGCTTATCCTTCAATTGTGGCTTCCGGCGCGAATGCTTGCGTCCTTCACTACATCGAGAATGTGCGCCAGATGCAGGATGGGGAATTGCTCCTAATTGATGCAGGTTGTGCTTACGGTTATTACAACTCTGATATTACCCGGACATTTCCGGTAGGTGGTAAGTTTACACCAGAACAAAAAACATTGTATGAGATTGTTTTAGAAGCGCAAAAACAAGCGATCGCCCAAATACAACCAGGTAATCCCCACAAATTAGTTCACGATACAGCCGTGCGCGTCCTTACCGAAGGCTTAGTAGAGCTTGGCATCCTCAAAGGTGAAATTGACAAGTTAATAGAGGAAGAGAAATACAAGCCATATTATATGCACCGCACCAGTCATTGGTTAGGCTTAGATGTTCATGATGTCGGTGTTTACCAACATGGTGATGATAAACCGCAGATTTTACAACCTGGTCAAATTCTCACGGTGGAACCAGGACTTTATATTGTCCCAGATACTAAATTAGCAGAAGACCAACCAGAGACTAACCCGCGATGGATTGGTATTGGCATTCGTATTGAGGATGATGTGTTAGTTACACCTGGTGGACACGAGGTATTAACTGCCGGGGTTCCCAAAGCAGTGGATGAAGTGCAACGATAAAAACGCATAGAGGCAAAGGTTAAAGGGAAAAGCGCAAAGTCTGAGCGGAGGCTTCCTCCGATGGTCTGTTCACTGCCGAGAGGCGCAAAGCCTTGCGCCTCTCCCTTGTGTCCTCTGGACACAAGGCAACCGTTCTTTTAGAACGGTTGGGCAATAGACCCGCATAGCGATGGCTCCGCCAACGCCAAGGCGAACAGAACTTTGTAAGAGAGGGAAAAGGGGTAAACAGGTCGGCAAAAAAGCAGGCGTTAGCGCGTAGCCGGACGTTCGCGTTCATCGTCTCGTAGAGAAGTTCGGTTTTTACCTTTCCCTCTGAGCCTTCTTGATAAAAAAGTAGGGATGGTATCTACCATCCCCACGATAATTTAAAGTTAAACCTTAGCCGTGGATAGCAGGAGCCGTTAGAGCAACTGGTGCTGCTTCACCTGCTGCTAAATCTAGAGGGAAGTTGTGAGCATTACGTTCGTGCATTACTTCCATCCCTAAATTGGCACGGTTAATTACATCCGCCCAAGTGCTAATTACACGCCCTTGGGAGTCGATTACAGATTGGTTGAAGTTGAATCCATTCAGGTTAAATGCCATTGTGCTGATACCCAAAGCAGTAAACCAGATACCAATCACTGGCAAAGCTGCTAAAACAAAGTGCAGCCATCGGGAGTTTTGGAAGCTGACATATTGCCAGAAAAGCCGTCCCAGATAGCCATGAGCAGCTACTATATTGTAGGTTTCCTGTTCTTGACCAAACTTATAACCGTAGTTTGCGGATTCGATTTCGCTGGTTTCACGTACTAAGGTTGAAGTCACCAAGGAACCGTGCATCGCGGAAACTAAAGCACCACCAAATACACCAATTACACCCAACTGATGGAACGGATGCATCAAGATATTGTGTTCAGCTTGGAACACCAGCATAAAGTTGAAAGTTCCAGAGATACCTAGAGGCATACCATCAGAGAAGGAGCCTTGACCAATGGGGTAAATTAAGAATACTGCGGTAGCACTAGCCAGAGGTGCGCTATAAGCTACACAGATCCAAGGACGCATTCCTAGGCGGTAGCTCAACTCCCATTGGCGTCCCATGTAGCAAGCACAGCCAATCAAGAAGTGGAAGATGATTAGCTGGTAGGGGCCACCGTTGTAGAGCCACTCATCCAAGGAAGCAGCTTCCCAAATGGGGTAGAAGTGCAAACCGATCGCATTGGAAGAAGGAACAACCGCGCCAGAAATAATGTTGTTGCCATAGATTAAAGAACCTGCAACAGGCTCCCGAATACCATCGATATCTACGGGAGGCGCGGCGATAAAGGCGATGATGAAACAGGTGGTAGCGGTGAGCAGAGTGGGAATCATCAGCACACCAAACCAACCGATGTATAGACGGTTGTCAGTGCTAGTGATCCACTCACAGAAGCGCTCCCAGACATTGGCGCTAGAGCGTCTTTGTAAGGTTGTAGTCATAGTTTAAAATGATTTCGTTGATGATTTAAAATTGTTGTTTCTTTGGGAATCAACAACTGATAGCATGTTAAAAAAGTTGCTGAATCTTTGCAGTAACTAAAAGTTATTACAAGTTATAAGTTTAAGTTAGTTTTAGTAAGCAACATGTAGGCAAATGACTGTCGAAGAAGCCTTAGCCATTGTTGAAATCATTCTGGGAAAAACATCTCTAAATGACTTGCAAGAAGTTATTTTCCGACAGTCTTGGGAACATAAAACATATCCAGAAATTGCTGAAAAGTTTGGTTATGATGCTGACTACATCAAAATTGTAGGTTTTCGACTCTGGAAAATACTCTCTAAAGCAGTGGGTGAGAAAGTTACTAAAGATAACCTCCGCTCATCTTTAAGAAGATGGTCTTCTCGTCAACTCAACACCACTCCCCACTCCTTACGGGCTAAATGCCCCGCTACCGCTAACAGCAACCATTACTGTGATTGGGGTGAAGCCATTGATGTTTCTATTTTTTACGGACGTACCCAAGAAATTGCAACTTTAGAGCAATGGATTATCCAAGAACGTTGTCGGTTAGTAGCGCTATTGGGAATTGGTGGAATTGGTAAAACTTCTTTATCTGTGAAGTTGAGTGAGAAAATTCAGGAAAACTTTGAGTATGTTATTTGGCGATCGCTCCACAATGCCCCAACTATTGAATCGTTACTCATTAGCTTAATTCAAGTTCTTTCTCAGCACCAAGAAGGCGATTTACCTGAGTCTATAAGCGATAAAATTTTTCGCCTACTTACCCATTTACAAAAACATCGATGTCTCCTAATTCTCGATAATGCAGAGATAATTCTGACTAGCAGTGAGGGTCGAACAGGTCAATATCGCTCTGGCTATGAAGGGTACGGTGAACTTTTTAAGCGGATTGGCGAGTTTCGTCACCAAAGTTGTTTGGTTCTAACAAGTCGAGAAAAGCCTAAAGAGGTAGCAGTACTAGAAGGCGAAACATTGCCAGTTAGAACTATGCAATTATCAGGTTTATCAATTGCTGATGGGCAAGCAATTTTTAGTTGTAAAGGTAGTTTTACTGGTTCAATCTATGAATGGCAAATTTTAATTCAATCTTATGCAGGTAATCCCCTGGCGCTGAAGATCGTAGCAACAACCATTCGTGATTTATTTGACAGTAGTATTACAAACTTTCTTGCTGAGGGTGCTGTTGTATTCGGTGACATTCAAGATTTGCTAGAACAACAATTTCAACATTTGTCAGTTTTAGAAAAAAAAGTCATGTATTGGTTGGCAATCAATCGCGAACCTGTAACATTTAAAGAAATACAGGCTGATTTACTATTTGCTATCTCATCTTCTCAACTACTAGAAGTACTGGAGGCTTTAGAAAGGCGTAGTCTTATTGAGATAGGCAGTGGGTTATTTACGCTACAGCCTGTATTGATGGAGTACATGACTAGTTGTTTGATCCAACAGGTTTGTGTTGAAGTTGAAACTCAAAACATTTCCCTCTTCAAAACTCATGCACTGATTAAAGCTACTGCAAAAGACTATATTAAAGAGATTCAAATTTACCTGATTCTTAACCCTGTTATTAAACAGTTACTTTCGGTTTTTGGAACTGCAAATAGAATTGAAATGCAGTTAATGACCATTCTGTCATCACTGCGGAGACTGAAACCAATCGATACTGGATATGTAGGCGGTAATACAATCAATTTGTTCCGCCAACTGCAAGTGAATTTAAGCGATCGCAACTTTTCTAGTTTGACGATTTGGCAAGCTGATTTAAAGGGTGTTAACTTGCACCGGACAAACTTCGCCTACTCAGATTTAACAAAATCTACCTTTACTGCAAATCTAAGCTACACCTTTACACTGGCAGTTAGTCCAGATGGTAGCCTTCTGGCAATAGGGGATACTCTCGGTAAAATTTCTTTGTGGCAAACAACAGACGGACAGCAATGCTTAACCTGGGAAGCACACGCAGGTTGGGCGCGTTCTATTGTGTTTAGTGCTGATGGTCAAACCTTATTTAGTGGCAGCGATGACCAAACTGTTAAACAATGGGATCTTACAGGTCGATGCCTGCAAGTATTTAGCAGGATGCACACAGGCTTTGTTTGGTCTGTAGCTCAAGCTCGGCAACAAAATTTAAGTGGCAGTTATTCAGTCCTTGCCAGTGGTGGTATGGATCAAATGGTAAAAATCTGGGACATTCAGACAGGTGAGTGTTTGAAAACCCTGCAAGGACACACAGATTGGATCTGGTCAATCGCTCTCAGTAAAGACGGTCAAACTTTAGCCAGTGGCAGCGCTGACCATACGATCAAACTTTGGCATGTCAATACAGGAGAGTGCTTGAAAACTCTCCAAGGACACACGAGTATTGTTTGGTCTGTAGCATTTAGCGCAGATGACAAAATGTTGGTAAGTGGTAGTGCTGATGGTACTGTGAGGATTTGGGATGTAGAAACAATGCAGTGTCTACATACTCTCCACGGTCATACAGCTCATGTCTGGTGTGTGGCTTGTAGTACTGATGGTAAAACAATAGCAAGTGGCAGTGGTGACACAACGATTCGATTCTGGGATATTTACACTGGGGAATGTCTGAAAAGCATACAAGGACACACCCATACTGTGCGATCGCTAACATTTAGTCCTGATGGACAAACTTTGATTGTCAGTGATGACAACCAAAATGTAAAGTTTTGGAACATTCGCACAAAACAGTGTTTCAGAACCTTTTGCGGACATGGTAGCGGTGTCTGGGCATTAGCCACTTCTCCAGTTAATGATTCCGATCACAGCCAAATCTTAGCGAGCGGTGAAGACCAAACCGTTAAACTCTGGGATATTCACACTGGTCAGTGCATCAAAACCTTGAGGGGACATACTAATTGGGTGCGAACCGTGGCTTTCCATCCTCAAGGTAAGACCATTGCTAGCGCAGGTGCCGATGAAACAGTGAGAATTTGGGATGTAGATACAGGAAAATGCTTGCATATATTGCAGAGTCATACAAACTGGTTGCTTTCAGTCACCTTTAGTCCAGATGGAAAAACTCTAGCCAGTGGTGGTAGTGACAAACAGGTGCGAATTTGGGATGTCAAGACTGGGCAGTGTCTTGGCGTGTTATGTAGTCATAGCAATATTGTCTCGTCACTTGTTTATAGTCCCGATGGCAAGATGCTAATTAGTTGCTGTGCAGATGCCCTAATTAGAGCTTGGGACGTGGCTACAGGGGAATGTCTTAAAACCTTTCGTGGGCATACAAACGGGATTTGGTCAGCTAAATTCAGCCCAGATGGGCAAACCTTAGTAAGTAGCAGTCAAGATACAACAATCAAAATCTGGAATTTCGAGACGTGCCAATGCCTAAAAACCTTTGAGGGACATACTCAAGCTGTAATTACTGTAGCTTTCAGTCCTGATGGTCGCCTTCTGGCAAGTGGAGGAACTGACCAAACCGTGAGGATTTGGAATATTAAAACTGGCGAGTGTTTGAGGGTTTTGAAGGGTCACACGCGATGGATTTATGCGATTGCTTTTATCCATTCTCGCCCAGGACAAAATCCCATCCTCGCTAGCAGTAGTGAAGACCAGACTATCCAGCTTTGGGATACCGAGACTGGTCAGTGTCTCAAAATTCTTAGAAGTCCAAGACCTTATGAGGACATGAACATTACAGGGGTCGTGGGTTTAGCAAAGTCGCAGCGAGCAACACTTTTGGCTTTGGGAGCAGTTGAAGGAACTGAGTCTGATAGCTGTTGATTGGGAAGTTCTGCGAAATACTAATTTCAATTAGTACCCTTCCCGCCCATAACCCAAATTCTGCACTAGTGGCCCAATACGCTTGGGATAAGACAATTTCACGACCGCTAACTTCTGTAGAGACGTTGCATTGCAATTTCTTTACTATTAGTGGAAGTTATCAGATCGTATACACTCGATCAAAGTAAATATAAGTAATACTTATTTAAGAATAATAAACTATTGCATTCATTTCTGTAACATTCATTTAATGTTCAAAAGTAAGAACATACTTATGTTTTGCTCTTGTTATTACGATTTTCAAACCTAAGCAATGCTAGGTGTGATGAAGGTCTGAGACATTACAGGAGGTTGTCGTTTAAACACAGAGCGATCGCTTCACACCAGTTTAAGCAAACTGCCAGAGATGATGGTAGCGAAATAACAGGCTGAAAACCGAATTTTATCATTGCCTGTAATCACAAACTTTGCAAACTTAGACAATGCAAGAGCAAACAATCAGGTATTTCATAGCATGAAAAGTGCAAAATCTTGTTTGACTCCACTGAGTTGGTTGAGATGCTCAAACTGTAATATTTAAAGCACAAGACCGACCCTGTACTTATATCAATCATTATTCTTTGCTCACCGAAATTATATTTTGATTCAGTAATGTCCAAATTTTTTAAACGGCCTACTGCTGAACTCATAGCGCCTGACAAAGAAGGACGTGCCAGATGATATCAAAACAACAATCAGAATGTTATTATCAGGAGCTACTGCGCGATTCGTGCTATTGCCATAATCTGGAAAAGATTGCTCGCAAATATACTAGGAACACAGGCTTATCTTGGGAAGATGCTATCCAGTCGGCTCATTTAAAAGTTTTTCAAGCTGTTCAAGCTGCCAAATTTCGACAAGGTGGAGTAGAAGAATTTTCTCACTGGGCGGCTACAGTAGCTAAATGTGAAATCATTGATTTTGTTCGTAAAGAAAGTCTACGGAAATGCCAGAGTTTAGACTGTAACATTCCTGGAACAGATATATCGCTGTTAGATACGATTCCCGATGAATTTTGTACTTTAGAGGCAACAGAGCGGGCAGATTTAATTGTTAAAGCGATAGAGGCAATTTACCAACTTGATCAAAGCTATCCTCATCAAAAGTATCTCAAACTGTGGCAAGAGAAGATTAACGGGAAAACTCAAACTCAAATTGCTGCGGAATTGGAAGTTAGCCAGGGTGAAATATCCAAGCGGTGGGAGCAACTTGTAGGACGCATTGCTGAGGTGCTAGGATTACTAAAATTTGAAGATGTTCAGCGACAACAGGCAAATTGCAAGCAGAAGACAGGACGCGATCGCTCAACAAAGCAGTGGTAAATGAACAAAGCGATTGTCCAGAATTATAAAGATTAAAACAAGTCGTTATAATTGGACGCGATCGCTCGTTAACTTACATATGGATACAACTAAACTCACAATCCCAACTCGTCAGCCATTCGTGTCGGGAAATATAGATTTATGCGTATAAACTTGAGTAACCAGCAAGGATGTAATTTGCCAATACCGCAACCAGGAGAAATCTGGGAAGTGAGTCGCTTGGTGCAAAGTCCTTTAGAGTTCTCAAGTAAAGAGCAACAGATTTTATACTCTTCTTCAGTAAAAAGGTTTTTGGCAAATAACTCCCCACCCCGCTATGTGATGATTGTCAAAGATCCTGAATCACTCATAGAGACACAACAATGTCTGATTGTTTCTGTGATGATGTTCTCCGTAAAAACAGATTTTATAAGTGATGTAGATTTGCTAATTCCTACAAAGATATCAGGGCTAGCTCAAGATTTGCTAGCTGAGACTTGGCATATAATTCCTGCATTAACTTGTAACTTGTTACAGTCAGTTGGTAAAAGAATATCCCGCCAAATTTATGACTATCTGCTGACAGTAGGAGATTATTATCACGGCTTAATTGATGAATTGCCAGCGATATCAGAAATGCATCGTTTAGGGTTAATAAATGCAAGCTTATCTGCCAAACAAAACTTAATAATCCAAGATTTTCATAAGCAAGAAAAAGCTTGGAGTGATGTTTTAACTCTGCCAGTAGCAGCTTACCAAACATATTTAAAAAGTAACAAATTTACGAATGCAGTATTAGATGAGGCGTTGGATTTAGAACAAGATTAAGTTAAATACTATCGAGTTTTATATCAAACACTACGTAACACCTGTTTTGTCTCATTCCAAAATAAATTTATAGACATGGTAGACCAAATATTGGTAAGCCAAAATTTATGTTTTGTAAAAACAAGCAAGTAAAGGTAAGTAGATTTCAGATAACAACTTCGTTCATAGTTAGCGATTTATCGCTCTGTGTAATGCTTTAAATAGCTTTAGCTCTCTACTACGAACTATTCTATTTTTGCCTTGGCAATGACTTCTGCTTGGTTATAAGGACAAAGGACTAAATTACAAAGACAACAAATCTATGTCTGTCGGACTCAAGAAAAAGATAGAAATAGAAAACGGCACAGTAATTTTTGGATAGGTTTATACGGACAAAATTGGATAACTGCTTTTCATGAGTGTCAAATATGGGTTGAGGAACTCATATTATGTCCGGTTAATTAGTTACGATGCTCATCCTCACACCAAAACTCAACTTTTGCATCTGGATAAGCAGCTTGAATTTGTTCTACTTCGATGGCGAGTTTTTTTTTCCAGGCTTCTTGCTCGAAATAATCACTTTTTGTGTGGCATGGCCGAGGAACTCTCAGTCTAAAACTCATCTGCCGCAATATCTCCCATCCCCTCTGTCTGCTGATATGAGTTCCTGTCATTTCGCTTAACCAATCTGCCACCTTCCTGCCATTCCATAATCCTCCATCTGGTGCTTTTTCTTGTAACGCCTGCCATAACTGTGCTTGCTGGATATCATCTACCAAAGGCTGTTTACCTTGGTTTGAGTCTCTGCGATCGCCTAAACCTTCCACCCCTAATTCGTTGTATCTTTTTACCAATGCGTATATCCATGTTCTGCTGTAGCCAGTTATTTCCTCTACTTCTTCGGTTTTTTTTCCTTGTGCTAATAACCAAATAATCTGATACTGACGGCTTTCTACCCCATCACTAGCTTGACGGTAACTTTGTTCTAGCTTTTCAATACTTAGATGTGTAGCTACACCAATTCGTTTCGGCATTGCTCATCCTTGCACTCACTACTTTTATCGGAAGTAATTAACCGGACTTGATATCATGGGTTCTATCGGGACTTAGACAAAAATTAGGCGAGATGCTTGCTCAACAACTTGTTCTATACGCGGGAGAAAAATTTCCCATTTTTGCAATAGTTTCCGCGACTTTACGGCATCCGACTTATCAAGAATTGTCTTCACTTTTTCAGCTTGTTTAAT
>JAHHHK010000050.1 GCA_019359395.1 Komarekiella atlantica HA4396-MV6
ACTAAATTGAACTTAGATAATGTTTTATATAATTGCTATGGCCCGACAGAAGCTTCCATTGATGCAACTTTTTGGAGATGTCAGCGCGGCAACAATTACATTCTTGCTCCTATTGGTTGCCCCATTACCAATACACAGATTTATATCCTAGATGAAGATTTACAACCTGTGCCGGTTGGTGAATCTGGGGAACTGTATATCGGCGGTGCTGGACTTGCCCGCGGCTATCTTAACCGTCCTGATTTGACCAGAGAAAAATTTATTCTCAACCCTTTTAGCCAAGAGCCAGGAGCGCGACTGTATAAAACTGGCGACTTAGCTCGTTACCTGGGTGATGGCAACATTGAGTATATTGGTCGCCTTGACTCCCAGATAAAAATCCGAGGCTTCCGCGTCGAATTAGGCGAAGTTGAGGCAGTACTATCTCAACACCCTGCTGTGCAGCAGTCTGTGGTGATAGCGCGGGAGGATGTCCCTGGAGATAAGCGCCTAGTAGCTTATGTTATTCTCAACTCCGAACAAGTAGCCATTATTGATAAACTACGGCACTTTCTCAAACAGAGATTGCCTGACTATATGGTTCCTTCAGCTTTTGTAATGTTAGAAGCCTTGCCAATGACACCTAACGGCAAAGTAGACCGCCGTTCTTTACCAGAACCCCCTCAAACCAGACAAGAAACAGAAGCAATTGTCGTTCCCCGCGATGAGGCAGAACTCCAACTAGCAAACATTTGGGAAAAAGTTCTCGGTATTCAGCCGATTGGCATCAGGGATAACTTCTTTGATTTAGGAGGAAACTCTCTGCTAGCCTTGCGTCTGGTTGCACAAGTGGAGAAAGCTTTTAAAAAAAATTTACCCCTAGCGACGTTTTTCCAAAATCCGACTATTGAGCAACTAGCTAAAATTCTGTGTCAATCAGGATTGCCAAAATCCTTATCTTATTTAGTACCAATTCAACCTAATGGTTCCAAACCACCTTTATTTTTATGTCAAGGTGTTAGCTTATATCAACCTCTAATTTCTTATTTAGGTTTAGAGCAACCTGTTTATGGATTGATAGCAGAGGATGGACAAGGAAGACCAGTTTATTTAAATCGAATAGAGGAATTAGCAGCTCACTATATTGAAGAGATAAAAACTCTCCAACCTGAAGGCCCTTATCTTCTGGGAGGTTTATCTTTTGGAGGTGTTATAGCATTTGAAGTTGCTCAGCAATTGGTTTCACAAGGAGATCAGGTAGCTTTATTAGCTTTGTTTGATTCTTGTCTACCAGGCGCACAAAAAGTATTGCCAATGCCAATTTACAAGAGACTCTTACATCACTTAAATCAGATTTTACAAATTGGCCCTAATTATTTATTAGAAATGCTCAAGCGGAAGATGAACATTTCTTATGGAAAAATTGCCTTCAAAAATAACTTTTTTAGGATTAAAAATCTCGAATATCTAATTAGGCGAGAGGCATATAACCAAGGAGTAAAAAAATATTCAATAAACTATGTACCACAAGTTTATCCCGACCGTGTGACTCTGTTCAAAGCTATTGATAGGGATATCACTAATGTTGAGGTTGTTGAAGTTGAGCCGGGACTGGGTTGGACTAAGTTGGCGGCTGGAGGATTGGAGATCCATGAAATTCCTGGCGATCATCATGGCATTTTGAAAGAGCCAAATGTTCAGTTATTGGCTGAAAAATTGAAGCTTTCTATAGACGAGAGGACAAAGTAGGTTTGAGCCTATTAGTAAACAGTAAACAGTAAACAGTAAACAGTAAACAGTTATCAGTTAAGATAATTGGGTTTAAGGGGAATTACTATATCGGCGATCGCAAACAAGCTGAAAACTAATAACCCAAAGCCGATTAGTGGCAAATCCGAATAAAATCAAAAATAACTACAGATGAACATAGATAAATATCGGTGTTCATCTGTGTTTATTTGTGGTTCGTGATACTACGAAATACTTGGGATCGCAGAGCGAATTGTATGAATAAAGTTTTGGGCATAACGCTGCGTTGAGAAATCGCAGGCACGTTGTCGCGCTGCTAGTCCGACATTTCGGGCAAATTCTTGCTCGTCAAGATAGCGGAGAATGGCGATCGCTAATTTATCCGCATCGCCGTAAGGTGTTAATAGTCCATTAACGCCGTCAGTAATAATCTCAGTCGGGCCCCCAGCATCGCCAGCGATAATCGGTTTGCCCAACGCCATCGCTTCAATAATTACAATCCCAAACGGCTCTTTATCTGATGCATGTACAAATACATCCATTGCCTGTACCCATTCTGGGATGTTACGCTGTAGCCCAGCCATAATCACCCGCTCTTTCAAGCCTAGAGTTGCTATTTCTGCTTTTAAAAATTCCTCATAATCTGGTTCCAAATCGTGCTTACCGCCAACCACTACACAATGGGCATCGGGGTATTTTTGCAAAACTTGGGGCATTGCTTGTACCAATACGTGCATTCCCTTCCATCGTTGCAATCGCCCGACAATTCCAATTAACGGCCCGTGCAATGGTAAGCCCAACTTGCGGCGTGTTTCTTCAACAGAAGGCAAAGCAGTAGGCTCGAATCTATCTAGGGCGACACCAGGATAAACTAAAGGTGTTGGTCTGTGGGGCCAAATCTGCGCTTGTGCTTGCTTACCATCTTTTGAGAGGGTGACGATCGCACGAGCAGGTATTAAAGTAGCAAGTCGTACTAACCAAGTTTGATCACTAGGTACTTCTAGTTGATACCACACAGCGGGCAACCCCGCTAGCATCGCCGCTAAACCCCCAGATATATGAGTAATCCACATCCAATTAACAATCATATCTGCACGTTCGCGGCGGGCGATCGCAGCTATCTGAAAAACAGCAGCAATAAAACGGTGAAGTTGGCGTAAACGACCGCTTTTAACAATTCGCGTATCAATGCCGAGGGACTTCACTTGTTCTACCATCGGCCCGTCTTCCAAAAATATCACCAACCACTCAACACCTGCATTACGTCCTTGATGCATTAAATCCCAAAGCATCATTTCACCGCCACCTTTTTGCTCGGCTAGTGGCATCACAACTATAACTTTCATAATTTAAACCTTTATTTTAATGTCGTAATTCCTTGATGTTGATAATACTTATGTGCCGCCATAGTCATAGCTAAAAAGCCCCAAAGAATCATACCTGCTACACTCAACATGCCACTACCAATAAATAGCTGTGTAGAAGCACTAATCCCAATAGCACGGGCAGCACTGACAAAACTATCAAAACGGGCTTCACTATACTGACTAACGCTGAAAAGCATCAAGATTAATCCACCCATATAAGGTATGGCTCCAAACCAGCCTAGAGTGAAGAACATATCTAAAATGCCGCTGTCAATTACAAAAACTTCTATTTGGCCGGTTTTTTCGTTAACCTTCCAGATATTTCCTAAACCGCTACCTAGACCGTTAGAAAGGGCTAGACCAAGGTTTCTGTCATAACTCCCCGATCTATCTTTAAAACTGCCATCTTCTTGAAGATGATAAAAAGTTTCTAACCGACTACCAATAACTGTAGAAAGTGGTTCGATGGTTGCTAAGGGAATAACACACATTGCCATCACCAGAATTATTGTAATTAGGCGCATTTGAATACGAGCTTTAACTGAACCCATAATCATAATTACTCCTAATAACCAACCGCCCCAGTTAGTACGTGCTTGTGCTAGTAAAAAAGACAAGTAACCAACAGCTGAGGCAGGAAAAATTAATTTTCCCGAACTGGTAAATAACAATAACAACCCAGCTTGCATGACGGAGCCAAACGGCCCAACTGAGTGCAGTGTGCTCCACACGCGCATCCCAAAAGGTACTGGGTTTCCCGAACTGGTAAACAGTTTTGATTCTATTAACCAGTAACGATCCCACTCAGGAGCTACCACGAATTGATATATGCCATAAGCTCCTGTAATCAAAACGCACCAAAGAAATGTGCGCTGAATGTTCTGGCGATAACTGGGATAATCTCGCCAGTTTGTGAATAAGTGAAAAGCAAAGATAATTGGACTTAGCCAATCTAGAAGACCGCGTGCTACAGGAATTGGTGAGTTATAAATTAGCCCGACCAAAAAGCCATAAAACACGCCGACAAAACCCAAGATAAAAGGTAAGCCACCTTGGCGGTAAGCAGCAGGAAGGTGACGTAAGAAACTCCCTATGGTAACAAACACCACCAAGTAGGGTGCGATGAGCATCTGACGGGTGGGATCCCAGCCAACTCGATAATCAACTAAGCGGGTAGCTAAGGGCGTAAGAAACCATATCCACCAGGTAAAACCGATGTAGAGAATGGGATGACGCAAGTATAAAAATACGGCTACAAGCAAAGCTGTCACGGGATAAATCAGGCGCAATAAAGCAGCAGCGCCAGCAAAATAGCAAGCTATAGTTACGAATAGAAAGCCGAGGATGACAATCCAACCTTGTGGCGATCGCTCTTTGGGAGAAAAGTTTTCTTTTAAAAAACTATTGAAAAGTATCTGCTTGGAAATCACTATACATCTCCACCATGCAGGTTATTTAGTGAAAAGTTTTAAACGCAAAGGGGCGCAGAGGAAAGCGCGGAGGGGCACAGAGTTCACGCTGTTCTTACAGAATTTTGAATTGCTGATATGCTTGCCAACGCCCACGCCAGGATGCTAGCAACTTTTTACCCGCCAGCTGGCCTTGGCTGGGCAGAAGTCTTAGCCATTGTACTAAGCCCAAGCTATCGCGTGTGCCAACGAATACAGCCCAGAGTAAAAAGGCGGTACGGCTGATAGATGGCAGATGTTCTAATAAAACTAGAGTTTCGTTATGAACTAAATTAATAAAGGCAATTTCATTAAAGTTATTTCGCTGATCTTCATCAAAACGTTGGGCTGGAAAATGGTCTACAGCCACTTGGGGGTCGTAAATTATCTGCCAACCAGCCCGCTTGAGAGTCAGAGTAAATGCCATTTCAAAGTGTACTTGTGCCCCTGTACCTCGCATCCGTTCATCAAAGCGCAATTGTCCGTATGCCTGGGTACGAAAACTCATGTTTACGCCCTTGAGAATATCGACTTCGCGGGGTTCTCCGACTCCCAGGTGATGGTTGCCAATCACGCGCCCAAACCACTGCAACTGACCGACTACTAGGCGGGAATCGTCTTCTAGTTTGCTACCGTGGTGTATCCAGTCGCGCCCACCTACGCCGCCGATGCGACTATCACAGATAAAGTGAGCGTTGATCCGCTCTAACCAATCTGGGTGAGGTGCGGCATCATCATCGGTAATTGAAACAATATCGCCTTCTACTACTGCTAGTCCAGCGTTAAGGGCTGCCACTACCCCCGGTTGCGTTACCTTCACAGTATGTAGTGGCAGGTTGTGCGCTTTGTATTGGTCAAGGAATTGCCAGGTTTCCGCATCTGTATCACGCACAACTACTATCACTTGATCGGCTGGTTTAGTTTGCTCCTGTAGCGCCGAAAGGCAACGGCAAAGATCTAGAGGACGGCGATAGGTCGGGATGAGAACGGTGTTCTGCATTGCTTAACTCCTCGAATAGATCCACATAAGTTTGCGCCATAGTAGTCCAGCTGTGTTGTTCTGCTACAGAGCGAGCTGCTTGACCCATCTGTTGCATTAAGATGCGTTCGCCCTTGGCGTTGGCGGAGCCATCGCTTACTAACGACAACAGTGCTGCTGCTAAAGCATCGGTATCGTCTGAGTTGGGCAAGACGACTCCACATTCTGGTGTTACTAATTCTGCACCACCTGTCGCTGTAGCAGTGATTACAGGCAATCCAGAGGCGAGTGCTTCTAACAATACAAGCGTGCAAGCTTCATAACGGGAAGGAAAAACGAATAAATTTACCGCCCGCATAATTTCGGCAATATCACGTCGATATCCGACAAAATGCACGCGCTCATTTAATCCCAGAGATGCTGCTAGCTGGGGGAAGGGGCTACCTTCAGTGTTACCCACCACTACTAAATGTAAGTCGGGAACTTTTACCAAGGCGTGCAACACGGTATCCAAATTCTTCCTAGGTGTGCGGATGTCTCCGGCAAATAATGCTAGGGTGACATTTTCTGGGAGTCCTAATTTTTGCCGAGATACTACACCAGGAGCAAATTCTTGTAAATCAACTCCATTGACTATTACCCGAATTCGAGAACGGGGAACGCCAATATCAACTAATTCTTGTGCTACCTTTTCGGATACAGCTACGACGACTTTCGCAGTTTGAAAAGCTTGTTTTTCCCAACGGGCATTTAAAGCAGTAAAAAGCCACTGATAAAGACCATACAAATCTCGGCGGTTGCGGGAAATATGAACAGGCGATCGCAACCATGAACTGTGGACAAAATGTACAGCATTCACATCAGCAGCAGTCATACTAATTGCTCCATTGACTTTAAGCAAGTCAATGCCAAAGCGATGTTTCCGTAACCAATCTGCGCTTTTCTTAGCAAATATAAAATTCCGAATGAATTCAGTTGGATATCCTTTAACTGGAATTGCTATCCAGTTAACTTGGCTATCATTTTCTAGTTCTGGTGCAATTTCACTTGCTAATAATGTCAGGTGATGACCGCGATGAATTGCTTCTTTTGCAACCTCATAATTTACCCGTCCTTGACCATCACCTCGTTTAACTTTATGGGTAACAATACACAGTTTCACGTCCTACCTCTACCAATAGTTTAAATTTAATTAGCTCAATTATTTCGATATCTCTAACAACTTACTTGCCAAAAGTTGCGGAGTAAAGCTGAGAGTTAGTGCTGCTATAGTTCGCAAATTAAATCTTTGTTTGTTCAACACTTGCCAAAAATAAGGGCGTGCGGCTGTTGTCTGATTAATTCGTAGTAAACCAATTCCCAAAGTAGTATTAGCAGCTAACCATTGTTCTTGAAAGTATGTTTTAAATTCTTGTAAACGAGTATCTTCCATAAACACTTTGTAGCAAAACATTTCGCTTTTGGCTTTGCGAATTTTTGCTTGTACATCTCGACCACCACTAAGCATAGTGTCAGTTTGTTCATGGACACGATATTGCGTTAGTCTTTCTGGATAATAATAAGCACCACGCCCAGATATACAACAGAGATAAGTTAAATATAAATCCCACATCCCACCAACTTCTGGAGGAATACTATCCCAATCAATAACATCATTGCGAATTACACAAGCGGCGGCAGTGGCTATACTTTTATTTATTAGCCCAATTGTAAAAAAAGATTGATGAATGCCTTGTGCCAGTTTATCTCGTTTATAAGCACGTGTATTTTCTTCAGTTCCAATATCATTAATTTTGCCATGTGCATCTATAATGTATTGGTCACAGAAAGCGAGAACTAGTTCGGAATTTTTTTCGAGAATTGGTACAAGCTTTGCTAAAAAACTTTCATTCCATATATCATCATCATGAAGGCTAGCAACGTATTTACCTTGCGCCATTTTGAAGCCATGTTGTTGATTAGCAAACATGCCGATATTTTGTGGTTGTCGCCACAATTTTATGCGTGAATCATTAAAAGATTCGATAATAGCTTGGGGATTTTCTCGACTACAATTATCAGAAACAATAATTTCAATGTTTTGATAAGTTTGTTTAACAGCACTAGCGATCGCTAGCTTAAGATACTCTGGACGATTATATGTTGGAATAATAACACTGACTAAAGGATGTTGATATTTTTGACTTGATAACATATTTTTACTTTGTATTTTGTCCGGTAAAAGTTGTCCCCCAAAGCAGCCAAATTGGCTTGATTTATTTTAATAGCTTAATTAGTTCAAATAGAAAAATCATATATGATTTTTTCATAAATTTCTTGGAGATGTTTTACATGAACATCCATTGTAAGTTCTTTTATCAAAAAAGCATGACCTTGTTCGCCAATTTGGCGACTTTTTTGATAATCTCTGTCCAGTTCATTAATAGCATCAGCCAGCTTTTTAATATCATTAGCTGGCACAAGAATACCTGTTTCACCATCGCGTAAGTGTTCTGGAATACCTCCAACTGCGCTGGCAATTACAGGTCGATAACGAGCATAAGCTTCAAGAGTAACAAGTCCAGCAGGTTCAGGCCAAACACTAGGAAATATAACTGCAAAACACTGTTGATAAAGTGTATTTAATTTGTCACCCTCACACCAACCGTGCCAAGTGATCCGGTTATTCAATCCTAGTGAACTAGCTAATTTTTCTAATCGCAGCTTATCCCATCCTTCACCTGCTATATCAAGATGAATTTGCGGATTTATATGTACTAAAGTTTTTAGCAACCATTCCAGTCCTTTATCAGGTACAATCCGGCCAACAAAAAGAATTCTATGATTTTGATGAATTTCTAAACTTAGGGGTTTTGTGCCAATTGGGGGTACTGAAGTACCACAACGCAGAGTAATAATTTTCTCAGACGGCACACCATTCTTTATTAACTGTTCTCGGACATAATTGCTATTAGCAACAACTGTAATTTTTAGATTATTTAATATATTTAAAACTTGCTGAGAGTGCAGAAATTCCTTAACCGCTCTTTGAGGTCTGCGGCTACCACAGCCATCTACTACTTTGCCCCAAGTACATCCCAAATATGAGAAATTTCGCTCGCAAACTATACCCTGACCTGCTAAATATTTTGTGCCACTAGGACAGTAGGTTGAATGATTATGAACAGTGAAGACTGCGGGACATTTACCTGTAAGCCCTAATAATAAATCTGGACTATGAATATGAACTAATTTCAATTGGCTTTGGTCAACATTCTGAAGAGATTTGATAACGCGATCGCTTACACCAGGTAGTTGATGATTAATCAGAGAAGTTAAATAAGTTTCCGCTCCTCCGCTTCCATTTATTTCAAAGCCAGAACAGTGATAAATCAGTTTTTCATCAAATACTTCCTGTGAGATTATTTTTTGATATTCCTTATTTTCTTTAATTAAATTCGACATTTTTAATCCCCGGTGATTTTCAAGCCTAACTAGATTTAACCTCTTACATAAATATTATTTGCATCTATACGTGATGCAAATAATGGCAAAAAGTTACGTATGCCCAAAGTTTATGATTAACTTATATTCAATGTTTCAGTTGAGTAATCCCTGAGTTCTAAATATTTGTTGTAGTTGTTGGTTATAAAGTGCTTGATTATAACCAGTAGCAGTAGTTCTAGCTGCTTTACCCATTTCTATACGAATCGATTCATTAGCAGCTAAAAAACTTAGCTTTTCAGCAATAGCTTTCTCATCTCTGGGTGGTACGATAAATCCGTTCACGCCATCTTCGACTAAATCAGCAGCACCACAATGAGAAGTAACAATTACAGGTAAACCGCAAGCCATTGCTTCGAGTACAACCAGTCCAAAACCATCTTCAACGGAAGGTAAAACTAGTACTGAACAACGACTAAATACTTGTACAGGATCTTGGTGATTGAAGTTCCAAAATTCTTGCTTGATATTAGAGTATTTACTTAGTGTTTTCTCTACTAGTAATCGTAATATACGTGTTGATGTACCACCAACTAATAAGAGTTCAGAATTAGGAATTTTAGCTTGTAAGAAAGCAGGGATTAAATATTGAACTCCTTTACGAGGTTCAATTGTGCCTACATAAAGAGGACGAAATGTTGAGTCAGTTTTGGGAACAGGATAAAATCTTTCAGTATTAATAAAGGGAGTAAGAACAGCAATTTTTTCTGCGGAAAATCCTGTATCAATAAATGATTGTTTAGCAACTTGTGAAAGTACAATAATTAAATCAGCTTGCGTACACTCTTCCAAGAAGCGTTGCAGCATCATAGGATTCATCATTGCTACAGTAGAATCAGAAAGAAACTGCATTTCTTGCTGAATTTGTTCTTGCATAAATGGAAGGTAATTATTAAGGCAATAAAGCCAAGCGATCACACCTTTGGCTTTGGCTACCCTAAAGCCTAAATTAGTTTGACCTGCTACCCCCATAATTAAGTCACAGGGCTGAGATTGTAACTTTTTACTTACCTGTTGATCAAAATATAAATCACTCAATAGTACAGCCCAATCATTACGACGACGTAGTAAGGGAGTAGCAAGTAATCGTCTACTCCAGCGAGAATACCCAACGGGATAAATTGGAAAATCTGTGTGAGGTATTTCCAAGCCGGCACAAAATACAGTTAAATCTGCAATTTCGCTTAAACCTGCGGCTGCATTTGCTAAGCAAACTCCTTGTCCTCCTGTACCTAAGCTTGTATTACAAGTAAGAGTAATTTTCATAACTTTGAGTTAGCAAAAGTTGAATTTGAGCAAACTTGCTCGAAGATTTGCAAATAGTCTTCGACTAAGTTGATGAGGTTTTACATGAAATACGTCCGTCTGGAGTTCCATCAGGACGATTGGGCTAAGTTATTAATAAAAAGTCTGCCAACTTGGCAACTTTAATTGCTTGAAATTGAAGTAAACTACCGAAGATGGAGGTAACACCTATAATATTTTGGTTTTGCAAAACCCTTTAGATGATAAATTATCAGAGTATGCAACCATTTTAATTTAACAGTTATCAGTCATCAGTTGTTTTCTGACCACTGTTTACTGTTTGCTGTTTACTGATTTAATCTATTTGACTCATTTCGTACTGCATTTGGTGATATTTCCAAAGCTTACCTTGAAGCTCAAGTAGTTCTTGATAATTACCTTGTTCTACGATACGTCCTTGTTCTAGTACTACAACTTTATCTGCTTTAGCAATAGTAGAAAGACGGTGAGCGATCGCAATGACTGTTCTCCCAACAGATAGCTTTTCTAATGAGTCTTGAATTAAGCGCTCAGATACAGAATCTAAAGCGCTAGTTGCTTCATCTAAAATCAAAATTTCTGGATTCCGCAGTAAAGCACGCGCAATTGCAATTCGCTGTCTTTGTCCTCCAGATAACCGCACACCTCTATCTCCTAGTTGTGTGTTAAAACCTTCTGGCATTTCTAGAATAAATTCTAGTGCATTTGCTAGTTTGGCAGCTTCTACGATTTCAATTTCACTTGCTTTTGGTGTACCGTAAGCAATATTATTCCGAACAGAAGTGTTGAAAATAAATGTGTCTTGACTAACAACAGCTATCTTATGACGTAGAGAGTTTATTTCAAATTGCCGCAAATCAACTTCATCGATATAAATATTTCCCTCTGTGGCATCATAAAAGCGAGGAATTAAATCAGCAAGTGTTGTTTTACCAGCACCAGATGCTCCAACTAGCGCTGTCATTTTACCCCGTTCAATGGTGAGCGTAACATTATGCAGTACTAAGTTATCGGCACTGTAACCAAAATCAACAGATACTAAGTTGATTGACCTTTTTAAATCTTGAAACTGAATTGTGCCGTTTTTAAAATAGATTTTATCATCTGTTCTCAGAAGATTTTTAATGTTTTCTGCTGACCCTTGAAGGGTGCTGAGAAATGCTCTAGTGCCATTAATATCTTGAACGAATGGAACGAGGCGCAATAGTACAAAGAAAAAGGTTAGTAAAGAAGCTACTTGTAGTGTTCCGTTGACAACAAAGTTAGTGAACGCTAAAATAATCATTCCAATCAATACAGTAGTCGCTATACCTTCAGCAATTGGTCTGACTAGTGTCCAGATTAATATAACTTGAGTTGAACTACTAACAACGCGATCGCTAGCTTTATAGTAACGCCGACGCTCAAATTCTTGAGTACCAGAAGCATGAACTGTGCGAATACCATTAATAAATTCTATGGCTGTTGATGTAAAGTTACCGTTAGCTACCGACATGCCAAAACTTGTTTCTCTGACTCTGGCATTTAGCGTTGATAATCCTACGGCTAAAAGTGTAAATAACAAGATTGCAATCAATGTTAGTTGCCACGAAAGCACAAACATTGATATTAAGTAAACTAGGGTTGTCATCCCTTTACTAAACAAAAATGCTGCTCCACTAAAACCTTGCCTTACCCGCTCAATTTCTGTAGTAATTGTATTAATCAGTTCCCCAGAACGAGTTTTTGCAAAGTAGCTTAGCGACAAGGATTGTAACTGTTCAAAAATTTGCTTACGCAAGCGATCGCCAAGATAAAGTTGGGATAATTCAGTATATACTTGTGCAAAGTAATTGAAGCCTACACGTAACCAGGTACTCAACAAAATTAGCAGAGATATTCTATATAGACGGCTAACTGCTGATGTATTAGCACCTAATATTAAATTATCAAACCAGTCTATTCCTATCTTGATTGGTTGAGCATCAGGACTAGTTAAACTTTGCAAAAATGATAGCAAAAAACCAATACTTACACCTTCAAAGGTTGCAGTTAAAAATGAAAATATTAAAGCAAGTATAGCAGTCTTACGAAAGTGTCTGAATTCTCGTAGAATCAAATAGTTGTTTTGCCAGAAGCTAGTAGCTTTGATTAAAGTGTGGAGTGGTCGAGATTGGAAATACATAGATTTTCAACAATAGTCTTATAAAGTAAATAAACATAGATGCTATGCAAATTTTTTTGCATATTGAGTGCGGCAAATGAACTAATCAATTACCGCACTCAGCCTTAAGAGTTATTTTTGCAGAATTGAGAAGAGTGAGAAAAACTTGACCCGCTTATAGTTAGCGCTAATTACGAACTTTTAGGAGCAAATAAATTACAGTGTTGAACTATCTAAATGCAATAAGTTTGGCTGTGTATCTATCTCCCATGAACCAGTAATTTCTGATAGTTTATTCAGCTGGCGTTTTCCTTGTAAACTTAGCTGTACTGCCTCTTCTAAAGTCCAACCACGAGTTCCCACCAAACTCATTTCACCGCGCAATACATTCAGTAATTGGGGCAAGTTATCCAGATCATATTTACGCATCCAATGCCCTAACGGTGTTATTTTATGCTTTGCAGTTGTGCAAAACTTGATTGCTTGAAAGAGTTTACCTCGTTCTCCAACATGCCACTCACGAGAAAAAACCGACTCTGGCGAATCAAATTGCATCAACCCAACTAATATCAGCATAATTGGACTCACTAATAGCAGTAATACTAAAGCAGTAATCCAATCAATTAGTCGTTGCAACCAGTTCAAAGGATAGCTACCTCTCGGTAGTTGATTTCCAGGACGGATGCGTAGGAATATTGGCTTATGAGCTTGCTCACACGCATCTGCCCAAAATCTCAGTGAAGTCTCACCGAGTTTTGGATCTATGCTCACCAAATTTACTGGAGAATGTTTTAAACAATCTACTAATAATTGCTCATTATCTAATGAAGGTAGATATGGTTGTTTCACTTCTTCAGTAGGCTTCACCAACAGCTGACCCCGCCGCCACTGAAGCTTGCAGTGTGAGGAGGGATTAACTTTGTGCTGCTTGTTAACATTATAAAAATTCTGTAGAGTTGGAATTATTGAAGTTGTCATATGTCTTTGGATTTATACAATAGTGAATTGCTGAAGTGTTATCAAAGACTATCAAGATTAAAGACTCAGTTTGAATCTTTTTTGCCCCAAAAGCTGTAGATAATTGTGTGCAAAATGTGCTATTTTTACTTATCCTATAGACAAGTACACATGTTGCGTAATGATTCTGGTTTCAAGAGATACTAAGCAGATAAATAACAATAAACGTAACTGAAAAGCTTGGTGCTAGATTAGGGATTTCCTCTTGGGATTAAGGATAGTGGGGAGATACAGAGGAATATTACCTAATTACTCTATTGCTTCATACCTACATTTAATTACGCTTATCTACTTATTTGGATTGTTCTAACTAAACCAGTTTACTCTTGCTTTCTAGTTTTTTGGAAGAGGCTTTAATCTCTAGAATATAAGAATATATAAGAATAAATAACGCTCACATAAATTCTTTATTGACTCTTTAAGTAACCACTAGTTTTTATAAAAATTATAAAGATTGCATCAATGTTGTTTATTTTATGCTGATAGTAATACAACTAAATTGTGACATTAAAAATGCTGATTAATTATAAATAATTTAACTAAGTAATTTTTAAACAAGGCATTGTAGGGGCACGATTGTGCCCCTAACGTGTTGCTTTTGTATTCTATTCGGTTACAAACTGCTATATGTGCGATCGCAGCTGTTGAGATGCGATCGCACAATCTACAAGATATCCCAGAGTGTGACACCAGCATCCACTCTAATTAAAAATCCTCTAAAAGCAGGATATATGTTATCTACTATTTTTCCACAGCTTGTTTGAGGGCTAATCGTTGTTGTTTTGCATAGGGTACATAAGTATGAGCAGCGTTTGATACTCCATCTGCTACAACCCCAATTAGATTTAACCTGCTCAGCATGGTTGTAGCCTGGGCTAGCTGGGTTCGCGTTACACCACCAATGCTTGCCACCAGTACTACACTACGACAAGATGATGCGGTGAGCATGGCATCTACCAAACCGAGAACTGGAGAAGCATCTATGAGTACCAAATCATAGTTTTCCTCAAATGTTGCCATCAATTGCATCATCCGAGGGGAACTCAAGAGATTAGCTGAGTCAGCAGGCGTTGGCCCGGCGGTCAAAATATCAATGTAGGCTGAGCCTGAGGACTGAATACTAATCTGGTTGGGTAGAGTGACATCACTCGCCAATAGAGTTGAAAGTCCTTGTTCATTGGGAAGATTGAGCTGTTTGTGCAGACTAGGATCTCTTAAATTGGCATCAATTAACAGTACTCGTTTGTGTAAACGAGCAGCACTCATTGCCAAACCTAATGCTAAAGCTGACTTACCCTCATCAGGCAAAGCCGAGGTAATCATCAAAGACTTTAAGCTGGTTACAGAATTTAAAAGTTCAATATTTTTGTAAATTAGATCCAGCGATTCCCAACGCGGTGGGGATTGCAACACCTGAATTGTCCAGGGGGCGAGAACTTCTGGCTTGCCAAAAGGCAACTTAATCATTGATTCTCTTGTTTTAGCAGGTGGTAACTTGGGAGTCGTACCCAACAATGGCAAAGCAACTTGCTTCTCCAACTCAGCAGTAGTATGAACAGCATCATCAGCTGCTTCTCGAATAAAGGCAGCAACACCTCCTAACATTAACCCAACCACTGCACCCAACAGAAGATTCTGCTGGAGGTTAGGGCCCAACTTTGCACCTATTTGAGGATCTTCTACAACTTCCCAATTAAATCCACCCTTGGAAAGTTCTTGCCGCAATTGCTGCTCTGCTCTTAAAAGTTGCTCCAACCTTTCACGGCTAAATTGTAATTGCGGTAACATGCGATTGTAATAAGCTAACAGAGGTGGAAAGCGTTTGAGTTCCAAGCGCAGTTCGTTCTGTTTCTGTGTCAAAGTTTGATCGCGAGCACTTAAGGCAACTATATTTGTCTGCGTCTCTACTAGCTGGCCAGCAAGGCTGAGGTCAATTTCACCAAGCTGTCCTTGTTCAAGAAGAGATTGTCCAGCAGAGAATGCACCTGTAGGCTTTCCGCCTAAAGTCCTTCCGACTTCTTGTTGCAATAATACCTTCTGGCTTTGAAGTTGTTCTTTGAGTTTTTGCACACTCGGAGTTTCATCCGTGAAGCGTAAGCGTTCTTGTGCTAAAGCCAGTTCTGATTTTTGGATTTCGTTTAGTAAGCCTTGATAGCGAGTAGACTGACTAAGACGGGAAGAAACTAGAGCGTTTTGTGGAGAACGGTTAAGTTGTTCTTCCAAAGATTTTTGACGTGCAAAAGCCTCTTCATATTGAGAACGAGTTGTCTGTCGCTCTTGCTCAATAGTGTTCAAAGCTGTTTCAATCGCTTTAGCTTGTGCTTCTGGATCGATTAAATTTTGGTTTCTGCGAAACCGTTGTAAGTTTGCCTCAGACGCGTTTACTTCTTCACTGGCTTTACTCAACTGTTCCCTGATAATTTGCAGACCTTTCTGCAAACGCGAATCCTGCTGTTGTTTGTTGTATTCTAAATAAACTTGCCGAATTGCATTCAAAACTTTTTGTGTCTTCTCTGGATCTGTATCTATATATTCAACTTGAAAAATTTTAGTAGCGACATTATCTTCTTTAGTCCTTAATTGATTTAAGACTAAAGAACTTTTAATTTCAGCTGTTGTAATATTCGGATAGTCAGACTGAAGTTTATCAACCGCTTTTTGGATAAGTCCAGAACTCTGCATCAAGTTAAGCTGGGTCGCTGTATCGATAACAACGTTAGAGTCGGTAAACTGATTTTCTGGCCCAATTCCTTCTTTCTTGCCTTGATAATTAGCTTCTATTAGCAGTTGCATCGAACTTTTGTAAGTAGGATGTGTTCTAGAAGTTACTATACCTGCAATAGCAATAGAGCTAATAAATACTGCTAAAAACCAGGGAAATCGCCGCACAAGTATTGCAAATAATTGTCCGTAGCCTGGTTCATTTTCGGGGGCTGTAGTTATATGTGGATTTAGACTATTTTGAATCACTTTTATTATCCTTCTCTTCTCTTTGTTACCCTGCTGAAGTTCTGAGCGGAGGCTTCTTTGGCTCAGACTTCTCTTTGCGTAGCTTGCTTCGCCCTAAAGGTAAACCCAATAAATCAAATGAATGACTGATGCACGCCACGCGTTTGACCAATAATTTTCTCGACTTTACTAAAGAATGCTTTTTCCGAAAAATTTGTCACTGCATGATTACGGATATGATCGTAATTCCAAGTGATTTTTCCTGCTTCTAGTAAAGCAGCTTGCAAAGATTCGGGTGTCTGTCTTTTAAAGAAGACCCCTGTTTCTCCAGGTATCTGAGTATCTAATACTCCACCTGCGCCATAGGCGATGACTGGTGTTCCACTAGCATTAGCTTCTACTGGAACTAAGCCATAGTCTTCTAAAGCTGCAACGATAATAGATTTAGCTTTAGAAAATAAGTTTTTGCGTGTTCCATCGCTTACGTGTCCTAAGAATTCAATGTTATCTAATGCTTTGGACTTTAACCGCTCTTGTTCTGGCCCGTCACCTGATATTAATAACCGCCACCCTAACCAATTAAAAGCTTCGATGATTATATCAAGACGTTTATAGCTGATCATTCTAGCTGAGGCCAGATAATATTCATCTTTTATATCCGAAAAAATAAAGTTACTAGTATCAATTGGATAGTTAATTACAATTGCTGGTTTACCGTAAATACTTTGAATGCGTCGGGCGACAACGCTGGAATTAGCAATGTACAAGTCAGGTTCCTGAGCATAAGTCAGGTCTACGTTTCTCATCAATTGGAAGATGTATTCAATTAAAGGAGCAAAGTATCGATAGTCTCCGTATTCTCGTAAATAAGTTTCTGTGTCCCACAAGAAACGGGTAACATTATGACAAAAGCAAATGTGGCGGGCAGAGGGGCGTTTTCGTACTGCTTTGGCGAAGCTAGTACTACTGCTGATAATTAAATCGTACTCTTGTAGATTCAATGCCCGAAAAGCCGGGAAATATAAAGGAGCGATCAATCTAAAATACTTGGCTGCACCTGGAATCTTTTGCAAAAAAGTCGTGTTAACTATGCGCTCACCTACATCAATAGTTTTTTGGCGATCGTATAAAGATGTGAAAATATCGGCTTCGGGATAGCGCTTACATAGCAGTTCAAACACGCGCTCTGCCCCACCGCGCTGGGTTAAATAATCATGGACTAGAGCAATTTTCATTAATTTTACCTAAAGTTATAATAAAGCTTTTTTGAAAGTTAACCAGCAATTTACTATCAACAACTTTAGTGTTCAATAGTATAACTTTCGTTCATAGTGAGCGCTTTATCGCTCTGTATAAGGTTTTAAAGAGCTAAAGCTAGTCACTACGAACTCTCATTTAATTCAGTTATACTTATCTTTTATGAGGATATTTGAGAAGTAACAAATATTTTGTATATCCCTTAACCTCCTTAAAAATGAGGTTCAAGAAGTTATCCAACTTTGGATATTAACAGTAACTTTTCAAATATCCTCTAAATATTGCTTGAAATATCTACACAGAATCTAGAAAATCTTGATCATTGATTTAGCTGATAAGTAGGAAGGCTAAATTAAAGCTTACCTAGATTGCCGGGTTTCGACTCCGCTCAACCCTTGTATTCTCAGGGTTCGAGCATTGAGCGTACTCCTTCTCCTACGGAGACGCTAGCGCGAACAAAGAAGCAAGCTACAAAGTAGCGTCCCGCAGGGAAGTCGAAATGCGTCTTACAAATAATTGCAACTTCCTACTTACCAGGATATTTAGATAGTAATACATCATTTATTTATGATATTGGTATCATTGGTTGATATTGTTCTGATTTTGAGAGCAGACAGTTAACTCTTGTGATCACCACACATAAAAACTTGCTACTACTATCTATAAAATCTAGAATTTACCCAACTGCTGCAAGAATTTTTTCTGAGGCAAAATAAGCGTTTTGCTCAGTTCGTAGTTGGTCGCAGAGTCTACCTTTGGGCAATTCTACATCTTCGTAAGTGAGGACTTGATCCTTAAGAATATCTCGCTTCAAACGACATCCTTCAGCTAAACCAATTGGTAGAAGGTTTTGTTCTTGGACGATGTGGGAATTTTCACATTGTCCGTAGGTCATATAGTAGCCGATGCCGTCTAAAGTTTCCCCTGCTTTTAGGTCAATTTTGGCGGTAGTGACAACATCCACGAGGGGGCCAGCTATTGGAGACATAACGGCATCTTGGAACAGGACAGCACGCGCGACAGATAGTGGAACTTCAAAATGACAGAGGTGATAGGGAGTATAGAAGCTGTAAAGGGGCCCTTCACCTAGTTTGTACAAATTGAGGTAGTGGCGTTGCTTGGGGTCATCGTGAGTGGCAAATACATACACACCTGGCCCAGGTTTTGCTCCAACTACATAATCGACGATACCGCCTAGTTGTTTGAGTTGTTCAACATCATAAAGATGGGTCATTTCTTCAACATAACCGCTGAAGTCATATCCCAGCATCCCCCGTTTGGCGACTTTCATCCCTGTGGCATTGGCAACGATCGCCTGCTCAAAGGAAATTTTTGTTCCGTCGGCAAAGCTAGCTACCATGTGGGGTTTTTGACCCCAACGCTTAGCAAATGCTTCTTGGGTGGTGGGATTACGATAGGGGTCTTGAAGTCCTTTAATGTTACCGCACAACAGCGGAGTTAAACCAATGCTTTTGACAAATCGGTAAAGATTCATTTGCACCCCTGGCTGATCGCCATCACAAGCGCTGAGAATCACCCCTGCTTTATCGGCATAGACTTTGAGGATCGGGCCGATAGTGCCATCGAGTTCGGCATTCATCATAATCACATGTTTGCGATGGGCGATCGCTTCTAAGACGATATGAGCACCAAACTCTACAGCGCCCGTAACTTCGATTATGGCTTCAATTCCTTCGGCGCGACAAAGTAAGTTGGCATCTTCTGTGACGGCATACTTAGAAGAAGCGATCGCATCTTCTAATTCGCTGACGGTTGCAACAACTTGAATGTCCTCAATTCCCGCTTCTGAATAAGCTTGCTTGGCGGCGTCAATCCGACGGTTAGAGATCGCAACTAACTCCATCCCCGGAACTGAATTGACTATCTGATTGGCAATTCCTCTACCCATAAAGCCAGCACCAATCATCCCTACTTTGATCGGATTGCCTGCTGCTGCGCGGGTTTGTAAGGCGCGATCGATAATAATCATTAACTAAACTCCTTTATAGAACTGTTTGTTGGGATACCAATTATCTATATTCGGCTCAGATTCCCTCTCAGATTCCCGACTTCTTAGATAAGTCAGAAATCTTATTATTCAGTTTTGCTGTCTATGTTCTATCATTTGCTCCACAGCATTTCGGTAAGCCTCAGCAAACTTTTCTTTGGTATGATTTTCTCTTGCATATTCCCATGCCTTACAAGACATTAGTTTTAAGTCTTCTCCAGGCAAATTAGCAATTTTTCTAACTGTTGCCTTAATTTCTTCAAGGGAATAGTTCTTTAAAATCACGCCAAAATCGTGAACATCTACACCAGATTCGTAGGTTAAAATTGGAATTAACCCGGCTTGTAAGCTGGTTATTACCGCTCCTGCCTGTCCCTCAGAAACAGAAGGATAAACAAGTCCTAAACAGTTATTTGTAATTTCTAAAAATTCAGGACTACTAACATCAACCCAACCATGAGTATGAATGTTTGGTGTTTCATATAACTCTTTATAGAATGCCTTTTCAAATTCTTTGTCGTTACTGACAGGGCCGCAAACCGTTAAATGATATTCCGGCATTTGAGCAAAAGCATCTAAAACTAAGTCTAATCCTTTGAGAACTAAAGCACTACCACCAAACCAGAGAAAACGCTTTCTGATCGCATCAAAGTCTTTCTTGTCGGGACAAGGATAAACGTGTGACGAGGAAATGGGGATACGAAACATCGGTTTGTTAGCGTATTTAAATGTATTAACTGTGAAATCGTTGCCTAACACAGTAGCGTAATCGGCATATTCAATTCCCAAGTTAGGCGTTTCAAACCGCTGCGGACGTAAAGTAATACCTCTACGCTGTTGTAGTTCTAAAAGTCTGTTACATTCAGCTGCATTGCGAAACACCATATTAGCAATATCAACGTGGAAAATTTTGATGCAATCTTTATTGAGTAATGGTGTAAGTGCTTCTAGCCGATGGCGTAGGTCAATGAAAAATGCGTAGTCTTTTTGAGGAACGAATTCATCATTGTGGAATTGTATAACATCAACACTATAACCAAGGTCTAAAAAAGTTTGCGCGATGAGCAGACACTCCCAATTCCAACTTTGGTCATTGGGAACAGGTTGACCTGGTTTTAACAAGAATGGTTCAATCCGATAAGAAAGGAGTACATTTCCTTTAGAAGGTTGATTTGGTTTTAAGGAAACAACCTGCAAAGTTTTGATGTAATTGATGCGAGTGTTTACCTTTTTGATCAAAGAAGAGATAGAGTTAGCAAGATGAGATATGGTATTGTTTGGCACTTGATATTTCCAATTTTTTTGACTCATTAAAGAGTATTTGGCAACTATTTTTCAGTTTTTAATTGGCAATGAAATCTAGCAATCTAAGATATGTTGTGAGCATCACTAAACCAGAATAAAATTGGTACAAATAACGGGCGATCTCGAACTATTTAAGAGCTATATTTATCTAGAACTTGCACCCCCAACACTCATCATTCTCAATAAAGGCCAATTTAAATCTTTCTCGGAAATTTCAGTCACATCTAAAGGCCAATCAATATTAAAAAATGGATCGTCATAGCGTAGACCTTTCTCATATCCAGGCGTGTAAAATTCACCCACTTGATAGACAACTTCAGTCTCATCCGCGAGTGCTTGATAGCCATGAGCAAACATTTCTGGCACATATAAGGCGCGGTGATTGTCTGCTGTAAGTTCTACACCAATATGTGATAAAAAAGTGGGCGACTCAGGACGCATATCGATAATTACGTCATAAATAGCACCTTTAGTACAGCGAATTAATTTTGTTTCTGCTGCTGGGAGAGTTTGATAGTGCATTCCCCGCAGAGTGCCTTTTTTGTAGTTAAAAGATAGGTTACATTGAGCAACTGTTGGCTTTAATCCGTGTGCTTCAAATTCTTGAGCGCAGAAAGTCCGCGCGAACAAACCTCGGTGATCTGGCTTTGCTTCTAAATCAATGATGAATGCGTCTTTGAGCGCGGTTTCGGTAAATATCATAGATTTCAAGGGTTAGTATTAACAAAAATTTGGTAATTGATCCACTATCGACTATTTTCTACTTGTTGCTTTAACTCTATGCGGGGATAGGTATCATCCCAGTATTGAGTACAAAGGTCTGGGCGTTCGGGGGGATTAGCTGTATAACAAAAAAATAATGCTGAGCGGTCTTCTGTGCGTACTGTTCCATGATGGAAAGTATTTTTTGTATCTACAATCATGACTGTTCCTGCTGGCCCTGTACAGGATTCCCAAGCTGATTTAGGAATGACTTTTTTTACTTGTTCATCATTAATACCTAAATAGCTTGACTTCAAAAGTTTGTAGTAAATGCGCCAATAATTCAAACTAAATAAGGGAGTTAAAGAACGCGGAATGTATTCAAAAGGCCCGGTTTTTTCCTCGACATCATTTAAGTAAATAAAGATTTTGATAATACGGCGGTCTTCTGCATCACTGTGCCAAAGCAGCGTACCAAACTGATCGTTGCTCTTGAAATCTTTGCGTAAATGTACACCGTGAAAAGTAATAGGAAGACCAATATAATTCTCGATGATGTTGAGTAGTCTTTTCTCCCTTCCCCAGGTAGAGATTTCTGGTAAATCTGTAACTGTGTAAATTTGCGGCCACTTTTTATCTAGATGGTCGTTATTTAATTCTTCCATCTGAGACAATTGATTGTAAGCAGTTTTGAGCAGTTCTGAGGTAGAATTTAATCCTAATTCTGCAAGTGTTGTCACATAAGCACCATCTTTTTTGAGAGTATTAAGAATTTTGCGATCGCGTCCTTCCAATGCAGGCAAATTGGGAGCGTGTTTCAAAAGTGCTAATTTATAAACTAACTCAGATCCTAGTGAAGCTATTTTGTCTTTAATGTTGTTAAGCATGGTATGGTCACTTTGTTTTTAATACCGATTTAGTACCAGAACGTTTATTATTAGCTCGCATTTCTTGAGTAGATGGTTCACTAGCTTCAGAGATTTTAAACTCTTTAAAAGCCATGACATCAAATGCTGACAAGCTAACTAAAGCCAAAAACGGAATGACTATTTTAATAGCAGACAAAGGCCATCTTCTTAAAGCACCTAAGAAAACTTTTAAATTTACTTCTCTACCATTTTGCAAAAGCATCCGTCTACAAAACTGTTTAGAATATCCACTCTCCTCCAGTTTCAAAATCACTTCCGGTATATGTTTGTATTGCATTAATAGTGCAGACTTTGGTTCTTTCTGCCAATAACTCACACCAACAATACATTCTAAATAAGTCTCTTTAGTAACAATTACACTGCCATTAGCCGCACAATAACCGGCTAAATATGCCAAAGATATCCAGTTATTCTCAGCATCTTGCCAAATTTGTAGAGCACGTTTTACTAAGTCGGTGCGGTACACCGTAGCAGTCAAAAATATAACGGCACCAACACTTTTGGAAAAACAATGTTCAAATATTGCTTTACCATCACCATAAGCATTTTCGCTATCAACGTCAAACCAGCGATTATCAACTATCGTTGGTGGATGTACTGGTTCACCAGTAATTTTATTCCGACCAGAAAAGTTGAGAAACAATAATGATAAATCTTCGTGTTGCTTGAGTTTATCGATGACATAGCTAACGGCTCTTTCCTGAATTGGGTCATCATCGCCAATTGTCCAAACGTATTTTGTTGTTGCAGAGTTTAGGCAATAAATAATATTTTTGACTACGCCTAAGTTTTTAAAGTTTTTATTTACTTTAAATGTGATCGAACTAAGTTTAGTTTGCCACTTTCTTATAACATCCTGAGTATTGTCGGTAGAACAATTGTCAGAAACTAAAATTTCACAATTAGACTCAAAGCCCTTGATAGCTTGAGCTAGCCATGCTAGCTGTTTATCAAGTAACTCAGCACGATTATAAGTAGGGATGGCAATAGTCAGTAATTTATTCATGGTGAGAAATAAAAATCAGTTTTTGTAAAGCCTACTATACTGCTGTTTGATATATTGCTTTGCTATCGAATGTAATATCTCAATTTTCAAGAGAAAAGCAATGTTCATAAACTACTTCATTTATTGATGCACTCAGCCAGGAAACTTTTAAAATTAATAGTGCTAAATTAGGATGTTTTTTTAGTTTAGGATTTACGAAAAAGTAACGGAAAATCGAACCACAGAGAAGCCAGTGCGTTGGGCGGGTTCCCCGACTTGAAGCAACTGGCGCGACGCAGAGGACACGGAGAAATAAGAGTTTCAGAGATTTTTTGCGTAAGTTCTATAGTTATTTACCAAACAGTTGTTTTATCAATATTTTCAATGAAAGAAGCAGTGTAAGTAAAAAATTACACTGCTTTTATTTGAAAGTTACGATATTACAGATAGTAGATTTCGTACAGGTAATGAATAAACTTGTACTTCAGGAATTGGCACTACAAACTGTCCACCCCACTCGCTAATAAACGCCATTTGTTCCATAATTTCCTCCCTGAGATTCCAAGGTAAAATTAGTACATAATCTGGTTTAGTTTCGCGAATTGTGTCTGGATGAAAAATGGGAATATGAGTTCCAGGTAAAAATAATCCCTGTTTGTAGGGATTGCGGTCTACTGTATAATCGATGAAATCTTTACCAATACCACAGTAATTAAGCAGTGTGTTGCCTTTAGCTGGCGCACCATAGCCAACAATTGATTTACCTTTGGCTTTAGCCATTAGGATGAAACTTAATAGCTTGTGCTTTGTCTGTTTGACTTTTTCTCCGAATGTAATGTAAGTTTCTATCCGGTGCAATCCAGCAGCAATTTCTTTTGCTTTGATTTGGCTAACTCGTTCGCTAATAATGGGATTATCAACATAGTCATGTTTAGCATAAATTCTCAAAGAACCGCCATGGGTTGGTAATTCCTCCACATCAAAAAGTTTTAAGTTGTGCGCTGCAAAAATTTTTTCTACAGTGAGGAATGAAAAGTAAGAAAAATGCTCGTGATAAATAGTGTCAAACTGATTTTGTTGAATGAGTTGTAAAATGTGAGGAAACTCCATCGTCAAAATGCCGTTCGGTTTGAGAAGGAGTTTCATCCCGGCGATAAAATCATTTAAATCTGGAACGTGAGCTAAGACATTATTGCCTATTAAAAGGTCAGCTTGTTTTCCTTGTATAACTAGTTCTTTAGCAGTTTCAACTCCAAAAAACTTGTTTATACTAGGAATACCTTTTTCTTGTGCTACCTTGGCTATATTAGCTGCTGGCTCTATTCCTAAAACGGGGATTTCCTTTTCTACAAAGTATTGCAGTAGGTAGCCATCGTTGCTAGCAATTTCAATAACTTGAGTCTGATGATTGAAGCCAAACTTTTCTACTATCATATCGGTGTAAGTCTTAGCGTGTTTTAGCCAAGTTGCCGAATAAGAAGAAAAGTAAGCATAGTCACTAAAAATTTGCTCTGGAGTTTCAAACTGTTCTAATTGAACTAACAGGGTATCTTCTGAGATATAAGCATGGAGTGGATAAAATTTCTCGGCACTACTTAGCTGTTCTGCTGTTAGATAAGCGTTGGCTAAAGGTGACATTCCTAAATCAACAAAGGTATGGTGTAAAGGTTGACGGCTAAAACGACATTGGGCAATTCTCATAAACTAAATCTCACTGATGGAAAACAACTTGGTAGATGAGAGAAATCCGAATCAACAATATTTGATTCGGAAATTGCATTTGTTGACTGCTAGGAAGGTACTTTAACTACTTTTTCTTCCAAAAAAAATCGTGGTCAATTTGCTCAGTCCGAATCAGATACTCTAGTTGCTTTAAGCGTGTAAATCCTCTAAACAAGAAAGTATCTTCAGCCATATCTATTTGACTGAATAAATCAAATAATTGCTGAGCACCGGACTGAGCATTCCAATCACATTTAAATCCGGGTAATATTGTGTTAATTTTCTCGAATGAGACTCGATAGCTGCGGTTGTCTGCACCGTTGTCACCAAAGGACAATTTACAATTTGGGAAAATAGCAGCAATAATCTCAGCAATTTCTTTGACACGATAGTTGTTCGCTGTATCTCCCACGTTGAAGATTTGATTATGTACAATATCCCGTGGCGCTTCTAAGGCGCAGACTATGGCTTTGCAAATATCTAATGCGTGGACTAATGGACGCCAAGGTGTACCATCACTGGTCATTTTGATTTGTTTTGTAGTCCATGCCAAGCCTGCCAAGTTATTTAAAACAATATCAAAACGCATCCGAGGAGAAGCGCCAAAGGCAGTGGCATTCCGCATAAAAGTAGGAGAGAAGTCATCGTCAGCTAGTAGTTTGACATCTCGCTCTACTAGAGTTTTGCATTCTGCGTAGGCTGTTTGAGGATTAATAGGAGATGCTTCTGTGACATCACCTTCGGTAGCAACACCGTAGACACTGCACGAAGACATATATATGAAGCGGCGCACACCTATGGCTTTAGCCAGGTTAGCTAGGCGAACTGAACCTAGATGATTAATTTCGTAAGTGATATTCGGTGCTAATTGTCCGGTGGGGTCGTTGGAGAGTTCCGCCATGTGAACTATTGCTTCCACGCCTTGCAAATCTTCCGGGGTGATGTCACGGATATCTTTGTTGAGGGTTTTGGCTGTCACTTCAGTACCGTTGTACAGCCAACCGACTTTATAGAAACCAGTATCGATGCCGAGAACTTCGTGTCCTCGTTCGATTAACAGAGCAGGTAATAATGAGCCAAGATAGCCTTCTGTTCCGGTTACTAATATTTTCATTGTTGTTAAATTCTCTGTATTGATGAGTTCGATTCAATTTCGCTGAGCAATTACTCTAGCGGCTACACCAACCGCATTTGAGTCAGGAAGAATGTTTTTATTGATGACTGCTGCGACAAATTGTGGCATACAAATCCTTTGGTAGAGACGTTGCAATGCAACGTCTCTACAATGGTCTATCTGTCACATACTCTTTTTTAATTGGTATAACTTTTTGTAGGAATTGTGTGGAGTCTAATACCAACACCACTACTTTCCATTTAAATATCAGTAATACCGGAAAGTTTCACATATATATGTCAATGCAAACGGTTTTGTAGAACTGATAAAAAATTGGAGGATACAGTTACTTTGGCAAGTAAAAATTAATAGCGATCGCTCACACATTTCCTGATAGTGTAGAAGTTATTTTAATGTTGCGATCGCTTATTCTTAATTCTACTTGCATCCACCCAACAAGCACAAGCAACTATCTCTTAAGCTACTAGAGTTTCTAGATGCGACGGTTGAGGAATTTGTGCCACAATGGCTTGGCCAATTTCCAAGGAAGATGTAGCAGCAGGAGAAGGAGCATTGCAAACATGGATGGAGTTTTGACCTTGAACAATCAAAAAGTCATCCACCAAAGAACCATTGTTCATCAAAGCTTGAGCACGGACTCCCGCATGGGTGGGAACTAAATCCTCTGCTTGAACTTCTGGAATTAGTTTTTGCAAGCTTCTCACGAAGGCTGCTTTACTAAAAGAACGAATGATTTCCTGAATACCTTCATCGGCGTGTTTGGCTGCCAATTTCCAAAAACCGGGATAGGTTATGACTTCCAGAAAATCCCCTAAGTTAAAGTCGGTTTTTTGATAACCTTCGCGCTTCAGGCTGAGCACTGCATTTGGCCCTGCATGAACGCTGCTATCAATCATCCGGGTAAAATGAACACCCAAAAAGGGAAAATCTGGATTTGGAACCGGGTAAATTAGCGTCTTGACTAGATGGCGTTTTTCTGGGATTAGTTCGTAATATTCTCCCCGGAATGGTACAATTTTTGCTTGAGGGTCAACTTGACCTAACTTGGCAATGCGATCGCTATGCAATCCTGCACAATTAATTACAAAGCGCGTTTCAAAACTACCGTTGTTTGTTTCTAATACCTGATTTTTACCACTTGGGGAGATTTTCAGAACTTTCGTATTGAGGTATAAGTCTCCGCCTTGTTGTTGAATTAACTCAGCATATTTCAAACAAACTTGCTTGTAATTAACAATCCCAGTTGAGAAGACCCGAACTCCACCTACACATTTTACATGAGGTTCAATTTCTTTAACTTCCTCTGGGCTGATTCTCTGGACTGCTATGCCATTTTCTAAGCCTCGCGTGTAAAGCTTTTCCAGACGTGGTAGCTCTTGTTCTTCTGTGGCAACAATTACTTTACCGCAAACTTCATGCTCAATTCCATATTCTTGGCAGAATTCTACCATTGAGCGACTACCGTCACGACAAAATTTAGCTTTGAAACTCCCCGGCTTATAGTAAATACCAGAATGAATCACTCCACTATTATTACCGGTTTGATGAAAGGCCCATTGGCTCTCTTTTTCTAGTACTAAAATACGTGCATTGGCATAGCGTTTACCTAAAGCTAATCCAGTGGAAAGTCCGACTATTCCCCCGCCTATAATCGCAAAATCATACATTAGTATTATCGCACCTGGAGCCAGAGTATTAAAGTGTTTGCAGATAAAACTTATTATCTACCATACCTTCCAAGGAGCCTGACTGTTCTTCCATAGCTCCTCTAGGTAGTTTTTATCGCGTAAAGTATCCATCGGTTGCCAAAAACCGTGATGCTTGAAAGCAGATAGCTGTTCCATATCAGCTAGCTTTTCTAATGGCTCTTGTTCCCAAACAGTAGAATCATCAGCAATCAAATTAATTACTTCTGGTTCTAGGACAAAATAACCGCCATTAATCCAAGCACCATCACCTTCAGGTTTTTCCCGGAAGCTGGTAATTTTAGTTTGCTCATTTCCTAAAGAAATAGCACCAAAACGTCCCGCTGGCTGAACTGCGGTGAGCGTTGCTAAGGTATTTTGTTCTCTATGAAAGTTCATTAGCTCTGTGATATTTATATCACTTACACCATCACCATAGGTAAAGCAAAAAGTGTCATTACCAACATGTTCGCTGATGCGCTTTAAACGTCCACCTGTCATTGTATTATCACCTGTATTCACTAAGGTGATTCGCCAGGGTTCAGCATAACCAAAATGTACATTCATCTGGTTAAATCGCAAATCAAAGGTAACATCTGACATGTGTAAGAAGTAGTTGGCAAAATACTCCTTAATTATGTAACCTTTGTAACCGCAACAAATAATGAAATCATTAATGCCGTGGGCAGAGTAGGTTTTCATTATATGCCATAGAATTGGTTTGCCACCAATTTCAACCATCGGCTTGGGTTTGATACTAGTTTCTTCACTGAGGCGTGTACCAAGCCCTCCAGCCAAAATCACCGCTTTCATGCAATTACCTCGGAGATTTGCAGGTAGATTATTATTTGACTTTTACGATATGAAGAGGATGCACTTGGATAGAGAAAAATTGATTTCTAATTTATTTTTCTCCGTCAATAATCTAACGAAGATTTTATTCAAAATTATGAAGGAATGATAAATTAAAAACTTTTGTCTGTGAAAGCTTCATAAATATATAGAAACCGGAAAATTCCATATTAATTGAAATACAAAATCTACCTAAAAAACAATCAGGGTTAGCAGAAGCTAACCCTGATTAAGACTGATTTTTCTCAATCACAACCAATATTTGCTAGTAACAAAATTTACTTTTTGTTGTTAGCTTTTTCTAACATACTTGAGCTTTGGAATAAACTGTCACATTTGTTTTCTACGACTACGCACATATGGCTGAGTGCTTGCTGGTAATTATCCATATCGTCTTGCTCAAGAGATATTTTAGCAGCTGTTTGTAAATCCTCAATAGCTTGCGTACGGTTTTGGTTAGATTTAGTGCCACTATATTGTGAAAGTTCATAACGAACCATACCTCGTTTAAGATACACTTTCGCTAGCTTGGGATTGAGATTTAGTGCTTGATTAAAGTTGGCTATTGCTTCTTTGTATTCTTGAGCGTAATCGCTGCTATATTGAGCGATTTGATAATAGGCAACACCGCGCTGAAAATAAGCTTCTGTTTTGGAAGAATTGAGGTCTATTGCTTCGGTAAAATCTGCTATGGCTTTTCTATAACCTTTTTGAGAATCACCGCTGTATTTAGCAATTTGAGCGCGGACAATACCTCGCCTAATTAAAGCTTCTACTTCATTACTATCGAGGCGTAGGGCATTATTAAAGTCTGCGATCGCCAGGTTATACTCTTTGTCAGGGTCGTTACTATATTCAGCGAGCATATAGAGAGCATTACCCCGATTCACAAAAGCTTTAATTTCTTGAGGATTGATTTGCAGAGCTTGGCTATAGTCTGTACGTGCGCCTTCATAGTCTTTCAAATTGTAGCGGGCATTGCCCCGATTGACGCGAGCTTTCGCATTTTTGGGATCTTTTCCTATTGCTTGACTGAAGTTTTCAATTGCTAGATCATAGTCTCGCACTTTGTAAGCAGCATGACCCTGTTTATAATAATCTGCGAAGCTAAGAGTATCTTTTTTAATTGGCTGACGAGGCTTTAATGTTTGTTGAGTGTAAGCATTTTGGAAAACAAACGGACGAGTAAATTTAATCATTACGTCCAAATATCCCAAAACACCAAAACCCAGCAAGCAACAAATAATCGGGTATAATTTTGGTCTTCTGGAAGGTTGATAAGGCGCAACACTTTGGGTAATTGGCTGCCAATAATTGACTGCGTGCGTTGGTATGCCTGGCTGTGGTGAACGTGGAGTTTGATTGTAGCGTCTTTTCGATTTGATTCGCGGTTGTAGATGTTCTCTACTTTCTATAGCCCGATGGGATGGAAAGGGGTCACGTCCGCCTAATCGCGATGTTCGTTCACACCAGGGACAGCTTTGCAGATGATTGTTGTAGCGATGCTGGGGATTTACAGTACAGCTAATCAGGCTATCTTCGGCTTCAGCTAGTGCCGATAGCCAGGTTTGAGCGCTAGGGCGTAGGTGTGGGCTGTTGTGACCTTCTTCAAAACAACGCACAAATAATTCTTGTAAGTTGGGATGGAGAATTTCCCAAGCGGGTGCAATTGGGGTAGGCAGGTAGGGTACGCGCCGCTGTTTACTGTAAGTAAAATGTCCAGCAGCAATGCGTGCTTCATAGGGGGGTGGCTCAACAGCGCCTTGAAAGATGCCAGAAAATGGGTGCGTGCCTTCCATTAATAATTGGAATACCAGCACTGCTAACCCAAATAAGTCGTGGGAAATTTCGCGATCGTGTTGGGCAAAAGTTTTATTCTGTAGTTCTGGTGGGGTAAACTCTGGTTTACCCACTGAGCAGCGGTAAACAATATGGTTGCTTGGGTCGCGTACTTGGAAAGAATCTGTGTCTACCAAGGTAACGAGTGCTGTATCGCTGACGAGGATATTTGACTCATTCACATCGCCAACGCAATATCCACTAGCGTGTAGAGCAGCGAAAGCCGCCGCTAGGTTCCGAGCCGTGCGGAGCAGGTATTGATAATTGAATAAAGGGCAGTGTTGGCGACGGGTTCTGGGGTTGTAAAAGTCGATGATTGGACGCATCCCTTGAATGCGTGGCATTAAGAAGCCGATGACGCCACCGCTGCCATCTGCCGATCGCAATAAAACTTCTGGCCAAGCGATGGAGATATGCCCTAAACTAGCCGTAGGGTTTTCCGGCGGGTTGGCAAGCATCGCCTGGAGTTTGTCAGCATGGGCAACAGTTGGCTTGTGATAAATCTTTGCCACCATATTGCTATCGGATGGCAGTGCATAGACACAAGCTTCACCGCCACGACCCAGACTGACACTGAGGTTGAGAATTTCTTGCTTAGGAAGACAACGTAGTACCTGCATGGTGAATTACCGCTAACGGGAGTTGTTTAAAATGCCAAACACTAAACTATTGCCTATGAGTTGCTCAATGCAGCAATAATGAGTGTTAAATCGTCATCAGTGCGTTGCGTAATCCGCTCTGAGCGTAAAAAGCTTACCAACTGTTCTTTTGCCACTGTCTTATCCTCAGAATTCGCTACAAACTCAAACAGAGGAAAAAAGAACGGTTTATGAGGTTCACTAACAACCATATTCAAAGCCAGCATTTGTAGTCCGTCGGTAAGGACACCAACATTGATTATGTCTTCACGCCATAATCTCATCTGCGCTGTATCTAAAGCACTGGCCGAAGTCAAAAAAGTGGTTTCGTTGATGTATTCGCCGCTGTCAGGCATGGTTAGTGCGAGGAGGTTGCCCATGCTATCTTTGGCTACGGCCAAACCATCACCTATCTGTGCCACAGCTACAACTTCTGGCGTGGCAACCAGAAGAATTAAGGTAGTCGCTAATTCTTGAGGCTGTTTATTACAAGCAGCCGCCTCATCTTCCACAGCTTTTTTGGCGGCCACCATCGCCTCGCTCAATAGCGATCGCACATTGGTATCATCAGTCAAGAACTTCCGGGTAACTTGTTTGATGGAAATATTTTCTATTGCTGTTTCCACAGCAACCATTGCCCCCACTTTCCCCTGGCTTGCTGAACCTGCACCATCTGCTGCCGCTACTACTAAAACATTATCTGATAATATCTGCCAGTGGTGAGCGTCTTGACACAACTGCTTGTTCTTTAAGTGGCTTGTACCACATACAGACGCAGCTACTACCCGCCATTGAGCAATCTGTTTTGATGTGTTCATAAATTTTATTCCAACAGCTCGCTGTCGTTAACATCAAGCTGCCATCTTTAATTAAACAGCCCCCCAGCCAATTGGTGGTAGTGCCACCTGTTCGTCTACCTGTGAATGGGAAACAGCTGACATACTAGCTGACAGCCAGACAAACATCTCGATAAAGTTTAGACCTTTGAGTTTTAGAGGAGTACGCACAGTAATTTGATTTAAGCGCGTCATGTTCGCGTTTTCGACACCGACAGTAAAGAAAGCTACACGTTTGCTTGCTTCATCTCCTTGTAGGCGCTGCGCCGCTTGCTCTACCACATTGTCTTGCTCACCCTGTGGCTCACCATCAGTGATCATAAATACCCAAGGACGATAGTAAGCAATGCCGTTAGAACGATATTGAGATTTGCGCTCTTGAATTATGTCCAAGGCTTTATGAATTCCCGAACCCATCGTAGTCAGTCCTTGTGCTGTCAAAATGGGGGGATTGAATTGATCAGCAGTCACAAAATCTTGCACTACGTTGACATTGCTATCAAAGGTAACTATCGCTACCTCTACCCGTCTTGCTGCCAAGGAATTTTTCACTAATTCATCTTTCAAACTCAGCAACCCCTGATTTAAAGCCTCAATCGGCTCTCCTTGCATTGAGCCAGATGTGTCTAGTAGTAGCACGCACGGACAACGTGGTTCTGGGTTTTCCGCAAACTCCACAACTTCATCAAGTCTTAATGTATCATGCATAACTTTTTGTGTTATGTTATAGTCCAAAGCTTTATTTACCTCGTTCTCAAAGTATATAGTTTCTGATGCCGACACGACTACAGATATGATGTTTGGCAGTAGATACTTTAATTTTTATTAAACAGAATATTTTCACAAGAATCTCTACATATTTAAGGAACTCTTAATCACGACTAGACTGCGTTTAATAAATAAAGAATTTATCAGGAGCTAACATTACCTGTTGTAGTGGATCTACCAAAAATTCTATCTCTTCATAACTAGGATACAATAAATACGTAAATATTCCTAGATAAGTTTTTAAAGATTTCATGTAGTAAAACCTCCATTTTATATAAAAGTAATTAATCCTAATTAAGACCATCAGACTTCAAAGTATACTCACGTAACTGTGTGAACTTTACATCAAAATTGCTTAGCAAGTAAGTAGGGCGTAAATAAACATAATTGTTAAGGTCTTGAGCCAATAGTTATCGTTAGGGAGGGTAACTGACAACTAAACTGACGCCTGCTGAAATTGTCATGACAAATATTTACATTTTTTTGTGCCTACTTAACTTAAATTTTCAGACTTGTTATCAAACGTGCCAAATGTAACAAAAAAGTTATGAAAATTATAATTTGTAATATATATACATATTTAAACAAATAATTTGTGTATAGAGAAATATTAAAAAGAAGAGAATACTTCAGAGCCGATATTTCCCATTTACGAATATTTAGTCGCTGATCCGCAAAAAAATCAAAAAACATGAATAACTCAGGTACATTTACTAAATTACGTCCTCAGAGTTTGTTAAAACAGTTATTTAATTGTTCTGAGAGTATTTGTTTACAAGTATTTAGCAACTCAGTTTCCTGGTGGATTTATTTAGAGCAAGGCAAGATAATCTATGCTACCCATTCAATTGAACCCTTTGATCGATTAGAACGTCATTTGCGTCGCCTTAGCCATCAAATTCCATCACTTACTAATGAAGTTCGTGTTCAATTACGTCTGATGTTTGAATCAGATACACATAGTCAAGTAGTAGAACATGAGAGGAACTCTAAAAATCAGCCTCCTGAATATCAAGCTATACAATGGCTTATTAGTCAACAATATCTACATTCTACACAAGCAGCAGTACTGATTCCAGAATTGGTTAAAGAGGTGCTTGAATCATTTTTACTGATCAAAAAAGGTACTTATGAACTAACAGAAGCACTTAATAGAATGCCAATCATTTGCAGATTGAATGTAGAAAATGTTTTAGAACGCTGTCAAGCACGATTAGAGAGTTGGAAGTCTTTCGAGCCTCAAATTTCTTCTCCCTATCAACGTCCATATCTGTTAATTACTGGTAAACCTTCTAAACAAAACTTACCAGAACTCCAACCAAATTTAACTAACTGGATGAAGGGTTTTAGCTTACGTCATCTTGCTGTGATTATGAATCAAGACGAAATCGAACTAGCCCACAATTTATACCCTTACATCATTCAGGGAGGAATTATCTTACATGAGCCAGATCCACCATTTGATCAGTTACCAAATACATTGGAAGATTTAGCACAATCTTCTAAATTGATAACATTAGTTGATGTTATAGATGAACTAAGTACCACTAATAGTAAAGCTTACCCAGGTATTTTTGAAGATAATAAAACTAATGTTGAGCAATTACCACAAGTTTCTGAATCTTTAAAAGAAAACCTTCAGAAATTCACAATAACCAATAATATAAATCCTGCTTCTGAAAGAGTAATACCTGCTACTGTAACTGGCAAAAAAACCTACAAAATTGTTTCTGTAGATGATAGCCCCACAATTCTCAAAGAAATTAGCCGTTTTTTAGAAAATGAAAACTTTTCTGTTGTGACGATTAACGAGCCATTAAAAGCTGTGATGTCGATTATCCGGCACAAACCAGACTTAATTTTATTGGATCTTAACATGGTAGGAATTGATGGATATGAGTTGTGCCAGATTATACGAAATAACTCACTATTTAAAGAAATACCGATTATTTTTGTAACAGGAAACAAGGGGCTTGTAGACAAAGTAAAAGCCAGATTAGTAGGAGCATCTGGATATCTCACTAAACCTTTTACTCGCGCGGAATTATTGAAGATAGTGTTCATGCATCTGATTTAGCCCTTTGAAAGCGTAATATATTTTTCTTGGTGTCTTGGCGTCTTTGTGGTTAAAAAGTCAATTTTGGAACCACTAAGGCACTAAAGCACAAAGGTAAACAGCCGAAAATTCGGGAATATGTACATGGCTATTAATCTAGAAATTGACGAAAACTTAATTCAGGAAGCACTCGAACTTGGTGGTGATCGTACTAAGCGTGCCGTTGTTGAAGAAGCATTGCGAGAGTATGTGCAGCGTCGAAAGCAACTGAAAATTATAGAACTATTTGGCACGATTGAATACGACGATGATTATGATTACAAACAACAGCGCCAGAGAGGATGAAAGTCATTGTTGATACTTCAGTTTGGTCTTTAGCTCTCAGACGCGCTAGCAAAGCTGACGACTCACCTTATATTGCATTATTTCATGAATTAATTACGGATGGTCGAGTTGCTTTGCTGGGTGCTGTTCGGCAAGAGGTACTTTGCAAAATTCGTCACGCTAACCAATATAATCGGCTTAAAAATTATCTCCGCGCATTTCCAAATCTTGACTTAGAGATTGAAGACTACGAACTTGCTTCTGAGTTTTATAAGAGGATGTTTGTAAAGTCTAAGATGGTTAAAAATGTCATTCTGTAGACGCTTCTGCGGCTTCCCGCAGGGTGTGGAGCAGGGCAAACGCATCTAAATATAGTACATATATACTAAATATAGGATAAAGGTAGTGATCGCCGGGTGACATGTAGGTAAGGATTCAAGCTTTGATGATAAAGTCATTGTAAAAGTAGCAATAT
>JAHHHK010000051.1 GCA_019359395.1 Komarekiella atlantica HA4396-MV6
GATTTGTTGACACCATTCTCAACTACTGAGGCGTTCGTTCTATCGCTATTGACTAAAAAAATTCATCTTTTGCGATCGCTCAACTGAGAGCATCCTCACCCTAGATCACCAAAAGTGGACAAGACCCAAAAAAGAACCCCCTAAATGCTTAGGGGGGGGTTAAGCAATGAATGGAATCTACGCAACTATCCTACTTCAGAGAAATCAAGATAATACTGTTTGTTTACCTTAAGGAATTCCATAACGTTAGGATTAGTGATTGTCATTTCAAGACGCCCGTTAGGTGTAGCCTCCCAGAAATCTTTGTTCTCTCCATCTGTCCCTACAACTGGACTTAATTGAACCTCAACGCTTACAGAATCAGGCGATTTGTTCACTGCATTAACTTGAAATTTTGCTCTCATTGTTTCTACCTTTTGTAAAAAAAAAGCCCCTAGGAAATTAGGAGCTAAGACATTTAAGGATGAAGTTAGTCCTATCTATCAGGATAATCCCTAATCGTAAATTGTCCTTGTTTTTGCAAATATTTTTGTACATCTTTGACTTCTTTCTCTACATCTTTTGTCTCTTCTCTTACTTCCTTGATCATACCCTCCACTCTTTCCCACTTATGGTCTATCTTCTCATTAATTTGTCCTAGCACCATCTGGACTACATCATTGCGATTAGCGTAACTAGATAAATGAATATCAAACTTTTTATCTAAAGCAAGGGCGTCTTTCTGTAAGAGTTTTACATCTGATATCACACTAGCGTGAGAGTTTAAATCCTCCCTCAAGTCCCTAATATCGTTAGTGATGGTATTGAACTTTGAAATCATCTTGATAGCTAACCCTATCAACATTGAAACGCTTACTAGGCTAGTCAATAGGACACTGGTTAACTCTAGGCTAATCGTGAATGTTGGAGCGCTCGGATTAGCGGCTATGTATGTTTTCATAGTTATCCAATAAGTTATCTAATAACTTTCAAATTACTCACTCCTCCTAACATCGCTGCTACCTATTTCCGTGGTTACAGCACTAGCAGTTTTCTCATCTCCTACCAACTTCTTGATAGCATCCTCACCATCTTTCTTACTCTTCTCAAATTCCTCCTTCTGTCCCTTCAATTGATTGAAATTATCCCCAATAGATACAACCTCACCTGTTACCTGACTGAATGCTGATACTGCATTCTCTATAGGCTGCAACCCCTGTAAAACATTATCCCACTTAGCTTGTTGAGCAGTTCTAGCTGTAGTGAATTCACTCATATCAGGAAATGCGTTCTCAAATACAGCGCCAGCACGCTTGAGCGCATTTCCTATCTTTCCTGTATTGTTAGCAGCTAGTTCAGTGATGCTTCTGGTCATGTCAAGCATGGACTGAACTGAGAACAATATATTGGTTCCAGACTGATATATTCTATTAGCTGCTTTGTATGCGTTAGTTAAATTGGTGAAGTTTTCCGCCCCAAATATCGTCTTGAAAAAGTTAGCAGTCCATTCACTGACTATCGACCCGAACCCCGCTTCCTCACCCTTCTCATTCTTCCATTTAAATCCAATAGATTGAGCAACATTGTCGATACCTGCAAATAAAGTTTGAGCAATATTATTAGACAGCATTAACGCATTATGAAACACAGTAATCAAAGTAAGAATATTCAATACTCTATCAACCTGCAAAGTGTTCCACAATCTTCCGAATGTACCTGACAAACCTTCTGGTAATTGCGCTCCTATTTTAGTGTTGATAGTATTCAGCAAAGTTAATTGAGCAGCATTAGCACCAGTGTTTAAAACATCCAAGGCATCTTTTACCTTGTTATTCGTGTTGGCATTTATTTGACTAGCGTTATCATTCAACGCTTTGTTCATGCATCCACCCGGTTGAGTTGATTTACACACTCCCGTTGCTGTTGCATTTTCTATTTGCGGAATTGTGGGTATATCGGGACGTATAGCGTTAGCGGCACGAGCAGGTATAAGTGCTACTAATCCCGTAAGGTAATCAAGTTTTGGTATTGCTTGCTGATTCACTTTTTCCTGTTCTCTGAGTCCTGTATCAATCTTCGTAAGGTCAGTTTTCACTGTACTAATATCACTTTTAATTTTTTCGACTTCTCCAGTTATTTGATTAGTCTTTGTTTGAGTGAATGCTACCCTTGCCGATAAGTCTGGTATCTGGTTGATACTCCTTTCGGCTTTAGAAAAATCTTGTTTTAGCGCTCCCACTTCCGCTGCTACTCCAGTTGTTCCCCTAGCTACAGTTTGAATACTAGGAACTATAGTTTCTTGAATATAATTTCTGTCAGCAAATTTCTCTTCTACAAATCTTCTCTCTACGTAAGTTCTGGTAGTTTGTTCTACTGCGCTTACTTGCTTAGCAATAGTTGCAGGGATTGTAGCTACGGTAGCAGTTACATTTTTAGCTGTAGTAATTGCTTCTTGAGCTGATGATTGAATATTGGATATCAAGGTATTTAGAGAAGCTACTTTCTCGTTAGCTACTTTTGCTTCTAGCTGAGCTTCTTGCAATCCTTTTTGAAGAGTAGTAACTGTAGTGGATATCTGCTGCTGAAAGTTTTGATTAACTCCAGAGAGATATCTGTTAACTTGTTGCTGTAAGTTGTTTATTTTTTCATCTACAACTTTCCTACCTTGCCTTGTTTCATAGAGTGCATCATTACTTTGTTTATTAGCAATAGCTATTTTATCCTCTACAATTTTTCGTCCCTGCCTTGTCTCGTAAAGCGCATTATTCGCCGCTTCTCTAGCTTTTACTGTGTTGCGCTCTAATCCACCAAAATCCTTGCTAAGTCTGTCAACGTCAATATTATTTTTTGTTATTTGTTTGACAGTATTTTCTAAATCTTTTTTGACATTATCAACACGGGATTTAATGGTTCCCAATGTAGTTAGTATTTTTGAGCCATCTAATCCAAGTCTTAAAAGCTGTTTATCTACAATATCATTAATGCCATTTTGAACTAAAGTAGAGTGGATTACTGCTGCTGCTAGACCCCCTTGCATGACGAGAAAAATTAGCTGACCACCCAAAGCACCAGCATTCTGAGGCGTACCCCCTCCCGGCATTTTTTTGTAGAATGCATCGTTGAGCTTCTTGATGTTATCTGCTGTCTTTGAAGTTTTTGTAATTGTGTCTTCTACCTTAGTGAATTTACCATTTAAGTAAGCGCTTCGTTTTAGTATGCTTGTTAATCCATTAGCTATCCCTGGGATGCGTTTTATCTCTCTGAGTCTTGCATAAAAACCACGAGTAAATTTTGCTGATTCTAGATAAAAATCCATCCCTGCTTTAGTAGTAATAGGAACACTAGGCGGCGGCAAACTCATTTAAATATTCCTCCAAATATTTGAAATACTTCAAGCGCTTCTTTGAAAAAATCTGTAGCTAGATTTTTAAATTTACTCAATAAATCCTCGATACTTGCACAGTAACTTTCTAGTACCGATACGCGTTTTGCTAACGCTGCTAAATCAGCTTGATTATTTTTTGGATGCTGTGGATTTCTTGAGTTATCATCCTCTAATCTTTTCACCCTATTTTCTAATTGCTTATTTCTATTATTCGCTTCTCTAAGTGCTTTATTTAAATTAGCTAAAGCTGTATCAATATCCTTGCATTGTTCAGCCATGATTTGTATTTTATTGGATAACTTATTGAATAACTTAAGAAATACCTCTAGCTAGATTATTGATTTTATCTGCTGTACTTTTGCAAGGAATACAACAATAGCCAGGATATTTATTGTGTGTACATTTTATTTGCCCTAGAGGGCAATCTTCATTACAAGAAACTTTATAATTGCATTCAGAAACCGCGACTACATAAAGATTGTTTCCGTTGCTGTCTTTTACCACCAGCCCATTGTCACCGCTAGGAGTGAATTTTGTAGAGGATAAAGTTATCACACCACATCCAATACTAAAAGCATCGTTTAATAATCTTTCCCCAGTAGGCGATACTGCCCAAGATTGGTATCTATTACCGTCATATCCTGTACTGTCAGGCACAGCCCGAAATTCTAAAGTTTCATTTTCGTAGAGAGCTATTTCTCGCGTTTGATTTTGGCACTGAGATACTGGATTCGCTCCACTATAGCTATATGTAAGATTTCCCGATCTACCACGAGCATCTACAGGAGTACAGGTAACAGAAAAAGGTGGATTATTTATCTCTATTACCTTAGTGATACCTTTATCAATCAAACTAACCTTTCCTTTTTGCTTGCCTTCACAATGCATATTTAGCCAACCTTAAATAATTCAATAATTGTAAAAATTTCATTTGGACTCCCAAACCCTGTAGCATTCCCCAGACCCCATGTTGCTTGGCTGGCATTGCAATAATATTGAATTTGAAGATTTTTATTAGCTGCAATGGCAAATTGCCCTTTAATAAAGCAGTGCCCTGACTGGACGCTAGAGCCTGATAAGAAATATTCACTACTGGAATACAAAATGTCTGTATTATTAGTTATATTTCTTAATCGACACCGCGTTCTTCCGCTTCCCTCAAATGGAATTTGAGCAATAATCCTATAAATTCCAGAAGGTAATGCAAATGAGTTGCTACCGAGTGTTACTGCTGCTGTTTCGTCGTTCTGGATAGTATTAATAACTCTTGTTTGCCAACTACCAGTAACGGATGAGCCACCATGAGTATTATCAGGTTTTGTGTCTAATAATTGAATATATTGATTATTAACAAAACTACCAATACCAGATAAAAAATTACCTCTAGTAATATGCTTAGTTGTACCATTTGATTCTTGAATCGGTATAATATCCGTATTTTCAGGCACGGTTTTTTCAGTGCCTAAATCCTTAATCTGTTTGAACATAGCTTTCTAAAATAATTGTTTCTGTTAGATAAACGTTGCCATTACGTTCTTTGGCGTAGGCATCCCAGCGAAAGATTTCTAGAAGTTCATACAACTGACGATTGTCGTATCCGATTGGGGTGTTATTTTCGTCTGTGATTTTATTGCCGTTTTCATCGGTTAAGTAACCCTGAAAATTACTAAGCGCATAGAGGATGATTGCAACTACTAGTTGCTCGGCTTTATTACTTGCTGCTGGTGTAAAGCCGACTGCTACCAAATCAGCTTTTTTGATTACCAATTCAGTAGCAGTTTGACTAGCACTTTCACCGAATAATTGCTGAAGTGTTAGTGCTTGCATTAGTAGTCATCGGGGTCGATTGTGTCAGCACCAACCAGAAATCTATCAACTTCAACGCTGATAGTATTTCTCAGATAAATGGTGTTGTTACGGGTAGTGATAGCAGGCGAAAACCCATCTACTACAGCTACGCTTTGGTCAATATTGGTGTCTCTAGCTTCATCCGTGAGTGCTGCTTTAAATTTTAAGATGATTGCTAATAGTAAAGACTCAGCAGTATTGTTTGCTGAAGGAGTCAAGCCAGTACTAATTAAATCAGACTTCTTGATGATTAAATCAGTAGCATCTTGAGTTGAGTTATTACCAAAAACTTGAATTAATGTTGGTTCAGCCATGTGTTTATGTGTGTTGTAATAGTTATTGAATAAGTTATTCAATAACTTGAAAAACATCTCTCTATGCTAAAGTAAGCATAATGTATAAACCTATACTTGACAATGCCTGAACCTACCTTTAATGACGTTGAATTACTACAACAATTTTGCATCAGGTATGTAAACAAAGCTGTTCGCGAACATTTTAATGACATTAATGATATCGATGATTCAAACTTAACTACCACCAATTCACGACATGTAGCTAAGCTAGTTTCTTTACATAAAGACAAAGACCCTATCACCTTGACTGTTGCAAGACTATTAGCTTTTTATTTTGCTTGCGGTAGCTTTGAGGCTCAGCCTATTTACGGTATTCCTGTTACTACGTTTCACGAAAGTAATTACCTGAAACCTCAAGTATCTCTGCATTTTGCAGAGAAAGTTTCAGAAGCAAGCACTCACAACAGAAAACCAGTATTAGCGTTAGTCAGCTACAGGATAACTGACGAAAATCTAAGCATGGCTGAGGTTAACGCTTTAGCTGTCAAAATTAAAGCTGATTTTGCTACACCTAAACTTCACTTCAAAAAAGGTAGAACCAAATTCAGTTACAGGGATAAAGTAAAAGGATACGAATTTATTTTGACTGCTTTTGATGAAACGAATGCTGAAAAAGTAATTAAAGCTGTCTTGAAACTAAATAATCATGCTTATGACGACGAACGTTTAACAGATACAGAAAGTAGAAAAAACTGGAATGTTACAGGAACTCAAACAATACTAGGTAAAACCTATAAAAAACCACAAAGACGACCTGTAGCTGATGTGTACTTTTCACATGCTGAATTAAAAATTGATGGATTACCAGAACCAATCGTACTTGTAGATACCACTGGAAGATTTGCAAAAGCATTACAAAAAACATATTAAACAAGAAACCAGAAAAAACCATAAGGTCTTAGCTAGAAAAAACAGTTAATTTTGTGATTTAACCTAAAAGTAATCAAACCAACCACAAGAAAAAATATGCCGCTGTATAGAGGTAGAAAATCGTTACAAAGAGCATTGCTGCTTTTACGGCGTGCTGGAGCAGCAGAAGGAAGTACCGACCTCCCTGAACCACCTGCTGGAACTGAACTACATAAATACTGGGAATTAGCGACTGGTAAACGCAAGCTTAACTATGTTCGCGCCGCTAGCTCTAATCCTGGGAAAAAGGTAGCCGCTAAGATTCACCCGTTCGGTATCAACCCCCCTGCTGCTACTCCACCCCCAACATTAGTTAAATACAGCAATCGTGCGAAAGGTGCAATGTCTGCTCAAGTTGGAGACGCTGGGGACTTAAATCACGTTACTACTGCTGATGCTGACCCAATTAACAGAGGGCGGAATTTCAGAGCAGCAACGATTACAGTTTTTAATCCTACCGGAACCGAGACGCCTGAAACCAGTCAAACACTGGGTAGCTCCTACAAAAAGAGGGCAGGCGCTAGCTACACTTTCCCATTCGGAACTAACCCAACTGGAACTCTTGCTTACAGCGAAGTTCGCGCTGATTTGCTAGGGAAGGCAATTGCCCTCAACCCTGATGCATCTGTTTCGTTTAAACCTGAGATTTTGAAATGAGTATAGACCCCTTGGATGTATTGCAAGTAAGCATTAGTACAGGGGGTCATATTCCTTGTATTGATGAATGTCGTGAAATTATTCGTCAGGTTGATTCAGTTGAGTGCTTGATTGAAAAATTTCTACAGCTTGAGATTGATGCTGAAGAATACCTTGATGGTGTTGATGATGCTGGTGTAGATATGGATGATTACACTTTATGGCTACCGACGCTTTAGGGGATTGGGAACACTTGGGGACAGTTTTGATAGATAATCAATGGCGACTGTTTCCAGTCTCTACAGTGAGCGAAATTTTTAGAATTACTACCACAGTAGGAGATGATTGGAATAAGTTGCTTAAAAGTGCTGCTTATATCCGGTTTTACTATCCAGACGGAAATAAATCCGAAAAGGTATACATTCGTGTAGAAAATGAAGCAAGAATAAAAGAAATTCTAATACCTACTGAGTTGAAAAGCAGAGGTTTTATTCTTAGAGATATTGGTGTTATTTGTTCTCACCCTAAGAAGGATGAATATTCTTTGGCATCTTTCGCTAGGTGGACAATGAAGATTGAAGCATTGCTGTAAAAATATTTTTATTTTCTGAAAAATTATCCTGAAAATATCCACAAGAATTGAATAACCAGCAGGTTGATAAACTTATTAAGCAAATATAAAGAAGAGTAAACACGGGGTTGACACGTGTGTTTTTTTACATACTGTTTTGCAGGCGGTTATCCAATAAAGGCGCAAGGATGAAAACACTGAAGTCAGCAGTAAAAAAAGAATTAGTCCAAGAACTTAGAACTTTAGCGCTAGAAGCACATACTCTTGCAGTTCAAATTGATGAGTTAGGACTTCTAGACACACTAGAAAAGCGATTACTTCAATTACCTGAAATGATAGAACTGCTAAAACAAGCTGCCTGGGAAGCGAGAGAAGGTAAGTTCGAGTTAGCATCAGAAATTATCTCTCGCGCTAAAGATATAGCAGCACAAGAGAGACTCGATTCAATCCAGGAAAAAATCTAGTTAGATTGAATAAGTTGTTGTTGTAAGACTTATTCAATAACTTATTCAATAACTTTAAGAACATGGAAGAAAAGCAAGTTCACTGGACAGAATTATACGGGAACAAGTTTCGATTTCTTCCTCATCCCTTGATGTTGACGCCTGAAGGATATGAACTAAGGATTAGCACCAAGATTGCAGGTGAGTCGAAAAATGTATCAGTTCCAGTTGTCGTGCGATTTGATGAGAATTACGTGATTCAATTCATTGCGAATATTCTCAGCAGATTGCAACCATCAAAATACAATGACTGGCAAAAAATAGTTAGCAAGGCTTACGCTGTCTGGAATGAAAAAAAAGGTAAGGAGTAATCCATTTTGGAGAAATCCAGTAACAGGGCAATGCTATTCACCGGGTACTAGTATCCCTCTAATTCAAAGAAAAAAGCTTGAGCATTGGGATAGTGCTTTAGAGTTTGAAACTTATTGCAAACTTCGAGCTAGATTCAAGACAGCAAGAATTATCCGACAAGAAGAATTAACCTTACTTCCGAAAACACTTTGCTTCTCCGAGTTAACTTGGAAAGTAGACTTTATGTTAGTAAGTTCTTCTCAAGATATCCTTTATGTTGAAACTAAAGGTCAGTGGATATTGCATGATAAATCTGCTATGTCTGACTTTTGCAAAACACTAAGAATTCTAGAAAATCAGCAACCAAAGATATTTCATTCATTAGTGGTTGTGAGTGACTCTAGCTTTAGAATTGCAGGCTCAAATATATTCACTACTCGGATAAAAGAAATTGAAACCTTGCGATTTGCATGAATATATTGGTGATGAAAGATAGTTTCTGGGATGAACCTACTATCAGGTATGTAGGTAGAACCAGAACAGGATTAAGGCTAGGAAATCCGTGGTGTGAAAAGTATTCTAGGCAAGCTAGATACTTTGTAGAAACCAAACAAGAAGCGATAGATAATTATAGAGAATGGTTGCACAAAAAAATCATCAAAGACTACATCCTTGGAGTCCCTACGATAGCTTTTGATAAATGGGAAGTTGGCTATTTAACACAAGTAATTGTACTTGCTAGGGATATTCAATCTAATCGCGTACTATCTCTTGGTTGTTGGTGTGTAACTACCTTGAACTATGAACCAGTACCAGACGGACAAGAAAAATGCCATGCAGAGATACTCTACAAAGCGTGTCTTCAATTGATTGACCACTGGAAGAAGCAAGATTTATTAGCAGCGAGAAAAAATGCAAATGAGTAAGTTTTGGTACATGCCTGCTAAAGAAGGCAATAAATACGCTTATGTTGGTACATCCAATTGGGCAGAGGCTAACAGTCAAATTGACTTTTCGGAACTTGGTTTTTGTGATGACGACAGCTTCTATTATGTATTCGCTTATGTTACGAAGTTCAACGGAATCGCGAAGCTTAGGGATGACTCATGGTCATTTGAACCGCAGTTAATTCAATTTAAGGTAGCTAAAAAAGATTACGAAAAGACCGATAAAGAAGGCAAACAACAAAAAGTTGTTCAATCACGGTTAGAGAAATGGTTATGCAAGCTATTTGATGAACTTGATGAAGGTATCTACTCAGGTTCATTAAGCTTGCAAGATTGCTCAATGGTTGAAAGTTTTGTAACTGGATTGGACAATTCAGGCAAGCCTGTTGACCCTACAACACTCAAGATAATGCAGGGAACTTATGCATCTTTGGAGCTTGTTGAAAAGCCAGAGAAAGTATTACCTGAAGATATTAAAACACCTAGCGGTAAAAGCTACAGCAAGGGTGGATACGCTAAAGGACAGACTGAACTAGAAAAATTGAATGATAGGGTTAGTTTCATCTGTCAGCAAGTAAATAACCAGACTTCTATTCCTGTTGAAAACTTTGCTCAACTAGTAGACATTCTGGAAATTAGTCCTGAAAAAGAAACAATCAGCAAGATACTTTCTCTGTGTACCAGCTTAATGTCTTAGTCTTCTAAAAGTTATTGGATAACTTATCCAATAACTTACACAACACTCATATTATGACTGAAACCATACCTTACCTTGACCCTAACGAATTCTACAGACAAGAGATGGATTCATGGGAGGAGTTATGGGATAACAGCCTTTCTCTATCTCAGAATGTATCCAATATCCTCAATCAAGCTGTACTTCTTCCACAAAGAGATTTGATGTTGCCTATTCTTGCTACCTACATCCTTATTCCTAGCAAGTGGGCGAGAATTCTGCCTATTCTGTTTAGCTGGGGTGGCAAGGGTTCTGGGAAGTCCACTACTGCTGTATTTGCTGCTAAATTGCATGGATTAAATCAGACTTTCTCAGCTACAGATACATTTTCAGCTATCAGGAATGCCTTGGATAGCATGAGGTGGATAGACCCACAAGACAAGCAATTCGAGAAAGAAGGAGTACTTTTACCATGGGATAACATCCACATTGGAACACTCAAGCGAGACGAGAGAATCTATCAGCTATTACTGTTTGGGTATTCTCGGTCAAGCGATAAAATCTCTATTGCATCGCCAGATGGAACTAACAAAGAGTTCTTTGTATTCAGCCCAAAAATTATCAGTAGTGTAGACGACATTCATCTATTCCCAGATTTTGAAGAACTGCATAGAAGGCTGCTAGTAATTCCTCATAAATCATTCGATGACTTTACACCAGAGGAGAAATTACCCTATCAAAATTTTGATGTTCATACAGACAAAATAGACTTGGACGCTGTTTACTGGGATGGAATTGAAGATAAGTTTTTTGAATTCTGGAACAATCCAGAGAATGGAAAACTTTACGCTAAATACAGAACTACGCTAACTCGCAAGGGGAAGAAGGCTTTTGAACATTCGATGAAAACTTCTCAATGGATTATTTCAATTGACTTAATTGTGACTGGATTAGTAACAGGAACTTGGAGAAACATACCAGAGGCGATTAGACATTTAGAGAAGTACTGGAAATTTGCTGATAAATACATCTTTGGGTTAACGTCAGCGACAATTCAACATTTACGAGATTTCATTCATGAGGAAACAGGGAATCAGAAAAAGGTAAATGATGAATTAATTAGATTAGGAAGAGAACCAATTGAGTTAATAATTTCACCTCAAAAATTAAAATCTCGGATTAAATATCACAACGATAGGGGTGAACTGGATATACCACCGATGCCTAGAGATATCGTCAGCATTATGAGCAAATTGGGTTGGAGGCTAACGAGTAAAGGATGGATGGAAAAAAAATAAGTAGATGGTATACGCTTTTGTGGATAGAAACTACAACTAGTAAATTTTACGTAGCGTTACCTTTTAGTAGCTTGAATAGTGCAATTTTGAGTTTATTCGATAAAGGTAGCTTTTCACCTAATGAATTCAGCAGAGAGTTTCAAGAAATCGAAAAGGCTTGCACTGATAGTCCTATTGTTTGTCACTGCGTTGATGATGATATGCCGAAGTGGATTTTAGCTGAAGAGTGTATTGTGGCTTTACTGTTGAAGGAATTGAAAAGGCGCAAAATTTCCGTAGCACTAAACCAATAGAAAATGAAACTAAAAGAAAACGACTTCGTGACGGTTCCTAAACACGAGTACATAATACTCACTTATGCCTTAATTTTAGGAGCAGAAATACTCAGGCAAGAAACAAAAATGCCAGGAAGGTACTGGTACTCATTGTTAATTGAAGAGTCTAAACAGAGGTATCGCGAGCTTACGCCAGAAGAGATTGACTGCGTAATAGCAGAAGCCGAAAAAGTAAGAAAACAATTTGTAGAGCAAGCATAAGGAGAAAGATGGAACCTTCAAAAACTGAAATGATGCAAATACCTAGAGATGAATACATTCTCGGTGAATTAATGTTAGGTGATGCAATATGTTTGCTTGCCAGCATAACGATGAAAGTTTCTGATGAAGATGTTGAGACAGTTCTTATTAGATGGCTTGATTACTTGAGAAACAGAGCAGAAGAAAAGTATCAAGAACTTTCTTCTGAAGAAGTAGAAGAAATGATTTATAGCGTCAGGATGACTTGGAGAGAAGGAAAGTACAAACTTGATTGAGGATAAAGCAATGAGACATGTGATTAAGGTTTGCGGTGGTGGAGAAATATCGGATATTGATGTAGGAGATGAAAAACTTAGCGAGAAATTCATCAAGGATAATATCGGGATTTCGGATGGTCGTAGTTGGTTTGAGAGAGTGCGATTTCCTGGTATTGGCGAGGTCGATATTATCTGTGATGAAGAAGGAAAGTTGAAGAGTTTAAAGCCTTCTTTGCTGTTTGAAAATGATTACATTGCAGGGGATTGCTTAATCGTAAGCATAGAGTACGACGATGAAGGTGAATTTGCATGGTTTGGATTGAGTGAGGAACAGAGTGCAGCAGTGATTGAGAGAATTGTCTTCTAGGGGAGTTATGGATAAAGCTAAACGAGCAACAATTCAAATTGCAGGGATTGAAGTAGAGGTGTTTCAGTTACCTGACGGTGAGTATGTGATGAGTCAAACTCAGGTTGCGGGGGCGGTTGGGAAGCCTGAGTGGAGCATTCGGGATTTTTTATCCTCAAAACAGTCAAAAACCTTGCTAGGTAAAAACTATAGACTCGGCAAAAATTCAATCCCAGTCGATCATGAGACTTGTCGCGGTAGCACTCGAATTCAAATTCTACCGATTGGACTAGCTAGCGCTTACTGGCTAAACCAAGCATTTAAGGGCAATGTCAAAGCTGAATCGCTAGCTTATGCGTGTATGAAGGAAGCGCTAGAGCGTAGGTGTGATAAAGCTTTTCAGCAACAGAAGGCAGAGCAAGAGTATGAAGAACAAGCGGTTATCAGCCGTCAGACCTGGGAACAATCCAGAGGATTCCTGAGAGATGCTCATTCTTCACTTGTGAATTGCTGTCTAGCGTGGGGTTTTGATGGAGCGAGAACCCACAATGAAATTACTCTTGCTGTGTGTGGAAAGACAGCTAAGGAGTTAAGGGAAATGGAAGTGATTGAAGGTAATCCAAAAGTAGGACTTAATCACATCCAGGATAAGGAAGTGCTAGTGAAGATAGCGAGAGTGAAAATAGAATTCTCCCGTTATCGTTCCGGCACTATGAAACAACGAGTTACACGAGCAGTAGAAGCAATCAACTAGGAGATAAATGCATGGAAATTCTAACAGTTCGGGCGTCTTTCATATTACCTACAGGTAACAATAATAAGGAAGAGATAGGGTTTACTGTTCGATTAGGACGTGGTGAAAATATAGGGCAAGCTGTAGCTGACTTGCGAGAGCGAGCGATAAAAATAGTGGGACAGTCAGCACAAGAATTTTATTACCGTAGGCATGAACTTGAAGAAGCTTGCGGAACATTAGAAAACAAACTAGCCAAGTTACGTAGCGAGTGGGATGCTACTGCTGAATTTTTACGCAAGCAAGGCATCAACCCAGAATGTCCATCCCTGCCTCAATTCGATAATCTGCTATCTGCTGCTAGACCATTAGATGAGGTGGTAGCTGAACTTGATTATGAGGAAGATGAGGAAGATGAGGAAGATGAGGAAGATTAATTAAAGGTTTCTCCCTTAGTCCTCTATGCACAGTAGGGGACTTTCTTGTATGCGTGAAAGTTATCCAATAAGTTATTCAATAACTATGAGACAACGTACTTTAGACAATGGCTATAAAGTAGTAATCGATATTTGTCAGGTATATGCTAAGGGCGTCCCGATAAAATGCGCTTATGCTGTGATAGTAAACAGTAAACATCGACCAGTGAGTAACCAGTATACTTATTGGCGATTATGCGATTGTGAGGCAAAGTTTCACAAGTTGGTAAAAAAGTACAGCAAGTACTAGCAGACTATTTCTCTCTATCCTTATCTAGCGCGTCTTGGATAGCACGCCTACAAAATTCAGGTGGATCGTCTTTCGCTTTAACTTCTTCTTTCATTTCTTTTGTGACTCGAAAACTTAACTGATCGCTTAACACCTCATTCCCTTTTTGCTGTGCTGGTTCAAAATTTTGAGGATTCCCTTTTGGGTTAGGCATTGTTTAGAAATATAAATAAGGCTTGATACTAACGAAACCATTAGAATAGATTGTTTAATCGGTGGTGAACTGTTTTCCAGACTGGTATCACCACCGATACCACTTTTAAAAAATGGTTGATTCTATGTTTACACGATCGGAACTCGAAATCAAAACAATCAGGGAACTTGATGACTTGTGTAGGCGGTACGGATTAAAGCCTACCGGGAACAGAGGATACAAGACAAGTTACCTTACTTCTCTTATTGCATTCCCGGCGATCGCGCTTAATCAGTTTCAGCAAGGTAGGGGATTGAAACCACCTACTTTTGAATTCATGCAAGCACTCTGTGAAGCGATAAGTGCAATGAGTTCACCTACGGATGAACAAGCAGCGCTCATCAAAGCATCTATGGAGGGCAAGTGCATGAATTACCCAGACAGATACACTCAAGAGAAGCTGCTAGCTATGCATAAAGCCAAGATGTATCTAGAGCTAGCAATGGGATTGTTAAGTCAGTAACACAACACCACCATTCAACCTCAATCCCCTCTGTGTATAGAGGGGATTTTTTATTTATTGGATAAGTTATCCAATAACTTTAGAATTATCTCTATATATCAATACCTATGTACTATTTTCTTGCCCATTCTCAATAGTGGATGATAATGACTCTCACGATAGGCTAATTCCCGCCTATAATGCCCTGCAAGCGGGTATGCGCAAGGGAATGAAGAGAATGCACTCTCATCTCGTAATAGGTGGCTTACTGACAAAATGAGCTAGAATCCTTATGGTGTATAGGTTTATGATTTGTTGAATATTTTATTGAATAAGTTACAGACTATCTATATGCTGTAAGATGGTCGAGCATTATTTGAGCATGAATACTGTGTATAAAATAATGCTTAATCGTTATCCTGACTTACTGATTATTAGTGTTTTGAGCATTAGATGAGCATTTTTAAGGGTTTAAAGGCTGAAAGTATATATTTGAGGGAGTTTTGCCGATGACTCGTGTCATCATTGTGCGCCACGGTCAAAGCGGCTATAACACCGAGCGGCGTATTCAAGGGCGCACTGATGCGTCGAAATTAACAGAAAAAGGTCGTAACGATGCCACTAAACTAGGCAAAGCCCTCAGTAATATTTTATTTAATGCAATTTACAGCAGTCCCTTACAGCGAGCAAAACATACAGCAGATATTATCCACAGTGAGTTAGCAACTCATGCAGGACAGTCTAACGTGCCCCAAGCTTCTGATCATCTGCTGGAAATTGACCTGCCTTTGTGGGAAGCAATGCTTAGTGCTGATGTTAAGCAAAAGTTTGCCGAAGACTACCGCACTTGGCATGAGCGTCCCCACGAAATGCGGATGCTCTTGAAAGATGCGGAGGGGACAAAAGAACATTTCCCTGTCTTGGCTTTATACAAACAAGCACAGCAATTTTGGCAAGAAATTTTGCCCCGCCATCAAGGCGAAACCATTCTCATCGTTGGACATAACGGCATTAATCGCGCTCTGATTAGTACGGCGCTGAATATTCCCCCAAGTCGCTATCATTCAATCCAGCAATCGAACTGTGGCATCACCGTACTAAATCTTTCTGGGGGATTAGGAGAACCAGTCCAACTAGAGTCTTTGAATCAAACACAACATACAGGAGAAACTCTGCCTTCATTGCGACCGGATCATCAGGGAGTAAGATTGCTGTTGGTGCGTCATGGGGAAACTGAGTGGAATCGCCAAACCAGGTTTCAAGGACAAATTGACGTTCCCCTAAACGATAATGGGAGACAACAGTCACAGAAAACAGGTGAATTCCTGCAAGAGATAGCGATTGATTTTGCAGTGAGTAGCCCAATGCTGCGTCCCAAAGAAACAGCAGAGATTATCTTAAAGCACCATCCTAGTGTAGGGTTGGAATTGCAAGATGGTTTAAGAGAAATTGGTCACGGACTCTGGGAAGGAAGATTAGAAACAGAAATAGAGCAAGAGTTTCCCGGCGAGTTGCACCGCTGGCGGACAATCCCAGCAGAAGTCCAAATGCCAGAAGGAGAAAATTTGCAACAAGTGTGGGAACGCAGTGTTGCAGCTTGGCAATCAATTGTAGAAATAGCATTAACTAAACAATTCAAAACTGTATTGGTGGTAGCTCACGACGCTACTAATAAAACTTTGCTTTGTCATATTCTCGGTTTACCACTAGAAAATTTCTGGAATTTCCGCCAAGGTAATGGTGCAGTTAGTGTCATCGACTATCCTGCTGGTCTGAATGGTTTACCAGTATTGCAAGCGATGAACATTACCACTCACTTGGGTGGAGGCGTACTAGATAAAACAGCAGCCGGAGCATTGTAATAAAAGTGAGGAGGCAGGAGGGAAGCAGGAGTGAGGAATAAAAGCAGGAGTCAGGAGGCAGGAGTCAGGAGCAAAGAATAAATAACTGTAATTCTTAACTGATAACTGATGACTGATAACTGATAACTGTTATGGCTGAACTACTGCAACAAGTACGGGTAATTGACCCTGGTTTTGGAACTGACCAAATAGCTGATGTGCTAATTGCTGATGGTGAAATCCGAGCGATCGCCCCGCACATTTCTGACATTAGTCCCGATACTAAAATCAGAGATTGTCGGGGATTAGTTCTTGGGCCTGGGTTAGTGGATTTGTATAGTCACTCTGGCGAACCGGGGTATGAAGAACGAGAAACCCTCTTGTCTTTCTTACAAGCTGCGGCTGCTGGCGGTTTTACCAGAGTTAGCATCTTACCCGATACATCTCCATTCATCGATAACCCGGCTCTGGTGGCGCAGTTACAAAATAAAGGTGGGGAGATGGGTGAGAAGGAGAAAATTAATTTGTCTCCCCCTACTTCCCCTCTTCCCCTACTTCAAGTTTGGGGTGCTATTACCCTAGATGTAGCTGGTAAACAAATGACGGAATTTGCAGAGTTAGCAAATGCTGGAGTTGTTGGGTTCAGCGATGGTCTACCTTGGGAAAATTTGGCGCTGGTGCGGCGAGTTTTGGAATATCTCCAGCCATTGGGTAAACCAGTAGCATTTTGGCCTAGCGATCGCCAATTGACAGCAAATGGTGTAATCAGAGAAGGCCCAGAAGCAATTCGTCTTGGTTTACCACCTATACCCGCCAGTGCTGAAACTGCTGCGATCGCTTCTTTGTTAGAATTAGTTACCGCTACAAGCACACCAGTACACATTATGCGTGTCTCTACAAGTCGCAGTGTGGAACTGATTGCATCAGCCAAGGCTGCTGGCTTACCCATAACCGCTAGCACTACTTGGATGCATCTTTTATTGGATACAAAAGCGATTAAAAGTTATCATACCAGCTTGCATTTAGACCCACCTTTAGGCAATCCCAGTGATGTAGCGGGATTGCGTGCGGGAGTGCGTGCGGGTATTGTGGATGCGATCGCCATTGACCACGCACCTTACACCTATGAGGAAAAAGTTCAAGCTTTTGCCGAAGCACCACCAGGGGCAATTGGTTTAGAGTTAGCATTGCCCTTACTGTGGCAGTATCTTGTAGAAACTGGGGAATTTACAGCTTTAGAATTATGGGGTGCTTTGAGTACTCGACCAGCAGAGTGTTTGGGTCAGAAAGTGAGTGCGATCGCCACAGAGATTACCGCAAGCAACGCACCTGATCAACCAGCAGAACTGACTTTATTCGATCCGCAGCAAATCTGGAAAGTTGAGAGGAAAAATCTTTATACACTTTCTAGTAATACACCTTGGTTAGGTCAACAGTTGAAAGGTCGTGTTGTGCAAACTTGGTGTTAGTTACGACTAATTTAATGTCTTCCTTCGATAACTGAGATTTTACACCATTCTCAATAACAATAGGATGGGCAGTATCCATAACGTAAAAATAAGGGTTTGAGCAAGTTGATCAGCGTTAGCTAATTTTGCGTATCAAGTTGCACGGCTTGAGAAGGTAGATAATATGTAGATATAAAGTTCCAATGGAGCGAACAAATATGTTATGTCAGCAAAAGATAAATTTCACGATGTTGTAAAATTAGGCTTACAAAAAGATGGCTGGACTATTACAGATGACCCTTTACGTATAGAGTGGGGTTTGGTTGAATTATATATTTATTTAGGAGCAGAAAAGATTATTGCGGCTGAAAGAGAAGGGCAAAAAATAGCTGTAGAGGTTAAGAGTTTTCTTGGTCAATCAACTATTTCAGAATTTCATACCGCATTAGGACAGTTTATTAACTATCGGTTTGCACTTTCCCAAGAACAACCAGAACGCATTTTATATTTAGCAGTTCCTTCAGATACATATGAAACTTTTTTTAAGCTGCCATTTCCTCAGATGATAATTTAACAATATCAATTACGTTTGCTAATTTATGACATTGAAAATGAGGTAATTGTCAGATGGCTAAATTAGAGGAATATAGAAACTATATTAAGCAGTTATTAACAGGATATAGTCAGTATGAAAAGTCTGATAGTGAAGTGGAAGCACAGACTATATTTGATACTGAACACGACCATTATCAGTTAGTATATGTGGGTTGGGAAAATAAACGACGTGTATATGGTAGTGTATTACATTTAGATATTAAGAATGGGAAAATTTGGATTCAGCATAATGGAACGGAAGCTAATATTGGTGATGAATTAGTCGCTTTAGGCGTTTCCAAACAAGATATTGTGTTAGGATTTCATGCACCTTATAAAAGACAGTTTACAGATTTTGCTGTGGGGTAAGATAGGTTAATGAGGAATTTAAATTTAATTAGGCGATCACTTAATTTGAGTTGAGTCTGAAAATGGAAATGGAATGAACTCCTCAATACCTCGTTCCTTGACTCTGGCAAAGAATAGCGTGCAAACATCGTGTTAAGGGCATTCAATCGGTGTTAATGTAAATTCTCAAAGCAATTTGCAAATTATAGCAATACAATCTAACTTAGAGGAAAAATTACATAATGGAAACAAATACAGATATTTTAGTGAAAGTGACCGCAGAAGGTCAATTAGAACTTCCAGCAGAAATTCAAGCAAAACTGAGTCCTGGCGATGAATATATGGTATCAATTACAGAAGCGGAAATTGTTCTGAAAAAAATCCACAAGCCGACTGTAAACCTAGATGAATTTCTCCAACGCCTTGATGAATTGGAACCAGACCCTAATCAACCTTCTCTAGAAGAAATTAGTGAAATTGTCAAGGAAGTGCGACGGGAAAGACGTTCTAAAGCATGAGAATTGTATTAGATGTCAATGTTTGGATTTCGGGTTTGCTTTGGGGCGGTATTCCTAGTAAATTCTTGCATTTAGCACGAAATGAAAGAATCACCATTTTTGCCTCCCAAGCACTGTTTTTGGAACTAGAAACTACTCTCAGACGTGCCAAATTTCAATCGCGCTTAGAGATGCGAGGTTATACAGTTGAATCTTTAATGTCTGTCGCAGAAGGATTTTCCGAATCGTGTTCGACAGAAGTTGTAGATGTTCCTGAATTACGTGACCCAGATGATATTGTGATTCTAGAAACTGCCAATTCAGCTAACGCTGAAGTTATTATTACTGGTGATTTAGATTTACTGGCCTTAAACGAATTTAACGGTATTCAGATTTTGACACCACAAGTTTTTCTCAGTCAGTATTTTCCTGACAAGCTCTAATTTAGAAAAAGTTCATATAAACCAGTTTTCAACTTTTAGTTTGAGAATATCGGGATTTTCGATAAGATTTGAGTTAGGAATTGGGCGCAATGGCTCGGAAAGAATATTAGTATCTAATAAAAAGCGCAAGTTCACCAAATTACTTCACGTCCTGATGAAGAATTTTGCACATCTGCAAAAACTTCGGGTTCAATACTTACTGCTTCTAATTCTTGTTCTTGGCGAAATTTTTCTAGGGATTTCCAGAATTGAAACTCACCACTCACAATTGTTGTAGATTCGTATAGAATCTCAATGACTATTTCTTGCCCATCAGGAATGTTTATTTCCTGAAATATTTCTATACTATTTCTGCGCTTGATGCCTTTAATTTTCATAATTTAATGAAACTGCCTTGGGATGAATGGGAAGCAAGTAACCAAGAAATAGAAAAAGTGGCGTGTAAGTTTATTTTTGCTAATTGTTATGACCCACAAATTGCCAGCATCGTACTACAAACACAACAAGAAGATTCTTTTGAAGATTTATTGACCCAGTGCCAAGTAACGGAAACCTAGAAGCCGCAATATTTCGTGGTAAATGACTTATTTATAAATCTTAACAATTTGCTGTAAGCCTTATATGTTAAAGGTTACAAGTCTCATAGCGAGAGTAAATATTCCATTCTACCAAGGGATTGGTGAGGTTTCTCGCAACACTTGAGACCGGGAGGTGTCCCACTGGGGCTGTGCCATCATACTTTATACTCTCATCTTTTATCCAACCACCTAAAAACCATTTGGCGGATATCTGCCATCCTACACGAGTCCAAAAAGCATTCAGATTTTTTCCTACTTCTAGCCAGATTTTTTTCTGCACACTAAACCCAAAGCGCCCATTACTGTACTTTACCCACAGTTGGTCAATAGTGCGTAAGTCAGTGCAAGGAAAGTTTTTAATAGATTTGGGATCAAGCGAGCTTTCTTGTTCTTTGCCAGCGGCTTTGAGCATCACTGCCAGAGTTTCTTGATCTGCTTCTTTCCACTCTCCAGCTTTGAGTAAATCGCGCAACCGCGTATAGTCTACACCCTTCTCAGAACTGAGATCATCATTCTCCTGCGTTGGTTTTGTCGTCGTTGTTTGAATAGATTGTTGTTCTTGTCGCTGCCTGTGTGCTTCTTGTTCTTGTTGTTTTTGTAACTTTGCCTGGTTAGATTGTTGTTGCTTCTGTAACTCCGCTGATTTTTGATATTCGGCTTCTTTAGTAGATGTAATCTCTAACTCAATTGGCGCTACATCCTCATCTCTTAGACCTAAAATATCCTGTTGATAATCCTTCAGTACCTTACGAGTATGTTCATCCAGAGGATATTTTTGCCCAACTTCTTCAACAAAAGCTTGTTTGTAACTTTCCAAGTTTGCAAACCGTCTGCGGAAAGGTTCTAATACTTCGCTTTCTATTTCCTCGGCTTTTTCATCTGTAATTCCAAATGTTTTCCGTTTCGGCTTTAAGATTAAGTAGGAAAGTTTACTAAGTTCACCATTTTGGGCATATTGTTCAACAAGCTTGCGATACTCTGCCTCTGCATTCTTGGGGGCATAGGCTAGTAGAATGTTAAAACCTTCTTTATCCAGAATCATGTCTGGCATCATCTTAGGCTTTACGGCTTGAACTTTTGCCTTAGCATAAGCGTGCAGTTCTTGTACATGAATATTGCCATCGTTGTCTGTGTCTGCTGCACCTGTCTCAATCCCCTCAACTAGATACTGAGTGTAGAGCGAAAGCGGTAAACCTTCCTGCTCAAATGAAGTTTGAGTTGCACTTGAAGATGTGAGAACAACTCGTCCCTCAGCACCTAGCTGCTTTTTGAGATCCACGCCGACACTTTTTGTCCGCCAACCTTGAGCGATCGCACCACTGTAGCAAGCATCCAAAATCAATATTTGTCGTTTGGCGTAGCAATTATATGATTGTCCTTGAATAAAATTTGCGTCTACAGCAGTAGCTTCAAAGTCCTTTTTAGCTGTAATCCGAGTTGTTAAATAAAGATGACCTTCATCATTAGTAATACCATGCCCAGAGAAAAACAATAATACTAAGTCCTCTTTTGTAGCTTCTCTAAATAGCTTTTGAATTGCCCTTCGCATGGCGATCGCATCGGGATTAAGCAGACGTTCAATCTGCTCAAAATCTCCCAAACTTGGGTTTTGCAAAACTCGCTGCATAGCTTCCACATCATTGAGAGCAGATGATAGGGGAGGTATCCCTTCACCGTATTCACTGACTCCAATCAGCAGCGCTATCTTTTTAGCCATTTTTGCCGTCACCCATTGCAGCCAGAAGGTCTTTTGCTATTCTCTCACTTTCTAATAGCTCTCGTTGGCTTTTTGCTTCAATATTGACTTCTTTATCTCCAACTTTGACACTAATTTTCATCGGCTTGTCACCCAGGCGATCGCCCAAAAAGCTTAAAAACCCTTTAACATTCTTTATGCTCACTTCAGCCGTAAGCACTCCGATCAAAGTGGCAAAACCTTTACTTCCCGCTTCTGGGTTCAAATCTTCCGTGCGATCAGCTTTTTCCACCTCATTCAAATCCCGGATTTCCCGTAGCAGCTGCTTGCTCGCTATTTTCTGCTGTCTCTCATCATCTAACTCTGGATCGTCAATGGCAAAGGTGAATTTAATAGTGGGTTCGCCTGTCATTTTAACCTCTAAAGTCCCGTTATCTACGCAGTGTTCAGCTACACTTCCAAATTCTACGATTCCGGTCAGCAAAAAGATAGTCCACAGGCGATCGCTTGTCGATTCAGTTTATACCTACGAGAAAAATTTCTCTTAACAAGATTTGAGAAAGCAGATTTATAGACAAAAAATCTAGTTTTTCTCTGCACTAGTGCTGCCTGTATTGTTAGGCTTATAGTTTTTACAATATGTGAACAAAGCTTACTCTTATCTTGTCCTTTCCTGTTGAGATGTGGCGTTTTGCTTGCTTTCCTGTGGGAGTACTACGACACAAGGCGAATTTGCTTTGTAGTATAAAACGCCTACGATGAAAGCGTAGACGTTGACAGTTAATAATGTAATTAAGTCATCATTGTCAACATCAAGCAAAAATCAATGACAATTCTCAACACTCGGAATTTATCCTTAGAAGAAATTCAACGTCTGTTTGGCTTTCAAGAACAGTACAGTGACTCATTTGCTCCTCTGTTATCCTTAGAACCTCTTATAGATGCAGAACAACAAGAACTTCTGCAAATTAGAGACGACTTTCGGCGTTACCTCACAGCAGGCAAAGTTTCTGAAGGTCAGGTCAAGTTTCTTGCAGTTGCTCCTTTACTAAGATTAGCTGGCTTCTATAGATATCCTCTTGAAATTCGTTTAGAAGAAGATATAGCCGATATTGAAGTTGAAGATGAAGATGTAATTATTAAAGGCAGGATGGATATTTTAGCTGTAACCAAAGCTAAACATACAAAAGCTAATGCTTATTTTTGGGTACTTTTAATTGAATCTAAAAACAGTCAAATTGATATATCAACAGGATTGCCTCAACTCCTAACTTATGCGTATAAAAGTTTAGATAAGCAAAAATCAGTTTGGGGTTTGACAACTAATGGCAGAAGCTATCAGTTTGTGTACATCGAACAAGGAAATCCCCCAATTTATCAGCTAATGCCATTATTAAATTTCATGGAATCTCCGCGTGCAATTGAATCACTACAAGTGCTAAAAGCAATTTGTCAGCTATAAAAAAAAGAAGGGGATACAATTAAATAATTCGTAATTCGTAATACTCGCGCCTGGCGCGAGAAGCAAGCTACGTAATGGGCTACGCCCCGCTGCGAAGCGCGTAATTAAGTTTTGTAATGGAGATTTAGTGCAAAGTCGAGCCAGCGCTGCGGGAGGGTTTCCCTCCGCAGGCGACTGGCGTTCCTTGCGGAGGTTTCCTTCGCTCTGAACTTTGTAAGAGAGCGCAAAGTCGAGCCAGCGCTGCGAAGAGAAGTTGGAGCGGAGCGCAAAGTCCGAGCCGAGGCTTCCTCGGATCGGAACTTTGTAAGAGAGGCTTCCTGCGTTCGTCGAAGACGTTGCCGCAGGCATCCAAACTTCGCTTAGGGTTAGCCCGACCCAGGCGACTGGCGTTCCTTGCGGAGGTTTCCTCCGTTGGCGCAGCCCGCCGCAGCGAAAAGTTCTGTAGGCGGGTTTCCCGCCGTAGGAAACTTTTCAAGACAGGCATCTGAACTTTGTAAGACAGACCCCAACACAAAGCTTACCGGTTATGGAACCGAGGGACTTAAACCCACGGAACTCAGGATTAACCTTTCAAATTATCTAATAACTTTGCTGTCTGCTGTGGTTGCACTAAACTATTAGCACACAAAATACCAGAGGCCGCTACTGCTGGTACACCAATTCCCGGTATAGTGCTGTCACCGACGCGGTACAAACCCTGGATAGGAGTGTGCGTACTAGGAAACGTTCCCTTACCTGCTGAAATAGCGGGGCCATAAGTTCCCTGATAGCGTCGGAGATAATGAGCATGAGTCAGCGGTGTACCGATGAGTTCCAAGACGATGCGATCGCGAATATCTGGGATAATCCGCTCTAAGGCACGATATAGAGATTGTGCTTTTTCCTGCTTCTTCTGCTCGTAACTATGATTCCGTTCCCATCCAGCATAAGGTTCGAGAGTATAAGCATGAACCACATGATGTCCTTCCGGCGCTAAAGTTGCATCCCACACACTGGGAATCGAGATCATGCACGTATTACCCGGTGTAGTAATATCTTGACTAGAATCGTGAACTACCACATGATGTCCGGTTAAATTCTCTAAACCAGCCGCCCGGATGCCTAAATGTAAATGCATAAAACTTTCAACTGCTGCTGTATTTAAAGCAACTTGGCGATCAAATGCAGGTAAATCTTCAGGACGCAACAGGTGATTGTAGGTATCCCAAATCGTTGCATTGGAAATCACCACAGGCGCTTTGAGAACTTCACCCTTTTGCAACCTGACACCTACAGCTTTACCAGATTCCACCAAAATTTGCTCGACATGGCATCCCGTCCGCAACTCACCACCCCAGCGTTCTAATCCCCGCACCAAAGCCTTGACAATTGCACCACTACCACCCATAGGATACTCAACTCCCGCGCGGGAGCGTTCGCCTAACATAAAAGCTACCTCTGGGGCAATTGTACCGTGTGCCTTTAAACCAGAGAGTAAAAAGCATTCCAGATCAATAAGCCGTCGCACCCAAGGATCTTGAACTGTTGCATCCATCACATCGCCTACAGAAGCTTGGACAAGCGACAAGTTGGGTAGTATTTTGATCAAAGATGGCAGGTAACGGCTCAGCAACACTAGAATTACCTGCCAATCAGCTCTTAAAGCCAGCGTAGGAATGCCTTTTATCGCCTCATACAAACCTAACAAGCGTTCTTCAAATCGCTGGAGTTCCCTAGCACCTTGAGGCGTAACTTTAGCGACTTGCTCTCGGTAGCGCTGAGCATTACTATAGACTGCAAAAGCGCTTTCAGGAAAGTGGTAGTGTCCCAAGGGATCATAGGGTATAACTTGAATGGATTCGCCGAGAACATCCAAAACTTGTTTTAGCGGATTCAAACTTTGGGTATCAGTCAGACCACAATAAAAGGAGGGGCCAGAATCAAATTCAAATCCGCGCCGTCTAAAGCTATGAGCAGCACCTCCACTAATTGTGTGGCTTTCACATACAATAACTCGTTTACCATAACGAGCAAGTAACCCAGCAGCACATAACCCGCCGATACCACTACCAATAACAATGACATCACTATCTTGCATCTTTGCCGCTTTACAGAGTCCAAAGTCCAAAGTCCACAGTAACTTATTTTGACCCTTGACCCTTGACCCTTGTACAGACGCGATTAATCACGTCTCTACTCTTAACCCCTGACCACTGATTTATAACCAATGACTGAACCATTGATTGAACTAAAAGGTGTTTCTAAGTCCTTTGGTAGCCATAAAGTTTTAGATAACGTAGATTTGACAATTTACCGGGGAGAAGCACTGGGAATTATTGGCCCTTCTGGGACTGGTAAATCCACGATTTTACGGATAATCGCGGGGTTACTGGCTCCTGATGAAGGAGAAGTTTATGTGCAAGGGGTACGGCGAGACGGTTTGATTGAGGATGGTGGCGACCCGGTTGGTATTGGTATGGTGTTTCAGCAGGCGGCATTATTTGATTCGTTAACGGTGGAAGAGAATGTGGGATTTTTACTTTATCAAAACTCAAAACTAAGGCGATCGCGTATCCGAGAACTGGTAAAAGAAAAATTGGAGATGGTAGGTTTGCCGGGAATCACAAATCTTTACCCAGCCGAACTCTCTGGAGGAATGCGAAAACGGGTAAGTTTTGCCCGTGCAATTATGTCTAACCCCGATAACCCCTCAGAAACTCCAGAAGTTTTACTATACGATGAACCAACAGCCGGACTTGATCCAATTGCTTCAACAGTGATTGAAGATTTAATCCGTTATTTGCAAAGCGCACAAGGAGTATGTGGTACTTATGCCGTTGTTACGCATCAAGACAGTACCATACGCCGTACATCTGACAGAGTTGTGTTTCTCTATGAAGGTAAAGTGCAGTGGCAGGGTACAGTGAGTGAAATAGATAGCACAGAGCATCCGTTGATTAGACAATTTATCAGTGGAAATGTGCACGGCCCGATTCAGGTAGCCGGCTAATCAGTTTTGATTGATGTTAGCGGATAGCTACGGTTTAGCCCGTGCTGAGTCTTGAGTATAGTTATTTTCACTCACCACTAAGGACTCAGAACTAATTTTTGGGTGGAGAAAAAAATGCGAGGTCTAATGACAAGCCGCTTCGCGTCTATGCGAACATTTAGAGAAGGTTCTGTAGGGTTATTACTCCTACTAGGACTGGGGGTATTTGGATTAATATTTTTGTGGTTGAATAGATTTACTAGTGCTCAGAGTTCGTACAAAGCTATTGTAGAATTTACCAATGCTGGCGGGATGCAAAGGGGAGCACCAGTTCGCTATCGTGGCGTCAAAGTAGGCAGTATTTCTAGAGTTCAACCAAAACCAAATGCCGTCGAAGTAGAAATTGAAATTGCCCAACCTGACTTAATCATCCCGCGTAATGTATCGGTGGATGCTAATCAAAGTGGACTGATTAGCGAAAGCATTATCGACATCACACCAAAAGCAACGCTACCGACTGGAGTTGTCCTAGCTAAGCCACTAGAAAGAAATTGCGATTCTAGCCTCATTGTCTGTAATGGTTCTCGGTTAAAAGGTCAGATTGGCATTAGTGTTGATGACCTGATTCGCAGCTCAACTGACTTAGCCACTACATACACTAATCCCAAATTTTATAACAACGTCAACAGGGTTCTAGAAACGACTACAGGCGCGGCGTCTAATTTTGCTGAACTAAGTGAGGATTTGCAAGCTTTAACTAAAAGCTTAAGACAGCAACTAAGCACGTTTTCCGCTACTGCTAATTCTGTGCAACAGGCGTCAAATAGACTCAGCACATCCACTGCTAAAACAGTAGATCAATTTGGCATAACCGCAAGTCAATTTAGTGCAACTGCAAATCAAGCGAATCGTTTGCTCAGTAACCTAGATAATCTAGTGACAACAAATCGTTCTTCGCTGGTTGGCGCTTTGAACAACATCACCGAAACCAGCAACCAACTGCGCGTTACAGTGAGTACCTTATCACCTACCGTAAGTCGGTTGACCCAAGGACAACTACTACAAAACTTAGAAACCCTCTCAACAAATGCAGCGCAAGCCTCAGCCAATTTACGCGATGCTACTAAAACCTTAAACGATCCAAATAACGTAGTACTACTGCAACAAACCTTAGATTCAGCACGGGTAACATTTGAAAATACTCAAAAAATTACATCTGATTTGGATGAGTTGACTGGCGATCCTGCTTTCCGGCAAAATCTCCGACAATTGGTGAATGGTTTAAGTGGTTTGGTGTCTTCTACTCAGCAAATGCAGCAACAAGCGCAGGTTGCTACTACTCTAGACTCGTTAAAAGCTGCTGTTAATCAACCAAATACTGTGATTAAGACAGCACCATCCCAGAAAGCGATAACACAGCAACAACGGCAGATTGCTGATATTTTGGACTCAGTAACAGCTACTTTTGATACAAATGCTGTGATTAAAACAGCACCATCCCAACAGATAATGCCTGATGACAAGCCCTTACGCGTCTACACAACTGATCCTTCATTTGCTACTTTTCAAAGTGCTGGTATAAACCCTCAACTAATTCCCAGTCCATCTACCTCCAAGTCATCCCAAGAAGACTTATTGAAGCAACTGCGGGAGTATGGGAAACAAAGGGAGCAACTGGAGACGGGAAAATAGAAAGACGGGCTAAATATCTACAATTGTTGGCATGAAGTGTAGGGTAAATCTAGAAAGCCTAGCCACAAAAATGGTTAGCCATATAAAAGAAGTTTAAATTTAGAGCTTTGAACTTGGATGTTTGAGTATAAAACTCAATATTTCCGGTTCAAAGCTAAAATTTTTTGGTTAATAAATTAACGTGCGCCCCTCTTGGAGACTCACGTTAATTTAGTTGTGATAATTCATTTCTTACTTTCTCTAGCATCTCTTGATATAGAGGATCTTGTAAACCACTTCCGAAAGACCCATTTAAATATTGCTGAAGAAGGTTTTCTGCCGCTTTGTAATCTGCGATCGCACTTTCTTTATTCCCTAAATCCTTGTAAAGATTACCTCTTAATAAGTACTGATCAGCATTAAGACTACTATCACCAATTAATTGAGTCAAATCTGAAATCGCTTTCTGTTTTTCACCTAACTTTTCATAAGCCCTAGCCCTATTCCAGTACGCAGAACTACTAAAACCAAACCTACTTGTAAATGTTGAATCAGCATTGTTTTGCTGTTAGACTTGTACACCCATCAGCATTCTCCCTCAGTCTTTTTCAAATATCAAACTGGATTTCCATATTATCTGTATTCCTAGAAACAGATTTTGCCAATTTTTATTAGTAAAACTTTTGCATATTCACATTTACTCAAAGTATCAAGCAAGTAAATTCTTGAAACTTTATGTAATTTCCTAATCAAGGCTTACTTATCTGATAAATTTTAGTTAACCGTATTGTTAAACCTTCTTCAGATTACTCCTTTCTCAACGTAAAAATACCTAAAATTTTTGAGGAATCTCCCAGGAGGAAATGGCACAGGTAATTTTGTAGTAGAAATATAGAAAGTGTAATTAAAATCACTTTTCGATTTGCTATGGTGTGTCACTGCCGCAGTATTCCCCAGATAATATAAATGAGAACTGAGGCATGGAGAATAATATATTTTTAGACTTTTTAGCTAGCCTACAAAGACTACTTATAGGCTACATTCCAGCCGCCGTTTTGGGTAGTTTCACTGGATATTTAATAGGTATAAACGACCCAGTTTATCAGATATTTAGGCGGTTATTTCAAATACCACATAGTATCCCTCCTATAGCCTTGTTACCCATTGCGCTCATAGCATTTAAAGAGCTAGAACCGGCAGCCGTGAGCATAATTTTTATTGGGACACTCTGGACAGTAATTATTAATACGGCAATAGGTATACAGCATTTTCGCAGACAGGGCAATAACTTTCGAGTAGCTATCTTTCATATATTTCATGCTTTAAAAGTTGGCATTTGGGTAGCATGGTTTACAGTTATTGCTACAGAAATGCTCACAGGAACAAGAGGACTTGGCTTTCTTGCTTGGGATGCTTATAAAGCTGGCAATACTGATTACATTATTGAGATGATACTCTACATCGGTATCATTGGCTTATTGCTGGATCAGTTACTAGATTTCACAGCAAACCTTCTCTCGCAAATTGTCACGGATGGTAAAAAATCTTCTTAATTGAAGCTTGAGGTTGCATTGCCTACAAGTATAGCGAAGACAGGGGCAATTACAAGAGACTTCTTACATAAATGCTTAAAAAAGCGAAAATTGGAACGGTCGTTTTGCAATGATTGGTTTTTTATCCGCTGTTCTACTTGAAGTTTTCTCTGGTCAAGGCTTCCTCCATTTTTGGGGCATCCTATAGATTGATGTGGCTTTTTACATCTTTAGTTGAGGTATAGCAATACTCGGAGAATAGTTAAACTGTACCCATGAAATTGACCCCCACACATAAAACAACCCTCATCGATTGTCGTCAGTGGGGGTTGTTGTTCAAAGTGTGACAATTAAGGCGTCTCTATAATATCAGTATCAAACCTTTGTCCTGTTTCTGCGTCAACAACGATAGTTATTGATGACTTTTTGAATTTAACAGACTGCCTATTTTTCTGTGGCACTTCTACACCTAATGGTGCATCTATTTCAGCTACCCACACTAAACGTTTTGGGTGAACTTGTAGATTTTCGATAATATCGCCACCACGTTGCTTTTTATTTTCTAGATACTCTGAATATTTTGCTAACTTAATGTGCTTAAGCTTTAGATACTTTTTGAGTTTACCAATAGCATTTTCTTTCTTAATTAATTGTACTTCAGTTTTGCTGCTATTGTCAGGAAACAGATAGTTAGGCGCTGCTTTTGATGTGGTTTCAACTTCACCCGATTTATCTAATTCTGGTGGACGTGGGTTTTGTTTTGGTTCTTGCTGGCTAGCTGTTGCAGCAGATGCTAATCCCAAACTCAAACATGCAACCAGTGCGTGCGATCGCGCTTAGTACTTTTTTCATTTCTCAAACATCCTTGATTGATTAAATGGTTATTGATTGTAGAAGCCTATGCCATTATTCGCATTTTGCACTAGGCAGAAAAAATATTTTGAATGCTAAACCATAGTTTGGTTAAATTCTCTCTACGCTGTCACTACAGGCTTTGACCAAATATATGGCTGAAATGGTTTGTCGAGAGGCGTTTTAGCGATGTGATTTGTGTAGTTGTGCATTACTTTAATTGCTATGCCAAGAATTACTTCTAGTACTTGGTGTTGACCATAACCAATTGCTAAAAACTCCTCAATTTCACTATCTTCAATCCAACCCCGTGCTTGAATCATTCGTTGCGTGAAATGGCGCAATGCTTGCAATTTTGCGTCCTTGAGTGGTGTTCCATCGCGTAGTGCTTGAATATCTTCAGCAGGCATACCAATCATCTTTGCCAAGCTGGAGTGAGCTGCCATGCAATAGTGACACTCATGTTCATAATTTGCCGTCAGATAAATAATTTGCTGTTCAATTGGACTGAAACTTGTTGTCTCAAACAAATCCCATAACGCTATCGAACCTTTGAGTAATGCAGGTGCTTGAGCGAAAATTCCTTCTAAATTTGGAATAAACCCAAACGTTTGTTCCACGTGAACTAATGTCGCTTTGGAGTCTTCAGGGGCGCTATCAATCGTGTGAATGGTAAATTCCATCGGTTGTTGCCTCGAATGTGTTAGCAGGGAGACAAGTTTGTCTCCCTAAAGTTGGTGCTATTGTATTTCAAAAAAGACAACTTTGTCTACTCATCTAACTATGACTTCTGAATCGAGTCACACTCGGCAACAAATTTTAGAAACGGCTTCTGAACTGTTTTACCAGAAGGGGATTCAGCATGTAGGTATTAATGAAGTCATTGCAGCATCGGGCGTTGCCAAACGAACACTTTATCGTTGGTTTACATCCAAAGACTTGTTAATTGAGGAAGTGATGAAATATCGCGCCCTTCAGTGGTTACGCTGGTTTGAAACTGCGGTGTCAGAGCGAGGTAATACACCCAAAGAACGCTTATTAGCTACGTTTGATGTGTTGCGTGAGTGGTACTCAAGTCCCAATTTTCGGGGTTGTCCGTTCATCAATGCTGTTTTGGAAATTGCCGATGCCTCTCATAAAGCGCATCAGGTTTCAGTTGATTTACGTGAGTCGATTCGACAAATTATTATGGGTTTGGCAGATGAGGCTGGCATAAAAAATCCTGAATCCTTTTCACAGCAATATCTTCTTCTAATTGGAGGAGCCAGTTTAATGGCAACTATTGAACAATCACCCAATGGAGCAACGTTTGCTCAAAGTGCGCTCTCAGTGCTGATTGATGCGAGCATAGAAAATTGATAATAGACCTCTTGCAAAAATCAGAAAACTATTAGTGTCATTCTGACCAAAACGTAGTGGAGTGTACCCCTACGCAAAAGCCAAGCTACGCCCTGGTTCCCCAAGAAAGAATCTCACTCCTATGTTTCGCTTTGCTCAACATGACAATTTAAGCATTTATGCAAGAGGTCTAATGACCCTTGTACAGACGCGATTAATCGCGTCTCTACTCTTAACCCTTGTACAGACGCGATTAATCGCGTCTCTACTCTTGACTCCTTTTTTGCAAACTACTTACCAATAAGCGGAGTACTGACGATGAATCAGTTAAAATCTGATTCAAACAATTGGTAAATTTCGCTAGTCGTGCCTACTTCTGCAAAAACCTTTCCTGTCTGGGCATTTTTCTCGCTGTTAACCAACGGCATATTGATGCTGGCGGTCATCTTGCTAATCTGGCAACAGCAGAGATTGACTGCTTTTTTTGGGACTACAACTTCCCTAGCTCAAGTCAATCTGAACAGTGACCAAGCTGTTACACCTGTTTTGGGTTCCCGTATAAAACTCAATTACCAGCAGTGGGTAGACATCCTCAAGAAAGAAGCTGAGGTAGTCGCTAAGAAACGTCCTCCGTATTTAACTATACTGGCAGGAGATTCTCTGAGTTTGTGGTTTCCTGCTGAGTTATTACCTGAAGGCAAAAATTGGCTAAATCAGGGAATTTCCGGCGAAACCAGCAACGGATTATTGAAAAGATTAGATCTATTTGACCGCACTCAGCCAGAGGTGATTTTTGTGATGATTGGCATTAATGACCTAATTCGGGGAATGAGTGATGAGGCAATTTTAGATAATCAGCGGCAAATTATGAGTTACCTGCGAAGGGTACATCCAACAGCACAAGTTGTTGTCCAGTCGATTTTGCCGCATGGGGGAGAAGAAACAACTTGGGAAGGACGGGAAAAACTGCTGGCTGTTGACAATAGTCGCATTCGCCAGTTGAATCAGCAATTACGAAGTGTAGCTGCTAACGAAGGTGTCAAATATCTTGACTTGTATTCCTTGTTTAGCAGCAAGCAAGGTAATCTCCGCCGCGAATTTACTACTGATGGCTTACACCTCAGTCCTGAAGGCTATATAGTTTGGCGTTCTGCATTGCAGATTTATAGCAACGTGGAATTAGAACCCCAATTTCAAAAACAGAAGAAGTAGTAGGGAGGTAAAAGGTAGGAAAGGTGAAGAATTATTTTCCCCCACTCTCCCATTCCTGCATTCTTTCAAGAACAAATAATATGTTTGAACACAAGTCTGTATAAATCGCCTCTTGGCGCGAGAAAATAAAAGCTAGTGATTTAATTAAGTTGGCAAATCTAATATGGATACAAAAGCTTTTAAGCGATCGCTGCAACATTCAGAAAATTACAATCGCAAAGGGTTTGGTAATCAAGCAGAAGTTGCTACCCAGTTGCAATCTGAGTATCAAAGTAACTTGATTCAGGAAATTCGCGATCGCGACTACATCCTACAACGTGGTAGTGTCACGATCCGTCTAGCGCAAGCTTTTGGCTTCTGCTGGGGTGTAGAACGTGCTGTAGCGATCGCTTATGAAACCCGTCAGCACTTCCCCACAGAACGCATTTGGATTACTAATGAGATTATTCACAACCCTTCTGTGAATCAACGTATACAAGAGATGGAAGTAGAATTCATCCCCGTTGAAACAAATCAGAAAGATTTTTCTGTTGTCGCTACTGGTGACGTGGTTATATTACCTGCTTTTGGGGCTAGCGTCCAAGAGATGCAAATACTTCACAATAAAGGCTGTAAAATTGTCGATACAACTTGCCCTTGGGTATCTAAAGTTTGGAATACGGTAGAAAAACACAAAAAAGTTGATTACACCTCAATTATTCACGGTAAATATAAGCATGAAGAAACTGTAGCTACTAGTTCCTTTGCTGGTAAATATTTAATTGTGCTGAATTTACAGGAAGCAGAATATGTTGCTAAATATATTCTCAATGGTGGAAACCGTGAGGAATTTTTGGCTAAATTCGCTAAAGCTTGTTCCGCAGGATTTGACCCAGATCAAGATTTAGAACGGGTTGGTATTGCTAATCAAACCACAATGCTCAAAGGCGAAACTGAGCAAATTGGGAAGTTGTTTGAGCATACTATGTTACAAAAGTATGGCCCAACTGAATTAAATCAACATTTCCAAAGCTTTAATACTATCTGTGACGCCACCCAAGAACGGCAAGATGCCATGCTGGAGTTGGTGCAACAAAATCTCGATTTGATGATAGTAATTGGTGGTTTTAATTCATCGAATACTACTCAATTGCAACAGATTGCTTTTGACCGAGGAATTCCTTCTTATCATATTGATACTGTTGAGCGCATTAAATCAGGACATTCCATTGAACATCGGCAATTAAATGGGCAGTTGGTAATCACAGAAAATTGGTTGCCTATTGGAGAAATTATTGTGGGAATTACTTCTGGTGCTTCTACACCAGATAAAGTGGTGGAAGATATCATTAAGAAGATTTTTGACTTAAAGACAGGATCAATAGTTTAAGCAGAAACTCAGCCCTAACCCCTCTTTGGTAACCCAGAGGGGTGATAATCGTTTGTAGTTGTTAGCTCATATATATAGCTATATAGCGGTTCTTACCTCAGTGAGGTATAGGTTTATTTTGGGAGCATCCACTTTTGGAAGAAACACCGGGCGATTGGAAATCGCGCGTCACTTGCTACAAGTCTCTTAACCCGAAGGGCGCAGTGGCTTGGCTATACCCGCCTTTCCTGCGGAACGCTACGCGAACGCGGGTTTTGGAGAGTCCGCGCAGGCGGATGCGCGTTTGTGTAGTTCCAGCCTTTTATACCAAGTCCGGTTATCATAAACCACTTATAATCAAGGAAAAATAACCTCAAAAAATGAGATGCCTAAAAAAGCGTACTTAGCCAACCACTTTAATTCAGATGAACTAAAGCAGAAGTATCTC
>JAHHHK010000052.1 GCA_019359395.1 Komarekiella atlantica HA4396-MV6
TTATTATTTCAACCCCCACATACACCGCAAGTTAATCCAATTGAGCGGTTATGGGAGGAAGTTAAAAGACATTTGGCTTGGGAGAGCTTTGTCACATTAGATGAATTAAGACAATTTATCTGGCAGCATTTGGAAAAATTAAACACATCAATCGTTGCTTCTATTACTGGTTGGGATTTTATTCTTGATGCTTTATTTGCATCAAATTTTTCGTGAATTGGTATTAGTTTAGCAGTTACAAAGTTGATAATAGGTAGGCATTTCAACTCTCCTAAAACTGTAGACAGTCAGATTATTTCTCACAATTTACTTTCAACAATTTAACTGATGTCCATCAATAACTTTTTATGATTAGATAACTTTTAAAGGTTAAAACGTTTTATCAATCCATTGGAATAAACCCACGCGAATATAATACCAGAGTTATTCAAGAGACGAATAACACTGCTGCACAGACATTTACCTTAATTTTGAATACAAATCACCCTAAGTTTTTCCGACGGTTAGAGCAATGTTCAGAGCTTAATCTGAAACTGGCAGAGATTAATCAGAGCGATGCCTACGGCGGCAAGCTACGCTCACCAATTGTCAAATTCTGCTAAAAATTACCCCTGATAGTCTCCATCGTCTGGCATCTGTTGCAGACTTACCTAATTAAACCCGTTGATACTGAATCATTAAGAGGAACAGTTCGTTAACTAGTACAGGTCAGCGTAAATCAGCCACCCATTTTAAATGTCTAAAACCCTCACAAAACGGTAATTACGAATTACGTTAGCGCAGCGTTAGAGACGCAGGAGCGTCATTACGAATTACACTTATCACAAGTCACCCTTGGGAATCTCTTCACGGAATTCTATAACCAGTTGCATAGTTTCCAAAAATAAATCTCGTAAATCGCGATTCAGAAAAACGGCTCCTTGTGAACCGAACGAACGATCAAAAATAGCGACATATCGTTGATTACCATTCACGAATCCTTGCATGAACTTGACAAGCGAATAGTTCACTGAGTCGAGAAATTTAGAGTTATCTTCAGGAACCATGCAAGCAATCCCCTCTTGTGAAAGAGGACGATCAGGAGCGATCGCAAAAGCATCAGAATTTTTCGCTTTTTGCAACCATCCCTCCAACAAAATACTATCGGATGCGAAAGCATCAATTTTGCCCTGTTGCAAAGCAGCAAATCCCTCTGCCCTAGTTTTCAAGTACACTAATATAGCTTTAGGTTGTGCTCGCTTAATTGCCAGTTCATTAGTAGTTTGTGCCAGCACACCAATTCGCTTGTTAATTAGGGATTGAGGAGAACCCAAATTACTCGCTTTCTTAACTAATAACTGCGTGCCAGTAACACCATAACTGACTGAAAAATCCACTTTTTTATCCCGCTCCCATGTGAAGCTGGTAGCGTCGCAAACAATATCAACTTGTCGGTTAACTATTTGGGGAATACGTTCTGCTGGGGTAAGTTCGACTAATTTTAGTTGAATTTTTTTGCCCAATTCTTTTTCTAACTGTTCTTTAATAAGAGTTAGCATGTCCACAGAATAACCAGTTAACTTCCCTTGATTGTCAGAAGAGGCAAAAGGAAGGGCATCTTTGCTAGTCCCAGCAGTTAGTACCCCTGTCCGCGCCACTTTTTGCATTACAGTCTCCGCCGCAACTACATCAGGCGTAAATGTAGGAAGTATTAGACTCAGACAAGTGATCGCACTTATTTTATATACACTCGTTTTCTTCAATGCAGGTAAATACGCTAGATAACCTCTTGGATTCACAAGTACCCTCACATTTAGTCTTTCATAAAGAATTGGCTGAACACCCCTAGCCCAGCCGTTACCAGAGTGGGATAATCTCAGCGATCATGCATCAAAATACAGCAATTTTCCCTATGGAGTACAGGCTAATCAAATCTAGTAATGATTCTTTACACTATGCATTTAATAAACATCTATTTAATTGATCAGCGAGATATCTATATACACGTCTACATTTAACAGCAATTAATTCAAGCGAGTATCAAAAATTGGGAAGAAACAAGGGAGAAATCTGCTCAATAATTCCCCCTTGTCCTCCTAATCCCTAATTTCCAGTTCTAGGACTTTTTTACAGGTTCAACCTTCGCATCTACCTTCACATTCTTCACACCTTGAACTGCTTTGACTAAGGTTTCAGCTTTTTGGAGTTCTTCTTGGGAAGTAGCTGTGCCTTTAATGACAATATCACCTTCTTTGTTTTCTACTTCTAACTTATTACCTGGTAAGCCTTCCTTCAACTTTTTGCTAACTTCGGTTTTCAAGTCGCTCCCAATTTTAGCAACAGAAGTGGTAGATTTTGTTGCTTCTGTTTTTGCTGAATCGGTTTTAGCTTTAGTGTCTGTATTCGCTACTGAAGGAGTCGTTTGTGTTCTTGGAACTTTAACAGCTTTATCTGTAGTTTGAGTTGTTTGAGAAGCCGATTTGGCTGGGACTTGAGCAGCTTCATTAGTAGTACTAGGAGTTTCTGAACCAGTTTTAGGAGCTTCTTGGCAGCCAAAGGTATTAACTACTAAGACGCTACTAACTAGAAACAGAATTAGCTTATTCATTATCTATCTCCAGATTGAGTAATTGAAGCGATTAATTGATCTATGTGTGTGTAATTGTGAGGAGCAAATGTTAAAAAAAAATTAAATGTGAAATAGCACAAGTGTAGAACCAAGCACTTAATATTAATGAAAATCGAATCTTGGGCAACTTCTTGAGGCTGAAATGTTGAAGCCAGTTCTTAGAAGCGCCAATTCAATTTTTCTGACGGCTAAATCCGAGCAGGGCTTTGCATAATAATTTTGGTTATCTATCGATTTGACGTAGACACCAAACAACTTTTCTAAGGTAAGCTATGCCGCCCCACAGCGGTGACTCGATGTTATCAGATTTGGAGAGATTTGGCGAATCCAATCTCAAAACTTTATGACTTTATTATGGCAACATTATGGCAACTTTTTATAAAATTTTAGTGTAAAAGATATTCTAAGTAATCCTTTTTATACATAAAAATTAAAATTTTAGTAATTAAAGTATAAGCTATAAAAAAGCTGAGATATAACTTAAAATTTAATCAAGTGAAGCAAGTAATCAGCGTGTAGCCTTTTTAGCAATATAGTAAGATAAAATATTATCTCTGTTATGAAAAAAAAGTAAAAATATTTTATAACAAATATCTTATAACTATGTTTATTTTCACACTCAAGGCGTTAGTTCATTAGTCGTGCTAGTTGAATGATTTTCTTGCAAGGACTTACGCAGTGTTACAAATGCAAGAATACTCGCAACTGTTAGGTAGATACGCTGTAGCCATATACTACTCAAGCTAAGGGTAATATGCCCGCCAATTATTCCACCTCCAAACATAGTAAGACCAAGAATCACACCGAGTTTGTAATCCATAATGTCTTGCATCATGAAAATTAAAGTTGCAACGAGTGAAGAAAATATATTAAGAAGCTTAGTCGTAGCTATTGCTTGAACAAATGTCATGCGAAATAGCATTATGTAGGCTGCCGTGAGCAACGTAACATAACCACCACTAAAAAAGCCGCCATAAATGCCAAGTATGAAGGTGGCTATATAGCCTCCAATTTCTGCTATCTGTGAAGGTATCTTATCTGCTGGGGCTACTCCGGCATTTCGGTTGGCAACTGACAACACAGCAATCACAATCATTGACATAGAAATAATCAGCGGCATTGATTTTGACGGCACAACCAGAACAAGCAATGCTCCCAAAATTGATGCTACCAGTGTTAAAACTATCAGTAGTGGTAAACGACGACGGTCAATTACTCCTTTACCAATAAAAGGTAATGTACCACCAACGCTCATTAAGGTTAGTGCCAGCATATTAGTAGCAAGGGCAGTGCGCGGTTCAACCCCAAATTGAAGCATTATGGGTACAGTAATAAGAGAAGTACTTCCAGTAATTACGCTAATAATACTTGCTAGTAAGAAAACCGCAGTAAGGATTATTATTTGGATAAAAGCCATAATAAATGTTGTTGTCGATACTTTTTTAACTTATTATCAGAGGATGTTTTAAAAGGGTCTTTATATGTCATGTTGTAGCAAGCTCCCGTAGGGTATGCAGCGTAGCGGAATGAAACATCTCAATATGTGGTCAAACTAGATTCTTCCTTACGCTTTGCTCCACTCAAAATGACAGTTTTATACCTTATTGGAATTTTCAAACATCCTCTCAGGGTATACAAATGTTTAAAACATTAATTATTACTGAAAATACACATAGTTTCTAACTATAGCAATACTAATGAAAATTCAATATTCAAATATTTTTACCAATTAAGATAGTAAAACAATGTAAAAGTTGGTAGTAACGACTAGAAATCTACCCTAAGTGAGACAAGGATAAAAACTAAAAAGTAACAAAATATATAACTTTCTATTTTATATCCAACGAAATTGAAGTTTTTATCTCAATTTATATAAACTTAGAATAATGTCGTATTTGGGAACATATTCTATATCTGAATAAACAATGCAATAAGAATATTTTTTATTAAAAGCGGCGGGAAATCCTGTCCTCGTACTGGGTTTCTCCCGCCTCTGTTCTCTACGAGATGTATTCGCGTTCGCTAACGTAGCCGCTACGCGAAGAACGTGGGCAAGCAAGAAAACCGTCCTGCATGGAGCATAGGGCATAGATTCTCTAACTTTGGCTCAAAAAGTATTTCATCCTAAAGCTTTGAAATCTCTTCAACACCACACTACAAGCCGTCTATATCTTACCTTTAACCAATGAAGCCCTGTCGATGATATGCTAATTTGCATTGGCTCGCTCTTAATTTAGCAACCTCCGCAAATGCTTACGAGTACGGTTCTACTGACAGTATCGTTTAGATAGTTTTTTCTCTGAAAATCTCTTGCTTATCCAGCCAAAAGAAGCTATCCCTGAATGCAAGTTGGTATCATTGTTCAGGACTATCCAAATCAAGTAGCGATCGGGTTACGATCTTGGCAAACCCTTTTTTGATTTGAGAAGCCCTATTCCAGAATTTTCTGGCTAAAATAGTATATCTGTTCTACTCAAGCTCCGAACCCAACAATCAATCCTTAAATCCATAAAATCCATATATTTAGAGGCAGTAATGGCTATCAACACCGATACTTCTGGCAAGCAAAAAGCGCTGAATATGGTACTCAACCAAATAGAGCGCAGTTTTGGTAAAGGAGCAATCATGCGCCTGGGCGATGCTACCCGGATGCGGGTGGAGACAATTTCTAGTGGAGCGCTCACCCTAGATTTAGCATTGGGTGGCGGTTTACCCAAAGGACGAGTGATTGAAATTTATGGGCCGGAAAGTTCCGGGAAGACTACAGTAGCGCTACATGCGGTCGCTGAAGTGCAACGAAATGGTGGTATTGCCGCCTATGTCGATGCTGAACACGCCCTTGACCCCGCCTATTCTGCTGCACTAGGTGTGGATATCAACAATTTACTTATTTCTCAACCTGATACTGGTGAATCGGCTTTAGAAATTGTTGATCAACTTGTTCGCTCCGCCGCAGTTGATATTGTAGTCATTGACTCAGTAGCAGCATTGGTTCCCCGTGCTGAAATTGAGGGCGATATGGGTGATGCTCACGTTGGTCTTCAAGCACGGTTGATGAGCCAAGCTTTGCGTAAGATTACTGGTAATATTGGTAAATCTGGCTGCACTGTAATTTTCATCAACCAGTTGCGACAAAAAATTGGTGTTACATACGGTAGCCCAGAAACGACAACTGGTGGTAACGCATTGAAGTTTTACGCTTCGGTACGCTTGGATATTCGCCGAATTCAAACCTTGAAAAAAGGTACAGACGAATTTGGTAATCGCGTCAAAGTTAAAGTTGCTAAAAATAAAGTAGCTCCACCCTTTAGAATTGCGGAATTTGACATTATTTTTGGCAAAGGAATTTCTACGTTGGGTTGTATTGTAGACTTGGCAGAAGAAACTGGCGTGCTTGTCCGCAAAGGAGCTTGGTATAGCTACAACAGCGACAACATTTCTCAAGGTCGAGACAACGCCATCAAGTACCTAGAAGAAAAACCGGAATTTGCTGAACAAATTAAGCAACTAGTGCGTGAAAAGCTAGACAAAGGAGCCGTTGTTTCTGCTAACTCCGTAACTAAGACTAGTGAAGAAGAGGAAGAAGCCGATTTAGAGGAAGAAGAATAGTAGTGAAAATATTGATGAGCGGCACTTGCTGCTCATCACTATAAGTCCAGGGTAAAACTGGAGACGCAGAAAACCTCATCTACCTTCATACAGCCTATTATTTGGGATTGTATGGTGTTTGTCTACTTAAAAAGCGATCTAAAATTTCTGACTTTTGCTCTGCGTTTAAGGCATTATGCCAATGTTCTAGCTTCCCATACAAGTTAGAGTCGTTGGCAATAGCTAAAGTATCATCTGGGTTTTCAGGCATCGGCTGTTGTCTGTTACGGATGTAAGTAGATATTTCTACTGAATTGCTGCCAATTCGAGGCACAAGCTGCATCAGTAACTCCATTGCGACAGTTGGCAAAATGCGGTACGTATGATTTATGAAAAAATTAAAAGTCATACTGCCTAACTTGATGCGATCGCCATCTTTGAGCTTGAGTGGTTGGTAAACGCGTTCGCCATTTACAAACGAGCCATTGGTGCTGTTAAAGTCAACTAAATAGAAGCCTTGGTCAATAAATTGAATAGCAGCATGGCGACGAGACAGATAACTATCAGCAATGCGAATCCCACTACTGCGATCGCGACCTATTGTCCAAATTTGTTGTGGCTGTCGTAAAGTTTGTGTTTCATTTTCGCATAAGTTAGTTATCAAATAAACAGCAGTAGTATCTACTACACCATTTACATAACAGGGTTTCACCCTTTCCAACGACGGCTGATACACGTTTTCTAGCTGAAGAATTTCATCTAAAAGGCTGCTATGGTGTTCATACAACTTGAGAAATACCTGATATAAACTTAATCGCCGTTGTATTTCCTTTTGTGCAAAGTCAGCCATTATAAATAAGCCTTGTGTTGCCTGATTTCGGTTATGAATATTTTGTCTCAGCCTACAATCAGGGATAATTGCTTTTTCATTTTCCGCCGTTAGTTGGAAAGTTGAACTCTTTTAGAGCGTAAAGTTTTACAACTTTTAGATGAGAGTTTCTCTGCTATTCATAGTCACAATCATCACGATAAGTTTTTTTAAAAAATTATCGTTATCCTTCGTTTTTTATTGTAAATAAATATTTGTTGTTTGTAACAGATAGATAATATGAAGATTTGATTAAGAACTAATAAAACGACTACGTAGTTTTACTATGTAACTCAAACAAAATTAAAGACTGGGAAATTAAGGTTATATTAAGTATAAGTGCAATAGTATTATATTTTATCAAGTTTAATATTGTTAGACTGTAATCAATTTTTTCACATAAGACATTCTTTCCCAATTTGCAAACATAAGATGCTCCCTTGGAATTGAACTAATCTAAAAATCTCAAATCACAACAAACCTCGTTTACCATTGGGGCGCACAGTCATCCAATTCGTTTTTGCTAGTGCCATCTGCTCATCAGAAATTTTAGCACCAGTCAGATTAGCGCCACACAAATTAGCTCCCCGGAGATTGGCATTGCTCAAATGAGCATGGCTAAGATCTGCACCTCGCAGATCTGCCCCTTCCAAATCAGCATGGTTGAAGTAAGCTTTGGTCAAATTAGCGTCTTTGAGATTGGAGCGAGTGAGGCTGGCTCTGCCAAAATCACTATTGTAGAGATTAGCTCCCTGGAGATTAGTTTTTTGCAATTGAGAAGAGTGAAAATTTGTTCCCGATAAGTCAACACCTTGCAGGTTCAGCAAACTTAAATTATGTAGAGCAAAATCCCGTCTCCCCTTCAAATAAGCTGTTAGCAAACTTTGAGTATCTAACTTACGCTCAACTCTAGAATTGAGAATTTGTGAACCATGACTGTTACTACTAGCCAAAGTAGTGGATTTAGCCATCACAGGCCCCTGATGCATTCCCCCTGCTTGTGATCCAGCGGCTTCTGCTACTCTAGCTCGTCTAGCACGAATTGCTGCCGCTACCTGCGCCATACCTGTGTTGGCAGCAGCAGAAGGGTTACTGCACAAAACAGCAGAATTATCCCGGTGATTATGTGTTCGCTCTTTAACACCAGCATCGGATTTACTGAGCAAACCCTGTGCTAGGCTCTCCAGGTATGGTTCTATTTCTAATGCTCTAAGAACTTCTTCCGCTGACTGGTAGCGAGTACGTACTGACACCTCTAACATTTTCCTCAGTACATTTATCAAATGGTCGCTCACTTGCACAAGCTGCTCCCACATCATTTCACCCGTTGTAGGATTGTATTCCAAATCTTTAGGGGTTTTGCCAGTTAGTAGATAAATGCATGTTACTCCCAGCGCATAGATATCACTGGCATAAACCGGACGCATAGCCATTTGCTCTGGAGGAGCAAAACCAGGAGTGCCGATCGCATAGGCAGTTAATGCTGTGTGACCTGATGGGCTTGGTACAACTTGACTAACTTGATTTTTTACAGCTCCAAAGTCAATGAGAACCATTCTGGCATCTTGAGTACGGCGAATCAAATTAGCTGGTTTAATATCACGGTGAATTACTTTGCGTTCATGGATGTATTGCAGCAATGGCAATGTTTCGCTCAAGAACTGCTTAACTCCAGTTTCGCTTAGGATACCGTTGTGTTTAACTTCCTCCTGGAGGGTGTCACCGCTGATATATTCTTGAACTAAATAGAATTGTTCCTGTTCTTCAAAATAATCTAGCAGCCTTGGTATTTGGGGATGATTGCCAATCTTGCCTAGAGTTTTAGCTTCTCTTTCAAAGAGTTCTCGCGCCATCTGCAAAACATGTGGCGTGGTTCCAGAGGGACGTAGCTGCTTAATTACACAACTTGGCTCTCCTGGTAAGGCTTGATCATTGGCTAAGAAGGTTGCTCCAAAGCCACCCTGACCCAATGGTTTGAATACCCGATAGCGATCGCGCAACAGTAGCCGCGAGCCACAAGACTGACACATCTGGCTATATGCCAAATTTTCTGGATTGAGACAGGTAGGATTTAAGCAGTAGCTCATGCACTGTCAACTCGCTGCACGAATAATAACGGGGAGCATTACACTCTGATTTCATTATTGAGAGCAGAATCAACTTTTACCAGGTAATTTTTGCTGGAAAGACTTTGAAGAGTTGCTAAAGTTATACTGAGTTTACTTAAAGCTTTAACAAACTGAAGAGAATTTACTGTACTGACTCTTGAAACTCTTTTATCAATGATTATTTAGTCTGAATACGTAGCGAATATTGCAAACTTGTTATTTCTCAAAAACAAATAGTATTACGTATATTTAATTAGTAAAATTTAAATAAAAACACCCATCCCTCTGATCCGCTCTCTACATCTCCAATACCAGTTTAAGTTATATTAATAAATATATGAATAGTTGTTCATATGTTTTAGAGTAATCTTCTCACAGTAATCTCAAGAGGAAATTGAGAAAAATATGACAACCGTAAACCAAATGAAATGCGCTTGTCCGACCTGCTTGTGTATCGTTTCGCTTGAAGATGCCATCAACAAGGACAGCAAATACTATTGCTCTGAAGCATGTGCTGAAGGTCATCGAACTATCCAAGGCTGTGGTCACGAGGGCTGTGGCTGTTAAGTAGTGCTGAGTGACTATTCTGAGCAGAAGCGTCTACTGACGTTGAGTTGAAGTGCTGAGCCTGAAAAAAGTAGTTTTTACTCAGAACTCAGCACTCAGTACTTTTTTGGTTACAAGCTAGACATTACATCCTTTGCCACTGCTAAAGTCTGCTCAATATCTTCTTCAGTGTGAGCCAAAGACGTAAATCCAGCCTCAAACTGAGAAGGTGCTAAGTAAACACCGCCCTCTAACATACCGCGATGGAAGCGTCCGAATTTAGCGGTATCAGACTTTTTCGCATCTTCATAATTATGAACTGGCCCAGAGGTAAAGAATAACCCGAACATGGCGCTAATTTGACCGCCGCAAGCGGCATGGCCTGTTTCTTGGGCAATTTTCAGTAAACCGTCAGCTAATTTCTGCGTAATCCGGTCAAGATATTCATAAGTACCAGGCTTTTGCAGCAATTCCAAAGTCTTAATACCAGCAGTCATCGCTAGGGGATTACCTGAAAGAGTGCCAGCTTGATACATAGGGCCTGCGGGAGCAACCATTGACATGATATCCCGGCGACCGCCATACGCTCCGACTGGCAAACCACCACCGATAACCTTACCCAGTGTCGTTAAATCGGGAGTTACACTAAATTTCTCTTGAGCGCCACCGTAAGCAATGCGGAAGCCTGTCATTACCTCGTCAAACACCAATAAGGCTCCATGCTCGTGGGTAAGCTCTCGTAAGCCTTCTAAAAAGCCAGCATCAGGAGAAATAAAGCCAGCATTACCGACGACTGGCTCAAGAATGACACCAGCAATTTCGTCGCGATTTTCTTCAAACAAGGCTTTTACAGCTTCCAGATCATTAAAAGGAGCAGTCAGAGTGTTGCTAGTTGCCGATTTAGGTACTCCTGGGGAGTCGGGTAAGCCTAGTGTAGCAACACCAGAACCCGCCTTCACCAAAAACGTATCGGCGTGGCCATGGTAGCAGCCTTCAAATTTGATAATTTTGTCGCGTTTAGTGAAAGCCCGCATCAGCCGCAAAACTCCCATACAGGCTTCAGTTCCAGAGTTAACAAATCTTACCATTTCAATGCTGGGAACGGCATCGATGACCATTTCTGCCAAAACGTTTTCCAGTACTGAGGGCGCACCGAAGCTGGTACCTTTTTCCAAGGCTTCATGCAGTGCCGCAATCACTTCTGGATGAGCATGACCACAAATTGCCGGCCCCCAAGTGCCCACATAGTCAATATATTGGTTGCCATCTACATCCCAAATATACGCGCCTTTAACGTGATCAAAAACGATGGGTTGTCCGCCTACAGATTTAAAAGCACGCACTGGAGAATTAACTCCTCCTGGCATGAGATTTTGGGCAGCAGCGAAGATTTCTTGTGATTTGGTTGTTTTTATCGTGGTATTTACCAAGGTTCTCTCCTAACAGTGGGCAAGAAAAAAAAGCTCTATCTTAGGATAGGGTTAAAAACTGCTTAGAATTTCTATCGTATAAAATTAGCTGAACTATAAAAATAACAATATGTTATATAAATCCAATGAAGACTTGCCTTTAGAGATTCGGACTCGATTATCTGAGGCATACCAGGATCTTTACCGGGCAGCCTTTAACTCGGCGATCCACTGGTATGGTGAAGCACCAAAAGCTCACCAAGTTGCATTAAGTGCGATAAAAATGCAATCTGCTATGGAAAAAAATGTTCTTGTTTAAAACTAGCTAATAAAATTCAATTCACAAAAGCATATCAGCTGTTGTATTTAGAATGGTATCGTGAATCCATGAATCATTCTCATTAGAGTAAGCTAGCTGATATGTATTCTAACAATCTGTATTCGCTGCGTTCTGCTATCCCTGTTGAGAAAATTCGCTACGATGAACAGGGTCTAGTGCCTGCGATTGTCCAAGATTATCTTGATGGCACTGTGCTGATGATGGCATGGATGAATCAGGAGTCGTTACACAAGACTTTGGAAACTGGAGAAACTTGGTTTTGGAGTCGTTCCCGTAAGGAATTATGGCACAAGGGAGCGACTTCTGGACATATTCAAAAAGTGCAGAGTATCCGTTATGACTGTGATAGTGATGCGCTGCTCATTGGGGTGGAACAGATTGGAGATATTGCTTGTCATACTGGTGAACGCAGTTGTTTTCATCAAGTAAACGGGAAAATTGCTTTACCGCCAAGCGATACATTATCGCAATTGTTTCAGACAATCTGCGATCGCCGTGACAATCCTACTGAAAGTTCTTACACATGCAAGTTATTGGCTGGCGGTGATAACAAGATTTTGAAAAAGATCGGTGAGGAAACTGCTGAGGTCGTGATGGCTTTTAAGGATGATGAGGCTGATGCGATCGCAGGTGAAGTAGCTGACTTACTATATCATACTTTAGTTGCTTTAGCTTACCATCAAGTGGATTTGAAATCTGTTTATCGCAAGTTACAAGAGCGTCGGAATTAGGCCCTATGCTGGCTCAAGCCCTGTAAATTCTCAGCTCATTGAGTTTGCACTATATGTTCGACGCGTATACTGACATCTTGATTTCAGATGCGATCGCCCTTGGAGCATTTCACTTTCAAGTTGCTCCCAATAAAAAGCACGTAAGAATAATTGTAAGCGTTTTTGTAATTCTTATCATTGACTGCTATTTTCCTCACTAATTCCACAAGGTTTCCACAGGTATTTTTACAGTTTTCCACAGGTGTATTACGAGCCAATAGGCTCTTACCGTTTTACTGGGGATTATTGATTACAAATGGCAATGAACTGCGTAGACTGAGTTCTTGTTAAGTAAAGTAACTAAAAAAGGGTTCTAAACCTGATTGTTTCGTTAGCATTTATTTTTTATACAATCGTTTTTAACATTTCGCAGCATTGACAAACCCACCCCCTCTTGGCGCACAATGATGCGGCTTGCTTTTGTAGTGCGCTCAACCACTGACATCAAAAATGTCAAATATATTACCTAAGATGTTGGTGCAGATTGTCGGATTGGCGAAAGATCGTGTGAGGTAGCTCTAGCCCGCTTTAGCGCAAGCAAGTCCCTCTTAATTAGTCTCATAGAAGGAAAATCTTATGAACACAACAGTTAGCATCTTTACAGAAATTCCCGAAACACTCCACGAATCCCTAAAAAACTACTTAGAAAAGCATCCCGATTGGGATCAAAACAGAGTATTAACAGCAGCCCTATCACTATTTTTGCTGCAAAATGGAGATAGCGATCGCCGTGCGGCCCGAGTCTATCTCGAAACTTTGTTCCACCACTGCTAAATATAATTACCCTGGCTTGAAAATAGGGATTGGGGACTCTATGGGGAAGCAAGCTAGCAAAAGCGTCTGTCTGCGACACGCTGCGTGAACGTAGAGAAGCAGTAGTAATAGGGTAGCGGTAGCGAGGTAACGAGCATCACCTTAAAAATCTTCTCCCAACGCGAAGGAGCGTCTCGTAGACAAAGGAAGCTACTTCATTGCATAAAAGAACTCTGAGCGCCGGAAACTGATGCTCAGAGTTTTCTAGAACCTCTTTTAAAAGTTCATGCATATCTATTGCAAAATTTGAAAAATTCTCAATGTCATCTGAATGGAACGCATCTAACCTACACTGCGTTCCGCTCAGCATGGCACATTAAGTTACGGATTTATGAAATCCAGTACTTAAGTATTTTAGTCAAGTGTTAAGAGTTAAAACTCTAGACCATAAACTCAGGACTTAGCCTCCAACTGCTGGGGTTGAGTAGGACATTCAAATTTATAACCTACGCCACGTACAGTTTGAATTAATGCTGGCTGACTAGCATCTACTTCAATCTTCTTGCGGATTTGACCGATATGTACATCTACAACCCGTTGGTCGCCTACATATTCATAGTCCCACACTTCTTGGATTAGTTCTGCACGCCGCCAAACCCGACCTGGATGACTGGCTAGAAAATGCAATAAGTCAAATTCCAGGGCAGTTAAGAGTACTGGTTGGCTATTAAGTGTTACCTCCCGCCGCACTGGATCAATCATAAGTTTTTCAAATAATAGGCGTTTCTGTTCGGCGGTAGTCACAACCCGCTGACGCCTCAAAATAGCTGCTACTCTGACTTCTAGTTCTCCCAACCCAAAGGGCTTGGTGAGATAATCATCAGCACCTTTAGCAAAGCCGCGAATCTTGTCAGCTTCGTCTGCACGGCTAGTCAGCATAAGAACAAACACACCATTACGACTTTGCATCTCTTGGCAGAGGTTAAACCCAATTACATCTGGTAAATTCACATCTAGAATTACCAAATCAGGGTTAAATTGCTCAAATAGAGCTAAAGCCATCTTTCCATCTTCAGCAGCCTCCACCTGATAGTTCTGCTTAATCAGAAAGCGTTGGATTAAATTACGAACCGCAGGGTCGTCATCAACTACAAGAATCTTGGCAGGAGCCATGACCATCACTTTGTACAAAAATTCATAGGATTAACAGGAGGATTGCGTGAATACGCAGTTTCCACTTCGGCACTAATTAAGAATTTACAAGGCTAAGGCATGAGAATCCTGATTATTCAAAATAATAGTGTAATCGGGATTCTGAACAATGAAAGCGCAAAACTTTTGATAGCCAGCGCTACACATAAGTGCAGACCTTGTAATTGTCAATTTTATGTCCCGCAGACAGATGTTCTGATCTTAGCCGCAGCGGTCTGCTACGCTGGGACAGTTTTTCCGAGTTAGATACTAATTTAAAACCTTATGGTTTTAAATTGATATGCGTAATACAGATCGATGCCACAAGCAATTGTAAGGCTAATTCAATAAGACTCACTCAGGGCACGGTAAGTTGCCAAATTTGAAACAGTAAAGTTAATTTTTTCATAAAGATTATGTAGGTATCCCAGTTCAAATTCTAGAGTAAAGCGCTAACTAGGTAACGACATGGGGAAATACACGGAGTTCTGGCAATATGTTAAAGTGACTGTAGTTAAAATTCACAAGTCAATCAAACTGACCCGTGCTACTATCCTGGTAGGACACAAAAATCTGTCGAGACTTAGTTTCGATTAGAATATGACCTAAAGCTGTTTTATTCTTTGACAAAAGACTGCCGCTGACTGAGGCTGAAGTAACAAACTCCCATGAGCGATCAAAATCCCTACGAAAAACTTGGGGTATCAGAAGAGGCTAGCTTCGATGAAATTCAGGATGCTCGTAATCGCCTATTCGAGCAACACAGTGGCGATGCCAAGCGTCTAGAAATAATTGAAGCAGCTTACGATGCGATTTTAATGGATCGCTTACGAATGCGCCAAGAAGGCAAAATTAAAGTACCTGAGCGTATCCGGTTCCCAGAATTGCGTGTGCAATCGCCTCCTAAAGAAAGTCCAACTCCGCGTGAGCAGTCGCCCGCATGGCTGCAACGAATGTTGGATCAACCAACACCTGCGGATGTACTCTTACCAGGAGCTTGGTATCTTGGGTTGAGTGCGGTTAGTGTGTTTTATCCAGAGGCGGGCGACCAGGTTTTGCAGTTAGCATTGGTGGTTGGGGTAGGAGTAAGTATTTACTTTCTCAATCGCAAAGAAGGCAAATTTGGTAGAGCAGTTTTGTTCACGCTCATCTGTTTGATAGTTGGCCTAATCGCTGGAGGATTAGTAGCTAGCTGGCTAATATCTCAAACACCATTCATTACGTCAAATCAATTCTCTACGGTATTAACATTTATATTGTTGTGGTTGGTTAGTAGCTTTCTACGTTAAACCTAGCTGAAATTGGGGTCATACCCTATTTCTACCTCTTAGAAAGTCTACTAAAACAAAATTGGTGTGAGTTTTGAATTTTGGATATGTATTGCTGGTAAAGGGTAATGGGTTAGAGGCCAATTACCTATTACCCAGATGAAAAGAAAATAGACAAATTCCCATTTGAAGTGGTAGATGCATAGTACTAGATAAGACGTTGAGGCTCTAAGATTAAATCTACTGCAAAGCTTAGATCCTTAACAATTAAGTCGGGGTGGTAAAGTTCTAACTGAGTGCGATCGCGGATACCACACTCCACAGCCATCACCTTAACACCGTGTTTTTTAGCAGCGGCGATGTCCGCTTCTGTATCCCCCACCATCCAAGTATCAGCAGCGGGGGGAAGATCTGTTAATGCTCGTGCCATCAACAAAGGCTTATCTTCGATGTCGCGGGTTTTAACATAGTCGTTACTGAGACAATAACAACGATTTTCTGGGAAAAATCTACCTAAATCGTATTTTTTAAAGGCATAATCTAGTTCCCAAACCCGGCGCATAGTCATAACCGCCAAATCGACGCCAGCTTGTTGAATTTTTAACAGTGCATCTACAGCACCAGGTGCAAGGCTGTCATACTGGAAATAAGGTTCTGTATGCACTGTTTGCCGCCGCAACTGGGAAAATTCTTGTGCTTGGGTTTCGTCTAACCCAGAATTTAAGGCGATTTGTTTTTCGGGAATGCGCGATCGCTTCATCTGCCAAAATTCCGCTTTAGAAAGTTCTCGCACTGGTTGATCTTGGTATCGAGTTTTTTCCAAACAGAATTGATAAACGCGGTAGTAGCGTTCAGAAACATCAATAATCGGGCCGTCGAAGTCAGTAATTAGTCTTAGCATCGGCGGGAAATGTTAATATTTATTAAAATTATCTCATCTGTGGGGCTATTTTTCGAGAGATAAACTGCACTATCAAGTTTGGCTAGGCGTTTTTTTAGAAACCTCTTTTTAAAAAGTAGGTAGATTTTGAATTTTGAATTGTTTAGCTGAGAGTACCGCGTTTAATTTGTTCGCTTTCAATGGCTTCAAATAAGGCGCGAAAGTTACCTTCCCCAAAACCTTGAGCTTGGGAACGGCGTTCAATAAACTCAAAGAAAAATGTCGGTTCATTAAAGATGGGCTGTGTAAAAATTTGCAGTAGTAGGGGTGCGGCATTTTGTACCTCTACGGGAGCATCTTCTTGCCAGTCTACGAGAATTTCTTGTTGGGCGATCACCTCAATTTCTTGGTGTGATAGTGGCAGTCCTTGCCGCTGTTTTAGCCGTGAGTAGTAGCTGTTGGGAACTGAGAGTAAGGATAAACCATCGGCACGAAATTGAGCGATCGCGCTAATAAGATTGGGTGTTCGCAAAGCGATATGTTGAATTCCAGGCCCGCGGTTAACATCTAGAAATTCCTGAATTTGGGAATTGCTAGAAGCTGGCTCATTAATTGGCATCTGTACGCTACCGTTGCGCGAAACCATCACTCGGCTATGTAAAGCAGAGCGATCAGTTTTAATTTTAAATACCTGTTGGGGTTGAAAATCTAAAATTTTTTCATACCAAGCCACAGCACGCTCTAAATCGCCTGCTGCTACGTTTAGCACTATGTGATCTATGGCAGTAATCGCAGAGGAGGGGGTGGAAGATAAAGGGAAAATGAAGGGATAAGAGGAGGTGGCGAAGGAAGAATTGCCCCCCATCTCTCCTTCTTCTGTTTCACAGTGCCTTTCTATTAACGTATGAGTTAGCCCGCCCCAAGCGGAAATTTTACCCCACTTGAGGAATATATGACCCTCCTGATGTTCTTGGATGGGTTGTATAATTTCAGCATCGTGTGCTTGAGCTAGGGCGATCGCTGCTTCCACATCTTCGATAATGAAAGCGACATCTGCCACACCAGGCGGATGCTGATGCAGAAACTTAGCCACTGGACTTGTGGGCAACAGCGGTGAAGACAGCAAAAAGCAGACAACACCACTTTTTACTACTTGCGTACAAGTGTGAAATGAACTGATACTATCGGCTACTGCTTCAAAACCGAGATGGTGTACAAACCAATCCCGCCACACTTTGGCATCTTCTACATAAAAGTGAACATGGTCAATTTTTATCATAAGTTACGAAAATCCAGCACAACAGCTTATATATCTGTAAATTCTGCCTTTTTTGCTAGATTTTCAGGCCTTTCCTAAGCAAGAATTATGTAAGCACACTCTGATTTTAGAAGAACAGATGACTATCAGGTTGAATATTGATTTCCATTGGCACAGCTTGCGGTTCCGCAGAAAGGGCAAAGAAAATAGCATTGGCAGCAGTTTCAGGACTAAGCATTTTTTTTCGATCTACCTTTAAATTCACGTTGTCCCAGAAAGGAGAATCTACCCCACCAAAGTAGAATAGCGTGAACTTGATACCAAAACGCTTAAGTTCCTCTGCCATGCACTTGCTGAAACCGACGACGCCAAACTTGGAAGCAGAATAAGCCGCAGCCGTCGCCATCGAATGTTTGCCCAGAATTCCGATCACGTTACAAATATGACCAGACTTGCGCTTTTGCATTTCTTCAGCAGCCGCTTGAGTAGTGTAGAAGCTACCCTTTAAGTTGACATCTAGCATCTTGTCTAAATCAGCTGGTTCCAGGTTGTTGTAGGGCTTGAGGATACCAGCACCCGCTGCATTCACCAAAACGTCGATTTGACCAAACTCAGCAATAGTCTTTTTTATTAAAGTGTCTACCTGTTGCGGATCAGTAATGTCGCAAGGAATGGTCAAAATTGACCCAGATAAATCATCTGCCAGTGTTGTTAAACAAACCGCATCTCTCGCCGTCAGTACCAACTGTGCCCCCGTGGGGGCAAGTTTGCGAGTTAAAGCTGAACCAATGCCGCCACTAGCACCGACAACGACAATGACTTTATCTTGCATTGTATTATTTATATTTATTTACATAATACCGAATTACAGAATAGGGTTGTGCGTAAGCTGCTAACTACTATTTGTTTGCTCATTTGCGAGTTGTGGAAAGGAATTATATCTTGCACTACCTAGGATGTGGCTGATAGAGAGATTCTGGCAGTTTCATGAGTGAAAGGATCTGTGGTTGGAGATCGCAAAGATGGTTAAACTTTTTCTTAAACGTATTGTTACAGATTGGTAGAATCACTAACTAGCTAAAATTATTAACAATTTATCCGCTGCACTGTCAAGGCTATTTCAACGTAAATATAAAAGATTCTTGCAGTTATATTAATTATTTTATATATTTTTACTTATTAAGTAAATAACTTTAAATTTGTGTTTTAAGTGGATTTACTATTTGAATTAAAAACATGAATAAATATAGTAGTTAATATATAACTTGATAAATCATTTGTTAAAGTTATCTACTTAATATAATACCAAGTTAAATGTCAATTCAAAAAAAAATAGTAATTCATCAGCCAGAAATAGGTCAATTTATCTATGAAATTCGGCTTTTAATGGGATTGACGCAAGAAGAGTTAGCTATAATTATTGGTGTTACTTTTCCAACCGTTAATCGTTGGGAAAATGGACATACTAAACCTTCTAAATTGGCTGTACAGCAGATTGAATCTTTAGTGGGCAAGCTTGGTGAAAAAGGTCAAAAAATACTGGCTCAGTATAACCAAAAGATTTCAGACTTTGCTTAATGTATTGATTCAAAAGCTAGGAGTTTAAAATTGTATATCGCATTTACAATTCTACCGAATTAATTAAATTCTAATGTCGGTTTATACATGTCAATATTAGCTGGAATTAGCAATTTTTTATTAAGTAATAATTAATATGATATTAGGTTGCGAAATCATTACTGTAGAGTTCTTGCTTTTAACTCGAATGCAAAGAGAAGTAAAGGTATGGAATAGCAATGAATGGGTAGGCGGTACACGCATTACATCTCAACTTCTAAATTACTGGTTTGAGGAAGACCAAGTTAGAAATAATATGCCAGGAGAAATTTATCAATGAGTTTTAAATATTTCAAGCATTGGTTGAGATACTCTTCGATCCAAAGCATTGTTATTTTGGCTCTAATGTCGATTTTTCACCTGTCAACTGTATTAGCTCAGACTACCACGAAAGGGGGAATTGACTGGATTTTGGTAGTAGATACTTCTGCTTCAATGCGTGGTGTAGGCGGAACAAAAAATATCTTCGCTCAAGTCAAGAATTCGATTACCGAATTTGTTAACACAGCCAGATTAAACGATACAGTTACTATCTATACTTTTGACAAAGATGTAACTCTAAATGCTACAAACTTTGCCATTAATAATAATCTAGACCGAGGTAAACTCAAGCAAATAATTAGCTCACTACAGGCTGAGGGTATACGTACTCATACAGGCAAAGCAGTGCAAAAAGCGCTGCAACATTCTGCCCTTTTAAACCACCGTACTGATGCTCTTGGTCGCACTGTCAGCATAGTGTTTTTGACAGACGGAGTACAAGATGTGCGTGGTATTCCTAATCCTGTTCCTATCCCTAGTAATACCGAATTTTTACGCCAGCAACAATGCAAACCCTATATATTTTTTGTATCTCTAGGGCTAAAAGAACACGAAAAGCAGCTGAATGATTTTGCTAGTAATCCAGCACTTTGCGGGAAAGGACAGGTATTGCGAGATCCTGGAGGAGTTCAGCTAAATCAACTGGCTCAAAATATCCGACCAGTGCTGATTCAACCCAAGCTTGATGTCACTTTACCCACCGCCAATTTGCAGCCGGTATTGCCCGGAACAATCAGTAAACCACTTAATATTAATAGCATCAGCAATGTCAATGCTAAGGTAAGTTTGCAACTCGAAGACCCTAGCCAAAATGGTATTCGCTTAATTCCACCTGATCGCACCATTGATTTAATTGCGAATAAAACAACAGTCATTCCCGTGCGTTTGCAGATCCCAGCAGAAGCAAAGGGAGGTACTAGTAGCTTGCGCTTGGTGTTGACAATCGCAAATAAAGCGATCGCACCAATTACAGTTGACTGGCCTTTAACTATTAAGTCGAAACTACAAGTGCAACCTACAAAGATAGATTTTAGTTCTGTAGAAGTAGGCAAAACAACTAAAACCCAAACTTTAGTAATCAAGAGCAATATATCTGGAACGGCTAAATTGCAGTTGCAAGGCAATTCCAAAGACATTTCTGTGGTTGAACCTTCAGCAGCTATATCTTTGCAACCAGGAGAAACTAAAATTCCTGTGCAGTTACAGGTTGCTGATAGCAGTTTTGCAGGCGATCGCACTTTCACCTTAGTCCTGACCCCAGATAACCCGATTGCTAGCCCTATTAGTGCAGAAGTTCATCTACATATTTTGATGCCACTGTGGCGAAAAATAATTATTTGGTCGCTCTTGGTACTGCTGATATTGTTAATTGCCTTAATGGTAATCTGTTTGATTCAACGTAAAACCCCCTTGGAATTAATCGAAGATTTCCGCAATCGTAACCACTTAGAAGGAGCGCTGGTAGTGTTGGAACCACTGCCACAATTGTCGGAAGACCAAGAGATTAGTTTGACTCATCAGCGTCAGAGTAAACTGTATTTGAGTAATTTGATACCAGCAATTGCTGCCACAAATTCTGATGCCGAGTTAGTCACAGTTTGGCGAGCAGGCAAAAAAAATATAGATTTACACTGTTTGAAAGGTGTAATTTTTGTCAATACTAAAAAAATAAATACAGATGAACTCTACGACGAGGACATCATTGAGATTGGCAACGTTAAGCTGCTATTTAACTGGATTGAACACCAAAGACCCTCTGAGACAAGCAGTGGGCAAACAAACTCTTGAACAATATCACAGGAAAGTGAATGTTAAGTCCCACGGTTGTGCGTCCCACGGTTGTTTTTCGTCCTACCGTTGTCATCGGATTAGGAGGAACGGGTTATGAAGTTGTACTCAAGCTTAAAAAGCGATTTATAGATGTTTACGGCTCAGTACCAGAAATTATTCGTTTTATTTCTATTGATACTACCGAAAACATCCAAGAACGAGAAAAATCACCTGATGGTACCAAAGTTGTTTTAGAACCTAACGAACTTTATGCTATATCCGTAGCAAATCCATTACCCTATACACGTAACGACCATATCGCTGAATGGTGGCCTAAAGACATTTCAGCATCCAGCCTGATCAGTGGTGCGGGACAGATTCGGGCGCGGGGACGACTCGCCTTATTTGCTAGAGTCGGTGATATTAAAGGTTTAATTGCTCAAGCAATCAATGCTGTACGCGAAATTCGCACTAGCAAACAAACATTTTCAGTAAACATTGAAGTTTCCAATCGTGATGGTGTTGAAGTTTTTATTGTTGGCAGTTTGGCTGGTGGGACGGGCAGTGGCACGTTCTTGGATGTGGCATTTTTAACACGAGAATATCTCAATAATTTTTCTAATATTACGGGGGTATTTATTTTACCCAGAGTGTTTGCCAATATTCCCCAAACTCACTTGGTGAAGTCTAATGCTTATGGCGCTCTCAAAGAAATAGAACACTTTTGGGGATTGTCACCATCTAATAGCATTGAAATTGATTATGGTACTTCCAAGGTTAGAGCCGATCGCCCTCCCTTTGATGCTGTATTTTTAATTGACGGCGTGAATAAAAAGGGAACTGTAATTAGCCGTCCAGACGATTTACAAAATTTAGTTGCAGATGGGTTGTACATCCAGATTGGTTCTCAAATCGGTCTAGATGCTGCTAACGTTGCTGATAACATTCGCGCTTATTTAGCAACTGGTGAAAAAGTTCGCGGACGGAATATAAATTATTGTAGTTTTGGCTTTGCCACACTGACTTTACCTGTACAAGAATACGAGCGGATGAAACTTGAGGATGCTCAAAACTTGCTGAAAAATGAGTTGATGGCATCTACCCCAACAATCGATTTAGAAAACGAAATCGCGCGTTTTTTACAGGATTGCAAGTTAGCAGATGCTACTACTGTCCTCAATGCTTTGACTGAAAGCAATCAGGGCGCACAAATGAAATCCGAATTCCGAATTGGCGAAATGCGTTTTGATCGTACAGCTTTGCCGACGATCAAAGAACTCTACAAGCGGCAGTTGGATCAATTTGAGCAACGGACGGCTCAAGAATTGGGATTGAGTTTTTATCGCTTAGAGCAGACTTCAACTGCTGCGATCGCAACTTGTTGGGAGCGGAGTCTTAACCGTCCCAATGGACTAGCTTATGCACTCCAATTTTTTACCAAACTTTCTGAAAAACTAGATGAATTGCAGCAGAGCGTACAACGTAAGTCACAAGAGGCGCAATCCAGTTTCCATGCTTTAAAATTAGAAGCCCAAGAAGAAAAAATTAAAGAAGCCGCAGAAACTTGGTTCTCAAATAAGAACACTATTCAAGCCGCTTGCCAGAAGTACAAAGAACGGGCTGACCAAAAGTGGAAGATTTATTTACATTGGAAGCGGTGTGATAAAGCAGCTGAACTCTATGGTGTACTCCGGGCTAGGTTGGAAGAAATCCAAGAAAAGTGCCAACGTCTGCACAGCAACCTAGATAAAGTTTACCGAGATTTAGAACAGAGTTATAACGAGGTCAGCCGTCAAGGAAATAACGACAATCCTTTTATTCATACTATTCAACGTGCCAATCTGCAATCGAAACGACCTAAAGTTACTGGCGAAGACTTTATCCGTTGGTATCGAGAACAGTCTCAAACATTGACTAATTGGCCTGAGAAAAAAGCTGAAGATGTCAAGGCTGATATCTTGGAATTTTTAAATGAGATTTACCGCCCTCTGACGAGTATGAGTGTTGAGCAGGTTTTGGCAGATAGCAATCCAGAAGATGCGGGACAAGATTTGCAACAACTTGGCAAACTCGCAGTTCCTCTCTGGCAGTATGAAGAATCGGAAATACCAGCTCAACAGCAGCACGTAATTACAGAGTTTTATTACTACGGGGTTGAGAGTAGCAACACAGTTTTTAGCAATCCACCTCTTTCAAGTCGGATGCCTACAGGAAAAAATAGTCCTTCTTTCGTACCGACAGGCGAACCCCACAAAGTCACCCTGTTTCGAGTGGAAGTGGGTGTACCCTTATTTGCCTTCAACGGAATGAGGGATATGGAGCTAGCTTACTTAGATCCAAATAAAGTCTTCAAGCACTTAGACCGCAATTGGACAAACTTACCCAATTTAATTCCACCAGAAGATGATGGTGGGGCGTTGCGTTGGTTTGCCTTAGCATTAGTACCCGAACCGTATAAATTGATTGTCAATCAGAGTAAAAAATATTTTGTTCATACAGAGCAAGCGCGAAGATTAGAAGGTCAAGTTTTGCCTTTGGGAGGCGATCGCAAGTCGGCATTTAGAGCTTTTAAAAGTAACTTGCGTCTAGTTAAAGAAATTGCTGAAAAAGTTGAAAGTATTACCCATCAAGACAAAGACAAAGCCAAATTGACTCTGGAGAGTTACATCAACCAACTCAATCAGCATTTAAGCAAAGAAGGCAAAGTTGATTCCCAGATTAAAGAACAGGTGGAAATGGAAATCCAGGAAATTGAAGCATATTTAGAAGATTTGGATGTGATTATCTAGCCCCGTAGTCTACGTTTTCAGAATGTTTTTATGCCAAAACCAACTATTTTACTTGCACTCGATCCTCATAGTGCTGCTTTTTGTGCAGCCATTAAACAGCAACTACCAGAATTTCCAACCGCCCAAAGCTGTTTAATTCAAACTTATACCTTAACTTGGGACGGTCAAATTTTTGGCTTTAGTACTGAGTTAGATCAGTTTGCTGATCCGAGTTTTGATCTGGCGCAAACTCACGGTAAACAAGCTTATGTCTCCAAAATCCGTACCCAGTTCAGCAAAGCGACTAGCCAGATGCAGACTGCACTAATAGATTTATTGAAAACGGCTAATCAATCTCCAGAAGCAATATCTGCTAAACGCCAAGGGGTAGAAATCAGCAGCACGCATCGAATATATCTCATGCTGTCAGCCAGCAACTACTTTGCGAAGGGAGTAGTTTTCGACATAGTACGCTTGATTCGTTGGCTATTTTCTAAGTACTTTACAGATGTTCCTTACAGCTTAGAAGCTTTATTGCTACTACCAGGGTTATTTACCCAAGCCACAACTGCTGATTACGGTGCTGCTTACGCGCTTTTGAAAGAGTTAGATTACAAAATGACCAGTGGAGTTGCGATCGCTGCTAGTCAAAAAATGCCACTTTTTGATAACTGCTGGCTGATGGACGAGCGAATTGGGGGACTGAAAGATAATTTGCCCAGTTATGCCGATGCTTTTGCAGGCTTTCTCACCGTGGAACCGGAAACCAGCGGCTTGTTGATTGGCACACAAAAAGTCCGGGGAAAAATTCCCGCCTACAGCGCTTTTGGCTACGCAGAACTGTTTTTTCCGGGAGAAACAACTATTAACCGATTGAGTGCTGCCTTAGCTGCCGATATCGTGATGGAGCAGTTTTTACCGAAGGCAGAATTCACTCCAGAGGCAATTCGCAAATGCCTGTTAGATGCCAAAGAATTTGTCCTCAGCGAAGATTTCAGTAATGCTTTTCTCCAATTAGAACGAGATAACGGCAAACCAGTTTGGCAAGATTTTAATCCGCGTCTTGAGATGGGTGCTGGTATGTCTCAGGAATATGGGATGGAATTGCAGCGTGCTTATCGGCAATTTGAAAATAAAGAGCTACTTTCCTATAAACGCACGCTGGAAAATTGTTGTAAACAATTACAGGCAACACTAACCACTTTCTTAGATCGCAGCATTAACCGCTATGCTGATGCTACACCTAGAGGCTTACATGAAGGGGTTAGGCTATTAAATATATTGACGTTTTTTTATTTGGAACTGCAAACGGATTCTGTTGGCGATCAATCCCAGAATCTTGTTACAGAACTGCGTGCGGCTGAAGCATTTCTCGACTCTAGATTGCAGGTAACAATTGATAAAGAAACCACTCAAAAGCTGCTCAACCAAATTTTGTCCTTAAAATTGCGGCAGCAAGAATTACAAGATGCTTTAGCTGAAAGAAAGTCTGAAGAACAACTGCAAGAGTTACAAACAACTCAAAAACAGTTAGAAATGGCGATCGCTGATTATCGCCAAGCGTTAAATGCAGAAATCGAACAAGCTCAAAAAATCCGTTTTATGGCGATCGCTCGCGCTCGTGAACAAGCAGAAGCAGCGATCGCCGTAGCTCAAAATCACCTAACTGCCATTGAAAGTCAACTTGAAACAGCCACAGTTCAACTAAGTGAACTGCTAGGAGAAGAAAACAAATTTCGCTCTCAGTATTTGATTATTTATCCTATTTTTCTATTTGCTATTTTATTAGGATTTTTAATTTTAATCGGAATTTTTAATCAATCAATATTATGGATATTATTACAAAACTTTTGGGCTAACTTAGTTAGTTATCTGCTTTGGAATACGGTAACAATTCTCACTTATTTAGGAATCGTTTGGCTCAAGTACAGCACTAACATTCGCGGTCGAATTGAAAAGGTTCAAAAACAAATTAAACGACTAGAAAGTACTGTTAAAGCAACTGTTGTAGAATTACGTCGTAGCTATAATGAAAAATCAAAATTAGAATATGATTTATACGCCCAAAACCTTCGCATCGAGGCGTTAAATTATTTGATTAAAACAGCTAAACAAAGGGCTGAAACTTTACGTCAATCTCTTGCCAACTTGTCTGAGATATACAATGATTTAGTTATTCAACGGGATCAAGCTACAAGGAATTTTTCCGAAATTCGACTCACAGTTCTGACTGATGCAGATATTGATGCTTATTACCAAAGTTTTCTGACAACACTCCCAACTGAGACATTCACTCAAGAACGAGTTAGCCGCTCTCAATCGTGGAAAATTCCTGCTGAAGTATTTAAGAACCAACTTATCCCCTTTGCTCGCCAGCAGTTCGAGCGATTGAGCAATTTGTCTATTGCGGAAGTATTAAAACAATCAGATTTAATTGCAGCAAACACTGTCAATTTGCGTTTAAATCAACTTTATGATAATGCTAACTTGTTGCTGCGACTTCAGGATATTGACACTAACTTAAACCCAACTTCTCAACGGGAAATTACCCTTTGGGTGGGAGCAAAAGATAAAGAGCAAATTTTTGCGCTTTACAGTCGCTTTAGTCGCACTTTAACCGCCTTGATAGCTGAAGATGAGCAGAGGTTATGTATTTTGACCCGTTCGTTGGGCTTTCCGGCTTATTTTCTCAGTCAAATTGAGTTTTATCGAGACTGCTATGAGCGGACTCAAAGTGAACAAATCGACGAAGACGAAAATATTCCAGATTTAATACCAGAGGAAATTGGCTCTGGTAGAGAATTAAAACTAGCTTATCAAACCCTGCTGTTAGCGATCGCTCTTGGGTTGGTATCCCAAAATTCTCAAGGAGATTATCACTTCAACGGTCAGCCACTTGGTACAGACCGAGAACAAATTACCTTGGCTCTGGTAACTGAGTTTACCTTTGATGAACTATATGGACAGCTAAAGGAAAGCGTAGAAGCGATTGAACATGATTTAATTTACTTGAACTTACATAAATTAGAAACATCTGCAAAAAATTTAACTCGTTACGAACGTAAGCTTTTAGATCATCTACTCTCAGACTATAACCCTCTGAATTAGTTCTTGAATGGTTAGCAAGTAACAGGTTTATGTTTGAGTAGTAATATCTACCTTTTGCTCGTGTCAAAAACGTTCTTGTTTGGAAATTACTAGGATATTGGGTGATGCCTTAATCCGCCAAATTTTTCAAGAAAGCTTTGTGAGAAATCCTAAGAATCGTTTGGTTTTTGAGGTGAGGAGTGTGCGACGATAAGCATCTGCCGCTTTCTTAATAGCTTCAGCTTGAGTGGGATAAGGATGAATCACGCTACTGAGTTTGCTCAAACCTAGTTTACCAACAATTGCCGTAGTTACTTCTGAGATCATCTCACCTGCATGACTGGCGACAATGGTTGCACCGATAATTTCATCAGACCCTTTTTTGTGGTGAATTTTGAGAAATCCTAACTCTTCACCGTCGGCGATCGCTCGGTCTACACTATTAAAAGGAATTGCGATCGTCGCTATATTAATACCCAACTTCTGCGCCTCGTGTTCATACATTCCCACATGGGCAATTTCGGGGTCGGTATAAGTTACCCACGGCATCACTAGACTACTGAGTTTGGAGCGCCCCAAACCAAAGGGAGAAAATAGCGTATTTTTAATCACAATTCGCGCCGCCGCATCAGCAGCATGGGTAAACTTCCAATTCATGCAGATATCGCCAGCTGCATAAATCTTGGGATTTGTAGTTTGGAGATAATCATTTACCTTTACACCCTGGCGCTTATCGTATTCCACCCCCACTGCTTCTAAATTTAGACCTTCTACATTCGGCGCACGTCCCGCACCTACTAAAATTTCATCTACTGTGACAGAATCTCGGCGACCATTAGAAGAAAAGTAAAGTCTTTTACCCTCGGTGACAGTTACCACTTCTTCTAACTGGCAATTCAGCACCACGCGAATTCCTTCGTGAATCAAGACCTTTTGGAGAATTTCAGCGGCGTCAGCATCTTCCTTATTTAAAAGGTGAGAACCACGATGGAAGAATACCACCTCACAACCCAAACGCCGGAAAGCTTGCGCCAATTCGCAACCAATCGGCCCACCACCAATCACCGCCAAACGTTCCGGTCGTTGAATCAGGGAAAAAACCGTCTCATTGGTCAGATAACCCGCCTTTTCAATTCCTGGTATCGAGAGTTGGGCGGCTCTGGCTCCAGTCGCAATTACAGCTTTTTTAAATCGGAGGGTTTTGTTGCCAACTTCCACGGTATTTTTACTTGCAAACCGACCGCTACCCAAGAAGACATCAACTCCTAGTTTCTGAAAGCGCTCAGCCGAATCATGATGGCTAATCCCAGACCTTACTCGCCGCATCCGTGCCATGACTGCGGGAAAATCAACATCAACATGTTGGGGAATGTTAACTCCAAACTCCTTGGCATTCCAGATTTCGCCAACTACGCGAGAGGAGCGGATAACAGTTTTAGATGGTACACAACCAACATTCAAGCAATCTCCACCCATGAGATGCTTTTCAATCAAAGCTACTTTTAAACCCAAATCTAAGCCGGCTGCACCCGCCGCCACCACTAATCCCGCTGTACCAGCGCCAATTACTACCAAGTCATAAATATCAGCAGGTTCAGGATTAACCCAATTTGGGGGATGGACGTAGGACACTAACGTCTGGTTATACTCATCCATTGGGCGAACTGTGACTCTCTCAAATTCTGAATTTGACATTGGTGATACCTCGTTGGAACTGGGGATTTGGGAGCCAGTCGCGTGCGGAGGCGTCCTCCGTTGAGCGAACTGGCGTGACTGAGAAGATTTCTTAATTCTTTGGCTGGGGTTTAGATTCGAGATTGTTTAATAAGAAATACAGCTTTTGAATTATTTTGTCAGTTCGATAATTGACAGACACTCTTCAAGTTGAGTTTATTTTTTAATTGTTAATCACTTCTTCTTCTAAAGCTTTCCGGGCAATACGGGTGACATAAATGGTAACTGCAACTGTAGCAATAAAACCAATGAGTCGAATTGCCCATTGTAAAGTCGGGTTGGTAGATTGAGCCTCAGTTCCAATCATGGCAAGATTACCAGCAAGAGAACCAATATAAACGTACATGATTGTTCCGGGAATCATGCCCAAAGAGCCAATAAAGTAGTCCTGGAGTGAAACACCTGTGATGCCAAAGGCATAGTTCAATAAATTGAAAGGAAATATGGGAGACAGTCGCGTTAACAGCACAATTTTTAATCCTGCTTTGCCAACAGCTTGGTCAATGGCGGCAAATTTTTTGTTATTTGCAATTTTACGTGCAACCCAGCCTCTTGCTAAATAACGCCCGACGAGAAAAGCCGCAGTAGCACCCAGAGTTGCACCAACAAATACATAGAGTGAACCCCAAACTACACCAAAGATAACACCAGCACCCAAAGTAAGGATGGAACCTGGTAAGAAAGCGACAGTGGCAATAATATAAAGTGCAATAAAGGCTAAAGCTCCTACTGCGCCAATGCTATTAATCCACTGCAAGGAGTTCCGTAAAATTGCTTGGGGATTGAAAGAATGTGTATTAATAGATTTCTCTGCCAGGGCAAAGTCTGTGTTACATAAAAAAGCTAAGCCAACTGCTAGCAATATTAATATACTTAGTCTAAAAAACTTTTGTGAGATTTTGGTATGAGGTTGGTTGCTCATAATTTGATTTTTCATAAGTTGTAGAAGTGATAGATATTTTGAAGTGTTTTTGTTAGAAATCTAGATTTTTGTCATTGTTTTCATACTTTATTTAGGAAATACTAGATTTCTTGTATGAATGTTTGAGAATAAGAATTTTAAGGTTCACGCAGAGGCGCAGCGAAAAGTTCTGAAGGAGGGTTTCCCTCCGCAGGAAACTTTTCAAGACAGAGGGGCAGAGAAAACAATAAGCTTATATATTTAGCAGTTAGAATTTGATTTATACAAGAGATCAACTAAATCAATCATTGTCGATAAAATCTGGATAGAGCATTAAGAGTTTGATGAAAACACGATAATTGTAGACTTTCGTGGTTATTGATACTAGTAAAAACAGTAAGTGATTGATAATCTTTTTAAACTAATTGTTATTGTTTGGATCATTGGTGATTTCTGCTGTTGCTACACTTTGAGCTAGAGCTTTTTGAGCAACTTTTGTGACATATATGGTTACTGCAACAGTAGCAATTAACCCAACCAGTTGTATCGTCCATTGCCAGATTTGAGTTTCTGGAGTGGTTGGCTGATGAGGTATGTTAATTACGGCAAGATTACCAGCTAGGGAACCGATGTAAACGTACATTACTGTACCTGGAATGATGCCGATGGAACCTAAGATATAGTCTTTGAGAGAAACTTGTGTTACTCCAAAAGCATAATTTAATAAATTGAACGGAAAAATGGGGGATAAACGAGTCAATAGCACAATTTTCCATCCTTCTTTAGCAACTGCTAGATCAATTGCTTTAAATTTAGGATGTTTGTCCATCATCTGGGTAATCCAATCCCGCGACAGGTAGCGTCCAATGAGAAAAGCAAAGGTCGCTCCAACTGTTGCAGCAATTAACACATAGACTGACCCCCAAAATACGCCAAATAGGCAACCACCTTTGAGAGTTAGAAGAGAACCTGGTACAAACAGTAATGTTGCCAAGTTATAAATTGCTATGTATGCTATTGGCCCCAAGAGGCCAAGACTATCAACCCAAATGATTGAGGTCTGCAAAAGTGCCTGAATGTTAAACTGTTTGGCAACAATTATTAGAGTAGTTACTAAGCAACTTAACAGTAACAGTTTGAGTTGGAAATTAAATGTGCGCTTGCTCATTTTTATAAATTCACTTAAGGAATTGGCAAACCTGTAGGGCAAAGCGCCAGACATCACCCTTGAATCTCGAATGTTGAAGTTATGAACACGAAGTTCCGAGTTCTGAGCATAAAGTTCCGAGTTCTGAGCACGAAGTTCCGAGTTCTAGGCACGAAGTTCCGAGTTCTGAGCACGAAGTTCCGAGTTCTGAGCATAAAGTTCCGAGTTCTGAGCACGAAGTTCCGAGTTCTGAGCATAAAGTTCCGAGTTCTGAGCATAAAGTTCCGAGTTCCGAACACGAAGTTCCGAGTTCCGAACACAAAGTTCCAAGTTCTGAAGATAAACTACTTACATGAGAGACAGCTTAAATTCTTCTAAATTTCTCCCGACGATACCAGCTATGAAGTCGTTTAGGTGAAACACCGAGTAGATAAGCAATGATGATTATTTGATTAAGTAACATAGTTTTAAAAACTCCCTTTTGCAACCACCTACGGGCTGAGGTGACAACTGGCACAGGAATAATTACAATTTTTCCAATGCATTTTAAACGACGCATGAGTTCAAAGTCTTCCATGATGGGTAATTCAGGAAATCTACCTATTTGCTGAAAGACTTCTTTTGTTAAAAAAATTGCTTGGTCGCCGTATGGCATTTGGCAGAAACGCGATCGCCAATTTACTCCCCACTCCACCCATCGTAAACTCAAAAGTGATGCATCAATCCGCAAGTTAAATGCACCAGCTACAGTCTGGGGTCGTTGTAGCGCTGTGCGAATCATGGCATCAAACTCAGCTGGTAAACGGGTATCTGCATGAAGAAAGAGTAGAATCTCGCCACTAGTAGCCATAGCACCCGCATTCATTTGAGCAGCACGACCAGGAGATGATGAAATAATTTTTACACCCAATGACTGCGCTATTTCTAGTGTGTTGTCTTGGGAACCACCATCTACTACAATCACTTCTATATTTGTACTAGGTTGAATTGTTGTGATTGCTTCATTAATATTTCTCGCTTCATTTAACACTGGAATGATAATACAAATTTTGGCAGCGCCAATATTCTGACTCATGATTTCTGAATTTGCTGGTCTTGTTGTATTTGCTAGAAATAATTCGGTACAGCTATCATAGGGCTGCTCAGGATGAGTCGAGACGCTCTAGTGGTGATAATTAATACGTATAACCGCTTGAAATGTCTCAATGTACTAGATGCGGATGCTGAAGCGATCGTACTAACCTCCAAGGTGTTAATCTCCGCAAGAATCAATTATCGCAAATAAAACCGCTCTTAGTACAATTATATTAACTAGCCCCAATAGCTACTTTGTCTACATATCAGGGAGAAAATGCCAGCAAAAGATGTATATCATGATGCAGTTAAAAATGCCTTAATTAAGGATGGTTGGATAATTACAGCTGATCCTTATCCGATTAAATATGAAGAAGTTAAACTGTTTGCTGATCTCGCTGGTGAAAAAACCATTGCTGCGAGTAGAGAAGGAAAACAAATTGTTATTGAAATTAAAAGTTTTCTCAGCCGTTCTCCTATGCGTGATTTTGAAACTGCATTAGGTCAGTATCTCATTTATAAAGCTCTACTTTCTCTTGAATATCCTGAACAGGAATTATATTTGGCAATAGGTGAAATAATTTATGAAGATTTCTTTCAAAAAGTGGCAATTCAATTAATTTTAGCAAAATATCAAATCTCACTATTAGTTTTTGATATGAATAAACAGGAGATTCTGAAATGGATAAGTTAACTCAATATCAAAATTTGATCAAGAAAGTTTTAACAGAGTATCAAAGAATATCGTCACAAGTTACTGTTTGTGACGTGGACGAAGTATTAATGTTTGATGATAATAGAAGTCAATATCTTTGGTTCAATATTGGTTGGAAACAAGGGAAGAGAATTAAAGGAATTTCTGTTTATATTCGTATTAAAAATGAAAAAATTTATATCGAAGAAGATTTGACTGAGGAAGGAATGGCAACTGAGTTAATGCATTTAGGTGTTCTTGCTAGTGATATTGTCTTGGCTTTTCAGCCTCCAGAAGTGAGGAAATATACTGAGTTTGCAACAGTTTAATATTATTTCCTACCTCTAACCGCAACTGTACGTTAATACCCTCGTCTAAGTAGAAGCGAAGTTTGCAACAGTTTAATATTATTTCCTACCTCTAACCGCAACTGTACGTTAATACCCTCGTCTAAGTAGAAGCGTTCAAGGGGCGACAATCGCCTCTAAACCGAGGCAGATAAAGGTTTGGGGGATAAAGACCCCTTGAAAAATTTGTGTACTTATTGAGAATGAAGTGTATAAGGGTAGTAGATTCTTCTGTGGG
>JAHHHK010000053.1 GCA_019359395.1 Komarekiella atlantica HA4396-MV6
GCTGGCAATAATGAACCCGCACATCCAAATTAACAATCTACAAATTTGTGACATTTTTCTCCTGTTTCGTCTGCTGTGGCTGATGTCTTTTTGCTTCTAGAACAGCACCAGAAACTATTCCTCCAAACCCAATTAGGGAAGTGGCTGTGGCCCCAATTATTTGAGTGCTGAAGTACCCAAAAGCTACTAATCCTAAAAATCCAGTCACTAATGAGGTCAATTGTTTGGGTGTCATTGGGCGCTCCTAATTCTTTGTGTAATTCCAGGTGTTCCAGAGTAACGAGCATTCCTCAGTTCTTGGAACCGAGTCACTAAATTACTGGTTTGTTCTTCGTAAGGGGTCGGTTCTTTTTGGGTTTTTTCAACTTGTAGCTTCTGTTGCTTCTTAGCTTTACTTTCTGAATACTGGTCAGCAATCTTACCTAAGCTAATTTCTAAATCATCCTGAATACCTGCAATTGCTGAACGAGAACCCCCAACTATTTGCCTGAACTTGGACTCTAGGTTAGCCAGAGATGTAGACAGGTTTTTCTCTAGCTCGGCATGTTGCACTCTAGCTTCAGCGACATGTTCACTAACTTCCGCCTGCTTTTCACGGACTTTGTGCAGAGCTTTGAGGTAGCGGCTAGTAGCTGTCGAGTATTCAGTCCAGTTTTTTTGCTGAAACTCTGCACCTTTGGCTTTATCTAAGGCATCAGCAACATCTGCGTCTGTTAAGTCGCCAAATACTTTAATATCAACAGGCAGCATATCAGCAATCCGCTGTGCATTTGCCCATACTGCTGACTCTAAGCCAAAATGAGAGTCAGGAAATACCAGAGTTTTGCTAACATCGCCGCTAAAATCGGACAGATTTAACGCTCCATCTTTGGGAGCTTCTGACTTAGATCCTCTGACCATAGCTACCTCACGTCTATTAACGAACTACAGGGCTGATATTCTACAAATACGTCATCTTCAAATTCAAACCACTCTCCATTAAGAGGGCGAAAAAAACGAGTATTCTGCTCTAATTTGACTTCTAAATTAATCTCAGGAAATTTAAAAATATTCTCCTTTTCAATCACCCTTGTTAATTCAGTATCGATACCGACTCTCATCCCTAGATGCAAAGTTATCCCTGCTTTTTTGTACTTCTGCCAGTAGTAGGAGAACTCGTTCTTATCCAGGAAATTAACGTTAATCTTGGGGATACCACCTTCAAACAAAATTGCAAAAATTCCTAGTGGCTCGTAATGAATCTTGGCTATTCCCAAGTTGTTTTCGTAACACCAATAGGCTCTGTGGAAGTAGGCTGTTTGCAAAACTTTTTCTCCAACTTTTTAATCAACATCTTTGCTAGTGACTGCCATACCAATGACCAAGCGCGTCCATTTCGCATCTTTAATTGAGCAGCTAAAATGTCTGATTGCGACGGGATGATACTGCCATATCTTTCAAGGTTGTCAATTGCCTGACGAAAGCTTACAACTTCATCTTCCGTTGTCGGTAAATCGGGAGCAACAGCTGCACTTAATCTTTCCATCACCCCGCTGAGTGTTGCTGACTCTGATTTTATCCTTTGCAACTCCTCACTCATTGCATCTATCGCAGCTAAATTGGAATCGGCGATCGCTGTTTGAAATTCCATCAACTGAGTTTCAATTTGTCGTTGTACTTCTTCACTGATGATTTGGGTAATCTCAGCAAATCCTCGCCCCTGTTTAAGCGTGTCAATAAACTCCTGAATCTCAGGCGACAGAGAAGAGGCAGGGGAGGAATTGGGAGAAAGAAAATTATTATAGAATAGCTCTTTTTCTCCAAGAGCTCCTCTTCTCCCCCTGCCCCCCTTGCTTTCTTCTTCAGGCGATGCTTGGGGTGCACTCGAATTTTCCATCATCTAAATCCTTCCACTCCAGTTTCACACCTACTTGGGCTGCAAATCCATCAATCGTTTGTTTCATCGTTTCATAAGGCAAATAGTCACAACTATCAATCAGTTTTTCGAGGTCTACGTCGATGAACTGTTTTCGGATAGCTGCTAATTTCTCTGTTTTTCTTTGTGCTATCTCTTTTCTGGCTGATTGTTTCCCCTTTTCTTTTGCCTGTTCAATTGCCTCTAACCTAGCGATTTCAAATGCCTTAGTAACTTTTTCCTCTTGCGTTGCTTGTTGAGCAATCTGCTGCTGCTCTCGTACTAATCGCTCAAAAATTGCTAGGCGCAAGTCGTCGTCAAAAGCTATTTCCAGTTGCTCAATCATCAGTGAAAAAGCACTTGGCACTGGCACTAACTTTTGTTCTGTGCCCTTAATTATTTTTCTCGACTGTGACTCTATTGATGTTTGTACTTCTGTTCCTTGTACTGTCAATTCACCTTTGCGTACCATATTTTCTCCTTAATGATTAGAACTCAGAAAATTCTGACCTCTTAGCTGAAATTGCAATATTCTCCGCACAACAAGAAATTAATTGTGGAGCTGAAAACGTTATTGAATCCGTCTAATAGTCGAATCATGCAACCCTCCTGTTTGATGCGATCTTTCTCCACTGTCCCAGTTCAGAAACCGAATAATGCTTGCGCTGACTAAAATCGCCCCACTTATATAAAGTACGAATTGAAACTTTATAGCCACACATCGCCAAATATCTGTGTAAGTCTTTTCCCTTACACCCTCTCATCTGCCAAGAGTGCCACATCTTGGCACTGGATGCTGTTTCCATCGTCATCACCCGACGTGATGCACTCGTCATCATTACTATCAATTGACGCACCAATGGAAACTTTTTTGTCGGATTATCATGCCTCCAACAAGCCATATATGTTAACAACGAGGCCTTACCCTCATCCACAAAGCGTTCATACTTGGGGATACCTAAATACTGCTTCCAACTAGCCCAACAATTTCTTGATATTTCCCGGTTTAGAATCCGGTCACAGCACTTTTTCACCTCACTTAACGCTATCTTGGGGGGTTGTTGTTTAACTTCATCTGCTACAAAAGCCTCACCGGAGTTTACCTGATTACAGTACTTGTCAAATACTTCCTCCAACTTATATTCGTTAGCTTTGTAGTACTCCCTCAAACTTCGATAAGTCACTTTGCAACGTGGATAATGCTTACGTAACCAGGCCAAACACAACAACATTTGCGTTTGTTCTTGTGTGTATTTTCGTGCTTTTACTTTCTTGCCTTGGGCATAACAAGCACCTGCTAATCGCTCCCATTCATACCATGTGCGATTGCTGATTTGGCATCCGCGAATCTTTTCACATTGGTTTCTCAAATTGATTGATTGGCTTATCCAATCTTCTATGACTACTGGCATGGTTAAACGAGTGCAAAATCAAAGTGGCTGTCAAAATTGAAAGAGTAATTGCCATAACGGCTGTACAAAATTCTAACAAACCTGACGAATTTCTTTCTTCGGTTTCTATTGTTTCAGTTGTTCCATCAAAAGATGTTTTGGTGTATTTCTCTTTCTTGTACACATTGCGTTACTTCCGTATATATGGATACCTGTACTCGTTCTTGCCGTACTACACTCAACGCCACCTCAAGAAAAATGTGTACCCATTTTTCGGTATTTGAGAATCGAATTATCTACACTTCACTTGCTAACGTTCTGCTGAATCGGCTCCTGGCAAAGATTTCAGTTTTGTAGTTTTACAGTAACACGTTACTCGATAATTCTTGGTAATCTCTGACAAGCCTATTTTTGGTAAATTCAGCAGAATGAATGTAGTCTGTCATTAAAGGCAAAAAGCTATTAAATGCTTGCACTGTAGTTGTATTAGGCTGTAATCACCAGGAAATCAGTAGTTCATTTTTTTGAGCAACTCGACGCATAGACTGGTTTTTGCTGTACTGAGCCTCTATGTATTTTTTGTAAGGCTGCTAGCCTGGCATCTACATCGACTCCATAGCTTTTGAATGTCTCGTCTAGTTGCTGGCGTGTCATTTGACAGAAGCGTGATTTGCTGTTTCTTCCATGTTTTAGTCCTAAGAAAATCTGTAGCTCTAAAACTTGTTTAATCTCCTGCCAACTTAGGTAAGCCTGTCCAAATAAATCCAGAGCCTTCAGATACTTATTTATTGTGTCTTTGGATTGAATTCTTAGTAAATCTCGGCATTCTTTAACGCTTAGATACTCCATTGGTTAGTCGAACTGTTGAACCATATTTTTAGAATAATAAAAGCACTCTCAAAGCGCCATTAACTTAGTAAATGATTTAGTTATTGCTTAGCAATTAATCAAAAAAAAGGGGTTTGGGTGGTTCCTGCCCGTTCTCTCTGATGAAATCTAGTAACTGTGATATTCTGCACGCCATTGCTGATGGATTTGTTTTGTTACTAGTCGCTAATTTTTGCCTACGATAGCCTACCTCACTCATGCAGTGTTCATAGGCTACTGCGATCGGTTTGAGTTTGTATTTGGCTTCATACTCTTGAGGTGTCATACTGCGATCGCTCTCCCGTTAAAAACCTAGACAGGGGGTAGTCCTCCGGTGGTCACACACTGGGGGCATTTTGCTGAATCCTATCATATTTACCTTAAAACTGTGGCAATGTGAGATAGAATTATGGTTATTGCAACTAAAACTAGCATTCTTATGAAACTCCAAAAATAATGGCTTATCAGTTTCCTCTCTCCTACTATTACGTCACAGAGCAAGACGATAAACGGCTTGAAAAATTCAGTGAAGCTTCTGGTGATTCCAGGCAGACTTTGATTATGCAATATGTACGGGGATGGCTCGGACGCCATCGCCTATACTATGTAGCATTATCAAGGTTAGATATTGCACATAGGCAAATCAATGAGGATCAATGGGTAGAGACAGTTGTCAATCAAGGATTTGATGCTTTGCCTGAATATAAAACACCCATAGTAGATGGCGAAATTCCACCAAACCCATTAGCTCATATTGTTTTGCCGGGAAACATGGTCAGGAGAGACATCAACTACATTGCACTAACCAAACAAAACTATCTACTTCTTAGAACCGCAATTTACTTTGATACATCCAAAATCGCTCAGTACATTTCCAAAATTATCTACGAACAACTAGCGCGAAACTGGGATAATCTTTATGCTGCTCAAGTTGCGGCGGAAAACTCTAACGATTGGCTCCGAGGTGAATAACTATGCAAGCAGTATCCACAGAACTAACATTAGAACGGGTTAATCAAGCTGTCAGCGCTATCCTTGAAGTCTTAGGAACTCCCGAAACTGAACTACACATCAAAGCCCTAGCTGCTTTCAAAAGTGGTGATCATCAGACTGTCAAGCGTTTGGCTTCAACTAATTTGTCTGATTATTACGTTAAGTCTTTGGGATACTTGGGCGGGGCGCTCAAATTGACTCCCAACACCGACACCATCCTGGCTGAGTCAGCACGTTCCGCAGCTGATTTTGTAAAAGACAGAGCATTAAAACAGCTTGGGGAAGCGATCTCCACCGCACTTGATTAAAATCACTTGCTCATTTACGATAGCCCTCGCCTCTATAAATAAGATGGGGGCTATTTTTGTGCTTCCCTAATTGCTTGTTTGGTTGTATCCGTAATGGTTGCTATATTTCTCTTGCTTTTGGCTAATCGTATTGAGGGTAGGGGAAACTGGGGAAGCAGTATGAGGTAAGAAAATGATTAAGTTCTAGTTAGATCAGCAAAAAAAATTAGCTGGAAAAAGAATCTACACATTTTTTGTGCAATTTTCCTAACTTCAAGACCCTTTTATCTTACGAAAACGCATTACTGCAATCCAATTCTTCCCCTACCAAATATTTCTAGAAGTTATATAAAATGCTTCATCTTCGTACTATTTGTTTTAAACCAGTTGAATGTCTAGAGCCGTTTGAAAACCAATAGGCTTGTTTTCAATGATGGCGAATCTAGATTCTTGGAAGAACAAAGAACCATTTAAAGGATTATAACTGAAGTCGCTGATTCCTATAGCACCAAATCCTGCTTGAGAAATCTGAATTTTATCACCTTCAACAGCTTTGAAGTCTTTGATTACGTCAACACCCTCTAATACATTGGTGAAAACAAATTTATCTGCCCCTAGCCCACCAGTAAGAATATCGTTACCTAGCCCACCAGAAAGACTATCATTACCACTCTTACCAGAAAGTGTATCATTCCCGCCATTGCCAAATAAAAGGTTATTTTGCCTGTCTCCAACAATGGTGTCACCTTGATTTGTACCTTTGACATTATCAAAATTGATAAATGTAAATGTCACTGTGCCTATGTTAGGAACATCCTTAATTATGAAACTTTGAGTTTCAAGGTTAACATTGACTGATGCATCTCCAACTAACAAGGGTGCTGAAGGAGCAATTGAGGCATCTATAGTGTTATTTACTGCACTAGCATCAGCAACAAGCTTTTCAAAATTGACAAGTAAATCTGTACCTAGCCCACCTCCTTTTTTAAGAGTTCCATCAATGAAGATAGTAGAGCTTACACCTATTCTGCTGTAATCAGCTGTATCAGTACCATCTCCGCCATTCAAGGTATCATTACCTGCGCTGGCTCTAATAATGTCATTGCCACCACTGCCAGATAATTCATTATCTTGAGCATCACCAGTAATCCTGTCATTTTGATTTGTGCCAATTACATTGACAAAATTTTTCACCTTGACTACCACTGGCGGCAAACCTACAGGTCTGATCTCTAATCTTTCTTTTGATAAATCAGCGACTATTGATACATTTGTATTGTCAGAAGTAGCATCAATGCTGTTAGCCTGTCCAGTCGCACCAATCACGCTCTCAAAGAAATCTCTAAACGTGTCAGTTCCAATCGCACCTTTTTGGATAAGTACTGGTTGAATAATTACAGCTTGTCCTAAACCACTGTAGTCAATAACATCGCGACCATCTCCCCCAGTAATAATATCGTTGCCTGCACTGCCGATAAATCTGTCATTCCCAGCAGTTCCGACCAAAGTATCGTCTGCATCTGTGCCTATGATTGTTGCCATAATTTAGCTGTCCTGGTATTAAAGTAACTGCTGTATACTATCTTGTTATTGACCACTCTGTATTGAAAATACACAGCATAGAAGTTGATTTTTCAAGAAAGTGTAATTATTTTTACAGTTAAATTACGATGCTTTCCTTTGATTGATCAACAGACTTCGCAAATACCGCCGACACTCCGCCTCGCCCTTGTATATGAGAATGCGGAGGGCCTCGATTTCCTGCACTGAAGAAACACAAATTTCCGCGATCGCACTAATCAAATTCTGCTGTGAGCGCACATAACAGAGATGTTGCTGCTCTAGTTCAGCAACCTTGGATTTCAACTGCTGAATCTGCCGCAATGCTTTGGTCGAGGAAGATTCTCTGCGCTGAAAATCGTTGTCTACAGATAACCGCATGTTGTAACTCCTTTGTATGTTTAGGTTAATACCTCGATTGTTGGGGTATTTGCTTCCTTCGGGTTCGTTAATTCTGTGCAAACTCTTCAACGCTATGCAATTCTCGTTTAATAATTTGTGCTCCCAACTCCCGACGCTGGCCCTTAGAGTTTGTGAATACATATCGGGCTTGCTCTAGACACTGGCGCTCGTGGCTGTACCGTAGTTGATTGCCACGAAATAGGTATAGCTTGCCCGTAGTCAGGGAGATTTTATTCTGCTTGAGCACGACTATTACCTCTTCGGTGGTTCGTTTTGGGCTAATACTATTGCAAAGTCGTAAATCGTTACTTCTAGCTCTGGCTCTGGTTTTACCTCTGCTTCTGGTTGGAGTTGCGGATTACCCAGCCCTACCGCTTGTTTAATTTCTTGTTCCACTTGAAACCTCGATTTGTTGCATGTCTTCAATCGCCCCAATCACCTCAAATAACGTATCGACAGCATCGTTAAGTACCACGTCATTTGAGGTTGAGAAGTAAGGAGAAGACTGAATCAGTCGATACTCTGTAGTACTTTGAACGAGCCGCAAAGTCTGTTGACATCCTTGGAGAATTGCTCGTATCTCTGCTGTGGTTAGTATGATTTCCATTACCGCTTTCCTTTCTGGCTAAATTTCTCGTAATCTGGACAAAATTCGCCCTCTACGCCGCTTGGATGTATTCCACAAACGAGCATTACTCCTCCATATTTAATCCCGTGAAAATTCTTGCAACCCCTGCAAGTTTTTGGTACAGATTTACGCTTTTCTTCTAAAGTTATTTCGATGTTTAATTCGATTTCTTTCTCGATCTGAACTTGATACAAACGGCTGGCAGCTAACAAAGACCCTCCCCCAATCAATAATGAGCCAGCAATCAAACTTTTGGCACTTGTCCCTTTGAATAAAATTGTGCCTCCGATAAGTGCTGCTGTCAGTCCCAACGCTCCAGCACAAATGTTGAGATATTTGAGGTTTAGCATTTCTTCTTCCTATTTATAATCAACATCATCGCTCAACATTCCGCCTAGAATTGCACTCCCTAAAAATACTGAAAATGCTACTGTCATTCCTCCCAGACAAACATTTGTCTGCGCCTTCCAATCATGCAAACGAAGTATCGTTAGTTCCGAGTTAGCGTCAATAATCGCAATCCCGTAACAGCCCAACGCTGCTACCCCTAAAAACCCAGTCGTCAATAATGAACCAGTTAATAATAACTTTAAAGCTCGGTCAATAAATTTGAGCATTTTATGACGTTTGATAGTACGGCGATCGCGCACGATTATTCTCCTTTGCTCTGTGTACTCAATTTGTCTTTTTCGCCTAACTTGAACAAGTTCTTTACTAGTCATGTTGCTTCCTTAATATGTGTGAAAAAAAAAGAAAAGCAGCACTAAACTGCCTTTCTCAAATCTGATGTCAATTAGAACTGACTGCAACGGGCTGTAGAATTTGCTGCATCCAGGATTTAATAGCTGCAATTTCATCAGTGCGATCGCTAGCCACACTTAGCACTTGTTGTTGATATGAAGATTCAGCAAATCGATGCTCGATTTTATCGTCCGCCCAAGCTAGACACATGATTTTCACCAGTTCGTCAACCTTGCTGGTATCAAGTTGGCTAGGGCACTCTACATCCTGAAATTGCAAATATTCTTTGACCAAATCAACTGGATAATTAAGCAAAGTGCGGATTTCTCGGATTCTTAAGTCTTGAGGATGTGGTGGAATTTTAAGTTGTGATGTTTGTCCAGTTATCCGAGATTGAAGGCTAGTAATGATTGTTGCCCAATCAGCATCTTTATCCCACTCCCTGCGAAATCTAGTTTTAGTTTGTGCATTATATAGCCGACAAAAGACCACATTCTCTTCCCCAGGAGTAGCAGCAATTACTAAAGGTTTAGAGAAGTCCTCAACAAGTGAAGCTGCTAAAAGAAATGTTTTAGCGAAGTTGGTTTCTACACCTGTTCGGATAATATAAACTTCATCAGCAGCAACAACAATATCTAACTTAACGTTGTCCTTCCCTTTAAATTCCTTTGTTGTCAATCGCAGTTCAGATAAATAACCAGTTAATCCTGTTTGGGATACAGGAATCGTTTCATTATTATTGATATCGTAACGATACCATAAATAAGATTCACCACTCAGTTCTCCATTTTTTACGTATAAATAAATGGGTTCAGATGGGTTACATAAACCTAATTTAATTTCAGTCATAATTAAAAATTCTCCAATTCGTCGTGAGCTTGATTCTTGGCAGATTGTTTGTAAATTTTGGCTTTATTCATTTGATAAGCTGATTCTTTTATTACAGGTATAGCCGCTTCTTTTACTGAAGCTTTCGCTTGCTCAAATAAAAACTGAGTTGCGCCCTCTGCATCTTCTGCTGGGTCTATTTGCCCCCACAGAGAACAACCTATTTCCAATGATTCGTAATCACCCAAATTGAATTTTCTCTGATATGTTACAGAGATTGTTTTGATTTCCATACGAGTTACTTCAAATATCTCACAAAGTTTAAGCGCAGCTTTTTATCTATTACGCTCGACAACTGATAACAAAAACCCGCATCCAGTATTCTGAACTTTTACCAGTCCACGATCTACCAAAGATTGAATAACTGTCCTCGGAGAATGAATACTATGCAAAGGAACAGAACCACCATGACATCGAAGCGAATGCAACAAATTATCTGCTGTCAATTCAGAGCAGTTTTGTTTTTTAGGCATGGTTTTATCCTTCAATTTTTCATACAATATTCAATGATAAAGAAATCAAAAACTTCATCTACTAACTCCATCAATTTATGAGCAATGTTTGACAATACTTGTAAATTTATTGCTGAACTGTATTCTCCTGATTTTGCGACTTGGCTATTAGGAGAACCTATCACTTTGACAAAGTTAAGCCCGACAGAATTATCAATAGAACCGATTCGGGCTGATGCTTTAATATTGTTGCAATCAGATGAAGTTGTTCTCCACATAGAGTTTCAGACCGAACCTGATAAAGATATGGGTTTTCGGATGGCTGATTATTACTTGCGGATTTATCGTCGCTTTCCCCATAAACGAATACACCAAGTTGTGATTTATCTAGATAAAACTAAGTCCGAGGAAGTTTATAAAACTACCTTTACTACCGAAAAATTCCGGCATGAATTTGGCGTGATTCGTCTGTGGGAACAACCTACTTCAAATTTCTTGAGAACCCCAGGATTGTTGCCATTCGCTGTATTAAGTGCGACCGAAAATAAAGCTAGTACACTACAACAGGTGGCGGCGGCTGTTGATAAGATTAGTGAAAGACGAACACAAAGTAATATTTCTGCTGCTGCCGCAATTCTGGCTGGGTTAGTATTAGAACAAGAATTAATTGGGCGTTTATTCAGGAGGGACATTATGCGCGAATCAATCATTTATCAGTCAATTCTAAGCGAAGGTAAAGAAGAAGGGCGAGAAGAAGGAAGTCAACAAAAAGCTCGTCAAATCGCTCTCAACTTACTAGCAGAAGGCATGAGTGTTGACGCGATCGCACGGATAACTGGATTATCAGTAGAAATGGTGCAACAGTTGCAACAGCAAGAACCCGACAATCAAGATTAAGCTGCTTCCAGTTCCACAGCTTTTTGTCTTGGCTTATCCGTAACCTTAACAAAACTCTCCAGCCTCACCTTATTTAACCAGTGCGTTAAGTATTCTCTGTTATGCCGTTAACTGCTTTCATCTCGGCTTTTTCGGCTTGTTCATGAAGCTGATTTTGTGCCACTTGTACAAACTCATAAATTTTATCTATTTCTTCGTCATATTCATGCTCCTCACTGTACTGAGCTAACTTCTCAAGGGCTAGAGCCAAATTGTTACGTGCTGAGTCAATATTCATCGCGCTTATTGTCCGTATTATTTTGTTATTCTATACTGCAACTTATTCGGTCAAGAACCCGACAAACAAGATTAAGCAGCTTCCAGTTCTACAGCCTCCTGTCTTACTACTGCGTTCTCTGGCTTGGCGTACCTGATTTTGTCCACCTCATTCGACCAGTGCGTTAGATGCTGAAAAACCAAACCCAGCATTGAATTATCCTTGTACACGCGATAAACCCTAGGACAAGCTCCTTTTACGTACACCAGTTTGTAACCTGAAATCTTCAACACCTCTGCATTCGGGTCGGTTGGAGACAGAAGTATTTTCTCTTGGGATTCATCCAACTCGGCTTCTTGAAGGCAGTCCGTAATGATTGTATTGTGTGGCATTATTTTAACTAATAAGGAAGAAGAAAGAGGGAAGACGGAAGAAGTTCTTCCCTCTGACGAATTGCGACCAGAGGGAGTAAGGGTCTGAGTCCCCGACTGAATCAAAGATTCAGTGGCATCTATTTGAGTGGGGTCAGAATCCCCATTCAAATTCATCCTTCTTCCTCCTTCCTCCGAACATCTTCCTTCAGTTTCAATTGTCAGAAATTTCGTTGTAGGGGCGATTGCATATCCTCTCGGTTAGCAATCGCCTTTCTCACCTTGGAACTAAGCCGCGACTGCTACTCTTACTCCCAAGGATGCCACCGCTATCTCTGCGGTATGGGCAAACTGATTGCAGCCCAGTTGAGTACGTCTGGCATACCACAAACCTTGAGCATTACACCCAACCAATCCAATGCATTGCCGGTCTTGATAAAGTTTGGTGCTGAACGATAGCCAATCAATTTGTCCTGTCTGAATCCCAAACTTGTTGCAAACTATTGATAATTCCTCATGCAGGCGCTCGTTGCGTTCCAGTGGGGTTTCGGGAAGACTGGCTTTGACCTGTTGCACTCTTGTAGCGAACCAGTTCCGATCAAAGGGTAGCCGTCCGCCATCCACGAATTGCACCCATACTGTAATTCCGCTTTCAATCCAGATGGTGCGGATAGTTTCGGGCTGTTCCTGAATAATCTCACCTATGATGCGGCGATCGCGAGATGTCAGGGGGTCTTGGGTGGGGACTATGGCTTCGGATTGGGTTATGGATTGCTCATCTTGAAAGGAAGGATTAGTAACTGTGGTTAACGTGTTGAACTTGAAGCTTGAAGGTGCTTGCTGTCTAGAGAGAACTTGGGTCATAATAATAATCTCCTTTAATTAGGGTAAAAAGGTAAGCGCTTGAGTTTTCCAGGCTATGAGCGCTTACCTTTTGTTGTCTATGTATTTATTGTATGGGCAAATAGCTAGTTTGTCAATACAAACAGTCAATACAGTTGTAAAGACACTTGAAATATGGTTAAGCTAGGAATGCAGAATCATTGAAAGGTATGGCTAAAAGCAGAATTTTTATATCGATTGAAACTACTGGTGAAATAAGGGAAGCATTAAAGCGCAAGGCTACTTCCGAGGGTAAGACCGTAACTGAAGTTGTCTCACAAATGATCAACGAGTACCTAAATACGTCGGTAACAAAAGAACCCCAAGGTACGAACGTGATTGATTTGCAGCAAAAAGTTCAGGAAATGCAGCAAATTATTGAGGAACATACACAGCTATTAAACAAGCACCAGCAATGCTTGGGGGAATTATCAGCCTGAGAGAACAAAACCAAGCTCTCAGGCGTACTCATCAACAATTATTAAAACTTCTTAAGGACAAACCCGCTGACCATTCAGCGGGTTAAGTTTTTTGGAGAGAGTTATGTATGGAAAATGTATGTATAATCAATACAAAGGCTGATTATTATTAAGGCAATCATCTAAATCTCAACGAACTTTATAGTGCTAATGAAATGAGGGATTTACGAATGGATGTTACTCAATTACAAGAGTTTCAACAAACAGTCACCACTCGGCTTGACCGGATTAATGAAGTGTTGGATTACCTTATCATGCAATTCGGCAATGGAGCAGGAAACGAGCAATCTGAGTAATTATTACCCCTGCTAGCTAGTAAAAGCGATCGCCCGCCGGCAAGCTGTGCGATCGCCTGCTCAATCCGTTAACGACAAAGTGAGCTAACTATAATGCTGACATACTTTTGGTATGACTTCCAGTTCAGCTAAAAACTCACTTTGGCGCTCATGAAACCCCAACTGTTTCCAGCATTTACCATAGTGGGCAATAAATATGCTGACACTAGAACCAGAAATAATTTCAACCCTTGACTACACTAATCTCAACATCAGCATCCAAGAAACATTTGCTGCCATAGACAGGTTCGAGTGGCAGGCATCCGATGAACTGCGGCTGATGCGAGATAACGGCTATTTCCAAGATGGTGCATACACTAGCTTTGAGGATTACTGCGAAAGTGAGTTGACCAAACACGGTGGATATCGCCGGGTCAAGGATCTATTTGCAGCAAAGCGAGTAGTTGATATTCTGCCCGACGATCTGAAAGATAAGATCACCAAACCTTCCCAAACTCGCCCCCTACTCCGACTGGTCAAAACTCCCGACAAGTTGGAGCAAGCTGTTGCGATCGCAGCCCAAGAAAAACCCTTTCCTACAGCTGCGGACTTCGCCAAAGCAGTACAACAGGTTGCTCCAACAGCTAAACGCACCACAAAAAAAGAAAAAAGTCAAACGCAATTGTGTAATTCGGTCACGGTTTCATCACAATCGCATCCTCGTTTTGGGGAATCGGGAGTGATTGAAGCAGATGCACCAAACGTTTGGCAGCAGATTGTCACATTTGCTGATGGTGAGAAGCTGCTGATCAATAATGAGGATTTAGATGCTGCCAGCGTTCCATTCCCCAGAGAAAGAACATATCCAGCCGAGTATGCCGAGGCGATCGCTGCTATTGAAGAACGCCATAAACAGGAACTAGAGCGACTTTCCCAGGAATTGAGGATTGGCTTGCAGGTAGAAGCGACTGCCAAAGCTGAGGAACAAGTACAAGAGCAAATCTCATCCTTGCAAAACCTGTTTCAGCAGCAGAAACAAGAAAACATCCAGTTGCAGCAACGGCTTTTCGAGTTAGACGGATTGAGGCAGTTAGGACTTGAGAACCAACGATTGCAACGGCGTATTCAGGAATTAGAACACTCTGTACAACAACATCCTAGCCAACAGTGGGAAAATACTCTCACCCAGCAGGCAACCAAGGCGCTAAACAAAGAAGTTAAACAAGCTCTGGATCAGACAATCGACTTGCGATCGCTAGCCCAAGAACCGCCTAAAGAGAATGCTCAAGAATGCTTACGCTTGATGGGTCTGGCCTTGGGGAATCTCGCTAGCGCCATGAATAACACCCAAGCGCTTGAAGCTGCGGCGATAATTCTGGGCAGTGAACCAACACCAAGTGCGATCGCTCAAAGAGCCGAACAATTACAACTGCTGCCCCAAGCGGTTAGTGAGATTCGGCGGGTGCTGTCAAAGCCAGAGCGTAGTTGGTGGGACTATTTAGAAGTGGCGCAGGAGTATGAGGCTATCAAAAATGACTACTGGGCGGAGTTAACTACACAAGAGGCAGAGTTAATCACTGCTTTGGAGAAAGCCGAATTCTCCAAAATTAAGAAACCATCGGTTCTTCACGAAACCCCTGCCGAGTCCGGTTCTTCTAATTGCGCTCTTGTTATTGGACTTGGTTCTATCGTTGCCCATGCCGACCCATACCGTACTTTATATGTGGAACGCGGTGAAGTCGTGGAGGATTTGGGCGGGGAGTTGGTAGTTGCATGGGATTGCTGGCGAAACGAGTCCAAAAAAACTGACAGGTATTTCCGAGATGAATTGCGATTCTGGCAACCTCAATAGGCTTTCAATGTATCGGTAACTTTTTAGACAAATAAGTGCAAGTACCAAGCCCCGCATCACAGTGGGGGAAATTTCCGTGCGTCAATAAAAACAGGAGATTGTAAAATGACTACCAAATCTAAACAGTCCACTGGCTCAAAACTAAATCATCCTCACATAATTATCCCGTCAGAGGACACCACATGGGCAATCAGTCAAAAACCATTTGTACTGAGATTTTGGCAGCAGTGTTGGCTAGCTGACCCATTCGGCTCACGCTGGATGAAGTTAGTGACTAATTTGAGTGACTCAGCTTTTAGATTGGCCAGAAGAGTATTGGAAGCAGCTGGTTTGTTTGTATTTCGTCGTCTCAGCTGTGGCAGTGATGGCAGAACATCAGTTTGGGAAGTGAAAAATCTGCATGGTGCGCGAGTTAAAGATTTTTGGCAAAGCGAGAAAAATGAAGTGGATACCGCCTCAAATAAAGCGGATAACATTTCAATTAAAGCGAATACCGCAACTAATGAAACGAATATTATAACTCAAAACCAGTCAGAGCAAGGGTTTGGTGAACACTCACGAACTCCTCAGAAACACCTAACGAACTCTTCAAAAGAGTTCGTTAGGTGTGATTCTTCCACGCTTTTAGGAAATTCGCGTGTAGAGGTGACGGCTGACGCGTCTTTAGGGGGCGCGTCGCCTCCAGTAATCGAGGGCGTGGAAGAAGCGGAAAGTTTGAGCGCCGGAGACCGGCGCTCAAACCTTTTCAAGAGAGAGGAAGAGTCACCTGCGGTGACGGACTGCACATCGCTGACGCTTGTAGATGCTGCACCAAGTCAATCTGCTTCGTTGTTGGGAGAAAAGCAGGATTCGGGTGTTGAGGCGACAGTCCCTCATGAAGACACTTTTTCCGCCGTGCCCGTCGCCTCAATTGTTGAAAATCCCAGTCAGCTCCAAAACCAAGCTCAACCAAACCTATCTGTTTCGTTAACGGCTGATAACTGTAGCGAACTGCAAACATAAATCATCAAAACTGCAATCAAGGCAAATTTGAAACCACATTAATCTGCAACTAGAGGTAGTCTCAAAACCACAATAATTGCGGCCCAAACCACAATAATTGCAACGAAACTGCAAACAAGCATTCTGAAACCACAATAAATGCAACTAAGCGCTCAAGCTATATCCAGAAGCAGTTTGAGGGGATTATTGTCTAAAACTGTCTAGATTAAACGAGGAATTAAATCGAACACATATATTCATTTTTTGTGGTTTAATTTAAACTAATACCGTCCAGAAAAATATTGATTGCGGTTGAAAGTGGAACCCCCCTGTTTCTCCTCTTCTTATGGTTATTTATGCTTACTTGCGAGTTTCAAGTGATCACCAAGACCTCAACAATCAACGGCATGGCATCTTGGAGTATGCCAATGTACACGGGTTAAGCCCAATCCTCTTTGTAGAGGATACTGTTTCTGGGCGGGAGAAATGGCAGTCACGAGCAGTGGGCAAACTAATTACTGAAACCGCAACAGCATCTGATGTAATCATTTTCTCCGAAGTCAGCCGCATGGCACGTTCCACACTGCAAGTGCTAGAAATGTTGGAATGTTGTGTACGTCGCTCAATTAATGTCCATATTGCAAAGCAAGGTATGGTATTAGACGGTTCCATGCAGAGTCGGATTACAGCTACTGTCCTGGGGTTAGCAGCAGAAATTGAGCGAGAATTGATTGCCCTGAGAACAACTGAAGCACTAGCCAAGCGTAGGGTTGAAGGTAAACCACTAGGGCGACCAAAAGGAAGGCAATCAGCACGACTGAAACTGGATGCTAAAGAAGCGGAGATTCGTAACTATCTGTCCCTTGGCATCAGCAAACGCTCTATAGCCAAACTGGTGGATTGTTCTCCCTCCACACTTTACGACTGGTTAGAGAAGCGGCATCTACATCCACATCGCTCCTAAATGATAGAGGTGGATTGTGCCAAGTAGAAGAATACCGCCAGAAACAATAGTAGATTTGCGTCGCCGCCTAGATCTACTGCCACCGCGCAGTAGTGAGCGTCGCGCTCTGATTGAGGAAATAGCACAGCTATACGGTGTCTCACTTGATACAGTATATCGGGCATTAAAGCAAGGAAAACAGTTGCGGTCATTGCACCGAGTGGATTGTGGCATACCGCGTGTCATGCCCAGAAACAGTTTAGAGCGTTACTGTGAAGTAATTGCGGCATTAAAGATACGTACATCCAACCGCAAAGGTCATCACTTATCCACATCTGAAGCGATTCGCTTGTTAGAAGAACACGGAATTCAAACTGCCGATGGTCATGTTCAAGCTCCACCGGGGTTATTGAAACCAACCACCGTCAACCGTTACCTCAAACAATGGGGCTATGACCACAATACCCTGAGACGACAACCAGCCGCCGTCCGTTTTCAAGCCGAAGAAAGTAACCAATGTTGGCACTTTGACCTCAGCCAATCCGACCTCAAACACGTTAAAGCCCCAATTTGGATGGAATCAGGACGGGGACATCCCTTACTGATGCTCTATAGTGTCGTAGATGACCGAAGTGGTGTTACTTACCAGGAATATCATGGGGTCTATGGTGAAGACGTAGAAGCAGCATTACGATTTATGTTTGCTGCCATGTCGCCCAAACCCCAGTCCGACTTTTCATTTCAAGGCATTCCCCAAATGCTGTATATGGATAACGGGCCTATTGCCAAAAGCTTGGTATTTCAAAAAATTATGGGTTATTTGGGAGTAGAGATACGTACCCACTTGCCACAAGGAAAAGACGGACGACGAGTGACTGCTAGGTCTAAAGGTAAAGTCGAGCGTCCGTTTCGCAGTGTCAAGGAAATGCACGAAACACTCTATCACTTGTATGAACCAGAAACCGAAGCCGAAGCAAACTCTTGGTTAATGCGGTTTTTGCTCCATTACAACCGTCAATCCCATCGCAGTGAACCTCATTCCCGCATGGAAGATTGGGTGGCCAACTTACCCAAGGCGGGAGTTCGCCAAATGTGTACCTGGGAGCGTTTTTGTACTTTTGCACGCGAACCAGAACGTCGAAAGGTAGGCATTGATGCCCGGATTACTGTAGAAGGGGTGAGCTATGAAGTAGATCCTGATTTGGCTGGTGAAACTGTCATCCTCTGGTGGGGTTTGTTCGATAACGAACTGTATGTGGAAGCAGGCGAACGACGCTATGGCCCTTATACCCCCGTAGGCGCACCCATTCCCCTACATCGCTACCGCAGCTTCAAGAAAACCCGAACACAACAGCGTGCAGATAAAATCGAGTCGTTAGCTAAAGAATTAGTATTACCTGCTAGCGCCATTGGTCAAGTAGACTTACTGAGTAGTCCCAGTGGTCAGATGGAATTAAGAGTTCAGTCGTTCGTAGATCCAGACCCGTTCCAGGAACTGACCTTCCCTACCGTCATTGCAGCCAAATTGGCGATCGCCGATTATTTGGGACAGCCCCTAGCCAAGCTAACACCACTTCAGATGGCTGATGTAGATGCAATTTTGGGCAATACACTCAATAAGCAAGCAGTGATGTCGCAGATTCGAGATTATTTTCATCCCAAAGGGGGGAGGCTCCATGCAGAGTGAGGTCATGAGCTTCTATAATCTCAAGCGCACCTTTGACTATGTAGGCTACTTTGAAACTGAGTATCAAACGCAACTATTCAAAGAACTCAAAATCCTGATTCGTTCTGGTCGGCTGATTGCGATATCAGGGATTGTTGGTTGTGGGAAAACGACCGCCTTGCAAAGATTGCAATCAGAATTAGTCACAGAAAAAGAAATCATCATTTCTCGCAGTTTTGTGGTTGATAGAGAGAAAGTCAACTTGAACACGTTAATGACTGCTCTGTTTTGTGACTTGACTACGGACAAGGATAATAAATTGCCGAATCAACCTGAGCAACGGGAACGTAAGTTAGCTTCTTTAATACACAAAAGCCGTAAACCTGTAGCATTATTCGTGGATGAAGCTCATGATTTAAGTACCAAGACACTGGTTGGGCTGAAAAAGTTAATTGAAATGGCACGGTTCAACAACGGTACTCTATCTGTGGTTCTCGCAGGACACCCCAAACTTAAAAATGATTTGCGCCATCCCCGCACCGAAGAGATTGGTGCGCGGACGGATGTGTTTAGCTTAGAGGGTATTAAAGGACAGCAAAAGCAATATATTCAGTGGTTACTGAACCAGTGTCTTGAAGAGCCACACATCAGTGAAGACCTAATTGAAGATGAGGCCCTAGAAATGTTGGCGACTAAACTGGTAACACCATTACAAATTGAACATTACCTGGGGCTGGCGTTTGAAGAAGCTTATAAAATTGGGCAAAAACCAGTGACAGCAGGAATTATTGAAGCGGTGTTGACGGCTGGCATTAATGATTTGGAACCTCGCCTAATTCGGCAAGGTTACAACACCAAAATTTTAGCCAATTTGTTGAATATACGGACTGCTGAGGTTCGTTCTTTTCTCCAAGGTCAGTTACCTACCAGCCGTACTCAAGATTTGCGAGAGCAACTGCTTAAGGTTGGGATTCCTTTGTGATTGTCAAATCATACCTGATTATCAATTTTACTGAACGAGAAACGTCCAATTTATATCTAATAATTTGTACACACCTGTCTGCTTTAATTCCTCGTTTAATCTAGACAGTTTTAGACAATAATCCCCTCAAACTGCTTCTGGATATAGCTTGAGCGCTTAGTTGCATTTATTGTGGTTTCAGAATGCTTGTTTGCAGTTTCGTTGCAATTATTGTGGTTTGGGCCGCAATTATTGTGGTTTTGAGACTACCTCTAGTTGCAGATTAATGTGGTTTCAAATTTGCCTTGATTGCAGTTTTGATGATTTATGTTTGCAGTTCGCTACAGATAACTTGTCTTCTGCTCAGGAACCAAAAAACCATCATGAAGGTGAAAGTTGGGCGTTGGCTGACTCAAATCCTGAAAAATGGTCGCATGAGGCTGTCGTTGCTCGGTCTAAGGCACGACCAGGGCGGATGCAGAAACTGAAGATGGCAGAGAGATTGGGCGAAAATCCAGGGGATGAGTTTTTGATGGAATGTTGGGCTGATGATCCAGCCTTGCGGATTGTGATCAAGGGGTTGCTAAGTAAGTTTCCACAGTGGGGTATCGCTTGTGTAGATGGGGTGTTGGTGAAAGCGAACGAGTAGCGATTGCTATTTCAACTACTGACATATTGTAGTACTTCCATTCTCAACGCCACGCTGTGTCTACCGTTATTTCTTTGCCGTTGGTGAATTTGATGAACTCTGTACCCTCGTCATCAGACACATCTGCAATAAAGCTGTAAAGTTCTTGAGGGGTGACGGTATCCACTTGAATATTAAGGGGAAAGCTATCACAGCAAAAGAGAGTTTGAGAATCGTGCTGCTTGCAATGCCCAAAATTTATTTTGTCGATCTTGGAATATTTGCGATTCATTCTTCGTTATAAGAAATAGCAGATTGAAACAGCATCTGGAACACAAAGCAACTTACATATAAGTAAGGTAATTAATTATGTCAGCGCAAACAGTTGAATCTGAATTACTTGTGGATTTATCTATAGAGCAGATGGAGCTTCTATCTGGGGGTAAGCAAAAGGATCATGATGATCATGATGATCATCATGATCATTGTCCTCTTAAATGGAATAAATGGCATAAAAAGGGGAAACATAAGAAACATTGCCACTATATCCTTGATCCAAATGCGTCGCACACGTAGGTTAAGCTATAGTCGAGCTAAAAATTCGCTAGCTTTAGTGTAAAAAAAGATTATTTTTTAAGTATTAATACTTAAACTGAATCCTTCTACTTACCTAAAACCTAGCCATATTAAAGATTTTCGCTTTTTTTAGTGCCATTAAGATAATGGCAGAAGGTTCTTTTCAGAAGGGGATTCAAACTAGGGTGTTGACTTTGGGTGTTTTGAGGTGATATTTCTTCATACAGAATAGATGTCTCAAAATATCCCATGTAAATTGGTGGTTAATGAAAGAATTAAAAAGTTCGTCCAGCCGATTGATTCGTCTGTTTAAACAAAGTCGAGAGAATTGGAAAGAAACAGCGCTTGAAAGACAAAAAAAGCTGAGAGCGCTGGAAATAAAGATTAGAGATTTATCGCTTTCACGGGAGAATTGGAAAAAGCGTGCTATGAAAGCTGAAAAAGAATTACGTATACTTCGTGCCAACTCAGTTGATGCACAAAAAAAGGGGGAGAAGTTTCAGAACAAATAGAAGCTGTCACAGCTACTGGGCATCATTACAGCCTGAGAACAATACAAAAAACAGTAGAACAAGCAATTGATTCTGGAAGTAGTTTACGAGGAATTGAAAAAAACCTGAAGTGGGAAGTATCGGACTCAGAAGATAAGAGTCCGAGTTTCAGCAGTGTGAGAAATTGGTTAGGAAGGATTGGGTTATATGAGCTTCAAAGAGTAAAAGAATATCGAACTGATTGGATTTTTATTATTGACCTAACAGTAGAATTAGGAAAGCAAAAATGCTTGGTGATTTTAGGAGTTGCTCAAGAATATCTGGAATCAGTCGTTTTTAGTTCAAAACGAGGGCTAAAACACCATGATGTCCAACTCTTAGCACTTGAAATTATGGACTCAACAAGAGGGGAACTAATTGAACAAAAGCTCTGTGAACTGACTGATATACTTGGTTGCCCAATACAAATAATAGCAGATCATGGTAGTGACCTCGAAAGAGGAATTAAACTTTACTCTTCAAAATATCCTTCTGTTATTTATACCTATGATGTAAGTCATGCAATGGCTTTATTACTTAAACATGAGTTAGCCACCTCGGAAAAATATCAATCTTTTATCCAAAAATGTAACCAGTGTCGACATCAACTACAACAAACAGAACTATCATTTCTCTCTCCTCCATCTCAACGTTCTGGATGTCGTTATTTTAATGTTGAAAAGTTAATTGATTGGGCGCAGAAGCTTTTGAATTGCCCAATCGATACTTTACTTAAGTTAGTACTAAATAGTGAAATAGAAATCCTCAATCAAAAATTAATTATGAAGTTTGGTTGGTTAAGAGATTATCTGGAAGTTATTTGCTTATGGGGTCAAATGGTTCTGATGACTAGGACTTTGGAGAAGCAACTTAAAATCAACGGAATTAACCAACAATCGAGAATTGAGTTTGAGAAGAACCAATTCTCAACGTCAACTAATTTTATTTCGGTTTTTCAAGACAATATTCTGGAATATATTACAACCGAAAGTTCTCTAATTCCCACAGGAAAAGCTTTTTTGGCGACTTCTGATGTTATTGAATCTATTTTTGGTAAATACAAACATTTTTCCTCTAGATGTCCTCTCAAACAGATCGGCCAGATGGTTCTGAATATTTCTTTGTGTACGATGAATCTGGCAGCTTCTGTGGTTAAGGAGGCATTAGAAAATGTTCGCTATCTTGACCTTCAGTCTTGGTCATCTCAAGTTTTTGGTCAGTCCATGCTCTCAAAAAGAAAAACTGTATTTTCGACCTTCAATGAAGACACAGATATTGCATGAAGTTTTCTCGGCAATTTCCCTACAAAGTTAACACCCTAGATTCAAACCCCTCCTGAAAAGAAAGCACTAAATTCAGTAAATCGCAAAGTTTTCCCAAGGAGCGATCACTAACTTTGACCTGCGTAAACTTAAGTAACAAAAGCTACTACTGATATAATTAAAATTTATATAAAATAGAAAGCGGTAAAAAAATAAAGAATGTAAGCCATGCCAAAGAATTACCATTGACTTCATCAAAACAATTAGCCCTCACTGATTCAGAAACCCTTGATGAGGTTCTGAATTGCTTGACTGAAAATATTTCTATTACAACTCAGGGCAGGGCGAACGCACGGGATTTCTGAAACCCTTGCTGTATAAGGATATTGACGAAAAAATCGGCTAAATCAAAAACCGCCGAAACCCTTGTTACTAAAGGATTCTTATACTTTAGATGCGTTTGTCCTGATTGAAAGTATCAGTAGAAGCTTACCAGACTTACTTTGAAGGTATAAAATTTACGAATGCGATATTAGATGAAGCATTGCACCAAGAAGAAGAATAAATCAGATATCACGTAACTCTCTATTATTTACAGTGTAATGCAGGCTTGTAGCTACCTTGAATACTTAAGCTTGGTCAAACAAATACTGGTATTTAAAGTTGCTTTGTTACGGACAAATATAAATATATAACAATTTTATTTTAATGCTCTAAAACTTTTTGCTAGTTCCGGAATATTTTGCATCAAGTCTTCGTTATAAGTAATAGCAACTGAAAAAGCTAAACAATCTATCTAGTCTATGAGGTAATGATTTACAGCAGATTGCAGGTTTATGAAGTATAGTAACAGCAGTTTGTAAACCAGTTGTTTTAATGTTTGGGGTTAACCAAATCGAGTGCAGTAGCCATAAGAATATCAACCATTTTTGTTGTGGTTGGAGAAAAGGAGCGTAAAAAAGCTTTTAGTTGTGACCACCAATGTTTAATGGGATTAAAATCCGGTGAATACGGTGAAAAATATTGAACACTAGCACCAATGGATTGAATCAACGGTTCAATGGAAGCTACTTTGTGAGGAGGAACTTTATCCATAACAACGACTGCGCCTAGCCACAACTAGGGAAGTAAACATTTCTCGACAAAGACCCTCAAAAGTATTTCCACTCATCGACTCAAGGTTTAGGGCTGCCAGTACTGCAAAAAATTTCTGCAACACCCTAAATTTCTTTTGTTAGTTTTGGAATATTTTGCATTGAGCTTTCGTTATAAAGAGTAATGACTTGGGCGTTGCATAATTGAAGTATGAATTAGAGCGATCACTATGCAATGTCCAAGGTGTGCATCAACTCATATTCGCAAGAATGGCAAAAAAGCAAGTAAACAAAATTATATTTGCGTTCAATGTAGTCGTCAGTTTATAGATGCTTACGATTTGCAAGGTTATTCTGAAGAAATAAAACGTGAGTGTTTAGAAATGTATGTGAATGGTCTAGGTTTTCGAGCTATAGAGCGGCTAAAAAACGTGCATTATACAACCGTAATAACTTGGGTTAAGAAAACGGGTAAAATTTTACCCAATTTACCAGAAGGTGATGAAATCCCTGAAGTTACACAAGTAGATGAATTAGAAACTTTTGTTGGTAAAAAAAACAAAATTTGGCTGTAGACAGCAGTAAATAAGCATTATCCAGGGATTTTAGCCTGGGTTTTGGGAGATAGAAGCTCTGAAACATTTAAATTGTTGTGGTTGATTATTAGATGTTGGAATTCATATTTTTATGTTACAGATGGTTATCCAGTTTATCCTTGTTTTATTACCAATGAAGACCACATTGTTAGCAAAACATATATGACAAGAGTCGAAGTGAAAATAGCCGTTTAAGGCATTATTTAGCTCGCCTACATCGGAAAACTTTCTGCTACTCTAAAACCGAAGAAATGCTGGAATATTCAGTTCGATTAGTAATATATTATCTTAAGTACGGTTCCGTGGTGCTGCGGGCGCTGTGCGCCCGCAAGCTTGAGGCGATCGCTTGATTCATACTTCCATTCAGCAACGCCGTATCTTCATTATACTTTGCCTAAAATAAGACGAACTAGGCAAAGTTATCATTTGTATTTCTTATCAATCAAGGCTAAAAAAAGGGTAATTTTTACAGAATTTTACAAGGTTGCCCCTGGTTGCACGAACCTTCTATTTACGCCGGATTGCGAGTGGCAGAGGCGGCATCTTTGCGGTGGGAGCAAATAGATTGGAATGGTGGCACAATTTACGTGAAGCGAGTCAAAAAAGGAACACCCTCGGTTCAACCACTTTCAGGTTTGGAGATTCGTTCTCTCCGTCATCTGCAACGAGATTATCCTGCTAGTCCCTATATTTTCTAGTCTTCTCGACTTGGCCCGTTGGCACATGATACGCTCGCCGGCATTGTTGAACGGGCTGGTGAATTAGCTGGTTTCCCTTTCCCTATTCATGCTCAGATGCTGCGGCATGGAACAGGTTATTATTTGGCGAATCGAGGCATTGATACCCGAACAATTCAGAGTTACTTGGGGCATAAAAATATTCAGCATACTGTTCGTTACACCGAACTTACATCTACCAAATTTCAGGGGCTTTGGGATGATTAATATTTAAACTCCTTGATTAAGGCTCGTCCATCTCCTCCGAAAAAAATCGCTCTCCTACAATAGGCGTAGGGGTGATTCTAAGGGGGTATTGGGGATAGATAGGATGGATGATAGGGGGAGGATAAGAAACTTTTTTTTCAAAATTCTTTTGCAATCCTGGAATAATTTCTTTACTTCATTCGTTGTAAAAAGTAGTAGTTGAGGAACTAAATATGACATTTGTAGCCTTATATGAAGACTTGAATTACGATGCCTGTGAGAACCTTAGCGGAGGAGTTAGGAAATACGGGATAGAGGTACAAAACGGCCAAGTAAAAAAGCAAACTTCTGACGAAAAAGCATTTGGAAAGTCTTTCAAAGGAACTGGCGGGCAATGCTTTATTCGGAATTATTTAGAGCCAGGTACGATAATTTATCCCGACGACCCAAACGAATACCCGATCTTTGTATCTCCTAAACCATCATAAATATGTTAAGTCTTCGTTATAAGAAGTAGGAGCTACTTTTTAAGAGTAGGCTTACAGGGGATTCAAGGACAAGAACAGGTTAGAACAAAAGTAGCAAGCCTAAGCTCGACTTTATCCAAAATTAAGAACTCGGTTTTCTTTATGGAGCAAAAACCCTGACTTTTTGGCAAATACTTTTTCCACTTCACAGATTATCGATGAAGTTAAAAAGTAAAACTATCGTTCCACAGAGGCTTTAGCGATAGCGAGCGCGCTGCTGGAAAATGGATAAAGTCGAGCTAAGAGGATGTTTGAAAAGTAATGAGAGGTGAGATTTTATGCCAAACGCCTCACCATGATGCGGATCATAGCAAGACTGAAAAAATATAAATTAATTTGTCTTAACATTTTTAAAAAATGATAAGCGAGGTTTAATAATGACTGAACAGACCCAAAAAAGCTTTAAAAGGGGCACTAAGCTTTCTTTTATTGAGGAACTTTCTAGAGAAGAAGCTGCTAATGTTTCTGGTGGTACTTCACAAAGCCTACAGAACCCTTACGGCTACGGTTTAAACTTAAATTCTTACTGCAAACAAAAGTATGGCAGTTCATCTAAGGAAGTTTTAATAGAGAACAATGCTTACGGTTGGAGGTGTCTTGTCCAAGGAGGAAACTTAGTGGGTATCAATATTGATGAAGCCTGCCAAATGCATTACGGTTACTCGGCAAAAAGCGCACTAGGAAATTACAACGATCCTAGTTCTTGGTATTGCAATGCAGAATATCTAAGACGTTAACAATTGAAATCGTGAATACTTAGTATTTTTTTGATAACACAATTAAGTGTAAAAACTTGAGAGCAATAAATAAACAATTTATTTCTTTTCTAAGCATGTTTGTAAAGTATTACCTTTTATAAGAGGTTTTTAATTATGTTATATCAAAATATTACATCTGATTTAATTTTAGAGTTATCTACAGCAGAACAGCAACTCTTCTCTGGAGGGCGAGAATTTAATGCAAGCAGAGAGCAATACCTGGCTGGTGCTGGACGATTAGGACTTTTAAACGAAAAACTTGAACTCAAATGGAATCAAGTGAACTATACCTGTTACAGAGGTTATTTAAGCTACCGCGAGTTGGGAATTACTCTGAAAAAGGGAGAAGAATCGCAAAAACAAGACTCTTATCATTTCTCTTGCTACAGTTCTTAATATTTTCACTTTTTGATAGGTTTCAAAATCCTTTGCTAGTTTTGGAATATTCTCTATTAGATCTTCGTTATAAAGAATAGAAACTATTCATTATAAATAGTTTCACAACCATCTAAAACATAAAATTTTTACTCAGCTTTGTCATAACGGAGGAAACGAAATGTCAAGAGCTAAACAGACTATTAATCCCTACGCAGAATTAAATGATACCAAAGGATTTAGAGAACTATCTGATATAGAATCATCACTAGTTACTGGAGGAGTTGCATGGTCTACTAGTTGGAAAGATACTTCACTTACTCAAAACGACTGCGAAAATACGGCAAGACTTGCAATATTACGGTCGGGACTTAATGCTCAATATGCTAACCCTCAGACTTGGTATGCATATAGTGGTGACAATGTAGTTTTTGCAAGATGTGTAGGCAGTAAGAATCTAGTATATTTTACGGGAGCAGGTTCCTCATCTTTTAGTGACGTTAGTACTCTTAGGGAGAATGTTTCCAATAACTTCTTTTAAAGTAAGTTAATTAACCTTCTTTCATCTCTTTCACAAAACAATGATCAAAGCAGGAAACTTAAACTATGACTTAATAAAGTTTGAGGATTTATTTTCTAATAGAAATTCAAAAATTCTAGCTAAAACTTGGGATACGAAGTTTCGTAAGCCTTGCAGCAATTGCTTTTTCCAAAGACTGATGCAAAAAGGTTAATAAGAAATAGAAACTGCTCATTCTTAACAAAGGAGTATTTAACAATGATTAGCAATCTTCCTTATCTTGAAGAACTTACGTCTAAAGAAGCTGAAGTCATTAAAGGTGGATGGTTTTTTGATTCATGGTGGCCACAGGAACCTAAACCTCCTGCTCGTAAGCCTATAAATTCGCCGCCTATCGATCCATCAAAAGAGTTTATCTTGTACCCTGTAAAGGGCGTTGTTGCGTGAATAGAGAAAAATGGTAAATTTTACTCGCTTTTGAATTCGTTCATTGGTGGCGACTAAAGTTTCTAACCCAATTTCAATTTGACCCAATTTCCATAAATAAGACTTACGCACTGTACGAATTAATCATGGTATGTATTCAAGAAAAGAGGTCGTTTCAGGTTTTTATTAATCGTTTTTTGATGATAGGTAAAGTCGCACTGTAGGGGCACAGCAATGTTCCTGATGACAAATGTGGTTTTTCTAGCTATGCATACGTTGTATTTTGCGTCAATGCGTAAGTTCTAATAAAATTTTTTGCTGTTTTCCATAGGGCATATGTATATAATTAATTGCCCAACCTAGCTGTTTTTTAAATCCTTTACTACTAAGCCTTTCAAGACTTAACGGGAAAAGTCAGCTTTAGCTATTTAGTGTCATTTCTTTTGTGATATTTCTGTATACAACATGTATGTTGTAAAGTTCAGAATTTATTTTGTCAGTTTTGGAATATTTTCAATGGTTCATTCGTTATAAATAATAGCGACTGATAAGGCAGTGAATATAATCTAGTGGAGGTAGATATACCATGACTATCAAAAAGCTATACATTAATAAACCAGTCTTCTCTAACTACTACCGACGATAGTGGAAGTCAATATCGACCTAACCTTTACTGCTTAATTACTGTTGGCTTGATTATTAAATCTCATAAAGAGAGCAGTAAAGTAAAATTGTCTTTTTTGCTTAGTAGTATCATAAGTATCTAGCTAAATTTGCAAGGAGATTTTCGTATGAATTCTTTCCCCAATCAGTTATCAACTCGTCTGTCTCTATTATTGATTATCGCAATATCTTTTTTACTCGACAATCCAGCCAGCGCAGTAAACTCTAGTCCTACTGTTCCTTCCCAAGAAGCTATAAACTCTATACCTTCTATTGAATTTTCCCCGATTTTAGCTGAAAAACTAGAATCACTAATTGTCCAAGAAACAGAACTGCTGGCAAATTCAAACTCATTTCAGGACTTCAGTGGTGACCCTGGCTCATTTATACAATCTGTTCCAACAAGAAAAAGACGATATCCATGGGGACGATATCCATGGGGACGATATCCATGGGATAGACCAATACCAAATCCAGGTAGTCCGATACCAAATCTAGGTAGTCCGATACCAAATCCAGGTAGTCCGATACCAAATCCAGGTAGTCCGATACCAAATCCAAGACCTGACTTTCCCCGTTAAGTCGTAAAATTTTGAAAGAGTAAGGATTTCAAATGACAATAAATGACGAGAGAATAGAACTTTGAGATGATGAAAGGAGCGATCTCATCCGCTCAAAAGATAACAGGAAAAGTTAGATCCAAGACCGTATCGTTAGTATGTAAATCTCAAGTCATAGAAGCTTGTACTATCGGGACTTAGACATTTTTGAGACAGAAACAAGCCTCAAAGGCATGTAGGGGAAGAAGAATATATCAAAAGCTCAAAAATGCTTGAAACTAGATATATTAAGAAACTAGGTAAACCGATGTCAAAGTCCTTCTGTATATACGTTTGATGTTTTTTTCTAGCAGGTTTTTGTCTAAGTCCTACTATAGCTTTCTTAAAATAAATAACAGATGTGTATGACTTCGCTCTTTTTGTGGACTCTAATAACAGACAAAATGGTCTTATAGGCTGCGTTATTTCAAGAGAATAGATTTTAAGGTTTTGAAACTTCTTGAAAAAATGTTGGTTTCAATACCGTAGTACAAAGAGAGTAGTAGAATAGAATTTATGAATAGATTAAATATTAATTGAATATTTATAAGCATAGTTGTTAGTTAATCATAGCTTTATATTTTAAGTTAGATAATTTTTTAAAAATAAAAAAATCAATTTTTAAGACTTAAATAAATAATGATTAATTAAAAAAGGAGTAAATTAAAAGGTATGGAAACCAAGACTAAGAAAGTTCAATTTGTTATTAAATCTTCTAAATTTTGTAACCTGCGATGTCGTTATTGCTATGAATTTTTAGAACTTGGTAATAGGGAAGCGATTACGCTAGATCAATTAAAGCAAATGTACAAGCATATTGCTAGCTATTATCTAAAATTGGAGCATCCTGTAGAAATTGAGTTTATTTGGCATGGTGGAGAACCTCTCTTGCAAACGCCAGATTATTACTGGCAAACCTTTGATCAGCAACAACAAATTTTTGCTGAACTAAGAGGCAATATTACAAATAGTGTACAAACTAATCTAACTTTACTTAGTAAAAAACATATTCAATTATTAAGAAGTGGCTTTGATGGTGTTGGTGTTTCTGTAGATTTGTTTGGAGGCTTACGCGTCAATCAAGCTAATACTGATTCTCAGAAAATTGTGTTAAATAATATGAATCGTCTGAGAGAAGAAAATATTCTCTTTGCATGTATTACTGTTTTAACTAAATTGAATTTGCCTTATATTCGAGAAATTTATAAATTTTATGAAAGTAGAAATATTTCTTTTCGGATTTTGCCTTTATTTAAGGGCGCATTCGATGGACAACATACAGGATTTGAAATTGATGACAACGATGTATTAAAAGCTTTTTGTACTTTAGTTGACTTATGGATGGAGAGCGATCAATTAGTTGCAGTTAGCCCACTTATCGAGTATATTGCACAGATTCTTCATTATTACACTCCAAATTGCGAGCCTTATTTTTATAATAAACTAGAATGGGAATCAGTTTATTTAGTAAATGTCAACGGCGATATTTACAGTTATGCAGATGCTTACAATTCTAATTTTTGTCATGGTAATTTATTTACTACAGCTATGGAAGAGATAGTTTTGGGAATTGCTCATCAAAAAGCAATAGCAGCAGCAGAAGAACGTATAATCTCTACTTGTACATCATGTCGATTTTTTGGTAGCTGTAGTGGCTACCCAGTTGCGGAATTAAGTATCCCAAACAATCAGATTGATAAACAAGGTAGAATTTATTGTCATAGAGAAAAAGAAGTTTTACAACATATCGAAATACGTTTAATACAAGCTGGAATTATTGATCCAATAAAAGGTAGTCTTAACAATATGGAACTTGGATCTTTGTCTAAATCTCTAGCTGCTATACCCACACTAGATTCTCCTGTTTGAGTAAAATATAATTTTTCAAAATTGGACTAAATAACTACTAAATAAAATCAATGTTAATTAAGAAGACTTTAGAATTACAGAAGGGAATTAAAATTTTTTTTCAAACAGATATTGATTTTGAAAAACATAGAATTTTTCTAAGTTCAGGCACGTCAACAGAAGTTGAACAGACATTGGCTCAGATTAAATATTGTAAAGGTGCTTTCGTGCCCAAAGAATCATGGAGAGAACCAAACATTGAAGAAAAAACCCTCTTGGGTATAAATGAACAGTTAGTAAATATTAACATGTGGGACTTACATCAATATATAGGGTTAATTCGTATCCCTGATAAGGTTTTAGCACCACTGGAAGCAATACTAGAAAATGTTAGGAAGAGTCCTGCAATTGCACTAGAAGAATGGCAAGCTGTTGTTACACATCCAGAAGTTGAAAATGTTATTGTAGAAGTTAGCAACTATCTAATGCCCTATTGTCTATTCAGACATAGATTTAAAGTATTAGGTCTGTATATTAAGCCGCCTGGATTGAAAACAGTGACAGTTAATTCCGTCAACAATCAATCCGAAAATCTTTATATCGGTATGCACTTAGATAGTTGGGATAGATATCCTCTCAGACGTAGACATAAATCAAGAAATCGCATATGTATTAATTTGGGTTGTGAAGATCGCTTCTTTTTGTTTATCAATTTAACTTTGATAGATATGTTTTACGCTTTAGGTTTGTTAATTCCTAAAGACATTCATAAGCATTATCGAGGAACCGAATTAGGAAACGAGTTTATGAAACAATATCCTTCATACCCGGTAGTTAAACTTACAGTAAGACCAAATGAGGCATACATTGCCCCTACCGATAATTTAATTCATGATGCTTCTACAAGGGGTAGAGCTGGCGAAGCTGTGATGAAGTGCAAACTAAACTGTTTAGTTTAACAACGGAGCATAATCATAGACGTTTCTCTCTTGGCTACGCATTTTGTATCTCAGATTCTAATTCTCAATAAATC
>JAHHHK010000001.1 GCA_019359395.1 Komarekiella atlantica HA4396-MV6
CCGAAAAACTTTATGTTATTCCAAGTCAGAACAAATGCTGAGATACTCAATTAAATTGTTACTCCATTATTTGAAGTATCAAACTGTACCTGCATAAGTTAATTCATCCCTTTATTCAGCAACGCCTAGTAGAGCATTGCAACGTCTCTACAGAATAGACCACAGTAGGGTTGGCATTGCAATGCCAACCCACAAGCTTTGCACAGACAAATAAATTTTAATGCTTTGAATATCTCAGTACCTTGTATCTTGGGAGACATTAATAAGAATTTTTTCAGATACACCATACTTGATTTCCATTTTTGGAGACAATATCTAATTTACTCTTGCAGCAATGCCTGAAACCGTTCATCATCTCGAATACTGTCAAAATCAGAGTCTATTTTCACTCTTTCTCGGCATTCTTCAAGATTTAGATTGATAGCTTGTTGTAAATTAGAGATAGCTTGTTCAATATTCTCTTGTAATCCATAACAACAAGCCTTACCGTACCAAGCTTGGTACAAGTCTGATTTAAATTCTATGGCTTTATCGTAAGAGGCGATCGCATCTTCAAATTTTCCTAAATTAGCCAGCGCATAGCCCCGATTATTCCAAGCTTCATGCTTGTCTAGTTTAAATTCTATAGCTTTGTCGTAAGAGACGATCGCTTCTTCACCTTTTCCTAAATTAAATAGTATCTTGCCCCGGTTGTTCCAAGCTTCGTGCAAGTTTGGTTTAAATTCTATAGCTTTATCATAAGAGGCGATCGCTTCTGAAAATCTTCCTAAATTAGATAGTGTATAGCCCCGATTGTACCAAGCTTCGTGATGGTCTGGTTTCATTTCTAAAGCTATATTGTAAGAGGTGATCGCTTCTTCACTTCTTCCTAAATTAGCCAAGACAATACCTCGGTTGTACCAGAATACACAGTCGTCTGGTTTGAATTCTATAGCTTTGTCATAAGATGCGATCGCTTCTGATAATCTTCCTAAATTAGATAGCGTATAGCCTCGGTTGTTCCAAGCTTCGTGATAGTCTGGTTTGAATTCTATGGCTTTATCGTAAGAGGCGATCGCTTCTTCTTCTCTAAGTAAAATATCCAGCGTAATGCCCCGGTTGTACCAAGCTTCGTGGCAGTCTAGTTTGAATTCTATGGCTTTTTCATAAGCAGCAATGGCTTGTTCAAATCTTCCTAAATAAAATAACGCGTTGCCTTTTGAAAACCATATTGAATTAGATTCAGGTGAGATATATATAGCTTTATCAAAGCTAGCTAATGCTTCTTTGTAACGACCTAAGCAAGAAACTTCATTACCAAAACTAACCAGTGATTCCTGCATCTGTATGGGGTAACGTTTTGCTAGTTTTAGCAGTAACCGCGATAACCGTAATATGTGTTCTCCTGCTTCTACCTGCTTCCCCTTCGCCTCAACTTGTCCGTCACGGGGTTCTAAAATGCGTTCACTGTGAATCAAGAAGTTCGTCGCAATGCGAATCTGCCACCGATAGCGTAACTGCTGCTCAAAATTTCCACCTGCTAACATTTGTGCTGTCGCTTCCACAGTGAACCGCTGAAGTTTGATATCAAATTTTCCCAGCAAATCCACAGCATCATAAATGTAGCGGCTTGTCGGATATTTCTGCACAGCTTTTTTATAGCGTTCTTCCCAAGTGTCTTTTAGGCTGTCTCGATAAGTTTTGAGGCTCAAAGGTTGTCGGTTATTTTTCAAGCTGCGGAGATTCTCGACCACATTTCTAAAGGTGCGGTCATTGCGCTTAGCTAATACAGAATAATCTTCAACCTTGGCGGAAATATTTGTGTTGGGGATAGTTTCACTGAACACCCCAATGATTGCGTCATCTTCCGGTTTCTCTAACTCGTAAACAGCAAAGCGATTCCACAACTGCGGGTATTTCTCCCATTGGAGTTTGTCCCAATGGGTTGGCTCCCCCTCAAAGTCTGAGATTCTCTCATTTTGCGCCGTAGCTATTACCCGAATTTCTGCCTTACCGCAAAACTTCTCGTACTTCTCCAGCGCTTGCAGTAGTCGCTCTTGCAATGGCACTTTAAACTTTTCTACAGGACTTTTCTCTGCTTCTGGGGATATCTCCTCACGCCCGCGCTGCATCTTTTGGTTTAAATCATCTAGGAAAAATAGTAATTTCCGGTCTGCGCCAATCTCTGTTGGTAACTGCGCTGGAAAATCCAGCCATTCCCCCGGCTTGAGGAACAAAACTGTCCAGCCGTCTTGGTTGAGATGATTTGCCAATTCCGTTGCTTCTCGCGTTTTCCCCAACCCACTCTGCCCTAGAATCAATACCCAGCGGGATTCTTCTAATTTCTGCTTTAATTCCCGACAGACATTGCGATTAGTCACCCGTATTTGGTAAGCAATATTTCTATCAGCCAAAGGATCGTTATCATCTCCGCCGAGAATCCGCTGCAATACATCTTGACTCTGAGGCTTGATTACCTGAAAGGGGAAAGTTGAAGGGGGAATGCTACGCTGGCGGTGTCGCCATTTCAACCACCACAAGAAAGCTGTAACTACAGGTATCATCGCAGGCAGACCACCGGAAATCAGGTTGTTAATGAAGTCCTTGTGGTCTTGATAGAATTTCAGAATTGTCTGTAAATCCAACACTGGGTTGATTGATTGAGGGGATGAATACGCCGCAGGGCTTTTATGGATTATATCAATTGATACCTCAACGGCTTGTAAAGGTAGGGGAGTAGAGGGGCAGGGGGAGCAGGGAAGGCAGGGGGAAAGAAGAAAGTTTGTAGACAAGCCTTAGAACTCCGTTGACGAATCTTTGATATTTGTAGACAAGTCTTTGATATTCGTGGACAAGCCTTAGAACTTTGTAGACAAGTCTTTGATATTCGTGGACGAGTTTTTGATATTCGTGGACGAGTCTTTGATATTCGTGAACGAGTTTTTGATATTCGTGGACGAATCTTTGATATTCGTGAACGAGTTTTTGATATTCGTGGACGAGTTTTTGATATTCGTGGACGAATCTTTGATATTCGTGGACGAGTCTTTTATAGTCTCGTCTTTCGTTCTCTGGAAGAAATTGAGAGTAGGACTTACGCACTGAAGGCTGAAACCTAGATCCCCCCTAGCCCCCCTTCAAAAGGGAGGAATTTATAAAGCCCCCTTTTTAAGGGGGCTGGGGGATCTGAGTGCGTAAGTTCTGAAGAGTTATGAAATTAGCGCATGGGCGGACTGCTGAACAGTTCTGAGTGTTGAATGGAAGCAAACAGGGTAATATTTTCCGTAATCGCTTATCCTTGAGCAGTATTTACTACTTCTTCCCTTATCCTTAACCTTTGCACAAGTGAATGCTGCTAACGATCGCAACGACACACTCCCCAGCAACAGAGTTAGGCTATTTGTTGCATAAACACCCCGACCGCTGTCAGTCTTTTTCTCTTTCTTTTGGACAGGCGCATGTCTTTTACCCGGAAGCTAACGCACAGCAATGTATGGTAGCGTTGCTGTTGGATGTTGACCCTGTGAAATTGGTGCGGGGACGCAGTGCTAGGCTGGAACAATATGTAAACGATCGCCCTTATGTTGCTTCTTCATTTTTAAGTGTAGCGATCGCTCAAGTATTTAGCACAGCTTTAGGAGGTCGCTGCAAAGACCGTCCAGAACTGGTGCAAACTCCTATTCCTTTGACAGCAAAACTCTCTGTTTTACCCTGTCGTGGTGGTGAAAGTTTTTTGCGGGAACTGTTTGAGCCGTTGGGTTATAGCGTGAGTGCCCAAGGTCACACTTTAAATGAGGAATTCCCTGAATGGGGGCAGAGCCAATACTTTACTGTCAAACTTCAGCACACTTTGCCCTTAAGCGATTTGTTAAGTCACCTCTACGTTTTAATTCCAGTATTGGATGACGATAAACATTACTGGGTAGGCGATGAGGAAATCGAAAAGTTACTGCGTCATGGCGAAGGTTGGTTAACTACACATCCAGCGCGAGAACAAATTACCAAGCGTTACCTAAAACGACAGCATCGCTTAACTCGTCTGGCTTTAGCCCAATTAGCAGAAGAAGATAATCTTGACCCTGATAGTACTGAGGAAAGCCACGCTGAGGAAGAAGCAGCAGTAGAAAAGCCCATTAGTTTGAATCAGCAGCGGATGAATGCGGTAATTGCTGCTTTGAAGCAAAACGGTGCAAAGCGGGTGATTGATTTAGGTTGCGGTCAAGGCACTTTACTGAAAAACCTGCTTAAAGACGGCTCTTTTGAGCAGATTACAGGTATTGATGTTTCTTTTAGGGCGTTAGAAGTTGCTAAAGAAAGATTAGACCGCTTGCGTCTTTCCCGTAACCAGTGGGAACGTCTGCAATTATTACAAGGCGCACTCACTTATCAAGATAAACGCCTTAGTGGCTATGATGCTGCTACGGTGATTGAGGTAATAGAGCATCTCGATTTGCCGCGTCTAGGGGCATTTGAGCGGGTTTTGTTTGAGTTTGCTCAACCCAAAACGGTGGTGGTGACAACGCCCAATATTGAGTACAACATCAAATTTGAGAACCTCCCCGCTGGAAAACTGCGACACAAAGACCATCGCTTTGAATGGACGCGTGCAGAGTTTCAAAACTGGGCAAATCGGGTAGCAGAAAGCTTTGGCTACATTGTGCAATTTCAACCTGTAGGGACGGAAGACTTAGAAGTAGGTTCACCGACACAGATGGCAGTGTTTAGCCGTAATATCATGTCCGGTTAATCAAGCTGAATAAAAATGTTCGTTTGTAGTTAGGACTTTAGTCCTAACTTTGGGGACTGAAGTCCTCACTACAAGCAGCTTATTATCAATGATTTGGCGAACATCATAATAATTCGTAATTTCATCCTTTGTGTTCTTCTCTACGTTCGTGCAGCGTGTCGCAGACAGACGCTCCGCAAATGCGCTCTTAGCGGTTAGTTAAAAAAATTATGAAAATCACTATTCCCGAACTTTCCCTAATTATCCTCATCGGTGCTTCTGGTTCCGGTAAATCAACCTTTGCCCGTAAACACTTTCAACCCTTTGAAGTCTTATCCTCAGACTTTTGTCGCGGCTTAGTTTCCAATAACGAAAATAGCCAGTCTGCTACCAAAGACGCCTTTGAGGTGCTGCACTTCATTACTGCCAAACGTCTGGCAGCAGCTAAACTGACTGTAATTGATGCTACCAACGTGCAGATGGAAGACCGTAAAATTCTGCTGCAAATGGCACGACAATATCATTGCTTTGCGATCGCGATCGTCCTTGACCTACCAGAAGAATTATGCCATGAACGCAACCAACAAAGGAGCGATCGCTCCTTTGGCCCCCACGTGGTACGGCGTCATCGCCAAATGTTGTGGCGTTCTCTGCGTGGTTTGGAAAAAGAAGGTTTCCGCTATGTCTACACTCTCAACTCTCTAGCAGAAGTTGAAGCCGTTGAAATCGAACGCCAACCCCTCTGGAATAACCTCAAACACGAACACGGCCCCTTTGACATCATCGGTGACATTCACGGCTGTTGTGATGAACTTGAAACATTACTCCAACAATTAGGCTATGAGAAAGGCAGGGGGGAAGAATCTACTCTCTCATCTTCACTCTGGGACACTCCCACTTACCACCATCCCCAAGGACGCAAAGTTGTTTTTCTGGGCGATTTGGTAGACCGTGGCCCGCGTATCTTAGATACAGTTAAACTGGTGCGAAACATGGTTACTGCTGGTACGGCTCTCTGCGTTCCTGGTAATCATGAAAACAAGCTGTTGCGGAAACTACGAGGTAAAAATGTCCGAGTCAATCATGGGTTGGAGCAAACCCTAACTGAGATTGAGGCGTTACCCGATGAAGTGCGTGAACCCTTCACCAAAGAACTGCAAAAATTTCTGGATTCCTTAATCAGTCACTACCTCCTAGATGATGGGCGGTTAGTGGTGGCTCACGCGGGGATGAAACAGGAAATGCAAGGACGCGGTTCTGGTGCGGTGCGCGAGTTTGCCTTGTATGGCGAATCCACTGGCGAAATTGATGAGTTTGGCTTACCCGTCCGCTATAACTGGGCGGGAGAATATCGAGGTGAGGCGATGGTGGTTTACGGACATACGCCAGTACCAGAAGCAGAATGGCTAAATAACACTATTGATATTGATACAGGCTGCGTTTTTGGTGGCAAACTCACCGCCCTCCGCTATCCAGAAAAGGAATTAGTGAGCGTACCCGCTGCTCAGACCTACTGTGAACCTGTGAAACCTCTGTACGGGCACGGCACTGCCATGCCCCAACGCACATCTCAGCAAGAACTTGATGATGTTCTGCACATTGAAGACGTATTGGGTAAGCGCCTGATCAACACGCGACTTAAGCCCAACATTACCATTCGGGAAGAAAATGCGATCGCAGCTTTAGAGGTGATGAGCCGTTTTGCTGCTAATCCCAAATGGCTAATTTATCTACCTCCCACCATGTCCCCTGTGGAAACATCCTCAACACTGGGATATTTGGAACACCCAGCACAAGCTTTTGCCTACTACCAACAGGAAATTACTGAAGTAGTTTGCGAAGAAAAACACATGGGTTCACGGGCGGTGGTGGTTATTTGCCGGGATTTAGTCGCTGCCAAGAAACGTTTTGGTGTGGTAGATGAAGGTATCGGCATCTGCTACACCCGCACAGGAAGGCGTTTCTTTGATAATCCAGCATTGGAGACGGAACTATTGACGCGGGTGAATGCTGCCCTTAGCCAAAGCGGCTTTTGGGAAGAATTTAATACAGACTGGGTGTGTTTAGACTGTGAATTGATGCCTTGGTCAGCTAAAGCACAGGGACTACTGCAAGAACAGTATGCACCTGTGGGAGTAGCGTCCCGCCTTGCTCTTAATGATGCTGTTAGCTTATTGCAACAAGCAAGCGATCGCAACGTTGAAGTTAGTACTCAACTCAGTCACTACCAGCAACGTGCAGAGATGGCGCATCAGTACATCACCGCCTACCGCCGCTACTGTTGGTCTGTCACTGATATTTCTGGTCTAAAGCTCGCACCCTTCCACATTCTGGCAACAGAGGGAGCAGCCCACATCGACAAAGACCATCGCTGGCACATGGAGCAAATTGCCAAAATCTGCCAATCAGACCCCGCCTTGCTCCTAGCGACTGCCTATAAAGTGATAGATTTGACTGACCCCAGCAGCCAGGCGGAGGGTATTCATTGGTGGGAAGAACTTACTGCTGCGGGTGGTGAAGGTATGGTTGTCAAGCCCATGCAATTCATTGTCCAAGGTAGTCGCGGCGTTGTGCAGCCTGCGGTGAAGTGTCGCGGACGAGAATATCTGCGGATTATCTACGGTGTGGAATACTCAGCGCCGGAAAATCTGCAACGTCTGCGCCAGCGTGGATTATCTCTCAAGCGTTCTCTGGCGATGCGAGAATTTGCTCTAGGTGTTGAAGCTTTGGAGCGATTTGTCTCTCATACTCCGCTGCGCCGTGTTCATGAATGTGTTTTCGGGATTTTGGCGCTAGAGAGCGAACCTGTTGATCCGCGACTATAGCACAACACAGTTTAGTTAAAGATTGTTTGTACAAATTTCATGCGTGTAGAGACGTTGCAATGCAACGTCTCGGAGCGAGGTTATTGACTATTAATAAACTTCAGGGTTGACGCAATCAGGCAAACGATCGCCTGTAAGTCCAGCTATTAAGTTAGCAATCGCGATTGCTGCCATTTTTGAGCGTGTTTGGCGGCTGGCGCTACCAATATGAGGCGTGATAATCAGATTATCTAAAGTCAGCAATGGGCTATCAGTGGGAATTGGTTCTGGTTCTGTGACATCCACAGCAGCAGCGGCAATTTGTCCACTTGATAGTGCGCGATACAGGGAATCTGGATTTATTACAGATCCCCGCGCCGTATTTATTAGGATAGCGGACGGCTTCATGATCTGAAATTGGCGATCGCTAAAAAGATGATTGGTATCCTCAGCAGATGGAGTATGCAGGGTAACAAAGTCTGATTCTTGCAGTAAGTATTCTAACGTAGCAAACTCCACACCAAGGGATTGTTCTAATTCGGGGTTGCATTGATGTTTACTTGTGTACAAAATTTTCATCTCAAACCCTTTAGCACGACGAGCAACCGCTTGACCAATCCGCCCAAAACCAACAATACCCAAAGTAGCACCTGTGACATTCGGCCCTAACAACAAATCTGGCTCCCAAGTCTGCCACAAACCTGCACGCGTAAACCGATCCGCCTCTACTACTCGCCGTGCTGCTGCCATCAATAGCGCCCAAGTAAAATCTGCGGTAGCATCTGTTAATACACCGGGCGTATGACCAACTGGAATCTGTCGTGCAGTAGCGGCAGCGATATCGATGTTATCGTAACCAACCGCCATTTGACTGATGACTTTGAAAGTTCCCAATTCTATCAGTTGCCGATCAATTCGGTCAGTCAGCAGACACAGTAACCCATCTATTTCCTTGACCTTTTCTAATAAAACTTCATAAGGAGGCGGCTGGCGTTCTGTCCAGACTTCGACCCAAGCGTGCGATCGCAGTTGCTCTAATTCTACAGGAAGGCGACGAGTGATGAATACTTTAGCTTGAGACATGGTTAATAAACGCGTTACCCTAAAGCAATATCTAAAAACATCATGACTACAAAGCCCAACATTACACCAATAGTTCCTTCTTTCTCTAAGCCTTTGCGATGAGATTCGGGGATGATTTCATCACTAATCACAAATAACATTGCTCCCGCTGCAAACGCCATCGCCCAAGGTAAGACAAAATTAGCAACACTCACCACACCTACACCAATCAAGCCGCCAATTGGTTCAACTAAACCTGTAAGCAGAGATATCCACACTGCATAACCTGGTGAATATTTCTCTGATACTAAAGATAATGCCACTACTAAACCTTCTGGGATGTTTTGTAAACCAATTCCCAAAGCTACAGGTATACCATCGCTGATGTTGTTAGCAAAATTAACTCCTACAGCCAAACCTTCTGGGAAGTTGTGAATAGTAATTGCAGCAATAAATAGCCAAATTCGCTGGAGGTTATTACGGCGAACATTTTCTTGTCCTTTAAAAAAATGTTCGTGAGGTAAAAACCGATGCGCCAGTTGCAAAAAAACTCCGCCTAGCAGCATCCCCGCAACAATAATTAAAGCTGCACTAGCTTGGGATTGACCTTGAGCTGTTGCTGCTTCTTTTGCTGGCACAATTAACGAAAATGATGTTGCTGCTAACATCACTCCTCCACCAAACCCCAGCATGATTCCCTGCACTCGCTGTGTGAGATTTATTGGTAATAAAACTGGCAAGGCACCGATGACTGTGGCAAGTCCTGCACCTAAACTAGCGATCGCACCGATTACAAGGCTTTCCATACCTGGGATTCTTTATCCAATTTTCTATACAAATCATAGTCGAACTGATTATGATTTGCAACTATCAATCGCAGGCGGAAAAATGTCTGCGATTGATAAAAATATATCTTTGGAATGATTAATTATTCAATTAAATCTGCATATCAAGAGAATTACCAAATAAACGGAATCAAGCGAACGCTGGATTGTTGGTACTCGGCATAGTCTGGATACTTGGCGGACATTGACTGGTCTTTCTGGGACATACGTTGGAGAGAAGTAAATAAGACTGCTACTGGCACAAAATAAGCCCAAGGCGAACCAGCCACAACACTAAAACTTAGATACCGCAGCAAATCGCCGAAGTAATTAATATTACGAGAAAATCGCCAAATCCCATCACGAACCAGCCCCGCACCGTACTGCTTAGCGGTAAGCTTTTGGACATCAGCGGTGGCATTGATCAGCGTCCCAAAAGTATACAGCGGCAGTGCTATTGCAATCGCCGTCATTGATAGGGGAACGGGATTGGTAAATGCCAGATATCCCGGTAGGGCATACAAAAGCCCAATAAAAAATAATACAGAGACGAACCCACTAATCCCCATAGGTTCATTAAATATCTGTCGTCGCTGGGGATAAAACCACTGTTCCACTAGCCACCAGAGACAATAGCTAATATGCAGACAGAGATAGATAATCTGTCGAAAGTCTTGGATACCGAAGACGACAGCAAAAGCCACCAAGCAGACAATTGTGAGAATTTTTGCTGTGTTAATGGCTGTGAGTGCTGTCACCCTAATTTTTTCAACGTTGGCAGTGTTTTGCATGGGTTTAGCAACCTTATCTTCTTAAATATAGGTACTTTTATGTTCGTCGATTAACCAACGTGGCGCTAGCTTGGTCAACTGGCATAAGTACGACTTCGTTGATATTGACATGAGGCGATCGCGTGACGCAGAAAAATATCACATCAGCTATATCATCTGGAGTGAGGGGAGTAACTCCTTGGTAAACTTTTTTGGCACGTTCAGTATCACCATGAAAGCGGACATCGCTAAATTCTGTCTCTACCATACCTGGGTCAACAGAAGTTACGCGTATAGGGGTTCCTAACAGGTCTTGTTTTAAGCCTTCAGAAATTGCCCTGACAGCAGCTTTAGTAGCACAATAAACATTACCACCAGGATAGGTTTGATGTCCGGCGATGGAACCTAGATTTACCACATGACCGCGACCACGACTTACCATTCCAGGAACAATATAACGAGTCAGATAAAGCAAACCCTTAACGTTAGTATCAATCATTTCTTCCCAGTCTTGGAAGTTAGCTTCGTGCAACTTGTCTAAACCGCGACTCAGACCAGCATTGTTAATTAGGATATCAATGTCAGACCAAGCAGGCGGTAGGGTAGAAATAGCAGATTCAACAGTAGCGCGATCGCACACATCTAGCTGTAGTAAATGAATCTCAATGCTGAATTCTTTTGTAAGTGCATCTGCTAACTGTTGCAAACGTGACCACCGCCGCGCCACCAAAATCAGTTTCGCACCCGCACCCGCGAAGATTCTGGCACAAGCAGCACCAATACCACTACTTGCACCAGTAATCAAAATAATTTTATTTTGTACAGAAATCATTATTAGTCAAAAGTCAAGAGTCCAGTTCCAATTGTCCAATAATATAGAACTCACGCGAATTTGCAACTCAACTAGAACACCGATTCAGTATTCAAGATAGGGGCGAGAAAAACCGATTATTTCGTAGAGACGTTGCATTGCAACGTCTCTACAGTCAATGAAAATTGGTCGTTTTACTGAAAAGAAATCAGGTTTTTGCAATTACTGAATCGATGCTCACTTTTTCACGACTTGCAAGCGCTGAGTTACCATTGTCAGACCATCGCCTCGGAGAACTACCGCAGAAACCCATTGGCTACCAGGGGTAGATGGTGCTTGTCCTACTTTAAAAAGTCCACCAGATGTAAGTAATTCCAAATTTACTGTTGTAGGATTGAGATATTTATTTGGTTGAATCGGTTCTTCCAAAGCTGTTCCGAGGAGAAAATCCTCACCCAGTGGCTCTTGGACGATCGCATCAAAACTATACTTTTGACCGACTCTCACCTGCTGAGGTAATTTGAAGTCAATTTGGGGTGGCTTGCTACCAGAGGTTAGTAAGGTGCGTTCTGCCAAAATGTCTTGGCGGACGATTTTTGCATTTGTAAGGCGTTGACGCGATGTAATTGAGGCGTTGAGAGCTACATTATTACTATTGGCAGAGGGCAAGCCAGTGATATTAGTTACTGTTTCGGCGACGATCGCATTACCTTCAGATTTCCAAGAGCGTAGCTGTGTGCTGTATCGTAAATTTGGATATCTTTGCCAGAGTGAAGTTAAAGCTTTTTCCAAAGTTTGGCGATTTAATCCATCCCCATGAATGAAATTAGTACCGTAGAATTGCATCACCCCTTTGACATCGCCTTTACTAGCAGCTGCATCAATTTGCGTCAACAGGTTTTTCAGTTCCAGGGGTGCATTTTGGGCGGTACTACGTTGAGCAAGTTCCCCAGATTTAACTAATTGTCGTGGTGTATTAGCTTGAGCACGTTGCCAACTACTGCTGAAACCAAGTGTCAGTAGGAACAAAATCAACCAGATATTAACGGGAAATCTTAGTTGGCATCTCACTAATAAGGCAATAATGTTATTCATTGGTAAGAGTTTACTGATTTGAGTAGAAAGGTAGGGAAATTGTTTTATCTTAGTTAAGCTAGGCGCTAAACGGTAGAGGTTTGATGGCAAACGCACCGATAAAATTACTAATAGCTGCCAGTGGGACTGGTGGACACTTATTTCCAGCGATCGCACTGGCCGAAAAACTGCCAGATTATGAAATCGAATGGCTGGGCGTACCCAATCGCCTAGAAACTCAACTTGTCCCCAAACAGTATCTTTTGCATACTATTGCAGTTGAAGGGTTTCAGCAAGGGTTTGGACTCTCCTCTATCCGCATCTTGGGTAAACTCATCAGTTCGATTCTGGAAGTTAGGCGAATTCTCAAACAGGGAAATTTTCAAGGAGTGTTTACTACAGGAGGTTATATTGCAGGGCCAGCCGTGATCGCGGCGCGTTCCCTCGGTTTACCTGTAGTGTTCCACGAATCTAATGCTTTACCAGGTAAAGTGACTCGCTTTTTTGGCCCTTGGTGCAGTGCGGTAGCTCTAGGATTTACAGAAGCTACTAAGTATTTACCTCGTGCCAAAAATGTCTACGTAGGTACTCCCGTGCGAGCCTCTTTCAGAGGAGCTACGCTAACGCAATTCTCAGATGCAGGATTTAATCCACCACTAGATTTACCCATTCCTGATAATGCTCCCTTGATTGTCGTTTTTGGTGGTAGTCAGGGTGCAGTTGCAGTGAATAAGTTAGTGCGCCAATCAGCTCAAGCTTGGTTTGATGCTGGTGCATATGTAGTGCATTTAACTGGCGATCGCGATCCCGAAGCAGACAATCTAAAACATCCGCAGTATATAGAGTTGTCCTTTTACGACAACATGGCGGCTTTATTGCGGCGAGCTGCTTTAGCAATTAGTCGTTCCGGTGCGGGTAGCTTAACAGAATTAGCGGTGTGTGGAACGCCAGCGATTTTGATTCCTTACCCCTTTGCTGCGGAAGACCATCAATCTTACAATGCGGACATATTTACAAAAGCTGGTGCAGCGTTAACGTTTAAGCAATCGGAGTTGACAGCTGAAATCTTGCAAACTCAGGTGTTGAATTTGTTGCGATCGCCAGATGAGTTGGCAAAAATGGCAGAGAAAGCAAAAGCGATCGCTGTTCCCGATAGTGCTGAGAAATTGGCGTCTCTAGTACGTGAGGTGCTTGAGATGTAACATATGGGCTGTTAGATCCCCAACTTCTTTAAGAAGTCGGGGATCTAACCAGTTAGGGATCTGGAGATTTCAGTTCCGTTTGCTCGAAGACATTTTTGAGTAGAGCTAAACCTTCTTCAATATTGGAAATTTGTTCTTCTGTAAGATCTTTCAATAGATCGGAAATATGAGCACGAGTTTGATCTTGGGACTGTTTAAGATGGTGCTTGCCATCTTCAGTCAGCTTCAGGATAACCCGCCGCCGCTCTTGAGGATGATCACTGCGTTCTACCAGGTTGCGTTGTACCAAGCGTTCTGTTGTGGCGGATGCTGTGGCACAAGTAACACCTAGATGTTCTGCCAGTTCCGATATTGAGGCTCCTGGATTTCGGTTGATATATGCCAGCGATCGCAACTGAGGTATAGATAAAAAAGCAGCGCTGTGAACACGCATATCTGCTCGGATAAACCGCATCACCAATGGAACTGTATCCATTACTCTAGCAGCACATTCTTGGGAATTTGCACCTTTAGCGGGTTTATCCAAGTTCATGGGGCGGTTATTCTCCTAATTACATTGCTACCCGTGGATAAAGTTTTCCACAGATAATCGTTAAGCCTATTAATGTTACCAAGAGAATTGTACAATCCAGACCAAAACCATAGAGGCTAGTGCCATTCAGCAGCATTGTACCGCGTAAGGCGTCAACCTCATAAGTCAAGGGATTCAAACGGGAAATAAACTTTAACCAATTTGGCATCAGTGAGATGGGATAAATAGCATTACTGGCAAAAAATAACGGCATGGTTAACAATTGCCCAATTCCTGTCATCCGTTCTCGTGACTTTACCACACAGCCAATAATTAATGAAAAAGTACAAAAGCAACCTGCTCCCAGCATAACTATCACTAGCACTTTCAGAATTGCCAGGGGATTGAGATTGAGTTTGACACCTAACAACAATGCCAATCCATAAATGAATACTACCTGTGGTAAGCACCGTACTCCACATGCTATTGCTTTGCCTAACGCCATGGCCACACGCGGTGTAGGGCTAGCCAGGAATTTATGCACAATTCCTAAATCACGCTCCCAAATCAGCGTCATTCCACCAGTGAAAATTGCCACAAACAATACACTCTGTGCTAATATGCCAGCGCCCATAAAGTCTAAATAAGGTAAATTCCCTGTGGGAATCGCTTTAGTGCGGGAGAACACTTGTCCAAAGATAAGTAACCATAGTACTGGTTGTACGGCTCGGACAATTAAATCTGTGGGATCATGTCGCAGTTTCCGTACTTCAAGTTCTGCAATTACAAAAGATTTTGTAACTAGCTCATGAATTGCAGAGATCAGATTGGTTAGGCGAATAGGTAGCGGCTCAACCCAACCGCTGAGCAGCACGTCTGTTTCTTGCGGTTTCACGGTAGTTAACTCCTGATGCTAATTGGTCGCCTGTATAGTAAATAAACACATCATCCAAGGTTGCGTTAGGCTGATTTAGAGAGGCTTTTAAGTCATTGGGTGTACCTGTAGTCATAACTTTACCTTGCTGCATAATCGCTACTCGGTTACATAGACTGTCGGCTTCTTCTAAAAAGTGGGTTGTTAAAAATATGGTTGTGCCGTAATCTACACAGAGTTGTTGCACAAGTTTCCATACCTGAGTCCGAGCTATTGGATCTAGTCCTACGGTCGGCTCATCAAGAAATAAAATTCGGGGTTGATGTAAGATTGATTGGGCTATTTCCAGCTTGCGGATCATGCCACCGGAGTAAGTTCGTACTAGGCGGTTTGCGGCATCCTGTAAATCCATGAACGCCAACATATCACGGATCTGGCGATCGCGTCTCTTCCAGGGAATTTCGTACAGCTTGGCAAAAATTAAGAGATTTTCGTAACCTGTAAGGCTGCCATCAGCAGAGAGGGCTTGAGGCACATAGCCAATAACCCGTCTAACAGCAGTGGCTTGACGAGTCACGTCATAACCAGCCAGGATTGCCTTACCAGTACTCAAAGGCAGCAAAGTTGTCAGCATTTTAATAACTGTACTCTTGCCAGCTCCATTGGGGCCAAGCAAGCCAAATACTTCACCTTGTTCCACAGATATGTTCAGGTGATCAACGGCAGTTACCTTGCCAAAGCGGCGTGTGAGTCCCTGAGTTTCTAGAATGATCGGTCTTGTACCGCACTCAGGCGGTTCTGACCGATTTGCTTGTCCTGTCATTATTGTCACAAGTTTGATGCACTTCTTTTATTTAGGTAAGCTAACTATTAGCTTCTCAATATATATGGATGAAGTCAATAGGCCTCTGGCATGAATCCCTGCTCTCATACCGATTCAATTAATGATTGCAACGTCTCTACAATGGTCTAGTTGTTCTGCTGTGGGCGAGTAGTGATATCGCGGACGCTGGCACAATGATATCCCTGTCCATTTAGCTCTAGATAATTGAGGTTTATTTCTACTCTGATATCTCGACCATCTTGAGTTTGGTGAATAGATTCAAAGGTGAAAGCGCCTTTGTGTTTGAGTTCTTGCCATTGTAAGCACCAAGTAGCCGCTGGAAAATTTGGATCGATATTGTGAACAGTCATAGTTAGCAGTTGTTCGCGTGAATAGCCAAGAGTTTGGCAAGCTGCTTCATTCACATAGACAATTTGAGCATCTGAATTAATAAAAAATATTGAGTCTTTAAACCTATCTAAATAAAACTGGCTGAGTCGCAGTGCTAATTCTGCTTTTTGGCGATCGCAAATTTCCTTTTGCAACCGGATATTTTGCTCGGTGAGTTGCTTTTGCAGCCTCCGAATAGTCAGGTTATTCTCTACACGAGCAAAAACTTCTTCTTCACTAAACGGTTTGGTGATATAATCTACCCCACCAACGGCGAAGGCTTTAACTTTGTCGAGTACCTCATCTAAAGCACTAATAAAAATCACCGGAATATCACAGGTTTTCTCCGAAGCTTTGAGATGTTGACAGACTTCATACCCATTCATCTCCGGCATCATGATATCGAGCAAAATTAGATCAGGTGGGGCGGCTTGCGCTGTCTTCAACGCTGTTTGTCCATTGATCACTCTGCGAATTTCATACCCCATCTGAGTGAGCATGGCGGATAAAAGCCGCAAATTATCGGGTGTATCGTCAACAACTAGAATATTTGCTTTAAATAACTGAAGATGATTATCCATTCTCTTCTGATTGTGTTAAATCAATGACTTTATCAATACGAAAGTTATTGACCCAATCAGCCAGGGTGTTTGCCAGATGGACAGATTCTTGAGGAACTTGCTCAAGCAAGCTGAAAATCAGCTTTTCATCGGTACACAGTGCCGCTTGGTGTAGCTTTGCCACCCACTCAGAGGGCATCCGAGTCAGTACCTCTTTTAATGAGCAACACTCAATCTCTGAATTTTCGCCAAATTCATCTACTTTAAGGGCTTTTTGCTCATATATATAGCGTACTCCTAAATATTGAGCCATCTTATTCAAAATTACTTCCTCTCGGAATGGCTTACGTACGAAATCGTTACAGCCTGTAGATAAAATTACAGATCGTTCCTCATCAAAGGCGCTAGCAGTCAGAGCAATGATGATGGTAGCCTGACCTTTTAAATGGGTTTTGATCTGTTTAGTGGCTTCATACCCATTCATCACAGGCATCCGCATATCCATCCAAATCAGGTGAGGTTCCCAAGTTTCCCAGAGATTTACCCCTTCTTGACCATTTTCAGCTTCACGTACCTCAAAGCCAAGTGATGTCAGCATCTTGACTAGGAGTAGGCGATTTTCCCATTTATCTTCAACTACCAAGATCCGATACTTTGGTTGATTAGGCTCTAAACCAATCACTCGTCGTTTTAGCTGTCGAGTTTTAACTTTAGCTACTTCTGTTGGGCTAATCTTGATATCAAAAGCAAAAATCGTTCCTTGCTCTAAAGTACTGCTAACAGAGATGTTTCCCCCCATCAGGCGCACAAATTGTTGGCTAATAGTTAAACCAAGACCGGTTCCTTGTTGAGATTTTCGACCAGTTTCCGTTTGAACAAAAGGTTTAAATAACTTCTCTAGTTCATCTGGTGCAATACCAGGCCCAGTGTCTTCGACTTCAAAATGTAACAAGTAGGATGGGGACTGAGAATCTTGTCTTGCTTCTGCTTCTTGCTTGATTCCGACTCGCAAAATAACACCACCTTCTTCAGTAAATTTGATGGCGTTACCAAGGAGATTTATCAAGACTTGACGCAATTTACTCTCGTCTGTAAGTACATATTGCGGGACTTCTGGGGTACGCTCAAAGATTAGCTGTAAGCCCTTGGATTCTGCTTTGAGTCGTAACATCTCCACAAAAGAGTCAAGTAGAGAATACAAGTCAAAACTATTTTCATTTAGTGTTGTTCGTCCGGCCTCAATTTTGGACATTGACAACACGTCATTGATCAAGGTCAGCAAATGCTCACCACTACGATTAATTATTTCTAGATGTTCTAACTGACTAGGACTCAAAGAGCGATCGCGAGTCATGAGCTGTGTAAAGCCGAGAATACTGTTGAGGGGGGTACGGAGTTCGTGGCTCATATTGGCCAGAAATTCGCTTTTGGCAAGATTTGCAGCTTCGGCTTCTTGGGCTTTTACCTCCAATTGACGGCTGTAATTTTCTAACTGTTCACGAGACATTTTTAACTCTCGCATCAACCAATACACTCCAATCAATAGTGTTCCCACTGACCCCAGTCCCACCAGCATGATTGTCCCTGCGATCTGACGAGCTGGAGCAAATGCTTCTTCCTGATCCATCTCAACTACTAAGGCTAGGCCTTGGCCATTTAGCCAGCGATACACTCCAATGACTGGTACTCCAGCATAGTTGCGATAAAGCCCAAAGCCTCTAGCTCCACTCATCGCCGCATCAATACCTTGACTGCTGACACTTTCAGAGACTTCTTGTATGTTGACTTGTGCTTTTGAGATAAAGGTATTTTTAGTAATCAGACCAACTAAGTAGGTTGTGCCGCTTTTACCCAAGCCTGTACGCTTGCGGACAATTTGATCAATTTGGTCTAAGTTGAAATGAGCTAAAAGCACACCTTGTCTTACTCCAACCGCGTCACGTAAAGGTGTCGCCAAGGTGACTGATGGCTTATTAGTTAGATGCGAGACATAAAAGATGGGAGCAAAGGAGTCTTCCGGCTCAACTTGTTCAACATCAGTCATGTTCGCTAAAACTTCGTACTGACGTTCACGCCGCTTGTCAGTAGATAAGACGACCCGATTGCTGCGATCAAGAATAAAAATCTCGTTAAGATTCGGTTTAAGTTTAGTTACCTCCATAAAGTACTTAGAGACAATTGTGGAAGCGGCATGATGTTTTGCATTAGATATTTCATAACTTAGGAGTGTCTTCAGGTTCGCTTGTACGTCTGGAAATTGAGTTGTTAGCAAAAAATCTCGTTGTTGATCTTCAAACCATCGAGAAATTTCTTCTTCTTTGAGCGTTGCAGTTACACTTAGTCGATCAAAGGCGGCTTGCTTGAAAGCTTCTCTAGCTTGTATGAAGGCTACTCCTCCTACTACAGCAACACTCACTAAAGACAGGAGTAAGAAGGAACTGGCAACTTTAGTTGTGAGGTGCTTATTCCAAAACTTCATAAGTTATAATCACGAATAAATCAAAGTAACAGTAAAAGACAACACTACTCATTGAGGAAATTCAATAGGCATGTAATAAGAATCAATGTTGAGATGCCAATATGGAATTTATCACCTCTTTTTTGAGGTTTTATGCAATAAATAGCATGTTTCTTAAGTCTGGTGAAAATAAATTTTGATGATTAAATCTGCGTTCTAACTTTTACTTTTTATTAGTCTGACTTTCATCCATCAAAAATCTGCTTACTCTATCTGCTTGCTTTGAAGATATGCCAGTTTGCTACTAAATAGGTTAGGTTGCAATATATTAGTGCAAGCAACAACAAACAAGCTGAGTATCAAGACCGTGAGTATATAGCGATCGCTAATTTGTCTTGACACTACACTGGAAGTCTGCTCAATTGTCTGCTGATTATTTAAGTCTTGCAGAATTTGACTGGTTTTTGTTTTAAATACCATGCTTGTAGAACTCGCATCTCACCTTGGGTAGATGTATTTAACTTAATACTTTTTGGAAGTTATCTGATTAAAAAAAGAATTTCTTCAAAATGTCTCAAACTTCAATATGGCGAGCTACTTGTAAAATTTACTTATGAGTTAAGCATCATTTTTGGCATGAAAGTGCCATAGCAATTACTAGCCCTGATCTAGCAGCAGCTTTTAATGATGAGGCTGATGAGGTATTATTAACACAGCCTTCTAGGAAAAATTCTGCGTGAATTTTCGTATGTCAGATAATCCAAATGACGAGCTAATAAGAGAGAATGTGGAGCCGCCAGAAGTTAAACTAATTATGGCTCGCTCAAGACATCGTTAATAGCGTGTAATAATTCGTAGAAAGTATAAGGCTTTTTCACAAATACACTGACGCCAGCGCTAGCAGCTTCGACAAGCTGGTTATTTGCCGCGATGCCACTAATCCCAATAATTTTGACCAGTGGGTTCATTTGTTGCAGGATGCGAATAGTAGTTAACCCATCCATCGATGGCATCATCATATCCATTAACACAACGCTGATTTTATCTTTGTGCTGGGCATACGATGAGATTGCCTCAATGCCATTACTAGCTGTTAGGGTTCTGTAGTTGTAGTCTTCTAACGAAGTTTTGGTGATCTCTAGGATAGCGGCTTCATCATCTACAACTAGAATCAGTTCTCCGTTACCGTTGGGTAATTCTAAGTTATCTGTTTGCTGCTTTGTTCTTTCTTTGACAGCGGGTAAATATACCTGAAATTTAGTACCTTTACCTACCTCGCTCTCCACGTTAATAAAACCACCGTGGTTTTTGACAATACCAATTACAGTTGGTAGACCTAGCCCTGTGCCTTTGCCCGATTCTTTAGTTGTGAAGAAGGGTTCAAAAATTCGATCCAAAATTAGTGGAGGAATACCAAATCCTGTATCGGAGATAGTTATGACTACATAGGAACCCACATGAGCATCCAGATTCATCTTGGCAAAGTTTTCATCAACGAATAAATTTTCTGCTGAAATATACAAAGTCCCACCTTCGGGCATCGCATCACGAGCGTTAACGCATAAGTTCATTAACACCTGATGCATTTGTGTGGGGTCTGCCACTATAGTCCAGAGGTTTTGTGTAGGTAGACTCTTACTTAGCTTGATAGATTTTGGAAATGTGCTGTTAACAATTTGCTCAATTTCCAACAGTAGGTATTCTAATTGCAAAGTAACACCCCTGCCTTCAGAACCACGTGCAAACGTCAGAATTTGCTTAACCAAATCCGCTCCTCGTTTAGAGTTCTGTTCGAGAACCTTGAGCAGTGGCTTATACCGGGCGTCGAGATTGGGAAGTTTGAGCGCCAACATTTGCGCTGAGGACATAATGGGCGTCAGGATGTTATTGAGGTCGTGGGCAATCCCCGAAGCTAGTGTACCAAGGCTTTCCAGACGTTGAGCACGGAGAAATTGGGCTTCTAATTGTTTTTTCTCGGTGATGTCGGTATCAATAATGAGGATGGATTTGGGTTGCTCTGCTTCATCGCGCATCAGTATCAAGCGACTGGCGACGATGACTTCCTTGCCAGATCTTGTCCATTTACGCAACTCACCTTGCCACGAGCCATACTCAATTACAATCTTTTCCGCTTCTTCGAGTTGTGGCGAAATTTCTTGACGAAAAAGCTTATTAACGTTTTTTCTGTTCGCTTCTGTTGCCGAAAAGCCGTATAGCCGCTCAGCGCCTTGATTCCAGAATAAAATTTGCTGCTCTAGAGTGCAGACAATAATCGCGTCTGTGGTGATATCGAGTAGAGCCGCTTGTTCACGGATTTTTTGTTCTGCCCATCTGCGCTCAATTGTCGTAGCCAACACATTAGCGATCGCCTGTAAAAAGTGAATATCATCTTGAGTAAACTCTCGGCGCTTGGTTGTGTGTGCGCCTAAAACACCAAAAGGTTGTTTCTGACTTTGGATAATGACGCTAATACCGCTGACTACTCCGTGAGCTTGCAGTAACGGTGGCCCCTTGAACCGCGTGTCTTCCCGAAGGTCGCAAACAATTACTGGCTCACTAGAAAGTAGTGTATAGCCTGCCTGCGAGTCGCTTCCTCCACCTACTATCCCATCTCCTACGAGTTCTGAGTGCCAACCGACTCCTGCTCTTAACAGTAGATTGTTGTTGTCTGGAAGCAGTTCTAAAACCTTGCTATACTCCACCTCAAGGCTTTTAGTAGTCAGAGCAACGGCTTCGTTCATTAATGCGTACAGATCTGTATCGGCTAGAGCCAATTGGCCTAATTTGGCTACGGCTGCTTGCTGGCGTGCCCGTGCTCTTAGACCCGATTCTATCCGCTTGCGCTCAGCAAGTTCAGTTTGTACCTGCTCATACAGTTCCGATTGCTGAATGGCAATACCCACCTGCATTGCCAATTGCTGAAGAAAATCGATTTCCCACGATTGCCATTGCCTGGATGTCTCACACTGGTTGGCAACTAATAATCCCCACAAATTTTCTCCTTGTAAGATGGGGACTGCCAGATTTGCCTTGACTTGAAACTGAGCAAGTAAATCGCGGTGGCATTCGGTAAGATCTGCTGTCTGAATATCTGCTACAGCTTGGAAGCATCCCTGTCTGTACTCCTCACCGCAAGTTTCTATGAAATAAGTGTCTTGGACTTGGGCGTTCAGAACAGAAATCCAACCCTCCGCGACTGATTCTACTACCACAGTCCCACTGTAATCTGGCTCAAAGCGATAAATAAACACTCGGTCTGCCTGTAGCAACTGTCGTACTTCAGCTACAGTTGTGCTTAGAACCTTGTTTAAATTCAAACTTTGGCGGATGCGCTGGGCAACAGCCATTACCAGTCGTTGTAGCTCAATTTGCTGTTGTAGTGATGTCTCTACACGCTGGCGATCGCTTATTTCCTGTTGCAAAATTGTGTTGGTTTTTGAAACAGCAGTACATTCCTCAATGTTTATCTCTAAATCTTCCTGAGCTTGGTGTAGTACCTCGTTGTTCATGTGTAATATGCCTGACCTAATCTATTAGGTTATTAATATTTTATGGCAACTACTTGTGCCTACTGACTATTGCCCATAGCCTACATTTTGTCAGAGTACACACACTTTAAATCATCCTTTGCACAGATTATCTAACCAAAACTTAAAAATTTCTCAAGACCTCTTAAATACTATCATGGCAAAGATTTCAGATTCTTGAGCCTTTCTGGAGGGTGAGAATAAAAACATTTGGTTTAAACAAGCTGATTTTTTCGACTATTTATTGATAATACTGTCAATGATGTCGATGTTGATACCATAATAGCTTTTTTTCTCTTTCTATAGAGAGAAATATATTGTACCCACCCTAAACTTTAGACATACACACAGATAGACAATACTTCATGTTAAACTCATCCCACCCCTAAAATCATGTTGACTGTTTACTGTTGACAGTTGACTGTTAACTGATAAGTCATGTGGGTCAAGGTTTCAAGATATTTTATTATTTGTCAACAAATTCTTTCACCACTGCCATAGCATCAGGGGGAATCTGCGTAATGATCCGAAATGGAAATACCGCAGTTGAAGCAAACTGAGCATAATCTGGTGTGAGAAAAATAGCGTAGTTTTTAGCCTCTGGAGTCATTTGTGCAGAGAATGCCAATGCTATAGCTTTTAGAAATTGGCGAACATCGGTTGCTTGTTCACCCACGATTTCGCCACCACTAAAAGGTGTATTTGGTTGTCCTGCCTGATCCAAGGTAGTACTGGGGTCTTTTACACTCAGATGAGTACCCCCAAGTATACCAACCAGCCATTTAGGTGATGAAATTTTATTAAATGCTACAATTTGCTCAGTTAAAGCTGGGGTACTTTTATCTGCGGAACTTGCCAAAATTAGGGTGGGGATTTGTAGCTTGGTTAAACCTGTTTCGCCAAACATTAGAGAAGTTGTCGGACTCAGAGCGATCGCTTGTTTGATCCGAGTATCCCGAAGTTGATAGTTATCTTCTGGCAATTCTTGAGCAACGCACTGGATGGTTTCCCCAAAACTCAAAATAGACAAGTTATCCTTGCAACGTTGTTTGAGACGTTTTAGTTGTAACTCGGCTCCAGCAATTGCTAAGGCTGTACCACCACCAAAAGAATAGCCAATGACCATTGCGTTATTGGTTGCAAGTTTTCCTTGAAGGGGGTTTTTAGCTGTTTGGTTAAGTTTTTCGAGTTCATCGAGGACAAAACTAATATCTTTTGGACGATCTAAGAACTCTTGAGGCTGCAAAAACCTTGTCTTACCTTGGATTGCTAAGTCGGTACTTGTCCCATTGCTACCAGGATGTTCTAAAGCTGCGAACACATAACCATGAGATGCTAAATGTTCTGCTAGGTAACGCAAGTCTGTACGGTTTGATCCCATCCCGTGAGAGTAGACAATTACGGGTTTATTGAGAGTTGCAGCAGTTGACCAGTAAATATCAACAGGAATTTTGCGTTGGCGCTTTTGGTCATTTAGGTTTAATTTGAGTATCTGTACTTGAGCACTTCCTGGTTGGCTGGGATCAAAAGGGAAAGAAATCTGCGGTTGTCTGGGATCAAGTTGGGGAGCAATTGTCAGCATAAACTGCTGAGTGCGCCAAAAAGCCGTATTCAAACTCCCTGAAACCATGAAAGCCTGTGGCAAATTAATTTCCAGGCGTTGACTGGGATAAGCGGCGATAAAACTTAGTACGGAAAGACCTTGAGGTGCAGTAGAGCCTAATACTAATCCTGCTCTGAGTGCTTGTACGCCGGCTTTGTCCTTTCGGGCTATGGCTGTGGATATGTCGTTGAGAATTGTTGTGCCAATTTGAGTATTAAGTAATCTGTTAATGGTAACAACATTTATTGGTAGTCTCATCCTCAGCGCTCCCAAGAAAAAGCGGCGTTGTTCTGGCGATAATCTCTGGGTGAAAAGTTCTAAACCTGGAGGAAATTCTCCAGTTTCCGCCGCTTTTTGCAATTCGGCAAGGGAGATGGATTCTGCAAATAGACCAAAACGCACCACAACCGTGTCAGCCGCTTGTGCAGAGGTATTGGCCCCAAAAAACTGTGTGAGAGCTACGGTAAACAAGACCGCAAATATTTTTAGACTTATCCAATTTATTTGCATAAATAGCTACAATAATTGATACTTACGGGAATATAGCGGATATTTGTGTATTTAGCTACTCTAAAGGTGGAAATAGAGCAACTGCGTATGCGATATGTATTTTCAGGTGCGATCGCCTACAATTACGATTTGGTCTGATTCAAAGAATGATGCAATACGTGTCAAAACTGGGATTGCAGATATATCTAGAGTTTTCTGTGTATACTGTTGGTCAAAGGTACGAATTCCCCTGTGATCATTACCTAAACTGGTAGCTTCGCTAGCCTTTGCTAAGAAGCCGAAAGTGCTCTCACTAAGCAACGAACAATTTGTAGATCCGACTAACAATTCTGTTGATTGTCTTTATTCTGATTTAGCTGTGTCTTTCTCCAGACTTGGGGCGTTGTCCCGTGATGTTGGCGAAACTGACGGAAGAAATGAACGCTATTGTGATATCCTGCTTTAATAGCAATATCCTCTACTGTTTCGGAAGTAAAAAGCAGTAAGTAACGTGCTGCTGCCATGCGGCGTTCAATAATCCAGCCTTGTACCGTTTTTCCTGTTTGGCGTCGCACAAGATTAGCCAAGTAAGCCGAGGAGTAACCAACTTCCTGGGCGATATCACCGAGGGTAATCGGTTGCTGATAATTACTTTCAATAAAATGAAAGACTTTGTTTAGGAAGTTAGATGGAAATATCGAGTTACAGTCACTCAGGTTTATAGCATCAGCAGATAGTTGATCTGTGGCTGGTTGGAACGGTGCAGTGTAGCACTGCCGGAGGGTAGCTCGTTTTTTGATACAGGCTGCGATCGCCCCTAGCAACTCCTCTAACGTGCAGGGCTTAGTGAGATAGTCATCCGCTCCTAATTCCATACCTTTACGTATATCAGAACGAGTCGTTCTCACAGTGACAAAAATCAAAGGAATAATCGCTGTAGAATAGTTTTGGCGTAGTTCTTTAAGGATGGAGTAACCATCAAGTTCCGGTACCATAATTTCGCAAATAATCAAGTCCGGCAAATATTGCTGTGCTTTCAGAAGACCAATAAGACCGTTTTCAGCACCAATAGCACTGAAACCTTCATACTCAAGTGCTTCTATAAAAAGGCTTCGAGTTTGTGCTGCATCTTCAATGACCAGAATTTTTTTCACAGTCTATTATGCCATCTAGAAATGGTTAGCTCATCAATTAATCAATCAGAAACAGCATTTATACGCAAAATAGAAAATTTTTATATCCTAGGATAGATATTTGTGTGCCTTGGCTTGATTAGTCGAAAAAAGAGCCGAAGACTCAATACTTTCCCTTACAAACCCTCAGAACCTCCCTTATGAGAATGGTAAACTCCAAATCGCAGAAGGACGCAAAACCTTTTAGAGCTTTTTTTACAAAAATTGGTATTTAAAACCACAAAAAAAGACTTGATTCTCATCTAACTTTAATTACTGTCATTAGCTTCTAAAATTAGGCGCGAGCACTTCCAACTGAAAACTAATAACCCAAAGTCGATTAATCGCAAGCGCTATCAAGCGGGTTTAAATCCCTCACCATACCCCTTAATAACTGTTTACTATTTACCGTTTACCGTTTACTCTTTACTGTTTACTGTTTACTGTTTGGTTTTATGCGTCGCCAATTTACTTTTATTTTAATTTTGCTGCTCTCACTCAGCATTATTACACTGTGGTGGCCTATAAATGATTCTGATTGTAACTCTGAGGCTTTTCTATCATCAAACACCAAAAAATTTCAAGTCCAAGCTACTAAAGTTGTTGTTCAACCTTGGCATGGAAAACATCAAGTGTATGGTATTTTTATAGTTCCTAATGAATACAAACAAACTCCATTTTTTGTACTAACAGTTATAGGTGCTGGCAACCACTGTTCAAGACCATTTGGCTACAGCCAGAATTTTGATGACATATTTGCTGAGCCGGGAACCCACTTGGTGAGGGACTTTGTTAGAACTCGCACTGCTTTGCGGCTTATTCTCCAAGGTTTATACTTTCAACTCAATGATAAACAAAACTGGACTTTAACCTTTCCTGAATCTAAAGATAGGAGATAGGAGTCATTTGTCATTAATTATTCTCTCCCCTTGCTCCTCTGCCCCTCTGCCCCCCGGTAACAGAGCGGCTTGTGCCTAGCGTTCGCGTAGCGTCTCGTAGAGAAGTCGAGATAAGCCGAAGTACTGCCCCCTGCCTCCCTTACTCCCCAACTCCTCCCTTTCAAGTCAAGTTGATGGTTGAGTTTCCAAAACTTTATTCTGTTCTAATAATGCGGTAGTAGCGTTTACTACAATCTGGGCTGCTCCCCTAAAAAACGATCGCTCTATGGTAGCTGGGATATCACTAGGTTGATGATAGTGAGGAGTACGCAGATTCGCAGTATCAGTTACCAGTACTGCACCCACTCCTTGATACCAAAATGGTGCATGGTCACTGCGTAAGGTATCAGGTGCTAGTAAACCTTTAAGAGGAATGGGCAACGTTAAGACTGGTGGAAGATTTGATCCCTCTTTATTTAAAGCAGTTAGGGGGATCATCTGTGAATTTTGAAAGGCATTCAGTAAAGGCAAATGTTCTGTATCACCAACTACTGCTAAAAAGTCACCCTTGTCGCTGGGTGGAGTAACAGATAATCCAACAGGATACTGCTGGCATCCAGCTGTGTAACAAGCATATCCTACCATATCCATGACAATTACCCCGCGCAGGTTTTGCAAGCGTGTTTTCTTGCTCACAAAAGCTTTGCTACCCAAAAGTCCTGCTTCTTCTTTGTCGAAAAAAGCTAACTGCAAAGTCCGTGGCGTTGGACGTGAACCGAAAAGTCGGGCAACTTCCAACACCACAGCCACACCACTGGCGTTATCATCAGCACCGGGAGAAGAAGCAACAGTGTCATAATGCGCTGCTACAAGAATAGCTCCAGCTGCTTTGTCTGTTCCTAAACGTTCGGCAAAGATGTTAACACCTTCAGAGAAGTTTTCTAGCTTGGGTTTCCAGCCTAATTTTCTCAGTTCAGTTGTAATATAAGTACGAGTACGCGATCGCTCTGCTGTCGTATAACGTTGAAAATTCAACTTTTCAATGTGAGGTACTAATTGTTCAGCAGATACTTGCGGCGCAATCTTCACTTTCTGCAACTCTGGCTGTGGTTGAGCTGTTTCTACTGGAATACTCTCAACAATTTCTGGCGGGGAATGCTGAAATAACCCACTAAGTGCAATACCCTTACTACCCACTACAGCAATTGCCATTAGCACCAACAGCATCAGCCAAATCCATTTTTTCATGTGAATTTCTCTCTGTCTCCCAGACTTAGGCTAACGTAAACACCAAGTTTGACGGTTTGTCTTTTGACAAAGTTAAAAACTTGGCTTAAAGTTCCGCATGAAATCAATATCAAAGAACCTGCGAACAGTAATCCCAGACATCAGGGTAAATAAATAGGTAATATGCTAGATTTGTCGCTGATCACGATCCTGGGGTTCCTGGGCAGTTTCGGACATTGCTTTGGGATGTGTGGCCCCTTAACAGTGGCGTTTTCTCTTTCTCAACAGCAGAAAACACCCAATTGGCGACAGCAATTAAAATTTCACACCCTGCTAAATCTGGGGCGGATGTTGAGCTATGCTCTAGTCGGTGCTGGCATTGGCGCACTGGGTTCAGTACTAGTGGAAGGTGGACAGCTAGCGGGTGTTGGCAGCGATTTACGCCGTTGGATGGCAATTATTACTGGTGTAATGCTGATTTGGTTTGGGTTAGGACAAGTCAAGCCTGAGTTATTACCACGTATTCCTGTGTTACATCCGTTATTGCAAGGCAGTTTACACAATCGCCTGAGTGCGGGAATGGTCAAGCTTTCCTTAAAAACCAGATGGTGGACGCCAGCGCTCTTGGGTATGACTTGGGGTTTGATGCCCTGTGGTTTTCTGTATGCTGCCCAGATTAAAGCTGCTGAAACTGGCAATTTGTTGATGGGTGCGGCAACTATGCTGGCTTTTGGCTTAGGAACCTTGCCCACTATGTTAGGTGTAGGCGTCTCTACGTCATTGGTAAATAAAGACAGGCGTAGTCAATTGTTTCAGTTAGGCGGCTGGGTTACTATCATCATTGGTGTCATCACTTTGCTGCGGACTGGTGACACAATGGTAGACTACACCGGGCACGCTGCTTTAATTTGCTTGATTATGGCGCTAATTGCTCGTCCTATAAGTAAGTTGTGGGCGTCGCCCCTGCGTTATCGCCGTGCTCTGGGAGTGGGAGCTTTTGTACTTTCTGTGGTTCATACCAGCCACATGCTGGAACACTCATTGCAATGGAATTTTGCCGCCTTCTTTTTCTTGCCGCCAGAGTTTCAGTGGGGCATGGCTGCGGGTGCTGTAGCATTGATATTAATGACCCCCCCTGCTTTCACAAGTGTGGAATCTTTGCAGAAATCTTTGGGCAAGCGTTGGCGACAAATTCATCTATTAGGTGTGCCAGCTTTGCTCTTGAGTGCCATTCATGCTGTACTAATTGGTTCCCATTACTTGGGTTCCTTACAATCAAATTGGGGGAATAAATTAGCGGCAGTGCTGATGGGAATTGTCACCCTTGGTGTCTTGCTAGTCCGTTCGCGCTTGTTTTGGTCAAAATTAACTCTAGAAAAGTTTTATGTCCCCCCAAAATCCCAGTAAACCACACTTTCTTAACTCGACTAAGGAACATCTAACGAGTCAAAAGCAAAGGCGCAACCAAGGAACCATCAAGTATTTATTATTGCTAAATTGCTTAGTTATACCAATAACTAATGTTTACCCCGCCTCTGCCCATAGTGTGAAAATAGCAGCAGATGTTGGCGGTACTCTCCACATTGAACCAAACGATAATCCCCGTGCTGGAGAACCTACACAAGCCTGGTTTGCGCTTACCCGCAAAGGCGGCAGAGTAATTCCCTTGGCACAGTGTAATTGCCGACTAGCTGTTTATGCCCAACCCTATGCAACGGGAGAGCCGCCACTACTGGAGCCATCCTTAAACCCTGTGGCGGCTGAGCGGTATCAAGGCATACCAGGTGCAGAAATTGTTTTTCCCAAGCCAGGGATTTATCAACTGCAACTGAATGGTAAACCAACCTCTGGGGCAAGTTTCAAACCGTTTAATTTTAAATTTGATGTTACCGTAGCCGCTGGAACTTCTAATAGTTCACAAGATTTGCAAGATGTCAATAGTGGTGTAGCACAGAGTGAATCTAGATTACCGCTTTTGGCGATCGCTCTGCCAATCCTCGGATTTCTCGGCATCTTATTTGTCGTTCTGCAAAGCATGAGAGGACGTAGGGAGTAGGAGAGCAAGAGAATTTTGTATGACCTAGTTTGACTTTTTCAATTGCACCGAAAATTAGGGACATGGAAAAAGTTTTTGCCAAAAAGCTAGGGTTTTTGCCGTATAAAGAGAAGCAAGTTCTTAATTTTGGATAAAGTCGAGCTAAGAGCTAATTAAATCTACTGGTTTAATATGAAACTTGAGAACTAACCCCAGGCAATAATAGTAAAAACGGCAATTAACGAAACCAAGCCAAATAGAATAATTGAACCAACAGTAATGCTTATCAGATTATACGAGCGAATTGGTCTATATAAATAATCATTTCGCTTTAGTGATTGAACATCCATTAGGTATATAAAGATAGCTATAATTAACAAAAAAATGCCTAAAGTAATTGCACTCAAACCAATGATGTGAGTCCATCTCATGTTAATTACTGTACTATTCTCAGGAAACGCTCGATGAAGCGCATTAAAAATCCGATCAAAAGCAATACCAAACCCAATCAAAGATAAGCAATTTTGAATCCAGCTTGTTAAGGTTCGTTCAGCAGCAGCGCGATTGCGCTCTTTAGCCAATTCGTTGGTGAGACTAGTAAGTTTTTTGAAAGGGTTAGAACTCATGAGCAGCTTTTTGGACTGAGCAGAATTGATAGCAGTAAGGATTCCATAAGCAGAATTAAAAAGTTGCCTTGACCAAAATCCCCACAAAGGCAAAAATACCAATGCAGACTAGTGCGATCGCAACGGTCAATCCCAAGGAGCGGCGTGGCGTGTAAAGATATTCCTCGTTACTCTGGATATGACGTAGTTCTTTGCCGTGTTCTATCGCTGCAACGATCATGGCATACGTACCCAAAATAATAAAAGTAATACTCAAAATCCGAGAAAGACGTACAGGATTGATATTTTTAGCCACTTCTAAACTATAGACAGCACTCACGATCGCATCAATCCCAAAGCCAAAACTGATTAGAGTAAGACAGGTGCGAATCCATGCCATCAGGGTACGCTCAGCCGCAGCTCGGTTGCGCTCTTTGGCCAGTTCCGCTTGAATATTAATTGGTTTGCGAGCAGGGATAGGATCATTCATTTTAAATCAGCTAAATATTAGCGAATTTCCTCACATTTTCTCTATCATAAAAACATAAATATAATTTTATTAAATCTTAGAATAGTTCATTTCTGGTTTAATTAATTCTCATAGGTATTTAGTAGCTGCATAACTTATTTTTTTAATCTATATTTTGTCTATTTTGTCAACTTACGTCCTACTTAAACTCTTTTGTAGACTTTGAACCAATACTGTGTAATAAATATTAACTAATATGCCGAAGAAATTATGAAGTTGCTGATTTAGTTTGTAACAACCGTAACAAAACCGATGTTGCTTAATAGAGGAAAATCTGTTTAATAATCTGCAAACACCTGCATAATTTTTTGACCTTCGAGCGATCAATCAATACAATACCCATGTGTATGAGAAGCTTTACCCAGGCTGTCATGCAACAACATTGAGGAATGCACAATGTCAAATAGCCCAGGGTTGTATATTCTACTAGTTAGTGTTCACGGCTTAATTCGCGGTAATAATTTAGAATTAGGACGAGATGCGGACACTGGCGGACAAACGAAATATGTGCTAGAACTCGCTCAAGCTCTAGCCGTAAATCCACAAGTAGAGCGTGTAGACTTAGTAACCCGTTTAGTTAACGATCCAAAAGTTAGTCCCGACTACGCCCAACCTATAGAAATTCTTTCCGACAAAACTCGAATTATTCGCCTTAACTGTGGCCCGCGCCGCTATCTCCGCAAAGAAGTTCTATGGCCGCATTTAGATAACTTTGCAGACGAGTTACTCAAGCACCTACGCCAAATTGGCAAATTACCCCATATAATTCATACCCATTACGCCGATGCTGGATATGTGGGTTGTCGAATTGCTGGTTGGTTAGGTATACCACTTGTGCATACTGGTCACTCCCTCGGACGTGTGAAACAACAACGACTGTTAGAACACGGAACCAAACCAGAAACTATTGAAAATAATTTTCATATTAGTACCCGAATTGAAGCCGAGGAAACTACACTGGCCAGTGCATCGTTGATCATTGCCAGTACTCATCAAGAAGTGACGCAGCAGTACGGCATTTACGACCACTATCAGCCACAACGCATGGTTGTTATTCCTCCTGGGGTAGTCTTAGAACGCTTTTACCCAGTCCCAAAAAATTGGCAGGAACCACCCATCTATGAACAATTAAAAAGATTTCTCATAGACCCTCAAAAGCCAATTATTATGGCGCTTTCCCGTGCGGCGATGCGTAAAAATGTTAGCACTCTTGTTAAAGCCTATGGCGAAGATCCACAGTTGCGTCACTTAGCTAACTTAGTCCTCGTGTTAGGAAACCGAGATGACATCACCACGATGGAATCAGGCCCGCGCCAGGTACTTACAGAAATTTTTCAGCTGATAGATCGCTACAACCTTTATGGATACGTTGCTTATCCCAAACATCATAGCGCCGACGAGGTGCCTGAGTTATATCGATTAATAGCAAAAACACGAGGAGTTTTTATCAACCCGGCATTAACCGAGCCATTTGGTTTGACCTTAATTGAAGCTACAGCCTGTGGCGTGCCAATTATTGCCACATCAGATGGTGGGCCGCGAGATATTCTAGCGGCTTGCAACAATGGGATGCTAATTGACCCTCTCGATATAAAACAGATCCAAGATGCTTTAAAAACAGCGCTAACTGATACAGAACAATGGCAACGTTGGTCTACTAATGGCTTGAATAGTGTGCAACAACATTTTTCTTGGGATAGTCATGTAGAGAAATATCTCGAACAAGTGCTGCAATTACCGCAACGACGAGTCCAATCTCTACTTAGTCCCCTACCAAAAGCCCCAGCAGCAGACCTACCTGATTGGAACGTACCTGATAAAAACCGTTTACCAACCGCAGATCGTTTTCTCGTTTGCGAAATCGATAATACTCTATTAGGCGACCAAGAAGCCCTGCAAAAATTAATCGAGCAACTGCGTAATAAAGGTAACAATATCGGTACGGGAATTGCTACGGGGCGAAACCTGGAAAGTTCTTTACAGATGTTAGAAGAATGGCGATTCCCAATGCCAGACTTGCTAATTGTTTCGACAGGTAGCGAAATTTACTATGGGCCTCAGATAGTCACAGATACAAACTGGCAAAGACACATTAATTACCATTGGCAAGCTGATGCTATTCGCAAAGCGATGGAGGAACTGCCTGGAGTAGCAATGCAACCCCCGGAAGTCCAAGGTAAGTTCAAACTCAGCTACTTTATTGATGAAACCAAATCAATCAGCTTTAAGGAAATCATGCGTCATCTGCGACGGCATCAACTCCATGTTAAAGGCATATACAGCCATAATATGTATCTTGATCTGTTACCGATCCGAGCTTCTAAAGGAGACGCTATTCGTTATTGTGCTTTGAAGTGGGGATTACCAATCAAACGCTTTTTAGTAGCAGGTGCATCAGGTAATGACGAATCGATGCTGGCTGGGAATACCCTAGGTGTAGTTGTGAGCAACTACAGTAAAGAAATTGAAAAGTTACGTAACTATCCACAAGTTTACTTTGCTCAAGGACAGTACGCATGGGGAATTTTGGAAGCACTTGATCGCTATGACTTTTTTGGTACTCTATCGCACACAGAATCGGAAATGATGGCAGTCTAATGTGCGTCAATGTTACACATTTACTGGTTAAGAATGTCATTGATCATTAGTCATTTGTAAATACTTTTGATCAATGACCAATGACAACGTTTACTTTAACTCGCCAAACTTGGGACTCCATCAGCCTTTGGCTGTAGTGAAATAAACCGCATCTTTATGCTTTTGGTTATTTCGGGACTGCGGGTCAGAACACCGGAGCATTGTTTTGCTCTGTCCTTCCTTGGTGTAGCTATACTCCTCCAAGGGTTTCTTACATACTGGACAGGGATATTTTGTGATCAAGGCTTTCGACTTTTGAGGATTCTCACTCTTAGCTGCCTTAGATCGAGGCGGTTCCCAAGTTTTGTTGAGATCGCTCCAAAATAAGACAGTATCTTCACAGCCGCTAATACATTTGAGGAAGTATTTCTTTTTGACCTTAGTGCTGGGAATTTTGGCTAGAAAGTTGTTGCACTGTTGACAGCGAGTCCTAGAAGTTTCATATTTGCGCTCTCCTGCTGGTACTTTTTTTAAAGACGAGGAACTGACAACCACAGTCTTGGCTTTTGCTAAAGCTGGCGCAAAATAGTCTTGATTCCAATCTGTAAGATAGTGCTGCCAAGAGTGTTTTCCTTGAGCGATCGCATCTAGAGCATCTTCCATCTTGGCAGTAAATTCTGCCTCTAGCAAATCCGGCAACGCCTTGACCAAAAAAGCATCAACTTCTAATCCCAAAGTTGTTGGTTGTAGATGTTCTTTTGTTAACTGCACATAACCGCGATTTTTCAGAGTTGACACAGTTGGTGCATAGGTACTAGGGCGACCAATTCCTTTACGCTCCATTAGCTGCACTAGTTTGGGTTCACTGTAGCGGGGTGGTGGCTGTGTCTGTTTTTGCTCATGTCCGGCATTTTCCAGGGTGAGCGCCTGCCCTTGCTGCAAGGAAGGTAAAATCGTATCTTTGCTGAGATTGTTCCAATACCGAGCATAACCGAGAAATTCTACCACTTGCCCACGAGCGAGCCACAGCAAAGAACCAGATTGAGTAATCACCTGAGTCTTACGTAGTTGAGCAGCGCGACATTGAGAAGCAACTGCTCGTTTCCAAATCATCACATACAAATCAAATTCCGAAGCCGAAAGTTCCTGTCGCAATTCGGCTGAGGGACGAAATACATCTGTTGGCCGAATCGCCTCGTGTGCTTCCTGGGCTGTTTTAGCACTGCGATGTTTGGCAACCTGCTGCGGTACATTTTGCGGATCATGCTGTTCCAACCACTGCTTCACACTGGCACAAAACTCTGGACTCAACATCACTGAGTCTGTCCGCATATATGTAATTAATCCTGCCTCATACAGCTTTTGGGCTAAAAGCATGGTTTGATCTGGAGCAAATCTGAGCTTGGAACCTGCTGCTTGTTGGAGAGTGGAGGTGGTAAAAGGTGGAGGTGGTTGGCGAGGAACAACTTTTCCTTCAACCTGAATAACTTGATGAGGATAGCGCCGTGCTTCCTCAACTAAGCGTGTTGCTTCTGCTTCTGAGAGAACCCGTTTAGACTCTGGTGCATCCTTGTTATTACTCGCTGCATCATCATGAGCTTCTAGTTCCTGCTCCGGTACATCTGAGCGAGTATTTACCGTTCCTTTGTAAAAAGCACGGAACCCAACAGCGTAATCTACCCAGACACTCCAGTAGTCTTGAGGGACAAAAGTCAAAATCTCTGTTTCTCGCTGACAAATCAGGTGTAATGTCGCACTCTGAACTCTTCCGACACTTTTAGCTCCGTTGTTTAACGCCCAGACTAGGGGACTTCCTTTGTATCCAACTAGCTTATCCAGACAATCTCGGCACAATCCTGCACCTACCAAGTTGAGGTCAAGCTTTCTCGGATTGGCGATCGCTCCTCGAACCGCTGATGCTGTAATTTCAGTATAGATAACTCGTTTGGGTTCTCTTAAACCCAGCACCTCTTTCAGATGCCAAGCGATGGTTTCTCCTTCTCTGTCTGGGTCGGTTGCTAATACAACCTCATCAACCTGCTTCGTAACTGCCTTTAGTTGCTGAATCGTTTCCTTGGCTCGTTGATCACGAGGGACATAATTGCATCGTATACTTCTGCCATCCATAGTGAAGCCTAATGAATACTCACCCTCATTACTAAGTTCTCGGATATGCCCACAACTGGCACGCACAATCCACTCTGAACCCAGAATTTGACTGAGCTTTTTGACTTTCCCTGGAGATTCAACGACTAGGAGGCGTTTCGGCATAGCACCTGCTTTTTGGGAGGCAATTAACTATAGTACATTTTAGTATTTATGTACTATGGTAAACACACTTTTATGACCTAGGAGAAGAAAAAATTATCCGAATTTCCCAGGTTAATACCGTAATATTTAAAACATAATAAATCAATTTTTGAACTTACCATGCAATAGACATCCATGAGCAAATACAGTAATGATGAAATGTTGTTGCAACAACCGTGGCAGCGTGAGCGGCAGGCAATGGCACTTTTGTCTTCTTTGAACTATCGAACTGGGGAATTAAGTAGTTATTTGCACAATATTGCTTGCGGAGTCAGCAATTTACTTGATGTAGATTGGTCGGTTGTCACACTGTGCCAAAAAGGGTTTGAGAAAGTGCTGGCAAGTAGTATTGACATGGGTGAGGGAGAACATGTTTATTCGTTACATGGTTCATTAACTGGCACTGTCATCCAAATCGGTCACTCGTTAGCGGTGGAAGATGCTAAAAACTACCCAGAACATGGAGAGGCTCCAGAAGGTTATTGCTCATATTTAGGAATACCTCTGCGGACTGCTCAAGGTGAAGTAATTGGTACTGTCTGCTCTTTTCACCAGCAGCCACGGGAGTTTACTTTAGAAGAAATCCAAATTGCAGAACTATTTGCTGAACGTGCAGCAACAGCGATCGACCACTACCATCTTTATCAGCAGCAGTGTCAATTTAATCGTGTTTTAGAGGCTGAAGTCGAAAAACGAACTGCTCAGTTACGTGCAGCTCAAACTCAGCTAGTAGAGCAGGAGCGCTTAGCTGCGATCGGAGAATTTGCAGCCAGTATTGTACATGAAATTCGTAATCCCTTGACCACAATGCTTATGGGATTAAGATATTTCCAGAAAACCATTTTGACTGAATCTGCTCAAGAGCGCTTATCGTTAGCACTTAGCGAAGCCATCCGTCTAGAACGTCTATTGAGTGAAATTTTACTTTACGCCAAGCCCCAAGTGTTACAGCTTTGTGAATTAGACGTGAATGAATTCATTCGAGAGTTGCTTATAGTAATCCGCGAGATGCCAGAAACTCTAGAACGGCAAATCGAATTTATACCAGCATCGTCTGTAATCAAAATTTTGGGGGATAAAGATAAGCTTAAACAAGTGTTTATCAACATTGTTCGTAATGCTTGCGAAGCAGTTGCAGCAGGAGATATCGTCAAGTGGCAAGTAAATAACTCGCTAACTAATAAAGTCTGCATTCATATCAATAACAGCGGAGAACCTATTCCCTCAGAAGTTATTAGCAAACTTTCGCAACCGTTTTTCTCTACGAAACCTTGTGGCACTGGACTAGGACTTGCTATTAGCAAACGCATTATTACTGCTCATAGTGGCGAACTATTAATTCATTCTGATCTTTTGACAGGTACTACAGTAAGTGTGCAATTACCTGTGATAATTAGTTAGGCGTAAATAAATTAAAGTTTGTAGTAAGGACTTTAGTCCTGATAATCCTTGTTTTGAGCGATAAATCGCTCACTACGAACTATGAAGACATCCGAAAAAAGACTTTAATACTGCTAAAATATTTCACTATGCCGAAAGGGAAAGAAATGGCACAAGGTAAAATATTGCTGAAACCGGGCACTTTATGGACAAGTGTCAAAGACCGAACTAAACATGCTTTGCAATGCGGAAAACTACTATCAATACCAACAGAATTTGAATTTGTAGAACAGGATGAAGTGCGCTTCTTGGTGCGAATTTTGTCTAATCTTGTCCGCAAAGATGCAGCTAAGCAGAAACAGAAAAAACAAACTGTTTCCTCTGGTAAAGACTTTAATCCATTTCTTCCCTACGAGGAGGATTTATTTGTTGCGGATATTTCCGACACTCATGTATGTATTTTGAATAAATTCAATGTTGTTGAATATCACTTGTTAATTATTACTCGTGTGTTTGAGGAACAAGAAAGCTTACTCACGGTAGAAGATTTTGTTGCTATGTTGGCGTGTCTGGCTGATTTCGATGGTTTAGTATTCTACAATAGTGGCAAGATTGCAGGTGCTAGTCAGCGACACAAGCACTTACAAGTTGTACCTTTACCACTGACACCATCAGGAGCGCAGATACCCATTGAACCATTGTTGGCATTGGCAAAATTTCAGGACGCGATCGCAACTATACCAGGATTCCCATTTGTACACGCTTTTGCAACTATAGACCCGCATTGGGCAAAGTCTCCATTAATAAAGGCTGAGGCAACTTTGGAGTGTTATCACAAGTTGTTACGTGCTGTGGGTTTAGACACAGTTGATGGCAAATCTGGTGCTTATAATCTGTTAGTTACGAGAGAATGGATGTTGATTGTACCGCGATCGCAAGAGCATTTCCAATCTATATCTGTGAACTCATTAGGATTTGCGGGTGCGCTGCTAGTACGAAGTGATGAAGAAATGCAGATTCTCAAAGATCAAGGCCCAATGACCATACTCAAGAATGTCGCTTTGTCAACGCAGTAGGCGATGCTAAATTACCACAAAGACACTAAGACACTAAGAATTTAAAGAACTAGGCGTTGAATACCGTCTTTAATAAGAGGAACATTGAAGTTGATTAGTAAACCAAGACGATAACCAGAGAGCTTCAGATATGTCAAAAGCTGGGCTTTGTGAACTGGAATGAGTGCTTCTACAGCTTTGAGTTCTACAACTACAGATTGCTCAACTAGTAAATCTAGCCGAAAACCAGTATTCAAACGAATGTTGTCGTAAATGACAGGTAACTCAACTTGTGCGGCTACATTTAATCGTCGCTTTCTCAATTCATAAATTAAGCAAACCTCATAGACATTCTCTAGCAATCCTGGCCCTAGTTGAGAATGCACGGCAAATGACGCATCAACAATCTGTTTAGCCAGCTGATTAACTTGCTCAGGTATTGGCTCCCTTTGTGTCTTGGTGTCTCTGTGGTTCATAATCTAGTCTATTGTTACCTAGCGTTAAGATACCCAGATGAAGCATTAAAACCACGAAGGCACAAAGGCACAAAGTTAACTTTCCTCTTGGCGGCGGTGGTTAGCAGCTTGTAATAATAGAGATTCGGCAAAAGCGATCGCATCTGTTGCAGATTTACCACCAGCTAACTGCGCTAGTTCTTCCCGGCGAGTGGTTAAATTATCTAAGGTAGTGACTCGCACAACGGTACGTTGTTCACCGTTACCATTGTTAGCTTTTTTACCCTTGCTTTGATTAATAGTTTGCTTATCGACGCGGAAATGACGGTCTGCCATTGCAGCGACTAAGGGCTGGTGGGTAACACATAATACCTGATTATCCTGACTCAGTTGATGTAATTTTTCGGCGATCGCTTGGGCTACTCGTCCCGAAACCCCGACATCTATTTCATCAAATACCATTGTCCCAGCAGTACTAGCTTGAGAAAAACAAGCTTTCAGTGCCAGTAAAAAGCGGCTCATTTCACCACCAGAAGCAATTTCTGTCAAAGGTTGTAGCGGTTCTCCGGGGTTAGGACTAAATATAAAAGTAATTTTATCTGCTCCTGTAGCAGTTGGAGAAGTAGGCAGAATCTCTACTTGAAACTGTACCTTTTCCATCGCTAGGGGCTTGAGTTCGGACAGCAATCGTGATTCTAAATTAGCAGCAGCTTGACGACGCAGTTGAGTTAACTGATCGCTGGCTTGGGTAAGTTTTTCAAAACACGCCTTTTCTTGCTGTTCTAGACTTTCGATAGATTGTTCACTATCGTTTAATTCCGCTAATTCTGCTTGGATTCTTTGATAGTAGGCGATCGCTTCTGTAAGAGTTGGGCCATACTTGCGGCAAATTTGTTTTAATTCCTGAATTCTCTCTTCCACTTCCTCCAATCGCTGAGGATCAGCTTCTAAATCTTCTCCATAAGCATTAATCTGTCGTCCTACTTCCATCACCGCAGTTTGGGCGTCTCTCACCAAATCCAACAGCGGTTGCAGTTGAGCATCGTACTCCACCATGTCATTTAATGTAACTTCGCTATCACCTAATAAATCGGCTGCGGCTGGAGTTTCATGATCATTTTGATACAAAGCTTGATAAACCTTGTAACTCATCTGTTGCAAATCAACGACATGATTCAGGCGTTCCCGTTCTTGCGCCAACTGTTCCAATTCATTGGGTTCGCTGAGGTTTGCAGCTGCCAATTCTTGAACTTGATAGGTGAGTAAGTCGAATTGTTGCAAACGTTCTCGTTCTGATGTCCGGCGTTTTTCTAGTGCTAGATGGGCTTGTTGGTAAGCGTTGAAGCTAGTGGCAACCTTTTGGCGTTGCTGCATCGGGGCATTACCGCCATACAAATCTAACCAGTCGCGGACTTGAGATGATTGCCCCACTTGGACGGTTTGACCTTGAGCTGTGATTTCCACTAAGCGATCGCGCAGTCCCCCCATAATCTGGCGATTTACCAACACACCATTTACCCGCGATCGACTGCGGATATTACTGGCGGTGGCTGTAATTTCCCGGCTAATGACTACGGAATTCTCATCGAGCAAATCAATTTCTTGTTCGCTCAACCAAGCAGTTAAAGTGGGGGTTGAGGTGAAAGTGGCTTCTACCATTGCCCGACTTGTTCCAGTACGGATCACTCGACTGGAGACTTTACCGCCCAAAACAGCATCAATAGCATCTAGGATAATCGACTTTCCAGCGCCGGTTTCACCTGTCAATACATTCAGTCCAGCGCCAAATTCTAATTCTAGTTGGTCAATCAGGGCAAAGTTTTCAATCTGTAGGCAAAGCAACATCAAGCCGAATTCTCCGTGAGGGCAGATGCCAAATACTTCTAACTTACAGGACAATAAGTAAATCTTTCATCAACTAGCAATACCTACTACTATTGGACTAATACGCCCATAAATAAGTGTAGCAAAGTACTGAGTATTGGGGACTGGGGACTGGGGAACTCGGGGCCCCCTCTGGGGATAAGGGGCAATGGGGACTGGGGACTGGGGAACAAAAAAATAATTCTTTTCCAATGCCCAATACCCAATGCCCGATGCCCATTCCTCAATCACTATCTTCAACATATTGTTACAATACTTAACATGATCGTTCTGACTGGTGGCTTTCTTCATGATTGTTAAGACACTTCCCCCTACCCGACCGATTCAGGAGGACAGTCGTGGCGGCACAGACCGCGCAGACGAACTGTATGATACTGAAGTAGTTCCAGAAAATGATACACAAGCTTTAGTTGTGCGATCGCCAAGGCTCTTGGCAACTCAAGATATCACGACAATAGCCGAACCTGAGACGCGTTACGATCCCGTAGAGATCAAGGCGTATTACAAAAATAGACCCCTGCAAGTTTTGCGGCGGATTTTCGCAGTTTTGGGGCCAACGCTCTCCTTAGCTTTTGGAATGTGGTGGGATAGCCGTCGGGGAATTGTCGTCAAAAATGACCGCCGCCGAGCCAATCAGCTACGAGAATTGCTGACACAATTGGGGCCTGCTTACATCAAGATTGGCCAGGCTTTGTCTACTAGACCAGATTTAGTTCCTCCCGTGTACTTGGAAGAGCTAACTAGGCTACAAGACCAATTACCGCCTTTTCCCAACGAAATAGCTTACCAGTTTATCAAAGAAGAATTAGGAGCGCCCCCAGAAGAAGTTTACGCCGAACTGTCGCCGCATCCAATTGCCGCTGCTTCTTTGGGGCAAGTCTACAAAGGTAAGTTGAACACTGGTGAGGAAGTCGCTGTTAAAGTTCAACGCCCCGACTTAAGAGAGCGGATTACTATTGACTTGTACATTTTGCGCTACCTTGCTGCTTGGGTGCAGAGAAGAGTTAAACGGGTACGTAGTGACTTAGTTGGTATCTTGGATGAATTGGGCGATCGCATTTTTGAAGAAATGGATTACATCCATGAAGGTGAAAATGCTGAGCGCTTTTTCCAGTTATATGGACATATAAAAGACATATATGTACCGAAAATATACTGGGAATATACTAACCGTCGTGTCTTGACGATGGAGTGGATTAACGGCATCAAATTAACTCAAACAGAAGAAATCCGCGCCCAAGGCATAGATGCTCGTTATTTAATTGAAGTGGGTGTGCAATGTTCCCTGCGCCAGTTGCTAGAACATGGATTTTTCCACGCCGATCCCCACCCTGGTAATTTGTTAGCTATGCCTGATGGTAAATTGGCTTATCTCGACTTTGGGATGATGAGCGAGATTAAACCGCCACAGCGTTATGGTTTAATTGAGGCGATCGTCCACGTCGTTAACCGTGACTTTGAAGGTTTAGCCAAAGACTACGTTAAGTTAGATTTCTTATCCCCAGAAACAGACTTAACACCAATTATCCCAGCTTTTTCGAGAGTGTTTGCTGATGCTCAAGGAGCCAGTGTTGCGGAACTCAATATTAAAAGTATCACCGATGAACTATCGGCTTTAATGTATGAGTATCCTTTCCGTGTACCTCCCTATTACGCTTTAATCATTCGCTCTCTGGTAACACTGGAAGGTATCGCTATATATATAGACCCCAACTTTAAAGTTCTCAGCGAAGCTTACCCCTACGTTTCAAAACGCCTATTAACTGACCCAGCACCGCAATTAAGAGCATCATTACAGGATTTGCTATTTAAAGATGGGAGATTCCGCTGGAACCGCTTAGAAAACTTGTTACGTAATGCGCGTAACAGCCAAGACTACGACTTAAACTTGGTGTTGAATCAGGGAATAGACTTTCTGGCTTCGGAACGCGGTGCTTTTATTCGTGACAAGCTGGTAGATGAATCTGTTAACGGCCTCGATGCTTTAAGTAAAAATGTTTTGCATAACTTTACCTACTTGCTGCGGGAACGGGTTGGGTTAACAGCAGTCAACGAAACTCCGGCGGCGACAGTTGAGCAACAACAAACCTTAGAGCATATTAAACGTATCTTGAATATTCTTCGAGAAACTCGTGGCTTTGACCCAGCACAACTTGCACCCCAAGTTGCTCAGTTATTGGTAAATCCGGGTGTGCAGCGTTTAGGTCAACAAGTTGCTAGCCGTTTTACGCAAAAAGCTATAGCAAAGTTAATTCGGCAATTATTGGCGTCGTAGTAATTCGTAATTAGGGATTTTAATTACGAATTTGGTGACACAGATGCAAGAGCGTTTTATGCTTCATCTTTGTGATAACCGTTTTTATCGCGTTTGAGCGTTTCCTCTAGGGCTTGAATTTGTTCACGGCGGGCTTCCAATTCTAAGGAGCGACGCGCCAAGTCTTGGTTTTGCAACGTCAGAGATTGCCGCCAATGTTCTGCTCGCTCGGCTTCCTGCTGCAAAAATTCTGGTGTAATGCCGGTTGTGAGGTAATTTTCTATTAGACCTAGTACCCAGCTGGTAGCGTCTTCTAGTCTTTCAATATCGCCTGTAGGGGAAAGTTCTACCAAAACAAGCAATTTCTCACTCATGGTGTTTCCTTTGCCCAGTAAAATGAAAGCCTCTTCTGGAATTATGACCCAGAAGTTTTCAGCTTCCTGACGCGCCAACAAGCGTAACTGGTGTTGGTCTAAAAAATCGTTTTTACGCACCTGGGCTAGATATAGCATGACAGTTGCTTTACTCCAATTCAAAATTCGTCGGGAAAGTTGAGTGAGACAGAAACCGACATCGCCCAACTTTCCATAAAATTAAAAAAAGATTTTTAATTTATTTTTTGGGGATAGTTAATTTGTAATGGGTAATTGGTGATCAAATTATGAATTGTTAATGATGAAGTATAAATCTAATTCATAATTCAACATTTATAGTTCATATTTTTACTATTACCCATTGCAGCTATCTTAAACTACGTAGGTAATGCCTACGATAACCCCTTCAGGCGATCGCGCAAAATTTCTGCTTGCTTCTCGGCTTCTGCTAAGGCATCCCGCGCTGCTTGTACCACGTCAGCGGGTGCTTGTTCAACAAACTTAGGATTGCTTAATCTAGCACGTAGCCCGTTAATTTCTGCTTCTAGCTTGCTGAGACGTTTTTGGAGTTTGGCACTAACTGCTGCGACATCTACCACACCAGCAAGAGGAATTAACACTTGGATTGTACCAATTACACCAGCGATTGCATTTTCTGCATCTTGTAGCTGTTGTGATTCTGCTTGTGGGAAAAACTGTCTCCAGAACTTTTGTCTAGCTTGTGTACTCAGTAAATTTCGGCTCACAAACCAAGCTGTGTAACCAAAACCAACTATTTCAAAGAAAGTTCCTACAACAGGAATATCATTAATCGCATTCCCCGCAGCCAAGCCCAACCTAGCAAAGACAATCCCCACAAAAATTAAGCCAATTGTCTTCAAACCCCTCTGAGGTTTTTTAGCAGCAACCGTTTGACTTTGTGGTTCGGCGGTAATGGTTAAAGTCTCGACCTTCGCCAAATCTTTAATGTAGGATTGTCCAGCAGTGAGGATTTGCCGCTCTTTTTCACTTGCAGTTTGCAAATTCGCTGTCACTTTTACCCCTGGCTTGATATCCGCCTCAGCTCGTAAATTCCGAATTGTGCGAATAGTGCCAATCAGTAATTCAAACTGTTCTTCTAAGGCTGTATCAATTAAGTTTGCATCTACCTGGGGATAGAGTTGTAAAGGTAAAGTTTGTTGAGAATCTGCTGATTGTTGGGTGAGAGTCTGCCAAATTTCCTCGGTAATGTGCGGCATAAAGGGATGAAGTAGTTTCAAAATCCCTTCCAGCACGTAGGCGAGGGTTTGCTGTGCTGCCTTTCGGGATGCGGGATTTGCATCATTTTGGAGGCGAGATTTAACCAGTTCAATATACTGGTCGCAGAAATCGCCCCAAATAAATTCGTACAGTCCCTTAGCAGCTTCCCCTAGACCGTACTTATCGATGTAATTGGTAGTCTGTTTGACAACTTGATGATACCGCGAGAGAATCCAGCGATCGCTCAATTCTAGTGATTGGGGATTAGTGATTGGAGATTGGGAAGAGTCTTTCCCAGTCCCCAGTCCCAATTCCCCAGTCCCCAGACCATCCAAATTCATCATCACAAACCGGGCGGCATTCCACAACTTGTTAGCAAAATTACGGGATGCTTCCACCGAGGCTGATTCATCCTTTTTGCGATCGTATTCTAGCCGGATATCTTGCCCCGCACCAGCCACTTCCCTAATTAGGGTGTAGCGCAGAGCATCAGTACCATATTTGTCAATCAATAACAGCGGATCAATGCCATTACCTTTGGTCTTAGACATCTTCTGACCTTTTTCATCCAGCACCAAACCGTGGATGTAAACCGTTTGGAAAGGCATTTCCCCCGTAAAATGCCCACCCATCATCGTCATTCTGGCAACCCAGAAAAAGATGATGTCAAAGCCTGTCACCAAGGTAGTGGTGGGGTAGTAAGTCGCTAAATCTTGAGTTTGTTCTGGCCAGCCCAAAGTCGAAAACGGCCAAAGTCCAGAAGAAAACCAGGTATCCAGCACATCTGGGTCTTGTTGTAACTTGACATTTTCGCCAAATTGTAATTTTGCTTTTTCCCAAGCTTCTGATTCCGATTTCGCCACTACAAACGGTGTGTTATCGGTAATTTGCCCACCCGTTTCACTCACAGCATACCAAGCGGGGATTTGGTGTCCCCACCACAGTTGGCGAGAGATACACCAATCTTTGAGTTTTACCAGCCAATCACGATAGACCTTTGTCCAGCGCTGGGGGACAAACTCTGGAGAATTTTTCTGGTCGAGGAATTCTAGAGTTTTGTCAGCTAGGGGGCGAATTTTGACAAACCATTGAGTAGAGAGGAGGGGTTCAATGGGTACTTTACCGCGATCGCTATAAGGAACGCTATGCTTATAATCTTCTATCTTCACCAAAAAGTTATCTGTTTCTAGGCGAGAAACCACATTCTTTCTAGCGACAAAGCGGTCTTGTCCTTGAAACTCCTGAGCATTTTCGTTAAGCGTGCCGTCCTTATTCATAATGTTGATTAACGGCAGATTGTGACGCTTACCCATGTCAAAATCGTTGAGGTCATGAGCAGGCGTCACCTTCACGCAACCTGTGCCGAAAGTGGGGTCAACAAATTCATCGCCAATGATGGGAATTTCTCGGTGTAGAATTGGCAGAGTTACAGTTTTGCCAATTAGGTGTTTGTAGCGATCGTCATTGGGATTCACTGCCACGCCAGTATCGCCTAGCATTGTCTCTGGTCGAGTTGTCGCCACCTCCACATAACCAGAACCATCCGTGAGGGGATAGCGAAAGTGCCAAAGATTCCCATTGACTTCTTGTGTTTCTACCTCTACATCAGACACAGCCGACTGAGTAGCTGGACACCAGTTAACTAGATACTCACCACGATAAATTAAGCCTTCTTCATAGAGGCGAGTGAATGCCTCTACAACAGCTTTAGATAAACCCTCATCTAGGGTAAACCTCTCCCGCGACCAGTCCACCGAGACACCCAAGCGTCGCAGCTGATTAAGAATAGTTCCTTCAGACTCCGCTTTCCATTGCCAAGCACGTTCTAGGAATTTCTCGCGTCCTAACTCGCTGCGAGTTTTCCCCTCTTTCTTGAGTTGCCTTTCCAGCATCGTATGTACAGCAATACTGGCGTGGTCAGTTCCGGGCAGCCACAGGGTATTACGCCCCTGCATCCGGTGGTAGCGCACGAGGGTATCAATCAACGCACTTTCAAAAGCGTGGCCCATGTGCAAGCTGCCGGTGACATTAGGCGGTGGAATCACAATGCAGTAGGGTTCACCACCATTTTTAGGGTCGGCTTTGTAGACTTGGTTTTCTTCCCAGAATTTTTGCCACTTGGCTTCTGTGGAAAAGGGGTCGTAGAGGCTGGGGATATTTGCGGTCATGCGGGGCAAACTAACTATGGAAGGACTCTAATAAATTTTGCCACAGGGTTGGAGAGGGTTTGATGGAAACGAACCGCAGAGGCTCAGAGAACGCAGAGAGAAGAGAGTTGGGAGAGGAGATGTATCGGCTGACAGGAAAGGTAATTGGGGCCGCAATTGAGGTGCATCGGGTGTTAGGGCCAGGGTTTTTGGAGGAAGTTTATCATAAGGCGTTGAAAGTAGAATTCTCAATGCGAGGGATACCTTATAAAAGTAAGTATCCAGTAGCAGTGACCTACAAAGGTCATTCCATTGGCGAGGGAGAATTGGACTTTCTCGTGAGCAATATTCTAATTGTTGAATTGAAAGCCGTTCAAAACCTAGTCCCTATCCACGAATCCCAAGTAATGTCTTACCTGAAAATGACCAAATGCTCCCTCGCACTTCTCATTAACTTTAACGTGCCTCTCCTAAAAGACGGCATCAAACGTATTATCCTCTCTTCTTAACTCCTCTCTGCGTTCTCTGCGTCTCTGCGGTTCGTTAAAAAAATCCATGAAACATCAAACTATCCCTTACTCCCCTTTTACTTTCATCCCCACCCTCTACTTTGCCTCCGGCATACCCTACATCATCATCAACACAGTTTCCGTTATCTTCTACAAAAAGCTAGGAATAGATAACACTCAAATCGCCTTATGGACAAGTTTCCTCTACCTACCCTGGGTCATTAAAATGTTTTGGGGCCCAATTGTCGATATCTACTCTACCAAACGCAAATGGATACTTTATACCCAATTTGCCACATTCTGCTGTTTAGGTTTAGTAGCTTTCTGCTTACAACTGCCAAATTTCTTTTTCATCTCCCTCACAGTATTGACAATAGGAGCATTTATTTCTGCCACCTATGACATTGCCACAGATGGCTTTTATCTACTAGCTTTAAGCCCAGAACAACAAGCCTTCTTTGTTGGCATTCGCTCACTTTTTTATAGACTTGCTGTTATCTTTGGCTCTGGAATTTTAGTAGTCTTAGCTGGTCAGCTTGAGGTATCTCTCAATAATATTCCTTTAAGTTGGACTATCACTATTAGCTTCTCAGCTTTAATTTTAGCAATACTTTTTGTCTTCCATCGTCTAATCTTACCTGTACCTGAGTTAGATCACCAACGACAAATACAAACTACAGAAAATATCCCATTTTGGTCAATTATTACTTCATATTTTAATCAACCTAAAATTACAGCTATCCTAGCATTTATCTTGCTTTATCGATTTGGTGAAGCAATGCTTGTCAAGATAGCTTCTTTATTTTTGTTGGATAAGCCAGAAGTAGGCGGCTTAGGTCTATCTACATCAGATGTTGGATTAGTCTACGGAACATTTGGAGTAATTTCCTTGATTTGCGGCGGAATTTTAGGAGGTTTACTGATTTCTAAATATGGGTTAAAAAAATGCCTATTCCCTATGGCTTTAGCATTGAACTTACCTGATGTGTTTTATGTATATATGGCTTACACAAAACCGTCGCTTACATTAGTGTATCCTTTGGTTTCTTTAGAGCAATTCGGATATGGTGTTGGGTTTACAGCTTTTAGTGTTTATTTAATGTATATTTGCCACGGCGAATATAAAACTTCTCATTTTGCTATATCCACTGGCATCATGGCTTTAGGTATGATGCTTCCAGGACTCATTAGCGGTTATCTGCAAAAAGCACTTGGATACCCATTATTTTTTGTCTTAGTCTGTTTACTCACTATTCCTGGGATGATTGCTCTGTTTTTTATTCCTTTAAAAGAAGAATCAAAGCCCCAAAATAATTAATAGTAATCCAGTTTATGAGTTATATTTTGGGAATAGATGGCGGCGGTAGCAAAACTGTTTGTGTGTTGATGGATGATTCGCATCAGATACTAGGTCGCGGTGAAGCAGGCCCATCTAATTATCAGAGTATTGGCATTGAAGCAACTTTACAATCAATTGAATTTGCAATTTATTCTGCTGTATGTGAGGTAATAAAAATTACAAAAGTTATAATAATTGAAGCGATATGTCTAGGTTTAGCAGGTATAAGCCGTGTAGCAGATATCGAAGTAGTAAAAAGTTTAGTTCAACAGTTACAAAATAGCAAAATTTTGCCTATAGTCTGGGCATTAAAACCATCTAATATTGTTATTTGTAATGATGCTTTAATTTCTTTAGTGGGTGGAATTGGTCATGATGTAGGAATTGTAGTTGCCGTAGGTACTGGTTCAATAGTTTTCGGACGAAATCATCAGGGAAAAACCAAGCGAGTTGGCGGCTGGGGGTATATCTTAGGAGATGAAGGTAGTGCCTATAAAATTGCCGTTGCTGGTATGCAAGCAGCATTAAAAGCTTATGATGGGCGTGAAATGCCAACTAGTTTGATAAAATTTTTTAAACAGGATCTTAGTTTGGAGAACATTGAAGATTTAATAGAAGTAATATATAGGCGGGGATGGGGAGTTAAACAGATAGCTGCTTTAGCACCAATCGTAGATTTTGCAGCAGCAGAAGGAGATGAATTAGCTAATAAAATTATTAACGATGCTGTGCAAGAGTTGGTAAAAGCGACTTCTACAGTAATTGATGAAATTTTTAGTCGTGGTGAGGTTTTTGAAGTAGTTACAACGGGAAGTGTGTGGCGAGGTAGATCAAAAATGCACGAGAGGTTTACAGCATCAATTATCAATAAATTTCCTGAGTTAAAAGTAATTTTTCCAAAGTATGAACCTGCTTACGGTGCGAGTTTATTGGCGTTGCAGAGTTTAGAATCAAAATGAAAAGTTTCTTTAATTGAAGCCTTAACTATTCACCACAGTCAATTTATTCCGCCGAACTCATGTTAGACTGAATACCCAATCTTGTGCAGCTGATGGTGACTGTAAATGCACAACGTGAAGATGGCTATACTCAGATTCTTTGAATAATGAAGCGTATTTCTTGCGATTTTTGCTGTAAGTTTGCAGCGCCCACAAAAGTATAGAATCGCGGCTAAAAAAAGATTTTTGCCATGTCTCACGATTACCATTGCAGACTTCTTTTTGTGTCACTACCCGCGAAAGTGTTCGCCACAATATCCGGTTCATAACCACTGCCCAAGAATAATCTAGCCAAACAACGGTGTCAGCTTTTTCCAAAACAATATCACGTACTATGCTGTAATTACCGTCAACTACCCAGCTATTACCTAAAAGTGCTTGAGAAACTCTTTCGCGCATGACTTCATTTGGCACTTCCACCCAATTAGGTTCCCAGTGCAGATAGTCTAGTTCTACATGGGGAATGGCAAGGCGTTGAGAAATTTGTCTCGCCAATGTCGTTTTACCTGAACCACTTGTCCCAACTACAGAAATGCGTTGCATTTTTAAGTCGTATACTCGGCGTTGATTTTCACGTAGTCATAACTTAAGTCGCAACCCCATGCTTTTCCCTCACTATGACCGTTGCCAACACTGACAGAAATTAACACAGTATCATCTTCAAGATATGCACCCATTGCGGCTTGTTTCAAGTAAGCACTTGCTGCTGCACGGTCAAAGGTTAAAGGTTGACCATTTTCCAGCATTAAGAAATCGCCCAACTTAATTTGTAGGTTTGCTTGTTCAAAAGGTACGCCTGCACGTCCAGCGGCGGCGGCGATACGTCCCCAGTTGGGGTCACGTCCAAAGATTGCAGATTTAACTAAGGATGAACCAGCAATGGTTTTAGCTATTTGGCGCGCTGATAGTTCATCATGGGCCCCAGTCACTTGCACTTCGATAAGACAGGTTGCACCTTCACCATCACGAGCGATCGCTTTGGCTAAATGCTGGCATACTGCTGTTAACATTGCCTCTAATTTTTCCGCTTCTACCCCCATTTCGGTAATTGCTGGGGTGCGGGATTGACCATTTGCTAAGGCGATTAAGCTATCGTTGGTGCTGGTATCACCATCAACGGTGATGGAATTGAAACTTCTATCAGCTGCCCTACTTAACATCTGCTGCCAAAGGGTGGGTGAAACAGCTGCATCACAGGTGACAAATGCCAGCATGGTTGCCATGTTGGGATGAATCATCCCGGAACCTTTAGCAATACCGCCAATTCGCACGGGGCGGTCGCCTATAGTTGTTTCTAGGGCTATGGATTTTGTTACTAAGTCTGTGGTGATAATCGCCCCGGCGGCGGCATCTGAGCCTGTTTCTGATAGTGCTGCCACTAGTTTGGGAATTCCTGCTTTGAGTTTATCCATAGGAATCCGTTGCCCGATTACCCCAGTGGAAGCTAGTAACATAGATTCCGAGGGGATGTTTAGTGCTTGGGCTACTGCCATAGCAGATTCTAGAGCATCAACCCAACCTTGAGTACCTGTAGCGGCGTTTGCTTGTCCGGCATTGCAGAGAATCGCTCTAGCACTATGTTTGGTTCGTAAATGTTGGCGACAATAGTCTACACAGGCGGCTTTAACTTGACTGGTGGTAAATACACCAGCTGCGATCGCTTCTACGTCTGATAATATCAAAGCTAAATCTGGCAACCCTGAAGGTTTCAGTCCTGCGGTAATTCCTGCCGCCCGATAGCCTCTTGGGGCTGTGATGCCACCAACAATTTTCTGCCAATCTGTCATTATTTTTCCCCACGACTATCAGGTTGGGTAGGTAGGCGCATTCGGCTGAGGTTAGTCATCCAATTACTAAATAGCTAACTCTTTTTAATCAAGTATTTCTACTGTTGGCAATAATAATGCACCAATTGGCGATTAGCATAATTTTTTTTACCTTTCTTATGACGAAGCAGTATGTAGTGAGAGCACCATCATAATTAGTAATTCGTAATTATTACCTGATAAAAGATAGCTAGTTGCTCTGAAGATCACCAAAAGATAAAATTTTTGACGATACCACCCTAAACAGCACAAAAACAAAAAAAGAGAGCTACTTAGGCAGCTCTCCAGATCATCAGGGTGCATCTAATTACTACAGTATAGCATCTTAGGCATGAGGGCTGTCACCCTTCTTCTTGGTTATTATGTAAACATTTTGTGAAGAAATTACGGAGAAAACACCTGTTTAGAGGTTCTTGTTTTTACCCTTTAGCCTAGCTACGGCCCTGGGGACTGGGGATTGGAGACTGGGGATTGGGGACTGGGGATTGGGGACTGGGGATTGGGGATTGGGGACTGGGGACTGGGGATTGGGGACTGGGAAGAATTTAGTTCCCAGGTACTAGGGACTGTTTTCAAACTCGAAGATCCCCCCTAACCCACGCCAGTCGCTCCACTTGGGGAGCCAGCGCCGTGCAAAGAGAAGTTGCCAGGAGGGTTTCCCTCCAAGCAAACTTCGGGAGGTTCCCTCCGTTGAGGCGACTGGCGTGAGACCCCAGACGCTCTCTACGAGACGCTATGCGAACGCGGACTCGCGCTTCGCTGCGCTATCGCATGATTGCGTCTCCCCTTGGGAGAAGACCGCGCTGGCTCCCTTTTTAAGGGGGAAAAGAAACTCTAAAAGCCCCCATTTTGAAGGGGGGGTTGGGGGGATCTCCAAAGACTCAGGTGCTTAAAGAAAGTTTGAAAACACGCTCTAGTCCTAATTCCTAATCCTCATTTCCTAGTCCCTAATCCCCAGTCCCTTTTACCAAAAACTAGGCATTCAATTTCTGATCTACCAATTCATTAGTCAGCTTCGGATCAGCACGTTTACCAGTCTTTTTCAAAACTTGCCCTACAAAGAAGCCTTTAAGGTTAGTGTTACCGTTGCGATACTTTTCTAGTTCTTTGGGATTGGCAGCAATCACTTCATCAACGATAGGTTCCAGTATCTTAGGATCAGTGATTAACTCTTGACCAGCAAAAGCTTTTTCAGGAGAAATACCACTCAGCAAATCTGGCAGTTTTTCTTTAGCTTGAGCATTGCTAATTTTGCCTTTTTCAATGCGAGTGATCACATCAGCTAGATTGATGGGAGTCAGGGCAATTTCTGTGATCCCAAGTTTTTGCTTATTGAGATATGCGGCAATATCTTGAGTAATCCAGTTAGCCGCGGCTTTTGGATTTGCTCCAGCTTTGATCGCTGCTTCAAAATATTCCGATACAGGACGATCTTCTGTCAAGACTCGTGCATCGTATGCTGAAAGTCCCAACTCACTTTCATAATGATGGCGTTTTTGGGCTGGTAATTCTGGTAGTTCGCTACGCCACTTTTCTAATTGTTCGTCTGACACCTCAATTGGTGCTAAGTCTGGTTCAGGGAAGTAGCGATAATCACTAGAACCTTCTTTGACCCGCATACTAATTGTGCGTTGAGCGCCTTCTTCCCACAGACGAGTTTCTTGTATAATGCGATCGCCTGCTTCTACCGCTGCAATTTGCCGCTCAATTTCATAATCAATCGCCCGTTGAATGGCGTTGAACGAGTTCATGTTTTTAATTTCTACCTTAGTGCCAAACTCCTTTCGTCCCACTGGACGCACGGAGATATTGACATCACAGCGTAGTGACCCTTCTTGCATATTGCCGTCACTCACACCGAGATATCGCACAATGCGGCGCAACTCTTCCGCGTATTCAGCGGCTTCAAGTCCCGAACGCAAGTCTGGTTCAGAGACAATTTCTACTAAAGGTATACCTGCGCGATTGTAGTCTACCAGAGAATAAGTAGAACCAGAGAGGCGATCGCTGCCTGCATGTACCAACTTTCCCGCATCTTCTTCCATGTGTAAACGCGTGATCCCAATGCGTTTACGAATTGGATTTCCCTCAGCATTTACCAACTCAATTTCTAACCAACCATGTTCTGCAATCGGCAGGTCATACTGAGAAATTTGGTAATTTTTGGGTAGGTCAGGATAAAAATACTGTTTACGGTCAAATTTGCTATATTTGGCGATTTGACAATTCAATGCCAAACCCGCCTTCACAGCATATTCCAGAACTTTTTGGTTGAGTACGGGTAATACCCCAGGTAAACCCATACAAACCGGGTCGATATTAGTATTAGGGTCAGCACCGAAAGCTGTAGAACTAGTAGAGAAGATTTTGGTGTTGGTACTCAGCTGACAATGGGTCTCTAAACCAATAATCGCTTCATACTCAGTTTTTACAGTCGTACTAGAAGTCATAATATCGCTATTTGGGCATAATCTTGCTTTAGGGTACTATTGTAGCGGTGTCCTGAGTTGCAATGAAGGTTTAAAGCTACTTTTAGTGTTTTAGCAACTCGCTTCATTTATCTAGTGTAGCGATTATTGACACTCCCCTGCTTCAAGGCGAAGAGATTCTTGGTTCCTTTCATTAGATGACGGAGTACGCTAATCTCTTGCAATAGACCCATCCTTAACATAAACAAAGTGGGATAGAAAACGGAGTAAAAAATATTCGGTTTCTAAACTCCTAGGACTAGCCCTTTCAAGGTGACTTGTAAAATCTCTTTTTTCTCTCTGCGCCCTTTGTGTCTCTGCGGTTAAAAAGTCTTTTATTTTACCACATAGGCACAGAGAACACAGAGTTAAGAGGTTAAAGACGAGTCTATTCAACAAAATTTTTATCCACCTTGAAAGGGCTAGGTGCTTGTTGAACCAACTGGTACAGATCCATCTGGTACAGTACCATTATTTAGGACAGGTTGGCGGGTTTTGAGGTCAAATTTATAGCCATGTGGCAAAATATGAAGCTTTGAGCCAAAAATTGCTAAAGGCTCATCCTTCAATATTTCACCGAGATTATTATATGTAGCCTCTGATTCATCTACAATTGTGACTACACCTTCGCCAATCACTTCAATTTGGTTATCGGTAACAACCATAGCTGTGTTTTCGTCAATACCAAATCCTAAGACAGCAGGCTCTTGTAGCAAAGCTGAAATTAAGCGTCCTAAGCGTCCGCGCTGGGAAAAATGTTGATCAATTACTACTCCTGGCAAGAAACCAAGACCAGGCCCCATTTCCACAACTTCAATTCGAGGGTTTGTCTGGGAATCTCCTTCCACAATCATTTTATCTGGCATTACAGCAGCACCAGCGCTTGTACCTGCAACAACTATGCCTTCAGAGAAACGTTTATGAATAGCTGTATCGATTTCAGTATCTTTGAGGATGCTGGTAATCCGAGCTTGGTCGCCCCCAGTAAAAAATACGCCAGTTGCTTTTTGAATAGCTTCCAACGCTGTGGATGAAGTTGCATCTTCACGGGTTTCCGTATCAATGATGCGAACATTTTCGGCTCCTAGCCGCTCAAATACTCTAATATAATTATCTCCTACTTCTCGTGGTAGTTCTGTCGCTGCTGTCATAATTACAATGTTTGCTTTTGTACCACCAGCGCGGCGCACAAACTCTCTGAGAATTTGAGAATCATTCTCTTTATCTTCAGCTCCTCCAATAATCACTAGTTGCCGTTTAGTCGTACTCTCCACAATGATGCCTCCTGATTTAGGTGATAAATTTCAATAAAGCATGACAATTAAAACTGTAGAATCACCCATTTGGTAGATTACGATACAAAATTTAAGAGTAAAATATGACAAAGCAATTTGGCGCAGAAAATTTTCAGGAAAAGAATAAAAATAATCGTTTCCCTAGAAAGTAATTTCCATATACAAAATTTAAATTACTCATTCAACAGCCTCTAGAACTGTTATCTAGAGGCATAGTTTGTTTTGTTTGTTGTGAATTTTTTGAGTTTAGATTTACTTATTGTGCAATTTTGAAAAATTTATATAATATTGCACAATTTCGTATCAGCAAAGTGACAATTTTAACTGAATTTTGGTATTAATCTTAGCCGACTGTAATTGAATATTTGAAGCTATGTATTTTACTTGCAAACTTTAGTGAATCTGACTCCTGTAAAGCAAGTTAGTCAAGAAAAGGCGGGCCTGTTCTAGTGGGAGATGTCTAGGTTTACCTTGGTAGACAATTTGATACTCATTTAAATCTGGCCCATCTCCATGCCCAGAAATCAATCTGAGGTGAAAAGCTTCCTCAGCAAGTTGTCGGACTTCATATCTTAAACCAGTTTGTGTGCTATTCATAGTTTACTGTCTCTTTAATAGCCTAATTATTATTTATACAAATTTGAGGCGAGTCTTGCACCTCTCAAAGGTTATATCTTTTAGCACTCCTAATGATTTTATACGTACTGATATTTATCATATACTGACTTATAGAGGTTGAATTATGCCTTGAGATAGTTGAAAATGCTGAGTATTCGGGTTAAGTTAAAGCTGGCAAAATTAACAGCAAAGCCATCGCTTCCCAAAAAGCAATGTGAATCAATCTACAAGCAATAAGTTTAAGTAACTGTAACTCAGCGTTTAAATTTCAGGGTGTTTAGCCAAAGGTTTGCAATCAATGGTTCAACAGAAAAGCGATGCAGTCCGTGTCAATGCGAGAAGAACCGACGTATTCGATGTTTTCAACTTCAAGCATTATATTGGGCCAAATTTCTACTTGGATACAGGGGCACTAGTATTTGATTTTGCTCTGACAGAATATAGAGAGCCTCTGCCCTTAGAGGATTATATTTCGATTATTGGCGATCGCTATCCACATCTGGGTGAGCAAACTTACGAATCTTATGCTCATCTGTTTGCCCAAGTTGTTTCAGAAGTCGGAAAGCTGGACATGGACTTACACCTCAATCGTTGGAGTGTTAAGCCATACCCAGATTTTGTCCGAATCAGCGTCCAATCACTATATGAACGTACAACTAGAGAGGTAGTTTACTTTGTTTGGGATTGGTTTGAAACCATTACCCAAAAAGAAGACTTCCTTTTTGATGAACAGCTTGTGAGGCTTCAAAGACGATTCCGACAATCTGTCTACGGCGGCCCCACTGTTTACGCCTTATTGCGAACAGCCTACGAAAAAGGTATTCCTACCTTTTATTTATGGGAAGAAGGATTAATGCAATATGGTTTTGGCAAAAAACAAGTTAGAGGGGTAGCAACAACATTTAACTGTGATAGTCATCTAGATTCAGAGTTCACCACCCGCAAAGATGACTGCAAGGCATTCTTAAAAACTTTAGGTTTCCCAGTACCGGAAGGCGATATCGTTGTTTCTGAAAAAGGAGCTTTAGCGGTAGCAAGAGAAATTGGCTACCCAGTCGCAGTTAAGCCTGTAGTCGGTCATAAAGGAATCGGCGTAACAGCTGATGTGCAAGATTCACAAGAACTGGTATCTGCTTACAATAGGGCAGTGGCAGCAATTCCAGAAGAACAGTCAACACAAATAATTGTCGAGAGAAGCATTCCAGGAGCAGATTTTCGCTTGCTGTGTGTCGATGGCAAATTCGTCGCCGCCACAGAACGCCGTCCAGCCTCGATTGTCGGTGATGGAAATTCAACTATTGAAGAGTTAATTCGCCAAGAAAACCGAAAACCTGGACGTTTGGATACACCCACCTCGCCGATGAGTAAGATTCAGCGTGATGAGGCGATGCAACTCTACCTAGAAGAACAAGGTTTGTCACTGGACAGCGTTATTAAGAAAGACCGTGTTGTTTACCTTCGCAAAGTCGCTAATCTTTCTGCTGGAGGTATGAGCATCAATGCTACAGATATAGTTCACCACGACAATATTATCTTGGCGCAAGACATTGCCCAACACTTCCAGTTAACTTGCCTCGGTATAGATGTTATCACCAAAAGTCTCGCAGAATCCTGGAAAACCAGTAATTTTGCCATCTTGGAAATTAATGCTGCACCTGGTATTTTAATGCATCTTAAACCGGCGGTTGGTGGCAGCGTTGATGTGCCTTCCCATATCTTAGAAACATTTTTTGAGTCGGGTACGGATGCCAGAATACCAATTATCACCTTTAATAAAATCTCAGTTGAGGAGCTGCAAGAAACAATTGATCATATTCTTTTGCAACATCCTGACTTGACAATAGGTGCTGTTTGTCACAATGCAGTTTTTGTGAATCGGTCAAAAAAAGTATTCAGCACAGATTACAACAGCAACGTCCAAATTTTGCTGCGTCACCCAAAACTGGATTTGCTAATAGCCGAGTACAATGAAAACGTACTAGAAAAAGAGGGTATGTTTTATCAGAATAGTAATATGGTTGTTCTGAATAATCCTACCGAAATTGAGATGATACTGGCGCGGGACGTCTTCGATAGTTCCACTGTGGTGATAAAAAAAGAAAACGACATTTCTATCCGTCGCAAAGGGCTGATTGAGGACTACACCTTGGGAGAAGACGAGCCATTCACACGAGTTTATTTGAAAGAAACTGGGACAGTTCTGTAGTTTTTTAAACGCAAAAGAACGCAAAGTAAGAGCAGAGGAACACAGAGAAATAACTCTGTCTACCTCTGCGTTTAAAAATTTGATTATTTAAGTTTTTCGTAGGCAGCCAAAATAATTCTTTCAGTTTCTTCCCAATTAATACATTTATCAGTTACAGAAACACCATATTTTAGTTCTTCTCGCTTATCAGTAATCGGTTGATTCCCTTCATACAAATTAGATTCCAGCATCATTCCGACTATTGATGTATTCCCATCTACTATTTGCTGAATAACATTTTCTAAGACTTGAGCTTGTAATCTGTAATCTTTATTTGTATTGCCATGACTACAGTCAATAACAATTCTTGGTGATAAATTTCCCTCTTTTAATTTATCTTCTACCAGTTTAATATTTGCTGCATTGAAGTTTGGCTGATTACCACCTCTTAAAATTACATGTCCGTAAGCATTACCTCTAGTTTGAAATACGCTTACTTGTCCATTTTGGTTAATTCCAATAAAATTATGAGGATTTCTAGCTGATTGCAGAGCATTCAGAGCTACTTGAATATTGCCATCAGTACCATTTTTAAAACCTACAGGCATCGAAAGTCCACTTGCCATTTCACGATGAGTTTGTGATTCGGTTGTTCGCGCTCCAATGGCAGACCATGTAATCAGTTCACTAATATACTGTGGTATTATCGGATCTAATGCTTCTGTGCCAGCAGGCAATCCTAATTCTGTAATTTTTAATAACAGGCTACGTGCAATTAATAAACCATTTTCTACATGGAAAGAATCATCCATATCTGGGTCATTAATTAAACCTTTCCATCCTACAGTTGTTCTGGGTTTTTCAAAGTACACCCTCATAATTAATAGCAGTTTATCATTGACTTTCTGTGCCAATGATTTCAACCTCTCGGAATATTCAATTGCTGCTTTTGGATCATGGATTGAGCATGGGCCAACTACTATAAATTTACGCCTATCTTGAAAATCTAGTATATGTTCTATTTCCTCTCTGTATTTTAAAACTGTTTGTTCAGCTGATGGTGTTAAAGGTAATTTTGATTTGATTTCATTAGGAGTTAATAAAACGTGATCATTATCAATATTAGTATTAAATAATTTATTTTGCATGGCTCAGTCCTCATAATAACTTATGCCATTCTATCTTAAACAAGAATGTAATATAGAATTATAAATTTTTTTCAAAGCAACTATTTTGTCTATCTTTTTTGTTAAATTACCGACTTCTTAAGAAGTCGGTAATCTGGTAATCTGGTAATCTTGTTAAGTGACTAATGCCATACAAACACTTTAGCTTCGTATGGGCCCAAGTCTGTCAGGATACCATCATCACCAGCTTCAACATCATAATTACCTGTCCACTCGTGCCATGTACCACTACTAGGAAAGTTAGGAACGTGATAGCCACCTAGGAAATTTTCTGAGAAATTGGCTATAACAACCACACGAGAACCTTCATCATTCCAGCGGCTATAAGCTAATACCTTAGCCTCTGGATTTTCGTGGATAAAATCAATATTCTCTGTATAGAGAGCATGATTATCTCTACGTAGATTAGTTAAGCCTTTGTAGTATTCAAACAAGCCACGGTTTAGGTCATTACCTAACAGCGTCCAATCGATTTTAGCTGATTCTGGAGTTTTAGGTTTGTACTCGCCAAATTCTTCACCCATCCAAATTAAAGGAACTCCGACAGCTGTCATGAGAATTGCTGCTCCCAATTTAGTCCGTCTAAAAGCTTCTTCGTCAAAAATTTCACGGTTTCCTAACTCTACCATAACGTGGTTGTGGTCATGGTTAGTTAAGTAATTTACCACATTTGTCGCACCCATAAAGCCTTGACGTTTGCAATCGATGACATCTTTAAGGCGTTCTAGATCAAATGTATCGCCACAGATATGTTCGAGAATACAGTGATAGAAACTGTCATGCCAGCAACCATCCATTGGCCCGTCTACATTGGTAATGCTGGTAGTTTCTGGAATGTGTTCAGCAACGTTGTAAAAAGGCTTCATGCTAGCAGTATTTTTTGCTTCTTGAACAATCCAGTGCATGAAGTCGTAGTTGGCAATTTGTCGTGCTGCATCATAACGGATACCATCTATATGATATTCGCCAACCCAAAAACGGATCGTATCACCAATAAATTTACGAGCAGGATAAGTCTCTAAATTGTCGTCGTAATGTTCGTAATTAAATTCAGGGCCCCAGTTATTATCAGGGTCACGTGGTTCATGATGATACCAGTAATCATGGTCAATTTGTGTTAAAGGACTGCCTGCTTCTGAGTGATTATAAATACCGTCAATAATGACGCGAATACCTCGGCCATGACACTCATCAATCAGCTGCTTTAACTCAGCAGTAGAACCATAACTAGATTCTGTTGCAAAGAAGTGGCGGGGGTTATAACCCCAGCTATAATCGCCAGGATATTCTTTGAGTGGCATCAACTCAATCGCATTAATTCCTAATTCAGATAGGTGATCTAACTTTTCAATAACATGTTTATACTTTCCTCGTGCGTAAGGGTCATCTTCACCACCAGAAAAGTCAGCTACGTGTAATTCATAAATAACTAATTCATGGTCAGCTGGCAGAGGTTTATCATCATGTTGCCAGATATATGTATCAACAATTCTTTGACCATCTTTAATTCGTACAACACCGTTATCTTTTCCAGTTGATTCATCAATATCGGTTGCATAAGGATCTGTGACATCAACCCATTGTTCTGGTTCAAAAAACCATGAATTTGATTGGACACGGAATTTATATTGATAAGTACCGTCTTCTAGATCAACAGTTGTGCGAAAATAGCCATCATCACCTTTTTCCATTTGGATTTCTTGCCAATCAGAAAAAGAACCTATTAATGAAGCTCCTTTGTTGTATGGTGCAAATAAGTTAAATTCAATTGGCTTTGCCATAGAAGTGTTAGGAATATAAAATCTGGGTAGCAGTATTGTCTGATGAGAAATTAAATTTGCAAATCAATCGTCAGAAATATTTAAATAAGCATTGCCTCTATCTTTGGGCATAATTATTTGATTCTACCTGAATATTTTTAAGTTTTAACTGTTTGTGTCGTTGTTAATTTAAGGAAGTAGGTAGACATTAATAAGTTAAATTTAGTACTTTAGCGAAGACAAAACTAACTACAAGCTACAAAATATTTCCATTATGAGTTTGTTGTAGATAACTTAATAACCAATTTGCTGCTGTTGCCCTGCGAGTTTGTCGAGGGCTAAATTCACCGATTTTGTAACCTTTAAAACCAAGTTTTTCTTTTAGTAATTGTTTATTTTCTGAAGGAATAGAACGAGTTAACTTGACTATTGCAGGACGACTATCTATAAAATCTGGCGGTTGTGGATATTCATCCCGCCATTCGGGATTAACTGCGCTATTATCCCATGTTTCAGTTGAGGAGTGGTAGCGATAGCCTAAACAATGCCATAGCATCTGGTTGACTATGGCGTCATCAAGTTTATCTTCAAGGATTGCCCAAATGGTTTCTGTATTGAGTGGTGGTAGATTAGACATAAGCAATTCACAATTTCAAAATTGTCAGTTGTTTTGCTATGGATGTGTGTGATTGATTGCTGACTAATAAAATACACAAAAAATACTTTATCACTACTTTGGCAGACTCCCAAAGATAGGGATGATTTTATCTTGATTTACATCTGCTGGAAGATTTATCTGCTACAAACGTCAGACACACTGCTTAAAGTAACCATAAATAAATAGACTCGCTAACTTAGGAGAAAAGTTATGGGAATAGGTGATGTGTTCAGAAATATAGCTGGTGGTAAGCAAAAACGACGTGAGGACGAAGACGAAGACCGCGAATACAGACGTCGCGGCGATGAAGACGAAGACCGCCAATCTAGATATCGTGACGATGAAGATGAAGACCGCAAATACAGACGTCGTGACGACGAAGATGAAGATTACCAGTCTAGATATCGCGACGACGAAGACGAAGACCGCGAATACAGACGTCGTGACGACGATGACGACGAAGATGACGAGGATGACGAAGACCGTGATTAATTTCGTGAGCTAAAAACAGGTTGTGCATACACAAACTAGGTAGACTGGATATCGTAAAGAATAGACCAGTGTATGCAGAATTCCACACCACTGCCAAAGTTAATTCGCACCCATGTATTCATTTATGGCCGAGTCCAAGGAGTGGGCTATCGCTATGCCACTGTGGATACAGCTAGTCAGTTAGGATTAACTGGTTGGGTGCGAAATCTCCCCGATGATCGTGTGGAAGCAGTCTTTGAAGGGGCGCGGGAGGTTGTGGAAGAAATGGTTCGTTGGTGTCACTCAGGGCCACCTGCTGCTGTGGTAAAAGAAGTTGTGGTTGAGTATGAAGAACCTGAAGGATTGCGGGGATTTGAAGTTAGGCGCTAGGGGCATACAGCTAGCTTTATATCCCTACTGATTGTGCTTTGGTTTGCCCGTCCAAAGGTAAAAACTCGTCTTACAGTACTCCTGAAATCCAATCCGACGATATACATTCACACCCATTTTTGAGGCTTGCAATGTTGCTACACGGTATCCAAGGGCGCGGGCTTTCTTTAGTGCAGCTAGCACCAGTGCTGATGCGAATCCCCTTCCTCTTGCTTCTGGGGTTGTAGCTACAACGTAGACGCCTGCTACTTGTGGATCTAGATATAAGGCTGACGTTACGACTGGTAAACCTTTCCACCAGCCGATAAAACGTATATACTCCTGGGAATTAATCCCCAAGCTTAACTCTAAGTCAAAAAAAGCATTGAATTCTGTATTGGGAATTTCAAAGCCAGCTGTGGCTATCCGCACCCAATGCTTGAGGGTTTCGCTGTCGCTGATCTGGGCGATCGCTAAATCTGTTGGTAAAATCTGTTCATCAGATAAAGCCGACAAATCAATCGCCATCACAGGTGATTCACCTGAATTGATTAATCCGTGGGCTTCTAAATACTTTCCCAATTCAGGCGGTTGGGTTGCTGGCCCTGTCCACCAAAACATTGGTAGCTGTTGTGCGCTAAAGTAGTTGAGAGTTTCAGCGATCGCAGCATCGATTTGGTTAGGCTCGAATTGAGCACGGAAAACACCGTTGAAAAACGCAAAAGAAATACCAGTACAAAAACGAATCAAGTTAGGTGTAGAGCAGATTTCTCGATGTGGCGCACGACCATAGTTCGTAAAGAATGCGAACATGTTGTTTTCGAGGGCTGTCACTAAGTTGGGTGTCGATAAATCTTGTAAAACTTGATTCATTTTCAGACTCCTAGTCAATTACCAAAACAGCCGAACCTTCAAATTTGCCACTACGAAGTGCATCCAAAGCTTCATTTGCTTCGCTCAACAAGAAAGAATTCACCTCTGTGCGAATGGGAACTTTGGGTGCTAACGCCAAAAACTCCTCTCCATCTTGGCGAGTTAGATTTGCAACAGACCGCAACATCCTTTCTTCCCAAAGAATTTCATAGGGGAAAGAGGGAATATCACTCATGTGAATGCCAGCACACACTACAATGCCACCTTTCGCAACTGCACGTAAAGCAGCCGGCACTAACTTCCCTATGGGAGCAAAAATAATTGCTGCATCCAGGGGTTCTGGAGGTAACACATCTGAGTCACCCGCCCAAGTTGCACCTAGTTGACGAGCAAACTTTTGTCCTTTAATATCACCAGAACGGGTAAAAGCGAATACTTGACGCCCTTGATAACGAGCCAGTTGAATTAGAATATGAGCGGCTGAACCAAAGCCATAAAAACCTATTTTTTCAGCATCACCAGTCATTCTGTAAGCGCGATAGCCAATTAAGCCACCACACAACAGGGGTGCGGCTTGCAAATCAGGATAGCTAGGGTCTAGAGGAAAGCAAAAGCGGTAGTCGGCTACGGTATACTCAGCATAGCCACCGTCGAGGTTGTAACCTGTAAACTCAGCAGAATCACAGAGGTTTTCCCGACCTGAGAGACAATAACGGCAGCGATCGCAAGTATGACCTAGCCAGGGAACCCCAACCCGCTGACCTACAGTGAATTTATCAACGCGTAGACGCCCTTCAGGCGGCTTGCCGCAGGCATCGCCTATTGCCTCAATAGTACCTACAATTTGATGTCCAGGTATCAGAGGTAGTTTTGGGTGCGTCAACTCCCCATCAACTATGTGTAAATCTGTACGACATACAGCGCAAGCATGAACGCGAATCAGCACTTGCTCAGGATTGGGTTTTGGCACTGGCAAATCAGCTAAGCGCAGGGGTTGACGCGGTGTTTCCAAAATCATTGCACGCATAAGCAATTTAAAATCTTGTGACTAAATGGTGGCAAGTATATAAGCTGACATCGAAATGCACAGTTACCTATAACTACACCTCTATATTAGATGAAAAGCTTGATTAGCAACTGTTTCTCGTCGCCATGCTGAGCATAGGAATCAATTAACGCTCGTTTATAATTAGTATCACTGCAAAGCTGATAAAAATGGCATAATTCGTATTACGATTTTTTTATATTTCCGAGTAAAGTTAATATTTGTTTAAGTCTTATTAAAGCCTAAATTAACTTTAGAAATATGCTCAATAATATCCTTCTGAAGGTGCAAGTAATTTAATGTTTGAATATAGTAAGTTCTTAATGTCCACTAATTAAGCAAAATTGACATTGCGTTATACCATTTTACGAAAACCTTGATACACATAGATTTATCGTAGGGGCATGGCAATCCCCTCTACCAAAGTATTTGTATCATTATTAAAGTGAAATGGTATTAGATAGGATTCACAATACATAAATCATATAACAATCCCAAATTATTTATGAAATCTTATTTTTAACACTAGCTATTTGTCTGGAAAATTTCTTATACTCAGAAACCTCTGCTTATAATTTTCCAAAAAAATGGTTATTTATTTGTATTTTTGCAATCAGTCTATTTATCTTGAGATTCAATATTTTACAAAATCTATAAGGTTGAGTAAACTATGTTATTGTCACGAAGCTTCAAGAAAAAAATACTTAATATACTCATATTAAGTAGTCTAGTTTCAGCTTTGGTTGTTTCACCTTCTATATTAGGAAACAATTTTCAGTTATTTAACGCATCATCTTCAGAAATTAGTGTTAATGCTCAAACTCCTGAAGTAGAAGCACAACGGAATAACAATAATCAAGCTCAGAATTCTGAAAAAGAAAATAGTCAGCAGAATAATAGCGCTGATTCTAAAGAAGAAGGAATAAATATTTTCAAAATTGTTACAGGTGCGCTAGCTGGACTTGTGTTGTTTTTGTATGGTGTGACGCGAATGGCTGAGGGACTCGAAGCGATCGCAGGCGATCGGGCGAAAAACCTAATTAGCAAATTCACCACTAATCGCTTTGCTGGAGTAGCAACTGGCACGGTAGCGACAACTATTTTAGATTCGTCCTCAGTGACAATCATCATCGTCATTGCAATGGTGAGTGCTGGTTTGCTGTCTTTTGTGGAATCTCTTGGCGTAGTTTTAGGTTCCAATATTGGTACAACAATCGGCGCTCAAATTGTTGCTTTTAAAATTAACGAGTATGCGCCAATAGCAATGTTCATTGGCTTCTTGTTAATTTTTTTTGGTAAGCAAGAACGCTGGAAGCAAATCGGTTTAATTACGCTTGGCGTAGGCTTACTGTTTTTCGGACTTGAGATAATTGAAAACGCAATGGAACCTTTCAAAGACTACAAGCCATTTATCAAACTGATGGAAACCTTGGGGAACAACACCCTGCTAGGCGCTGGAGTTGGGGCGCTGTTTACAATCTTAGTCCAATCTTCTTCTGCTACCGTTGCCATTGTCGTTACTTTGGCTAGTCAAGGATTAGTCTCTTTACCCGCAGGCGTTGCCTTGGTGTTGGGTGCGGAAGTTGGCACATGCGCTGATACACTTGTGGCTACTATTGGGCGCGAACGTCCAGCAGTGCGAACAGGTATTTTTCATTTACTATTTAATGTTGTTTCGGCTTCGGTGGGAATTTTATTTGCCAGTCAGTTGGCTGGATTTGCTCAATGGGTTTCTGGGTTGGCGGGGGCTGGGGATGATGTTGCTCGTGAAATCGCTAATGCACAGTTAATATTCAACTTGCTAGGTGTGGCATTAATTATTGGATTTTTGCCTTTGATCGCCCGTGGGTTGGAACAACTAATTCCTGATGGAAAGAAGCAAAACAGACAAGCTAAAGCCAAGTCTGAGGTATAGAAGACATACACAAAGTACCTCTTTAATCTCCTTAATTAAAGTGCAGTAGCGTCTAGGCAGTGCTTTAGTGCCTCTGTTTGTGCTGTGGTAGACTGCTCCGCAACAGATTCTATGACTTGTTCATGTGGTGGCTGAGGGCTACAGCAGCCGTCTTTCCAGACTTCCCCTGGTTCGTGCTTACATACTTTCTTGATTTGTTTGCCCATATACAACAGCCATTTTTTCAATTCTGTGGTCTACCTATGCATCATAGTATTAAAAGGTAATTTCCGGCAACAAGCGGTAATCAATGGCAAAGATCATATACCAAAAGTTGCAGATAATGTTGGCAATCTTTTTTAGGTTTGCCAATATTATCTAGTCTTGCTCTTAATTATTCCTATGGCTAGGAGATAAGAGTTTTGATGGAATACGTTTATGTGGCAGTAACAGATGATCAATCAGTTGGTCACGTAACTCTTTAGAAGAGTAGCTATCTCCTTTAATACATTCTATAAGCAGAATATTTGCATAAAAATAATCTTCCAAACTTTTAATTTGCTGTTGTGAAAGTTTGACATCATCAAAACCAATATGTAAATACAGCCTCATCAATCCTTTCAATTTGCTTGCCCATTCTTGCCACTCCCATTTAGGAGCATTATCAGTAGGAAAACAATCTTGCAAGTACATTAATTCATCTGCTAAATCATCAAAATTAAGTTGTTTAGCGGTAGCGATAATATCTTCTTCACCAATATCATCTCTATATCCAGAACCAGCTTGAGCATGAAAATGCTCTTTGTCAAGAGTGATTTCGTCTTTTTGCTTATTAATAGTAATTACACCCTTTTCTTTATCAATAGTTACTCCACTTTCTAGTAAATAAATAGCAGTTAAATTATCGCTAACAGGAAGTTCTTTTCTCAGGAGTTGGCTCACTTTTTGAGGATCAAATTCCTTTTCACTGGCCTTAGCGGCAGCTTTAGCATAAGTATCAACTAAATTAAACGCGAAATTGGATAATTGCGATCGCGGAATCTTTTTTTTCTGTTTATCGTTTAACTCTCTCAACATTGAGGCGAGTTTTTCAGCTAAAACTAAAATATAATCATTTTTTGAAAGTCGATTGATGTATAACTCAAATTCCTGATCAACAAATAGATAGAACGCTCTCCATGAACTAGATTTCACTCCATGTAAGGTAGTTACATCATCCAGCCAAGTCAACATATCTTGCAGAGCTTTACTTTCTACCAACATATTAATCTGATGAAACATGAGTTTTAAAAATTCATCAGTATTTGCGAGTCGTCCTGTAATCATTAGAAATACTTCTCGCCATTGACGATTTTTTAAGTGATGTTTAATCACTTCAGCTAAAGTTTCATAATTCCCGCTTTCCACTACGTATTGAGCTACGAAATACTCTTGAAAAGTTAGATGTGAGAATGAATACAAGTCTTTAGCTTGCTTAACGAGTAACCCATGATTGGCTTCAATCGCTTTCAAAATTTCTTGGCTATCAAAAGCGAGAGAATTAGGTGAAACCTCTAAAATATTTTCAATGTATTTATGAATTAATTTTTCTAATTCTCTTTGCTGCCAAAAATACTTTTGTGGCTCTTGGTTAAAAGCTTCATAAGCTATCTGACTAAGCAAGTTTACTTTTCGTTGATATGGGAGATTTAGATTATTAATTGAATCACGATTTATTCGCCTATTCGCATCCCATCTGCGTAAAAGTATATTTACAGCGTCCTCTGTCAGAGAGTATCGATTTCTCGGAAACTCATAACTATCTTCAAACACCAAACACAACATGGTTAAGAGCAATGGGCTTGTCGTTAACTCTTTGATAGATCTATTCTTTTCTATTTCTTCTAAAAATTTGTTTTCTAATTTTGGTTCTTCGCTAGATTCAAACCATTTTTTGACAAAATTTTGAACTTGGTCTTCATTAAAATCTGTCATTTCCACTTCTGTGAAGTGTTCAAATATGTAATCTGAAGCTCCAGAACGACAAGTCATCACAAAGCTATTTTGGGAAAATTGTTCTACAAAAGTAATAATATTTCGATATATGCGATCGCTTTCTACATCTGGAACTTCATCCAATCCATCTAACAAAATCAAGCAACTACCTTGTTCAAGTAACTCCTCAACAATTTGAGATGGCTCAGTCATACATGTAATAAACTCTCGCTTGATTATATCAATAAGGTTTGGTTTATCGTCTGCGTCTGCAAATGCCTTTAATGAAATAAAAATTGGGATAATTTGCTTTCCTAATTCTGTAATACAATGTATAGCTAGGTGCTTAAGAAATGTAGTTTTACCTGCTCCCGGCCTACCCCATAAAAAAAGCTTTTGGTAACGTTTTACTGCATCTAAAGCTACAATACTTTTATCTTTTACCCGATAATTAAGACTGCTAAAACTGATACTTTTGTTAGATATATTAGCCAGCAAATCTTCAATTGTCTTTTGCTTCTTGCTTTTAATACTTTCTAAAACATTTACATTGGCATAAATACTATCTAACTGCACAGGCTGAGTCATAGTGAGCACCTTCATTGTGCCACACTTTATCCTTATATATTCTTGGTAACGCTGAAGCCATTCTGCGTTTATATTGCCATGTATCTGCTCTGCTAGTCCTAAAGTTGCATGTTGTCTTAAAGCTTCTTGATAACTTTCATACCCCAATAACACGCCGCATAAGAAGTTAAGGTTCTTCTCTTGCATCTTCATTGGTTCGGTATTGTTGAAGAAGTTGCGGATGGTTTTGTCTGAAATTACATCTTTTGGGTTATTTGTTTTATCTTGATAAATGTGATTAAGCTCAGTAATTAAAAGCTTTGGCGATCCACCAAACTTTTCTGTATAAGCTTGTCTGAGTTTTTCAAAAACTTTTGGCTCAACTACTGTTGCTGTCATTGTTATTCTCTCTTATTATTTTAAATAATTGAATATTCTATAAATTAAAGTGTATTTATAAAGCCAATTTTAATAAAAAATTGCTGTACAATTTAGAGATTTACTATTTCGTAAATTTTGAGGATGATTATTAACTGTATTTTGAGGTATAAATACTTATATTACTGGCTGACTCTTAGCTAACGCTTTACTTTTATATTTACTTTATAAAGAGACTTGTAGCAGTGCTTAAGTAGATTGGATAAAAATTCCCAAAAAATTACCAAATTTTAGGCTTTTCAGCTTTGTGTCTCAGTGTCTTAGTGTTTAAAAATCAATTTTGAACCAATAAGACACTGAGAAAAATACATTACACCCTGAAAGAGCTACTTTTCTCTTTGACTGCTAGACAAAAATTGGTACTTTGTGATGACTCCAGATTTTGAGGAGTGTCATTAAACTTTTCGTGCTATTACTCCTGAAGATACTCGACAAATCTGCTTACAGAGGTAGAGACACTAGTATAAAAAACTTGTAAATTTAAAAAATACCTAATAATGCCGTTCTTTACCGTTATTTACCGTAGGTTCTGGATATAAGAAGCATATTATGAGTAATAGTACGATCAGTACTAAAGTACAGGCAGATTACATCAACCAACGATTTGAACAATTTCATTCACCTCTCTCTAAAGAGTTCAGGTTGTGTCTTGACTGCATACTTCGTTGGACTCATCTTTTACGTCTGGACAAACTGGATCAAAGCACTACAGTTGAGGCTTTTGAAGTCATTGAGCACAACACCAAAATTCAGAGTCTACTCCTTGACAAACTTTTAAGCTGGCATCTTACTTCCAACGAACTTGACCCTAAACAGCCACTTAATGTAGATCGTATTAATCAACAATTTGAACAATTCAAGTCTGCTCTCTCTGTTGAGTTCAGGTTATCCCTCAACTGCACACTTTGTTGGATTCATCTTCTGCGTTTGGGTCGCCTGGATCAAAGTACCACAGAGCGTGCTTTTAGAGTCATTGAGTACAATGCCAAACTTCAGAGTCTACTCTTGAACAAACTCCTAAACTGGTATCCTCGCCAAAACAGGCTTGATGCAGTCTTTAGTGAACTATCTAGTGGCGCTGAGTTATGAGACTGAAATTTAAGCGTCTGGGTCATGCCCAAATATGTGCAAAAAGGGAAAACCAAGATGTTATGAACACTAATAAAACAAATACTGCCTGTTTTTGGGACTCTGGATAATTCCGTGTCACCAAACAAAAAAGCCCGAACCCAAGTTATGAATTGCAGGATTCGAGCCGAATAGAATATATGTTTTTTCTAGGATATCACAAAGGCGTACCATTTAAACGTTTTTGTGTTGGCTTTTTTTATTCGGTTAAGCTATAAATCATAACTTAGGCATAGGGATATCACTAGCAAACAAGGAGAAAAAAATAGTGAATCTCAATAGCCGTAATACTTGGATGTTCCTCTACTGTGTTTTGTTCGCTACCTTATTAGCTGTGCTGGCAGGATTTGACGGAATCGTTATCGTACATGTGACGCCTTTCGGCGGCTTAAAAGTGCTAATAAATGGTCATTCTGCTGACTGTTTAATTGATCCGCAGCTACCAGAGGATAATGGGCAATCTCAGCCTAAGTTGCCGGAGCAGAAAATTGCTTAAGATCAGCAATACCTTCGCCAAAAAAAGAGTATGAACACAGAGGGCTAATGTAGTAGAGTGAGTTGTTGTTTTCCAAAACGACAACTCAGAAACCACAAATAGTCCATGTTCGCCATCTAAGCAAGATTACAATGCCTACTACCGATTAGAGCTATACACCTATGCCAACCGCACTGAAAAATATACAAACTAAAAATCTAATTTCAATAGGTTTGCTAGTTTTTGTTCCTATTGCCATTGTGGCAGAAAAGCTGAATTGGGACGCATTAATAGTGTTTGGACTTTCAGCGATCGCAATTATTCCGTTAGCAGTTTGGTTGAGTACGGCTACAGAAGAAATTGCCGTGGTTTTAGGGCCTTCTATAGGAGGCTTATTAAATGCAGTCTTCGGTAATGCCACTGAGTTAATCATTGCTCTAGTGGCTCTCAAAGAAGGCTTGGTAGACATTGTAAAAGCCAGCATTACGGGGACGATTATTAGTAATTTACTGCTGGTAATGGGGCTATCTATGCTACTAGGGGGATTGCGTTACAAGGAGCAGACTTTTCAGCCAATGGCAGCACGAGTCAATGGTTCGACAATGACACTAGCAGTAACCGCAATTGTTCTGCCTGCAATGGTGATCACCACGTCTAATGTGGTCGAGGAAAGCGCTATTATTAAGCTGTCGATTTTTGTAGCAGTCATTTTAATTGTAGTTTATGGTTTTACACTGTTGTTTTCTTTGAAGACTCACAGCTACCTCTATGATGTTGGGGTAATAGAACTAGAAGGTCAGGTTTCTGAGGACGAGGTAACAGAACAAGATAAACATTCAAAGCCAAACCTGAGTCTTTGGGTTGGTATTTTGTTTGTTGCAACGATTGGTATAGCGTTCGTGTCCGAGATTTTTGTTGGTGCAGTTGAAGAGGCAACAAAAGGACTAGGATTGACACCTCTATTTACCGGAGTAATTTTGTTACCACTAGTTGGAGGTGCAGCCGAATATATAACCGCTGTCCGAGTCGCAATTAAGAACAATATGGATTTGTCGGTGTCTGTAGCAATGGGATCGAGTCTGCTGGTTGCTTTGTTGGTTGCGCCGCTACTTGTGATAGTTGGGCAGGTGATTGGACAACCAATGGACTTAAACTTTAACTTATTTGAGGTTGTTGCAGTGATCATTGCTGTGGTCATTGCTAACCTAATTAGCTTGGATGGCCGCTCCAACTGGTTAGAGGGAATGCTACTACTAGCAACTTACGCTGTACTAGGGGCTGCCTTCTACTTCCATCCTGTTTAAGCCTAAGTAGGTAGACCTAATTAAATGTAAGATAAAATTTTTGTTCGTAGTGTTCGCGTAGCGTCTCGCAGAGAGCGATTTATCGCTCTATATAAAGTTCTTAAGGGCTAGAGCCGCTTACTCTAGCTCTGATTTAATTAAGCCCTTCTACTTAATCTATTGAGATGATGTCTTTTTAACTTCAAATTCAACAAATGATTCCCCTTGCATTAAACTGTTAGAAAAATAGTGACCTAAGTAGTTCTATTGATTAGAAGTGTATGCAAGTAGCTAAGGTAATTGAAACCTACAATCAGGGAGCAGCGGATTATGAATCGATTATGCTGCGTTACTGGAATATTGATCGTAAACAGCTTATTGCTTCCTTGCAGCTTCAGCCAGGACAAACTGTACTTGATGCTGCTGCCGGAACAGGTCTTAATTTCCCAGCCTACCCTGAAGGAGTGAGTGTTGTAGGCGTTGATCTTTCAGAGAAAATGCTGGATGAAGCCCGTAAAAAGTCTGTATCCGCAGACATCACTCTCAAAGTCACGGATCTTCAAAACCTTGATTTTCCTGATAATAGCTTTGATGCAGCAGTGTCGGGCTTTACCTTGTGTGTTGTTGCTAACCCAGTCCGCGCTCTTGAGGAGATTTTACGGGTTACTAAACCTAATGCATTGATTGCCATTCTCGATTACTGCAAATCGCAAAACCCGGAAGTTCAGAAATGGCAGGAGCTAATATCTGATGCAGCTTTAGAATTAGGCTTCCCAACTGGCAAGATTAAGTGGAATGCATTGATGGATTACGACGAATTAATTTACAACAGGAAGCTTGCCATTGAGGTGCTTGTGGACGAGCGTATAGAAAGCCCTAACCCGTTTTCATGTGGTTGTCAATTACTACTGAAAAACTCGAAAACTTAAAATCGCCTATACTGAGCGCTTTACACCATTGTACCTTAACCAGAGGTGAGGCTATCACTAGTAGCTTTAATAGAGTTATCTAGTAACGAAATTGCGCGGCGATCGCTACATTAGTAGATATATAAATAAAAATCATTGTTCGTTGCTATTTAACCGCATCACACACAAAACCATGAGTGCAAATGTCATTATTTCCCACAATCCCTTACTCCAAGGCTACGGTTTACCTCTGTTCGCAGAGATTAAACCAGAGCAGATAGTACCAGCCTTCAACCAGCTCCTAGCAGAACTTGACCAGCAGCTTGCCACCTTGGAGGCTAATGTACAGCCTACTTGGACGGGTTTAGTAGAACCACTAGAAAAGCTCACAGAACGGCTTTCCTGGAGTTGGGGAGTGGTAAATCATCTAATGGGTGTAAAGAATAGCCCTGAACTGCGAGAAGCTCATGAAACCGTACAACCACAGGTAGTACAGTTTATCAACAAGCTCGGTCAAAGCCAACCCATTTACAACGCCTTTAAAGCACTCCGCACCAGTAATACTTGGGCAACTTTAGACTCAGCTCAGCAACGCATTGTAGAAGCTGCCATCCGCGATGCACAACTTGCCGGTGTTGGTTTAGAAGGAGAAAGCAAAGAGCGTTTCAACGCCATTCAGATGGAGTTGGCAGAACTTTGCACTAAGTTCTCTAACCATATACTGGATGCCACTAAAGCCTTTAGCATCACCCTAACAACAAAAGAGGAAATCGACGGTTTACCCAATAGCTTGCTGAGTTTAGCATCACAAGCTGCTCGTGCTGCTGGAGCAGAAAACGCCACACCAGAAAATGGCCCTTGGCGCATTACTTTAGACTTCCCCAGCTATGGCCCTTTTATGCAGCACAGCACCCGTCGTGATTTACGCGAAAAGCTCTACAAAGCTTATATCACTCGTGCTTCTAAAGGCGATTTAGATAACAACCCATTGATTGAACGCATTTTGGAGTTGCGCCAAGAACTTGCAAATTTACTGGGCTTTAAGAGTTTTGCCCAATTAAGCCTTGCTAGTAAAATGGCTCCCAACGTTGAAGCAGTCGAGGCACTGTTAGAAGAACTACGCCGTAGCAGTTATGATGCTGCTATTAAAGACTTAGAAGAACTCAAAGCTTTTGCAGCGACAAAGGGAGCAGCAGAATCTCAAGATTTAAAGCACTGGGATCTCAGCTTTTGGGCAGAACGCCAACGAGAAGAAAAGTTTGCCTTCACTGCCGAAGAATTACGCCCCTACTTCCCGCTCCCCCAAGTATTAGATGGCTTATTTGGACTTGTAAAGCGGCTGTTTGGCGTTACTGTTACCCCTGCCGATGGTCAAGCCCCAGTATGGCATGAAGATGTTCGTTATTTCCAAATTGCTGATGAAACTGGTTCTCCCATAGCTTACTTTTACTTAGACCCATACAGCCGTCCTGCGGAAAAACGCGGCGGTGCTTGGATGGATGTGTGCATCAATCGTGCCACAATCACAGCAAATGGCGTAACTAGTGTGCGTTTACCTGTGACTTATTTGGTGTGTAACCAAACTCCCCCAGTAGATGGCAAACCTAGTTTGATGACTTTCTATGAAGTAGAAACTTTGTTCCACGAGTTTGGTCATGGATTGCACCACATGCTCACTAAGGTTAACTATGCTGGAGCCGCAGGCATCAATAATGTGGAGTGGGATGCAGTAGAATTGCCTAGCCAGTTTATGGAAAACTGGTGTTATGAGCGACCCACTTTATTTGGGATGGCTAAGCATTATAAAACTGGTGAAGCTCTACCAGAGCATTACTATCAAAAGCTACTAGCGGCGCGTAATTATATGAGTGGTAGTGGCATGTTGAGGCAAGTTCACTTTAGCATTGTGGATTTGGAATTGCACCACCGCTATCGTGTTGGTAGCGATGAAACGCCCGCTGATGTGCGTCATCGGATTGCCAAAACTACAACTGTTTTAGCACCGTTACCTGAAGATTCATTTTTGTGTGTTTTTGGACATATTTTTGAGGGGGGTTATGCTGCGGGTTACTACAGTTACAAGTGGGCTGAGGTACTAAGTGCTGATGCTTTTGCCGCTTTTGAAGAAGCTGGACTAGAAGATGAAGAAGCTATAAAAGCTACAGGTCGGCGTTATCGGAATACAGTACTAGCACTTGGTGGTAGCAAGCATCCAATGGAAGTTTTTAAAACTTTCCGAGGACGTGAACCGAGTACGGTTGCTTTGCTCAGACACAATGGTTTAGCTACTGCTAAGTAATGAGTGCTGTTAGCGGTAGCGGGGCGTTTAGCCCGTGCTGAGTTAGTTCTTATTGGAGGTAAATGAGCAATCGAACAGATAGTTACGTTAAGGCTGAAAAGCCTATCTAGAGCATCGATTCAGTAATCGCAAAAACCCGATTTCTTTTCGGTAAAATGACCAATTATCGTTGACTGTAGAGACGTTGCAATGCAACGTCTCTACGAAATAATCGGTTTTTTTAGCTGAATCGGTGTTATAGAGTATATTCATTCTGAAAAATCCCCATCACTTTAGCCTGGATGACACTGAATAATGTTCCTACACCGTGATATTCATTGGCTAAATATTCCAGATTACGAATGATTGCGATATAGCAATCTCCTGTTTTTGGAAAGCCTGCTTCTTCACATATCCCTTATTCCATCAAACTCATTCTCGATTACGCGAACGGTGAGCTATAACTAGACCAATTGAAGGAGTGTTGGGGGTAGAGAGTAGATTAATGCTCGGATATTCGATGGCGCTAGCCACAGAAGACTAGTTGAGGTTATTCTTTCTTGATTTATTATCTAATTGGTAAACGCTTAATACCTCTATCCGTTAAAGCGGTTTTGGAGCTACAAATAAAATGAATTTTTTATTAAAAGCTATGCTGTTGCTAATTAATTTAGGAACAGGATGTTATTTTATTCTAGCTAATCCTCTAAAATTTTCAGACCAAACATCAACTAAACTTACTTTTCATATTCGACCAAAAATATTTTTAGGTTTGGGAATATTTTTTAGTCAATTATTTGTTCTATTTTTATTTGCGACTATTGTATTTACACCTATTACACAACTTGTCTGCAATCGTTATCCAAACAATATATCTACTTCAAATATTGATTTGAGTGCAGGACAAAATACTTTAACAGGAATGTGTAAGTTAACAGAAAACTATTGGTTTGGTCAAGAAAAAAGTGAAGTGCTAGTTTCTGAGTTACTAGAGGCTAAATTGGAAACAGAGATGCAAACCGATAGTCAAGTTAAGCCTAGATACTCATATAAAATTTTACTATTAACTGATAAAGATAGCTTTCCTTTTACAGATAGAACATACCCCAAATTTAAACTTGAAGAATTACAATCAATAGTATTAAGAATTAACAAATTTTTGAAAAACCCTACAGAGAACAATTTAGCGGTTATACTTGATGACACTTTTATGGGTTACATTGTTGTCAGGTTTACTGTATTCTGTGGAATATTAGCGTTGCTAGTAGCGTCACCAGGTTTATTTATCACTTGTAACCTTGACAAGGAAACAAATACTGTAAAGCTTAGTCGTTACAGGTGGTTTGGAACGTTAAGAAAAACAGTTTTTCAATATTCTTTGAACGAAATTACTGATGTTAAGCTTGAACGGATTGATACTAGTATAGACGAATGCTTTTTTCGGGTTATTTTAGTACTAGAGTCGGGTGAGAATTTACCATTAACGCCCAATTATACTTCAAATTATATAAATGGAGATTCTACAGTTAGAGTAACTAAAGATTTTCTGGAACTAAAACATAAAGATAGTGCTAAATAAAAGCGTAGAATTGGTAGACTCAGAAAAATATGAGTTATGAAACCAGCGATGTCTCATATAAGCTTTTTAATAAAATTTGTACACTCTGTAATTTAATTATTTCACTTTGAGAGGTTATTTAAAAAGTGTTTCACTGTGACTTTAGGCACTTTTAGATCCCCCCTAGCCTTCAAAAGGGGGGAACTGGAATCAAGGTCTCCCTTTTTAAGGGAAGCCACTGCGGTCTTGGCGGTTTACCCAAGTAGAGCAAGTGGCGTGGATTTAAAGAGATTTAGAATTTTTGATAATTACTCCTTGCCAATCTTCAATTTCAGCACGAAGCAAACTTCGGTTTTTATAAGCCTTAGCATTATCAGGTTAAAATCGCAAAATTTGATTAAAATCCTCAAGTACAATTGAGCTTGCCATCTTCCATGTGAATGATGCGATCGGCAATGTCTAGGATACGGTTGTCATGAGTAACTATTAAGATGGTACAACCTTGTTCTTTTGCGAGTTTTTGCATGAGATTGACTATATCTCGACCTGACTGACTATCAAGAGCGGCGGTGGGTTCATCTGCTAAAACAATTTTAGGATGACTTACCAGAGCACGAGCGATCGCAACTCGTTGTTTTTGTCCCCCCGATAGTTTATCTGGATAATAATGAAGGTGATTTCCTAAGCCTACCTGCTCTAGCATTTGGGCTGAACGAGTTTGTATCTGTCGCAACTCCACATACTTGTGTAATTCCAAACTCATTTTGACGTTCTGGAGTGCCGTTAAACTACCATGCAGGTTATTTGCTTGAAAAATATAACCGTTATGGCGTCGTATCTGCATTAATATTTCAGCACTAGCACTGCAAAGTTCTCGCCCTAACACCCACAAACTACCGAACTGGGCGGAACGTAACCCACCAACCAAGGTCAACAGCGTTGTTTTACCAGAACCAGACGGCCCGGTCATGATAATAACTTCACCAGCGTTAATCTCCAGGTTGATGTTAAAAAGAACCTGTTTGCGGAGTGAACCGTGACCAAAATAGTGGTCAAGATTTTTAATAGAAATTACTAGTTCACTAGTCATTCAATTTTGAATTTTGGATTGACTCCACAGATAAATCTGCTTGCTCTGTACCCTGCTCGGAATTGTCGGTCATTTATTCTTAATCCTTATTACTAAACAAATAACAAACGACAAATGACAAATGACAATTCTTAAAACATATCAGCAGGGTCAGCACCTTGAAGTTTGCGGGTAGCGATCGCCCCGGAAATTGCACACATCATGATCGTCAGTACTAGCACTTGTAATCCCCGAATTGCAGTCATGTACATCGGCAAATTTGTAGCATGGCGAGTCAACTGGTAAAGTGCCAAGGATACACCCAATCCAGGAAAGAACCCTAACGCGGCTAAAATCACTGCTTCTTCAAATACCACACCTAACAAGTAGTAATGACGATACCCCATTGCTTTGAAAGTGGCATATTCTCTAACGTGGGAATTGACATCTGTGGAGAGGACTTGATAGACAATAATCACCCCCACTACGAATCCCATCGATACACCTAGGCTGAAAATAAACCCAATTGGGGAGTTTGTTCTCCAAAAGTTGTTCTCAAATTCAATAAATTCTGCGTTGGTTAGTACTTTGACATCATCTCTCAAGTAAGCTTTCAAGACTGCTGCTACCTTTTTTGGGTCGTAGCCTGGTTGTACTTGAATCAAACCTAAGCTGACACTGCTTGAGTTTCGCCGAGGAAATAGCCGCAGAAGGTTCTGATCGCTGGTGATTAAGCTACCATCAGTCCCAAAGGAAGCCCCAACTTTGAATAAACCACTAATATTAATCGTACGTCCTTCTATTTCGGTAGTTAGGGTTTTACCTTGATCAATTTGGGCGATCGCTTTTTGATATTCTCCTCTAGCACCACGATCAAACAAAACGGTATTTGGCAGCTTAATCGTCTGCAATTGCTGATTAACATCTAATAAGTCAAAAGCTGGCTTATCTGGATCGAATCCAATCAGTAACACCCCCGTCTCACGGCGCGTTTGGGGATTTTTCCATGTGATGTAATTAAAATACATTGCTTGTGCAGACTTCACCCCTGGTATATCCGTTGCTTGATACAATCGCCGACGAGAAAACATAGACAAGCCTTGCAGATTACGAGCTTGAGGACTCATTAAAACAATGTCTGCTTGTAAACTGCGATGCAGTCTAGTGTTACTGTCATACAGCGCCGTCTGAAAACCCAATTGCATAAACATCAGAACATCAGCAAAAGCAATGCCTGACAATGCTACCAACAGACGACTTTTTTCATGACTCAGTTGCAACCATCCTAGAGGTGTTCGTCGCCGCAGTTGTTGGAGTAGTTTCATCATACGAGGTGCTGAGTGTGCGTGAGCAGAGAGAGCAGAAAAGTGGGGAAGAATAACACAGCAGTTTTCATTTTTTTACACACTCATGTATTCCTCTGTGCGGCTCCGCGGCTCTGCGTGACATAAAAAAGATATGATTCATTTACCTGAAAAGCCCTGTTACTCTTGACCCTTGTACAGACGCGATTAATCGCGTCTCTACCCTTTAATCTCAAAGTTCAATTACCGCTTTAACTTGCATGTTGGTTAAACTGGCAGCTTTTCGGCTGGAGGCATCGTCAAGCCGGATATAAACTTCTACTACTCTGTTGTCGATATTACTAATAGGATCAGTATTAATTACACTCTGTCGTCGTACTTGTAAGCCTAGACGCTCCACCGTTCCCTCTAATTCAAGAGGAAGGAAATCGCCAACTGCTCGCACACGCTGCTTTGGACGCACCTTGGTGATATCGCTCTCGTATACTTCGGCTATGACATACATTTGGCTGGTTTGCCCAATATCGGCAATACCATTATTTGATACCAATTCCCCAGGCCGAGCGTGGATCTCGAATACTTGCCCATCTTGGAGCGATCGCTCCCCCAAGACTTTCGGCCAACGCACATAAGCTTGTTGCAAATTTGCTTTTGCTAAGTTCATGGCTGCTACAGCCCGATTGACTTCTGCTTGGGCAGCTTCTACATCGACTTTCGGCACATCCGTAATCTTATCTAGTGTTGCTGTAGCTTCTTTAATTTGTTGCTGGCTAGCCGACTGACTGCGATTTAACTGCGCTTGCGCTTCTTGCAGACTTTTTTGGGCAGTTTCTAGAGTTAAGCGCTTGCTATCTCGTTGAGAAGCGGAAATTGCTCCCTTTTCATAGAGTGTCTGATAACGTTGTTCTTCAGCTTCGGCGTTACGCATTGTAGCTTGTAATCGCTCAATCGTGGCTGTTTGAGCGTTAATAATGCCTTGACGTTCTGCTTTTAGGCGGGCGATCGCCGCTTGTTGGGCTGCAATTTCACCACGTTTAGCACCCGCTTGCGTCCGCATCAAGTTTGCCTGTGCTACCTTGACTTCCTCCTCCGCCTCTTTTAATGCTGCTTGCAAGCGATCGCGACTGTCTAAAACTGCAATCACCTGCCCTGGCTTTACCTTATCGCCCTCTTTTACTAGTAACTGTTCTACCCGACTTCCTTCACTAGACGCGGTAGCAGAGAGCTTAATTACGCTTCCCCGTGGTTCAATCCGCCCTAGGGCTGTTACAGTTTTTAACTGTGGCAATTTTGTTATTGATGTTTGCACCTCTTGATTTGCAGAATTTTGCCAGCGTTTTACTGTATAAAAACCTATCCCGCCAACCAATAAAGATGCGATTATACCGATGAAAACGGATGGACGCAGAATAGACTTAGGGGACAATGTGTACCCTAGTTTTGAGTTTCGCACCATAGATTACCTCTTAACTAGTGGCGCAGAAAAAACTGAAAATTTTAGGCTTTTTTCAGTGCTTATTTGTTAATATCTACTCCTTAATTAGTGATTGTTGATTTATTGTTTATAAGTCCATAAAAAAAATGAAAATTGTTGAGAATTTACTTAGATATAGCGGTTCCCATTCAGATACGGTACAACATTACATCACCAGGTGTAGGGGCATGGCACTGCCATGCCCCTACGGGTATAACTCACATAAGCGAGAACCGCTATAGCGTAATTTAGCTGGAGGGAATAGCAACAAAGTCTTATACCAAATGAGAGAATTATGTTTCTAATGAACTACTTTTGTTTTATGAAAGTATTCAGGTATATTAAACTTTTTCAAAATTATGGGTTGTAACAGCGCCAACAATCAGACCCAAATTAAGCAAATAGGCAAAATTATTTGATGTCATTAGTAGCAAGGCAATACAAAATTCTGGCGATCGCGACTATATAATAAACAGTAATTGCGTATATATCACCCTGGCAATAATATAGTTAAATTTAATTATATTTACTTATTTGCTAGATTTAGTAATACTTTTAAAGCATCATAATTTTGTCATGGAAATTTAAAATTATATGCATAGTTAAAATATTAAATTCGTTCTTTTGATGTAGAACTTTATAGAGAAATTTTAGAGGAAAGTAAAAAATTAATAAAAAAGAGTATCTTAAGTCCCTAACTGGAAATATGCACTATCGCTACTAACTAAGATTTAGCTCTGTATTCATAGCTCTCGAATAAACCTAATAATTTTTAGCTTTTATACTTTTTGTATCTCTGAATACTTGATGTTTAAAGCGTCAAGCATAGACACTAATCGTGTCTTTGAATACCAAAATCATGAGAAAAACCAAGCTTTTTAAATTTCTACTATCTTGTGTAGCTGTAGCCCTTCCTATAGCTCTGATTGGACATTTACGTCCAACTAAGGCACAATTTTCAAGTGTGCATTTAACCTTGGGCAATCCTAGTAATGCAACAACAAGCGTCTCATCCCCAAATAATTATTTATTATCAAAAGCTCAGTATGCGCTGAGTTACAGCCGTGACAGAGGAACTCCAAATTGGGTGTCTTGGCAACTAAATTCTTCGTGGCTTGGTTCAACACCAAGACAAGACGACTTCCGCGCCGATACCACTCTCCCTACAGGATGGTATCGAGTAACTGGCTCTGATTATTCTGGCAGCGGGTTCGACAGAGGACACATGACACCTTCCGCTGACAGAACAAGGACAGTGACGAATAACTCTGCAACATTCCTAATGACAAATATGATTCCACAGTCACCAGATAATAATCAGGGGCCGTGGGCTTCACTAGAAAACTACTCTAGAGACTTAGTAAGACAGGGGAGAGAACTATATATTATTTCTGGCACATACGGCATTGGTGGAACTGGCTCGAATGGCACAAAATATACAATTACTAATGGCAGGGTTCAAGTTCCTAATAGAGTCTGGAAGGTAATTGTAGTTAGTAACCCAGGTGTTGGAGCTTCTGGAATTACGACTAACACGAGGGTTATTAGCGTCGATCTTCCCAATACCCAAGGCATAAGAAACAACGATTGGAGAACATATCGAGTTTCTGTTGACTCAATTGAACTTAAAACAGGCTTCAATTTATTATCTAATGTATCAACATCTGTTCAATCTGTGGTTGAATCTAAAGTTGACAATTTATAGTTAAATCAAAGCCATAAAGCCTGCCAACATAATTCATAATTGGTGGTGGAATGTAGCCCATCACCAATTACGAATTACGGATTAATGATTATTTGATCATACGTTCCTATCAGGCTTTATATAATTTCCAAATTGGCTACTATGTTTCCACAACTTTAGTGGAAAGCCCTGCTAAATCTCCCGATGGAGTCTTTCCGATGATATAAACATCAATATTTATCGTACCTATGCGATAAACTTTGATTTCATTCAGATTATTCTTAAGCGTCTGGACAAGTGTTTGAAATTTTTTAACATTTTGTTTCTGTTGTTCGTCATGCCACTCTTTTTCATAGGCACAATTACGAAATAAATCATCTAGAGCCACTTCCTCAACTAGTGACTCTTGGGGATGATTTGTTAGCTGGAGTAGTTTTTGAGTTGTCAGACTGTTAGCTTGACCAGTCCATAAAAAGACCTCAAATGGATATTCTGACTCGCTCATCATTAATAAACCAGCACAAGACTGTTTTAATTTTTCAGTAATTTCGTTAGTCATTAGCCATTAGTTTTTGACAACGCTCATACTGTATCATTTCTGGTTCGCCTAAACTGCCGAGACAATAGCCTGGTCATTTACTAGCTTGCCATCTTCCATGTGGACGATACGATCGGCAATATCGAGAATGCGATTGTCATGAGTGACTAAAAGAATGGTACAGCCTTGTTCTTTTGCCAGTTTTTGCATGAGTGTTACCACATCTCGACCCGATTTACTGTCAAGGGCGGCGGTGGGTTCATCTGCTAAAACAATTTTAGGATGACTGACTAGAGCGCGGGCGATCGCAACTCTTTGTTTTTGTCCCCCCGATAAATCATCGGGATAGTAATTGATCCGCTCTTTTAACCCTACCTCCTCTAACATTTGGGCTGAGCGAGTTTTCATTTCTGGCAGAGACATATTTTTGTGCAATTCCAAGCCCATTTTGACGTTCTGGAGTGCTGTCAAGCTAGCGTGCAAGTTGTGCGCTTGGAAAATATAACCATTACTACGTCGCGCCTGAGTAAGTTGTGTTGCATTAGCACCACAAAGTTCTTGTCCCAATATCTCCAAACTACCAGATTGGGCAGAACGCAACCCACCTACCAAGGTGAGAAGTGTGGTTTTACCAGAACCAGATGGCCCAGTCATAATAATAATTTCGCCAGTATTAATCTCCAAGTTAATATCAAACAAAACTTGCTTACGCAATTGACCCTGACCAAAATAGTGGTCAAGATTTTTAATAGAAATAACGGGTTCGCTAGTCATAAGTAAGCGGATTTCTCGTAATAACCGTCATTTTCCTTAATCCTTAGTATTAACAAATGACAAATGACAAATGACAAATTTTTAGAACATATCTGCGGGGTCAGCAGATTGAAGTTTACGCGTGGCGATCGCACCAGAAATTATACACATAATCATAGTCAGCATTAGTACCGTAATGGATCGCGCTAAAGTCATGTAAAGTGGCAAATTGGTGGCATTGCGAGTTAGATGGTAAAGTCCAAAGGGGACGATCGCTCCTGGTATAAAGCCCAATACTGCCAAAATTACTGCTTCTTCAAATACCACGCCGAGTAAGTAGAGATTGTTGTACCCCATTGCTTTAAAGGTGGCGTATTCTTTCATGTGGGCATTCACATCAGTAGAAAGGACTTGATAAACGATGATCACGCCCACTAAAAACCCCATTGTCACACCCAAGCTGAAAATAAACCCGATCGCAGTATTTTCTTTCCAATAATCTTTTTCAAATTCAATAAATTCTTCGCGGGTTAATACTTTGACATCTTGACCTAGATAAGCACTTAAAGTTGCTTTGATCTGCTTGGGGTCATAGCCTGGTTGCAGATTAACCAAACCTAAACTGACGCTGCTTGCTTCTCGCCCAGGAAATAGTCGCAAAAAGTTTTGGTCGCTGGTGATTAAATTACCATCGGCAATGAAGGAAGCCCCAACTTGAAATAAGCCGCCAATGCTAACCGTCCGGCGATCAATTTCAGTTGTAACGGATTTTCCTTGTTCAATTTGGGCGATCGCTTCTTTATAATCTCCTCTGGAGGCACGATCAAACAGAACGGTATCTGGTAACTTAACCATATCTCTCTGGCGGTTCACATCAGCTAAGCTAAAGGCTTGCTGATCAGGATTGAACCCCATAACTAATATTGTTGTCTTCTGTTGTGTTTGGGGATTTTTCCAATCGATAAAGTTGACATACATGGCTTCTGCCGACTTTATCCCTGGTACATCCATTGCTTGAAACAGTCGCCGCCTTGTAAAGGTGGACATGTTTGCCAAGTTACGTGCTTGGGGACTGATGACAAACATGTCAGCCTGCATACTGCGATGCAGCACAGTGTTACTTTCAAACAGAGCATCTTGAAACCCTAACTGCATGAACATCAGGACATCAGCGAAGGCAATACCTGACAATGCTACCAACAGACGCCCCCTTTCGTGACTCAGTTGCAGCCAACCTAGGGGAGTTCGTTGCCGCAATTGCTGAATAAATCCAATCACAGTTCAATTACCGCCTTGACTTGTAGATTAGTAAATTGAGAAGCTTTTTGGCTAGATAGTTTATTCAGTTGCACATGGACTTCTACTACCCTGGCATCAATATTGCTAGAGGGATCACTGTTGATCAGATTTTGCCGCTCCACTTGCATACCAATCCAATCCACCCTTCCTTGTAATTCATTGGGTAGGGAATCACTGCTGATCCGCACCGACTGCCCCTGACGCACTTTATTAATATCACTTTGGTAGACTTCTGCCACTGCATACATCTGGTCAGTTTGACCTAAATCCACAATTCCTTCTTCACCAACTGTTTCCCCAGCTCGTGTATTAATTTTGAGAATTTGCCCAGTTTTGGGAGCGTGGATATATGCTTGAGCCAGTTGCGCTTTAATTTTCTCCACGGTGGCTTGAGCGCTTTCTACTTCTGCTTGTGCGTTTGCTACATCTGTGGGACGGATTTCTGCGGTTTGATTCAGGGTAGCTTTGGCTTCGTTAATTTGCTGTTGCAAGCTGGCGAGGGTTTGGTTTCGGTTGGCTTTGGCTTCGGTAAGCTGTTGTTCTAGGGTGGCTAGAGTTCTGGCTTTGGTGGCTTGGCTTTCGATTAACTGTTGAGAAGAAGTTTCGGCGCTTAAACGTCTGCTATCAACTTCTTGACTGGAAATCGCGCCATTTTTGTATAAAGTCTCGTAGCGTTGAACATCTGCTTGAGCGTTTTGCCTCTGGGCTGCGACGCGAGCTACTATTGCTTCTAGCTGCTGTTTTTGTCCTTGTAGTTCTGCTTCTAGGCGATTAATTGTGGCTTGCTGAGTTTTGGTGTTTCCTTCTAGCTCTACTTCCAAACGTTTTATGGTAGCTTCTCGCGCTCCAATTTCTCCCTGTTTTGCGCCTGCTCTTACCTGGTTAAGGCGGGATTTGGCAACTTGAACTTGTTTTTGTGCTTCACCCAAACTAGCTTGAAGGCGATCGCGACTGTCCATAATGGCAATTACCTGCCCAGCTTTGACGCGATCGCCTTCTTTGACTAACAGTTTTTCCACCCGATTCCCTTCATTAGAAGAAGGTGCAGAGAGTTTTATCACTTCTTCATTTGGTTCCAACCGCCCTAGGGCTGTGACTGTTTTTACTACTGGCTGAACGGCTACTGGTGCTTGTTGCTTTTGATTAGCCTTAGCCTGAAACTGTAGCACCGTGTAAACAGTGGCTCCACCTACTGCTAAGGATGCAATTATGACTAACCAAATATGCGATCGTAAAAAATTTTGGGAAGACCTTAAACTCTCTATCTTCCGGTTTTGCGCCATAGTATTCCCCTCTTACTAGTAGCCAGTTGTACTAAACCGTTCAGTTTGTCATATGCTAAACTGAACGGACTAGTTTAGTCAAGGTATGCAGCCAAAGCTACAACTTATTGAATAAGCCTGGAATTATCTGCCAGAATGCTTATCACAGTTGGGATTAATTGCGTAGGGTATTTTGCAGCGTCTATTAAAATTATTTATAGAAGAGGAAGATTAATAAATGGCACACATCAAAGTTGGCGAAGTTGACCGAGACAATTCCGTTGATAAAGTAGAACAAATTCTGCAAGGAGCGATGCAGGAGTTTCTCAAACAAGGCTACGCTGGCACAAGTATGGATCGGGTAGCAGTAGCAGCGGGTGTTTCTAAAGCGACAGTATACAGCCACTTTCAAGATAAAGAAGGACTATTTAAAGCGTTGGTAGAGCAGCTAGCACGCGAAAAGCTTGACTTAATCTTTGGGACGGAACCTCTTGAGGGAGAACCACTAATTGTATTACGCCAATCAGCAACCAACGCACTGGAGCAGATGACTAAAGACGAAGAACATTGTGCATTTATGCGAGTGTTAATCGGTGAATCTGGTCGTTTTCCTGAGTTAACTCAAATTTGTGTTCGGGGGATGATTAAACCCTTGCTAGAAACCCTCACTCAATACTTGGCTGCTCATCCAGAACTGAATATAACTGACCCAGAGGCAACAGCGAGGATTTTTTTAGGAACATTAGTTCATTTTCATATTACTCAGGATGTGATGCATGGGAAAGATATTATTCCCATGAAAAGCGATCGCCTGATTGATGCTTTGCTCCACTTGATTTTTAATTCTGCCGAGTCACATCAATAAGGGCAGGGGGCAGGGAGCACAGGGGGCAGGGGCAGGGGGAGTGATTTGTATTTTTGAGGGCTACCCAGAATGAGTACCGCAGCTGCTCAAATTCCGGTTAATACAATCATTCCTATATTTACCGCGATTGGCGATCGCCAGTGGCAAGTCTTCAAAGACCTAGAAAAGGCATTAAAATTTCTGCCCTGCATAAATTGAGCGCACTTCGCCATTACGACGAATGATAGCTTCACCATTACTGACATCTACTAGTGTCCAACCACTTGAACCAATACTTTCACCTACATCAACGCGGCGGGTTACACCACCGATTTTAAACAAAGCAGCAGATTTGTTGCCTAACTCTAGCAATCCCTCCAAGGTATCGCTAGGAGCATCTGCAACAGCAGGAGGCAAAAATACTTGGTGTTGGGTGATAGTTGGCGCGGCTTCCGGTGTGGGTGCTGCGCGTAATGGGACAACTGGTAATGCAGGTAGAGGATTAGATGGTTGCCGTAAGGTAATTGGTGCGGTTTTAACAGCCACAGGTTTGAGTTCTCCGCGCACAGCAGCTAACATATTGACATTTATGGGCTTAGCAGCTTGCTGCACTGTATTTAGGGCGGTTTTCACTACATTAGGTTTAGAACCCTGTGAGGTGGCAACTGGTGGTAATTTCGGACTGCCAGGAATGCTGGGAAGCGCGTAGCGCATTGGCGATGGCGCTTGGTAAACAGGGATGTAGATGCGCTCAACAACGCCTCCAGAACGATTAGAGGCTGGTGGTATACCGTTAGCTGCTAGAAGTGGTGGTAGATTACCAGCTGGCACAACACTAGCTGTTTGATTAAGAGTTTCCTGATTAGAGAATCCAGGTCTGACAGATTTTTGGTTTTTTGCCTCTTGCTGCTCTATAACTGCAAGTGCTTCTAACATGTAGTCAACTAACTCCGCCTCAATTTCTGATCTTGTAGGCAACTTTGCCTGTGGTTGCGATGCTGGAAGATCAGATTGGGTCGGTTTGGTATTTAAAAGATGTACGACTCCAGACTGTACCAAGTAAATAATACTAGCGATCGCCACACCTAAAGTTGTACCTACAATCAGCAGCTTGCCTAAAGCACGTCTAGTTTTCTGAGGTCTTCTACTCACTGCATTCACAGTGGGAGTGCCAACCACAACCGTACTTAATTGCTTGTGCCTACCTTGAGAAGGTTGGTTGAGTGCGTTTGGCAAGACAATTTGCGGCACCGTAACTGTTTGCACAGGCATGTATTCTGGAGGCAGTGGCGCGGGTCGATTGCCTTGTCTAATGGTTTGGGAAGGCAGATTCCTACTACCATCCAGAATGTAGTCTATATCGGCAAAGAGTTCATCCATCAAGCCATCAGCATACATATCTATCGACCAAGGTTCATTGGCGATTAAATCTTCTGATGGTTCGGAAATAAGGAGATGGGTGCTAGCTGCTTGTAACATAAGCGTTGTGGGTTGTGGCTACTAGGACGGGGAAACGCCGCCCCTATTGCCTCTTAATCAGGATTATTAATCAAACATCCAATCCCCCGCCTAAATCAGACGAGTTGATTGAGCGGTGGTATTAAACTCAACTTTCATCTGAGGGTTGTTGATGATGCCACTACTAAAGTGTATGTCATCTATCATACCAAACCCCCTTCTTACTACTATACTCAGTCTTTATGAAGTTGAAGTTAAGCTAACGCTGGAAATCCTGACTGGCTCTTGGTTTTACGCAATTCTAAATATAATAGCAAGGCATTTACATCCGCTGGGTTTACGCCACCTATACGTGCAGCTTGACCGATAGTGAGTGGTTTTACTTGAGTGAGCTTTTCCCGTGCCTCTTTGGAAAGGGTATCAATTTTTGTATAATCCAGATCCGCAGGTAAGTGGCGGTGCGCCTGACGGGAAATCTGCTCAATTTGATGTTGCTGTCTTGCGAGATAGCCAGAATACTTAATGTCAATTTCTGCACCTTCTTTCTCGGCTCGGTTGAGGTTGGGGTTTCCTAGTCCGTACCTATCAAGGTCAACGTAATGCAGGCCCGGACGCCGTAGTAAGTCTGCTAGGGTAATTGAACCTTTAATTGCTTGTTGGGTATCAGATGCGATCGCTATTCCCATTGCATCATGTTCTTTCACCCGCGTAGTGTGCAGCCGTTCTTTTTCTGTGGTAATCTGTGTTTGCTTCTGAGTAAATAAATTCCAACGGCGATCGTCAATTAAACCAATTTCTCGTCCCAAGGGTGTCAGCCGTTGGTCGGCATTATCAGAACGCAATATCAACCTATACTCAGACCTACTAGTGAGCATCCGATAAGGCTCCCGTAAGTCTTTTGTACACAGATCGTCAACCAAAGTACCAAGGTAACTTTGCTCACGTGCGAATACGATCATCTCCTGACCACGGGCAAAGCGAGCTGCATTAATTCCCGCCACCAGACCTTGAGCTGCGGCTTCTTCATAGCCTGTTGTGCCGTTAATCTGCCCCGCACAAAACAGCCCGGAAATCTTCTTAGTCATGAGTGTGGGATAACACTGAGTTGCTGGCAAATAGTCATACTCCACAGCATAAGCCGGACGGAGCATAGTACATTTTTCTAAGCCGGGGAGAGTCCGCAACATTTGCAGTTGCAGATTTTCGGGCAAGCCTGTAGAAAACCCTTGGATATAAAGTTCTGGTATATCTCTTCCTTCCGGTTCAATAAAGATTTGGTGGCTTTCCTTATCAGCAAAGCGCACAATCTTATCTTCAATACTGGGACAATAACGCGGCCCTTTGGCTTCCACCCAACCGCCATAAACGGGCGACAGGTGTAAATTTTCCTGAATCAAACGATGAGTCTCAGTAGTTGTACGGGTAATATAACAAGGCATTTGTTCCCGTTCTACCCACACATCTGGGTCAAAGCTAAACCAGCGGATATCTTCATCACCTGGCTGGATTAACATTTTACTGTAGTCTACTGATCGCTTGTCTACTCTTGCTGGAGTACCAGTTTTGAGCCTTCCGGTTTCAAATCCTAAGCGATTCAGGGTTTGTGTCAATCCCTCCGCCGCAAATTCTCCAGCACGTCCCGCTGGCATAGATTTGTTACCTACCCAAATTTTTCCCCCCAAAAAAGTGCCCGTTGTTAAGATGACTGCTTTGCACTCAAACGCCATGCCAAAGTAAGTTTGAACGCCGATGACTTCATCGTTAGCGCCCAACACCAAATCTGTCGCCATCCCTTCGCGGATGGTCAAGTTTTCTTGATTCTCAACAATCACCTTCATCACCGCCGCATATTCGCGCTTGTCCGTCTGGGCGCGTAATGCCCAAACCGCAGGCCCTCGTGAAGAGTTGAGGATGCGCTTTTGCAGGTAGGTGCGGTCTGCAACTTTACCAATTTCCCCGCCGAGTGCGTCTACCTCATGGGTCAACTGGGATTTGGCTGGGCCTCCTACTGCTGGATTACAAGGTTGCCAAGCGATTTTATCCAAGTTGAGTGTCAATAGCAAGGTACGACAACCGAGGCGTGCAGTGGCAAGGGCCGCTTCACAACCGGAGTGACCTGCACCGACGACAATAACATCAAAAGCGTCTTGGAATTCTATGGAATTGTGCATGGTCATACTTAGAGGATCAGCAAGCTGAGAGTTCTTTTCAATTTTAACTGTTCCAGTGGTTTCATGGATGTATCTTTTTGATAGATAAGGCTAACAAAACGACTAATACTGCTCTAGAAAATTCAAAACTCAAACAATAAGATAATTTTCAATTGATTACGTAATGGGCTTAAAGTCAGTACTCATAAATTTAATTTAAAATCTAATTTATTTATTGATTATTTACCGACTAAGTAGATATTATGTCTAGCTTTATTTTATTAACACTGCTGTAAGTAAGTTTAAGGAAAATTTTTCAGTTTACGAAAACGCTTTTAAGTATAAAACCTGAAGTCAAAAATGTTTGATATATTTATGCTGTGTTACAGGATAAAAAGTACCTAAAAACTTTCTTTTAAAGAGATTAAGCTAATTTTTATGCTGGACAAAATGACTAACAAAGCAGAAAACTCTGCTTCAGCAATAAATACCATGATTAGGTGGGTGTTAGAAAAACTTCCATTATTAAATGAGGAAGTATATGCAGAAAAAAAATCTCCTCAAGAATTAGCAATTATTTTAAATAACAATATATTGAATATTGCTCCGTATCCAGAAAATGTAAATCCAGATGATGCCAAGAAATTATTAGTAATTTTAGGTATGTTTGGGAGTTCAATAGAGAGGCATACACAGCAATATTTTATTAAAAAAGAGCTAATAGCTATTGAGCGCAGAGAAAAAACTCAACCAGATGTAGTAGAGCCGGGAAAAGGCTTAGATTTATTATTGATTCGTAATTACCAAAGATTTATTAATTACTTTCAGCAGATTGCAGACATAATAGGTCATCCTTATCGGGACTCCTTTTTTACTTTTATAGAATGTAATGGCCCAACAGTGCAGGTAATACACCCTAAAAATCAAAAAATTATACATAATGTGCCAGCATTATTTTCCGATGGTTGTTTTGTAACGTTTTCTGGTCAGAAAGCTGAAATTGAGTTTATTAGCTTGTTGAAGAAATCTTTTGCTATTCAAGAGGCTGCGAATGAACATCTTGAATATCTTCAAAAAACGAAAGAACTTAACGAACCTCAAGCAATTGAAGCAGCCTTAAATGCCAGCATACTTATACTAAGTATAAAATCTAATTTAGTAGAATTCATGAAAAAATCTCAATTTAATACAGATTTTTTTCTTGATATTTTAAGGCAATATGCCTGTTCTTGGTATCCTGTTAATCAGTATCTTAAACCTCCTAGTGGAGCAAACGATTATGCAGTATTGCATCGAGATATAATGCTATTTGAGGATTTGATGCCCCCTCATGAAAAGTTTATTGGATACAAAAAACATATACAGGAAGTTTTTTCTGTATTAATGCCTAATGCCATCAAAAAGTTAGAGAATTCAATGAATATAGATAGCATTGAAACCAAAATTTTTCAGGCTTTGGGAATAAATAAAGAAACTTTTAATCATTTGACTGAAAATGTCTTATTACTTCTGCTACAACAGAATTATTGGTTAGTAGCATACTTACAGCTATATAATGCCCAAAAAGTATTATCTCACGTGCATTATAGTTCAATTCAAAAATATTTAGTTCGCCCTAAAATTTCTAGAGATATTAGTTGCGATCGCAGAGAAGTAATTACAGTTGTTTCTAATTCCTATGGAACAACTGGTATGAGTCCAAAAGGTATATTATGGTTGCTTGATCAAGCAAGAGCTAATCATCCACTGGCAAGAATGAACTCAGGAGTACAATTAAAGCAAGAAATAAATATTTTGTTAAATCAACTTGATTATAAACAATTAAAACATACCGAATTATTAAGTATTTCAAAATTCGACAACTAAAGTTAACGTAAGTTTTGGAAATTTCCCTCAATTCTCTTTTTAAGAGTTTTGAGGATTTATTTTACCTAAATTTTGTTTATAAAGATACTTAGACCTATTTTAAAAAGTACTAAGTATTGGAAACTGAGTTAGGGGATTTAACTCATCACTAAATTTTTACCATAAATTACAGGTCATATGAAAAAGAAAAATTACTGGAGAAGACAACGAACTCTCAGAAGTATAATTTTTATTACTACAGTTATATTGATTATTTTTACTTTGGTGGCAAGTAATGAGATGAACTACCCGCAACTATATATAACTGTCCAACCATTGAATGAATGCTTGAATACTGCTTTTGTTTCTTGTAAAAATACAAGTTCATCTTCTGTGGTGACGCCATTTCTCCCTAACCAGCAATTGAATAATCAAGAGCGTTTTTTGTCTGCAATTGCTAGAAAATTACCCACAGTTCCTCAGCCTGGTACTTTTGAATATATTTTGCTACGAGCATACGGCGCAGTATTTGTAAACCCAGATATAGAAATTAAGCTGCCACAAAAAGATATTTTCGCTAACGAACAAGAAACTCAAGAATTTCAAGATACCCTGATAATGGGTCAAGTTGATGGTACTAAAGACTGTTATTTACAAAAATCGGCGGCTGATGCCTTAAATAAAGCGCGAACGCTACAAAATATTCCGTTAAAATCTGGTTATGGTTCTGGCGATTGTACTCGCACTTTTGCAACGAATTTAAGATTTTGGCACAAATATGCTAACAATCAAATGTTGGCAAGAGTACAACAGGGTAAAGAAACAAAGATTCTTGGTTTAGTTGCACCTCCTGGAACTTCACAACATCTTTGGGGATTAGCAATTGATTTGCGTGTATCAAATCAACAGCAAAAAAAAGCTCTTAATCAAAACGGCTGGTTTCAAACTGTAGAAAATGATATTCCCCATTGGACTTATGTAGGTTTACGTGAAGAAAATTTACCTCAATTTGGTTTTAAAAATCATGTTGTTCGGGGTATTACCTATTGGGTAACACCGCTTTAATTGTTAGATGCAATGCCAAGTAGGGAATACTCAATTAAAAAGTATATTACAGGAAATAATTATGCTAAATGAAGTTGCTAACCAGGAACAAACCTTCCTACTCGAATTATTAAAAGCCACTTATCAAAATCAAGAAATATCCCCAATTCTGCAACAAAACTTAAATAAACTCAATGATAACTTCGCTTTGATCTTGCGAAAATGGGTAAATGATCGCTTTGCTAAAGAACCTGCTAACGCTGTTAATATAGCTCGTGTTATTGTTAAGTTAAGTATAACCATTCAAGAGTTTACACAAGGGAACCCTGCGAGCAATTTAGAAATTGCTATAGCTGGCTATGAAGCTGTTCGAGAAGTTTTTACCCGCGAGTCTTTTCCAAAAGAGTGGGACATCATCCAGCAAGCTTTGGTAATAGCTTATCAGCAACGCCAGCAAATTCTCTCTAGAACCATTGGCGAACTCCGGGAGCAAACTATCCAAAGTCAGACTCAAATCAATACATTAACTAATCAATTTCAGCAAGAAGTACAACAGGCAAAACTGCAAGTCAATGACTTAAAAGCAGTAATTACGCAATTTAAACAGCAAGCAGTTAGTTCTGAGCTAACTCCAGAAATGTTATCTTTAATAGCTGAGTTTAGAGAGCTAAAGCAGTGCCAGAATCGTTTAGAGCAGTTGGCAACTCAAGCTAACATGTCACCTAAAGCTGAGCAGTTCAATACAGCTATTTTTTATGATATCGAAAACCTAACAATGGGTAGAAGTAACCCAAATTTAAATTTTTCTCTTAAACAAATTCAAACAAATCTTGAAAAAATTAGCTTAGTTAATAAAATTGCTATTCAATGCGCTTATGCTGACTGGAGCGACTCGCGATTAAGGCTTCTCAAAAATGAAATTCAAGAACTTGGCATTGAATCAATTCAAATTTTTGATTACAGTCATAAACGAAATGCAGCAGATATGCAACTGGCGATTGATGTTATGGAATTAGCTCAGAGCCGTTCTACGTTGCAAGTCTTCGTTATTGTATCAGGTGATGGCGCATTTGCTTCTTTAGCTAAAAAGCTCCATGAGTATGGAAAGACTGTAATTGGATGTGCTTACGAAGGAAATGTTAATCGTGTTCTCAAGTCTGTTTGTGATCACTTTCTACCTATACCTGCTCCCCAAGCAAAAGTAGAGTATATTCAAATTACTGAAGTAAATAACGATAGTAATTTAAATGATGACATTTTTGTAATTACCAAGAAAGTTTTGCAGGGATTGAAGCAGAATAACGAGCAAGCTAGTCAACTTAGACAAGGTGGTATTCCTATGTCTCAAGTTCACCAAATTCTGAGAAATAAAATACCAGATTTTGACCAAAAAAGAGAACAGCATAACAGCAAATTGACAAGCTTTGTGAAAAAAGCTCTGGAAGGAAAAGATATTAGTTTATGTATTGATAACAACAAACTGATTTTGAAAGAGACATTAAATACAAGCTTGGATAACTCATTAAATAAGAGCCAGAAAGCTATCACTTACTCTAACGGTAACTTAAAAGAAACTGTCGTAACTGGATAAACATTAGATTTCCTATGAAAATAGAGGCTGAAACCACGTAAAATCATTCCAACATCATTTTGTTTCTTGTGTTCGCCTTTCGCCATTGGTCATTGTAATGTGCTTACCCTGACGTACAACTGAAAAACCTGCTTTTTCAAAAGCATTAACAGCTCGTAGGTGATTAATACCTGGAAGTTTGGGCATATTTATCCCACTTCTACATAACGAAATTCTGCATCCTTAGTCAATTCCTCAACAGTCTCAAGGTAGGCTTGAATAGCATCTTTGATATTTTCTAAAGCTTCCTCTTCTGTCTCCCCCTGCGACCAACATCCGGGTAAAGCAGGACACCAGATAGCGAATCCTTCATCAGTCTTATTTATATTTACTTTGTATCGCATATCTAAATCACCGTTTTTGTCTACCCACTCTATCTTGTTCAATCATACAAAGGACTTTCTTGCTCATGTTAACTATAAGTAAGAAATCAACTTTACTTATGTAAACAGCGATCGCTCCAATCTCTACACCACATAGCACAATTTAGAATATAAACAATAGCGTAAGGATATATAAAGTTCTTACTTTTTATACTAATATCTTTATTGATATTCGTAGTTGTTGACTTTTCTATCAGCTATTTAAATTGCCTGATAACTGAACTGTTAAAATCTACTATCCGCGCACGATAATAATTACTACAATAAAATAGTTACATACCCGATGTCTGGAGTTCTGGCAGTGGGCTTATTTGATGATTTGAGTCGGTTTCTGGAAAATCGTTTAGAAGAATTCTTGCGTAGTAATCCACATTTGGAGTTAGAGGCGCTGTTAGAACAGCTGCGTGAGCAAGAAGAAGACACTTTAAAGTTAGTAGCAGATTTAAAGTTACAGGAAAAGCGATCGCAAGAGGATATTCTAGCCACTGCTCAAGAAATCCAGCGTTGGCATATCCGCGTTCAAAAAGCCAAAGACGCTAATAGACAAGATTTAGCAACTCCGGCGCAAGAGCGAGAAGCCGCCTTATTGCGCGAGGGAAATCAGCGTTGGGGACAAATGCAAGGACTTAAAGAACGCATCACCCAATCTCAGGAACTACTACGGAAAATTCAGCAGCGGCGACAAGAGGTGCAAGCCAAAGCGGCGGAAGCACAGACAGTACGTGCTCAAGCTCAAACCCAGCAACGTTTAGAAACCAATGGTTGGTCGAATCAAACTAGTAGTTATTCTAGTTTCGACGACTTAGAAGACAAGTTCCGCCGCTGGGAAACCCAAGACGAGTTGGAACAAATGAAGCGGAATATGGGGAAATAGTTGCCAAGGCTGATATGGGATGAAAGCTCAAGGGGTAGAGGGGCAGCACTTCGGCTTCCCTCGACTTCTCTACGAGACGCTACGCGAACGCTCGGCACAAGCCGCTCAGTGACCGGGGGACAGGGCAGAAGATTTGCTGCAATTTACTCCTTGCTCTCCCCCATCTCTTTTACTTCTCCATTTCCCCTGCTTTTCTATTCTCTTTACTTCCCTAATTGCAACAATACTGCAAACTAAATGCACATCATACTTAATAGCAATTTCATTCTTCCAGAAATATTAAATTTAGATACAAAAATTTACATATAGATCCAATATTTTTAATGTTAAGTTGAGCACAACTATGGTACATTTAACAGTCTTTGCACCAGTTCCAACAAACACCTGAAAATGAATTCTCTTATAGCGAGACTCTTCTAGTCCACTTTAGTGGAGTTAGGCTATTAGGCTGGAACTTCGAGTTTCAGTCCGAGGGTACTAATTAAGATTGGTGCATGTCAGTTTTAATGCTCATCAAGGCAATAGAGTAATTGAAGATGTAGAGCAACTAAATTTCTTAATGGAGAAGTTGCCAGACATCGCCATCCAGCTATCCTAATTCCAGTCTTGCTCTTCTTTCTTACCGCGACTTTTGTAAATACCTCCCAAGTTATGGATTTGGCGAGTTCTCTCATAAAGTTCAGCTTCGCTCAAACCCCACTGCTGTAAGACTTTATCCAAGTCTTGTTGGATGTCTCTGGCCCCTGGAAAACCTTGATAACGCATTCGCAGTCTAGCTAATTCTGCTAAATTGTAATCTGTTGCTTCTTGAGCGAGTAAAATATCAATAAGGGGGCGATCGCGATTGTAAAGTGGATGTTGTTGGTCTTTACCTTTGGTTGCTTCAGTCATTTTTTATACCCATAACAGGACGTGGAATTATTAAGAGTCAAGTGGTAGGAGTCTTTGCATCTCACCCGAATTATCTGAAGACGGCAACTACACCTGAGCTAATACGGCTCTCCCCACTGCCACTCAACTTTAAATAAAGATACATTGTTCTTAAGAAAATACAAAAAACTTTAGATGAGGGTGAATTTTATCTCACCCAAAGTCCAAGCAGCAAGGGAGCAAGAACCCGCTATGTTTGAACACTTCACTTCCGAAGCTATTAGAGTAATTATGCTCGCTCAGGAGGAGGCACGTCGCCTAGGACACAACTTTGTAGGAACTGAACAAATTCTCCTGGGTTTGATGGGAGAAGGAACCGGGGTTGCTGCTAAAGTGCTGACCGAATTGGGCGTTACATTAAAAGACGCACGTCGCGAAGTAGAAAAAATAATTGGTAGAGGTTCTGGTTTTGTACCGCCAGAAATCCCTTTTACCCCCAAGGTGAAAAGCCTCTTTGAGCAATCGTTTAAAGAAGCTCATAGTCTGGGACAAAATTACATTAATACTGAACACCTACTCTTGGGATTGACCGAGGCTGGTGAAGGTGTCGCCGCTAAAGTACTGCAAAATCTAGGGGTTGACCTCAAGAGTGTCCGTAGTGCTGTAGTTCGCCGTTTGGGTGATAATACCTCTGTGTTCGCTGGTGGTAGCGGTGGTCAAAAGCGTACCCAAACGTTAACTATGGAAGAGTTTGGTAGAAATCTTACTAAACTAGCGCAAGAAGGTAGGCTTGACCCCGTAGTCGGTCGCCAAAAAGAAATTGAGCGTGCTATCCAAATTCTGGGGCGTCGTACCAAGAATAACCCAGTATTGATTGGGGAACCAGGAGTTGGTAAAACTGCGATCGCTGAAGGTCTAGCTCAACGTATTGTAAATCAGGATGTACCTGAAACTTTACAAGACAAGCAAGTCATTAGCCTCGATATGGGGTCGTTAGTCGCAGGTACTCGCTTCCGGGGCGATTTTGAAGAACGCATCAAAAAAGTCGTGGAAGAAGTCCGTACTGTAGGCAATATCATCCTGGTAATTGACGAAATTCACACTTTAGTTGGTGCTGGTGGTACTGAAGGTGGCTTGGATGCAGCCAACATCCTCAAACCTGCCTTAGCACGGGGCGAACTCCAGTGCATCGGCGCAACTACCCTTGATGAATATCGTCAGCATATCGAGCGCGATGCTGCCTTAGAACGTCGTTTCCAACCGATTATGGTCGGGGAACCTTCAGTCGAAGAAACTATTGAGATTCTTTATGGTTTGCGCCAAGCTTACGAGCAACATCACAAAGTGACAATTTCTGATGCAGCAATTGTAGCAGCAGCCCAGTTGTCAGATCGTTATATTAGCGATCGCTTCTTGCCTGATAAAGCAATTGACTTGATTGATGAAGCTGGTTCTCGTGTTCGTTTGCGGAACTCTCAGATTTCCAATAATAAAGAACTCAAGCTTGAACTGACTGGTGTCACCAAAGCCAAAGAAGCAGCAGTACGAGTCCAAGATTTTGACAAAGCTGGACAACTGCGCGACCAGGAATTAGAACTCACAACACAATTACAGGCAATATCATCACAAGCCGATAAGCCTGTCAATTCTACCATCGTTGATGAAGAAGACATCGCTCAAATCGTTGCCTCGTGGACTGGCGTACCAGTTAACAAGCTGACTGAATCGGAGTCAGAATTGTTGTTACACCTGGAAGACACTCTTCACCAACGGCTAATCGGTCAAGAACAAGCAGTCTCGGCTGTATCTCGCGGTATCCGTCGCGCCAGAGTCGGACTAAAAAGCCCTAATCGTCCCATCGCTAGCTTTATCTTTTCTGGCCCTACTGGAGTTGGTAAAACAGAACTAGCGAAGGCATTAGCTGCTTACTTCTTCGGTTCAGAAGACTCGATGATTCGCTTGGATATGTCCGAATTTATGGAAAGCCATACCGTCTCCAAGCTCATTGGTTCGCCACCTGGTTATGTCGGATACGACGAAGGTGGACAACTGACGGAAGCTGTGCGGCGTAAACCTTACACGGTACTGCTATTCGACGAAATCGAAAAAGCTCACCCCGATGTATTCAATATGCTGCTGCAAATTTTGGATGACGGACACCTCACCGATGCCAAAGGTCGAAAAGTAGACTTCAAGAATACACTAATCATCTTGACTTCTAACATTGGTTCTAAGGTAATTGAAAAAGGTGGCAGTAGTTTAGGCTTTGAGTTCGACAATCAACCCGAAGCTAGTTACAATCGCATCCGCACTCTGGTAAATGAGGAGTTGAAATCTTACTTCCGTCCTGAGTTCCTCAACCGTGTTGATGAGATTATCGTCTTCACCCAGCTTTCTAAGGATGAAGTCAAGCAAATCGCTGATATTATGCTTCGCGATGTTTCTACTCGCTTGACTGAAAAGGGAATTACCCTAGAAGTAACAGAACGCTTCAAAGAGCTTGTGGTACAAGAAGGCTATAACCCCAGCTATGGTGCTAGACCATTGCGTCGGGCAATTATGCGCCTTTTAGAAGATTCTCTTGCGGAAGCTTTACTATCTAGTCAAATCATAGATGGAGATACAGCCATTGTTGATGTTGACGATGACGGTCAAGTTAGAGTTCAAAAGTCCGAAAAACGAGAATTGCTATTAGCAAATGTTGGCTAAAATGCATCCCTTTTATACCTGATCACTTTTTGCTGTAATATTTGATCAACACTCCAGCCTCTTGCCTAGAGCAGAGGCGTAGACGGGGGCATCTCCGACAAACATAAAGTGAAATGGTATTAATTCTTACCCCTAGTAGAAATGCTAGGGGTTTTCTTCTATCCACAACTCATTGCGATACTGATTCCTCTGCCAATAATTCTGATGTCGCTTCACTTTCGGTTACATTCTCAGAATAACCAGATTTAGCAAAACCATCTATCGCATCTTTGATAAAACCAGCTACAGGAACCGCAACTAGCAAACCTAATACCCCTCCAATATTGGTTCCTGCTAGCAAGGCGATTAATACCCATATCGGTCTTAGCCCTGTAAATTTACCCAAAAGCCGTGGTGCGATCGCCTGATCAATTAACTGGTCGATTATAATAGCTACTGCAAAAACTTTTACTGCTAGCCAAAAGTTGTGTGAGGCGATGATTAAAGTTATGACAACAAGACTAACAACATCGCCAAAGGGAACTAAACTTAAAAGCCCAACTCCAAAACCAAATAGTAAACCGAACTGGACTTGAAAAGCTAAAAACATTAATGTTTCTGAAACTCCCATCAGCAAGGCCAAAGTTCCTTGACCAATCAAATAATTTTGAAAGTTTTGCTGAATAGATTGGCTGACTCGCGAAGCAAAAGTCCCAGGCAATTTTTTAAATAGCCCGTCCCAAAGTCTTGGCCCATCTAACAAAAGGTAAAAAGTCAGTACTACTGTGATTAATGCTTCAGATATACTATCAATAGTATCTATAATAATGCCTAAAAGTTTATCTGAAAGGTACTCAAATTCATCAGGCAAACCTTCAGTTACTCGTGTTAATATTTGACTAAAATTCACTCTTAATTTATGACTAGAAGCCCAATCATTTAATCTCTGAAGTTTTTCTTCACTAGAATCAATCCATTGGGGTAGTAGCTTAGCCATTTCATGAAATTGCTCTAAAACAATGGGGACTAAAGTAATACCCAAAGCAACTAAAATAACCAAGGCTAATATAAAAACTAAAGATACTGCATAGTTACGTTGAACTCCCCGTTGTTGGAGAGTTGAAACAGGGTAATTTAAAATAAAGGCAAATAAAGTAGCTAAAATAAGAATTGTTACTAGGGGTTGGAAAATTTGAAATAGCCGAAACGCTAGCCAACCATTGAGAAAGACTAAAGGAAATAGCAGCGTCAAAATTAACCATTTAAGCAGTTGCTTGAGAGAAAAAATCATAAATTTATTCAAAATTAAAAATTATTTTGATGCCCAAGCACTGCTTAGGCATGAAATACGCCCAGTGTTAGGAATGATACAATATAATAGGCGATCGCAACCCTAACCTTCGTTAAAGGCTAACAATTGCTCATCATTTATTCTTCCTGCTTGATATAGAGTTGTAGTAATTTCCGAAATAGTTAAAACCGCATGGCTACAATAACCATTATTTTGTAACCTGTCTCTTACTCCTTGTTCATGATCGATAAATACCACAATATCGTTAACATTTAATCCCGCTGATTTCAACTTTTCTGCCCCTTCCATCACACTTTTGCCACTGATGAGAATATCATCAACCACCACAACCGTTTCACCAGGCTGAAAGTTACCTTCAATTACTCTGCGAGTTCCATGCGCTTTCACCTCTTTACGAGGAAAAATCATCGGACAGTGAAGACGTAAGGCTAAACCAGTAGCAGTTGGTAAAGAACCATAGGGAATACCTGCTACTCTATCAAAATTGAGATTTTTTAAAATGTCTTCATAGGCGGTGATAACTTGACTGAAAACTTGGGGGTTAGAAATGATTTTGCGTAAGTCAATGTAATAAGGAAATATGGCTCCTGATGCTTGGACAAACTTGCCAAACATAATGCAGCCAATATCATAAAGTTGTAAAATCAAATCCTGTTGAGGATGCTGATTTAAAAAACAAACATTAGGCAGCCATACAGAACATGTAGAATTTTCCTGAATAATTTCAGCTTTTATTTGGTTAATTTCTGCACGCAAAGACTGAATTTGCTCAGATAAATCTGTGTTTCCCAACATATCTTGAGGAACCGGAATCAGCAAGCCATCACCGCTAGCATTCAAGCCTGCTTCTAAAATTTGCTTCAGGTTTCCGCCTTCAGCCCAGATGCTACGCACCATGATAATTCTTTCAGGAGCAACTCCCCGAATGAGCGCTAAAACTTCAGGATTTGTAGTTCCTACTTCTAAACCTAATTGTTCTGGAGTTCCCCAATTTTTTGATTCTTTTACTACCTGCAAATAAAGTGGTGATTGGTTCGCAGGATATTGTTGTAAAGCTTCTCCACCTGGATTAGAAGTACAGCATAAAATAAACACTGCTTTATCAGGGTATACCAAAAAAGGTACTACATGATCTTGCCCTGTATAAGGACTGAGAGTGATTGCATCGACATGCCATTGTGTAAACACAGTACGAGCAAAAATGCTGCTGGTATTTAAGTCACTATGTTTAGCATCTAAAATAATTGGAATGTGAGCCGGAATAGCTGCTAAAGTTTTATGCAGCAGTTCTAAACCAGGAATACCTAACGCTTCGTAAAAGCCAAGTGTCGGTTTATAAGCACAAACAAAATCAGCAGTCTCAGCGATAATGAATTGCAACCACTTCCATAATCCAGCAATGATATCTTGAGATTCATAACGGCTAGGCATCATCTCTGGATTTGGATCAAGTCCTACAAATAGTAAGCTTTGATTTTGTGAGATATTACCATTTAATTTATCAAAAAAGTTCATTTTTAGAGTGTGATTTAAAAAGTTTACCAAAACATTGATTCCGTAAGTTTGGAACCTCCGGCTTTACGTCCTAATAAAGAGTGAATTACTGCAAAGAGGATAAACATTGGTACTGAGGCAAAGTGAACAATACGAAGTGCTTGCCAACTGCCAAACATATCCACAATCCAAGGAAATTGAGCAGGTTTATACATTCCTATTCCTGTAAATAACGCCAGTAGTAAGATAGGAATAACGGCTGTATAAACAATGCGATGCCAAGCATAAACTAAACGCTGGGGATTTTGAGTTTTTTGCAATGCTTTGAGGTCATTGACTCCCATAAATCGATGTCGCCAACGTCGGGTAATTAAAACATAAATTCCATACCATAAGAGATTGAGCGAGAATAACCACATTGCTGCAAAATGCCAGTGTCTACCTCCTGCAAGCCAACCTCCTAATGTAAATATTGCAGGAACGTGTAAACCTGCGCGTCCACCAAATACAGGGTTGGCGTTGTAAATTTGTAGTCCACTTGTCACCATAAGCGACAGGCTAATGATGTTACACAAGTGGAAAATCTTGGCTCCTATGGCTTGGATTGGTAACTTCCGAGTTTTAACGGGAACGGTCGAAGTCATAAAATATTGACTGATAAAATTTTCTGTTTATCTGTCTTAGGCAAATAACCCGCAAGTTGGGGGATGAGCATTGCTTACACTTATTTTCCCACCCTATGATTCAGTTGAAGCTAGAAACTTATACCGTAGATGGGTGCGATCGCACCTCTTTCATACGTAATATATAATCAAGTATGTTGCCTGTAATACTGGATGTATATCCTTTATATCGATTTTCAGTTTATACTATTAGTCAATGTTTCAATCCCTAATAGGGATTTTAAGTAATTGGAATCCAATCAAGAAAGTAGTGCCTGTGGCATCGTAGACGTTTCAATACCTAATAGGGATTTTAAGTAATTGGAATGTGGCGATCGCAGATCCGGCGTGGATTCTCTACGTTTCAATCCCTAATAGGGATTTTAAGTAATTGGAATTATTCTCACAATTCCAAACTCCATCATTGTTGTTGTTTCAATCCCTAATAGGGATTTTAAGTAATTGGAATCTTTAAAGCACTTTATCAGGCTCTATTGCGCGTGTTTCAATCCCTAATAGGGATTTTAAGTAATTGGAATTCTTGGCTTAGCCGAGACGTGGGAGTTTTTGAAATTGTTTCAATCCCTAATAGGGATTTTAAGTAATTGGAATCTGGGAGGCAAGCCATACATATTTGAGAATTTGTTTCAATCCCTAATAGGGATTTTAAGTAATTGGAATTTTTCCAGTAGCATTTTGTGATGTACTGAAATAGTTTCAATCCCTAATAGGGATTTTAAGTAATTGGAATCTTGAATACGCCCTATGCACTTGCCAACAGAGTCGTAGTTTCAATCCCTAATAGGGATTTTAAGTAATTGGAATGTTAAACCTAATAGGTTTCAGCGGAATTTCTCCGTTTCAATCCCTAATAGGGATTTTAAGTAATTGGAATGCGGAAGATTTTGATACAGCTGTTGCGGATATTAAGTTTCAATCCCTAATAGGGATTTTAAGTAATTGGAATCTTTGCTTGATACAAAGTCACCCCCCCAAAGGATGTTTCAATCCCTAATAGGGATTTTAAGTAATTGGAATATTTAAATTTAAAGTTAAGTATCCACTGCCAAAAAGTTTCAATCCCTAATAGGGATTTTAAGTAATTGGAATCTTCGATGGTGGGATTTAGCAGTAGATGATGAATTGTTTCAATCCCTAATAGGGATTTTAAGTAATTGGAATTTTGAAGAACAAGTTGATAAACAGTTGAGATTATTGTTTCAATCCCTAATAGGGATTTTAAGTAATTGGAATGTTCCTGTCCTGTAGTTGATTTAAAAGTATCAGCGTTTCAATCCCTAATAGGGATTTTAAGTAATTGGAATGAGGATTACCCGGTTTACCAGGAAGAAACGGTATGTTTCAATCCCTAATAGGGATTTTAAGTAATTGGAATAATATTTATCTCGAAATTGAATACAAGTTGCTTCTGTTTCAATCCCTAATAGGGATTTTAAGTAATTGGAATCTGATTTTCAACGCTTATCTAACACTGATGCTGTTTCAATCCCTAATAGGGATTTTAAGTAATTGGAATTTGTTCACAAGCTCGGTACTTTTAGCTTTGAGAGTGAGTTTCAATCCCTAATAGGGATTTTAAGTAATTGGAATATCAGCAGTGTTACGCGTGAGCGGATTGGTGAGGTTTCAATCCCTAATAGGGATTTTAAGTAATTGGAATACAGCAAAATTTTTGCATCTGCATTGCTTAAAATGGCGTTTCAATCCCTAATAGGGATTTTAAGTAATTGGAATAAATATTGGCAGATATGGCTAAAGTCAGCCTGTGTTTCAATCCCTAATAGGGATTTTAAGTAATTGGAATACAGAATCTCACCTACCATCAAAGGCGGATTAAGTTTCAATCCCTAATAGGGATTTTAAGTAATTGGAATCATTTAGCTAAATAAGCGTCTAGTTCATCCTTAGCTGTTTCAATCCCTAATAGGGATTTTAAGTAATTGGAATATCGTTATCAATTACCTCCATCACCTCATTTGTTGGTTTCAATCCCTAATAGGGATTTTAAGTAATTGGAATTCTAAATTTTGATATTCGTCATAGCGCAGTCCGTTTCAATCCCTAATAGGGATTTTAAGTAATTGGAATCGCTGGAGGCTGAAAGCCTTGTGTTATTTGGTTTTCAAGGTTCTGTTGCGCGAATGGAGAAATCATAACATAAGGAGTTGTAATTTGGCTAGATGCAAATGGCTAAAAGCCAGTTCTGATAAGGTGCGCGGATGATTTCAAGGTGCTAATGTTCTCAAGTTCTTACATACAGGGAGATTCAGGCGTTTTCTCAATCATCTTTTTACCAACACCTACTCATCCGCGCACTAGATACAAAAACTGGTCTTATTGAAGGTCGCAACTATTATAGCGATCGCTTACTACCTTGACTGAAGTTTAAATGTTGATTTTAAGCTAAATTACTGCTCCTCTGGTTGTGGAAGCGGGAAGGTTTCGCCAGCCAAATAAGCCTGAAAATGCTTCTGAAAGTATAACCAGGATGTCATATCTTCCCCTTCTACAAAGGCTTTTGGGGCTTGCTTATACAAAGGAATGCGGGTATTAATTTCGTTTTGCAGCAGTTGAGGTAATTCTGTTAAACCGCTGACTTTGCTTCCAAAAGCACTATATATGAGATTACCAGGGCGATCGCCCATTTTCATCCAAGGAAGCCATTGACCAATTCTATCCCAACTCAGTTGAAGTTGAGAAACAGAAGGGAGTGCTGAGTTAAATAAATCTGCGGTTGGCACGGTAAGTTTAAACAATTCCGCTGCCTGATAAATTGGATATGGAGTGTATTCGGCAAATTTGCGATCGTCTGCCAGAGGATTAGGGTAAGTAGGAAATAAATCAAACACAAAGGTTGTGTTGTCTCCTTCTACTTGCGCTGGAAACTTACCCTGAAATTTACCTTGCACAGGATTATTAGCAACATGGAGTACTGATACTGTCTCACCTGTCCAAGGATTCTCCCATTTGGGCAAAATCTCATCTGTTTCTGGGTTTAGGTAATAAGTTAGTTCCCTAGAGGTAAAATCCCAGCTACCTTCTTGTGTGGGAATACACCTGCTAACGCTCAACCCCAGTATTTTAAATAGGAGTTGTCTCTTCTCGCCGGGAATAAATGCGTAAATTTTACCTTTCCAGGTCAGAAAGGTGGATTGAGAGGGGTCGAGGGAAGAACGAGTTTTTACCCAGTGCTGGGCTTCAAGTTCTTGAGTTTGGGCAACCATCTATAGCATCCTGATTATTGGAATAAAAAAACAATACCTTAATATTTAAGATGTCATGTTGAGCAGAGCGAAACATCTTCAATAGAAAACCGATGTAAAAGCAGTTGACAAGCATGAGTTCAAAATATTCTGCCAAATGCGATTATGCTCTCTTTTCACATATCTACTGGATGTTGTCCATAATACGGCAAAGCCTCTGACCAATGAGGATGTTTACCTTGTTGCCAATCAAGATAAGCTAGTTCCAAGATACTTATCGTCGTCGCTGCTAACCCAGATTTTGCTTCAATTAGTTGATAACTGGTATTCCAGTTAGCTAAAGTTTCCTGCCATGCTTCTGGTGTCAGTACTGTATCTGGCAATAAGGCGATTAATCCACAAGTATCTGGCGTCAGTTGATAAATAGCTGCAAAAATTTTACCTCTTTGTGCTGGCATTTCCACAGCAAAAGTTTTGGTATTTTGATTTGTGCTGGCTTCTGACCAAGCTACAGCGGCTAATGTGGAAATCACAAATACAGGAATATCTAACTGTTGTCCCAAAGTTCGAGCTGTGACAACACCAATGCGAGTTCCAGTAAAGCCACCTGGCCCTTTTGCCACTGCAATAAACGCCAAATCTGTCCAAGTTTGCGGTTTGATAAACTCAATTAAATATTGATGTATATGACTGGATAAATCTCGTCCCAAATTCCAAATATCAGAGCGGGTTTCGCCTGCGAAATTACTAATCACCAAACCCAATTCAGGAGTAGTGGTATGTAGCGCTAAAGCGTATTTTGTTGATTTAAGATGTTCTAAGTCAGTTGTCAAAGTAAACGCAAATATCTATTTTTATAAGGCTCAGATTCCCGACTTCTTGAAGAAATCGGGAATCTTGTTTCTTGTTTTGTTTTCACGTTGGCACTAATTCACCTGGACGTAATTTCGACCACTTACCCATTTCTTGCTTAAAGCTGAGGCAACCGACAACATCCCACTCCATTTCAATGAAATCGTCTTTAGTACGGATGTTAACATTGATGGAAGGTTCATTTGGGTCAAAATCTGGGGTTTCGGTTAAATGGGGCTGTTGGTGCTGTGTTTCCACGGCATTGTAGGTTAGACAGCGGTCTACATAGTGGCAGTTCACACAAATACACATAATAGAACCAACTCCAGGGCCTTTATTGTTAATCTAGCTTAAGCCAAACTGTTATTCATTAACTGCTGGGTTGATTTTTATTACAATGCATCCTTCAGTCCCTTCTACCTTAGCTCCTGAAAATTGGCCTTTTAGCCTGGAATGGTTGCCAAAACCCGCTTACATGGTAGGTGGTGCTGTGCGGGATGCGATTCTCGGCAGAAGTCGTGAATATCTGGACTTAGATTTTGTTATACCATCTGATGCGGTAAAAGCAGCAAGAGCGATCGCTCGTCATTATAAAGCTGGTTTTGTCTTACTCGACCCAAAACGGCGAATTGCTCGTGTGGTGTTTCCTCACGCCACGGCTGATTTTGCCCAACAGGAAGGAGTTAGCTTAGAAGTTGACTTGCATAGAAGAGATTTTACAGTCAATGCGATCGCCTATAATCCCCATACGCAAGAAATCATCGACCCTCTGCAAGGCTATGCCGATTTACAACAGGGTATTTTGCGAATGGTATCAGCCGCGAACTTAGAAGACGACCCTTTGCGGCTAATGCGAGCTTATCGCCAGGCCGCTCAACTGAATTTTACCATTGAGCCAGCCACCCAAGCCACAATTCGCTCATTAGCATCACACATCAGCACAGTCGCCGCAGAACGAGTTAGGGTAGAAATCGGCTATCTGCTAGCAAATTCTCAGGGTACTCCTTGGATAACTAGTGCTTGGAAAGATGGTTTACTTGCTCCTTTCTTCAAAAACGCCACGCGTGAAAGCTTGATTAAACTAGCAGCAGTTGATAAAGCGGCTGATTTAGTTGCTCAAAACTGGCAACAATTAGGAGTAAAACTACAAGAGTATGTACGCGATACCATTAAAACTACTTGGTTAGGTATTGCCAAACTTGCTTGTCTAGTCAACCCAAACCCAGAAGTAGCAGAAATTGAGCTACAGAAATTAACTTATAGCCGTGCGGAAATTCGAGGTGTAACTACATCTTTGAGACTATTCCCGCAACTCAAAGTAGCTAACATGCCTTTGCGAGAACAATATTTTTTGTTCCGGGACGCAGATATGATGTTTGCTGCTACAGCAGTGCTAGCTATAGCACTTGATAATTTGGTAGAGGTGATGTCTGGCGACAAGCTACTACACACTTACGCGCCGTTGATCAACCGCTACCTTAACCCTGATGATCTGGTCGCTCATCCCATCCCCTTAGTGAGTGGGAAGGAGCTGATTATAGCATTAGATATCCCAGCTTCACCAACAATTGGCAAATTGTTAGCAGAGATTAGCATAGCCCAAGCTGAGGCGAGAGTGACTACGGTAGAAGATGCGATCGCTTATGCCCGTCAGTTACTTGAGAGTCTAGAATAGTTTTAGGGGAAGCGCATAACCCACATCAGGTAGATAAAAGATGGTACACAGCTTCATATTCCCACAAGAAACAATTGCCAGCATTCAGGAAAGGATAGAAGTCCTGGAAAGATGCCTAAATGATGCTAACCCGCAAGATGAGGCAATGGCGGAGATACTTGAGTTGGCTAATAGTCGGCAAATATCTCTTAGTCAGCTTAAAGAGGAAGCAAGACAAATGCTACATCAACTTCATAAATTTATGAAGTTAGATAAGAAGTTAAAAGAAAAAGAACAACAGGGTGATTTATCTATTCTGCTTTTTATTAGATACAATTTCCTATACAAGGAAATTATGGATAAATACTGGGACTTTTTTCTAAACAAAAAAGGTAGAGAAGCCGTTAAAGCAATGGCCTTGAGCTTAGGCAAGTTTTATATGGAATTGAGAAAAGAATTTAGTTTTAAAGATTATGGAAAAGATGAACTATACATTATTGTGGAAACCCTAAAACACATAACACAATCTGTAATCACGGTTGCATTCAAGATTAACATATTACCTGAAGAAAAATTTAAGGCACTTAACTTGGGGGATATCACTCCTCAAGAATCGGAAACTATGCTGACTTCTTTGGCATCTACGAAAAAATGGGATCAGGTGTATAGAAAACTTGCATAGTCCTAAATTCATTGAAAAAGTAGATGTGTTAAGTATACATAGTAAGCAGATTAGCCTGTATGGTGGCTCACTTGGTATACGTGATGAAGGTTTGCTAGATTCTGCTATTTCCCAACCCCAAGCAACCTTTGGGGGACAACTTTTACATCCCACAATCTTGGAACAAGCAGCAGCATACCTATTTCACATCACTAATAACCATGCTTTTATAGATGGTAATAAGCGAACTGCTTTTGATGTCATGGTGACATTTTTGAACATGAATGATTATGAACTTAATATAACACCAGAAGAAGCTTATGAATTAACGATATAGGTTGCTGAAAACAATATTAATAAGGAAGAATTGATAGTGATACTGAAAAAGTATATTACAGAACTTATTTAAAATATTGATAAAAAATAGTCCTATCGTCTAACTGGATAAATTTATTAACATTAACTGTCAAGAGATAGGATTTAACAAAATAAAATCTACAATTTTCTACCTCAAAAGCCTATCTAAAATACTTTTGCCACAAGCATAAAGCTCCCTATCATTGCTGTCTTGAGTAAGTAGTAAAAACGCTTCCCATTCATCAGGAGTGATACGTAGATACTCACTAGGTTTATAATTATCTGCCGATGCTCGCATTTTTTGCGATTCATTAGACTTCGACTTTATTTTTAGATAGCGTCCTCGATTTCCTGTGTAGCGAACCTTGACTTCCCACAAACGACCACTACTATCTTGTATCTTCGCCTCACCTAGATAATCTTTACCACCATGCCATATTTCGTTCCATAATTCAGCAGTACCCTTGCCTAACTTATATAACCCTACAAGCTCGGATGTATTCATCTTTATTACCTAGAAAAGAACAGCTAATAAATCTCATCTTGTTCCTTTTATAACTTGAGATTACTAAACCGTCACTCCTTCCAACTCTTCATCCGTCAATTCATACAACTGGCGCAACTTATCCAACTTATCAGCATCCGCTAGCCAGAAACCACGTCCATGCGCCTCTAACATTCTCCCCAAAATATTACGAAAAGCTTCAGGATTTGCCTTACGTAATTTCTCCGCCATGTCTGCATCTAAAGCATAAGTATCAGCCGCTTGATCGTATACCCAATCATCGGTAAAATCGGCAGTACCACCCCAACCAATCAATGCCGTCATTCGCTGAGAAATTTCAAACGCACCACCAGAACCTTGATTTGCCATTGCTTGGGCCCATTTGGGATTTACTAACTTGGTGCGATACTCCATCCGTAGTAAATCATCTAAATTCCGGGGTGTGGTATCTTTGGAAAAACTTTCCACAAAGCTGGTTGTCACTTTCTTACCGCGTTGTTTTTCTGCTGCCTTTTTCAAACCGCCCGTATTGGCGTAATATTCTTGAATATCAGTTAAACCATATTCTACCGAATCGATTTCTTGAACAATGCGATCGCTTGTTTTTAATAAAGTATTCAACACCTCTGGTCTAGCCTGGCCTTTATCTTGTCTCCCGTAGCTAAACACATTGCGACTTTGCCAAGTATTGCCTAACTCCTCGCCAGATTCCCAGTTCCCATCCACAACTCTATCATTGACCAAAGAGCCAAAATCACCAGCCGGGTTAGAAAACAATCTCGCCGATACATTTTCCACACCTTGTGCTTTTAAAGCCAAAGCATGTTTTCTAATAAAATTCTGGTCTTCCGATTCATCAGCATCAGTTGCTCGTTGAAACAAATCATCCAACAATTCGATAATATTTACAAAACTATCCCGGAAAATTCCCGATAAATTTCCCAAGATATCAATGCGGGGATGTCCAACCTCCGCCAACGGTTTTAATTGATAACGAACAATTCTTCCAGTCCCTTCCTTAACAGGTTCAGCCCCCACCAATTCCAAAAGAATACCCAGAGATTCACCCTTAGTTTTAATCGCATCCAATCCCCATAACATCACCGCTACCGTTTCAGGATACGCCCCATGTTCATCCAAATGCTGAGCAATAATTTTTCGAGCAATTTCTCGTCCCCGTTCATAAGCCGCAGGTGAAGGCATACGATAAGGATCTAAAGCATGAATATTCCTACCCGTAGGCAACACTCCAGCCCCATCCCGCAACAAATCACCACCAGGCGCAGGAGGAATAAACTCCCCATTCAATCCCCGCAAAAGATTAGTTAACTCATCAGTAGTTTGCATCAACAAACCTGTAATTTCTCTTTCTTCCTCTTCTCTGTATACTCCCTTCGGGTTCGCAGTCGCCTGCGGAGGGAAACCCTCCCGCAGCGCTGTCTCACCGTGCCTCTGCGGTTCGTCTCCAAAATAAGCCTCCAAATACGCCGCCATATCCTCCTCATTCGGTGCTTCACCCAAAGTATGCAACCCAGAAGAAAACAAACGATTTTCTAACACTTGCAAATATTCGTATAACTTCACCAGATAATCATCAAAAGCATGAGCGCTAAACATCCGAATATTTTCTAGAGTAAAAGGAATTCCCAACCTTTTAGCATCCTCAAACGGACAATCTGCATCCAAACCACTATCTACAATCTTTTTACAAATCCCTTCTTTCAGAACATAATTCTTTTGCGGGTCTTCTCGATATTCCGAGATTAAATCGCGCAACACCACCAATTCTTTGTACAAACCAGCACGACCATAAGGCGGGACATTATGCGAAATCAACACACCATAACCGCGACGTTTTGCCAAAATCGATTCAGAAGGATTATTCGCGGCATATATATATAGATTAGGCAAATCTCCTAACAAGATATCTGACCAAGAATAACCTGTATTTCCCAAAGGAGAACCAGGCAACCATTCTACTGTACCGTGCATACCAAAGTGAACTATAGCATCAGCTTGAAATTCATTTTGTAACCATTTATAGTAAGCAGTATACTGAGGATGAGGGGTTAAATCTCGTTCAAACATTAAGCGCATGGGATCGCCTTGTATCCCCAAAGGTGGCTGTACCCCTATCCACACATTCCCTAACTGCACACCGCCAATTTGGAATTCATCACCGTAAGTTTTAATACCTGTTTCCGTCAGAGATTTCCATTGTTTTTCGATGCGGGAGGATTGCAGATATCCCAACCATTTTTCTAATGTGCGGACGTTGACGGTATTGTTTAGTAGAGACATTGCATGCAACGTCTCTACATTAGTTGGGTATGATTCGTCTGCTTCTTTTACCCAGCGAATCAACTCTTCTCCGTCATCTGGCAAATCGCCGACGGTGTAACCTTGGTCTTTGAGTGCTTGAAGAAATTTCAGGAGACTGCGCGGGACATTTAATAATGCAGCTGTGCCGACAGCGCCGTAACCTGGAGGAAATCCATACAAAATAATCGCAATTTTACGTTCTGATGCAGGTTTTTGCCGCAATGCAACCCAGCTTTTGACCCTACCAATTAATCGCTGCACCCGTTCGGGAACCAGATAAATATTTTCGCCCACCAAACCGCCGAGGGGAACAGTGTCAATTGCGCCATCCAATTCTGGCAAAGCGTACAACACTACACTTTGCAATCCGCCGACACCTTGGCGCGTCCACGAGTGAATATCTTGAATTAGCAAGGGTGCAGCGACGATGTAGGGTACATTCTTGGCGGTGAGAATGCGCTTTGCTACTTCTATCTGGCGTCCTGCTTCCATTGAACCAGCAGGGCCACCCACCAGAGGAAAGCCAATTGTCGAAACAATAGCATCTACTCTAACTGCTTCATTGGAAAGTGAAGGTGTTTCAATATTTCCGAGTTGGCGTTGCTGAATTTCGTAATCAGTTGTCATCCAATCCCTTACTGCTACATGACCTTCCACACCGTTAATGAAGATGGGTAAAGGGATTAACCCGGCTTCCTCAAAACGGCGAATCAGTTGGGGAATATAGGGCTGTTTGGTGATGACGTGTTTACGGTAGAGTAAAATGCCGACGACGGGTTGTGTAGAGACGTTGCATGCAACAGGTTGTGTAGAGACGTTGCATGCAACGTCTCTACAGGAGGTTTGATACCATTCCAAATACTGACGAGGCGATTCAAAAAATCCGGGATAGTCGGGATGGAGTAATCCCATGTTGGGGGTTTCAATGGGTGGCGGAATATCGCCGACTTTTAAATCTAAGTATTTTTCTGCGAGTGTCCAAAATAATGAGGCGACGTTTTCTGAACCGCCAGCATTCCAGTAACCATAGATAATTAACCAGTTGCGTAAGTCTTGGACTTTTTGCACTGGTACATATTTGAGGAGTTTAGGGCCAATTTTTAAGAAGCTGATATAACCAGCAAGTTTGTCTTCTTCTCGTCCGTTGCTAAATTTGTCGAGGATGAATTTAACTGGTTTGGGCATTCCTTTGGGTTTGTCGCCAATGGCAAAAACGCCCAGCTTGGTTAAACTCATTAATTCCAAGGCTGACTCGAACACGAGGCGAATGGGAATTTTAGCAATGCGATCGCGCAGCCACAAAACCTGATCATAATCAAATAGCAAGCTGCCGAAAAATACATCAGCGCCATCAAGTGCTGCTTCCACCTCCAGGCGCTTAGTGCTAATATCGCGATCGCTAAACACCCGAATATCCAACTCTGGACAGCGAGAGTTAGCCAAAAAAGCTGCTTTCCTGTACAAGTCAGCGTTGAACGATTCAAATCCAGCAATCAAGACGATGCGTTTCATGCCCGTAAGCCAAGAAATATTTCTTCACTTAGATCTTAAACATGCTTTCAGGCTGATTGTTAAATATCTACCTACAGATTCAGGCCAGCCGCTTTTTTTCATCCGGCTCCTCTCGTATCTAGCCCAGTGATTTAGATAGTTGCGTATTAAATAATTGCCTGGTACTTAGTTACGCTTTTTGATTACAGGTAGCTAGGCGTAAATAAATTCAAGTTTGTAATAGGGCCTTTAGTCCTGATAATCCTTGTTTTGAGCGATGAATCTCACTTACGAACTAGGATTTTATTTTATGTTAATTATACCTACCTACTTTGACGAGGAGTTATTATCTGAAGAATAATTGCGATCGCTGTATTTCCAGTTATGGAAAAATAATTGGATTCTTTAGAATGCTGATAAATATTGCTAATTTTGCTTTTCTGTTACAATAGGTACTTTAAAAAGTAAATCTGATCATGGCAATTTTAGCTATTAGATTTGCTTATAGTTTAGTTCTTTATATTAGAATGGTAATGAGTGACATAACATCCTAATTACCTATTACCAATTGCTCAAAAGCACCACACTAAATGATTAATATAAATTCTTATTAAGAACCTAAAAAGGTTTTAACTATTCTGACAATATCTTAAGGAGAGAAAAATGAGATTTGGAATTGATATCGGGCATAATTGTCCACCAGACACAGGAGCCAGAGGAATCAAAGTTGAAGATAATTTAACATTAGATGTAGGCAATAGAGTTATAGCAAAGTTAAAAGCTTTAGGGCATGAAGTAATAGCATGTAAACCAGATGGTGCTGGTAGCGTACGCGATTCGCTTTCAAAAAGATGTGCTAGAGCTAATGCTAGTAATGTAGGCATTTTTGTGTCGATTCATTTTAACGCTTTCAACGGGCAAGCTAATGGCACAGAAGTATTTGCGACTAGCGAGAGGGGTAGGAAAATTGCTAAACCTGTATTAGATGAAATCATCAAGTTGGGATTTTTTAATCGCGGCGTTAAGAGCGGTTCCCACTTGTATGTTCTGAGAAATACAGATATGCCAGCGATTCTGGTAGAAGGTTGCTTCATCGATTCCGCAAAAGATATGAATCTTTTTAACGCCGAAGCAATGGCCAATGCGATCGTCAAAGGCTTAACTGGACAAGTACCAAGTACACCTGTTAACCCCGTACCAGATGATGAGCAGAATGCAGATACCACTGTTCTCAGACTACAAAAAGCCTTAAATAGACTAAAAATAACTGATAAAAATGGTAAGACATTAGTAGAAGATAATTCAATTGGGCCTAGCACACAATCTGCTGTACAAAAATTTCAGATTATTGCCGGGATTCAATCAACGGGAAACGCTGATCAAACTACATGGAATGCAATCAATCTGATTTTGGCAAAAAGAATTGTCAGACCTAACCATGCTGGCGGCCCAGTTGTCAGATACTTGCAACACCGTTTAGGTATTGAAGTGGATGGTGTATATGGCCCCCAGACAGAAGCATCAATTAAGCAATTTCAAAAGCAAAATGGTTTAGTTGCTGATGGAATTGTGGGCGCAATAACTTGGCAAAAATTTATTGGTTAATGATTAATTATTAGTTATAAGTTGTTATTTATTGAGAATAACAACTTATAAAAATTAAAGAATTGTAGAGTGAAAAATGTTCCGGCACGCCTGCCGCAGGATGCCCAAAGAGCTGTAGGGCGAACGCAGTCGCCTGCGGTTCGCGTTAGCGTCTCGTAAGAGAGGAAAACCCTAAGCGAAGTTTGGATGCCTGTCTTGAAAAGTTGAGCCACTGCGTTGGACGGGTTTCCCGGCTTGTAGCAAGTGGCGTTCCTGGGTTGGGAAACCCCGTTTGCATGATTGCGTCTTCCCTTCCCTTTTCTCCTTTCCCCTTTAATCAAGAAGTATTGCAACACAGGCAAGCATCCTGGGGAGCATTTCAATTAATCCTTTTTCTGACTAATTCTGGAATTTGGGAAGGACGTTCGGCTACTGGAACATGTACTTTTTTTAAAGCAGCTAATTTACTTTGAGCTGTACCGAAGTTAGAATCACGTCCGACAACCGTTGCCAAAGTTCCAGTCTGACGCCAACTTTTTCCTGGTGGTGCTTGTCTGCCGGCAATGTAAGCAATTACTGGTTTATCAATGGCTTCAGCAATGTACCGCGCCGCAGCTTCTTCACTACCTCCACCAGGTTGACCGACTAAAACGATCGCCTGTGTAGTTTCATCTTCATCGAGAATTTGCAGCCATTGCAGAAACGAAGAACCGACGATTGCATCACTCCCAATACTGACACTAATTGACTGCCCTAAATTAGCTTTGGTCAATTCTAAGGCAACTTCGTAGGTGAGGGTGCTGCTACGGCTGACGATGCCGACTGGCCCAGGAGTATAGAATTCACTAGGGTGAGTTCCTAAAAGAATTTTACCCGGTACAATGATCCCAGGACTATTTGGCCCTACTACAAGAGTTTCACACGCCTCGGCTTTGCGAAGTAATTGCACCATATCTAAAGGCGGTACACCAGCAGTGATAATAATTATCTGACCAATATTAGATGCGATCGCTTCCAATGCCGCATCTAATACTTGGAAAGGGTGTACACAAATAATCGTTGTATCAATTGCTCCAAATTCTGCTATCACCTCCTCTACCAAGTCAAATACTGGCAGATCGTTGAGTTGCTGTCCACCACATCCAGGATTGACACCAGCTACCAAATTTGTGCCATAAGCTTTCATTTGAGCAATATGAGTTCCTGAGATGAATTCACAAAAGCCTTGAATTAGCACTTTACTGTCTGGTGTTAAGTTCATAAAAAATTACCGTAAGTTTGACAACCCTGTACTTTTAATTTTTACCCATAACAGCAATAAGGCTCACATCTACCTGATAGGCAGGTGTTAAGACTCGTTCCGACGCTCGTTTCTCTCTACGAGACGCTGCTTTGTAGCTTGGCTTTTGCGTAGGGGTACGCTACCACTCATTGGTGTCAACTTCAGCTAAGAATAGCTTTACTGTTGGCCTCCTCACCCGCCAGAGAATAAATTCTCTGGCTAACAGCAAAAGTCTACTCAAGTAGACTCAGGATTTTGGGCGATTTTATAGTCATCTTGAGATGACTTGTGCTAAGAGCAAGGAACTTCAGTTTAAGGCGGGATATGGATTTCACGTTAAGTTGACACGTATGGCTAACACTGCACTAACCTAATTAGTAGTTACATCAGTGCTTGCTCTGTACCTCTTAATTACGAATTACGAACTTGTATTGAGTTTCGGCTACGCTCAACTACCGCGTAGTCGTAAAGCCTGCGGCATAGCTACGCTTAGGGCGCAGCCTCTCGTAGAGAAGTAGCCGAAATATTACGTAGCTTGCTTCCCGCTTTGCGGGTATTACGAATTACGCGCTTTGTAGCGGGGCGTACCCCTACGGCGAAGCAAGCTACAAAGCAGCGTCTCGCAGAGAAGCCCATTACGAATTACGAATTATTTCTTAGAGGCGGTTAACTTAGCCAAACGAACTGCTTTCTCTACTGCCTCATCTAAATTTTCTACCACTATCAGCGCATCAGTGTGGGTTTCTAGTTCTGCAAAATATTCTCTAGCGGCATTGAATTCAGAACCGGCAAGACGGACAACTAAGGGGAGAAGATTAGGTTCTCGACGGCTTTTGCTGCCATTCGAGCGTACAACCTGGGATTTGAGTTCGCTTTTGTCTTGCTGCACAAATTTCGCGATGACTTCGGTTACTTCTTCAGATTGAGGAATGCTACCCAAGAAGTTAATTAGTATCACTTGAATGCTTTTGTCAGCGTTCAAAATTTTTAGACCGATGTCTAAGCGATCGCGAAAGGTCGTTGGTGTTGTATCTGTAAGGAAAGCATGACGGAGATTTAAACAAACACCAGGTTTACCACCAGCATTAGAGACTAAATCCAAGGTTGCCATTACCGAACCAGCACCATTACCCAAAATACCGATTTTACCGTGCATTTCTACACCATCCCAGTCGCCTAAAATGCCGTTAATCTCAGTACTGCTATGACGGCTGATAATGTTTGCCGCTACCTGAGCGAGATCTGGATGACGCTTGATTGCCCGTTCATTGACCCTAACTTTACCATTGAGAGCCATAACTTGATCAGCAGCATTAACTGCCAGGGGATTAATTTCCACTAAATCCAGGTCTTTTTGCACAAATAACTCATACATCTTTTCGACGACGCTGCTTACCGATTGCATTAGGGTTCCCTGCAAGCCCATTTTCAAAGCTAGTCGTCGCGCATAAAATGGGGAGAATTCTTGTTCAACGACAACATGCACCATTTTTTCCCCAGCCGATTCCCAATCAATATTGGCTTCTTTGCAACCTAAAAGTACTGGCCGGCAAACAGCAGTATCTAAAACCACCGCTAAGTAAAATTCCTGTTTGGCATCGTATTGAGATTCTGCCAATAAAACTTCTGGTAACTCACCCCAAATTGGTAAATTGAAGATACTTTGTGCCGCGGCGATCGCATCAATTGTCGTTTCCGCAAATCTAACACCACCAGCTTTTGCCCGTTCCGCTCCATGTACTTGAGATTTCAGTACAATCGGAAAACGGATTTTTAAACGTTTCAAATCTGTGGGATGGTCGATTCTTTGGGAAGGCAATACAGGAATACCTATCTTCCCAAACCATTCTTTAACTTGGTACTCTAATAAATCCATTGATGCACCTTATATTGACACTTTCAAAGCATTTGATTGGTGCTGTATTTAATCTTTTACAGCACCTTAATTACAGAATTAAGTTTTGGTAACAATAGAAATTTATTTTTCATCGATCAATTTTATCGAATTCGGCAGATGAGGAAAATTAATTTCTATAACTAACCCATTTGTGCCAAGTCAACAAAACGTAATTAATCTCCTCAGTAAATCTCCCAGCATAGAAGATAACTAGCATTTATGTCAAAAATCTCTGTAGAAGTTATAAGTTAGGGGTTAGGAGTCTTTTTTGCTGTCTCCTCTCTAACAAGTAAGATCTCTGAATGCAACTATATATGACATAGCATTGTTTCCTTCACCTTTAGATAATTCTATTACAACCTCTCTGCAACTAAAAGCTGAGGGGTAGTAGCGACCATGAATTTAATTATCACTAAGTAATCAGTTAAAATCATCAAAAATTTTATTATTCCCATTTTTTATTTGTAATTTCTACTTTTGGACAGATTGTTTAATTTCACATCTAGTCAACCAAAAATGTAGCAGAGCGAACAATTATTACCGCTATTTTAATTTTTGGTTAAAAGACGGAATTTGTGTTAGAAAGTTGGTCGTTCTGATTCTCAGGCTGTGATTGGTTAAAACTGTGCATTTATATTCAATCAACCCAAAAAGTTCATTTCCTCCCCTCAAAGATCAGAAAAACTATATAGAAGATCAGCACAAAGCTCTATGAAAGTAGCAGTCCAGCAGGAAGATTTACAACTTTTAGCCAAAACTTTGCAGGAACAATTGCTTGTAGAAGTTCCATCGGTTGAATTCTTCCAAGTTAAGTGTGGCGTCAATAAAGACGAGTTAATGATTTTAACGCAACATTCATCAGGTACGATAGTTGACTCTCAAACGATTTTTGCAGTACTTGAAGAAGTACTCCAGTCTCTAGCACCCCACAAAGAGCAACAGGTGCAATGTTTTCTCAGAGTCTTTGGCGAAAAACTTCCTTATGCGAAACGTTTTTTAACAGTGCAGAGGGGGGAGGTAGAGGGGCAGGGGAGCAGCACTTCGGCTTACCTCGACTTCTCTACGAGACGCTACGCGAACGCTCGGCACAAGCCGCTCAGTGACCGGGGGGTAGGGGGAGATAGGGAAGACAAGGAAGAAAATTCTACTTTGTCCTCCTTGTCCTTTCCATGCCCTTCATCTTCTCTGACCTTTGCTCCACCGATTGATGAGGCTGAGGAAGAGGAATTATTTGACCCGTTTGTGGGTGCGCCGGATTTGTCGGCTTGCAAGCCAGCACGTCAAGTTAAACCTATGATGCTGGGTGCAGCAGTACTGGGATTTGTAGTCTTAGCTGCTGGTGCTTACTGTCTGACTCGCCCTTGTGTAATGTCTGAGTGTAAACAAGTCCAAATTGCTGAGCAATTAAAAACCGAATCTCAGCAATTGACGCGCCGCGCTAAGTCGGAAAATGAATTGTTAGCAGTGCAACAGAGACTTCAGGCGGCCAGTGTAGCCTTAAAACCGATTCCCCGTTGGTCGCCCCATTACCAGCAAGCAGAAGAACTACAAGCAAATTTGTCAGGGCGGATAGAAAAAATTAACCAGGTAGTCAAGGCTTTGCAGACTGCATCCACAGCAGCACAAAAAATTCAAACTCCTGGATATAGTCTGGAGGAATTACAAGCTAGACAACATTTATGGCGACAAGCGATCGCGCCACTAGAGGCTGTAAGTCCTAACAGTGAACTTTATGGACTAGTGCAAGCAAAATTGCTAGATTATCGTGTCAAATTGCATACTGTAAATCAGCAGATGCTCATTGCAGAAAAATGGCTGAAAAAACTCACAGCAGCAAAAGCTGTAGCCAATGCAGCCACTAACCGGGAAGCCACTGCTAAATCTTTGAATGACTGGCAAAAGGTGCAGTCTACTTGGCAGGTAGCAATTAATGCCTTAAATGTAATTCCCCAGACTAGCCCTGGTTATCAAGAAGCACAAAAGCTGCTAGCAGATTATAAACCGAAACTCACAGCAGCACGCGATCGCACTACTAAAGAACAATTAGCTGCTAAAACCTACCAACAAGCTGTCAGCACTGCCAATCAAGCCAAAGCTTATGAGCAACAAAATCAATGGCAAGCAGCAGCTACATACTGGGATCAGGCTTTGCAAACTGCTAAACAGATATCTCGTGATAGCTTTTACTACACTCAGACTCAGACTCTCATTGAACCTTACTCAGTTGCCCTCAAACAAGCACAAGAGAAACTACAAGTTACTAGTAATTTGCAACAAACCCGCACAGACTTAGATAAAACTTGTGTTAATGGAATTCAGATTTGCACCTTTAGCATAGACAACGAAGGAATTATTGTCCGGTTAACTCCTGATTATGACCAAACAATCCAAAATAGCTTAGTAAATTCTTATTCTGAGAACCTAACTACTTCTGTTGACCTTACCAATCACTTACAAACTTTACGGGAGGCGCTAGCCGTAATTAGTGAGAATGCTAACTTACCCTTATTTCTCTATGATGCTCAAGATCAGATAGTTTATGTGCGGACACTGGAAGGTTAGAAGAGAGTGGGGGAGATGGCAAGATTAACCTCGTTGAAAACCCTTTGCTGACTTTTGTTGTCCTTTACTCTTAGGCTTAGATTTATTCACTTCTCCTAAAGCTTCTTGAAATAAGTTGTGCAGATGTATGGGGACACTAGCAATTTCTGGTAATTCCGGCTCGATGGGTTTGTGAAATTCTTGCAAAAGTGTGTCTAAGTCAGTTTCAAGACGAAAGTCAGGACGTTGTAGAAATGTCAGCAAGATTTTTTCTAACTGAGTTGGATACTGTTGCGCTAATCGATGCCAAATAAAGGCATTAATACTTTTATCTTCGAGATAGTAGCGAATTAGTTTTTCAGCACCTTCAACATTTTGCCAGTCTTCTGCTAATAAAATTGCTTGAATTTTACTGTATGTTGGTAAAAACATTTGTCCCCAACGAGGATGAGAAAGAGCTGTTACCTGTTCTGCTTTCTTGAGTTCAGCAGGTAAATCAACCTTTGGCATCACCATTTTACTATTGCCACTTTTGTTGTTAAACATTTGAGAAACTGCCTTGGAGTCAGCACCAAATTCTTCTGCTGCTGCTTTGATTTCCTCATCTCCAATGCCAGCTACTTCTGCCACTTCAGCCAGAGATTTGGATGGATCAATTCCTGCATCTGCCAATTGTTTCTCAGTGATTAATTCTTGGAATTCAGCTATTTTTTTATTAAGCTGATAGCCAGGTAATGTAATTTCATCAGCGCCAAAAAAGTCAACAAACTGTTGATGGTATTTTACTACCGACTGCCAAGCTTCTTCTAGCAAGTCTGGAGCATCGCTGTAAAGATGACTTTTATAGTTATCTTTGAAATTGCCAATTGCTACAGCAAGTTTTGGTTTACCCAATTTACCCATCAGTGTGTAGGGGCCAGAAAACATCCAATAGCTATCTGTGACGGGAGAAATGCGAGTTAAAATGATTTCTCCTATTTTTAACCGAGATATTTCCTGTAATGTTTTGGCATTGTTTGGCTTGACAATGTAGTGTTTATCTGTGAGCCAGTTCGTTAACTCAAAGCCATCAGGTAGGGTGTTAGTTATGGCAAATAAGCCAATAAAACTACGATGCCAGCTGTTGATCAGGTTGCGATCGCTCTCTAATAAATTGGGATGCTCCTGTGTAAATAACTCTAGCGGGGAGTGATCATTGACTTTGCCTTCTGTGAGAAAGCTGTCAATAATTAAGTCCTGCTGTGTGCTATCACCACTCCCACGGCGTAACTGTTTCGCTGCATAGGTTTCTAGTGCTTGTGCTAGTTCCCCCTCTGCGTCTAGGACAAAATCTACTAAGGCTTGTTTTAGTTCGTGCGATCGCTCTAGTATGGCATCCACAAGTTAATCTCTCTGTTCAACAGTTGTAAATTATAGCTTTTAACAGAATTACAGCATCTAACAATAGCTAGATTTGTACCAAAAAGTGACTTATTTTTCCTCAACAGACTCATCACTGCAAAGATTTAGATAACTCCAGTAATGAGGATAGTAAGCCGCAGAGGCAATTTTTGAGAATTTACGCCTGATGTGAATTATGAAAATCAACGACATATCAAAAATTCTGCGTACTGTAGAGACGTAGCAATGCTACGTCTCTACTTATAACCGCATTAGCTGCTGCATAATACATAAAATTACAGAAAGAAATATTTGTAATTAGTTATTAATACCCTTGCCTTTTTAGCTAATTAGCATTGCTACTAAACGCTATTACACTTTTTTAGATTGTCATCAGTATTTATCATGAATTGGCGTCAACTTAAGATTTTTTTTATAATATTTTTTAATTACGTGTAATTACGAATATGTTTTTAAAAAAAGTATTGAACAATTATTAATTAATCTTGGGAATATACACCTAACTTTAAACACCAAAAACAGCAGCATAAATTTAATTAATGTTCTGTTGAAAACTTGGTTTAATCTTGTATTTTCACCAGTTAAATTGCAGATTAATCAATATTTATTCACATAAAATTTCAGATTATGTGAATTTGTGTTGTAGCTAAAATTCATCGTCAAACTTGATTTTACTAAGAATTTAGTTATTATGATCAATAGTGCAAAATTTCAGGTTTTGACACAATTTAGTAGTAGCCTGATTCGTGAACCATACCTGATTTGGCTATTCATTAGGCGCGATTATTCCACCACGATTTTGCCTGCACTGCTGTTTATAATAGCCGCCTGGAAAAACAGCCAATCCTCTTTTGGGGAGTTGTTTTTGGCATTAGAACGTGGCTTTATTTATTTTTTGTTGTTCATCTTATCATTTTGTATCGCTAACCAAATCATTGGCATAGATGAGGATCGGATTAATAAGCCTGATCGCCCACTTGTAACTGGAGCTGTTTCATATCATGGAGCTTTAGTTAGGTTGGCTTGTAGCCAGATTGCATTCTCGTTGATCGGGCTGTGGTTTGGAGTTTTAGAATGGGCATTGTTATGGCAACTATTTACTTTTCTATATCACTTTGCTGGTTGGGATAAGAATTGGTTTACCAAAGGTCTTGTAATCGGAGTTGGTGCAGTTGCAGAACTTGCCGCAGCATGGGAAATAGTCACACCAATTACACCGATCGCTTGGCGTTGGATATTCATGATGGGAGTTTTCTGGACTACACTAGTCGCTGTTCAGGATTTTCGTGACATGGAAGGCGATCGCGCTATTGGTCGCAAGACATTGCCGATGGTGATTGGGGAAACAGCAAGCCGAGTGATACTAAGTGTGGGCTTTACATTTTTACCACTCGTAATTCATTTAGTACTGATGATGCCTGCGGGAAATACTTTGAATGTCTTGGCATGTGAACTTGGACTTACAGTACTGTGCTGGATTATTGCCGCTAGAATTATGCTTTATCGCAATCCCCAAGCAGATCATCATACATACATGCTGTTAACCTACTGGTTTTGCCTTGTTTTAGCTAGCGCGATCGTTATTCTTTAAATTTCTTGCAGAATTCTCTAACAGTAGTGTTACGCAATCAAAGATTTAGATGAAACTACCAAATACTCTCAAAACCCCTTCTTTTGTACAGAAACTTCAGTGGGTTTTTGATCCAGTAGGATATTTAGAAAGCGCAGTTCAGGAATATCCTGACATTTTCACTGCTGAGATCGTTGGTTTTGGGGATACTGTAGTATTCATTAACAATCCCCAAGCAATCCAAAAACTTTTAACCAATGATCGCAAAAAATTTGCCGCCCTCGGTGAGGCGAACAGTGTCATGCATCCCTTAGTCGGTGACAATTCAATGCTGTTACTGAACGGCGAGCAACACAAACGGCAACGACAACTTGTGACACCCTCCCTTCATGGAGAGCGGATGCAAGTTTACGGGCAGCAAATCTGTAATTTGACTGAAAAAGTCTTGAGTCAGTTACCCAAAAATCAACCCTTCTTAGCTCGTGATGTCACACAGGAGATATCCCTGCAAGTCATGTTACAAACCGTATTTGGTTTGTATGCAGGAGAACGTTATCAAAAACTCAAGCATCTATTTAAAGTGTTGATGTCGGATGTATTTCAGTCGCCGCTCACGTCTAGCTTACTCTTGTTCTCCTTTATGCAAAAAGATTTAGGAGCTTGGAGTCCTTGGGGAAAGTTTCTACATGATCGACGAATACTTGATGAACTGCTCTATGCAGAAATTGCCGAACGCCGAGAGCATCCCGATTTAGAGCGGATCGATATCCTCTCGTTGCTGATGTTCGCTCAAGATGAAGCAGGTAACACAATGACGGATCGAGAGTTGCGCGATGAGTTGATGACTTTAATGCTTGCCGGAAATGAAACTACAGCCACAGCGATCGCCTGGGCTTTGTATTGGATTCATCATTTGCCAGAAGTAGGTGAAAAACTGTTCCAAGAACTAGATACTCTGGGTGATTCAAAAGACCCTATGAGCATTTATCGGCTGCCTTATCTCACCGCTGTCTGCAATGAAACCTTGCGGATTCACCCCGTGGCTATGTTCACATTGCCCAGGGTAGTACAAGAATCTGTTGAACTACTGGGATATTCGTTAGAACCTGGTACGGTAATGCAAGGTTGCATTTATCTCACTCATCACCGTGAAGATTTATATCCACAGCCGAAGCAGTTTAAACCAGAGCGCTTTCTAGAACGTCAATTTTCTCCTTATGAATTTCTGCCTTTTGGTGGCGGTGTCCGACGCTGTATTGGTGAGGCTTTAGCTGTCTTTGAAATGAAGCTAGTATTAGCAACTATCTTGTCAAACTATCAACTAAGGTTGGCAGATCACAAACCAGAGCGACCCCAGCGCCGAGGTATGACCCTTGCACCTGGCAATGGAGTCAAGATGGTCATTACAGAACAGCGTGTGCGTCAAGATTCTCTAGAGCATCGATTCAGTAATCGCAAAAACCCGATTTTTTTTCGATAAAACGACCAATTTTCGTTGACAGTAGAGACGTTGCATTGCAACGTCTCTACTGTCGCATCGGTATTTCAACCACAAATTCAGTCCCCCTTCCTAATGTGGAATCACAAGTTAAACTACCCTTGTGCTTATCCACAACAATCTGATAGCTAATTGACAACCCTAATCCCGTACCACTTCCTATCGACTTAGTGGTAAAAAATGGGTCAAAGATTTTCTGCTTCACTTCTTGTGTCATGCCAGAACCGTTATCAGCAAACCGAATTATTACAGTATTTGAATTTGTTAATTCAGTAAAAATACGAATTGTAGGATTATCAATTGTCTGTTGTTCATTGTCAGTTGTTTTTCTATTGACTGTTGACCACCGACTACTAACTGCTGAATTCTCCAAAGCGTCGATCGCATTGCTTAAGATATTCATAAACACCTGATTGAGCTGACCAGCGTAGCAAGTAACTTCTGGCAGTTGTCTGTATTCTTTGATGACTTCAATTTCTGGATAATCGCTTTTTTCCTTGAGTCGGTGTTGCAAAATCATCAAGGTATTATCGATACCTTCATGAATATCTACAGGTTTCATTTCAGATTCGTCTAGGCGCGAGAAGTTGCGTAAGCCCAAAACAATATTTCGGATGCGCGAACTGCCAAGCTTCATTGAAGTTAGAGTTTTTGGCAAGTCTTCTGCTAAAAAATCCATGTCTATTTCCTCCGCTTTATCTTCAACTAGAGGTGAAGGATGGGGGTATTCTTGCTGATAAACAGTAATCAAATCCAGCAAATCTTGGACATATTCATTAGCATGAGCAATATTGCCATGAATAAAGTTGATGGGATTATTGATTTCATGGGCAATTCCCGCTACCATCTGCCCCAAGGAAGACATTTTTTCACTTTGAATCAATTGAGTTTGGGTGCGTTGCAATTCCTCTAAGGCTTGTTGTAAGCGTTGATTTTTATCGTTGAGTTCTTGGGTTCTTACCTCAACTTTTTCCTCTAGCGTATGGTTATATTCTTCTAAGCTTTCCTTAGCTTGTGCCAAATTTCCATAGAGGATGGCATTCTCTAAAGATATTGCAGCTTGAGTAGTGAGAAGTTTAATAACTTCAACGCGATCGCGTGTAAATGCTCCTGTAGTTAGATTATTTTCTAGGTAAAGAATCCCAATCAATTTCCCTTGATTCATAATAGGTATAGACAACAAGCTTTTGGGTGATTCTCGAATAATGTAGCTATCAGTTGCTAAAGAGGCGACAGCTGTTGCATCATCAATAACTAATATTTCTCTGGTGCGTTTGACGTAGTTGATTAAAGTAATAGGAACATCGTCACTTGACTCCAAACAAATTGATGGAAACTCTGTAGAAGTTGAATTTGAACTAACTACAGTAATGGTTAAATCTAAGTTCTTACCTTTACTCAAAATCAGAGCGCATTTAGAAGCTCCGGCATTTTCCATCACCACTTTCATTAAAGTAGAAAGCAGTCGTTCAAGCTCAATTTCTCCAGAGAGTGCTTGAGATGCCTTGACGAATGCTGCTAAATCCAGCGAATCAGAAATGCTTGTCTTAGAACCAATAATAGTTTGTTGATTACTTAGAGTAGTAGATAAGGATAGGCTATCGAGAGAAGTACTTTTATCGCTGGAATGGAAACTTAGGTTTTCTTGCTGGAGTATGGAAGCAAGTAACTGGGGATAACGTTTTGCCAAATCGTCAACTTTGGCTTTTGCTCCCCAATGAACGTAGCTATAGTAGGCATCAATTAGATATATTTGTGCAATCTTCTGTTTGCCCCACTCTAGATAGAATTTACCAGCAAGTTCGTTAGCTAGAGCTTCTTCATTAATATACTCATGTTCTTGAGCAAGGGAAATAGCGCGATCGTACAATTCCATTGCCTCCACATATTTACCAATAACCCGATGTCGTTCTGCCTCCACTAAATAAAACTTGTGCAAATAATTCATCGAAGCATGATTTGCCCAATGCTGCATCTTCTCCTGACTAGTAGCTACCTTTGTCAAGATTTGTTTTTGTTCAACTTCATCGCAATTATGGTAAACCGCTAGCCAAATCAAAGAATTATAAAAATGGAAAAGAGGAACAACTAGTTGTCCTGTGCCAGCATCTAAATACTTTTCTGCCAGGATAGCAATTTCAACTGCTTGAGAAAAATCCTGAAATAGGTAACAAAGATGTAGTTTGCTGAAATATAAATATAAAAGTCCGACTCCATCCTTGGCTTGAAGTTGAATCGGTAGCATTTTCTCCTCGTCGTAGGCTTCACCAATTAAACGACAGGGGTCTTCTACATTTCCTAGCAAATTTAAAACGCTCTGCCAATAAATAGCAAGCCAATTAAGCATTCTCTCTTGCTTGGTTTTAGCAATAGCATTGCTGTAAATTGTTAGCTCCTGTGTTAGCTCTGTCAGTTCTCTACCGATAAAATATGAATAGTAAGAATAAGCCAGAAGAGAAAAGGCTGCAAATTCTAAATCTCCCGTTTCCAATCCAGCCGAATAAGCTTCATGTAAAGGCTTTAATGCCTCTCTGGTATGCTCCTTCCAAGGTCTAATATTGGCATTAAATGTCGTCAGTATTTTAGCTGTAACAGTTTTAGTATGGAACTTAGACAAAAGACTTTCAGACAGTTTGCCAAATTTATAACCAGTTTCAATATCTCCCATCACCCCGCAGAGTATTGATCCATAAACAACATATCCAAAAGCAGATAAGGGAGCATTACCATGTTTAACAGATAAAATGATTTGTTTAAGGACAATCAGTGGTAAAAACTCAGGAGAAACTGCATAGGCAAAAACAGTTGCATTGCTTAGGATATGCATCACTGCCAGTGGTTGCGCTTGTGTCATCTCTGGCAGATTAATTAAGTCTTCAATACGTCTACCAGTCAGATTTGATGTGATTTCGGCTATTGCTAGCTGAACATCAGACTGGCTAGGATTATCAGAGAAATCCACCTCCAACAACTTTAGAAAGGCTAATGCAGTATTAACTGCTTTAAGTGCTTGGTTTTGTGCTCCGTAGGCTTTAAGTTTGACTTCATAAACTTTCACTTTCTCCAGCAGTGTTTTCGCTCGTACTAGCACTACCTCCACTAATTTCTCAGTCTGCTCAAAGTCGCCAGCCAAGTATGCCGCTTCTGCTGCTGTCTCGTGCAAAGCTAGGGTTAGCTCATATTTACTCTCCCAGCTATTACCACCTGTTAATAGTTCTATTCCAGTAGTTAAATACTTAATTGCAGCTGGATAAGCCGTTGATGCTAAAGCTTTACGTCCAGCAATCAAATTCATCGCAGCCAGTTCATCACGTTTATCCTGATTAGGAATGAATTCCACTGCGATATTGAACTGATTTACAAGCTCAAAAATATTTTCTTCCCGTTCTACAACTGAGACATTACTTAACAGCATTAGCCCAATTTTTAAATGAATTGGCTTTTTTTGGTCTTCTGGAATCAAGGAATAAGCGGCTTGCTGCACTCGGTCATGTACAAATTTATATTTAGGTAATTGTAAATTGGAACTTGGAAATGGTGTAGAATCTTTACTGTTAACTAATGAATGTTGCTCATTAATATTTTCTGGAAATGTTTTATAAACATCACTCTCAGGTAAAATTAGCCCCTCAAGTAATGCTTGCCATAAGTCTGATGCTGTATCTACTACAGATTTTTCATGTATTATTGCGAGAGTTTTTAAGTCAAAATGATTACCAATACAAGCAGCGAGTTTCAAAACTTTTTGAGTAGTTATTGGTAGTTTCTCTATTTGAATTGCCAAAAATTCCACTACATCATCTGTAAGGGCTAATTCCTTAATTTTTGTAATATCATACTGCCAATGTCCAACATCAAAGTTTAATGTAATTAGTTTGTCATCGGATAAAGACTTAAGGAATTGCAGAGAAAAGAATGGGTTGCCTTTAGTTTTGGCGAATACCATTTGGGTGAGAGAAACAGCAAATACTTCAGGGCAACGAAGGGTATCAGCAATCAGATGGTTTAAATCACCCTGATTTAAAGGTGATAGGGTAATAGTATTAATAGTTGCTCCGGTTTTTTCAATCTCCTGTAGTGTCAAATAAAATGGATGTATTTTTGAGACTTCATTATCCCGATACGCACCAACAAGCAGTAAACCTCCCTTAGCTTCATCTAGTTTATCTATTTCATTTGCGAGAGAAGACGACGAATTTTCACTCATTAATAATTGAATTAATTTCAAGGAAGTTGCATCTGCCCATTGCAAGTCATCCAGAAAGATAACTAAGGGATGTCCTTTAGCAGTAAACACCTGGAGAAATCTTTGGAACAACAAATTGAAACGATTTTGAGCAGCAACGCCAGAGAGTTCTGCAACTGGGGGTTGCTTGCCAATAATCTGTTCTAGTTCAGGTATTACATCAGTAATTACCTGAGTTTGTGTACCCAATGCTGACAGAATCTTGACTTTCCACTGCTCAATTTTGGCATCAGTTTCCGAGAGTATTTGCCCAATTAAGTCACGGAAAGCTTGTACCAATCCTGACAAAGGAATATCACGTTGGAACTGGTCAAATTTACCTTTGATAAAGTAACTACGCTGCCGCACAATCGGTTTGTGGATTTCATTGACTACCGCAGTCTTGCCAATACCAGAAAAACCTGCTACCAATATCATTTCTGTGACTCCGCTTGTCACACGCCCAAAAGCAGCAAGTAGGGTTTCTACTTCACGTTGGCGACCATAAAGTTTTTCGGGAATAACGAAACGGTCTGAGATGTCCCGGAATCCCAACTCAAAGAGAGCAATATTTCCAGTCTCTTGCCATTGGTTTTGGCACACTTCCAAGTCATGCTTTAACCCCAAGGCGCTCTGATAGCGGTCTTCGGCATTTTTTGCCATCAGCTTGCTGATGATGTTGGACAAAACGGGGGGAATATTAGAGCTAATCAAGCTTGCTTTGAGCGGTTCTTTGGCAATGTGACAATAAACTAACTCCATCGGGTCAGTGGGGGTGAAGGGTAACTGTCCGGTGAGAAGTTCAAAGAAGGTAACACCAAGAGAATAAAAGTCGGTGCGGTAGTCTATGCCTCGGTTCATTCTGCCGGTTTGTTCGGGAGAAATGTAAGCTAACGTCCCTTCTAAGACGTTGGGATTCGTGAGAAATTGAATTTCTCTTGGCAAGAGGGTGGCGATACTAAAGTCGATGAGCCTGATTTCACCTGTGGTAGGGTTAATTAGGATATTGGCAGGTTTGATGTCTTTGTGAATGATGCGATCACGATGCAATTGCTCAAGGGTAAAAGCAACTTTAATGGCTATGTAGAAAAACTCACTCAAGGAAACAGGATTGCCTTCCTTTGCCTTATCTCCCAGTCGCCAGTCTTGAAGAGAAATACCGCCAAAGTCTTCCATCACTAGCGCATAGCCGTTGCGGTAGTTTTCTAAACTATAGGGTTTGACTATGCCAGGAAGATCAAGGTTTTTGGTTATTGTGTATTGATTGCGGAACTGGGCGATTTCCACAAACGTAGGATATTCATTTCGCATCAGTTTGATGATGACCGATTTTTGGTCTTGTTCTCTGATGCCTCGATAAACTAAGGTTTTGCTACCTGAGTAGATTTGCTCAGTAATGCGATAACCAGGAAGCACATATAATGTATCGAATACTACTGACATCGCAGCCTATGCTCATAATTTATATTTCTATCGCTTAGTATTCCCATGATCAGGCTGTTGTTATCAGGAAATAGTAGATTTATTTTGTTTAACTTGTATTTCAAAATGCATCTTTTTTAAGAAAAATCTCATATTAAATTATGTAATTACAAAAATACCAATGCTGAAGTCAAAGAATATTATTATTTACATATGAAAAGCTAAAATCTTATCTTAAATTCAATTACGTATGCTTATTTAGGATATTTGTGAACTAATTACTTTAGATAATTCCAAACAAAAAAAAAGCCTGCCGTTACCTTAGCTCAGAAGTAAATTGCGGCAGGTTTATTGTATTTGTGGTTGTTTTCTAGAATAGAAACTAAGATTATTTCTACCCTAAAAAGTCAGTATTTGGTTTTGAAATCTACCTAAAGAGGGTAAACTGACATATCAATTTTAAGTGTTGAAAAACTTTTCTTCTTACTTTATTAGCTCAAGAGAACATTGAAAATAGAGAGCGCAAAGCTACTTAATTTTCTGTTTAATAAAAGTCACCACTTGAGCTAACTGTTTCTTCAAACCATCAATTTCCCCTTGCATTTTGATAATTTTCTCATTTAGCGCATTTATTTCTGCGGAGGAAGCTGCTTCGGTATTAGAGGCTGCTGGTGTACTGTTTTCAGTACTAAAAGTTACTGCTGTAACTCCATCAATAGAGGTTGCTACAGGGCTACTTCTAGCTCCAACACCTGCCCCTACCAAAACTGGCTCTGGACGAGGCTGTTTAGCCTTTGTCATGGCTAACTTAATCGCGCCAATTAGTTGTTTCTGGTCAAAAGGCTTTCCTAGAAATTCAAAATATTCAAAGGGTTCTGTGATTTTCTCCGTTACCTCTTCCTTACGACCAGACATAATTACCAAAGGAATCTTTCGTAATTCAGGCTGGGCTTGAATTTGCTGGAAAACTTCCCAACCACTCATTTTTGGCAACAGAAAATCCAACATGATGAGGCTGAGTTTTTCTTGAAGGATGAAATTTAATCCTTCCATCCCATCTTTTGCTTCCAGTACCTCGAAATTGCCTGGAGGCAACATTTCTCGTACTTTTACCCTGACAACTGTAGTGTCATCGATAACTAAAATTTTGTTACTTGCCACGGCTGATTGCTCTAAACAGAAACTTTAAGTGTAAATAGCGGCTTTGCCGATTGACCTTGAGAATGCTCCCACTATATCCAAAATTTTTGTTGATTGGGGGACAGTATATTTCGGTATAAATCACATTGCTGGAGGTATTTTGCAAAACTTTTGCTTTTGTGTTTTGCAATTTGTGTCATGGTGATATTTAAGGCTCTTACCTTGCTCAACAGCAGAGGAAAGCCTTACTCTATCTCTGCATCTTGCTTGGATGTCTATGACTTCGTTACAACCAGCCCAACTCAAATCTGAAATTACAGCAATGCCTAGCTGGTTACGTCGCCCTATTGGCAAAGCTAGTGAACTTTCCACCGTACAGCGCGTTATTAAGCAGCGCCAAATTCATACGATTTGCGAAGAAGGACGTTGCCCCAATAGAGGGGAGTGCTACGCCCAAAAAACTGCAACCTTCTTATTAATGGGCCCTACTTGTACACGTTCTTGTGCCTTTTGTCAAGTTGATAAAGGTCATGCACCGATGCCTGTTGATCTAGAGGAACCACAAAAGGTGGCAGAGGCGGTGCAGCTTTTGGGATTACGTTATGTAGTGCTGACTTCTGTCGCCCGTGATGACTTGCTCGATCAGGGAGCAGGCCACTTTGTAAAAACGATCGCCACTATCCGCCAGTTGAACCCAGCAACTCAAATTGAAGTACTGACCCCAGATTTTTGGGGTGGTACGGGTTCTGGAGAGTCAGGTCAACGCCAGCGAATAGCGATGGTTGTCCAAGCCTTGCCAGCTTGTTTTAACCACAATATCGAAACGGTGCGACGGTTAACTGGGCCAGTGCGTCGAGGAGCAAAGTACGATCGCTCGCTGCGAGTGCTGGCTATGGTCAAAGAAATCGAGCCGACTATTCCCACTAAATCAGGTTTGATGCTGGGACATGGAGAAACCCTAGATGAAGTGATCGAAACAATGGCTGATTTGAGGGCTGTGGGATGCGATCGCCTAACTATTGGTCAGTATATGCGTCCTTCCTTAGATCATCTGCCAGTCCAAAAATACTGGACTCCAGAGGAATTTGATCAACTCGGCAGCTTAGCATGGGAAATGGGATTCAACCACGTCCGTTCTGGGCCTCTAGTTCGTAGTTCCTACCACGCAGGTGATTAGGGATTGGGTATTAAGGATTGGGGACAAGGAAGACAAGGGGGACAAGGGGGGCAAAGCGGGCAAGGAGGAATTATTACTCTCCTTTATTTATCTTGTTTCCTCCCAGTCCCCAATCCCCAGTCCCCAATTCCCAAGCTACACAAATATTTTTAAAGAATTTGGGTAATGGGTACACCTGTTTGGTATTTCTTAAAAAGTCCTGACATTAAGGAGAACCGTTTATGACTGCTAAAAGTAAAGATTTACCAGTTGCCGACAGTGGAGCTAAACCTCCCTACGCCTTTCGCACAGGCTGGGCACTGCTGCTGTTAGCCATCAACTTTCTGGTAGCAGCGTACTATTTCCACATTATTCAATAGTTAGAAGTGGAATGGTGCTGCTCAAATCGTGCCTTTGAATAAACCTTTGGGACGAATGAGCAGCACCAAAATCATAATTAACAGTGCGACACCTTGTTTATACTGAGAACCCAGCCAAGGGGTGCTAATTTCCTGAACAATGCCAATGATAAAAGCTGCGGCGATCGCACCGTAGGGGTTGCCAATCCCTCCTAAAATCACGGAGGCAAATAATGGTAAAATTAAGAACCACCCCATGTTTGGACGAACAGCTGTAATTAACCCATACATACTGCCCCCCAAGGATGTGAGAGTGCCAGCAATTAGCCAAGTCCACAGAATCACTCTGTCAACATTAATACCAGAAACCCTGGCTAAATCCAAATCGTCAGCAACAGCTCGCATCGCCTTACCAATTTTGGTATTTTGCAAAAGGTAGTGCAGCGCCAAAATTGCTAACACCGCTAAACCCAATACCAATAATTGATTTTGTGGTACTTTTAAGCCCAAGATATCTAGAGCAGTAGTTACAGGTACATCGTAATTTTGGTTTCTACCGCCCCAAATAAAAATAATTCCATTGCGAATAAATAAAGCCAGTCCTATGGAAATAATAATCAGCGTAGTGGAAGTAGCACGGATAGAGCGCATTCTTGACCATAGTAACTTTTCGGATAAAAGCATCGCCGCTACTGTTCCTGTAGCCGCCAGTATCATCGACAGCCAAATATTGACTCCAAAGGTATTCACCAGCCAAGTAAGATAGGCTCCTAAAGTCAGAAAGTCACCATGAGCAAAGTTAGATAACCGCAAAATCCCATAAGTAAGCGTCAATCCGACTGCTGCTAGAGCAATAATGCTTCCCACAGCAATTCCGTTGACGATCAGTTGAGCGAATTGTGTATCCATAGTTTTAAGTTGCTATCAAAAAATTTTAAATGAGTAATTTCATACAATAATTTTTGGACTGGCTGCTACATAAGTTATGGTTTATAAATATAAAAGAGTTGTCCGCTAATTTACATAGAATCCTGTTCGCATTTTTATGCGAAGCTAACTTGTTCACCGGTCTAGTTGACCATGCAGCAGTATTCAAGCTTACCAGAACAGAACTCACAGATAGATGCAACGCCAACACTTTTGAAAACAATTCAGCAACTTCGTGCCGAGTTGTGGCTGGAGAGCAGCTTGAACCAGTTGCAAAGTCGCCTTAATGATTGCCTGCTTTCTGCGTGTATCACTGTCTCACACGCAAGAGCAGCAGAAACAGAAATTTTCCAAATCGTGGTTAACGAGCTAAACAGTGCTGTGGATACCAATAGAGTGGCGCTCACGCACTGTGCCGTAGGTATCGCTTTGTTTCAACCGCAAGAAACAGTTGGCACAGTTTGCTACATTTCTAGTTCCTCATCCCCAGCTTCACAATCTCCACTCTTGGAAGTTACGCCCAAAAAACGCAAAAAACTGCGGTTAAAGTTGCAAGAGGTCATAGAACTCAAAGATTTGCAGCAGCTTGAAAATAAACAACCACCAAGTGCTTGGCGGTTAGTCGATACTTTTGGCGAGGTTATGGGCTGGCTAATTATCGCCACATCACCCCTCGTCGAGTCTGGTGACTCACTCATAGCATCACAAGCTCAACTCACCTCGCAATTGATGGCAAGGTCTGCCAAGCAATGTGCTACAGCTTTGACACAGCTTAGGCAAATATTATCTTGGCAGCAAGGATACCAACAATTAGGTAGCTCTAATCAAGAACTGGAACGCACCAATCAACTCAAAAACCAGTTTTTGGCAAATACCAGTCACGAAATTCGCACACCGCTGAGTTCGATTATCGGGTTTACCCACCTACTCTTAGCTCAGGGCTACGATCCCACCAGAGAACGCCACCAAGAATATTTGACTATTATTCAGTCAAGTGGTAGACACCTGCTAGCTCTAATTAATGATATTTTGGATCTCTCTAAAATTGAAGCAAACCAGCTAGAAGTGCAGTGGGAAACCGTGGATGTGCCAGTGTTGTGTAGCAATGTTTTGGCGTTGGTCAAAGAGAAAGCCGCTAATAAAGGTTTGCAACTACGCCTAGAGCTAGATCCTGATGTCACAACTTTAGTAGCTGATCCCTTGCGACTCAAGCAAATGCTGTTGAATTTACTTTTCAACGCTCTCAAGTTTACCAGTAAGGGAAGTGTTGGCTTACAGGTCGCCCCCAAAGGTGCGTTTGTGCATTTTACAGTTTGGGATACTGGCATTGGCATCTCTCAAGCAGACCAAGCTCACCTGTTTCAACCTTATTTTCAAATTCTCAACGCTGTAGCTGACGGTATCGAAGGTACTGGATTGGGTTTAACAGTAACTCGGAAACTTGCGGAAATTCATGGTGGTTGCGTAGAAGTCGAATCTGAAGTGAATCAAGGCTCTCGTTTTACTCTTGTACTTCCCCTTAAGCCTGTGGGATTAAATGAGGGAGATGAGGGAGTAGGGGAAGCACGAAGAGAAGTTGCCAGGAGGGTTTCCCTCCAAGCAAACTTCGGGGGAGCAGAGGAAGCAGAGGAAGTAACATCTTTTTCATCTCTTATGCCCATCAACCTTAGCTCTAAGTTGGAGATTTTGCTGGTGGAAGATGACTTACCTAACGCTGAGTTGATGCAAATTTATTTAAGTAAGTTGGGATATCAGGTGACTTGGGTAAAGACTGCTGCCGAAATGTGGGAAGCTCTAACACAGTTAAACCCAGCAGTGATTCTAATGGATGTCTACCTGCCAGATGGAAATGGTCTTAAATTGGTGCAACAACTGCGAGAAAATCCCCAGTATTGTAATATTCCAATAATTGCCCAAACAGCAATGGCGATGAAAGGCGATCGCGAAACCTGTCTAGCAGCCGGAGTCAATGAATATACTTCTAAACCGATTGATTTACCACTTTTAGTAAGTCTGATAGCTAAATATAGCAAACCATCAACTGCAACTGACAAGAGATGAGCAAGTGGGAGAGTCGGGGAGCAGTGTTTCGACTACGCTCAACAACCGGAGTAGGGGACAAGGGAAAAATACTGACTCTTGACCCTTGTACAGACGCGATTATGGAAGTTAAGGAATTATGTCGGTAATAACCCAACGTAGTGGAGGAGGTCTAAAGACCCTTGACGGAACTGTTCAAGGAAATCCCCCACTCTTTGTTTGAGCGTATTCCAATCATCGCTCAAACGATGTAAATGAATCACCTGTTGCCTTAACCACCGCCAAAGCTTTTCAATCGGGTTGAGCCAAGGGGCATAAGTGGGCAAGTTGAGTAGGGTAATTGGTAATGGGTCGCTTGGGCGTTCTGGCATCTTCAACTGAGACCAACTGTTGGGTAATTTGGGGGAATAAGCAAAGTCCTGGGCTTGCAACTGAGCCAGTAGGTTAGGGTGAAAATGCACTGGCCAGTTATCCTCTACGAGATAAATTTGTTCAACTGTTGGATAGTCCGCTCGAATCATGCCATAAAACTTGGACAGTACCGAGACACTGATTTGGGATCGCAACAAGTACGTCAGTTGTCCGCTAACTGGATTGAGTGCGCCAACACCCCGATAGCAGGTGTCGCTTTTGTGAGAACGACGGGCTAAGGGTTGAGAGGAACCAACTGCTTCCCAATCTGGCGCCAAACTCGGCTGGCGATAGAACCCAAACTCATCGAGATAGACCAGAACATAGCGTTGTGGGTCATACCAAGCTCGCAATAAGGCTAATTCAATTTGACTGCACTTGTCCTCATAAAAACGGTCTGGGCTATGCACATAGTCTCGCCCTCGCTTATAACTGATACCCAAACGTTCCAGTAGTTGTGATCAGCCCGCTTTGGTTGTAACTCGTAGCCACGGACTGCAATGAGCGATCGCTTGCAAACTCCACCGACTTTGAGCATATCCCAACACTTGTGGGTCACGCCGAACCACAGATATGAGTTTTGCTTTAGCTGTAGTGCTATCCTCACACTGAGGGAAAAAAAGCGGGCTTGCGTCCTCGTCCTGAGCGAATTTTTAATCCAGCTATCCCTTCGCGCTGATAGCGTTTCACCCATCCATATATTGTATCGGGGTCACGAGGTTTCAGTAAGCCTGTGGTAGCAACTTCCAATCCAGATTGTCCGGCTGCTATTTTCAGTAAACCTGCCGCACGTTCTCGAATGTAAGGACGGGAATCACGATCTCGCAGAAACTCTAATTCATCTTTTTGCTCAGCCTTGAGAGCCAAGCTGATGGGTTTTCGACTCATGCTAGGAAACCTGCTGATCTCTCCTCTTTTAAATTACCGAATTATTTTCTTTACTTCCATAATCGCGTCTCTACTCTTGACCCTTTTACAGACGCGATTAATCGCGTCTCTACTTCTTGACTTTTGAACCTTGACCCTTAACTCCTATATCCTGACTGCTGACTACAATAGTATTGATTGGGTGCTATAAGGTTTTAGCAGGATGGGGAAATGATGCTGACAGAAAAGTTGGAGCAACTAAAAGCTTTATTTTTAGAAATGGAGCAGGCATTGATTGCTTACTCTGGAGGTGTTGATAGTACTTTGGTTGCTAAGATTGCTTATGATGTGTTGGGCGATCGCGCTTTGGCTGTTACAGCTGTCTCTCCTTCGCTGTTACCCGAAGAGTTGGAAGATGCCAAAATTCAAGCTGCAACGATAGGGATTCCTCATAAAGTCGTCCAGACTCACGAGATGGAAAATCCTAATTACACATCTAACCCAGTCAACCGCTGTTATTTTTGCAAAAGTGAATTGCACGATACTCTCAAACCTTTAGCTTGGGAATTGGGTTATCCCTATGTGGTGGATGGGGTTAACGCTAACGATTTGCATGATTATCGCCCAGGAATTCAGGCGGCTAAGGAAAGAGGTGCGCGATCGCCTCTAGCAGAAGTAGGTGTTACTAAAGCAGAAGTTCGTCAACTTTCGCAACAACTCGGTTTACCTTGGTGGGATAAACCTGCTCAACCTTGTCTGAGTTCTCGCTTTCCTTACGGGGAAGAGATTACTGTAGCCAAATTACAACGAGTTGGTAGGGCAGAAATTTTCTTACGAAAACTGGGTTGGCAAAATTTGCGTGTGCGTTCAGAAGGCGATACAGCACGCATTGAATTGTCACCAGAACAAATCAAAGAGTTTGTGTTGACTACGGATTTACAAACATTAGTTTCCACTTTTCAAGCTTTTGGATTTGTCTATGTAACCCTAGATTTAGAGGGTTATCGTAGCGGTAAGTTAAATCAGGTTTTAAATCGGGAAGCCTTGGGCGTTAAACTATAGCTTGCGATCGCCAACCAAAGCTTCTGGCGATTGCTCAGTTCTCACGCTGAGTCAGCCTGAATTCTATCTGCTGTAGTACTGAGCGCCACACATCATATCCCTCTTGAGATAGATGCAATCCATCTGTGGTCAACTCTGGACGCAGATTACCTTGAATATCCGTAAACCAACCATAAATATTTAGATAATTAGCTCCTTGTTGTTTAGCGATTAGCGCAAGTTGTTCGTTGATTTGACGAATGCGGCTATTAGAAATTGTTGATAGGCGAGTCGGTAAAATTGATTGGACAATTATCTGAGCTTTTGGATGATTCTGCCGTAAGATGCGGATAATCCGGCGGTGATTACGTAAAATGGCTTGATCATTAACGCCTTTGCGTAAGTCATTAATTCCAGCCATGACGTAAATTACATTCGGTCGTGTTGCCGAAAATGCCCCCAGTCTCTTTAAAATGCCACTAGAAGTATCTCCAGATATGCCCTGATTTAGCCACAATTTGCCAGTAGGCAGTTTTTCTAAGGGAAACCACATGCTTAAAGAATCACCAACCAAAATACTCAGATGATTCGCACCTTGACCTTGGGCGATCGCTTTGGCTTCCAAAGCTAATAATCTTTTCCAGTCCTCATAAGTCAGTTGGTGGTTTTTGGCGGACTCCCATAATGACTGCAAGCTATCATCATCTGCACGTTTGTAAATCTGACCTGTTTTTAGAGCCGCTAATCTTTGGTGGTAAAGTTGACTTCCAGACAAAAATGTGCTGTTAGCTGCTGAAAAATTCGGATTAAGTGATGGCTCCGTCTGATTACTGAATTCTGGAGAGGAGATATCAACACTGGGGGGGATTTTCTCACCTACTGTTGGCTGTACGTGCTCTAGTGGTTGTAAAGCCTGGTTACTCAATTCTGGAGAAAAGAGGTTAACGCTAGGGATGACTTTCTCATTTACTGTTGGCTGCGAACCCTGTTTTAAGTCCCACAGGAATCTAGAATTGCTTGGCAGGATCATCGATAACTGTGGAAGAGTCGACGCTGGTATTGCCAATCCTGTTAACAAGCCTGCTGCCAACAGATAAGGTTCCCTCATCCTTCTACCTCTTTGCTACTCACTGTTTTTCCCTATGACAACATTTACTGGCTGGATTCAGGAAAATTTTACTTCGGTTAGATTATTATTCTTATTTACCCTGTGTAGTTCTGTAAAGTGGGTTAACGGGATTATATTGGACAATTTACAATCTCTTCAAAGCAAATTTTTCTTGGTATTAAATTACAGTCTTCAACATTACTCTTACTGCTTGTTGTGTCACAAATTTTGCTAGTAGGGCAGAATTGGCGATTTGTGCGTAATTTTTGATTATCTAACGGCAGATGTTTTTGCCTTTGATGTTGGTAATATGGTAAATGTTTACCTGATTTTAGGCTTTCTAAAATCAGGTAGCTATGTGATCGCCTTGAGATTGATAGACCAGGGGCGATCGCTTTTTAATATTCTCATATAAAATTAAACGATGCGATCGCATCAACAGTCAAGTATGGGATTAGTCAGATTAAAGATTAGAGAACTGGCACAAGAAAAAGGTTGGACGTTGAAAGAGGTTTCTGACCGTTCTGGAGTAATTTACAGCACAGTTAGAAGTTATGCTCGTCGTTCTGGAATGACAACAGTTGATTTTACTGCTATCCATAAATTAGCTCGTACCTTTGATGTGATGATTGAAGACTTAGTAGAAATTCTAGAGGAATAAACTAAAAGCTACTATTGAGGGTGTTGATATAATACGATGCTATGTCATAAATACGCAAGCATTATGTATTTAAACACATTTAAATTAAGTTTTAAATATATAGAACAAGTTTATGGGAAATGCTAATATTTAGGCTAAGTCATTAGTGTTTCCCTATTATTCTGTGGCTAGAGCTAGTACAGCGATCGGTGTTAGTCCAATTATTAAGGAGATTGTGCAAAAACAGGCACATTCAACACGTTTAACCTTAAAAGAGGTTATTCTCATGGGTATGTTAGCGATTGACAAGATGGATGATCAAAGTCGTCAAGAGCTAGCGGATCAAGTTCATCAAATGCAGGTAAATCGAGAGATTTAAGTGATTTGTCATTAGTCATTTGTTCTTTATTCTTACTAATGACTAATGACTAAATCGATAGCGGCTTCCGACAACATAATCCTGATTAATTTCAAAAGATAGCCATTGACGTTGCAAAGTTTCAGCGACAAATCCGGTTGTGTTTGAACCTGCAAATGGGTCTAAAACTATATCACCTTCATCAGTTAAGAATTTGATGAAAAACTCGGCGAACCCTTGAGGAAAACGTGCTGGATGAGGCTTAACTCCTGCTGATTTACATTGACGTAAATAAGCACTATTTGATTCAGTATTGGCAATTTCTAGTAAATTTGGCGGAATTGCACCCTGGTTATCTTTTTGAAACTTATCAGAAATATCATGTCCGCTAGGACGTATTTTAGCTTTATAGCCATTTTTGAGTAATTGTTTCATACTTTGGCTATATGGCTTTAAAACTTTTCGATTGTCAGCTTTAGGATTTGGTGTTTTAGCCAACCACCAAACTATATTTACTGAATCTTTCACCCGAATTCGCCTGATTGTTACCCACTCAGCAGGGGTTGGTAGTCGAGCAGGATTGTAGTGGTAAAATTCTTGAGCAAGAGAAAAACCTACTTCCTTGCATAATTTAACTAAAAGTTCGTATTGATAGATACTCCGCACAGGATTACCAGGAAGATAAGCACCACCTAAATCCAAAATGAATGAGCCATTATCTGCCAATACTCTTTTAAATTCATAGGCAAAAGGTAGAAACCACTCGATATATTTTTCGGCGCTTTCGTTCCCGTATTCTTTTTTTCGAGTCAAAGCAAAAGGAGGCGAAGTCAGGATTAAATTAATACTATTATCAGCAATAAATTTAATAAGTTGAAGGCTATCACCTAAATATGCTGCTCCTTTTTGCTGGACATAATAGGGATGAAAAATTTTTTCTTTGTGTTGCGTTATTGGTTCTTGCAAGAGCTATTAAATTACTTTAACTTTATAGTTATAACTTGTTTTGATATTATTCAGATATTAAATTTTAAAAATTATTATTTTAATGCAAATGAAAGCGCAAATTAATATAGAGAATGTATATTTATTTTACATAGCTCTATGTAAGTAAGTAGGTATAGAAAATATAAAACAAAGTTCTAGTTCGTAGTGAGCAATTCATTGCTCAAAACAAATATCATCAGGACTAAAGTCCTGACTACAAACTTGAATTTATTTACACCTAGCTACTTACTATAAGCCTAAAACATTTCTTGATATTGTTAGTGAAAAAGCTGGTATAACTGACTAAAATACTACCACTTTTTGTATGAAAGAAATTTACCAGACATAATAATTTTAACGCGATCGCCTTTGGGGTCTTCTTCTTTTTCCACATCTAAAGTAAAGTCAATGGCGCTCATAATTCCATCACCAAATTTCTCATGAATTACGGCTTTAATTGGTAATCCGTACACCTGGATAATCTCGTAGAAACGATAAATTAGTGGGTCGGTTGGGACAATTGGGCCCAATCCTTTCACAGGGTATTCAATCAATTCTTGAATATAACTCGCATCTAGTTCTAATGCTTCAACTAGTAACTTGGCCTCTTCCTCAGAAGCACTAGCTTGACGGTAGAATAAAGCAGCAATCCATACTTCATCACGTCCGAGAATTTTTTCTAAATCGGCAAAGCTTAGTCCTTTGTTTTGTTTGGCAGCTAATAGTTTTTGAGTAATTTCGGGAATAGACACCTGATAACTCCTCCAAATCTGTAATAATTCTGATTTAATAGTCACTAAAGTTAAGGCGATCGCTCTTTTTTGCTGAGCTCGACTTTATTCAAATCCAATAACGTAACCTTTGAAATCTAGTAAAAGTTTTAGCTTTGTGGTAAAAACTTTACCTTACGTGATTAGTTTGGATGAAATCAAAAAAGACAAAAGCTAATTTGCATAAGGGTTTTAACTTATGCGTAGATGCTTTTTAGGGTCTTGCCGCAGGCATCACAGAACGCGAAAATTGATAAAACAATAAATTTTACTTTGCTTGTACTATTGCTTTGGCATCACAAATGTACCAGCCGGTAAATACAACATTTTGCGACCATTCTGCTCAATTGCCACTTCGTCAACTAGAGAAAGTAGCTGCTGATTCAATTCAGGGGAAGCGTCACGTAAGTTAGCTTGGAAGAGGAAATTCATCAACACTTTACCTTCTTCCGAATTCTGCTCAAAACAAGCAGAAACATCCAAATATTCGGGATAGGTTTCAAATTTATACGACAGACCGATATCGTCGATGATTTCACGTAACTTATTCGATTCCATCATTTGGGAAGATCCTTCTTGCCAATATTGATCATTCCCAACGACCTCCGCGTATTTCGTAATCAATTTAAATATCACTGCTTCTTCTGTGTCTAGAGTGATCAAAAGAACTCCTGTGTCTTTGAGCATATCAAGCGACTCAAGAATTAAGCGCCTCTCTTGACCAGGCATGTGGTAGATTGAATGCGTGTAATGGATACAGTCAAATTTTTCATTTGTCTGAAAATCCTCAATAGTCATCGGATGCATCTCGAAATGCACTTTGCTAACATTAGCAGACTGCATCGTTGCTTCAAAGATCTGCCGATGAATATGATTAGGCTCCACGACTACATACTTTAATGGTTGCCCCTCAGAGATATTTTGCTGGAGGAGGTGGATAAATTGCTTATCGAACTCTCCAGGGCCAGGGCCAACACTTAACACTGAAACTATTTGCTCAGAAAGACTGCTTTTAAAATGCTTCTCAAGCATCTCTAAAGCTCTTTGTCGGTTAGCTTGCCAATTTTTTAAAAAAATGGTGTACGAGGAGGCATAAGCCTCATACATCTGCTTCTGTGTATCACTTGATGTTGACATTGTAAATTTATTAAAAACTTTACTACAGGAAAAACTGGAAAAAGTATAGCAGGATTGCAGTAAAGAATTTACGTAATGCTTGCATTGGCTTTAGCTAAAGGAAGTCGCTTCCAGAACTGCGACTGCCTCAACACTGCATATCTACGCATTACCGTCAAATATGGGGGAATTTCCGTACTTGATACTCCGCTGATTCCACAATCGGATGAGATTTTCCCATTGCTTGGGCGAATTTGTCTTCAATCGACTGCAAATCTTCTTGGGGTATGGCTTTCCACTGTTCTCGCGTTGCCCAACGAATGATTAGGATAACTTCTTTGGAACCGTCGGGATTGATCCAAACTTCTTTGCCGAGAAACCCAGGATACTTGGCCAGCGCTGCTGTCCAAATTTCCGCATCCTGATGAATAAAATTTTCCCGTAAATCGGGGGCAACATGAAACTTGAGAAGTTCTATAACCACGCCCTTTGATCCCTGTGCTTGCCAATTTGCCAAAATAGAGCTGTAGGCTAGAATAACTACGCTTCCAGCATAGCTTGATTGCGTATATTCAGTAGCAAGGGTCGGTTGGTTTGAAACAAGAAGAGGAAGGGAGTATGGATAGCAACAACTGGTTGCAACAATTAATGATGGTAGGTCTTGGTACAACATCTATAGTTGCAGAAAAACTACGGCAAGTTAGCGATGACTTAGTTAAAGATGGTAAGCTCAATCCTGAACAAGCCAAGGCTGTGATCGATGATATTGCACAGCAGTTAAAGTCGGAGCAGGGAAACTGGGATACCCAAATGCAAAGACAAATGCGAAATATGATGCAGGATTTGGGAGTAGCTCGCCAGTCTGAAGTGGACGAACTGCGGGGTAGAATTGACCGTTTAGAACGTCAAGTACGCGATTTAGAAAATAAGCTTTGGCGTTAGAATGTCCTTTGTGATTTAAACTAAATGTGTTCTGTTGGTAATCCTTTTGCCAGACTACCTAAGTAGGGAGAACTGAATTTGAAAGCAATTTTCCTCAGCGTGGTGTTCATGCTGGCATGTGTTGTGCTTTTGGTGTTGGCGCAAGTTGGCGGTAGACAGGATACTGCCATTGCTACCCAATTGACTCAAACACTACCAGCGCCTACGACTGTAACTGAAAACAATACTCTAATTGCGAGCAATACTATGTCTGATACCAATGCTGTAACCACCCCTTCTGGATTGAAGTATGTCGAATTAAAAGAAGGGACTGGGGCGACTCCTAAAACCGGACAAAAAGTTGTGGTGCATTACACCGGCACTTTAGAAGATGGTACTAAGTTTGATAGCTCACGCGATCGCGGTCAACCCTTCGACTTTAAAATCGGCGTCGGACAGGTAATCAAAGGTTGGGATGAAGGAGTTGGCACAATGAAAGTCGGTGGTCAACGCCAGTTAATCATCCCCCCTGAGTTAGGTTATGGCTCTCGCGGTGCTGGTGGTGTGATTCCACCTAACGCTACTCTGTTGTTTGATGTCGAATTACTGGACGTTAAGTAGGGACTGGGGATTGGGGATTGGGGACTGGGGACTGGGAAATAGTTACCTAATACCCAACACCTCATCCTCAATGTCTAATTAAAGCAATTATTATTAAAGTTTAAGATTTTGAAACTTTGTAAACTGTGGATTGAATAGAAGTTTTACAGTACCAGTTGGCCCGTTGCGGTGTTTAGCTACGATCGCTTCTGCAATTCCGCGATCTGGAGTATCTGGAGAGTAGTATTCATCGCGGTACAACATTATTACTAAATCCGCATCTTGTTCAATCGAATTGTGAACTATGATGTTATTTGCAATAAAATTGTGGAAATTAGGAACTGTTAAATCGTAAACTTCCTCTTCGCCGTCAGACTCTATGGAGGCAATTTCATCCCAGTAAATATCGCTCTTACCTAAGAGGGTTATTTTCTCAGATTTTACAACAGTAGCTAGTCTTGAAGCTCTTTCTCGACTCACATTCTGTTCATAAAGCGTTGTACCGCAATGAGCAACACCAAGTAAAGTCTGCATTTTGCGTATCGTTATCCCATACTGCTGCATTGATGGAACAGCGTATAGTTTCCATACATCATAAGGTATTACATCTCTGTTAGTGTTAGCAGAACGTAGTTGAAGATATTTGGCAATTTCTCCAAGAGCTAGTTTTTTATAACTACCAACTGCACCAATCATTTCAATAAACTTTTCTAAATCAGATTTACCAGTTACCCAAACTTGATGTTGATCCCGTCCTTTATTCTCTTGAGAAACTATAGATAGTTTGGCATTAATATCAAACCTTAGTAAAAGTGACTGGACATCTCTGGCCAATTTTCCACTACTGGAAGTGTAATAGACAGCAGGATAAAGGCATTTACCCTTGCTAGATTTAATGCAGCCGTCAATACTCCAGAGGTGTCGCAAGAAAAGAGCTATGGATTCTTGGGGTTGCTCAAAAATTTGATTGGGAATAAATTTTTCATGGGATCTCAAACCAAAAACATCAAGAGAATCTAGCCATTCAGCTATAGGATTTCTGACGTTATGTGTTAAGTTGTATCCTGCTGTCAGATAGATTTGATACCAGTCTCGCTCTTGGCTAATACGAGGAATCACTGAATTTCCAAAGGCCTCAGTTGCTAAGGATACCACAATATTAGCTAAATCGTTTTCTCTTGTGGTGTATTGAATAACGTGCCGAGGTAGAGTACAGCCATCTCCTATCAAATGTCCTAGCAAAGCAATTTCAGCCTTGCTCATAGTCTCGATATAAGAGCTGGGTAAGCATCTAGGCAAAGCAAGGCGATCGCCTATTCTTAACTCGTCAAGTTGACGCCAGCCGTGAATTGTTAAAAACTTGTGATTTCCAGTTGCCCTAATTGTACGTCCTAGACGAGTTTTTAACAAAAATACGGGCTTTACACCTGTAGAAAAAGCGTTGCTGACAATTGCTTTTTTAAGAAGCATTGTGGCTTCATCTAGCGCCCAAACTGCAAAACCAGATTTGCCTATTAATTTCTGAATTGGCACTTGTACGCCAGTATCCGCTAATGTCACTAAGCTATCACCTGTCAAGCAACCCGATTCTCTCAAATCCGACAACATTGGGCGCTTATTGGTACGTGCTTCTACCCCTCGACTCAACTGAGATAAAGCAATAACTGGTACAGATAATTCACGCGCTAAACCTTTGAGTTGACGCGTAATTTTTGATAATTCTTGGACGCGGTTATCACCTCCTCCTTCCATTAATTGCAAGTAATCTATAACAATTAATCCTAGTTCAGTTCCTTGTTCTGCTTGCAGTCGCCGCGCCTGACTACGCATTTGTGTGACTGTAATATTCGGCGTGTCGTCGATATAAATTGGCATTTCCGAGAGGATACCAATAGCACGGCTTAAAGGTTCCCACTGTGTTTGACTGAGGCGTCCACTCCGCAGATAACTACTTTCAATTTGCGCTTCGCTAGCTAATAAACGTTGCGTTAGTTGCTCTTTAGACATTTCCAAGCTGAAAACAGCAACCGGTAATTTATAAGTAGCGGCAATGTTATGAGCAAGATTCAAACAAAAAGCCGTTTTTCCCATTGATGGCCTGCCAGCGACAATAATCAAATCAGAACGCTGAAAGCCACTGGTCATGGCATCTAAATCGTAAAATCCGCAGGGAATACCAGGTAAGGCAATACCTTGATTGCGATCTTCAATATCCTGGAAATTATTAATCAGGGTATCAGAAATGTGAATTAAACCTGATTGCGGACGTTCTTGAGTAACACCGAAAACTTTCTGTTCCGCTTGATCGAGGACGATTGGTAACTCGGTTTCTGTCTCGTAACCGAGATGTACAATTTCATTGCCTGCTTTGATTAACTGTCGCCGCAGGTATTTTTCCATCACCAACCCTGCCAAGGAGTCGATGTTTACTGCTGACACTGTACGGTCTACCAGAGTTGCTAATTTATTTCTGCCACCAATGCGGGTAAGGATATCATGGTCAGCCAACCAACTTGTAACGGCGAGTAAGTCTGTGGGTTTACCTTGAGTGTGGAGCCTCACAGCTGCTTGATAAATATCTTTATGAGCGCTAATGTAAAAAGCTTCGGGAAGGAGGCGATCGCTAACTCGACTGATCGCTTCTGGATCTAGTAAAATTCCCCCCAAAATCGCTTCTTCAGCCTCAATATTTTGGGGTGGTAAGCGGTCAATACCATCGCCTTGAAAACGCAATTCTTCAGCCATAATGAAACATTAGGAGTCAGGAGTAGAGACGCGATTAACCGCATCTGTACAGGAGTCAGGAGACAAAAGCTATAAGGAGTGGAGTTTAAACATGATGATTTCTTTTTTGATTCTGCTTACAAGTGCCAGATTTTAAACCCAAACTCAAGGCACTCACCCAGAAACCATTTGTCTTTTGTTTCCTGTCTTTTGTCTCCTTACTTTGCCGTTAGCTAGCTACAACTTGAATATCGACTTGCGCCGTTACTTCAGAATGCAGCTTAATTTCGGCTTTATAAGTACCAAGGTGGTTAATATCGGGGATGGTAATACCACGCCGATCAACTTCTTGATTAGTAGCTGCTTGGATTGCCTCTGCAACTTCTTGAGTGGTGACAGTACCGAAAATTGCTTCGTTTTCACCAACCTGCTTAGCAATTGTCAAGCTACTAATTTTTTCCAAAGCTGCTTTTTGCTCTAGAGCTTGTTCTCTAAGTTCTAATTGCCGTTGACGTTCTTGTTCACGACGGCGTTCTACTTGCTTGAGAATACCGGGAGTGGCATGGGTTGCCAATTTTTGGGGAAGCAAATAATTACGAGCATAGCCGGGAGCTACGTCCACTAAGTCGCCAGATTTGCCCAGCTTGCTGATATCCTGATTTAAAACTAACTGTACGCGTTTCACCATCGTTTTCCGTTTTTCCTGTAAAATCTCATTAACTTAGGTTTGGGCAGGATAGCTCATGTGAGTGTAGCTGTATTCCAAGCGGCTTTGCCTATACCCTAAAGCTTACAGATCGTAGCGAAAGGTAGGGTGCGATCGCAACTATTAGCGCCACAAAAATCACAAAGCGTGTTAACTCTTGACTAAAACCTGTCTTTCATTCCTCGTATCCGAGCAAAGGTTTGCACAGGATCACTGCTTTTAGCTGCTGATTGTAATGACGGCTGCTCCCAACGTAAAAAGGGATTAGTGCGCTTCTCAACTCCCAACAGCGAGGGAATTGTCGCTTCTTTTCGACTACGGTAAGCCTTGACTTCATCGTAGCGCTTCTTGAGATCGGCATTGTCGCCATCCACAGTCAAAGCAAATTGCAGATTTTTTAAGGTGTATTCGTGGGCGCACCAGACGCGGGTATCGTCAGGCAAAGAGCGCAGTTTGCTTAAAGAGTCTACCATTTGCGTCGGTGTCCCTTCAAATAAACGACCGCAACCCCCAGAAAACAGGGTATCACCACAGAATAAATCCCCAAAACCTGCTTGTTCTGGAGGAAAGTAGTAAGCAATGTGAGCGCGAGTATGTCCGGGAACGAAGACTACTTCAGCTATTCGGTCTGCAAACTCAACGCGATCGCCTTGTTGCAAAAACACCTGTTGTCCAGGAATTCGCCCGCGATCCTCAGCTCCGCCATAAACTCTCACTTGCGGAAATTGTTCGATTAACTGCTTATTACCACCCACATGATCGTTATGGTGATGCGTATTGAAAATCGCTACCAAATCAGCTTTTAATTCTGCCAGTTTCTCTAATACTGGTTCCGCCTCCGCTGGATCAACAACGGCGGCAATATTATGTTTGCTGTCGTGCAGTAAGAATATGTAGTTGTCTGAGAGTGCCTCAAGACGTATTACCTGCATTACCTCTGCCTCCCTCGCAAATAAATGTTTGGTATTGATTAGCAATCCTACGCCTCAGTAATTAACAGCGTTACTTGCACAAGCTACATCAACTATTTATACTTTCACTATTATAGCTGTAGTACTTCATAAATCATGATAGTATACAACCGTACTTTCACGGTAAATATACTGACTAATAATAAAACTTACCTAGATTTATCAGTGAATTTTCTATAGGAATAACCATAATTATAAAGTTAAATTTATCATATTATTTTATCTTTTAAAGATACAAAATAATTTCAGGATCAAAATTAGATTTTCGATGTTAAGCATAATACTACTGTACTGTGTATTTAAAATTCCATTCCATTATTTAGATAAAATAAAAATGGATGAAAAAAATGCATTTTTTAGATAAGCCATTAATTACAAATATATTTTTTAAACTTTTAAGTATTTCTAAAATAGAAGAATATAAATATCCTTATATTTTCGGAAAAGCTAAATCGAAACTTAGCAATTTAATCAAAAATAATCTAGATGATAAGCTATATGATCTAGTTTTTGTAATTCACGATGCTAAAGGCTGGATACTCGAAGCAATATGCAGAGAAATTGCTACGTATTTTCCAGGTAATTATTTTTTTGCATATTCTTTGACCGATCTACCTCAAGCTAAAGCATACTTTTTTGCTCACTACTCTTTTTTACCCATAGCTTTGAAGCAAAACCCGATTCTTTGGCAAAGCAAGCTACTCGTTTGGTATACCCATCCAAAAGATATTGGTAGAAGTAATGAAGAACTTGTTTATACACTAAATCAAAGTACTAAAGTTATATGTACCTGTTCCCAATTTGTAGAGCTACTTCAAAACCAAGGAGTAAACAGTAAAAAAACAACATTTATTCTGGGTGGTGCTGACCCTGCAATTTTTCAACCTCATCAACGCTCAAATGGCGCTGTCGGTTTTTGTACAGCATATTATGCCAGAAAATCTCCAGAATTAATATTTAATATTATCAAATCAATGCCCCATAGAAAATTTATTATTCTGGGGAGAAATTGGGATGAATACGAAAGATTTGAAGAACTAATTGCTTTACCAAACCTATCTTATATTCAAGCTCCTTATTCTGATTACCCTAAGTACTATGCTGAGATGGATGTTTTTGTTTCACCTGCGAAATTAGAAGGCGGCCCTATACCTTTAGTTGAAGCGATGATGTGTAACATTGTGCCTGTGGCGAGTAGAACAGGATTTGCTCCTGATATAATTAATCATGGAGATAATGGCTTTATCTTTGATATTGATAGTCCCTGTGAAGTGGTATGTAAATTAATCGATCAGGCTTTTAATATTCAAGCTAATATCAGTCAAACTGTTGAACATTTGAGTTGGAAAAACTTTTCTTTAGAAGTGCAAGAACTTTTAAAATAACTATTATATGAACTCAAAAAGAGGCTTTATAACAATTCTGACAGGTCTTTACTCTTTTCAAGATTGTATTCACTTTTTAGCGGCAATTAGAAAATTTCATCAGGAACCAATAATTATTCTCATTGATCAGGTTCCCACAATTCTCTACCCTTTACTCAAAGCTTTCAAAAATGTAATTTTAAAGCCAGCCCCGGCAAATGAAAATACGGTTTTAGCATCACGACAAGCAAAACTCGCTCTATATGAAGCCTCTGAGTTTGAGCAAACAATTTATCTAGATTCAGATATTTGCTTACTTTGTGATATCAATGATGTGTTTGAGTATTTAGATGAGTATGATTTTTTATTAACTGAAGATGTGCAACCTTATATTGTTAAAGCCACAAATTTATTGCGAGGAAAACAACAAGAGCTTTTGCCCAATGTTTTGCCAATACTGCAATCTGTAGGTTTGCCTTTACAAGAAGATAGTGTGCAGTATAACGGCGGTTTTATGGCTTTCCGTAAAACAGAGGTAACTAAGGTATTTTTTGATAAATTTAAATACTATTTTGAAATTGTTAAAAACAATCAAGATAAATTACTTTTAAAAGACCAAGGAGCTTTTGCTTCTGCGATCGCATCTGTACACCCTAAGATGAAAATACTACCACCTACCTACAATTATCTCAGTAAATGGCAGGACGCTTATAATATTCAAGATGAAATTAAAGTACTTCACTGTACGTATCCTTACCGCCCTCAATATGCTAAAAATATTACTCGTTCTTTGTATACAAGGGTTTTTGACAGATTCGCTAAAGTATTTTTGCCGAATCAAGTTACAAATCCTTGGCGCACTAAATAAAAACCAGTGAAAAAATAGTGAAAAAAATTTCAAAAATATCACTGTTGGTTTCAGACTTATCAAGTGCGGCTATTTTGCGTGCATACTTGATAGCAGCAGCCCTGAAAACTTTAGGGCTGGAAGTTGAAATTATGGGGTTTTTATTTGGGAAAAACTTATATCGAAATTTACCATCAGAGTTAAATGTTTATCATTTACCTGGCAAAAATTTTCCAGATTTTTTTGGCGAAATGAGGAAACTTTTACCAAAAATCAATGGAGATATAATTTATGCAATCAAACCACAAATAGCAAGTTTTGGAGTTGCATTACTCAAAAAACTATCTAGCCAAAAACTAGTAATTTTAGATATCGATGATTGGGAACTCAGCTGGCATGGTGGTGATGATTGGTATTATCGTCCTACACTCAAACAATTAGCTAGAGAATTATTAAAATCAGACGGCGCACTCAGAAATCCTTATCATCCTCTATACGTTAAATGGATGGAAGGTTTAGTAAATCGCGCTGACGCTGTGACTGTACATACTACATTTTTACAAAAGCGTTTTGGCGGTACATTTGTTCCCAACGGTAAAGATATTTGCTTATTTGATCCTGCTCAATATGATCCTGAATCGAGTCGAATTCGCTATGGTTTATCTGAATATCGTATTTTAATGTTTCCTGGTGCACCAAGACCTTATAAAGGTTTAGAAGATGTTCTAATAGCGTTAGATAAAATTAATCAGCCAGACTTAAAACTGGTGATTGTGGGTGGCAGTCCTTATGATGATTATGATCAGCAACTTCAACAACAGTGGGGACGCTGGATTATCAAACTGCCAAAGTATCCAGCTGATATTATGCCTGATTTAGTAACTGCTGCTCATATTGTTGTTGTTCCTCAGCGAGATACTCTTGAAACTCGCGCTCAATTCCCCCTTAAGTTGACAGATGGGATGGCAATGGCTAAACCTGTATTGTCAACTCGCGTAGGAGATATTCCCAAAATTTTAGGTAATACTGGTTATTTAGTTGAGCCTGCTTGTCCTGAACAAATTGCTGAACAAATTCAATCGATATTTCAAGATTTAGAGTCAGCGAATCAGCTAGCTCTCAAGGCAAGAGAAAGATGTGTGGAGCACTATAGCATAGAAGCTATGGCTTCTACGCTTAAGTCAATAATTTCTCGGTTATAAATTGGAGGTAATTTATATGTGGAAATAATAAAAGATATGGATAAGGGTGTACTTGTGTTTTCCATAATTTAAAGCATGAACATTATTTAGTTTTATTTATTTAATGATTAGCTAATTAATGAATAATTTTAATTAATAAGTGAATAGTAAAGAATATCCCATGTCTACCAGAAAACTACTACTAAGATTTGCTAAACCATATCCAGGTTTGATTCTGTTAACAATATTATTAGGATTTTCTGGAGCTTTATTTAATGGAGTCAGCACGGCTTTAATTGTGCCAGTGGTTTTAAGAATTGTGGGGCAAGAAGTAGATTTAAGTAGTGCCCCTACTATTCTCAAAGCAATAATGTCTCCCTTTGAAAATATTCCAGTGAACTACCGCACAGGAGTAATGGCTGGAGCAATTATATTCATAATTATTTTAAAAAATTTAGCGGCTTATGCCAGTGCTTTAGCATCAAGCTCTTTAACACGAGCACTGACAGCAGATATGCGAGAAGCCGGACTAAGATTATTACTAGAAATTGATATAGATTATTATGCCAAGACAAAAGTTGGTGATTTAATTAATCGACTTGGTGGTGAAATTGGTCGTGCAGCCGGTGCTGTAGGTAGTACAGTCAAGTTAGGTATTTTAGGGATTACTATTTTAGTTTTTGTTGGGTTGTTATTGTCAATTTCTTGGCAGTTAACGATTGCTTCAACGATTTTGCTTTCGTTGGTAACTTTAATCAATCAGTATGCTATTTATCGTTCTAAAAAGTTTGGTAAACAGCTTAGTGATATGTCTAAAGCATATTCAATTACTGTGCTGGAAACTCTGAACGGAGTTCGGTTAGTCAAGGCGACTGGAAATGAAGAAAAAGAATATCAACGAATTAAAAAGCTAATCCGCGATCGCGAAAAAGCAGATTTTCAATCTCAGGTTAATTCGGGAGCGATTACACCCCTGAGTGAAGTCATGGGTATTACAGCTTTACTGCTGATTATACTTTTGAGCAAAATTTTCTTTGCAGACCAAATTACTTCCCTGGCCCCTGTACTTCTAACATATCTATTCTTACTGCTGCGAGTACTGCCATTAATTTCTGAGTTAAATACTATTCGCAGCAACTTTGCAAGTACTGCTACTAGTGTGGATGTAGCTAGTGAATTTTTGAGCTTGGATGATAAGCCATTCATGGGTAACGGTAAGCTTCCCTACACGAAATTGCAAGAGGGAGTGCGATTTAATTCCCTTTCCTTTGCTTACCCCAGTCATGAAAAGTTGGTGCTCAAAGATGTGAATTTATACTTACCACACGGCACAACGTTAGCATTGGTAGGCGGTTCCGGCGCTGGTAAATCTACTTTGGCAGACCTGTTACCCAGATTTTATGACCCAACATCTGGCTGCATAACCATTGATGGCACTGATTTGCGCGAGTTTGATGCTGTATCCCTGCGAAAGCGGATGGGAATTGTTAGCCAAGATACTTTTCTGTTCAATGACTCGGTAGGGAACAACATTGCTTATGGACGGCCAGAGGCTACCCAAGATGAAATTATCGCAGCGGCAAAGCGGGCAAATGCTTATGAATTTATCAGTAAATTACCCCAAGATTTTGATACCCTAATTGGCGATCGCGGCGTCATGTTGTCTGGTGGACAAAGACAAAGATTAGCGATCGCTCGCGCCCTGCTACAAAATCCAGACATTCTCATACTTGATGAAGCCACCAGTGCTTTAGATACCGTTTCTGAACGCTTAGTACAAGCTGCGCTTGATGATCTTAGTCGCGATCGGACAACTCTAGTAATTGCTCACCGTCTTTCTACAGTTCAAAAAGCCGATCAAATTGCTGTATTAGATCAAGGACGTGTGGTAGAGGTGGGAACCCATGAAGAACTTTTGCAAAAGGGTGGTTACTACTCACGCCTCTATTCAATGCAATTTGCTGAACGTCCAGAAGCTATTGTTAAACGCAATCAAAGCTTACTCCGTATCTCTCACGAAATTCGGACGCAGTTGAACTCAATGATTGGGTTTTTACGCTTATTACTTGATGAAATGGTAGACAATTCTCAAGAGCGGCAAGAATTAATTGAAGAATCCTACAAATCAGCCTGGAGAATTCTCAACACAATTGATGTTTTCGACGATGTTGTTAATATGCAATTGAAAGGAAAATTCCTCTCAATTTCTCAGCAAAATCAGAATATTGCCACCAGTCAATATGAAACCTTTAATCATATTTCCGTTGAGTTTAGAACTTGTCTTAATCCTATACTTAGCTCTCTCCGCTCTCTAGCCGATAATTTAATATATACCCATAAAGAACAAAATAAATTAGTTACAGAAACTTATGAATCTGCTATATATCTGCTAGATAACTTAGAAAAATTTGAGGATAGTATTACCGCCTAAAATCATGAACAATGCTAATTCAAAAAAACATTACGTTTTTTTCATTGGTGAAGAATTACCTAAGCCAGAGGCTCACTTAGTACAGTCCACAAATGCAGCTAACGCCGCCGCTAATTTGGGATATTCAACAGTTTTGGTATACCCTAACAAAGAATCGAGAGCTATTAAACTAGCTAAGTTTTTTCGTCCTTTTCAACCTCAAAAAACTCCAATAGAACTGATTAAATATTATAACCTTCATGACAAATTAAAGGTTGCTCCCTTACCAATGCCTTGGCCGATTGATCATTTTCAAAGAAAATTTACTGACTCTAATACCATTGCTACTAAATACTATTTACCATTTCATATACTTCCTACTACCAAACTTGTCCACAGTCGCAACTGGAATTTTGTCAAAGCTGCTATTAAAAATGGCGTTCCTGCAATTTACGAACATCATCATCACGAAGATAAGTTATTCGAGCCAGAAATTGTTAAAAGTCCGCTATTCCAAATTGCTGTCACCGTTGTAGACACCATCCGTGAAACCATGATTAAAAATGGCATTCCACCAGAAAAAGTAATTAAGTTGCACAACGGTTTTAACCGCTTATTTATGCAGAGACAGCCAGAAAAAGCGGCGGAATGGCGCAAAAAACTATTGAAAGAGCGATCGCATTTGGTAGTGTATGCAGGAGCGCTACAACAATTTAAAGGTATTGATGTACTAATTAATGTAGCTAGTGAAATGCCAAATGTGCAATTTGCTTGTGCAGGTGGTAAGTCAACAGAAGTCGAATACTATCAGCAATTAGCGAACGAAAAGCAAGTTCACAACATTACATTTTTGGGCTATGTTTTGCATGATGAGTTAGTATCTTTGCTGCAAGCAGCCGATATTTTAGCTCATCCTCATTGTTCAGGAAAAGCAGCAACTTTTACATCTCCCCTAAAGCTATTTGACTACTTCGCCTCTGGAACTCCCATTGTAGCTACAGAAATTCCCTCACTAATAGAGTTTCAAGATACTAAAGCCATCGCTGCTTGGTGTGAGTCAGATAATCCTACCAAATTCGCCGAATGTCTCAAGCAAGTTCTACAAACTCATCCCAAAAAAGTAGATGGTTATCCAGATAGTGTTGAGTTTGTCAAGCAATTTTCTTGGGAAAATAGAGCGGCAAAAATCCTTAGTTACGTCGATGCATCTCTACTCCCTCCACTTATTGCTTAATTAAAAATGGGGACTAATTCTTGACTTTTGACCCTTGTACAGACGCTATTCATCGCGTCTCTACTCCTGACAAATAACTAATAACTAATAAATAAAATGAATATAAAAACTGTAGGCATGATTAGCAGCTATCGAGGTTTAGAAACTAGAGCCGATTGGCTGTGGCAGCAAACCCCCAATCAATTTGGAATTTGGGGAAATATGCAAATGTTAGCACTAGCGCCAAAACCAGATTTTTTAATAATGTATCAGTTCGATTTTCCCCAGAAATTGCCACATAAATCTTGGCTAGATAGTTTTCGCAAACCGCAACAAACATCAGAATTAAACATCGATTCTCTATTGCGTAATGTCAATAAAGAGCGCATTATTTATTTACTCAGAGAACCACCCTTAAATGAAATTGTCGAAATAAACAATCATAACTATCAACAAGCCCAGAAGTATTGTGGCTACGTTTCTGGCCCTGATGATTTTGCTCCCACTCCCGACTATATGCCTGCTATTTGGTATCACTCAAATACCTTTCAGGATTTAAATGAAATGCCATGTCCCCAAAAAGTTGCCCCATGCAGTTGGATTACTTCTGGAATTAGCCGCACAGCTAACCACCGCCAGCGTTTAGACTTCTTGCAGTCCTTAGAATCTAGTGAAATTAAGTTTGATTTATATGGGCGTAACTTACCCACATGGGCGAAAACATTAGGAGAACTTAGTAACAAGTGGTACGGGATAGCTCCTTACTATTACAATCTATCAATTGAAAACTATGCTGATAATAATTGGTATGTGAGTGAAAAACTTTGGGATAGTTTGCTTGCTTGGTGTCTACCAATTTACTATGGTGGCCCGGCTGCTGATAAATTATTGCCACCGGGTAGTTTTTTAAGATTGCCTAGTTTGGATGAAAAAGGCATTGCCTACATCAAAGAAGTCACTGCTACACCTGATGCTTGGTATGCTGCCAAGGATGCGATCGCAGAAGCACGTCAAATTATATTACACAAATTAAATCTGCTCAACTGGTTATCAAATTTTGTTATTCAACACTCATAAACTATGGATGGTATTTGTACGCTTGGCAATGATTATGTTTTTGATCAACTGGTGGCTTTGCTCAACAGTATTGATGTGATATTGGGTAAAGAAACTCCTGTTTGTATCTATCCTTTTGATAACCAAACACAGCGGATTGCTGATGAAATAGCTAAGCGCCCTAATGTATTTATTTACGATAATCAAGAATCAATTACCCGCTGGGATAAATTTATGCTAGAGGCTAGTCCTGCTAGTATGAACAAAAATAAATATAGAATTTATGGCGGTCATCGCCGCTTTTGTGCATTTGATGGCCCTTTTGATAGGTTTGTTTATCTGGATGCCGATACTCTAGTGATGAATTCACTAGATTTTATTTTTGAAAAATTAGATGAATACAACTGTGTTGTCTACGATTTCCAGTTTAAATACCCAGATAAAGTTTATAACGTCAATTCAGATAAATTACTCCAAGTCTTTCCAGAAAATCGTCTAAAAACTGAAATTTTTTGCTCAGGATTTTACGCTTCTAAAAAAGGTTTATTTGACCAATCTAAACTAGAAGAATTGTTATGTTATCTGAGAGTAGGTGAGAGAGAAATACTCTATCCCACTGGAGATCAGCCAGTTCTCAACTATATGTTTATGAGGTCTGGCATACCAGTTTACAATCTTGCTCATCACTTACCAAATAATCAAGTTACAGGCTGCTCTGTTACTTCTAAACATTTTGAAGAACAAAATAAAATTCTTTATGATAAAGGTAATCGACTAACTTATCTGCATTATATTGGTATTCCTCCTAATATTAATCAAGCAGTATGTGCCGGAGAAAATATTGAGTTTCCCTATCGAGATTTGTTTCTTCACTATCGTTACCTACACGAACCAGATAAGCGTCCAATTTTTAACAATTCTTCTAAGCGTTATGACGCTCCACCACCAAGTTTACTTACAAGAGCTTTGCGAAAATTAAAGTTAATTAATCAAGGTTAATCCTATGAGTCGGGGAATTTATATAGTTGCCAATGACCGCGTAATAGATAATGCGATCGCTTTACTCAATAGCATTCGTCACTATGATCAAGAAGTGACTGTTTATCTCATTCCTTTTAATGACAACTATCACAAGGTAGCAGAGCAACTTGCCAGTTTACATAATGTGCAAGTTTTCCCAGACCTAGAACTTCTTGAGAGCTTAACTAAACGCATAGGGGAAATTTTTGACAGAGATTTTCTCGCATTACCTAATAAAATGCGTAAACTTGTGGCATGGTTTGGGCCTTTAGATGAGTTTATTTATATTGATACTGACATTGTCGTTTTTGAAAAAATCGTAGACAATCTAGACAAGCTTTCAGAAGTTGATTTCTTCTGTTGCGATTATCATTATGCCAATGACAAGCTACGAAATGTCTTTTCCCCATTCGTAATAGAGCATCAAATTTTTTCAAATACCCAATTAGAAGACGTTTTTAACAGCGGCTTTTGGGCTTCGAGAAAGGGAGTTATTACCGAGCAACAGATGGATGAAGCTTTACGCGAGTGTGCAATGCACCGTGAATATTTTGATTTTTCTGAAGGAGTTACAGACCAACCTATTCTGAATTATCTTGTTCTGAAGCTGATTGCTAAACGTGGTAATCTCGTCAAAATTCCTGGGGGCGGGCCTGGTAGTTGGGCAGGTTCGCAAAATTTTCAACAGCAAGATTACGCTCTCTATGACCGAGGACAACGACTAAAATATCTCCACTGGGCTGGTACGCGGATTAAAAATGGTAGTCCCTATTGGCAATTGTGGGAACACTATCGTTACCTTCATGAAGGTAAATTTGCTTTCATTCCAAAATTGACTCGTCGTTTATTTCCCTTTGTTTCTGCTCGTATTTAATATTAGGAGTATCCCAATGACTGATGGTATTTACATCCTAGGTAATGATGTGGTCTATGACCAAGTAGTTGCATTACTCAACAGTATAGAGGCTAATGCTGGTAGAAAAATTCCTGTTTGTATAATTCCATATAATGAACGGTTAGACAAAATACGAGAAGAGATTGCAGCTAGAGATAATGTCACTTTATTTGAAAACTCCGCTGCTATTACTTACTGGGATAACTTTGCAACTCAGATATGGAAAAATTATCCAAGAGCACAAAAAACTTGGCGAGAATGGGGTTTTTCTGATTTATATGAATTACCCATGCACCGTAAATTTTGTGCATTTGATGGCCCCTTTGATAAATTTATTTATTTTGATGCAGATACCTTATTAATGGGGCCTGTAGATTATGTATATGAAAAGTTAGATAGTTATGATTGGGTAGTAAATGATTTTCAGTATAAGTCTGACTTAAAGTACATTTTTGATGGTTCATCAGAACTTTTACAGCAAGTTTTCAATCAAGAAAAATTACAGTCTCAAATCTTCTGTGCTGGTTGGTTTGCATCTAAAAAACATATTTTTTCTCAAGATATGTTAGTAGATATCCTCAACAAATTAGAGGCTGGTGAAGCTGATGTAATGGCTTTAGTAGCACCTGACCAATCTTTATTTAACTACATGGTATTGAGGAGTGGAATTTCATATTATAACTTTGCTTGCCATGACTCGGAGAAAGCGACTGGTAATCATTGGAGTTCTAAATTTTATGTGGTAGATAATGTCCTCTACGACCAAGGACGGCGGCTGACATATCTGCACTATATGAGCATTGGTGCATCAACATTTACTCAACTTTGCTCTGGTGAGGATGTCAATATTCCATACAGAGACGTATTTTTGCATTATCGGTATTTAACTTCGCCAGAACAAAGACCCCAAAGTTTTAGGGTTGAGAGTCCGTTAATGCGTCTGCAAAAGACTACCAGTAGTTTTATTCAGCAAAAAGTTAACAACATTAAGCTCAACTATCGCAATTTCAAAGATAAAATTACTCAATAAAATTCCTAAATAGAATGCTTGAAGTGTTTTAGCCTAGTTTATGATGTGTTGCTTAGTTTACAAGAGTTCGTATTTTTTCTCTAGCGATCGCCAGAATTTAAATCAACGCGACTTTTGGAAAACATCTAACGTTGCTTTTGGAAGCACTTGGCGGTTTTGAATGCCAACGTCTTTAGTGGACAGAATCAAGCGAACGGCGCGATCGCGCAATAAATAAGTATGAAGCCAGGTAAATAATACCAGCGAACGACTGCGGTAGCCAGGAAGATATACTAAGTGAACTCCCAGCCACATCAGCCAAGCTAAAAAACCTGTAAATACAAACGCGCCAATTTTTCCAACACCTGAATAACAACCAATAATCGCTAATCTTCCGTTGTTAAAGTAGCTAAAGGGTTTTGGCAATTTACCTCGAAGCTGCCTTTTGATATTTTGTGCTACAGTAACGCCCTGTTGTAGTGCCTCTGGCGCAATCCCAGCTAAGGGTTTACCGTTTTTCTCCACATACGCAAGATCCCCAATGGCATAAACATTAAGTTGTTCTAACAATTGCAAGGTGGGATGAACAATTAATTTTCCTTTGTTTGCTAAAGATACCTCCTCTGATGTCGCGGGAGAGTTAGCTTCTAAACCTGCTGTCCAAATTACGGTTGCAGTTGGAATTATTTGGTTGTTTTGAAGATGCACAGCTCCTAGAGTTACTTGATTGACTCTTGTTTGCAAATAAACTTCCACTCCCAAATGACGTAATCGCTTGTAGGTATAAATTCCCAACTTCTCTGGAAGATCAGCCAATAAGCGATCGCCTGATTGCACGAGAATCAGCCTTACTTGCCTTAAATCCAACGTTGGATAATCCTGACGCAAGTGGCCTCGAAGCATTTCAACAAAGGCCCCTACCATCTCAACACCTGTTGGGCCACCACCCACAATAGTAAACGTCAGCAGTTGTTGACGTCGTGATGAATCAGATTCCTGGATAGCTCTTTCAAAACAAGAGAAAATATGGTTTCGTAATGCTATTGCCTCTTCTAATGTTCTCATTGAAAAGGCATATTCTGACGCTCCAGGAACTCCCAAAAACTGCGTTTGGCTTCCAGTTGCAAGCACGAGAAAGTCATAGTTGATTACACAATCATCTGTTTCAATGATCTGCGCTGAAAAATCAATTTGCTGAACCTCAGCCATCAAAAATTGAACTTTGGGTATTCGATGCCGTTTCCTCCCCATAGCATTCCGCAGAAAAGAGAATCGCCGTAAAATTGTGCGGATAGGGTAAGCAATGTACTCAGGTTCTAATTGACCTGTTGCAACTTGATACAGCAGTGGTATGAAGGTGTGATAGTTGTTGCGATCAATTAACAATACATCTGCACCAGAATCAGCTAAAGATTGAGCAGCTTGCAACCCACCGAATCCAGCGCCAACAATGACAACGCGGCTATTCTTCATCCATCCCCTCTTGATTTAACTAGCGGGTCAAGTTATACCAATTTAAAAAATCATGTAGAGACGTTGCAATGCAACGTCTCATTAATTGGATCGGTATTATTAATTATTTATCAGTAGACCTCCTACAAAAATAGAGGCTGAAACCATGCAAAATCGTTCCAACCTCATTTTTATTATTCCCCGTGAACGCATCTAATGATGTCTTAATTCATCGGTGTTTATCGGTGTTTATGGGTGTTTATCTGTGGTTATTTTTTCGCTTATTCGCATTTTTGCAATAAGCCTAGTTAACAGTGAGTATTTATATTAACTCATCTTTCAGCAATGCGTCTTATCTTTTAAGAGAAAGAATCTAAATCTAAAGATTGCATTCCTCTGCGTTCGGCAAAGGTCAACATACTTCCCAACTGCAACCAAACTAACAAACAAGTAAGCAGACTAACAGGCAGACCAACTCCTAAAGCTAGCAAGGAGGGAAAGCCAAATATTTCTAACCCTGAAGAAAGAAATAGGCAAACACCGCCAGTTATGCCAATAAATGGCACAAACAATTGTTTTAATGAGGAACTTGGTTTAGTAGTTTCGGTGCGATCGCTTGACCATTTCTGCACAATTACTTTCAAAGTCCCAGATAACGCTAGACCAGAAGTTAATGCTGCTAAAAAGCCAACAAGTAATAGAAAATAGGGGGGTTGCAGAGGGAAATAGTACATTAAAACTCCTGATTGATATTAAAACAAGATATAGCGGTTCTCACTTGAGTGAGGTACAAGAAGAAGTAATTAACCACAGCGAAAAGTTTGCGCGTCCGGGTTTCCCGGCGCAAAACTTTTTAAGACAGATAAACACAGATAAACACTGATAAATTTGTACGATAGCCAACTAGGAAACGTTATATGCTGTGCAAATTTTGATGTTTTACTTTTTACTTGCTGACTGTCCTGCAAAAGGCACAAGGAAATTAGCTTTTGGTAAAATAGCTGCTGCGCCTTCTCTAGATAAATCACCTAAAAGCCCGATCGCTAAATTGAATAAACGATTTGGCTGTAGGTCATCTTTAACCAGATTCCACAGACGTTGGACTTCTTCGGTGTGGAGGCGGTCATCTTCAGTAATCGCAAGCACCAACTGACGCCGGAGAAACTTGCCTTCATCCGACAGCAGATATTGAAATCCCATTTGTGCTGTGGGCAATACATCAAAGTTGCCATCAGTACGAGCGATCGCAATTAAATTTTCTAAACGCTGCCACTGGAATTTACCATCTTTAAATAACACATTGAGTAAGCGCCGCCGCAATTCTGGCGATTCCCCTGTTAGCAACCGTCGTGCTATGTATGGATAACCTACCTCGACAATTTTAAAATTCGGGTTGAGGCTCAGAGCGATACCTTCTTGTGTTACCAGCGAACGAATAATCAAAGCAAACTTTGCCGGAACTCGGAAAGGATATTCGTACATCAACTCCGAGAATTCATCGGTAATAGTTTTGAAGTTAAAATCCTTGACATTTTTACCAATGGCGTTTCCTAGCACCGCTTCTAATGCTGGCACAATTGGGCAAATATTCGTGTCTGGCGTTAAAAAACCCAATTTTACAAAGTCTTCGGCTAAATCCATGTAGTCTTTATTTACAAGATGCACTAAGGCATCCACCAGCGTTTCTTTGGTGTTTTCCTCTAATTGATCCATCATGCCGAAGTCAATGTAAGCCATCCGACCATCGGGTATGGCGAATAAATTGCCGGGATGGGGATCAGCATGGAAGAAGCCGTGTTCTAACAACTGTTGCAAACCCGAAGTAACACCAATTTGGATAATTGCTTCTGGGTCTAAACCTGCTTCTCTGATGCGTTGAGTATCTGTTAGCTTGAAGCCGTTAATCCATTCCAGGGTTAAAACGTGAGTATTGGTGTAACGCCAGTAAATAGCTGGAACTTTGACTTGCGGGTCGTTGCGGAAGTTACTAGCAAATTTTTCGGCGTTGCGACCTTCATTGATATAGTCGATTTCTTCAAATAATTTAGTCCCGAACTCGTCCACAATTAAAGTTAGGTCGTGACCGAGATTCAGGGGCAACCAGGGAGCTAGCCAACCTGCTGCCCAACGCATTAAATACAGGTCGCGTGTCAGAACTGGGCGTAAGTTGGGGCGTTGTACTTTTACAGCGACTTCTTCGCCACTCACCAAACGACCTCGGTAGACTTGACCCAAACTCGCAGCCGCTACTGGCGTCGGAGAAAGTTCGCTAAAACTTTCGTGAATTGGGCGGTCTAGTTCAGTTTCGATCATCTGGTAGGCGATCGCACTATCAAAAGGTGGCAGCTGATCTTGCAGCTTCACCAATTCCTCTAAAAAATCTTTACGTATCAGGTCAGGCCGAGTAGAGAGGGCTTGACCAACTTTAATAAAAGTAGGGCCGAGGCGGGTGAGCAGTTCTCGCAACTGGATAGCTCGTTTTACCTTGTTCTGCTCAACTTGATCTTGCCATTCGTCCCACTTAAGACTGATTATAAATCCTGCAAAAGACCAGATAATTCTCAGCAGTCGCCCCCAAGCTTGCCAGGGACGGTAACGATAGTAACGAGCGATCGTGTCTGGATTATACTGCTTTAGCTGAGCAGGTTGATACTGACCCACGCCTTTTTTTGCCTCTTTGACTGGGAATTTTACAATTTTGTTCGTTTATCTCCCGACTAGCAAGCTGTTTGCAAGTGCAGGAGCACAGTAGTCTTTTATCTAAAACAATTAAAACCTAACCTTTTAAAGGAAAGTATTTGAGCAATTTTTGCCTACTTATTTTAACTGCTTAGATTTGTCTATCTTTTTCTTAATTATACTTTATAAAACTACACCTACTTATCTAAGTTTTTGAGGATTTTATCTTTTCTTAACCATTATTCATATAAATATAAATATTACCTATGTAACCAGGATGCAACAACTAAGTACTAGTGATGAGCATCAGCTACATAGGGCAACAGTACTATTACTATCTACTCAAAGAATGATTAACCAATCAAGCTTTGATTGCAGCAGTAAATGAGCGATCGCAAACAGAGCGCCAAAAAAATCCATAGTTGTAGTTGTTAATCAGAATGCTAATTCAGGATTAATCTACCTTGATTAACTTTAAGATTTTAATATTTTAAAATAGCCAACCAGATTGTTTCTCTCTTTAGTTGATGTTAGTGGAAGCAGTAATAACAAACAAGATAGATAACGGACTGAACCGCTGAATGCACTCAAAATCAAAACAGTAACCGAGATAATGTACCAAACAAGTGGTTCAGTATAATTTAGATTACCTACTTCTCTAACAGTGTATAGATGAAGAATAAAATAGCTAGCTAACGCACAAATTTCAGCCAAGCCATAACCAATCATCCCTAAACGCGGCACTAGCAAAAACGCACTTCCCGCAAACAGTGCTACGTGAACTAGATGAAACCAAGTCACCTGAAGATTTTTACACTCTAAATATAGTACTGAGCGATGTAAGTTGAAAATGGCATGTGAGAGATAGCTAATGGCAATAAACGGAAGTACTTGCAGCACCGGATACCAATTTTTACCAAAAACGAGCGTTAAAACCACAGGAGCCACCAGAGAAAACCCCGCCATTGGTAGCCCAACTGCCAGCACTTGCAGACGCATTCCCTCTTGAATACTCTTGCGTATACGAGTTTTGTCATCTCCTAATTTAGGAAGTGCCACCATAGCCAGTCGCCAAGTTACTGTTTTAGCAAAAGAAAGCATCTCAACCAGGCGAACGCATAGAGCCACAAAGGCAACGGCTTCAGCCCCAGCAAAACGTCCCACAATCACTGGATTGACTAACGTACGCAATTCCCAAACCCAAATCGAACTGGCATAGCTTAGTCCATACTCAAGCATTGTCCGAATTAAATCTGGATTCCAGGATAAGCGCAGCCGCAGCTTGCTACTAAAGTAATTTAGTGATAACTGGCAAGCTTGCTGTGTGAATAAGCCAAGAACGGGCGACCAAGCACCATATCCATGTAGTGCTAATGGCACTGCTACGAGATAGTAGCTAATTTGGCTAAGTAACTCAATGTATGCTATGCGCTGATAGTTTAGGTCACGTTCCAGCTTTACTACCCAAGGCAGATTTAAAGTACTCAGAGGTATAGTTAAAGCCAAAATTCCCACAAGCGGTGCAACTTCTGGAAGCCTGAGCAATTGAGCAATCATCTGTCTTCCCAGCACAAGACCGAGGACACAGATGAGATTTATGCATAGCAACAGAGTAAAAACTTGATTGTATTCATGTTGCTCAGGATTAGCCTTTTTGCGAAGTAGATAAGCATCCAAACCCGATGGAGCTAAACGGTAAAAGAAGATGACAATACCACTACTTGCTCCAAAAAGTCCGTATTCAGTTGGGCCGATTACTCTAGTAATTAATATCACGCCTACTAAACTGAGCAATATACCCAAACCTTGACGGATAAGCATGATAAATCCGCCTTTTAAGGCTTGATGGCGTAGTCCCATAATCACTTCCTATATCGAGGGAAATTTTTCCGGTGATTGTGTCATATTTAACAGTGAACAGTTAACAGTAAACGGTAAACAGTCAAGATAATTGGGTTTAAGGGGAACCAGTAAGGAAGCGCTCACTTGCAACTTAAAACTAATAACCCAAAGCCGATTAATGGCAGGCGCTATCTGGCGGGTTTAAATCCCCACCATACCCCTTGATAACTGTTTACTGTTAACTGTTTACTGATTCAAAATTAGCCAGATATCTCTAATTTTTTAATACCAAACGAGTAAGGAAGTAGAAAAATGAGCATCGCAGACTTTGAAGCATTTATTTGACTCAAACGTAGCCTTCAAGTCTTAACCAGCAGACGATCGCCTTTTTTTGAGAAGATCACTGGGCAATAATTGATACAAATCGCCGACGCAGGGCGTAGATTAGTGCCAGCACTTTGTTAAAACCATCAGCTCCTAAACATTGCATAATTGCGATCGCTACACTCAAACGAATGCACCCAGAAGAGTAGCTTAGCTGAGGATAATGAGCGATCGCTTGGTTGCGAAAATATATTGCCTGTTGGCGATCGCCATTTTGTAGAGCTTTCCAAGCTAAATAGATACTCGCATAACCATAGCTGCGGTTTTTTAAATACAGTAGCTCCTGTGAAACTGATTGGAATAATTTCTCAATCATTCCAAAATTTTGTTCCAACATCTGCCAGTTTTTTGTGGCGTTATTGGGATGCTGTCGATAGTAAACTAGAGGTTCTTTAATAATAGCGAAGGGATAGCGAGCCGCAATCCGAACCCACATATCCCAATCTTGAGAGTAGCGTAAGTTCCGATCAAATTCGCCAACAGTTTTCAGGCAATCATTGCGGACGATCACCGAAGAAGTAACTATAGTATTTTGCTTCAGTAATTGTTTTAAAGCATCTCCTTCTGCATTGGATTTCATGACTCTACCTGAAGACTGACCTTGCCAATCAATTAATAACATATTCGTATGTACCAAGCCGACTGTTGGGTTATTTTCTAGATAGCGTACTTGTTTTTCTAGCTTAGTTGGCTCCCACAGATCATCGGCGTCTAAAAATGCTATGTACTCACCTTTTGCCTGAGCAATTCCTGTGTTGCGTGCCACCGAAGCACCTTGATTTTTTTGCACAATCAATTTGACTCGTGAGTCTACTAAGTCATTTGCCCATTGCCCAATATTGTCTGTACTACCATCATCAATAATTAACACTTCAAAATCTGTAAAAGTCTGCTTCAAAACACTTTTTAAAGTTTCCGGCAGATAAGTCATCGCATTATAGGCGGGAATAATTACAGAAACTTTTGGCATATTACCAAGCTCATAAAACTAAGATTTTTTAGACTGAAGAATTGTCTTTAAAATGACATCGCGATAGCGCAAAGCAACAGCGTCCCAGCTAAAACGCGAGCCAATCCGTCTGGCTTTCTGCTGCCAATTTCCACTCAAGACTTTGGCAATAGCAGCAGCATAGCTATCTATATCTGTGACATCGCAGAGAATTCCACCATCTGCAACAACATAGCGACGCATTTCATCATCTGTGGCAACTACTGGTAAACCACTAGCCATTGCTTCCAGATAAGAAAGCGCACATGGTTCATTAACAGAAGGTAGAGTGAACGCATTTGCACTGCGATAAACTTTGGGCATTTGCTCAGCAGGAAAAGTTTTGATGGCAAAGCGATCGCTTCCTAATAATTTCTCACCTAAAGATTGAAAATATTCTCGGTCAGGGCCATCTCCACAAATCAGAAAACTGACTTGCGCTAAAGAAGCAACTGCCCGCATTGCTAGTTCAACTCGCTTATGTCCGTTACGATTGAGAGAAGCTACACACAAAACCAGAGGTTTGTTTAAACCCAAAGCCATCTTTTCGCCTTCAGGTGTAAAGCGGTTAGTATCTACGCCGTTGAGAATAATGCTGGTAGCTTGGGAAGGTTGTAAAGTCCGCGCATAATCAGCCATCGTTTCTGAAAAGACTACAAGATGATCCGGCTGAAATAGCAAGTTGCGTGCAAGCGATCGCCCTTGATTTAGCAATCCAGTATGTTCGGTATAAACAATCGGCGTACCAATTAGGGCACGCACAAAAGCTGCCATTGCTAAACCCCCATAATCATTACAAGGAAAAATCAGATCAGCTGGCTGTTTTAGCAATCGCATCGCACAAGGCAAAAAGCTAGTCAGGTGTTCAATAACGATGTCAGGATGAGGAGAAAACCGTCTCATTACAGAAGCGATCGATAAATAATTGAGAATCTGACGTGCCTTTGTGCGAGGAATACCACCAGCCGGATAATAAAAAGGGCTACAGGGTGCGCCTGCTAATAATTCCACCTCAAAGTCAGTATTGAGGCTACGAGCAAGCTCAATGGCAAATATTTCTGAGCCACCACTCCAGTTAACCCCTGCACTTGGATGCACCAAAACTACCCGATAGGGTCGTTGATGTCGTGCTTTTAGTTGGGTGTAATTGCTAGAGTCAATCAAGCGCTGGGTCATTATTGCGAATGTAATTGCTATAGAGGTCTTACTCAGCCACAGAGTTGTCCAGAAGCTTTGGTTGATTCCAGTCCCAAGCAGTAATTGCAAACAGAGTCCACCAATAAAAAAAGAAGGTTGTGTGAGTCCAAATATTCTCAGTAATCATGCCGACCATGATAGATAGAAGCATCGCTAACAATACCCAGCACAGTTTTTGCTGAGCAATGTTCTGGGAAGTGCGCTGGAGTAATTTAATGAAATGTGTAATTTGAGTACCGAGAAAGGCTAGAAAAACTAAAAGACCTACAACTCCACCTTCTGCTAGAGCCATCAGATAATCGTTGTGAGCATAGTTCCTATGAATAGTTAAATGGCGGCTAGTCGCCAGACCATGACCAAAGATTGGAGACTGTTCCCAAGCCTTTATTAGATAACTCCACTGTGATAATCGCCAGTTAAAACTGTTGTAATCTCCCTGTGCTAAAAGAATTGCTCGTGATATATCCATATCTGGATTAAACAGCGGTGTTTGCAGCAACGAGCTCAGACGTTGTTGTCCGAATTCTGTACTTGCAAATAGGGCTATAACTATGCCAAATAAAAACACTCCACCAATTAGATTAATGATGCTCAATCTTGGTGCAATCAAAATCAGAATAAAAATGCCCAATATCATCAAGCCAAATAGGGCTTTAGTACTCACATAAAAAAAGCAGAGTAAGCCAAGCAATATTAGCCAAGGCCAACGCTGCTGGGACTGACTTAACTTCCAATAAGTTAAACCAATAAACAGTAACAGAAAAGTGACGAAGGTATTAGAAAGACCAAGAGTACCGTTAATCCGGGAAATCTCTCCCAGAATTGGGTCTTGAGTTCCTCGGAGTATGGCTGGTAGGAGTGAAACGGGAAGGATCGTCTGCATCAATGCTGCCGTTAAAGGTATAACGAGGGCAAAAAATAATGCAGAGATAATCTTTTGTGGATGAACTCGATCTTTAAGCTGCATTACCAGCAAGTAGACCATCAGCCAGGAAAAAAGACGCACCCACTCACGGACGCCATCTCGCCAAACACCAGTGTGATGCCACTGTCCTCCCATAGGTATGAGTATTACCCATAAGCCCTGTAAGGCTACCCAGCCTGCAAACAACCACCAGAACCGATCAGTACGGACTGGCCGACCGACCAGTAATGTTGCCACCACATAAAGTAGAGTTAGGATATTAATTCCAATAGCAAACGCTGCTGGTATTTGTTGATCAGAGAAAGGATCAAGAGCGCTACGCACGATTAATAGACCAATAACCGCTTGCTCAAATCTGGTAAAGAAGTAGAAAACTAAGGGGACTGCGATCGCCACCAAGCCCAAGTAAGCAGGCCGAACGCTGGCAAGGAAGCCTGCAAATATACCAATTCCCAGACCTGCCAACACAATCCATGTCATGAAGAAACTTGCGCGTTGATTAGTCAACATCGTCATTTAGACCTCGAACCGTTAAACGAATTGGCAGTACTTCCTAAAGTAGTTAAACGTTTGAGAGGTCGGGAGAAATAGCGGTAAGACTTTTCAGTTTGCTCTGTTGTGCCATTGACCACCACTCCCAGAATCGGTATGCGATTTTGTGTAAGTTCGGATATGGCTTTTTGCAGTGATTCCTTAAGTGTGAAACTTGGACGTGTAACCATGATAATTCCGTCGCTGTACCGACTTAAAGTAGCAGCATCAGCACTGGCGCTAAGTGAAGGAGTATCTATAATCACAAAATCGTATTTAGCGGTAGCTTCTGCTATCAGTGACTTCATTGCATCTGACTCTAGTAACTGCGAAGGGCGTTCATACAGTTCACCACCAGTTAATACTGAGAGATTTTTGATATTATTTATTGGTTGGACTGCCTCTAACAAAGATTGACGCCCGTCAAGTACATCGGTAATTCCTGGCTTAGGAGCTAAATTGAATAGTTTGTGTTGCATGGGGCGATGCAAGTCTGCATCCACTATCAATGTCCGCCGAGATAACATGGCACAGACAGCAGCTAGGTGCGAAACCACTATTGATTTACCCTCTCCCGATTGAGTGCTACTAATCACAATGCTCCGCAACTTCTTAGAACTACGAAACTCTAAGGTTTTCAGCAGCATCCGGTAAGGCTCAACTAAAGCAATATCATCCAGGAAGCTTTCTGAACCTTGCAGGCTAAGCGTTGATTTGGGTAGGGTGGGTAATGCCCCTAATAAAGGTGTTTTCAGTAGTTCCTCGGCTTCGGAAGCATCATGGAGTGTGTTATCCATCGCCTCTAATAGCAGTACTACAATAATGGCTAAAATAGCTGCCAATACGGCGGCTAATACCAATACGATCGCCCGGTTGGGGGAAGTGGCAGAAGTCGCTGGTTTCGCCTCTTCGATAATTCGGATGTTGCCAATTAGTTGGGCTTCCGCAATTCGTGCTTCTTCTAGTTTGCTTTGCAGCAACTTTAGGGATGCAGCTGCTTCTTCCCGTTGGCGGGTGAGTGCAGTCAGTGGTTGCTGTTGAATTGGCAGTTGTGTTAGACGAGCCTGGAGGTTAGCTTTCACAGACTGGACAACTCGTAGGTTATTTGCTATTGTCAAACGTTCAATTTCATTATTAATCAGTTCAGAAGTGAGATTCTGACTTAAGGAATCGGATGCGATCGTGCTGGGGGAGATAGCTGGATTTCCAGGTGAGAGGCGAGCTAGTTCCTTCGTGTACAAAGCACGGACATCTCGCTGGTTCTCAAGCAGTGTGATTACAGTGGGATGATTCTCTGTAAAGCGCAAACGAGCATCAATGAGTTGCGTCCCTAAGTCTGCCAATTTGGCACGTAACTTCTGGAGTTGTTCATCTTGACCACCGCGTACAGATGCATAAGCATTGTTGAGGTTTGTGGTAGAGGTAATTTGTCGTAGGGATGCGCCGCGTGATCGCGCCCCTTGAAGTTGACCAGCTAAAGTCCGCTCCTGATCCTCCAGATTGGCTAAACTATTGACTAAACTTTTGCTTTGGTCTTCAAAGGAGACAATACCACTAGCTTGTCTATATCTGTTTTCTACAACTTCTGCCTGTTTCAGTCGTAGCCGAGCTGTTGGTACTTCTTTTGCCAAGAAATTCCGTACGCTTGCAGCTTCTTTGCGGATCTGTTCTGCACTTTCCTCAACCATTGTCTGGGAAACCGCATTGACAAGTTTTGCAGCCAGAATTGGGTCTTGAGCTTGGTAGCTCAAAACCAAGATATTCGTAGCTGGGACAATTTTCACTCGCAAATCTTTACTGAATTGCTTAATTGTCCGCTGGCTTTGAGGTTCAGGAAAAACCTTCGCTAGCGATCGCTCTAAAACAGGTTGCGATTTGACTAATTCTGCTGCATCGGCCAGTGGGCTAGGGCCGCCAGGTATACCTACAGGCACTTGAGTGAGGTCACGCCCCAAATCGGAAACACTTACCCGCTTGTCATCAAGCATCAGTCGTGCTGATGATTGATACAAACGTGGGGCAAAGGTTAGATAGATAACTGCACCCCCAATTACGGCAGCAAATGTAGCCAAAGCTGGCAAACTTCGCCGCTTTAAAACTGCTGGTAAAGATGAAAAGCCTTTCTCCATTACATATACCTTGATGATTGGGCATTAGCGACAAATGGGTAGGGGCGGCACTGCCGTGCCCCTACGAAGAATTTATGTGTCGCAAACATTATTTGAATTGGTATAGTCATTGGTTAATCATCCTTTACAGCTGCAATTAACAAATGACAAATAACAACCTATTTTTTACCGATAAACCCAACAAGTCTGCTATTAGGTTCCGATATACCTATCGGCTCAGATGAATTCAGAATTGTTGTGTATAGTTTTAAAGTTTCAGAAGTAATGTGATCCCAACTATATTGAAGCTGCACGTATTTTTGTGCATTCTTAGCCATTGCCGCCATTTCAATCGGGTGATTAATCGCCCAGTCTAGGGAAGTAATACAAGAGTCTAGGTTTCCTGCTGTAAAAAGCATTCCGTGGCGATCGCTAATTAGTTGTTGGTGAGCTGGGATATTGCTTGCCAGAACGGGTATACCTTCGCGCATCGCCTCTAACATTGCTAGAGGTAGTCCTTCCACATCAGAAGGTAAGACAAATAATCCTGCTCCCCGGACGATTTCCCAGAGACGAGAACGCTGGAGTTCACCCGCAAATAAGATATCTTGATCGTTGGCAACTGTTTCTAATAGCTTTGCTGCAAAGGATCTAGTATCGCTGACACCTCCAGCTAGAACAAGTTTCCATCCAGCTGGTTTCAAAGCACGAAAAGCTTCAATTAGCAAATCGGGACGCTTTTCTGGTACTAGTCTGCCCAAAAATAAAATGTAGCGCCCCTTTGTCAAACCGAGGGCTGTACCGTAGGAAAAGTTGGGGTCTGATGCACTATAACTAGCGGGAGCATTGGGGATGTAAACTGTATCCCGTTCATAGGTTTGGAGAAAGTAAGATTTGAGGTCTTTTGATACCACAATTAGCCCGTGGGCAAAGCGTACTGCTGCTTTCTCTCCCATCAGAATCAGGCGACTGGAAAAATTGCCCCATTTGGCGCGTTGCCAGTCTAATCCCTGACAGCTAACTACAACCTTTGCAGAAGTGGTAATTTTGGGTAAACAAGTAAATAAAGATGGGCCGAGAGCGTGAAAATGAACAATATCATATTGCTGGGCACAAGAAGCGATCGCTCCTAATGCCGAAGTCATCAAAGCATCAAGACCACGTAAACGCCAATCTGGTAAAGAGATGACTCGCACACCCCAATAATCATAATGGTCAAACCAAGAACAGTTAGTATATGAAGACCGGGCGAATAAATCAACACAATGACCCTGCGCGGCCATGCGGGGATATACTTCTGCACAATAATGCTCAATTCCTCCTTGTTTGGGAGGCAAACCTTTCGCACCAATGACGGCTATTTTCATGGGATCAGTTCTTTTCTCAAAATGGTTCATCTAGTCTAGTGATCAGCTAACAGCCGAGTTGCTAGGCAACTCCCAACGATTTAGCATTTTGCTATAAAAACCCTGGATAACAGTGCGGGCGGCGTAGGGCTGTGCAGTTCCTATACAGGATGCACTTGGATAATTTTCAGGATGCAGTATTACTTGGCGTAAGGCATCTGCTACACTTTCTGGTGTACGCTGCTCACACACAACCCCACTGTCAGCAGTTAACAATTTTGGAGTTTCACCGCATCTAGTTGTCACTACTGGCGTCCCGCTGGCTAGCGCTTCCAAAACCACCAAGGGTAGTCCTTCATAAGCACTACTGAGAGCAAAGATATTGCAAATACGATGTAACTTTGCCAGTTCCTCTATCGCTATTGCTCCTAACATCGTCACTCGACCAGACAATCCCAACCGACCAATTTCCGCGCGTATTTCTGTCGCTAATTCTCCATCACCCACTATCAAAAGATGAGTCTGCGGTTGATTTAAAGCAGCAAACCCACGTACTAATAGCACCGGATCTTTTTGCGGATGCAGCCGACCTGCAAACAGAATAAAACGTGTTTCTTCATCCAAACCCAGCTTGAGAGCTAGTTCGCGCCGATAGGCTTGCCGTTGTGCCTGACTCAAGGGGTAGAAAATCTCGTTGTCAAACGAATTTTTGATGTATGCAACACGGTCTTGTACCAAGGGATAACGCTGTTTGTAAAATTCTGCTGCATCGGTATTGCATGAAAGAATTTGGCTAAACTGGCGAACTAATAAACTTTCCAAAACAAAATATGCCGCGGGGAATTTTCGCCAGAGAATCGCCTTTTGATCACCCGCAGCTTGCATCTGCGTGTGAATATCATTATGGATAAACAGAGTTTTTTCTCCATGCCAATTCCAGGCTGCCAAGCTTGGTTCTAGTCTATGAAAGTGCATAAAATCTGAGGACAAGCAACGTCCTAAAAGGGCAGCCGTATACTTGAGTGTGGTGGGTATCAGACTTCTAAAATTATCGTTTTTCAAGGAAAATAAAGGGAGAAAGCTAATTTCTCTACCTGCAATTTCTGCTGCTTGCCATTTGAAAGTAGGCTGATTTTCATCTCCTGTTCCGACAAGCCGCACTTCAAATTCGTTGGGTGCGTACTTGATAAAAGTCTTAATTAGTGTCTGAATTCCTCCAATACTGCTGTTCCAAGGATTGAATTGGTAAAAAATTGTTAGAACCGGTTTACGCATGAAGACAACCCTACAAAACTTGCGTACAAACACTTCAGATGTATTTCCATAGTCAACAATGTGATGATGACTACAATAGCCTTCAAACTTTCGTAAAATCTTCTTTAGCGTTGATGTAAACGCGTATTGCAAAGCACAACCCTTACTCTAAAGGAGAACCCGTAGACCAACAGATACTTGCTTCAACTCTAAAAGAGCAACGCAGTATCCAACCAAGGGTAACTTTTTGATAAGTAGGGTAATGGCTTGTGGTGTGGTCAGACATCACACATTTCCAGTCAAAAAGGTTGAACTATTGAGTTTATTCTCAATAATTTAACTTATTGACACTAATGTGCAATCTGAATATAGGAATTCTTTTCAGAAAAGCCTTTTGGCTTTGATTCGTCGAACTCAGGTTCAATAAAGACCGAGATAATCTTTGTTGTATCTACATCGGAATTTAATTACCTCTTCAATTTGTTGTATTTCTAAAGATAGATACCAGGTAGAAAAATAAATATTCTCTGTGTTCACAATAACTATTAAACAAAATGCCACAGCGGGTCTGAAGCCAAACTGCAAAGCTCAAACGTTCGCCAGGTGTAGCAAAACTTGCATTCAGGAAAAAACATAAATGTAGTTTTTTTTACTTTACAATTGCAATAATTCGGTAATAAAGTATTTAATCTGATAAATTTGAAAATATTTTTATTTAGGAAAAGCGTAACTATAGTAATTGGTAACTATGATAAAAATTACAAATTACCAATTACTAAATAGCTACTTTCAATTACGTCTATCTACTTATGATGTCGTGCTACTTAGATTTGGCTTCTAAGTTTTCTAAACGACTTCTAAGTTCCTGGTTTTGTTGTTTAAGTTGGTCAAATTCCTCACGCAACTGACGCAGTGTTTGTTCTGAACCAATGTTTTTTTGCACTCTGGAAATCTCTTCTTCAGCATAGCGACGTACACGTCCATCTGCTGTTTGAGCGGCTAGCGATCGCAAAATTCCAAACGCTTTAGGAGTTTCCATTTGTCCTAATCCTGCGGCTACAGCCACTTGCGTTAAAAAGAAGGTTTCCTTGGCAAGTTCTGATAATCTTTCTAAAATCCGTTCCAAATTGACCGGACTTTGACCTCCAGAAATCTTTCCTAAAGCGCGAATTGCAGCTAGACGCAGGGGTTGCGGTACGCCAAGTTTGGTGTATTCTATCAGCAGATTTAAAGCTGCTTCCGAGGTTTTGAATTCAGCTAAGCCAGCGATCGCTCCACTCCGCACTACTTCATTCCAACCCGCTTTTTCTTCTAAAACTGATTTCAGCAGCTTTAGCACCTTGTCTTCCTTGGGTTTTTCTTCCAAATTAGCAGATGCGATTACCCCAATACTGCGAGATGCCATTGCTTCTACGTAGTGGCTGGGATCGCCCTTCTGTACTAGATTTTTCACAGCTTTATAGCTTTCAGCGGTTTTGATTTGAGCAAGTGCTTCTACTACAGATCGTCGCACAATTGCATTTTGATCTTTCAACCCAGGAATTAACCCATCAAAAGCCTGATCTAACTTGATTTCTGCCAATTGTTTAGCCACTTCAACCCGCACACCCCACAATGGCTCATTTTTTAGTGACGCAGATAATGCCTTTGTTGCTTCTAACCCACCTTTTTTAGCTAAAGCTTCCGCTGCATAGATGCGAGAAATCGGGTTGGGATCAAGTTCTAACTGTGCTTTTAACTCTGGTACTGGATACTCCAAAGATACTGTTTTCAGGTAGTTATTTCCAACATCAAAGCTGATAAATTGAGGTTTGTTTTCTAGTGGGAAGTAGAAGCTTTGGTCGCGTTCATTCACTCGCACTGTGAAAGTTTTCAGGCTCACGGCTTCTTGCTGTTGGGTGTAGCCAAAACCTATAGGTATTCTCAGATCAAATAAATCCTTACTACCATTTTTATCCGCTGCCGCTTGGGTTTGAGTTATTGTAACTTTTGCTAAGTTAGCATCTCCATCCCAAGAATAAACAACTTTAAAATCGGGATGACCGCCACGATAAACGTATTGGTCAAAAAGAAACAACAAATTACGTCCGGTTGCTTTTTCAATTGCTCGGAGTAAGTCTATTGTTTCTACAGTTTTGTGAGCATTATCTTGAACAAATGTTTGAATTGCTTGCCAAAACAATTCATCTCCTAATTCCGCCCGAATCATGTGATAAACACAAGATCCTTTTTCGTAGATGTGGCGATCGTAAAGTTCAATGGCTTCTCGGTAAACGTGCGTTACCATTGGACGGCGGTAGCGACTGCTATCTTCATTTAAGTAACGGCGAGCTTCTAATAAACGATAGTAAGCTGCTTCTTGTAGACTATATTCATGTTCTGTCCACATCACTTCAGAGTAAGAAGCCATTCCTTCCTTAATCCAAGCATGAGACCAATGCTTAATTATCACCAAATCACCAAACCACTGGTGTGCGAGTTCGTGAACGACTAAACTTTCTGTATTGCGGTTATCTAAGGCTGCGCGTTCATCTAACAAGCATCTATCTGTTAGCAGAGTTGCTGAGGTATTTTCCATCCCGCCAAAGATGAAGTCATCGACACAAACTTGGGCATATTTCGGAAAAGCATAGGGATAACCATACTTTTCACTCAAAAATTCAATCATGCGGGGAGTTTTGCCCATGCTGCGTTTGGCATCTTCCTCCCGTCCTTTTTCCACGTAGTAGGTAACGGGTTTACCCTGCCACTCATCCCGAATTTCAGCAAAGTCTCCTACTGCTAGAGTCATCAAGTAGGTAGGATGAACTTGCTGTTGTGACCAATGGTAGATTTTATGGTTACCATCGTCCTTGGTGTCAATAAGTTCGCCGTTAGAAATGGCAATGAGAGGTTTAGGAACGCGGACGCGAATTTCTGAAGTTGACAGTTGTCCTGGGTAATCAAAGCAAGGAAACCAGAAGCGAGAGTCCTCATCTTCTCCTTGAGTCCAGACTTGGGTGGGCTTGTTCGGGTAGTGCTTGTCTGGTTGAATAAAGTAAATACCGCGTTGCGGTTTTGTTACTGAGTAGGCGATCGCAATTAACAAGCGTTTATCAATTTGCGTCGCTTCAGAAAGTCTGATGGAAAGCTGCTCTCCATCGTAATCAAAATTTTGCGGCACTTCGTCCACCTGCACAGATTCGATATTCAGGTTGACAGCATCCAAAGTCAAACGCTCAATCCCATTACGGATTGGCAAGAGACGAATGCTACAATTGCCGTGGTAGCTTTGGTTAGGAATATCCAACCTAAGATCTAAAAAAATGTGCTCTACTTGTCCGGGGCGATCAGGGTTGTAGTGTGGTCTTGCTCCCGGTAACTCAAAAGATTTGTGTCCGTTATTCTCTGTATCAAAATAATACTGCGACATTGATCCTTACTGACCTACCTTGTAATCCTGAAAAGTCTGGCTGGATGTAATTAAGAACAATAGCTGTTATTGGGTGTATTTCTCAAATCAACAGGACGTGTGAGGACAATAACTCCTCGCTGGGGCTAGGGGATTTGAATCAATCTCTCCCGAAGTTGCCATGTCTGACAACAAGACGTTTCTCTACGCAATTAAGGCGTAGCTTGCTTCTTTGTAGGATTATGCGTCTACAGAGAAAGCCTCTGTTACTCCTTCGGGGTGATGCCTCCGGCACGCCTGCCGTAGGATGCCCAAAGGGCTGTAAGGCGAACGCCAGTCTACTCGGCGGCAGAGCCCTTACGGGTTCAGCAGTCCCTCTACTTGGGGAGACCCCAAGATCGGGCTGCTTCACCGCACGTGTGGCTGGTTTCACAAAGTTGAGCCAGTCGCAAGGGAAAGGGTTAAGAGACTTGTGCATTAGCGTAGCGGTAGCGACGCAGGAGCGTCACTGGCGTCTGTTCACCCTTCTTTACGAAACACTTAGAGCGACTGTGCGTAGCGTCGGAAACCTCTGCTCTAACGAGAGCGCTCCGCTCAGACTTCTCTCCATATCCCTCCCACATTTACTTTTCCTGATGTAAGCTGTTATTTTGCACTTTTGTGTAATCGGGTCAAGAATTTCTTGCACCTCGATAAATTTTTATTAAGTACAAATGTTCCTAAGTATGCTTATAGCTTAGGATAACTTGCCGCTGTTGAGCTTGCTATTTTTTTTGAGATGAACAACATATCATTTGCGGATTCGCTCCTCATCCCATTGAAGTATTTTTTAGAGTAATCGCATACTGCTAGTTTGTAGGACTACTAATTTTATCAGTAAATACCGATCAATTAGTAGAAATTATTAATAAATCAAAAAACTTTCCAATAACGCTTGTATAAATGTCGGTGACAATTTGAGGAAAAGAGGATAACAAAAAAATGCCTGAAAGTAAATCAAAGTTTTTAATTCCTGCTGTTGGCGCTGCTGTAGTTGTGGCAGGAAGTGTAGCAGCTTATATGTATTTTAAAGGCCCGTTAGGGGATAGCTCTGGCGCTCTAGGCAGCGCTAAAGTGATACCTTCAACAGCATTATTCGCAACTTATATTACCACTGATTCTCAAGCTTGGGCAAAGTTACAGCAGTTTGGTACTCCAGAAGCACAAAAGTTAGTGGCAAAAGGTCTGGAAGACTTTAATAAAAGTGTGTTCAGTGACAGTAACATTTCCTACGAAAAAGACATTAAGCCTTGGGTTGGTGGTGTAATGATTGCTGTGCTGCCACCAAATCCAACCAAACCAGCGCAGCAAAAAGTACCTTCTGGCGCACCTAATACACCAATAAACATACAGCAGGAACCCAATATCCTGATGGTTGTAGGTATTAAAGACAAACTCAGTGCCTTGAATTTTGCTAATAAATTAAAGGCACAAAAAGGGGTCAAAATCCAGGAATCTGACTATCAAGGTCAAAAAATTACAGAAACTATAGAAAATGGCAAACCGACATACAGCGTTGTTTTGAATAATAGCCATGTAGCATTTTCTCCCGAAAAGCAAGCTGTAGAAAAGGCAATTGACACCTTTAAAGGACAGCCATCCTTTGCAAGTAAAGAAGGCGCAAGTAGCATTATTGCTAAAAGTGTTGATGTCAAAAACACGCTGGCTCAAATCTATGTGCCTGACTATGCAGGCATGGTACAGCAATTGCTAGCCACAAATCCCCAGGCGACAAAGTTACCACCACAAACCCTGACGCAACTAAAGCAGGTGAAATCTATGGTAGCGGGTGTTGGTGTTGATGATGGAGGAGTACGGGTCAAAGCGATCGCCAATTTAGATCCACAACTGAGCAAATTCCAATATCAAACGACTCCCGCGACGATAGTGGGGCAATTTCCCGCTGAGACTTTTGCTTTAGTTAGTGGACAGGGTATCAGTCAGGGCTGGCAAACGCTAGTAGAACAATCAAAGGATTACCCGGAATTTAAGCAAGTAGTTGAACAGGCGCGTGGACAATTGAAGTTGGTCAATATTGACCTCGATAGAGAGGTTTTTGGGTGGATGAATGGGGAATTTGGCTTCGGTGCGATTCCATCCGATCAAGGTGTGTTGAAGAGTGTTGGTTTTGGGGGAGCTTTAGTATTTGATACCAGCGATCGCAAAACGGCAGAAGGCACTTTCACAAAATTGGATACCCTCGCCAAAACACAACAAATCAATATCACCAAAAGAAATATTGCTGGTAAAGATGTCACTGAATGGCAGATCCCCCAACAAGGAGCTTTATTAGCGCATGGTTGGCTTGATCAAGATACCTTATTTGTGGCTATTGGTGGCCCTGTTGCTGAATCAGTAGCAGATCGTAAGAGTCAACCTCTCGACGGTAGCGACGCCTTCAAAGCTATTACTGGTTCTTTACAAAAGCCCAACGGTGGCTATTTCTACTTGGACATGGACACAACTGTGTCTCTAGTAAATCGTTTTGCGGCACAAGGTCAACCTATCCCGCCTGAAGCCAATGCTATTCTGAGTTCCATTCGTGGTCTTGGTGTTACTGCTACTAGCCCAGATAAATCTACTAGTGAATTGGAGATGTTGTTAGCTCTTAAACCGAATACTGCAAAGTAAGGTACTGGGGATTAGCTATTAGGGATCAAGTATTGGGTATTAATTTCTCCCCATTCCCCAATACCCAGTCCCCATTCCCCAATCCCCAGTCCCCAGTCCCATTTACAAGACCTGATTATTCCGAGATTCCAAAGTTTGGGTCAGCCTATCCAACGCACCAGTTAGTCTTTCCTGAGCTACAAGGTTAGGGTCTGGTGGGGAATTATCAGCAACTTCTTCTTGTCTCTTGAATCTTTGTAAGGCTTGAATTGCTAAAAATAAAATTAAAGCAATGATTAAAAAGTCAACTATTGCGCCGAGAAACTTCCCAATAGCGATTCCTGGCCCAATAGTGATTGTTCTCCAGTCTTTACCACTCAAACTCACCAGGGGGTTAATTAATGGCATAATCACATCTTCAACAAAAGAGGTGATAATCCTGCCAAAGGCAGTACCAATAATGACAGCGATCGCTAAATCAACTACATTGCCTTTGAGGGCAAAATCTTGAAAATCTCTTAAAAAGCCACTTGCTCTTCTTCTTGCTCTTGCCATAATTTTCTATTGAGAAGTTTATAGTAGTTTTCTTTTAAATGACACCTGAGCTTTTGCCATCTCTGTTGAGATAGATTTTGCTAAGTATCGAAATTTTACCAGTCTTGAATAAATTTCTCTGACAAAGATAAATTAAATACCAGCATTACTTGCATCTTTTAAGAACCTTGGTGATTTGTAAATGTCAAGTTTCTATGATAATTAGGGAAGGCAAACTGTCGTTATATAATTAAATTTGCTTCTAGACTGGTTTGCAGCAAGTATGTCATAAGTAGAAAAGGCTATTCAACTCAAACTGACTTATGACCGCTGCTGTAAACACTGCTCCTGGCTTAGCTTCCCGCTTGGTGAATGGCATACTGGCAATTAAGCCTTTAGCCAACCTAGCCAAGCATCAAGCTAGACAAATGATGATTAAACGCGCTGAGAAAATTGGCGTGCCTTGGACACAAGAAGTTGAAACACTACAGGCACGTGATTGGCAAACTGATCTAGCTCAAGTAGAAAATCCTCAACTTTCCTATCCCGATTACTACCTCACTTCATTCCATGCCTATGAAACCGGCAATCTCAACTGGCAAGCTGCTTTTGAAGTAGAGTCAGCTGCTCACGCTGTCCACGCTAAAATTTGGCAAGGTGCTGAAGTGCAAGGCGATCCAATGCTGCGCCAAAGTTACCACAATATTCTCAAAAGCCAAATTCCTAAAGAGCCACAAGATATTTTAGATGTAGGGTGCAGCGTCGGCTTAAGTACCTTCGCCCTACAAGCAGTTTATCCTCACGCTCAAATCACAGGCTTAGATTTATCTCCCTACTTCTTAGCCGTTGCTCACTACCGCGCCCAACAACGTCAATCTAAAATAATTAACTGGGTTCATGCCCAAGCTGAATCTAGTGGACTACCAGATAACTCATTTGATCTAGTCTCTATTTTTTTGATGTGCCACGAATTACCCCAGTCAGCAACCCGACAGATTTTTGCTGAAATGCGGCGAGTGTTGCGTCCAGGTGGCTACTTGGCAATTATGGACATGAATCCCAAGTCTGAAATTTACAAAAAAATGCCAGCATATATTTTGACATTGCTCAAAAGTACAGAACCGTATTTAGATGAATATTTCACTTTGGACATTGAGCAAGCTATTGTTGAGGCGGGTTTCCAAGCCCCTACTATCAGTAGCAATAGCCCCCGTCACCGCACAATAATTGCTCAGGTGAGTGGCTGATTTATTCCTACTACTTTGGGCAGTAATGCCCCCGACACTGCTGCTGGGCTATTACTATTTCCGTGTCCCAAATTCCCCACCTCTGTTACGCTTGCTATTGTTCTTTATCATTGGGGCAATATCTGGTTTCTGCGCTCTTAGTCTCGAATGGATTTTTGAAACTGTATTCAACTGGCTTGTAGACTCGCAGCACCAGGGATGTTTAGTAACAAGACGCTGTACATTTGGGCTGGTTGGTGTAGCCTTGCGGCAGCTTGTGGAAATAGGGCCAATTGAAGAAGGTTGCAAGTTGATAGGGGTTGTAGTCCCAACCTTCTATCTGCAACGTAGGTATCGATTACTTCCTGCTACCATTTTTCTCTTCACCATAGCTGTTGCCCTTGGATTCACCGCCCAAGAGAACTGGATTTACCTTTTCCACGGTACAGCATCAATTCTTGACCGTAGTATCGGTACGCCAGTCCACGCAATGTTTTCTGCTCCTTGGGGATATGCTCTGGGAATATATATTTCCTCCAGGATACGCTTGCATCGACATAGGAAGCTTGTTCCTTGGGCTTGGCTTAATTCTGTAATTTGTCATGCTCTAGTCAATGTCTTATCTAGTGCTTGGCGTTACTCACCACCCCTACGTTACCTTAGCTATGGTTTATTTCCGTTGCTGCTGTGGATGTTTTGGCGACTGGAGCAATTATTGCGAAGAGTGCAAGGCAAACCCCCTATTACTTTGATATCAGGCTATACACCCCAGCATCGTTACTGGCAGCGAGGTTTAGTGCTGTTTGCTCTTATACTGGGTGGAAATGCTATTTTTGGGCTGTTTCTCTTAGCAAGACAACTTAGCCCTTTGCGTTTCTCACAAATTTTTGACACTGAGATCATGTGGTTTATAGTTAAACAAGTTTCGCTAAATCTCTTTTTTGGAATTCTAGCCTGGGTAATTTATCATTATTTGCGACATTCCGCACGTCGTCGATATTTTTAAAATATGATTAGGAAAAATGCTAAGGGGTTTTTATGCAAACAACTCCAGTGCGTTGGACGACTGCTGACCTAGAGCTATTTGCAGGCGATTCTCGTTCCGAGACACTTCGTGAACGCAGAAATCGCTATGAGATTATTGATGGAGAATTATTTGTGACTAAAGCAACTCACTGGGATCATCAATCGAGTTGCGCCAATATTGTTACAGTTCTGAAGATTTGGTCAGATGAAACTGGTCTGGGTAAGGCTGCGATTGCCCCAGGAATTATTTTATCAGATGCCGACAATGTGATCCCTGATGTGGTGTGGGCGAGTTATGAACGCTTAGAACGCTTGCTAAATTAGGCTGGACACCTGACGGGCGCACCAGAGTTAATAGTAGAAGTTCTGTCGCCTGGTGAAAAAAACGAAAAACGTGACAGGGAATCAAAGTTAAAGCTTTACTCAGTGCAAGGGGTTCAAGAATATTGGATTTACGATGGCATACAGAAGAAAGTTGAGGTTTATCATCGCCAACAGGCTACCTTAAAGCTAGCAGTTACTCTATTTAGTCAAGATGAATTGACAAGTCCTTTGCTACTTAGTTTTAACTGCTTGGTGAGTAAACTTTTCTAGCCTTGAATTCTTTTCGTTTGAGGCTGGCAAACTAAAGCAATGAAATGCTAGTAAATAATAGGTAATAGTAAAAATAATTACCTATTATTTATTAATTAAACTCTTGCCAAAACAGGCTCATTCATGACGTTATTGACTAAGTTGGATTCTGACCCAGTACAGTAGATTTCGCAGGAATTATTAGGACTTTCGATCAGTTTAATTTTGTAAAGCTTGGCTCCCAATTCTTGAATAGGCGATCGCAGTAAATTACTAATGTAAAGTGCGATATTCTCAGCAGTGGGCACAACTTCGGCAAAGTAAGCAATGTCTTTATTTAGAAAAGTGTGATCGAACGGCTCAAGCACATGATCTTCTATCACCTGATTCAGAGCACCTAAATCAACAATCATGCCAGTGCGCGAATCAATTTCCCCTTTCACAGTGACTTCTAAATGGTAGTTGTGTCCGTGACCGTGGGGACGGGCACACTTCCCGTAAATCTCAGTGTTTTCTTCGTTACTCAGTTTAGGGTGAGCCAGCCGATGGGCGGCGCTAAAGTGAGTGCTAATGGTCAGGTAGGCTTCCATTCCGTTTCCCATATAATCTGCCCAGAGTTCAGGGTGTTCAAACAACTGCACACGGACTAAAGGCAAGTGGGGTGCTAGTCGCTGCCAAATAACCCGTGCAATATTCTCAGTGGTGGGTAGAGTTTGTTGAAATTCTGTCCACACGTCGTTGAGATAAGAGAAGTCCAATTGGCTGGTAACTTCCCGTTTAATTACGTGTTTCACGTCGGACAAGTTCAGCACCATGCCATATTTATCTAGTTCCCCGGCTAGGGAGATAAATAATACATAGTTATGTCCATGTCCGGGAAATCTAGAGCAAGCACCAAATTTTTCAATATTCTCGGCTTCACTTAGTTCTGGCAACCAATAGCGATGACTTGCTGAAAACTGAGCACGGCGATTAACAATGCATTGCATGAGTATACTGAGAGCAAAAATTAAAATTTCTTAACCTTTCACTGCTTCCAGCATAAACTAATTTCAGCCGCTTCGCGGAGTCTAAGTTCAAACTCCAAAGTCCAAAAAATTTAATTTTGACTCTTGACTATTAACTACTCAACCGATGCTTGTGCCTCGCAATGCAATCTTTCAGCTATGCGGAATAGTTCTAGACCTGTGTGTAAATAACGATCATCGTAGCTCAAAGGGAAGTAAGCTAACTCTTCTAGCCCATCCCCTACTTGACTGAGGCTGTAGTAGAGGTGAGCTGCTGCTCTTGCTAAACTAGGAGGATTCGGTAGAGAGCGAAGAGTTGTTTGTGCCTGCTTGAACTCATCTCGGCAAGTTTGTAAGTATTCCTGAAATTCTTCTAGTAACTCATCATCAAAGGGATCAGCAGCTAATTGCTCCATTTGTTCCTCTAGGGAATAGAGAATGCTACAAAGCAGGCGATTGACTGGTTGATAAACTCGGCGCAGCCATTCATCGACTTGTTCATCAGCATCCCGTCCGGTTTGGCGTGTTGCCTTGTAACGCTTTTGAGCAGAAGCAGTACGTTGTTGCCGATCGCTATTTAATTTTTGAGAGCTATCCCGCAGTTGTTGGTCATAATTGAGACGATTATGAGTGTCGCCTAAGACTTCATACGCGGCATTGATGTGGATAATTCGCTCGTTATCTGCTGTTTCCTGATTGCTGTCAGGATGAAATAACTTCACCAAGCGGCGATAAGCTTGCTTAATCTCCGCTTGGCTGGCATTTTGACTAACTTTGAGTGTTTCGTAGTGGTTAGAATTGGCCATTCATCTAATTTATCGTTAGCTGACGCTAGCTGCTACCCTTGCCTCTAGGTCTTGGAACAATGGTGTACTTAAATATCTCTCCCCAAAACTGGGCTGAATCATTACAATTAAGCGTCCTTTGTTTTCTTGACGCTGGGCAACTTGAATTGCCGCACACAATGCGGCTCCACTGGAAATACCAGATAGTAGCCCTTCTTCTCTTGCCAAACGCCGACCAAATGCGATCGCTTCTTCATCGGTGACGGCAATCACTTCATCAATCAATTTTACCTTGAGTACTTGGGGAATAAACCCAGCGCCAATTCCTTGAATTTTGTGCGGCCCAGGTCGTCCGCCAGACAAGATTGCACTATTGGCAGGTTCAACGGCGATCGCCTGAAAACTCGGCTTACGTGTTTTAATTACTTCTGCTACACCAGTGATCGTACCACCTGTTCCGACTCCCGCCACAATTATATCAACCTGTCCATCAGTATCTTCCCAGATTTCTTCAGCTGTCGTTTCTCGATGCACTTTTACATTTGCTGGATTACGGAATTGTTGCAACATATAAGCATTCGGCATATTGTCAACTATCTCCTGTGCCCGCCGAATTGCCCCACTCATGCCTTCAGCACCCGGTGTTAGTTCTAGTTCCGCTCCATAGGCCCGCAACATTGCCCGTCGCTCTCCACTCATCGTCTCTGGCATTGTCAAAATTAATCGATAACCCTTAGCTGCTGCTGCCATTGCTAGGGCAATTCCTGTATTTCCAGAGGTAGGTTCCACCAAAACTGTCTTGCGAGGAGTTATTAGCCCCTCTTCTTCGGCGGTATTAATCATACTTACTCCAATCCGGTCTTTAACTGATGCGGATGGGTTCAGACTTTCTAGTTTCACCAAAATTTGAGCAACACACCCTTCTGCTTCGGGAATGCGGTTCAATTGCACTAGAGGTGTACGACCAACTAGTTCTGTAATGTTACGAGCAATTCGCATAATTAGTCCTTAGTTATTATTGAATATTTATTAGTCAGTTGTTTTTGCTCTCTTGGTCATTAATCAAACAATAAATGACTAAATGTAATACATGATATCCAGTTGCCGACGTGATTCTCGTTTTTCACAGAGATCTTGAAGTGTATAGTTTTGTAACACTGTGTTCGCAGCCTGAGATGCTTCTAGCCAGATTTCTTCTATAACAGAACTGTCTATAGTTTTAGTATTAATATCTTCTTCACTCGTCCCCATATCTAAACCTTCCAAACAGCCTAAAATCTCGAAAAGTGTTATTTTCCGAGGTTCTCGCGTCAAAAAATAACCGCCTTTTGACCCGCGTTGACTTTTAACTATACCTCCACGCCTCAAAGTTGCTAGTAGCTGTTCTAAATAGCGGTCGGGTATATTTTGTTGTGCTGCAATTTGTCGAATTTGCAGTGGTTCGCCACTTTCGTAATGAGCAGCCATTTCCAACAAAGCAAGAATAGCGTATTCAGATTTACACGATAGTTCCACAGGCAGCAATAAGTTAAGAATTAGGAGTTATAATTTTACGCGCTATAAACTTGATCCCGCTCACCTGTTTCAGAAAAGCTTGTTTAGAAAAAGTTTTTTACGACGTGAGTTAGGAGTTTTGAATTTTTACTCATAACTCTTTCTTTCTCCAGTATACTCCGGTTCCCCGCTAGGGTTTGTTGCCGTTCCCGAAAACAAAAAACCCCGCCATCAGGCGGGGAGCAATAGGATTTAAAATTGCAAGTCGGTTTTCAACGCTTTAGAAAGTAAAGGTTGTTCTGAGTGTACCGATAATTGCATCATCGTTGTCGCTGTTTTGACCAGGAGAAGTCAGGTAAATAACGCCAGGAGTGATTGAAACGTTATCCGACACACGATATTTGTAGAAACCTTCAATTTGGTATGGTACATCGCCACCACCAAAGCCTGGGCGGTTGAGAGCATAAGGTTGCGCGCCTGCGAAGACACCCAATACGTTACCTCTCTTACCAAAATCAGATAAGGCAACGCCAGCACCGTAAGTCCAAGATTCAAAATCATCACCGGCACCGGAACCTACGACATCAGTGTAGGCTACGAAGCCACTAACGGAAAGTTTATCGCTTGGTCTAAACGCCGCCGACAAACCGTAGGAGTTACTTGAAGATGAGTTAGCCAAAGTATTGGCTTGTTGAGTACCTACTACACCAATGGGAAGACCACCAGCGTTAGTCAGACCCAAACCCGAATCAAATAAAGCACTACCTGCGCCATTATATCCATGAACATAGGTGGCTGCTAAAGCTAAGCGATCGCCAACACTAAAGTTTAACTGACCAAGGGCTGCATAGTCACCGTTGAAAACGCCTTGACTTGCACCAGGAGCATTGGCTTCTGATGACAAGTAACCCACTGTAACTGAACTGGGTCTTAGAATACCGCCACCTTGACCAAAAGGTATGTTAAGTGCTATACCCGCACCACCACCAATCCGATAGATGGGGCTTTCAGAAGAAAAGGCAGATAAAGCGCCATTACCACCGTCAGTTTTATCAAAAAAGTAAGGGTTGTTAACAGCAGCATAATGGCTGTGTCGTCCTCCAGCAGCGGCAAGATAAACCTGAGCTGGCCCTATGGGAACTTCATAGGTCAGTCTGTCTATATCAACGCTGTTATCACCAGTACTACCGATTTGGAATGTTTGAGCGCCTTCAGAACTGGGAATAGCGTTTCCAGCAGTATCTTGTATTGCAAAGGCTTGTGCATTACCAGCTGCAAGACGGGTGGTCAAAACGTCTCTACCAGTGAAACTGGTTTGCAAGCCTAAACGCACTCTGTTTTGGAAGACGGTGTTGTTAGCATCGCCAGTTCCATCACCAAACGCATCACTAACAGCAAAAATCGCTTCACCAACTAGCTTGGTGGTGGTGGAGAACTGATTTGCTTCCAATTCAGCGGTACGCGCTTCTAAGGAATCTACACGACCGCGTAGGGTTGCCAGTTCTGCGGAGAATTCTTCTTGTAACCGCTGTAAGGTAGCTAAGTCTTGTTTAGTGACTAAGTCAGCTGTTGCTGTGGCAATTAATTCGTTAACCCGATCCAAACAGGCATTTAAACCAGCGGCAAATTCATAACGGGTCAGAGCACGATTACCGCGATAAGTGCCATTGGGATAACCTGCAATACAACCATAGCGCTCAACTAAGGACTGCAATGCTTGGAATGCCCAATCGGTAGGTTGTACGTCGGAAAATTGAGAAACCGATGTTACCTGGGCCTGAGTGTTGTTCTTGTTGCCTTCGTTGCTGTAGCGATTAACTTGATCTAAAACGTTGGCATCATTAGCTGTTTGAGCCAACAACTCTGGTTGTTGGGCAAGCGTAGTTACGCTTGGTTGCTCAGCTGATGATACTTCAGTGGTGGTATTTTGAGCCGCAATTGCTGTTGTTGAAACTAACAATGTTGCTCCCAAAACTGCTGGACTAACCACTAATGATTTCCATAAGAGATTAGACATCTTTCCTTTTCTCCTCACACCTTGTATAGATAATTGCGTTTGTTGCACCTAATTCTCAAAAATGCGACATCTCATTGAAACCTGTGGATGAGGCATAGTTGCCACTACTACAATTTTAGTTTTTGCAAAGCTAATAACTGATTAACTTATCGTTAAAAACTTATGCAATTAACTTATGCAAAAACATATCTTTATATCATAACATTATAAAACACCTGACTGGGATGGCAAGATAGGAGCGATCGCCTTAATAACTGTCACACATAAGTTATCTATATGTCTAAGCAGGGAGTAAGGTTTTGGGAATTCACTAATCCCCACTTAGGTAAACCGCTAAAGGCCTTAGACACTTATCAGCTTGCCAAGAGAAATCACTTAGTTGATTTGGGAAATTACCCCTGCCATATCAAAATCCTTCTGCGTCAACCCACCAGCATCATGGGTTGTAAGTGTAATCTTCACCTTATTGTAAGAAATCTCTATATCTGGATGATGCCCCGCAGACTCGGCTGGTTCCACCAGCTTATTTATAAACTCAATTGCTTGGATAAAATCCTTAAATTGGCGGGTAGTCTGCAACTTGGAATTTTCAACTATCCAATAAGACAGAGCGCTTGCCTGTTCTTGAATTTCAGCCTCAGAAAGTAGCTTTGCCATATTAAAACTCCCTTGTTTAAGCTAATCAGCATTCAAGTTACATATTCACTTAATAGTCAAGAGCCAGAAGCTAGAAGAAAAATGCTCCTAATTCCTGACTTCCCAACTTTCTAAATTGCAAATTGGATGCACATCTGCTTATAGCTTTATTACTTCTTGCACATCATTGGGCAAGACTTCTCTCATCGCTCATATAAACTCAAAGTATGCGAGGATAGAGTAACTAAAAATGTATCTATGTGCATACTTAAGTTTATCCAAGGAGATGGACACTTTTGCTCACGTCCGGTCAATTCCCAAGGATATATAAAGATATCTTTTTGCTAATAAATACTTAATGGCACTTGCATTTAGGTTTTCAAGAGCAAGCATTGATAAATTAAAAGTCACCCATAAAAAACTATCCGCTCTGACTTGGATCAGGAGATCTAAGTCAGAGCGGTCTAGCGGGTCTTCAGGTTGCAACCAGACTGCCGGAAGGAACTCCGAGCTTGCCTAGCTATTTGAGCTAACTTAGTCTCTCAAGATGACTAAGGCTTGCTTTTAGAGAACAGCCCCGGCACACAGCCGGCTAACTGCAACCTGATGACCCATGCATTTACTACTTTCAATCATGGGCATCACCTCCTTGTTGCCTAAGCGGTCTTAGTTTCAAAAAGGCAGAGCGTTGTTGCTCTGAGCTTGTAATCTTTATTTAAGATAACACATAAATTTAGAGATATTAACCATAAATAAAAAACCCCCACCAAAAGGTGGAGGATTACTAAGTAATGGATAATTTTGGCACTTTCCTGGCTTTTACCGAGGATATTTTGGGAAGCAATGGATCGCGCTTGTCACAATTTTTTGCTTCAACTGTAAATGCCCGTAGGCTTTTGCTCATCTGGGTAGTGCCAGTTCTCGTCAACCATAGCCCTTAATCAGGATTATGGTCATCTTATTTGTTTCTCATCATTTAGTTAGAGAACGATTGAGTTAGAGAGCGTTACCGCGAGGTAGAACTTCCTCAGGGAATACAAATTGTTCGTGAGGTTGATCTTGAGGAGCCATCCAAGCGCGGATGCCCTCATTCAGCAAAATGTTTTTGGTATAGAAAGTTTCAAACTCTGGGTCTTCTGCTGCCCGTAATTCTTGGGAAACGAAGTCATAAGCCCGCAGGTTGAGTGCCAAACCGACGATGCCAACGGCGCTCATCCACAAGCCTGTAACTGGCACAAACAGCATGAAGAAGTGCAACCAGCGCTTGTTGGAGAAGGCAATCCCGAATATCTGTGACCAGAAACGGTTTGCTGTCACCATTGAGTAGGTTTCTTCTGATTGGGTGGGATTGAAGGCGCGGAAGGTGTTGGCTCCTTCGCCATCTTCAAATAAGGTGTTCTCTACTGTCGCTCCGTGAATGGCGCACAATAGCGCACCACCTAATACTCCGGCTACACCCATCATGTGGAAGGGGTTGAGTGTCCAGTTGTGGAACCCTTGCAGGAATAGTAAAAACCGGAAGATTGCCGCTACCCCAAAGCTGGGTGCGAAGAACCATGATGATTGTCCCAAGGGGTACATCAGAAATACGCTGACGAATACCGCGATTGGGGCTGAGAATGCTAACGCGTTGTATGGACGGATTCCGACTAGCCGTGCAATCTCAAATTGCCGCAACATGAAGCCAATCAGTCCAAAGGCTCCGTGTAGCGCTACGAATGGCCATAATCCTCCCAATTGGAACCAACGGGTCAGGTTGCCTTGAGCTTCTGGACCCCATAACAGCAATAGCGAATGTCCCATGCTGTCTGCTGGGGTTGATACTGCTACTGTTAGGAAGTTACACCCTTCTAAGTATGATGAGGCTAATCCGTGGGTGTACCAAGAGGTGACGAAGGTTGTCCCGGTTAGCCAACCGCCTAGTGCTAGGAAGGCACAAGGAAATAGTAATATCCCTGACCATCCTACGAATACGAAGCGATCGCGCTTTAACCAGTCGTCTAGAACGTCAAACCACCCTCTACTGGGCGCGCGTCCAACTGCGATGGTCATGAGAGCAAATCTCCAAATGATGTTATGAGTACAGGTCGTATCTGCATTGTATGTAGATAACTATTTTACGGTTATCTATAAGCAGAAAGTTAACCAGGTTGTCTACCTAGTTTACAATTTTTTACGTACCTTTAATTATAATAGGTGCAAATCGCTAATTTTTCCAGGGGATTTGTCATTAAATTTAACTTTTGATACAGATGCGATCGCACTAGAGGAAGAGTAGAGGAGTGGAAGAAAAGAATAATTTTGAATTATTATCCGCCCTCCTATTGTTCTCCATCCCCCTGGAATCAGCTGGCTGACGCTAAAATGAATCCTACAGTTAAATTTGATTAATGCTAAATGTTTACCATTGACTTAAGCATCAAGAACACTGCTTTCCCCATTTCAGTACAACGTAAGTCAGCCGAGGATGCTGAGGCTGTCTATCAGCTAATTTTGGCAGCAATACGTTCTGGCAATCCTGACATTGTGGAACTAAAGTGTGAGGGCAAGACAGAGAAAAAAATCGCTGTTCGTGCTAGTGAAATTTCTGGAGTACAAATTGTTCAGAAGGATGGTGTAACCACTGCTGGTGGTAGACCACCTGGGTTTTTTGCAGTAGCGGCTGAGTAACCAAGGTATATAAATGACGGAAGTGGGCATCGAGGTCAAGAATTTAAACTTCAGTTGGCCTAATGGTGAAACAGCAATTAAATCTTGCTCACTAGAGGTACCCAAGGGTGAGTTTTGGATGCTCTTGGGTACAAATGGCAGTGGCAAATCAACGTTACTTAGGCTACTGGCAGGGCTATTGTATGCTGAGTCTGGCGAAATTCGGGTTTTGCATCCTGTTGGTTTTGTCTTCCAAAATCCGGATCATCAACTGGTAATGCCAACAGTTGGTGCTGATGTAGCGTTTGGATTGGTGGAAGAAAAGTTGCCTTCTGCTGCGGTGAGAGCAAGAGTTGAGGAGGCGCTAGGGGCTGTAAATTTGCTTGCCCTACAACGACGTCCTATATATGCGCTCTCTGGAGGTCAAAAACAGCGAGTAGCGATCGCAGGTGCGATCGCCCGTCACTGTGAAGTCTTACTATTAGATGAACCCACTGCCTTACTAGATCCAGATAGCCAATTGGATTTAGTAGCTGGTGTCCGCAGCCTAGTCAAAAGTAGGGGTATTACAGCTCTGTGGGTGACACATCGATTAGACGAGTTAAATTACTGTGATGGTGCTTTCTTACTAGAAAAAGGCTGTTTGGTAGATTGGGGTGAAGCCCAGCGCCTCAAACAACGTCTAATGGAGGTAAACACCGAAGCCTCTTGATTGAGTGCTGAGTTCCGAGTTCCGTTAGCAGTAGCGGGGCGTTTAGCCCGTGCTGAGTAAGAAGAAGTAAATACTCAGCACCCAGTAATATTAGAAAGCTGCTACGCGCCTTTTCAAAAAAGGCGCGTTTTAAGTTGGTGCGTCTGTCTTAGGGTCAGTTTTATAAACCTAAGGCATTTTTGTCTTGTGTAACATAGTGTTACAGACAATGCATCAATTATTATAAATCTTATGAATGAATTTTGTTAACTCTAGAAAATTGTGATTAAAAACCATGCCCCGTTCCTTACTCCAAGCCGTTTTGTTAGTGGACGGTTACAATATAATTGGCGCTTGGCCTTGCCTTAAAAAAACTCGTGATAGCGCTGGACTAGAGGCAGCACGGGGAGAACTTGTTGAGGCGATGACGGGTTATAGTGCGTTTCAAGGTTATGTAACTCAAATAGTTTTTGATGCCCAATACCATAATGCCTCTAGCAATAAAGAAATGATAACTGAGCTTTTATCAGTTTATTACACTGATTTTGGACAGACGGCAGATACCTACATTGAAAAATCATGTGCGTCCATGCGGCAGCAAGTTGCCCAATCTCTGATTTCTCGTGTGATTGTTGCCACCTCAGATCGGGCACAGCAGTTGATGGTACAGGGGTATGGGGCTGAATGGTTGTCGGCACAACAACTATGTGGCGAAGTAGAAGCTACTGTTTGTCGGATGCGGCAAAAGTATCATACACGTAAACAATCTAAGAGTAGATTTTTAGCCAATGCTATTGATGCTAAAGCACGGCAGCGTTTGGCTGAATTGCGAATGGGATTACAGTAGATATTAGCATCCAAAAGTCTGGGCTTGGGTTTCACAGAAGGTCTTGGCTGCAAAAATTCTATTATTTAAGTATCTAAAAAAATATTTTGGCGTAAGTACTTGCCAAATCCTATCCGTTAGCCTTACTATTATAAATTGTGAGTGATCCTCAGTAGCTCAGTGGTAGAGCGATCGACTGTTAATCGATTGGTCGCTGGTTCGAATCCAGCCTGGGGAGTTAAAGATGATTTACATACGCGAAAGCAGCATGAGTCTTTAGCAAATTCGCTGAAGGAGTTCCTCTGCGATTAATCAATATCTGAGAAAACTGGCGATCGCACAGAAGACAAAAGCATTATGGGTCTAGTACTATTCTTTTAAGTAATTGCACTTAAATTGCTGAAACTAGGATAAACACTTTACATGGCTTCTGGAGCGCTGCCTGACAATCCTTTTGTGGCTGCGGGGATGATTGAAGATCCTAGGCTGTTTGTTGGTCGTAAAGATGAATTATATGCGATCGCATCTCGGATGAAGGGCGATCAGCCTACAAGTATCAATATAGTTGGTGACAAGCACATTGGTAAATCTTCGTTGGTGTATTATTTCGTTCGGACTTGGGAGCAGCGAGTATTACAAAACACTAACGCAATTTGCAAAATTGTTGGAAGAGTAAACCGCTGAATCGTCAAGCATTTTCAGATGCGGTGAAGGAATGGAAACAGCAAGGAAAGCTACCCGTTCTTTGTCTGGATGATTTTGAAAGCCTTTTGAAATATCCTGATAAATTCGATAATGGGTTTTATGACAATTTGCGATCGCTGATGGATAGCAACGCCTTGATGCTAGTGGTGGCTTCGCGTAAACAACTGGATGTTTATGCTAACGAGCATCGGTTTGTCTCTAGTTTTTTCAATATTGGTCACACTATTTATTTGAAAGAACTCACTACAGATGAGGCTATTGAACTGTCGCGCTTACCAACTCGCTCTACAAATGGTGCTGCTTTGAGTGTAGACGAACAGAATCATGCCCAGCAATGGGGCGATCGTCATCCTTACAAGTTGCAATTGGCTGGTTACTATTTGTGGGAAGCACGTCAACAAGGTAAGGCAATCAAGTGGGCGAAACAGCAGTTTGAACAACAGCTTGCAGATCCTAAATCCAAAGTGAAAGGAAAGTGGTGGCAGTTACGGCTACGTTGGTTAGTTTGGGATTTACCAGTGCGCCTAGGTAGAATAGCCAAGTTTATTGGTGGGACTGTTGATGATGTGAGCAATTGGATTATCGGGATGGTAATTCTGCTTTTGCTCGTTTTAGTTTTGGTGGGTGTGCTGCACTGGAATGAAGTTTGGGATTTTGTGCGTGACAAGCTAGGGATAAAGTAGCCATGAATAATAAGTCGCCAGCATCAGGCTTTTGGACTTATGTGGCTGAATGTATGCGCCTCCTTTATTGGATTTACTTCAAGCCATTTACCTTTAAAAGCTGGCTGCGAGATATTCATCCAGAACTGAGGCCGATAGATAACCCTTTTGATAAACGGGCTGAATTTCTTACTAACCCCCGCCTACGTCGCTATGCTGGGCAAGTTTGGTGGCTAACTGCTGTAGTCCCAATGTTTGCTGTGTTGCTCGTGGCATCAGTTTACACTCTGATTAGTGGTGAGTCGTTTAACTGGTTTAAAAGCTGTGTTGTTTTGGTGGGTTGGTTTTCTAGGAAGGGTTCTAGACCGTGGCAGTAACAAAAATAGAATAGTTACTTTCTATGTTGCTGCCCTTACTATATCTTCGGCACTTCATTTACCAGGCGTGGTGGTAGGCATGGTAGTAGGCGCGGCGTTCGGTGTGACGGTAGGCGTGGCGTTCGGTGTGGCGTTCGGCGTGGCGGTAGGCGTGGCGGGAGGCGTGGCGGGAGGCGTGGTGGGAGGCGTGGCGGGAGGCGTGGTGGGAGGCGTGGCGGGAGGCGTGGCGTGGATTTTCGGTGTGTTGCGGGTTTACTTCTGGTTGCCAGAATTACTATGGATACTCACCCTGTTCTTGTTGTCTCGCAATGGAAAGCGGGTAAATTGTTTGCGATATCTGCCCCCTCGCTTTGATGAATTGATTATTTTGCCTATGCCTTTCATGGATGTGATGATTGTAGAGGCTTATCGAAAGAACCCAATGGCTGCCCGTGAGACTATTAATTATCTAATTACATCCACCAATCAGCAAAAAGTTGCAGCACAGGCAATTTCTGGTATTGCTGTAGATATTCTCAATCGTTGTCAAAGGTTGAGCGATATTGTGGAGATTGCTAACCAACTAGCGTGGATTCCCTCACCACCACCAAAGGAACTTGGCATTATCCTGCCCCAATTTTTGGATATCAGCCAGGATGTACGGGCATCAGAGGAAGCAACTTCACCTTATCGTAAATATGAGTTACTGAATATTCCCATCAACGCATTACGCCAACTGGGGCAAAGTCTAGCTTTGATAAAAAATGCTCTCGTTGGTGTCTCTTTTGGCAACGCTGCACAAAGCTGGCTGACTATCCTAGAGACGGCGCAGTGCACTTTAAACGAACAGGCACAGCAGTCACAAGAAATTCGACAAGTTTATATTGCTGGTAATTCGCTAGACCCAGAAACAGCAAAGAATCGTTTCAAAGGGCGAATTGATATATTTCGGGAAATTGAAACTTTGGCACTTTCTGAGCAACCGCCAGTGTTGTTACTCTATGGAGGGCGGAGGACAGGGAAAACTTCAGCGCTGAAATATTTACCTTACAGAATACAAGCAAATATTGTACCTTTGCTGGTAGATTTACAAGGAGCAGCATCAGCCACAACGTTAAAAGGATTGGCAGAAAATTTAGCTCAACAAATTATCGAAGCTGCACGGCGATTACCCCGCAGAGTATACTTACCTCGTCCAGATGTTAATAAACTAGCTGAAGATCCATTTCCCGCGCTGCAAACTTGGTTAACAGAAATAGAACGCGGCAATCCTGGTAAGCGATTTCTCTTGTGTCTAGATGAATATGAGCGCTTGGGTGAGGTAGTGGAAGCAACAAGTAGCCGTGTACCGCTCAACTTTATTCGTAACCTGCTGCAACACCAACGCAAGTGGATTCTACTTTTTAGTGGTTCGCACGAGTTATCTGAACTTCCCGCTTATTGGAGTGACTATCTAATTAACACCCGTGCTTTGCGAATGACTTACTTGCAAGAGTCAGAAGCCTGTGATTTGATTCGACAGCCAGTAGAGAACTTCCACAATATCTATAAACCAACTACTGTAGATGCAATTATCCAAGTTACTCACTGTCAGCCTTTTCTTGTTCAGTTGGTGTGTTACGAGTTAGTGGAGTCGCTAAACCGCGATATCAGAAGAAACACGCGAGAAGCAGATACAGTAAAAGCAACTGTACAAGATGTTAAAAAGATTATTCCTGTTGTGCTGGAGCGAGGAGATCAGTATTTTCAGGAATTATGGACGAGTTTAGCAGAGAGCGATCGCTCTCTCCTGCGCCGGATAATCCACGGAGAAACTCCCACACAGCAAGACAAAGGCGTTGTCCGCAAACTAACGCGAAAAGAAATCTTGACTCCAGAAGGCAATGCTTTTCAAGTGCCTTTGGTGCAAAAATATATAGAACAGTTGCTAGAAGAAGAGTAATATAACAGTCCTATTCAAAATTTTCATCGTTATGTGGCAACCGACATTGCTACAGAGACGACGGATGTCGCTACAGAGACGACGGATGTCACTACAGGGATGACGGATGTCACTACAGAGACGACGGATGTCACTATAGAGATGACGGATGTCACTACAGGGATGACGGATGTTGCTACTGTCGCAGTTTCGTGCTGTAGTAGCTTGCTAAATTCAACTTAACTATGAAATATCACAGCCACTAAAGGCAATAACGCCAAAAGAAAACCATGCCAGGACTGCAATTGAATTTCTTGGATTGGTTCTGGTGGCGCTAATAGGGCTTCGATTCTTTGTTCTAAGCGATCTGCACCAGAGGAACCTAATGCAGCACAGCAAATTTCTGATAATACAGGTTTAGTACTAACCACTAATAAAAGTGATTCCGCTAGCACCAGAGGATCTACTTGCAATGCTGCATAACCGTCAGCACGTATTTCACGCAAAACTAACAGTTCTTCCCACAAAGGCTCTGTATTTGGCAAACATGCAGTGCAGGAACGCACCCAACCCAGCCAGAAAAACCAGAACGTATCCCTATAATAGTGATGCCCTTGCTCATGGGCTAAGACGCTTTCTAAATGATTGGGTGAGAGAGTTTGCAATAAGCCTTGGCTTACTACTAGTTCAGGTTGCCAAAAACCGATTTGACCGGCAAACAGTGCATCTGTTTGAAGTAGCCTAGCTTGTCTATCGCCGAGATTAACTAGAGAACAGTTGCGGGCAGATTTTACAGACTGCAACCCCTGAAAAGCAAGTTTAATACACAAAATGGCAAAAAATGCCATAAATATCACTGCCAACACATAGCTGACCCATCCTGTATACATCCCGCCCATTTGTCCTTGAGGGCCCATGCACAGTATGGCGATCGCAGTCATGAAAATTAGTAAGGGGGGGAAAAGAAATAAAAACAGCGATCGCCGCCAGCGCAGATTCCAACTACCTTGGGGTTGATTCCAAGAACATCTCAACCACCAAGCAACTGCCAAAACAATCACAATCATCATGAGATGCATCATTTTTCCTCCCTGGCTTGGCGTGCAGCTTGAATACGTTTGGCGATCGCTTCTATTTGCTCGCTGGCTGCTTCATCGAGACTATCTGCGAAAGCAGCGACAACATCAGGATTTCCAACCGCTAGAAATCGCTGCAACTGCTCGTGTGCTTTAATTACCGCTGATTGCTGCTTAGTCAGCAATGGTCGCCAGTAAAATGCCCGTCCTTGTTTATCGCATGTCAGCCAACCTTTATCAGTGAGACGACGCAAAACGGTGGTTACAGAAGTATAAGCTAATTCTCGGTTGGGATCAGCCAGAATGCGATCGTGTACATCTTTGACTGTAGCTGAACCAAGTTCCCAGATAATATTTAAAATTTCCGCTTCCAAAGGGCCTACAGACAATTGTTTAGGGCGGTAATCGGGTAAAGGAGCCATATCAGTTTTGGTATTTGGGATGAGCGGAGTGGAGTTAGCAGGCGTCAGGGTACTTAGTAATACCAACTTGAAGCGTCAAACAGAGCTTTAGAAGCTCTGTTCTTTTTTCAGATTACAAGATAGTGCGGCAAGTCTGAAAGCCTAGAAGTATGCGAGCAGGCTTTTTTAGACTTTTTTCGGATTTTATGAATGGTATGTATCGTGGATTTGAATGCTAAAAAACACTCTATGGTCAACTGTAACTGTAGTTAGTGACACCAAGTGGGTAAAATGTTATTTGCGGCAATAGTAATTAGAGCAGGTGTATCCAGCGCGTGAAGCTATTCGTATACCACACTCCGGAATTGACTCCAACGGATAAAGCGCCAGATTGTGCGATCGCAGTCGATGTCTTGCGAGCCACTAGCACAATCGCGACTGTCCTAGCGGCTGGAGGCGAAGCTGTGCAAGTCTTCAGTGATTTAGATCAACTAATCGAAGTTAGCGAAAAATGGCCTTCAGAAAAACGCCTACGAGCCGGAGAACGCGGCGGCGCGAAAGTAACTGGCTTTGAATTAGGTAACTCTCCCCTTGATTGCACACAAGAATTAGTGGCGGGACGTCGCTTGTTTATCAGTACTACTAATGGCACTCGCGCTTTACAACGAGTACAAGAATCCCCAGCTGTATTAGCAGCAGCCTTGATCAATCGGGCGGCGGTGGTGCAGTATCTATTGGAAAAGCAACCAGAAACAGTATGGATTGTTGGTTCAGGTTGGGAAGGCTCTTTTTCTTTAGAAGATACAGTTTGTGCAGGCGCAATCGCCCATAGTCTTGTGCAGCAAACTAAATTGTCGCAGGCGGAATTAGCTGGTAATGATGAAGTAATTAGCGCGATCGCTCTTTACTCTCAGTGGCAAAGCGACTTATTGGGATTATTGCACCAAGCTAGTCACGGTCAGCGACTATTGCGCTTGGAATGTTATGAAGACTTAAAATATTGTTCTCAGACTGATATTTTAGATGTCTTGCCCATACAACGAGAAATAGGAGTTTTAAAAAGTCAACCTCTCTAGAGAATTCAGCAATTGGTAAGTAGAGACGCGAAATTTCACGTCTCTACTTAATTTATCGAGACACTTTTTGTTTACGCTTCATCCACAACCCCATAGTAGCGGCAACTGCTGTACCAGCAATGGTAAAAGGTTCGGGAACTGGTTCGCTGCGAAACGAAGTTACATAGATTTCACCCAAGAAATCATACCTGCCTATAGTTTGCGAAAACCTTCCATATACAGGAGAACTAAGCCCACGGTTTACTGGACGTCCTGTAGTTGTACCTTTAAAGTTCTTATTAACGTATAATTCTAAACTAGAAGTTTCATACTCATAAAGAGGGTAGAACAAAATACTATCTGGTGCCGCAGCCCCAATAACTGGATAGAATACTTCTGCTTTATAACCAGAAGAATTTCTTAAATTCAAATTCCAATCTACAAAAATAGTTTGATAAGCATCTTGTGTAGTAGGCAGTTCATCCACATCTACTGTGAATGTTCCATCAAATGAACCTCCTGCCAAACCTTTAACATCCTCAGATACTTGACCTGTATATCCAGGTATTAAAAAATTTTCGTCCCCAAAAGTTCCAGAAAACTTGAAGGTTTGCAACTGTGCCGCACTAGCCGGGGCAGTTTCTACCGCAGTCAGCATAGTAATGCCAAGTGTTGCACTTGCAGTTACCTGAGCTATGTTTTTCCAAAAAGTTGAGCTAGGCATGACATTAGTTTTATTAGTAAATTAAAAGTAATCTTACTAGCCTTGACTGACATTTTTATACTCTCCTTCAGATAGAAGTATTAAATGTGTAAGTATGTTCATAGCTGCGTAGATGCGCCGTGGCTTGCCCCCAAGCTCATTAGTGTCAACTTCAGATCAAAGACTCAATTTCCCGTCGTTTTAAATCCCCCAACCCCCTTTTGAAGCAAGGCTGTTTCATTCCCTAAAATGGGTAAAATAGCAAGGGGTTGAAGGGATAAAAATCATGGGTGCGGTGCTGATTGAACACTTGAAGCGAGTAGAAGACTTCAGAACAATAGTATAGTTGAGACAGAAAAGACGCTCTTATAGATTAACGACACGTACTGTCGAAGTTTTTCATGATATCAATGGAATTGACCCAGAATGGACGGGAATACAATCTTTAGTTAGGGTCGAAAGAATTGGTACAAGAAAAGGTAAGAAATATCATGAAATGGTCTGTTATATTAGCAGTCCAATTTGTACAGCAAAGGAATTTGCTTGTGGTATTCGCGCTCATTGGGGTATCGAAAATTGCCTCCATTGGGTCAAAGATGTTGTGTTGAAAGAAGATAGTTCGACAATCCGTATGGGCAATGCTCCGGTAAATCTTTCCATCATTCGCGCCATCGCTCTCAATATACTTCGTCGAAATGGTTAACATTCCATTATAATTGCCCAACGATTTATCTCTCATGATATTGACAAACTCCTTCATCTTGTAAAATGAAACAGCCCTGCCCTGCCCCCCAGCCTCCCATACTTGCAATCTGTATAACTTTTAAGGTGAAACGGTATTAGTTGCAGCCTAAATGGGTATTGCGATCATGCCAGCATTTTTGCAAAACTTACAACGGACTGGGGTAGTTTATAAAAATATTTAAGAACCTATCACGAAAGTTGCGATCGCAATTATGCGTGTTTCCGACCATCGCTAATCTTTGAGATTATTTTGAAAAAGTTCGAGAACCTTTCCCCAAGCATCAATCGCAGCTTCTTTATTCAAGCTTGGATGCTGTGCAAAAAATGGGTACTTATCGATGAATAATCCAGCAAAAAATCCATGCTCTGCTTCATATCGAAATACACGATAATTGATTTGATGTTTCTGTAACTCTGCTTCGATTTTTTTATTTTCTTCCTGAGAAACGAATAAATCTTTTGTACCAAAGAAAGTGTAAATAGTACCTTTGATTTCCTTGGTTCGATTCAATGTTGGTATTTCTTCTCCATAAGAATTCGTTGTAATCCCACCTCCGTAGAAGGAAGCTGTGGCTTTGATATCGGGTAAAGTTGCAGCCATATAAGCAACGTGGCCACCAAAACAGAAACCAATGGAACCAATGGAATCAGTTTTTACATTAGGTAAAGTTTTGAGATATGCGATAGTAGCTTGAATATCGCTAAATATTTCCCAATATTTTACTTGTTGATAGTATTGCAAACCCAATTGATAGGCTTCAGGACTGTAGCCTAGATCTTTTTCACTAAATCCAAATTCAAAACCAGGAGTAATACGTTGATACATCGCAGGTGCGATGGCAACATATCCTTGTTTCGCGATTAATTCGGTAATATCTCGAATATTTTCATTAACGCCAAAGATTTCTTGGAAAACAATAACTGCACCAAAGCTTCCCTTTCTTGCTGGTTGTGCGAGATAAGCGTCAATTAATAAGTCATTATTAGGTATTTTGACTGTTTTTGTATTGATTTCGAGATTTGTCATTTGTATTTTCCAGATTTTATCGCTGTGATTTTCCAATGCTGCTGATAGCTTAGAAAATTTGCGGTTCGGGACTCTAGAAAAAAATTGCGCTTTATTATTAAATTATTGCGATTATCCTCGCAGGAATTGTTTCGGTGTAACACCCATAATTCGTTTAAAAGACTGAGTTAGGTGACTTTGGTCGCAAAAACCCACCCTGACAGCAATCTCAGCAATACTAAGTTCGCTATGCTGCAATAAAAACTTTGCTTTCTCAATTCGACACTGTAATATATATTGGTGAGGAGTTATACCCGTACCTTGCTTGAATAAACGCAAAAAGTGATAGGGACTAATTTTTGCGATCGCAGCAATTTCAATTAACTTTAAATCTTGATGCAGATGTTCGTTAATATAGTCTTTTATCGTTTGTAATTTGATAGTTGATAATCCATCTTTGTAGCTAAAAAGCTTCGTTTTTGTTGTGCAATATTTTCGTAGAAAGTGAATTGCTAATGTAGTTTTCAGGCTATCAATTAGTAATTTACCACCAATTTGACTCGATTCTAATTCATCTCTTAAAGTTGAGAAAATACTCTGTATTAGTAAGTCTTGCTCAGACATAAACTGAGGAATTAGTTGAATGCGATCGCTATCTATAAAATCTTCACCAATTTGTTTGAGAAATGCAGGTTCAATTACTAAAATCGTAAACTCCGCTTCCGTATTCCAATTACAGCTATGGGAAATTCCCGCAGGAATAATTGCAATGTCTCCCCGTTCCCGTCTTTCTTCCCTGCGAGTTCCATCCAGCCAGCGTTCTCCCAATGAGTTGCCAAGATAGCCATAAGCAATAATGTGCCATGTATGATGATGTTCGGCTACTTCAAAGGCTGGTTGTTGGTGGTGTTCAAAATGAATATTCTCCCAGCAGCCAAAGCTGGAAAGCGCAGGAGGATTAGGTACAAACTCATTTGATGCATTTACTTGGCTGTAATCGAGCAGTTTAACGTTTTGCTTGGGTACTTTCATGATCTTATCGCCCATATTCCCATAATTAGACTTCTTGCAAAAATTGGAATAAGACTAAAATAAACCACCGATGAACACAGATAAATATCGGTGTTCATCAGTGTTTATCTGTGGTTCGATTTAACAAATCTCGACTTATGCAAGAGGTCTATTGAATTTGATCGCCTAACAGATTTTTCAAGCTGGGCAATACCTCCGGCAAGCTTTGCCTACGCAAAATGAACTATAACCCAATACCGTTCGGTTAAGGAGTTTCTTCGTTGAGGCAGGGGGGGAAGAAATAATTGTCAATCAACTGTTTCCTTCCCGAACCGTATTGAGTTATGACCTCAATGCAGATATTCCCATAGGGCCACGAGTCACACCCAGTTGATTTTGCAACTTCAACTCTCGCCAGAGTTGGGAGCCTGTAATCTTGCCTTGCAGTAGTTGACTATAGCAATATATCGTTTTCGCCACTTGATCTGGAGTCTCATTCACAAATTCAATGCGAAAGTGACTTAATCCTAAATCTATGAGACGTTGTACGTACTCGGCTCCCGTTTGAGCAGTGCCGTTAAATACAGTATTGCGGCAACCTACATCTGCCTTGAGGACGTGTTCACTACCGACGCGATCTTTTAATTTAACTTCATGCTTTTCACAAGGTCGTCCACAGTTGGTGTAATCTGTACCAGTCGATAGAAAGGCACAAAAAACACAATGCTCCATATGAAACATTGGCATATGCTGATGAATTGTCACCTCAAACCACTGGGGTGAACAACTGATAAGCAAGTCTTCCAGTTGGGTGATATTTAAATCATAGGAAGCCGTTAGCCGTTCTAAGCCAAAGTGATGCTGAAAGTAGTCCGCCGTTAAGGAGTTGGCAATATTAAGCGAAAAATCTCCAATACAGCGGTCTGCTGCAAAGAATTGCAGTTGGTCATAGTTTCGTACGAGATAGCCATCTGCTTCTGAGGCACGTATTTGCTGCAAAATCCAGTTTTCTCCAGGTTTAGTAATCCGGGGAGGCGCAACCCAGATAGTTTGATTAGCAATAGTTTGACCGTCGCGTACCATCTGCACAGCCTTTCTGTAAGCGCGGGGGTCTTCAAATTCACAATACAGCGTTTGGATTCCGGCTTGGAGTGCGGCTTGGAGTTGCTGGAGATTTCTGACTAAGACGATGAGTGAGGGGGAAAGGGGGAGAGGAGGAGTGGGGGAGGGAAGTAAATCTGCTAGGGAAGCATTTAAAGATAATTGCCAGCGTTTGGGTTGACTTCGCAACTGTTCCAACTGCGTCACGATTTCTCGCCGTATTCGGTTCAACTCACTAACGGGCAGCATAACAGTACCGTTAAGATGATTGCTTAAAGTTCCCAAACAGAAGGGGGTATTACCAAGACGACCCAACTGTTCTTGTAAACGGTCTGTAGTTAGGGGCTTAGTGTGCGCTTCCACAAGGGAAATTGCAGACTCTACTTGTACAATATTACCGAGATCATCACGGGCGATCGCCATTAATGTCTGACCAACTTCTCCATAAACTTCCATGTGAATGGGACGCTGAAATTGCGGATTTTCTCCAGCAAAACTCTGACGCAATTGCTTATCAAGTTCTGGGTCACTGGTTTTCCAAACTTTATCGCCTACATGCACGCGACGCAGATTTAAGTCATGCCAGCCAAAGGTCAGCATAGCTTCTTTACCCTTCTGCACCACCGCGTAAACCCGACCACCTTCTTCCTTGGCTTCTGGATGACCGCAATCAAAAACAATTCCATCTCCTGGTTTCACTGGTGCTTCCAGTCTGAGTGTCACTTGTTCGTTGTGGATGCGAGTGACTTTACCCAAGTAAACTCCACGCTTTTTACCAAAGTGGGCATGAACCAATTCTTGATTATTAATCCCGCCAAACCAGCCTGTGTATAGTCCGCGAGAAAATGCCATTTCTAAGTTATATCGTTCCTGGGAAATTGAGGGGGAGATGGGCAAATGGGGGAGTTTCGTTGTTGGCATAGCCTTCTCTTTTGCCAATTGCACCATCACACGATCAAGGGCTTCTCGATAAACACGGGTGACATTGGCAACATACTCTGGGGCTTTTAGACGACCTTCAATCTTGAGACAAGTGACTCCTGACTTAACTAAATCTGGCAGAACTTCTAACCCTGCTAGGTCTTGGGGACTAAGTAAGTATTTGCGCTCCGCTAAATTTACAGTTTCCCCATCAGTAATTAACTCGTAGGGCATTCGGCAAGCTTGAGCACATTCACCTCGGTTAGCAGAACGTCCGCCTAAAGCTTCACTAGTTAAACACTGACCGGAATACGCCACACACAAAGCACCGTGAACAAAGACCTCTAGAGGCAGCGAAGCATCCTGTCGAGTAATCTGCTGCTGGATTTTATTGATTTCCTTTAAAGAACATTCACGCGCCAGCACCACCAATTGACAGCCAAGAGATTTGGCAAATTCCACCCCAGCCGCACTAGTGATAGTCATTTGGGTTGAGGCATGGATGGGAAAATCGGGCGAGATGTGACGGATAAGCCGACATATACCCACATCTTGAACAATCACCGCATCGACACCTGCGGCAATAATTGTGCGGAGATATTGTTGTGCCTCAGCTAGCTCTTTAGGAAAGATTAATGTATTGAGCGTAACGTAGCCCTTGACGCCCCGGAGGTGCAGGAATGCCATTAATTGGGGTAAGTCTGCCTCAGTAAAATTTTGCGCCCGCATTCGGGCATTGAACCGCTCTAAGCCGAAGTAAATCGCATCTGCCCCATTTTCCACAGCAGCTTTAGCACAGTCCCAGTTACCTGCTGGTGCAAGTAGTTCAGGACGTTGAAGGGAGGGTTGAGAAAGGGAGCGATCGCTTTTCATCAGTCTCAGGGTTAAGTAGCACCATAGTGATTTTATCGAAGTTGGTGGTAGATGGTGAGGTAAGGGGAGCAAGAATGCTTTGCACACTTACGCCAATGTAAACGTCTTTATTTTCTTCTTTAACGCAGTCCTTTTTCTCGTAACACTGCATTCACCCAAACTCTATTCTCTTCTGACAATTGTGATGCTGGTTCTTGACTATAATCTATTACTAAGTCGTAACTTGCGCGGTCATAAATCCCAGTCAATAAACTCTGCAAATCTATTAAAGGTTCACGATCGCCAGTTCGCAAAGGCAAGGAAAATGAAGGAATTGCATTTTGTAAATTAAAGGCATATAAATCAGATTGCGGACGATTTTCCCCTCGACTAACTAAAATACGGTAATCATTTTGCGTACCATCGCCAAAAACTAGCATTGGTTCCCCGGTACGCAATAAATCAATTTCTAGTAGATGTGTTGAACTTCCTAATACGCGCTGTCGCTTATTCTCGTATGCGGTGCGTCCTTCTCCTGCGCGTTTATTTTTCGGTGAGAGAATCTCAATCACTGCCACCACTTCTTTTGTTCCTACCTTTCGCACCTCTAAATATCTCTCGTTCGTTGTCTCCGGCATAGGAACTGTCACAGTTTTAGGTTGAACGACAGGTGCAGCTACAGCTACATTCGGCATCTGAGGATTTATTGCTGTCTGTGAATTTTGTATCACCACATCGGGAATCCCAACCAAGAGTCTATCATCGCCAGTAGTTTGATAAATTCGTTCTTCAATGGCGACAAAATATTTGGGACGCAGTTGAGGAGAGAGGAAATCTGCGATCGCTACTATTAGTCTCCCATGTACTCCTGGCCATAATTCAGGATCTTCTAAATACGGATTCATTCCTGGAAATGGGGAAGGCATACAGATACCTCAAAACCAAGTTTTTGACTTTTATTTTAACCCCTTCTTTTTCGTGGTAGAAGGGTGTGTAGTTCTAAGAACAACTAGTGAGGGCAGCACCACACTGATCTTCCCTTGCCAACCAACCCTTAACACCTTGATATTCTACCCGTGCCCAATCTCCCTGACAGCCTAACAGTTTGATATTCACACCAGCGGGAATTTTTCCCACTTTTCGGCTTTGCTGATTAGCATTAGCGTAAATGTCTACGCCATTGGTAGCATAGCCCCGCGATGATATGCCTAAGCTTTGCACAAAAACCCATCCAGTTCCTTGAAAACCATCGCTAGCGTTAGTAATCTGTACCCATTTCCCCAAGGCTGCAACAATCTGAACTGTTTCATGAATAGGTATTTGCCCCAGAATTCTGTTTCTGGCACTTGCACCACTCCGCACATTTAAACCTTGTAGATCTGTGTCAGTCACGTAGGCAAGAATATCACACTTATTTTCATTAGTTAATTTTGCTAAAACAACTTGATTGGCTATACCAGTATTGATAACGCTAATACAACTTAGTCCTAATACTATCGCTAGCTTTGATGGTGAATGCTTTCCATTTTTTGTCATATTATCTTTTTTTTCCTGGTATCAGTACCTAAGACTGTTGTCTGATTTGTACCTCACATCATACCTGAAAAAATAGAGTTAATTGATAATACAAAAATGCTTGATTGTTTCAGAGCTTTTTCTGATAATAAAAGAAAAATTTATCTCAAACTAGATTATTCAGATTTTTCTTTCTGAAATTTTATTATTTTGCCAGTTTGACTGACGAAAATCAGCCAAACTGATAGCTAGTGGAGATTTTTATTGGTTACAATCCAACACTTTACTTCATATCGTAGCCAAACAGATTTGGGTCAACTTCTCCTAACTGTAAGTCAGCCAAACCATATTCTGCCCATCGCCTCTCTACCATCGCCGCTACATTTGGATCTGACTCTAAAGGCGCGCCCCACTCATGTTCTGTTTCTGGGGGAATCTTCGTGGTAGCATCAATTCCCATCCGTCCACCTAAACCAATCTTTTCACTAGCAAAATCTAGAGTGTCAAAGGGTGTATTTGGCAAAATAAACACATCTCGTGTGGGGTCAACTTTGGAACTAATCGCCCACACTACCTGACGCGGATCACGAATATTTATGTCTTTATCTACAACAATGACAAACTTCGTGTATGTGAATTGTGGTAAAGCACTCCAAAATGCTAAAGCCGCCCGTCGCGCTTGTCCGGGATATGCTTTATCAATGGAAATAATCGCAGCTTTGTAACTCAAAGCTTCCATTGGTAAGAAAAAATCAACAATTTCTGATACTTGTTGTCGCAGAATAGGGGTATAGATGCGATTGAGCGCGATCGCCATCATCGCTTCTTCTTTGGGTGGACGACCGCTAAATGTTGTTAAGTAAATCGGATCTTTGCGGTGCGTCATACATTGGAAGCGAATCAACGGCGAATCTTCTACGCCGCCGTAATAACCCATGTGGTCGCCAAAAGGCCCATCTGGTAAAACTTCCCCCGGTGTAATCGTCCCTTCTAAAACAAATTCCGAATCTGCGGGAACTTCCAAATCTACGGTTTTGCACTTCGCCAACTGCACACCCGAACCGCCGTAAAGTCCTGCAAATAGCCATTCTGATAAATCTACAGGTATGGGCGTAGCAGCTGCCATAATAATTAGAGGATCAACGCCGAGTGCGATCGCTACTTCTAATTTTTTCCCACGTTCGGCCGCTTTTCGCAAATGCCTCGCCCCACCACGCACCGATAGCCAATGAACCGTCATTGTATTCTGTGATTGCAGTTGTAAGCGATACACACCTACATTGGGTGTACCTGTCTCGCAATCTTTGGTAATCACTAACCCCAGCGTGATAATCTTGCCAGCATCACCAATATAAGGGCGTATTAAAGGCAACTGATGCAAATCTACATCATTTCCCTGAATTACCACTTGTTGACAAGCGGGAAAAAAGTCCCGTCCTGGTTTCGCCTTAACTACGTCAAATAGCACTTTACCAAAATCTATTGCCTGGGAAATCTTCTTCGGTGGTTTCGGTTGTTGCAGCATACTCAGCTTTTTCCCCAGAGTTTCCAACTCTTCTGGATGCTGCATATTCATCGCCCAGCAAATTCTTTCCACAGTTCCCATCAAATTCACCGCCACTGGGAAAGAAGCGCCTTTGACATTTTCAAACAACAACCCTGGCCCACCTTTTTGCAGCATCCGATTGGAAATCTCAGCAATTTCTAACTCTGGGTCAACTAAAGCTGAGATCCGCTGTAATTGACCTCTTTGTTCTAGAATTTTGATGAATCCTCGCAAATCTCTTGCCATTGTTCTAATAAACTTGAATATTTAAGAAGTGTAAAGCGCTTTCTTATATTATTTAGTCATTTGTCATTTGTTAAGAGTAGAGACGCGATTAATCGCGTCTGTACAAGGGTTAAGAGTAGAGACGCGATTAATCGCGTCTGTACAAGCTCCGGTTGCTGAGCGACTTGTCCTGAGCGTACCTCTACGGGGAAGCAAGCTACGCGTAGCGTCTCGTAGAGAAGCCGTAAAGCCTGCGGCATAGCTACGCTTAGGGCGCAGCCTCCCGTAGGGAAGGAAGTGAAGCACTGCCCCTCTGCCCCCACTCCCCACCTCTTTCTTCACAATCTGGGAAATTGTTAGCTTTAACTACAACTTAATCTATTTATTCATTTTTCTTAACTATGTTTTACAAATAATTTGGTTATTCTAACCTGGGATAAGCATTATTTATTGCAAATAAGCGCTAACCTGCTCAAACATGGCCATAAGAAACTATACCTTCCTGGTAGGCAGTCTTGTTATATGACCCCTGCCAGTTTTTTATATTTTTATAAATTTTTAGAAGTTTGCGATCGCTTAAGTAATTAACCAACTTAGGCTAGTTGGCTTTTTCGTTTCTAACTATAAAAAATAGGTTACATAAAACTAAAGATAGAAAACTATATTGTATTGATAGTTTTTATGAGCTTTAATTAATTGTTTTAATAAATTATTCCTTTAAAAATTAATAATTTATTTATATTTAAAATATTTAACTCTTAATTTGAGCATAATATATGTCTTTTTACAATTAAAAGTTAAAAATATTTTAATTATTTGTTTACCTACTGTTAAATTGCCTTTAACCATAAAAAATGTACCTTATTTCAAGGCTGTAATTACAACAGTAAAATCTCCCTTTAATACGAGGTAATATGATTTTTTCAACTACAATTTTGAGTCGTGTAGTTACTACTTCAGTAGTGACATCTGCTATTGCACTTAGTCCGATTTTTACTGCGATCGCTCAAGCCGAAACTTTGAATGGTGCAGGAGCAACTTTTCCGGCTCCGCTTTACGAACGGTATGCTCGTGAAGTTAGGAAAAAACATTCCGACTTAAAAATTAATTACCAAGCAATTGGTAGTGGTGGCGGTATTCGTCAAGTTATTGCTGGAACTGTTGACTTTGGTGGTAGTGATGCCGCAATGAAAGATGAGGAAATTGCTAAAGTCAAAAATGGTGCAATCTTAGTACCTACAGCAGGCGGTGCTGTTTCTGTTGTTTATAATCTTCCAGGTGTTAACAGTCTCAAATTATCTCGCGCCACACTTCCAGCAATTTATGCTGGTCAAATTACTAACTGGAATGATGCAAAAATTAAAGCTGATAATCCTGGTGTAAATCTACCAAATCAACCAATTAAATTTGCTGTTCGTGCTGATAGTAGTGGTACAACTTTCATTTTCACCAATCACTTGAGTACCATCAGCTCTTATTTTAAAGGAAGAATTGGAGCTAACACTGCTCCTAAGTGGACATTACCAAATGTCCTCAAAGGTAAAGGTAATCCTGGCGTAGCTGCCTTAGTATCTCGTACTCCTGGCTCAATTGGTTATGTTGAATATGCCTACGCTACTCAAAACAAATTGAAATCAGCGCTGATACAAAACAAGCAAGGAGAATTTGTTGCTCCTTCTTTAGAATCTGCAAACGCAGCTTTATCAGCTGTGACGTTTCCAGATAACTATCGCGTTTTTGTAGGAGATCCAGGACAAGGTTATCCTATCGTAGGTCTTACTTGGATGATGATTTATAAGCAGTATGCTAATGCTTCTAAAGCTGAGGCTGTGAAGAAATGGATTAATTGGGTGCTGACAGATGGTCAACAATATAACGATGACCTCAGCTACACTAAGATTCCATCTAATGTGGCAAACCGAGTACTTCAGACAGTAAATAGCACTGTTAAGCCTTAATTTGTCATCTGACTAATTTTCTTGCTTAATAGGGCTTGTGATTACCAGATATTTTTAATCTCTGGCTTGGAATCAATTCCAAGGCAAGTAACACAAGTCTACTTCAGTAGACTAAACTGCATATTTCAGTCCACTCTTCGTGGACTTTAGCTATTAGCCCGGAACTTTTGTTCTGGGCGGGATGACAGTCAGTATGATATTTTGACTGTTACAAAAATGTGGGTAATGGCAAGGCTGAATAGGGTGGGGGATTTCTCCACCCTACCTACATGAAAAAAGACTATATTTCTAATGTAATGACATCATCAGAACCAACCAAAAATAATTTATCAATTCAACAGAATTTAGCTGATGAAAATCTTGATCTGACAGCTACAAGTAGAACAGATTTCTGGTTTGACCAAGGATTTAAACAACTTGTGTACCTTTTTACCGTAATTACTGTTGCGGTGCTATTTGCGATGAGTTGGGTAATTTTCCGTGAAGCTCAACCAGCCATTGTAGAGTTTGGACTTGGGTTTTTGTGGGGTCAAGATTGGGATACAGGTAATCAGATTTTTGGTGCTTTACCTTATATTTATGGAACTTTAGTAAGTAGCGCGATCGCTATTTTATTTGCTGTACCAGTAGGAATTGCCGTCGCTTTAGTAACTAGTGAAAATTTCTTACCTTTATCGGTACGAACAACTTTAGCATTTGTGGTTGAATTAATTGCAGCAATTCCTAGTGTGATCATTGGTTTATGGGCTATTTTCGTCTTTATTCCGGTTTTAGAACCTCTGCAAAAGTGGCTAGCGATCGTTTTCAAATGGATACCACTATTTAATACAGTAGATCCTGTTGGAACGAATATGTTAACTGCTGGCATTATTCTAGCTATTATGATTTTGCCAACAATGGCAGCAATTACCCGTGAAGTATTGCTAGCCATACCTAAAGAATTACGCAGCGCATCTATGGCTTTAGGTGGTACACGCTGGGAAACAATTTTTTGGGTCTTGCTACCATCTGGGTTTTCTGGAATTATGAGTGCAATAATGCTTGCTCTCGGACGTGCTTTGGGCGAAACAATGGCTGTGACTATGGTGATTGGTAACTCTGCTCAAATCAGTCTATCTTTACTTGATCCGGCTTATACAATTCCCTCTGTATTAGCCAATGAATTTGCAGAAGCCGAACCAGGATTGCATATTGGCGCTTTAAGTTATTTGGGATTAATTTTGTTTGGGTTAACTCTAGCAGTAAATATAGGTGCAGTGTTATTAGTGCAGTGGGTTGGTAGGAAAAATAAATAGAACACTGAACTAGATCACATCTCAATAAAAAGCTTAAATATCATAAACTTTCAAAAAAATGAGTGGTTATCTCCAGCCTGAAAGCAAAAAATTAGCAACAGAATTATGCAGCCCTTTACCAACAAGGCGACTACTGTTTACCTATGCAATGAATGCGATCGCCTTTATTTTTACAGGTCTAGCACTTGTTCCTTTGCTATCACTTTTATGGGAAATTGTTGTGCGAGGAATATCTGGACTCAATCCAGAAATGTTTGTCAAAACAGTAATTGATAATGGGTTTGGTAATGCCATCCTTGGTACGATCACAATGGTGCTAATTGGTGCATTGTTAAGCATTCCCACAGGGATAATGACAGGAATTTTTTTAGCGGAATTTAATCAAACTAACCCAACTATTGGTTTTGTTCGTTTTATTACTAAGATTTTTACAGGTGTACCTTCGATTATTGTAGGTATATTCGCTTACGGTGTGATTGTTTTAGTAACTAAAGGATTTAGTGCGATCGCAGGTGGCTTTGCTTTAGCCGTCATTATGCTACCCGTTATCGTACTCACAACAGAAGAATCCTTAAAACTCATTCCCACTACTCAACGCCTCGCCTCCGCCGCTTTAGGAGGGACTAGCTTACAAACTACTTTTCGTATAGTTTTTACTGCTGCAATACCTGGGATTACTACAGGCATTTTATTAGCTGTAGCTCGTGCGGCTGGTGAAACAGCACCTCTAATTTTTACTGCTTTGTTTAGTCTAGATTGGTCAGAAGGATTGTTAAGTCCAACAGCTTCCTTACCAGTGTTGATTTTTAACCTTTACAACGACCCCGACCCGCAAAAAAATCAATTGGTCTGGACTACTTCCATAGTTCTACTCAGCTTAGTTTTGTGTGTCAGTATTGTCTCTCGTTTAGTTATTAGCAACAGAGAGACAAAGTAAAACTCAATTTTTGTTTCACACCTTTGGTTAAGTATGAGTAACTTAATTCCAGCCATCAAAGTTAAAAATCTGAGCTTTTATTACAGCACTTCCAAAGCAATTGAAGGCATATCAATGGATATTTATCAAAACCACATAACAGCAATTATTGGGCCAAGTGGTTGTGGTAAATCTACGTTCATCAAAACCCTCAATCGGATTAGCGAATTAGAAGGGCCTGTGAAAGTTGAAGGGTGCGTAGAATTTTTTGGTCAGAATATTTATGACTCTCGAATCAACTCAAATAGGCTACGCCGCCAAATTGGCATGGTGTTCCAAAAGCCAAACCCCTTCGCCATGAGCATTTACGAAAATGTTGCCTACGGAGTGAAAATAGCCATGAGGCGTCCTCAAGCAGAATTTGATGAGATTGTCGAATCTGCCTTGAAAGACGCTGCTCTTTGGGATGAGGTGAAAGATAAACTGAATAAATCCGCTTTAGGACTTTCTGGCGGTCAACAACAGCGACTATGCATTGCTCGTGCTTTAGCAGTCAAACCCAAAATTCTCTTGATGGATGAGCCTTGTTCGGCTCTTGACCCGATTGCGACGATGAAAGTTGAGGAGCTTCTCCATAGTTTGCGATCGCAATTAACGATCGCGATCGTTACTCACAATATGCAGCAAGCAGCTCGGATATCAGATTTCACAGCTTTTTTTAGCACCGATGAAAGTCGTATCGGTCAAATGGTTGAATTTGGTGCTACAGAGCAAATATTTAACAATCCACTCGACCCCCGTACCCGCGACTACATTTCAGGACGCTTCGGTTAAGACACTTTAACAGTAAACAGTAAACAGTAAACAGTAAACAGTTATCAGACAAGATAATTGGGTTTAAGGGGAACCACCAAGGGGGCGATCGCTTGCGACTGAAAACTAATGACCCAAAGCCAATGATATTGTGTTCGGCGAAGGACTTATTATTAAGACTGCAGGGGAGCAGGGGGAAAGAGGATTTTCCGGTTTTTGCACAGATGCGGGAATTATAACTAATTAAGCGGACATGATATGAGTGGCAGGTGCTATCTAGCGGGTTGAAATCCCCCACCATCCGCCGTTAAGACTGTTGACTGTTGACTGTTGACTGTTGACTGTTTACTGGCAAGCTTTGTTGCCGATGTTGGTATTCTCTGGAGTAGATGCTGACCGAGGCGGCGCGCGAGTGCCAGGATTGTGAAGGTGGGTGAGTATGACGGGCCGGTAGGAAACACTGCCGAACTAGCCACATAGAGATTGTCAGTACCGAACACTCGACAATTCGTATCAACGACACCCTCTTCGGGTCTACTGGCCATACGAGTAGTACCCATTTGGTGGGCTGCGTCGGTCATAGTCTCCAAACGCGGCGGATCGTTCCCGAAGTCAAAGGTTCCGATCCCGATTTCCGCGAATCGCTGCGTCAAGAGTTGCAGAGTCTTCACCATCGAACGCCGATCCTGGTCGGTGAAGCACCAGTCAACCTCCAACTTTCGTTGACCCAGTGCGTCGCATTCAGTTCCAAGCTTAAGGCGACTGCCCTGATGTGGAACCTGCTCGGTAACAAACTTGACTCGATAAGCGGCGACTGAACCATTACCGTCCCGGCAGGCAGGACGGCGCTGCAAGGTTCGCCACAGGCGATTGATTGACTTCTCGTAGATTGGCTTCAGGTACAAGACATGCTCAAGTAGTTCTTGCTCTCGCTGGGTTGCGTCGTCAAGGGCAAAGCACACACAGAAACGTGGCTTTGGGGCGTATTGCAGTTCGTGGGCAAATTGTTGAGCTAAAGGCCCTGGCTGTAGTGTTCCGGTATGGTGTTTAGGATGGTCAGTATAAAAACGACCAACGAGGTCGTGTGCATTGCCGACTCCATTAGGGAGTTGACGGTTGGAGGCCAGTAGGAGGCGCGCGGTTTCAAACGCTCCGGTCGCCAGGATAATTACTTCGCCTTCAACGATGAGTTTTCGGCCTTCGAGTGAGCGGCAAGCGACTGCGGTCACATGTTGACAGGAAGCGTCGAGTTTTAACTCAGTTGCGGTCGCACCAAGCACGACATGCAAGTTTTTTGAGCGGCGCATCTCCTCACCAAAACGTACCGCCGTGCGCGTGGGTGTCTGCTCCCAGTAGAAGCTGCTCATTTTCAAACCGCCTGCGGCGAGCTTTGCTCGAAGAGACGTAATTTCAGGGCGTATGGCTTCTGCCTCTAAATCACCGAAGCCGTAATCTTTTGCCGCCGAACGGTAGTGCTCCAAGAGATCAGCAAAGTGTATTGGCCAGCGACTATTAGCAACCCAAGGTCTACCCTCAAAATCTAAGGGCTGTAGATATTTCCACTTACCTGTCCAGACGTTACTCGTGCCACCAAACTGACGCACGCGACTGACTCCGCGTAGCTCAGGTGGCAGGTATCGATGGTAGTAAGAGTCTGGATCTAGTTCGCGATGGCGCTTGCTAAGAAAGATCACATCGTTCAATGCCTGGATCTATGGATCAAATTGATTGCGCCCGCTTTCAACGAGCACCACCTCTCGACCATGACGCGCAAGGTGCGTTGCTACTTCAGCACCCGCAATTCCAGAGCCAAGTACAACTACCTGCCCCCGTAGCTTAGTTTGCTCACCCATATCGAGAATATCGGTGATCATATGACCTCCAATCTACGTAGAGTGTCTGATAGAATTTTTTCGTATAATATAATTCTCTAGTCCCAATGTCCAAAAACTCCATCCCTTTGTGGGTGGAGTTTTTAATTTTTGACAGTAGGTTGGCGAATAGTTAAGCGCCACGGTTCAGTGCCATTTCTACCTGCTGTAACTCCTTCTCTAAACGATTCTTGAGCTTTTGTGGTACAGGACGATTTGGGTAAGAACTGTAGTGTCCAGCTAGGGAGTTGAGAGCTGTTCGCATGGTTGTAAAAGAGCCAAGACCAGAAACAGAGTTAACCCGCTGGTAGCGAGCTGAAAAGTCATTAATTTTTTGACGCGCTTCTGCTTGAACTGCTGCTTTGTTTTGTGAATCTTCTGATAAGTCTAGGGCTTGCCTCATGGAATTGACTACAGCTAAGGTATCTTGGCGGTAATCCCCTGTTAAACTATCTGGACTACCAGAACACCCTATTAAACCAATGGCTAAAACCAAAACCATTGCAAGTAGACGCGACCAATAGCGCTTCATATGCATTAAGTAAAATACTACGCAAATCAACGTCCATAGTATCCTGGATTGGTACCTTGGGGATCAATTTAGTGCTGAGTCAAGGGTCAAGAGTAGAGACGCGATTAATCGCGTCTGTACAAGAATTAAGGGTAGAGATACGATTAATCGCGTCTGTACAAGAATTAAGGGTAGAGATACGATTAATCGCGTCTGTACAAGAATTAAGGGTAGAGATGCAATTAATCGCGTCTGTACAAGGGTCAAAAATTGGACTTTGGACTCTGGACAACCTCCACGAAAAAAATGTGAGACTTGCGTAAGTCCTATTTAACTCCTAACTGTTTGATAAAGAGTATCTCGTTGTTGGTAAGGTCGTCCTAAAGAAGCGATCGCTGTTTGCAATGTTTCCACTTCCATGCATGTACCACCTAAAGCACCTGCCATTGTGGTAATATGTTCTTCCATCAATGTGCCGCCGATGTCGTTACAACCCCAAACTAAGGCTTCTTTTGCACCCGCAAGCCCCAGCTTTACCCAACTCGGCTGATGATTAGGAATCCAATTACCTAGGAAAATCCGCGCCACAGCTCCCAGTAATAGCGCATCACTCAAAACTGGTTGATCGCGTCCGACACGACGACGTAAGGGTTTGGGTGCTTCTTGACCGACGAAGGGTAATAAAATAAATTCAGTAATCCGGGCTGGGTATCCCTGATTGATGGCGGTTTTTTGGAGCGATCGCAATTTTTCTAAATGCTCAATTTGCTGTAATGGTGTTTCAATATGCCCAGACAGCATGGTGCTAGTAGTATGTAAGCCTAATTTGTGAGCTGTGCTGACAATCTCTAGCCAAGTGGCTGTGTCAATCTTCTCTGGACACAGTATCCGCCGTACTTCATCATCTAACACTTCCGCTGCTGTTCCTGGCATTGAACTAACACCAGCATCTCGTAAAGCGGTAATCACATCCGCATACTCAAGTCCGTCAATTCTGGCTATAAATTGCACTTCTTGCGGAGAAAAAGCGTGTAGATGTACCTGGGGAAATTCCTGCTTAATGGTTTCTACTAATTTCAGGTAATAAGCCAAAGATTTGCCGTTTATCTGCGCTTGTGGGTGTAATCCTCCCTGCATACAGATTTCTGTCGCACCCCGGTGCACTGCATCTGTAGCCTTTTCCAAAATTTGCGCCCAGTCTAACCAGTATGCACCGACATCACCATCATCTCTACGGAAAGCACAAAAACTACAGTGCTGCTCACAGATATTAGTAAAGTTGATGTTGCGGTTAATTATGTAGGTAACTGTGTCACCTGCTTGGGCGTGACGGAGTTTGTCAGCTGTGGCACGAATCGCTGCGATCGCTTCTGGGTCAGTTTGTTTTAATAATATCACTCCCTCTGAAGGAGATAAATCGTACCCCATCAGAGTATGTTCAAGAATTGTTTCGACAGCACTTTTGGTCACATTACATCTCGAAAACTAAAGTATTACTCTCTTAATTTTCTCAGCAAATCTTAAATTTGTGATCCTGTAACCAATAAAATTATCCAGAATTTTACTTATTTATAAACACACCAAGTTCTGGAGAATCCCAGGCTCGAACATAAATTTTATCTTGAAAATTAATCTTTTGGCGTTTTTTTTGCTTGCTTTTTTTAGTTTCCATTGAAATTATTCCACACGGGATAAATTCTTTATACGGATGCTCTGTTTCTAAAGACGCCGAAACATTATTTGAATTAATATGTTGCATTTTAACTATTTTCTGTTGATTTTGCTGTAAAAGCACCCATAAAGGATATTCCCAAGGGTCATTCCCCATTGATAATCCAATATTCGAGCATTTTTCTGAATTTAAAAACTCAACTGCTCCCGTGTAAGTTACCTTGAGGTATGGTCTATTGCTAAAATATTGTTCAATTCTGCTTATTTGGAAAATGCTTTTATGAGAAATAATCGGTCTATATCTATTAAAAAATACCCAGCTTAATGAGGAACACAGCAAAAAAAATACTATAAATATTGCTATTTTATCTTTTTTAATTTTAGATAAAATAACACCTATAAAAGGAGATATCAACACGAAAAAAGGTAAATGAAGACGAGTATTCCAGGCTTGCCATTTTACCAAATAGCAAAATATAAAAAACGTAAATATAACAGTAATTAGATAAGCAAAAATATAACTTTGCTTACGGAAGTAAGTTTGAGTGATAAAAACTGTAATACATAGAATGATTAGAATTAAATGTACTAAATTGCCAGCACTGTTCTCGTTGCCAGTTATCCCTATTGTTGACCAACCTCCTGGGACAAAGAATGTTTTAGAAAAAGTTATTCTAGGGTCATCAACATCTAAACCAATGAATGTGTGTATAATTATAATTAACTTATTAGCTATCCCATTCCATAAACCGATTGGTGTGCCTATATGTAAAGCAAGATTTCTGAGTATATTAGAAAAAAGTATATTAACACCAAGTACTTCATTTCGATAACCACCTGGTTCACCAAGTGGCGAGGCGAATAAATTATAATTACGTAAATAGTGACTAATATTAAGCAGTAAAGATATACTACTTACAATCAAAGCTGGCTTCCACACTTGCCAACGTAAGCGTTTAATCTGAGATAAACTCAACCAAATTAAGAAGGGAAATACATAAAAATAAGCTGTTCCCTTAGTTAAAATAGCTAGTCCTACACTACTACCTATTTGAAAAAAATTCGTCCAATTGCTGTTTTTATTTGCTTGTACAGTTAATAGCAGATAGTGAGCAAGACAAACTACCCAAAACGCAATTACATAATCATTTTGAGTGCTTGATGCTTGCAAAATCCCCATAGGAATCGTTACAGCTACAACAGCAGAGAAAACCTGACCTCTTAAATTTGCTCCTAGTTGTTTTGCAATTAATGAGACTGCAATCAGGCAGCCAATCATACTCAACCATTGGACTAAGTTAGCGAAGTAGTCACCACCACTCAAAATTTGAAAATGCAAAATTACAAACTCTGACCAAGGGTTTTGATATAGTTGTGGCGTATAACTTGTTGGATAATGAGCAACGCTATGATTTTGTATCCAATAAGCAACGCGACTCATGTGATAGTCCATAGAGTCCCAATTATTGGGTGGTGCGATGATAGCAATTAATCCAATTGTTACTATATAAAAAGTTATACCGCACAATAATAAAATTATTAAGGACTGAATTGATTTTTTTTTATTTGTTTGAGAAATGTTGTTTCTTAAAATATAAATATTTTGAGCTTTTAACTTAAAATATATATAAATTAAGATGATACAGCTTACTCCCCAAGCTCCTAATATCCAACCAAAAGTAATTAATTTAAAATAACTTAAGCCCTCTGTAATTACAGTGAGTAAAACTGCCCAGTATGTAGCTGCCAATATCACAGATTCACGCCAACAGATCCGATGTTGATTATGTATTAAAAAAATATTAGTTAGGCAAAGAATAGGTAATATAATTAGCATTTTTCCAAACAATATAAAAGATTGTTGTATTCCGATGAATCAAGCGAAAAAACAATAGTTTACGACAAATTTATGTTGATTCAAACCTGTACAAAATATTTTGACAGATTTGATATTTATCAAAATCCAGTGTTTATTTAATCAGATTCGTAGATGGTAAGCAACTAGATGGCTTATTTTAAGACTGATTTTTGAGGATTTGCAGCATCCACTGGAAGTGTTGAGGCAACTGTATCGTAGGATTGAAAGGGGCGCAGATCTGGTCATTAATAAAAGGAGGCGGTGTAAGTAGTTAGAGTGTTGTCGAAGGTTTTTTATCCCGTGGTGCATCGGAGTGCGATCGCAGTACAACGCCCAATGATATAAAATTCTCTTGCAGCTAATTTGACGGCGAAAATTAATTTAAATTGCTGAACTTGAAACTGAATCTGGCAAGTGACCGACGTGAAATAGTCACAAATGAAGATTTTTTAATCGAACTTAAATCTCAAATGTCAAGTCTAAGTAGAAATTGGCTTGTTGATGGCAGGGCTATGAAAGCGATTTTTTGGGGCGTATCTCAATTTTGCAGAAGGATGATCTCGTTGCTACCTACCGATACTAACCACCGTGTACCTTTGGCAGGTGAAACCTCTGCCTCACAACAAATGCATTTGCATAATTGGCAAGCTTTTCTGCTTTCTCGCTGGCTTCACCCCTTACTTTGTTTGATGTGGTTGATCATCGGCATCAGCTTACGCCTAGCCAACTTGACTGCAAAGCCTCCTTGGACTGACGAGTTTTCTACTTTGGTGTTTAGTTTGGGGAATAGTTTTTTAGAAGTACCCTTAGATCAAGCGATCGCTCCTGATATCTTATTGCAACCATTACAACCACAACCCGGCGCTAATATCCAAGACGTATGGGCACACTTGAGTCATGAAACTAATCATCCCCCACTTTACTTTGTCCTAGCTCATTGGTGGATGCGGTTATTTTCTACACAAGAGGGTTTAGTTTCTTTGTGGGGGGCGCGATCGCTTGCGGCTCTTTTCGGTGCTGCATCCATCCCAGCTATCTATGTCTTAAGCTGGCTAAGCTTTCGCTCTCGTTTGGTTGGCCATTTAGCCGCTGCCATGATGGCAGTATCACCCTACGGTATTTTTCTGGCACAAGAAGCGCGTCATTACACTTTGGCAATTTTGTGGGTGATTGCTTCTCTAGCTTGTTTGGTAATTACCACACGCCACATCAAAAACCGTACACAATTACCTATTTGGGTAGCAATCTTCTGGGTAGGAATTAATGCTTTGGGTGTTGCAACTCATTACTTTTTCGCCCTTACCCTCTGCGCTGAAGCTCTAGTTTTGATTGTTCTGGCTTGGCAACATCAGACTGGCGCAAAATTTTCTCTTCTGTTCTCGCATCCCTGGCGGCGCATTTATGCCGTTGCTATTGGCACTTTTGTCGCAGGTGCAGTTTGGCTACCGATATTTTTACACAACAGCTATGGTAGTAAATTAACAGACTGGATACAGCAACCACGTGTAGGAATTGCTTGGTTAAGCCCAATTTTTCAAGCTTTTGCGGCATGGATAACCATGATTTACTTGCTACCAGTTGAAGCACCACAACTAGCAATCGTGATCGCCTCCGGGCTGGTGATGCTGATGTTCTTGATTTGGGCAGCACCAATTTTGGTTCGTGGGCTAAAATTTCAGCTACAGCAATCAGAGAATCGCTTGATGACTCAGGTATTCGCTGGGGTAGTTGTGGGAGCGATCGCTTTATTCTTCATCTTTACGTACTTTCTTGGCATTGATTTAACAAGGGGCGCTCGTTATAACTTTGTTTATTTTCCTGCTGTCATAGTTTTACTTGGGGCGAGTCTTGCGGTTTGTTGGCGTTCTCCTAAAAAACTGATGAAAAGAACTTCCGAAGAAATAGCTAAATGGAGAGAAATTCGGAAGTCGAAAATTGATCCTCGAAACTTTGGCAGAATAACTGGTAAAAAAGCCGTGATGCTCATTTGGCTAATGGGGTTTTTCAGTGCCATCACAGTCATTTGCAATCTTGGTTATCAAAAGTACTATCGTCCTGATCTTTTTGCACAGCTAATTCAGCAAACATCGCAAGTTCCAGTACTCATTGCTACTACCCAAATTACTCATGTGCATATTGGGGAAATGATGGGAGTAGCAAGAGAGTTTAAAATGCAGAATTCCCGCTCATCAAATATTCTGTTTCTCCTCGCTCATCAAGACCAAGACCCTAATACTTCTACAATTGCTTTAGAAAATAACTTAAAGACGTTACCACGACCCTTTGACTTATGGCTTGTAAATTTTCATGCTCCTGTAGCAGAAGAAGTCAAAAAATGTGTTGCTAATACCCAATCTTTGCCATTAGTAAATGGCTATGATTACAAGATTTTTCATTGTAGAAAAGATTAATCACAGTTATGGATTATGAGTTCTTGCATCATGCGTTGTCTTGACTCCTAAATCCTAGCGAACTACGAATTACGCGCTTCGTAGTGGGGCGTAGCCCATTACAAATTACGAATTACGTAGCTTGCTTCTCGCGCCAGGCGCGAGTATTACGAATTAGAGCAAAGCGCCTCTCTCCTCACTCAAAACTTTCAGGCATACCCACTGACGACAAACCCGCGATCGCTCGTAAGTTTTGACAACGAATCAATTCGGTAAAATTTAAACCAGAACGTCCTTCAATCTTAGCTACCGCCTCAATTGCAGATAACAAATGTTCTGCGGCTTCAACTTCTGAATAACCCCGCCGTTGTCCTATGCGAATTGCTGCTGCATCAGCATTTAACTCCGACTCTTGAGATTTATTAGTACGCCAAATCCGAGTCAGGGCGATCGCGCTTAATCCCCCAGCCACGGCTATACCTACTACATCCGACTGTGTTGATTCTATTAATCCACCTAAAAGCCCCACCAGTACTACACCTTGATAAATATCGGGTTTAAACCACTTCACCCCTGTTAACCAGCTAACCATCTGTAACAATAGTAAATCTCGTTGCGGCTTGGTCAGGCGACGCCACAAATCAAAGTTAATATATATCGGTCGTTCTCGATTCCAGGGTAAGGGAAAATCAGCTTGTATTACCTTTGACTGCTCCGGTTTGCTGACGATTTTTGTGGTCATTCGACCAGAAGCAGGCATTACATCTAATAAACGGCGAATTTCAACATTTGGCTCCATATTGTTAATTATTAGCCATAATATGCATGGTGACTAATTATGCAAAAGATAAACTTTTCATGTTAATCTTTGATTTGTCAAACGTGATCACAGTATTTAAGAATAAACCTTCTGTTGGTGAAAACCTACGCAAATTAAGGTTTTAAAATAGAACAGAAAAAGCCATCAAAATACTGGTAGAGCGATTTTATAAGATGGCGGAATTTTATGGTATCCGTTTGCCCCCAAGTTCAAAACCTCAAATTGGATAACTATTAAGACTACAGTTGATAAATACATGGACGCTTTTGCTCCCATCCCGCCTGAATGGACGAATAAGGCAACACACGCTTATGATTTTTGTTGTCCTAACTGCCACTCAAGCAGCCTAGAAGCTGCAAAAGTTTGGCTGAATCGGCGATCGCCCGTCATGACAGAAGACCGTCGCCGCAAATGGCAGGAGTTCTATTATTGTCATTGTGGTTGTGTATGGTGGGCTTGGAGTAGCGATCGCCCCCCAACAGACATATCTAATCAACAAGATTATAATTCCACGTAATCCCTTTTTTTCCTAAACAAAAACCCGCACAAAGGCGGGCTTTTGTTTATCTAATTAACTAGTAGCGAGCACCTAAATACTCGCTCCTAAATTATCAACAGTTTTAGAAAGTAAAGGTAGTACGGAGAGTACCTACATAAATGGTATCATTCGCATCGTTGTGCTCAGGATTGAAGATCACCAATACACCAGGAGTTACGGCAATGTTATCAGTGAGTTTCACTTTGTAGAGAGCTTCTGCATGATAAGACGTGTCCGGATCTTCTCTACCTGCAACATCATTACTAGTGACTGTAGGTGATTGACCAAAGATCAGGCCAAGCAAGTTTCCTTCTCTACCAAAGTCTTTAAGACCAAGGGTAGCAGCCCAGTAAAACAAATCTGCATCACTACCTCTAGTTGCACCGGCTTCAGATTTGGCGGTTGTGTAACCAACCCAACCACCAACGGTTAATGCTGAGCTGGGCTGGAAGGTAGCTTGTACCCCATAGTGGTTTGCTGAAGTAGCAACACCATTACCAAAGGGGCGGACAGCGAAAGCACTACCTGTGCTTCCCGTCAGGTTAATATCGTTAGGGTTCCCGGCTGCCGTCAGATCAGGATCTCTACCACCATCATAAGTGTGGGCGTAGGTGAAACCTATGTTGAAAGCTTTACTAGGTTGGAATGCTATCTGTCCAAAGGCTGCATAGTCGCCATCGGAAATTCCAAAACCGTCGTTGGGATTGCTAGCTCTAGGAGCCAGATAAGCACCCGACAAGCTAAGAGCACCACCAGGATTAAAGGTAACAGTCACACCAGCACCACCAGAACCTTGGCGATAAATAGGGCTGAAACGTCCGTAGCGAGAGATAGCGCCTGAACCGCTGCTTCTAAAGTCAGGGTTAAAGACATTAACGTTTTCGTAAAACTCAGCACCAGTAGCTTCAACCTTGATACGCAATGCATCATTAAAGTTAAAAGCATAGTTAACTTTATCGATTTCAACACCGTTGCCGGTATCAGCCTCGTAACCCAAGCGGGTCATGTTAGTACCCGTTACAGTATTATTTTGGACAATGTTGCCGGATTGTAAACGAACTTGCAACTTGTCTTTACCAGTGAAGCTGCTTTCTAAACTCAAACGCACGCGATTAGAGAAAACAGTGTTGGAATTTAAGTCACCACCGCCAGCTCTCTCATCTCCGAAAGCATCAGATACGTTGAAGATCGCTTCCCCAACTAGCTTGGTAGTGGTGGAAAACTGATTCGCTTCCAGTTCAGATGTGCGAGCTTCTAAACCATCAACGCGACCACGCAAGGTTGCAAGTTCAGCGGAAAATTCTTCTTGTAAACGCTGTAAGGTAGCTAGGTCTTGCTTAGTTACCAAGTCGGCTGTAGCTGTAGCAATCAGTTCATTAACCCGATCTAAACAGGCATTCAAACCTGCGGCAAATTCGTAACGGGTCAAAGCACGATTACCACGATAAGTACCATTGGGATAACCTGCAATACAACCGTAGCGTTCAACTAGTGACTGCAAAGCTTGGAATGCCCAATCTGTAGGTTGTACATCCGAGAACTGAGAAACAGATGTTACCTGACCAAGGCTATTAGATTCTTCTTGAGATAGTTGGGCAACAGTTGTTACTTGTTCTTTAGTTTCGGCAGCTAAAGTGCTGTTAGCAGCAAAAAATGTAGCTACGATAACTGGACTGACCTTCAACACATTCCAAAATAGTTTTGTCATGTTTTTACTCTCACTCACACCTAAATAAATCCAACTTATGGTAAAATTTCAAGAATTGTTTTTTCAGGAATTTCACTCACAATTTCCGCACCAATTATACCTTGTTTCTATCAATTATCACAAGTCAAGACTACAGTTTTGAACTATAGTTTAGTTAATTGCTTTGGTAAACGCAGAATGATACGTCGTTTGTGGCGTAAAAGCACTCCTTCTTCCTCAAACTGTTGTAATAGCCGTGTTACTGTTACTCGCGTAGTATTCAATACCTCTGATATTTCTTGATGAGTAACATTCAGATCTATTAGCTTGCCTTGCTCTACATCACGACCAAATTTTTCACTTAACCACACTAAAAATTGCCATATACGTAATGACATTGGTTTGCGATGTACTATGCTTAACAGTTCTTCTGCTTGCTGAATATGAGACAACAAGGCATTGACATCTTGATGCCAAAGATGAGGTGGTACAATGCTCACTTCTACGCTTGTCAGACATTCAATCTGGTAAGGCATAACTCTAGAAAAAGAGTAGCCAATCAAATCCTCAGGGCCCCAATAACCTAGAGTTACAAATGTTCCGTCTTCACTCCAGGTTAAAGTACGAACTGCTCCGCGCTCAATGCGCCACAGTACATCATTCCGAGGTGGAATAATTTCCCGACGGCTAAATAGACGTTGGGGTAAATGGCCACCTAAAGCAGAATTTTTCGATGCAAGAGAATAGTTAGGAGTAAGACTTGTGGAATACATGATTGCAGGGTTTGAAAGAGCGGAACTATATGATTAATTTAAAATTTATTTAGTTAGATGTATCCTGGCAATTTTTTACGAACCACGACTTTGTATGTGAATAACTTTAGAATTATTTAATACTAGTGTTTGTAATTATCAAACTTAACCCAAAGATTACAAGTGCTATTACACAGTCAACTCTGGTTACTTTAATCGTGTAAGTTTAAGAATAGGTAAGCTTTTAGTGAAATTTCTCTTAATCAACTGATTTTTAATTTTTTTTAATAAAATTATTAGGGCTAGCCTGTTACTTGAACAACTGCCCATACTATTATGAGTGCCGACTTTCGACACTCAGCTTTCTTTGTGGGCACAACTGGCTGCCCGATTTATTATCTTAAAGCTCTAATAAGCTCTAATTAAGAGCGCTGACCAGTAACGATGTATGCCACTCTTTGACCAATATTAGTAGCATGATCTGCCATGCGTTCTAAACAGCGAATCGCCAACGCCAGCAGCACAATCGGCTCGACAACGCCTTGAACGTCCCGTTGGTGAGCTAAAGTCTGATAAACGCGATCGTATGCATCGTCTACAGTATCATCTAAGTGCTTTAAACTTCGTCCACCAGCTTCATCCAAATCTGCTAAAGCCCCCAAGCTAGTTGCTAGCATTGCCTGAGCGTGAAGGGACATGGCTTCAATCTCTGATAAACATGTATGAGGCGGATAAGGAAAGATTTTGATTGCAATCTCAGCTAAGTCCTTAGCATAATCGCCAATGCGCTCTAAGTCTCGCACAAGCTGCATAAAAGCACTCAAGCATCGTAAATCTTTGGGCGTTGGCGCTTGCAGCGTCATGATTGCTGTACAGTCTGATTCTATTTGTCTATAAAAGCGATCAATTTTTTTATCTAATCGGGGAAGTTTCTCAGCAGCCGTTAAGCTACGGGCAAATAACGCTTGGTGGCTAAGGCGAAATGAGTTTTCTACCAAAGCTCCCATACTTAATACATCCCGCTCTAAGCGCCTAATGGCGCGTGCTAGCTGGGGGGGTCTTTGAGAATCAGGATTAGAATGGACGGCTTTCACACTACTTGTAGTCTCAGTGAAGATATTATTAACTATAGTCTTGGCTTTGGGAGTTTGCCATAACTTCAGGAAGTTGCAGTTGCATCCATGCACCACCCGTTTCTGGATGATTCATAGCTTTAATTGAACCACCGTGGGCGAGAACAATTTCCCGGACGATCGCCAAACCCAAACCATTACCAACAATCGTTCCTATCGAATTACTTTCTTGCAATGGTGAATGAGTCCGCGCTTTATCTCCTCGGTAAAATCGCTCAAAAACATGGGGTAAATCTGCTTGTGAAAAACCTACTCCAGAGTCAATAAGATTTATTTCCAAAACTCGGTTAGCAGGATCGCCTTGATGAGTATTCTCTGTCGATAAGATTTTCGCTTGGACGTGAATGGTTGTCTGAGGAGAACTGTACTTAATGCTGTTATCGAGTAAGTTGAGAAAAACCTGGTAAATGCGGGCTTGATCTGCTTTAATCCAAAGATTATCAGGGCCAGAATAGCTAAGAGAAACATTTTGCTGCTGTGCCAACGGTTCTAATGTTTCCCATACACATGCAATTAGCGATCGCACTTCCACAGCTTCAGTTTGCAACTGAATAGCTGGGTTTGCTTCCATTTGAGTCAGTTCCAACCAGCTTTGTACTAAGTTAATCAGCCGATCAACTTCCTGCATCAGGCGGTTAACCCAGCGATCTAAAGGTGGTTCCAAGCGGTTTTGTAACGTTTCCACAACCAGACGAATCGAAGTTAGCGGCGTTCTAAGTTCGTGAGCTAAATCAGAAAAAGAACGATCTCGTGCTTGATGTATATCCAGCAAAGGTTGACGATTTTCTAAAAATACTCCCACTTGTCCTTGAGGTAACGGTAAGCTAGACGCCCGCAAGGTTAGAGATTTTATTGTTTGCATCTCTGCCGCATTATCACAAGAAGGGTGAAATACCCACTCTCTCGTCTGGGATTTTTGCCAATCACGAGTTTGCTCAATTAAATGATCAAGTTCATAAGATCGTACCAACTCCAGTAATAAACGCACCTGTCCCGGTTGCCATCTTTGCAAGTACAAAATTTCCTGCGCCTGCTGATTACACCACAGCAGTTGATTTTCTTCATCCACCTGCAAATATCCTACTGGTGCGAAATCTAACAGGTCTTGATAAGTATGTAATGACTGCTGCAAATCTTGCCGCAGCTGCTTAACCATTGCTACTTTTTGCCATAGGCTAGGCATAAGGGGCAGATCGACCTTAATATAGCGGTAGGATAGCGGTTGGAGTACTCGACCCAGGTAGCGGTTTAATTTAACCTGTTGCCAAACCCAAAATCCAATGCCTATTGCTAAGCCTAGAAAAAATCCCAATAAAAACATTTGAGTTGTTAGTTTCTTGGTGATTACTAAAAACTAGCAACTATCTCAACTAATTATCCAAACCTATAGCCAAAACCTCTCACAGTCACAATATATTCAGGGTGACTAGGGTCTTGCTCTAATTTTTCGCGTAACCAGCGGATGTGAACGTCTACAGTTTTACTATCCCCAACGAAATCTGGCCCCCAAACTTGATCCAGCAGTTGTTCACGCGACCATACCCGACGAGCATAACTCATAAACAGTTCCAGTAAGCGGAACTCTTTAGGAGATAAACTGACCTCTTGACCACGAACTAGCACGCGGCACTCTTGAGGGTTCAAAGCGACATCTTTATATTTTAATACAGGTAGTTGCGGCAAAGTACTCAGGCGTTGGCGGCGCAGTAAAGCGCGACAACGTGCTACTAGCTCACGCATACTAAAAGGTTTAGTTAGATAGTCATCTGCTCCCACTTCTAACCCTAGAACCCTGTCTGTTTCACTACCCTTAGCACTCAGCATTAAAATTGGTACTGGGTTTCCTTGATGACGCAATAACCTACAAATATCTAGCCCATTTATCTGAGGCAGCATCAAATCAAGAATAATCAAGTCAAAAGGAAGATCTCCTGAGTTTGGTTCAAAATTTTTGAGATACTCTATGGCAGAACGCCCATCAGGGGCAGTTATTACCCCATAACCTTCCTCTTCTAATGCTACAGCTAGCATCTCTTGGATTAGTTCTTCATCTTCTACTACTAAAATGCGGCTGGTTTGCCCGATGTCCGCTCTAGTAGAATACTTTGTCGATTCACTGGTATACATTGATATCATAAAATTCTGGGACTGTACTTGTATCAATATGATAATTGAGTCAATTATCTAGTCTCAGTGCATCCACACTTTTGGGGTGGAGAATTTCTTTACAATACGTAACATACATAACAGTACCCTTTATATTGTAAATCAATGTGGCTGCAAGCCACTAAAGTCTTTGTGTCTTTAAAAGTTTTGAAATTACTAAATAACTTTGATTCTGTCTTGACAATAGCAGATAAGGTTAAGTATATTTGTTTTTAGTACAAAAGTACTATATATTTTCAAAAATAAGCTATACCTAAAAACCAAAAGCACACTGTACTAAATAATTGAATTCACAATCAAGTATGATGTGTTTCATTAATTATTCCGGTATTTGTACTGCGCTAAAAATGATAATTTCAAGGCTAACTTTATGTCTGCATAGGGTAGTTATTGGGATGATTTGCTACCCACATAATTCAAGAAATAGCTTTAGAGCAAGCAAAAAGTCAAGTTAAAAATAAATAATCAGGTTATGTAATGGAGACGTAATTATAACTACGTCTCTATAACTAACCATGATTTTATATTTGAGGTTTTTTAATTGGTTTTTTTAATTCAGTTTTACGCGGTTTACCCAGAGTGTTAGGGGGTTGTGGTTTATCTCCTCTATTATGATGTTGGTCGTGTTCTTGGTTAGACATAAAATTAAAATTTTAAGTTAACTACAAATTTAGCTACATTGTAAGTATTATCGATTCCAGAAATATATCATAAAAAATTTGTTTTTAAAGTAAAAAAATAGAGACGTTGTAATTCTTACGTCTCTATAATAGAGGAAACCCATTATTTTTAATAATTTTAAATAAAAGTTCTATAAAATAAACTTTTGATTGAAATTTTAAATCTAGTAATTAGTCAAGTTATTTGCAGCAGTTAGTTTTTGCTTTTCAAATGGGTATTACCAGTCTTAGCTTTAGGTAAATTGGTGTTGTTAAGCAGTGGCAGACCATCAAAACAGATTCAATGACTGGGAACTCTCTACAAGTGGATACAAGAGTAGAAATTGTAAATCCGAAAATTTCAAAATAATACAAGATTTTGTCTGGTCAAATAGCTTGTATTCTCAGGTAGTTTGAAAATGTAAAACAGATATGTCTCGACATAGAGACACATCTGTGCATTGGTTTAGATGAAACAAAAGCAGAAAATATCAAGCGAAGGTAGAGAAACCTAGATTTGGTGGAATATCCTGAATTCTTCCTGGCCCGATCGCTCGCAATGCTTCTTTCAACAAAATATCCCCAGTATACAGCGCACGACCTACTATTACACCAGTCACGCCTTGTGGTTCTAACGCCAACAGACTTAACAAATCGGTAACAGAACTCACTCCACCAGATGCAATTACTGGGATGGAAATCGCCGCAGCAAGTTCTCGCAAAGCTTCTAAATTCGGGCCTGTGAGCGTACCATCACGGTGGATATCTGTGTAAATAATGGCAGCTGCACCTAATTCTTGCATTTGTACAGCCAGTTGAGTTGCTAAAACTTCCGAGGTTTCTAACCAGCCGCGAGTTGCTACTTGGCCGTTACGGGCGTCAATACCGATAATAATCTGTTTAGGAAATTCTTGGCAGAGTTCTTGTACTAGCTGGGGTTGTTCTACAGCAATGGTTCCGAGAATTGCCCACTGTACGCCTAAATTGAATACTTGTTGTACGCTAGCACGATCGCGCAATCCTCCACCCACTTCAATAGGTACTGATATTGCTTGAGCGATCGCTTCAATTGCGCTCAGATTTACTACCTTACCCGCTTTTGCACCATCTAGATCAACTATATGCAATCTGGTAGCACCCTGATCAACCCACTGTTTGGCAACATCAACGGGGTTTTCACTAAAAACTTGCGATCGCTCATAGTCTCCCTGATAGAGTCGCACACAGCGACCATCTAGTAAATCAATCGCTGGAATTACATCCATTTACTTTTTCCTCATAACTCAATCCAGTTAAAATTCTTGCTATAGCTGGGTTTTCTTCATTTTTAATTGCCTGACAGCTTGCCCAAAACCCAGCACAAGTAAGATATTAGAAAGCGTCAAAAAAACTTCTGCACCACCGTGTAGCCAATCTACATTTGCCAAAGACTGGCCATAATGCAATACAGCATAAATTCCAGCTGGGATGGTGATGGCAACAAACACTAGAGTGCCATAAAATCCATATAGCGCTAAACGTGGCATTTGCTGACTGCGGCTGATAAACCACAAGAAACCCAAGTAGGGAAACAGTGAGAGGGCAAACAGGGTTTCTTTAGACATCATTACTCTGATTTAATAGGTTTTGGCTCAACAGTTGTAGTCTCAGTGTTGGCATTGGTGGAGCGCCAGATCAAAAACGCCGCTGCCCAAAGCGTAAAATTACCAACTAAGGTCATGGTAGCTTGAAGCGTTACCAGCCATTCTAGAGATTCGGCATTGTCGAAATAATGCCAGGTACAAGCGCACATGGCGCTGACCAAAGCTGGTAACATGGCAAGGGACAATCCCCACCAAGTACGGTTATTGGTAAGTTCGCCGTAAGTCCAGATTAACCAAATGGCGGCAATCCACTCAATAACGCTAGAAATATGAATAATCCAAGTGGGAATTGAAAGGGCGTGCATAAGAAAGTCAAGAGACGCGATTAATCACGTCTGTACAAGAGTCAAAAGTCAAGAGTAATTAGTTCTCTTGTTTTTCCATAACATCATCTTCCCACAAGAAAATTCATCTTCTGTTGGTAGGATGGCTAATATCTCGTCAACTATTTAGAAAAAAGTTGATAATCTAAAATCTGTCTTGGAAAGTCTGAGCCAAGGAAATCTATCTTCAAACTTTCCGCAAAATCTAAAATCCAAAATCTAAAATCCAAAATGGTAAAGATGCGGGCTTTATTGTCTGGGTATTACGGTAAAGGTAATGGTGGTGACGAAGCTTTGTTGGCGACGCTTTTGCAAATGCTACCATCTCACGTCACACCTGTGGTTCTTTCGGGTAATCCAGAGGAAACCCGCGATCGCTACAATGTAGAAACCCACAATCGCATGGCTGCGTTATCTGTAGTGCAAGCTTTACGTTCTTGCGATGCTTTGATTTGGGGTGGTGGAAGTTTAATTCAGGATGTTACCAGTACCATAAGCCCATTTTATTATGGGGGACTAATGGCATTGGCTCAAAGAATGGGATTAAAAACTGTTGCTTGGGCCCAGGGTATCGGCCCGTTAAAACGCGTACAAACTCGCGCTTTGGCACAATACTCCTTCGGATATTGTACCAAAGTTAGTGTCCGCGATCGCGCTAGTGCTAGTTTATTATCTGATTGGCAAATTCCTTGTATCCTTGCTCCTGACCCAGTTTGGGCGTTGGAGTCTAAACCAGTACCAGGACTTTGGGATTTACCTGCGCCGAGAGTTGCTGTGACTTTGCGATCGCATCCCCAACTTACAGAAACACGTTTAGCAAACTTGACTCGTGCTTTGGTTGACTTTCAAAAAGCTACGCAGGCTTTTATTTTACTACTGCCATTTCAAAAAAGTGAAGATTTAACTATTGCCCAAGCTATTCAACCGCATCTGAAAGATGTTAGCCAGATTTTATGTTTGGAAGACCCACAACTTTTGAAAGGTGTATTTCGCGGTGTCGAGATGGCAATTGGAATGCGGCTACACAGCTTGATTATGGCTGCTGCTGAAGGTTGTCGCTGTTTTGCTCTGAGTTACGACCCCAAGGTAAATCGTTTGATGGAAGAGTTGGCGATACCTGGGTGGGATTTAGCAAGTTTGCCAGATGACCCCAATTTAATTAGTCTGGCTTGGATGGAGCATTATGCTAATGGTGAGCCGTTATCACCAGAGCAAATCCAATCTTTGGTAGATCGTGCGTTAATGCACCGTGAAGTATTATATGAAGCACTGGCTAAAGATTAACTTAACTGAATAAACGCGCAACATCGCAAGTGAACTCAGGTAGTAGCGGTGAACTCAGATTATCGTCGCTAAACAAGGTTTCTATTAACACTAGTGTTGCTTGCTCTCGTCGATAAACTTGAATTTGCTGTAACTGCCAATCAACAATCCAGTATTCTCGGACACCTTGAGCAGCGTAGAGTTTTAGCTTCACCTGTCGGTCACGTCGTTCGTTTTCCTGTCCAGGAGAGAGTACCTCAACTACTAACTCCGGTGCAGCGGTTAAATGCCCAGCATCATCCAGCACAGAAGCTAATCGTTGATTGCTAATCCAAACTACATCAGGGATGACGTTATCAGCATCGCTAAAGATAATCCCAGCAGCACTTACAGGCTTTCCTAAGCCAGTCTGCCGTGACCATAGTTTTAACTCTGTGCAAATATTGTCAATAACTTCTTGATGACCCCAATGTGGTGCGCGTGTCACAAATAATTCTCCGTCTACAATTTCATAGCGATTGCCGTTATCTGGCAACAACTCTAAATCGGCAGATGTCCATCGTACTTGGTTAGTCGAAGTCTGGTTCATAAGGGCATCTTTTCTTTGGAATTATATCTTTTAATGTTACCAAGCCTAACTGAGATGCGGCACAATTATATAGTTGTGCTGTAAATGAGTAAGTATAATTAAATGATCCATTTAAGAGCGATCGCTAAAAAACAAGTTAATAAAAATATAGATTCTTTCCCTTTAAATCTTCCTTTAATGAAAGCTTTGAAAGAAATTAATTTTTCAAATTCCGTAACTTTTTTTGTGGGAGAAAATGGTTCAGGTAAATCAACTTTATTAGAAGCAATTGCCGCAGGTGTTGGCTCAATTAGCGTTGGTGGTGAAGATATTCAGCAAGATAGAACATTAGACCATGCTCGAAAGTTATCTACACAATTAAAGTTTGTCTGGCAGAAAAAGACTGGACGTGGCTTTTTTTTAAGAGCAGAAGATTTCTTCAATTTTGCAAGGCGAATTAAAACCCTTAGCCAAGAACTAGAAGAACAAGTATCAGAATATGAACAAAAGTTTACGGGAACTGGTTTGTGGCTCGCTAAACGCTCTGTACTAGGTCAAAAAGCTGCTTTAGCTGATAAATATGGTGAAAATCTTGATGCTAACTCTCACGGAGAAAGCTTTCTCAAACTTTTTCAATCACGCTTCGTTCCTGGTGGATTATATCTTCTTGATGAACCTGAAGCACCTCTTTCTCCTCTACGACAATTATCACTATTGTCTTTGTTAAAAGATATGGTAAATCAGGATAGCCAATTTATAATTGCTACTCACTCTCCAATTCTCATGGCGTTTCCACAAGCATCAATTCTCAGTTTTGATACCTATCCACCACAAAAGGTAGAATATGATGCACTTGAACACGTTACTTTAACAAAAGCTTTTTTAAATAATCCCCAATCTTTTCTACGGCATTTATAAAAAGTTCATAGTTAGCGATAAAGCACTAATTATAGATAATATTTAGCGGGATACTCTAGAAATAGATTCAATGATTTTCTAAAATACACCGATTATGGTAAATCTCAATCGTTCACATCCTGCCAGCAATCAACCTATGGGTGCAGTTCGAGTCAAAGTCAAGCTCATCAATGCCATTGATGAAGCGCTTGTCAGCCGAGAAATGCTCAATCCAAATATGTTACGGGTGTATGAAACAGAAGCACTAGTAGACACTGGGGCAGTACGTACTCTACTACCCATGTCTGTTGTGCAGCAACTTGGCCTGAGAATTCGAGGACAACAGATAGCCCAGTATGCCAATGGTAGTGAAGAATCAATCGGCTTGACTGAACCCGTAATTAGCGGAAAGTCTGAGCGGAGGTTTCCTCCGATCAGAACTTTCCAAGACAATTGAATTGGCAGGACGAGAAACTACTGAAGCAATATTAGTTATAGGTGATACAGTTTTGATTGGACAAACGGTGCTTGAGACGCTGGATTTACTAGCAGATTGCAAGAATCAGCGACTTATCCCGAATCCTGAGCATCCTAATTATCCTGTGATGAGGATATAGAACTAACTTGTTTTGCCGCTAACAATACCTGACCACTGAACTTTTTTCTCTTTCTCTCGGCGGTAAGAAAAGAAATGCTTTGGAGTTTGGTAAGTACAGTATGGTGCGATCGCAACCTGTTCTGCACTAATCCCCATATTTTCTAACTGTAAAGCATTTATCCGTCGTACATCCAACCTTACTTTACCTGGATTTGGATCTTCTAGCAAGGGTGAATTGGGTAACTCATGCAAAGCAGCGACAATTTTTTGTTCGTCGTCGTGTGGTATAATGCTAGCCCCGATTTCGGCAGCTACCTCTATAGAGACTTGATAGACCTCACCAGCGATCGCCGGGCCCATTGCAATGCGTAAATCATCAAGTTTGCTGCCTTGGGATTGTAAACGAGCGATCGCTAGAGGTACAATCTTCTTGGCAGTACCTCGCCACCCCGCATGTAATGCTGCTACTTGTCCAGTTTTCACATCCCCAATCAACACGGGTGTACAATCTGCACTAGCCACCCATACCGTTTGTAAAGGCTGTTCGCTAATTAAACCATCTGCCGATGCTAAATCATCTTCACTCGAACTTAACTTTTTATTAATTTCTTGTGGAGTGAGAACAGTATTGCCATGTACCTGCTTCAAACGATAGACTGATGCCTCTGGTTGCAGTACTTCTGTCAAACTTTGTGGCGAACGCGGCCAAAATTGCTGGGTAAAGAAGCCGTGATGCCAAAATTCTAAGAGACTACAAGTCAGATAGGGCAGTCCTTGCCAATTACGCCAATGCCAAGTGTGCATCTTAAACCAAACCTAAACAGAAACCACTTATCAGCCAATTAATGCTAACTTGAACAACGGGATTTGGGTCAACGGCTGTGGAATTTAATCGGCAAAACTTGGAATCATCCCTAAAAGCAGCGCGTAAATCTAGATATTTACCATTTTCCCTATACATTTTTGAAAGCGTCTGTTCTACTAATCAAACACTTTGGGACTTGCTTGCTCAGGGAGCTAAAGCGGGGTGTGTAGTAATTGCGACTCAACAGACTGCTGGGCGTGGACAATGGGGACGCCAATGGGTTTCTCCTACTGGAGGATTATATCTTTCGGTTGCGATCGCTCCTAAAATAGAAGCTACCGATAGCTACCAGCTAACTTTGGCTAGTGCTTGGGGAGTTGCTTGGCAATTACGAAAGTGTGGTGTGAGTGTTGGAATTAAATGGCCTAATGATTTAGTCTTAAATGGTCGGAAATTAGGCGGCATTCTAACAGAAACTAAAGTAAACAAAGGAAAAATCACCCAAGCAGTGATTGGTGTTGGTATTAACTGGGCCAACCCAGTACCAGAAACCGGAATCAATCTGGAATCGTGGCAAGCCTCGCAACATTCCAGTCCCATTTCCTGTCTGGAAATACTAACCTCTACGGTTTTACTAGGAATAGAATCCGGTATAGAGTGCCTTTTCCAAGAAGGAGTAAGCATACTCTTGTCTCGCTATCAAGATTTGCTTATAAACATGGGTGCTCAGGTTTACGTAAATAATCTTTCAGGCAATGTAGTAGGAGTAACTCCTCAAGGAAATTTACGAGTGAATCTAGAAACACATGATACAAACGAACTAATAAGACCAGAAATTTACGTTGAACCCGGTACAATCAGTTTGGGTTACAGTAAATCTTCCGTTTAAATTTGAGGTTTGTTTAAAATTTCGCTCTTTGGGCAAGACAAACCACTGACATCATCTGTTTATGCTAATTACACACAACTGAGAGAACAAATGACGCAGCGCAATCACTCTGCCCACAATCGTTTGCACTACTCGTGGCCGCGAAGTCAAACTACGAAACGCTTTGCCTCTACCCTACCAGCACAAAGCCTTTGTTGGCTTAGCAGTTTTAGCCTGCTCAGCGGCGGCTTCGTGTTTGCCCAAACGGAAACATCAATAGATAATATCGTTCCTACTATTGAAAATTCCCAGCCAGCAGCAGTTACAAATTTCATCAAAAAACCAACTGTTGCACCGGAAGCAGCTCAAGCACAGCCAAACTTTTCTCAACGGGGAACCAGATTGAGACAGAGACTCCGCAAGCAAGAAGTTTCTCAATCAAAACAACCACTTAGACAATCTAAACCAAAAATTGAAGCTTCCGCGCCTGCCACTGGTATTAGACGCTCTATTCCCAAGGTAGAAACTTTGCAGGTTGCACCTACAAGGGTTAGTCAAGAAAAACCCAAGCTCGAATTCCAACCAAGAGCAAATATCAGAAAAATTGAAGTAGCCAAACCCACTGCTCCTGCGCGTTCCTTACCTGAGAAACTCCCAGAAGTTGCCCAACCATCTAATAACTCAAACAGCACTGCCAGCCGGACAGTGGGGAAAACCAAGGATTATAATAACTCCTATATTGACCCCAATAATTACAATAGTGCTACGGGTACTTATCAAGCACCCAATTCCGTAATTATTACAGAGCGTTCTAGTGGTTGTCGAGCAATTTTACCTTCAGGACAAGCTCTATTAGGCGGCGTTTGCGCCAAAGTACCCTCGCGCAATCAGCCTGTAGCTGGTTCTAAAGGCACAGCACCTAATTGGCTCAGAAGAAGTCAAAACGCACAGTTAGCAGTTCCATCACGTCGGCAAGTTGCAACTACTGTTAATAACAGCGGATGGCGTGCTAATCGAAACACTCCAAGTAGTGCCAAGAGTGCATTTCGCCCTAATCGATTTATCCCTAATCCCAGCGATTTCAACACCGCAACTAGAGTCAGTGCAACTCCCATCGCACCCAGTGGCGGGACTTTGCCCCCACCAATGGCAGACGGTAACATCGCACCCCGCCCCAGCACTGTAGCTTATGACTTCTCGCTGGCATCAGTATTACCACAAATTCCCTACGCTGGTGCAGTCGCCTATGGTGGTACGGGAATGATGTACCCACTGTCTATCCCCGCTCCCATTACTTCTTTATTTGGTTGGCGAGTTCATCCAATTACAGGTAATCAACGCTTCCATGCTGGTACAGACTTAGGTGCGCCTATGGGTACACCAGTTTTGGCAGCCGCAAAAGGCCAAGTGGAAACTGCTAATTACTTGGGCGGTTATGGTTTGACTGTGACTCTGAATCACCAATCTGCTCAACAAACCCTCTACGGTCACATGTCAGAAATCTTTGTTCAACCCGGTCAATGGGTAGAACCCGGAACTGTCATTGGACGGGTTGGTAGCACAGGTAACTCCACAGGCCCTCACCTGCACTTTGAAGTCCGCCACATGACACAGAACGGGTGGGTTGCTACTGACCCAGGCGTTCAATTACAGACCGGACTGAGCCAGTTAATTCAAACCTTGCCAACAGCTCAGGTAGCTCAGCAACCAGGTAGTTAAGAGAGGAGTGGGGGAGCAGGGAAAGCAGAGGGGCAAAGGGGCAGGAGAAAAATAACAATGCCCATTACCCATTCCCCATTCCCCATTACCTTTTACCCGTTACAAATACCCGTGTTCTGCTAAGAATGCGGGTGTAATGTCATCTAAATTGGTGTTATCTTGGGTTTGAGTCTGCTGGTTTCCAGAATAAAGGAATTTTTCCACGTATTTGCCAAGAATATCCCCTTCTAGATTCACCAAACTGCCAGATACTAAATAGCGAAGATTTGTTTCGGCATAAGTGAGGGGAATTACCGCTACTTTAAATTGGCAGAGTTCTGGTTCATAAGCGGCGACTGTGAGGCTGATGCCATTGACAGCTATACTACCTTTGGGGACAATGTACCGTGCGATCGCCTCGGATGCTTTAAAGGTCATTTCCCAAGAACTAGCCGTTTGTTCTGATTCTAGCAACCGACCAATGCCGTCTACATGACCCATAACAAAATGACCGCCGACTTTACTGCCTACTCGTAGTGACGCTTCTAAGTTGACATATCTTTGTTGTGTTTGCTCACCTCCTAGGGTCGTGCGGCGTAGCGTTTCCGGTGAAGCAGTGGCAATAAACCCGTTTTTTAAAACTTCTTCTACTGTCAAGCAAACGCCATCTACTGCAACACTGTCACCATAAGCCAAATCCTGCATAATTACTTCACACGACTGACTTACACAAGTAATTTGCCAAGAATCGCCCCCTAAGGGTTTCATTGTTCCTAATGCTTGGATTAATCCTGTAAACACCGCTTTTTTGCCAAACTAACTCTATTTATTGCTTAATTTTGCCTGAAATTAACTAGTAATTCTCACAAGAATGCAGAACATTCAAAGTATAATTTCTGACTTTATCTATTATAAGGTTGTTAACACATTAGCATCCTGCACAAGGCATACTTGGGTAAGAAGGTTATTGTCTAATTAGACCAATTTGTCTTACTCTGGTGTTCACCACAAGTTCGGAGTTTAATAGAAGCAATTATAGAGAACAAATGCCTATGTTTATTCCTGTCCTCAATTCACTTAAGAAAGAGTATTATTTGTTACTTAGCACCCAATCGCTCAAAGGATTGTAGAGGCTTAGCCAATGATTGAAATGAGAGTCGCTGGCATAGCATTAGATGCCATAACCCGCAGCCCGATTGTACTTTTGAAAGATGCTTCAGATCGCCGCGCTTTACCAATTTATATAGGTCAGGAACAGGCTAGAGCAATTATGGGTGCATTGGAGAATCAAAAGCCTCCCAGACCCTTAACCCATGACCTAATTGTAAATATGCTAGAGACATGGAACATGACTCTAGAAAAAGTGATCATTCATTCCCTGCAAAAAGACACATTTTATGCAGCTTTGATTATCCAGCAAGGCGAGGTTAAAAAAGAAATCGACGCGCGTCCTAGTGATGCCATCGCCGTCGCCCTTCGTACAAATACGCCCATTTGGGTAATGGAAGAAGTAATTGCCGATGCTTCTATCCCTGTTGACCGCGATGCCGATGAAGCCGAACAGCAAGCCTTCCGCGAATTTATTTCCAATCTCCGTCCTGAAGATTTGATCAAGCGCTTTGGTGATGGCGACAGCTAAAAAAGTGCTGAATCATGAGTGCTGTTAGCGGATAGCTATGGTTTAGCCCGTGCTGAGAAAGAATAGAGAATCAAAGAATAAAGATAATTTCTTTATTCTTTCTTTTTCACCTTTCACTCTTTCTTGTACAGACACTATTAATCATGTTTATACTCAGCACTCACTACTCAGCACTCAGGACTTAATTTATGCAATACCGACGCTTTGGGAAAACAAATCTTTGCCTCTCTGTTTTTTCTTTGGGAACAATGCGCTACTTAGCTGGTTTTGAAAATGCTCAGCAAACTATCGAACAGGCTTTAGCGCTAGGAATTAATCATATAGAAACTGCCAGAGGCTACGGCAAAAGCGAGGAATATCTTGGTGTAGTGTTAAAAGCTGGATTATCAGTACCCCGAACAGGCCTTCACATTACCACCAAAATACCTCCTACAGATGATGCTGACATCATGCGTCGGTTCATTAATGAATCCTTGGAAAAATTACAGCTAGATTATCTAGATTGTTTAGGAATTCATGGTTTAAACACTTGGCAACATTTAGATTGGGTGCAAGCCAAAGGTGGCTGTATGCAAGCCGTGCAAGAAGCTGTTGCTGATGGTCGAGTGCGACACGTTGGTTTTTCTACTCACGGATCATTAGAAATAATTCTGGCGGCGATTAATACAGATTTTTTTGAATTTGTCAACTTGCATTATTACTATTTCTTTCAACGTAATGCGCCAGCAATTGAGCTAGCAGCAGAGAGGGATATGGGTATTTTTATTATTTCTCCAGCTGATAAGGGAGGACTTTTATACGCGCCACCTCAAAGTTTAAAAGACCTGTGTCAGCCATTTTCGCCCTTAGAATTAAACTATCGTTTTTTGTTGAGTAATAAATATATTACTACTTTAAGTGTAGGGCCAGCAAACCCACGTGAATTAATCGAACCTTTGCGATTTGCTGACAGTGATGGAGAGCTAACATCAGAAGAAATTTGTGCTTTTCAGCGGTTAGAAAATCATCAAAAAGCTGCTTTAGAAATTAATAAATGTAGCCAATGTTATGCTTGTTTGCCTTGTCCAGAAAATATCAATATTCCTGAAGTATTGCGATTACGAAATTTAGCAGTAGCATATGATATGACTGACTATGGGAAATATCGCTATGGAATGTTTGAAAATGCTGGACACTGGTTTCCTGGAATGAAAGCTAACCGCTGCACTGAATGCGGCGACTGTTTGCCAAGATGTCCAGAAAATTTAAATATTCCTGCTTTGTTAGAAGATACTCATGAGAGATTAAATGGGAAAGCAGGTAGAAGATTGTGGGGATAATTCGTAATTCGTAATTCGTAGTTGGATATTGGACACTAAGGGAACTATGCAAGTAACAGAACAGCGATACTACACCTCAGAGGAATATTTGGAACTAGAGGAAGCTGCTGACTATAAAAGTGAATACATTGACGGACAAATAATTCCTATGGCGGGTGGAACAGCAAATCACAATAGAATCTCACTAAACCTAGGTTCTGCCTTAAATTTTGCTTTCAAACAGCAGAATTATGAAGTCTTTGCAGGCGATTTGCGTCTGTGGATACCTCAAAAGCGGATCTATACGTATCCAGATGTGATGATTCTGGCAGATGAACCAGAGTTTTTTAACAACCGGAGGGATATAATTTTGAACCCACAGGTTATTGTTGAGGTTTTATCAAAATCGACCAAAGGCTACGATCGCGAGGATAAATTTGAGGCTTACCGGACAATTACTACCTTCCAAGAATATCTTTTAATTGACCAAACTCGAATTCACGTAGAGCAGTTTTCTAAAACTGGGAAAAAGCAATGGAATCTGCGTGAGTATGACGAAGAAGATGAGGCGATTGCTCTTGCAACTGTACCTTTTGAGATTTCCCTACAGGATTTATACAATAAAGTTAAGTTTGAGCTTGTTGAGCCGGAAGGGGAAATTGTTAATGCTGAGGAATTGGGATAAGATGCGATCGCTGATTTCACATGATAGCATTTGTTCAGCAGCCAAAATTTGACCATAATCAGACATAGCCGCACCTAAAAAGCTGATATAGGTAATGAAATTACCTGAATAGTTAGATTAAATTAAGATTTAATACATAATATTAAGGAATTCTTGGTAATATAACCCAAGCTAATTGAAAGGTTTACGTCAAATGGATATTTTAATAGAATAATCTCATCAAAAGATTCGCAGAAATATAAATGGACTGGATTACGCTACTGCGATCGCTACAGTCTGATTTTATTAAAAGGTTAACAACTGGTTGTCTGCTTCATTGTGAAACAGAAGGTCAATATAGTGAATTAACCATAATCTCTGGAGAAAGGTTAAAGGCACTAAGAGAATTTTGCTGGCTGATGGCTGAGAAATATAAGCGTGTTTTGCCAGTTCGTGATGTTTTTATTAGCTATCTTAAAGGAAAACTCGGTGAGGAAGTTGTCAAGGAACGTTTAGCCGATTTTATTACGGAAGTGGATTATGAAAAGCGATTTGGCGGCGATGGTAAGATAGATTTTACCTTAACTTCTGACCCATCTATTGGCATTGAGGTTAAATCTCGTCACGGTAGTATTGACAGAGTTAGATGGTCAATTAGTTCAGAAGAAGTTGAAAAAAATGCAGTTGTAGTCTGTATTTTGATTCAGGAAGAGGTGAATGAAGCACAATCGGAATATCACCTTTTTTTGGCTGGCTTTCTTCCAACCCGGATGATTAAATTGAGAACTGGAAAAATTTCATTTGGGATAGATCAATTACTATATGGTGGTGGCTTATGGTGCTATCTAGACCAGTTACAATCTTCTATAAATTATAATTCTTCCAGGCAAGAACCTCTAATTAGTAAATCTCATCTATCGCAGGAAACGCCATCTAAGCAAACTAACAATCAGTTAATAAAATCTTCCTTACAATCTGATGTAAATATCTATTTAGACACTTATGATGAAGATTTAAATTTACTTTATATAAAATTGGGTGAAGAATGTTTCGACAAAGGAGAATATGTTAATGCGATTACTAACTATAATCAAGCTTTGCAAATTAATCCAAACAATACTGATTTGTATTACAGGCGGGGTTTAGCGCATTATCAATTAGGAGATTATGAAAGCGCGATCGCAGATTATTCTCAGGCAATCCAGAGAAATCTTCATGATGCTAAATCTTACAATAAACGAGGTTTAGCTTTATATCAACTAGGGCGATTAGAAGAAGCAATTGATGATTATACCCAAGCAATTAGAATTAATCCTAATGTTGCTGTAGCTTATAAAAACCGTGCTGAAGCACGTTCTCACATAGGAGATAACCAAGGAGCAATTGAGGATTATACTCAAGCTATCAAAATTAATCCCCATTATGCTGATGCTAACAAAAACCGGGGAATCTCTCGTTATCTCTTAAGATATCAGCCAGGATTTACTCAAGCAATTCAGATTAATCCTCAAGATGCCAATGCTTATAAAAATCGTGGTAATGCTCGTTCTGACTTAGGAGATTATGAAGGAGCAATTGAGGATTATACTCAGGCAATTCAGATTAATCCTAATTATGCCGATGCTTATTACAATCGTGGTAATGCTCGTTCTGACTTAGGAGATTATGAAGGCGCAATTGGAGATTATACTCAAGCAATTCAAATTAATCCTAATTATGCTGATTCTTATTACAATCGTGGCAATATCCGTTTAGATAAGGGAGATAAACAGGGAATAATTGAAGATTTTCAAAAAGCAGCAGATATTTATCGTAAGGAAGGCAAGTTAGAAGCGCTGAAAGATACACAGGCAAGAATATTAGACTTAGAAATAGAAGAATCATTAGATATTTTAAACTTTTAGAAAATGGCAAAACATAACGATGCGTAGTAGAGACGTTGCATTGCAACGTCTCTACAGTTTTTGTGATTACTGAATCGATGCTCTAGAAAATTAAAAATGATATTTGCGATCGCGTACCCACATACTTATAGGTACAGCTTCACCTTGTGCATTCACTTTTACTTCCACTACTATCGGTTGTGGCTGTCCTGGTTTGATTGGTCGGGCTGATGAGATATCCTTGTTAATATCATTCCGTTGATCCTCTGGAATGTAATAAGTTTCCAAGCCATAATTAATCGAATTATAGCCACTGTACCGACCTTTTAAGGCTATCTGATTTGCAGCTAGGGTTGGGAGTTGTCCGCTTACTCGCACGGGTTTCCAAGCTTGAGGAATCCCACCAGAAGATTTTTGTTCTTCTAAAATGATGTATAAATTGGTTCCTGGCACTAAAGGTTCATATTGTTGATTTTTACCAGGATATTGCTTTACCAAATCTGCCCAACCAGGAAGTTTTTTTAAATTATCTGTGCGAGAAACTTCATAATTTAGTGTTACCGAGTAACCGCGCAGCAAATCGTAAGGATCTACAGGTAGAGTTTGCAAGACAGCCGTTTTGCCTGTAACCAGCGTATAAACTGATTGGGCTGGTACTGACAATATGATCGCTGTTTGAATTAATAAGGGAACCACGAACCGCCACAGAGTTATGGGTTTTTCTGAAGGTTCATTGTGCTGTATTAATGCTTGATTAGTTTCCATACTAAAAATGAGTTTTGAATTACTAATTTTTTCAAGTCATAATCTCACGAACGATGAGTTGATGAAGCTGGTAAAGATGACAAATAGCGTTCAAACCACAAGCCGGCAAAAATTACAACAACACCGCATAAGGCAAAAACTAAGGATTTAAATAGTAAGGCGGTGTCGTACTCCAGCATTCGGCTAATAATTTGTAGGGTTAATAACAATATGCCACCCCAAAAAGCGCGTCTTTCTCCTAATTCCAGCGCTTCACGAATTAGTCCAAATCCTAACACTGCTAAAAGAGCATTAAAAGCAAATATGGGAATGGCTGGAATTGGAGTGATAGCTTGATGAATGAAGATGAATAAGGCAGTTATGACAATCAAACTACCAATAAAGATTGTCTTAAGATCTATTCCGTGGCGTTCCTGGTTACGTGTTTGACGTAGCAAATGCCACCATTGCCATAGAGCTAAAACTGTGAAAATTGCCACATCAATAAAGGGTAGCCAGGTTGCTAGAAAGGTGTTCTTAAATTGAGCTTGATAACCAACAGTTCGAGCTTCCCATAGCCAACGGAAAGACAAGAAATAAAACATGATGCTGAAAAACGCTAGGGTGAGAGTCCGCGCAAAGGGTTGAAATAGCCTGGAAGAAACTCGCCCAAACAGCAAATCATCATAACTCCACAATAATGCTGGCGGAACAGTAAAGGCGGCTACAGCAATCCAAGGCGGCGCATCTGTGTATGTTAAAACTTGTAGTGATTTAAGATGGAATTGCCAGGATATAACAAATGCGATCGCGGCAATTCTAAAAATCCAACGAGAACGACACAAGTAAGCTAGAGGTACAAACAATACACCTAAAGCTAGGGGTATATGTTCTATTACTATTCGCCCCAAGGTAAGCTCATTTTGTGTAAAGTACCAATCGGATAATCCTGTTGAATACCCAATTAGCACTAAAATCAGCGCAAGCATCCCCAAGGAAGTCAAGTGTAGACTGTAAGCCATTAGCAAAACAGCCAATCCCCAACCTAAAAAAAGTTCGTAACTTGAACCGCTAATGTGGAACATCTGCGCCAACAGCGCCATATTTGCACCTATCGTCAACGCACCTAAAATTAGCAAGCCTTCTCCAAAGACCTGTTGACGACGTTTTCGACCTCTTACGGGTTGTCTCCACAAGCTAAAACCAGCAATATTAGTTGTCAGGAATAAACTTAACAGTAGTATTAACCTGGCTTCTCTACTCAAAGCTTGCCAGTTTGCCGCTACAAAGGTGATTACACCTAAGCCTAGCAAGATCGCACCCACTGCAATCAAGATAAAAACAAAGCGATCGCGAGCAGCCGTTTCTAGATTATTAAACTGATATCTTTGTGCGAGTACTTGGTAAAAATCTGCATCAATAAGTCCTTCATCCCGCCATAGTTGCGCTTCTTGACGCAACTGGCGGCGAAAATTATCAAATATCATGACCTTCTCCGATGCTGTAAGCAAATAGGATATGTTACGAGAACTAGGCTCGTGATTAAAACGTGATTGATTATACTTTCAATATCAATACAGTATTTTACGAAAATTCTATTATTGAAATCCTCGTATTTCCACTGAATCTTAATATGACTCACCAGTTCCCAAAAGCTGATTATTTTCTTTCCAGACTGAGATGATTGAAGATGGCTGGTTTGACCAGTCGTCTTTAGACGATGTCTGAGAAGTCAAAATTGTCATGCTGAATGAAGCGATAGCGTAATGTACCCCTACGCAAAAGCCAAGCTACAAAGGAGCGTCTCGTAGAGAAGCATCTCAGAAATTAACGGACAATAGAGATTCTTCCTTCCGCTCTGCAAAGCGTCAGAATGACAAAATATACCATTACCTAGCTTTTCACACATCCTCTTAGACGGCTTTAGCTATTAGCCTTGGAATTCATTCCTAGGCGGTTGTCGTAACTGTTGCAAAGTCTCAGTTTTACCAACAATACATGAGTGTTGTTCAGTTCGTTAATCTTAATTTGGATTAGCAAAAATTAGTTTAAAAAACAATTTATAGGACTTACGCACTAAAGCCTGAAACCTAGATCCCCCCTAGCCCCCCTTAAAAAGGGGTGTACACACAAGTCGGAAAAACCTGATCACCAAAGATTTGCAGTATTGCTATTTCGGTGAACTCATTTGCTATTTCGACGAACTCATTTGCTATTTCGACGAACTCATTTGCTATTTCGACGAACTCATTTGCTATTTCGACGAACTCATTTGCTATTTCGACGAACTCATTTGCTATTTCGACGAACTCATTTGCTATTTCGACGAACGCATTTGCTATTTCGACGAACTCATTTGCTATTTCGACGAACGCATTTGTGTGTACACCGTAGTTACTTAAGGAGAGGGAAAGATTTTAGCTACGCTAAAAGCAAGGGTGAGGTTTTGGACGAGATGTGTGTATACGGTAGCCTTAAAAAGGGGGGAACTTCTAAAGCCCCCTTTTTAAGGGGGTTGGGGGATCTGAGTGCGTAAGTTTTGTTTATCCTTTGTATCCTTAAAAGTGCAAGAAATATATCAAGTAATCGCAGATGCAGAAATCGGAACTACGGGAAAATACCACTTTTACAAGACGTAAACACCGATCTAGGCGATCGCCTTCCTCTTCTTACAATATCCATTGAGAACAAAAATTTGATTTCCTTGATCTCTTGGTGGTTCCTTATTCCAAAAGCTTATGCAACCTACTAATCCTAACCAATTTACAGAGAAAGCCTGGGAAGCGATCGCCCATACTCAGGATATTGTCAAACAATACCAACAACAGCAAATAGAAAGTGAACACCTTCTGAAAGCGCTGCTGGAGCAAGATGGACTTGCTAACGTTATTTTGACGAAAGCAGGTGTTAACCTGCAAAAACTGCGTGACCGTACTGAACAATTTCTTCAACGTCAGCCGAAAGTATCTGGTAGCAGCAGTTCTGTATACTTAGGACGAAGTTTAGATAAACTTCTCGACCGAGCGGATGCCCATCGTCAAGAATTTAAAGACGAATATATCTCAATTGAACATTTATTGCTAGCTTTTCCCAAAGACGATCGCTTTGGCAAAGCTTTATTCCAAGAATTCGGTTTAGACGAAGGCAAGCTTAAAAATATTATTAAACAAGTTCGTGGGAGCCAGAAAGTGACCGACCAAAATCCAGAAGGCAAATACGAAGCACTGGAAAAATATGGGCGTGACCTCACAGAAGCAGCTCGTAATGGTCAACTTGATCCAGTGATTGGACGTGATGATGAGATTCGCCGCACTGTGCAAATTTTGTCACGTCGTACCAAGAATAACCCTGTGCTAATTGGTGAACCAGGTGTTGGTAAAACTGCGATCGCCGAAGGGTTAGCACAGCGTATCGTTGCTGGCGATGTACCCCAGTCGCTTAAAGACCGTAAGCTGATCGCTTTAGATATGGGTGCTTTGATTGCGGGGGCAAAATTCCGGGGTGAATTTGAAGAACGCCTGAAAGCAGTATTAAAAGAAGTAACTGAATCCGGCGGTAATATTGTTTTATTTATCGATGAAATTCACACCGTTGTTGGCGCTGGTGCAACTCAAGGCGCGATGGATGCAGGTAACTTATTAAAACCAATGTTGGCGCGGGGCGAATTGCGCTGCATCGGGGCGACAACTTTGGATGAATACCGCAAATACATCGAAAAAGATGCCGCACTGGAAAGACGCTTCCAGCAGGTTTTTGTGGATCAGCCTAGTGTAGAAGACACTATTTCAATTTTGCGTGGGTTGAGAGAACGTTATGAAAACCACCACGGGGTGAAGATTTCTGATAGTGCTTTAGTTGCAGCAGCCATATTGTCGAGTCGATATATTAGCGATCGCTTCTTACCAGATAAAGCCATTGATTTGGTAGACGAAGCCGCTGCAAGACTGAAAATGGAAATTACTTCCAAACCAGAAGAACTCGACGAAATTGATCGTAAGATTCTGCAATTGGAAATGGAGAAGCTATCATTGCAAAAAGAAAGTGATGCAGCTTCTCGTGAACGCTTAGAAAGACTGGAAAAAGAAATTGCTGATTTCAAAGAAGAACAAAGAACACTAAATGCTCAATGGCAATCAGAAAAAGATATTATTGACAAAATTCAATCTGTGAAAAAAGAGATTGAACGAGTCAACCTAGAGATTCAGCAATCAGAACGTGACTACGATCTCAACCGCGCTGCGGAGTTAAAATTTGGCAAGTTAACGAGTTTACATCGCCAATTAGAAGCAGCAGAAAATGAACTAGCGAACGCCCAAAGAACTGGCAAATCACTGTTACGAGAGGAAGTAACAGAAGCAGATATTGCCGAAATTATTTCTAAGTGGACAGGGATTCCTATTAGCAAGTTGGTGGAATCAGAAAAAGAGAAACTGCTGCACTTAGAAGACGAATTACATCACCGAGTAATTGGCCAAGATGAAGCAGTCACAGCTGTAGCGGATGCAATTCAGCGATCGCGCGCGGGATTGGCTGACCCGAATCGTCCCATCGCTAGCTTTATTTTCCTTGGGCCGACGGGTGTAGGTAAAACCGAGTTGGCGAAAGCGTTAGCGGCGTATATGTTCGACACCGAAGACGCGCTAGTGCGGATTGATATGTCAGAGTATATGGAGAAACACGCTGTTTCTCGGCTGATTGGTGCGCCTCCAGGATACGTCGGTTACGAAGAAGGTGGACAATTAACGGAAGCAATTCGGCGTCGCCCCTACTCAGTGATTCTCTTCGACGAAATCGAGAAAGCACACCCCGATGTATTCAATATCTTCCTGCAAATTCTTGATGATGGTCGCGTCACTGATGCCCAAGGTCATAAGGTGGACTTCAAGAACGCTATTATTATCATGACTAGCAACATCGGTTCGCAATACATTCTTGATGTCGCCGGGGATAACGCACACTACGACGAAATGCGCCGCCGGGTGATGGAGGCGATGCGAAATAGCTTCCGTCCAGAGTTCCTCAACCGAATTGACGAAATCATCATCTTCCACGGTTTGGATAAGAAGGAATTGCGGCAAATTGTACTGTTACAAGTGGAGAGATTACGACAAAGACTGAGCGATCGCAAAATATCTCTGAGACTTTCTGATGCGGCTCTTGACTTTTTAGCCGAAGTAGGATACGACCCTGTATTTGGAGCGCGTCCACTAAAGCGAGCAATTCAGCGGGAGTTAGAAACTCAAATTGCCAAGGCAATTTTGCGCGGCGAATTTAACGACGGCGACACCATCTTTGTGGATGTGGAGAATGAACGCTTGTCTTTTAGTCGCTTACCTGTTGAGTTGTTTACCAGCTAACTCCAGATCATCTCACAAAAAAACGCAGAGGCGCGGAGAACGTCTTTGCGTTTTTTTGAAACTCTTGGTTTGCAAGCACTTAGGATATCAAGCCTATCAAGCTCAATGCAAAAGCTATAATTTGCTCATAATTCAACACCTGAGCGTTAAAGGTCAGTATGGTCACGATTGTGAACAAGCCCTCCTCTCTAATTCACGAGATTTGTATTGAGAAAGTGGACAAGTGGAGTTTATTTAAGTTTAGTGAGTCGCTCCAACTCCGTATGGAGGAGTTATTAGAGAAGAAAAAGGCGGATCAGTTAACGTCTGAAGAGGTTGGAGAACTTGATGCAATTGGGGAGTTGGATCGAATTTTTACGCACATTAATGCGATGATTGCCGCTCAACATGGCAATTAGTGATGTAACGCGCCAGCTTGTTCGAGAACGAGCAAACTATTTATGTGAATATTGCCATTCCTCAGAACGTCTAAGCGCCAATCGCTTCACTATTGATCATGTAATTCCCAGATCCTTAGATGGCTCGGATGACCTGAGTAATCTCGCCCTGGCTTGTCGCCGTTGTAATGAGCGACGCTACAACTTTGTGGCGGGTGTTGATCCCGAAACTCAAGAAATTGCCCCAATTTTCAATCCTCGTCTTCAGAAATAGAAAGAACATTTTGTCTGGACAAATGATGGAGCAGTGATTCAAGGTATGACACCCACAGGTCGAGCAACTTGCATTCGCCTGGATTTGAACGATATGCGCTATCCAGAAGAGGATTCCATTCGAGCTACAAGACGCTTCTGGATTCAAACCGAATTGCATCCTCCGTTAGGCGATCCATGTCAAGATTGATTATGTGAATTGCAGCAGCACAATGCGAGGTGTTTAGTAGTTTAAATAGTTTATCTGGCGCAGAGGCGCAAAAAAGAGCGCTAATAAATATGAGTTGAAAAGACGCCTTCCTCAATAGTAAAAGCATCTTTTCGCCATAAATTCCCCTAAAATATCGAACCTGGCTGCTGCAAAAACTCCTCTTCCTCTGGAGTTGAGAGGCGTCCCAAAATACTATTACGATGAGGAAAGCGCCCAAAACGCTCAATTATTTCTCTGTGACGAAATGCGTACTCAATTGCGCTAGCACTATTAGGATCATCACTGAGTTTTTGAAACAGTTTCACACACTGACGCTGATGATCAGGATTTTCGCTGTGTTCAAAGGGCAAATAGATAAACCAACGTTGCACAGGCAATAATTCGTGCTCGTAGCCTTGTTTAACAGCGTGTTGCGCGGCTGAGAGTGCTTCCCAGTCGGTTGCAAAGGCTTCGGGGGTGTCGCGAAACATATTTCGGGGGAATTGATCTAATAGCAGAATCAGTGCTAAACAAGTTTCAGGTAAATCTATCCACTCATCTAAATATCCTGCTGCTGCCTTTTGGTAATCTTTGAGAAACCGGGTTCGCAGTTCTTCATCACAATCTGGTTTTTTGCTAAACCAAAATTGCCGAGGTTTGCCGTAACCCAGTTCATCAGGCTGACCAAACCAAAATTCCAAAATAGTTTTTGCCTGTGACATTGCTGTTATTGACCCTTACAAAGCACTTGGCGCATTTTACGCATATTCGTAGGTAACTCGAAGTTCATTGCTTGTTGAATGAAAACTGAGGGTATTGGAATCAGAGGCGTAGCTTGCACAGTATAAGCAAGTAATGTGCCGTTACCGCAATCTTTTAGCTCTAAATTAGCGGCAAAATCCTCAAAAGTCCCTTTTTCCATTTGAAATTGAATTTGCTGGCCAAGCACTTCTACCACGTGAAGGTAAATTTCGACTTGAGCTGTAAAGAAGAAAAAAGCTTTTTGTGCTGCTTGGTACAGATACTTGACTTCCCCTCTGGACATTACTTCACTTTTGGTGATATCGGGAAAATATTGTACCCAACGGGGGTAATCAGTTAATTGCTGCCATACTTGCGATCGCACCATCGGTAAGTACATCCAGGCTGTCACCGCACCACCCCAAGCCTTGTGCGATCGCGTCTGTACCAAAATTTCACCCTGCACTAGCAAATTTTGCTTGTCTTGATTCCAAGCCATATCCGAACCTGTAATAATTGATTCTGAGATATAAGACGCAGACATATTGATTTTAGTTACTCCTCAACCATCCACCTAAAAAGGTTAAAACTTCAAGCTATTTAAGCTTGATCTACTCTAACCCCTTAAATTTTAATTCCAGTCCAGACATTATATTTTTCGGAAACTGTAATTTTTTGGTAATTATTCCGATAATTTACTTAAAAAACTGTATTTGTTATCACAATTTACACTATAAATCCTTAAGTGAATTTAATAGTAAGTAAATAGACGTAATTAAATCTTAGATAAAATTTTTGTTCGTAGTGAGCGATTGATCGCTTTGTGTAAAGTTTGAAATGAGGCGTTGTCGCATGAATAGGGAGAAATATTAAATTTACTTACTTCCCATTTCACGCCCAGTTTGACCATGAAGACCAAAGCAAGGTACAAACTTCGCAATTGCCATGCTTATGATGCGGCGCTTACGCGTTGAGGCAGTATCAATTTCTCGGTAAGCAAGGAAGTCATAGAGCAATGGCGCAACAAGACAAGACGAAAGAGAGCCTCTAACTATTACAGCGACGTAGCGATGCCTTCGGCAAATAATAGTTAATATAACCTTTCCTTATCTTATTAATGATTGCAATCAAAGTTGCTAACAAGTATAGCATTTTATCTATGGAAGCAATTTAATATTTATTTAATATTGAGGCTGATGAATGAACAACATGGACGTATAAGGCTGTAAGCTATTGTTAACCGCATTGAAGTTGGCAATAAATAAAACTTGCAATTTCTGTAAGTTTTTTTAGTCAAATTTTTGAACCGTCTTAGACCTAAGCCTTATCTATAGGGGATTCGTATTCAGCGAGTCCCTATCTAGAAAGGTACTATAGTCTGCTGGTTTGCAAAGAATTTAAGTTTTCTTGGTCTAATTTCTCATGCTCATAAAACATAAAATTTACTCAAAGTCGCTGGCAATTTTTACAAATCAAAATTTATTTCGCTGTTTTTTTTAATTACAACCCCAGTATGCCATTGACTAATACTATCTCTTTTAGTAACTTACGAGACGATTTATTCGGTAGTGTAACTACTGCGATCGCTTCTTTGCCTATATGCCTTAAGAATTAATCACCAACACAAATAAAAACATGATTTTTTTAGAACCAATAGTTAATTCGTTTACTTGGTTAAATTTTCTTCCGGTAGGTTTACAGCCTCTTTTACTAGCAACAACCCACGAGGCTGAATATGCTCCTATTGTCCTCACTGGAGTGTTACTAAGTTTAGTAGTCATTTATCTGGCTAGTAAAATTGGTGGCGAATTATCTAGAATGATGGACTTACCTCCTGTATTAGGAGAATTAGTAGGTGGCGTGATTGTAGGTGCTTCTGCCCTGCATTTGGTAGTATTTCCCGACAGCGGAGCAGCTGCTACCGACTCCATCATCATGACTATCCTGCAATTTATTAACAACCTCACTCCTGATGCAGTCACATCAATCTTTCAAACTCAGAGTGAAGTTGTTTCCGTTCTCGCCGAACTCGGTGTAATCATTCTGTTATTTGAAATTGGTCTAGAATCAGACTTAAAAGAATTACAGAAAGTCGGTTATCAAGCGACAATTGTTGCTTGTGTTGGGGTAGCTGTTCCTTTTGCGGCTGGCACGGCTGGACTGATTTTATTGTTTCATGCCCCAGTCATTCCGGCAATTTTTGCAGGTGCAGCACTGACAGCTACTAGTATTGGAATTACCTCTAAAGTTTTGTCAGAAATTGGTCAGTTAAAATCTCGTGAAGGCCAAATTATTGTAGGTGCAGCCGTCATTGATGACATTTTAGGTATCATCGTTTTGGCAGTAGTTGCAAGTCTTGCCAAAACTGGCGAAGTTGATATTTTCAACGTGATTTATCTAATTGTCAGCGCTACTGTATTTCTGATTGGCTCGATTCTCCTCGGCAAATATTTCAATCAGAGTTTTGTAGCCATTGCTGATAAATTGCAAACGCGAGGAAACTTAATTATCCCAGCATTTATCTTTGCCTTTTTTATGGCTTTTTTGGGTAATGCGATTCATTTAGAAGCTATCTTAGGCGCATTTGCAGCTGGCTTAGTTTTGGATGAAACCGATAAACGCAAAGAATTAGATGAGCAGGTTAAACCTGTTGCTGATATTTTAGTACCAGTTTTCTTTGTAACAGTTGGCGCGAAAGTTGATTTAGGCGTTCTTAATCCTTTAGTCCCCGGAAATAGAGAAGGATTAATTATTGCTGCCTTCTTAATTGTGGTAGCGATGATCGGTAAAGTTGTCACAGGTTGGTCGATTTTCGGCCAAGCTGGAATTAACCGATTAGCGGTTGGTGTGGGGATGATTCCTCGTGGCGAAGTTGGGTTAGTGTTCGCGGCGATTGGTGCAGCTAGTGGTACCCTTGATAAACCATTACAAGCTGCGATCGTGATCATGGTGATTTTGACAACCTTCGTAGCTCCGCCTTTATTGCGGTTTGCATTTAAACAATCACCAGAAGAAAAAGAATCTTTAGAGAAAGCCAATTTAATCGGCTAGTGCCACAGGGCGGAAGTCAAAAGTTTTGTATATTAAGGCTTTTGCAATTTTTAAAATTGTAGCTTGATTTACGCTGTGCTGTACTAGTAGTCTGTCAAACTAGTAATGAAAAGTTTGTAGTAAGCACTAAAGTGCTTAGAAAAAAAGAACTAAAGTCCTTACTACCAACTTGTTTATTTCTCAATTCAAAGCTGACCGCTCACTAGTTACTTTTACCTTTTAATACAAGATAGGTAAAAAAGACGAATTGTATCTTCTCTTTTACCTTCAACTTTTATCCAACAGGCAATTCCAGTGTTAGAAGCGTGCATATTCGCAACAATATTATGCGGATTTTTCGGCATCATCCTTAAAAAAAACCTTGTTATGAAAATCATCTCCATGGATGTCATGAGCACAGGGGTTATCGCCTATTACGTGCTAGTTGCATCACGAGATGGCTTGTTCACACCAATTGTTGGAAACGTCAAAAATGGTGCTTATGCTGATCCGGTTCCCCAGGCGGTTATATTAACGGCGATTGTGATCGGCTTTTCGATTCAGGCTTTAATGCTGGTCGGTGTTATGAAATTGGCACGGGATAATCCGACTTTGGAAAGCAATGAAATCGAGAAGAACAATATGCCATGAATACGATTACGATCGCCTGGATTGCATTACCGTTTTTTTTGGGGTTCAGCATTTATCTGCTTCCCAAACTTGACAGATATCTTGCACTGTGCATGGCATTCGTTTCGGCTGGATATGCATTACAGCTATTTGTCGAGCCGTCGCTGACACTGAAATTACTGGATAATTTCGGCGTTATCTTAACAGTTGACCAATTAAGCGGCTACTTTATCTTGACAAATGCCCTGGTAACGGCGGCGGTCATTCTCTATTGTTGGCACAGCGGTAAAACAGCTTTTTTTTACGCACAAACCATTATTTTGCATGGCAGCGTCAATGCCGCGTTCGTCTGTGCGGATTTAATCAGTTTATATGTGGCGTTAGAGGTCAGCGGTATTGCCGCCTTTCTCTTGATTGCCTATCCCCGGACTGACCGCTCTATTTGGGTTGGCTTGCGCTATCTGTTTGTTAGCAACGTGGCAATGCTTTTTTATCTGGTTGGCGCGGTGCTAGTCTATCAGGCGCATCATTCCTTTAGTTTTGCAGGTCTGCGTGTAGCACCTCCAGAAGCACTTGCCCTGATATTTATGGGACTCTTGACAAAAGGGGGAATTTTTGTATCAGGATTATGGTTGCCGTTGACCCACTCCGAATCGGAAACGCCAGTGTCGGCCATGCTGTCGGGAGTTGTGGTCAAAGCTGGTGTTTATCCATTAGTGCGGTGTGCGCTGATGGTGGAAGAGGTTGACCCGATCGTAAGAATCTTTGGAGTTGGGACGGCGCTTTTAGGAGTTTTCTATGCAGTCTTTGAAAAGGATACTAAGCGGATGCTGGCGTTTCACACGGTTTCGCAGTTAGGCTTTATCCTCGCCGCCCCGTCCGTGGGTGGTTTTTATGCGCTGACGCATGGACTGGTCAAATCGGCGCTCTTTTTAATAGCGGGTGTTTTACCAAGTCGTAACCTCAAGGAGCTGCAACACCAAGCGATCGCTACCCCAATCTGGATTGCTTTGGTTATAGCCAGTTTCTCTATCTCTGGCTTTCCCTTGTTATCCGGTTTTGGGGCAAAGGTGTTAACAACAAAGAATCTACTGCCTTGGCAAGCGATCGCCATGAATATTGCAGCCCTGGGAACGGCAATATCGTTTGCCAAATTCATATTTCTGCCACGTGGCGGAAAAGCAGATGTAAAACTCGGTTTCTGGGCAGCAATCATCCTGTTAATTGGTGGGCTGATTTTAGCCAATGTTGCTTATTACGAGGCGTATACCGTTACAAATATCATCAAACCCCTGGCAACCATCGGCATTGGCTGGTTGGCTTACTTTCTGGTTTTCAAACACTCAGTACTCAAGCTGCCGCGTGTCCTTGAGCAATTTGAGCATCTAATCGGTGTAATGAGTCTGATTTTACTCCTGCTGTTCTGGAAGGGATTTGCATGGTTGGGCATCTAAATCTGATATTGCGATTAGTCATCTGGTTTCTGCTCACTGCCAATTTCAGTGTGGCAAATATCATCATTGGTGTCAGCATCGCATTTTTATTACCGGGTCGTCCTAAAACCCCGGAAGCATTAAAAGATTGGCTGCGCGTGCTGGGTGAGGTCATAGTAGCAATTCCGCAGGCGTATATTGAGGCATTTGAAATCATGCTTCGTCCGCATAACCACGAAGAAGTAACAATGGAACGAGTCAAAGCCCGACGGACACCAGGGCTGATATTCCTAGATATATTCGTGATTACCTTTACGCCAAAGACCATTGTTTTGAAATATCACGAACAAGGTTGGTACGAAGTCCACCGGGTGCGACGGAGGAAAAAGACATGATTCTGAACTTGGTATTGATTGCCATGATTCTGGCACTGCTCATCCCCATGTATGAAGCATGGCAGGATGATGATATTTGGCAAAAAATGCTGGCATTTGCCAGTATTGCGACTAAAACTTCACTCATGATCCTGGTCGTATCCGTCTTGCGTGATGATTGGATGATTGGTGTTGTCGGGGTAATCATCCTGAGTGTAGGGAATGCTGGATTAATGCTGCTGGCTCATGTACTCAAACGAATGAATCAAGTATGATTGACTTTTTCAGTTATGCCTGCATAGGTGTAGGACTCGTCTTCTGGTTTTGGGGAACCTCTCATCTGCTGAGCAAGCGATCGCTATTATTCAAGCTTCATAGTCTTTCGGTTGCAGATACCCTCGGCTCGATGAGTATTATCATTGGGCTGCTATTAAAGATACCCAGTGAATGGCCGTTGCTCATCCTCGCCATTATCTCCTTGGCAATCTGGAATACCATGCTGGGGTATGTGTTGGCTTTCTGTTCCAGTAGCGGGGGTGGCGATGAATGATAGTTATGTCTATGTGATCATCGCCCTGCTGCCGTTGGCTGCGTGTATGGTGGTCTTTCAGGTCAATCCATACCATGCCTTGGTAATTCGCGGCATATTGGGAGCAGTGGCGGCATTAGTATATACAGTTTTGGGAGCGCCGGATGTTGCTTTGACCGAAGCATTGGTAGGTACTATGCTAGCAATTACTCTATATGCGATCGCAGTGCGCTCATCGCTGGTTATGCGTCTTGGCTTGCTCAAAGATGAAGATTCTCTACAAGATGACAGCGATCGCCATTTTGAGCAACTGATGGATGACTTACGCACAATTTTTGGCAAACGCCATGTACGTCTAGAGTTGGTTCCTTACCCGAATACTCAAGCCTTGCAACGGGCGCTGATGGATAAAGAAGTCCATGCAACCTGTGTCAGAACCGAACACGCCGATTCAAGCCAGGACAAAAACCAGTCCTATCATACCGCCATCAGAGTCAAACGCATTTATGACATTATGCAAACCGAACTTGCATCACCAGCAACAATCCTAACCTACGTAAATACACCAGATTTAGGGGAGGAGCATAAATGAAATGGGTCTACATTGCAGCAGGGATAGCATTATATATTAAAATGCTCATCTTGCCGAATCCACAACTACACTTACCAGATTTCTCTATCGTTGAATCGATTGTCAAAGATGGTGGTATACCCAATGCGGTTACAGTAATCATTCTCAGAAATCGGTTGTATGACACTATTTTCGAGGTAGTGGTATTTACAATTGCGATTATGGGTGCTTATTTTCTTTTAGCTAATGAAAGGCCTTCCTGCGCGATCTATAATTTCACAGATAAACCATCCATTGTGCTGGCACGCTTGGGAGCGACTATTGCCGCGTTGGTAAGTATCGAACTAGCGATTCGGGGGCATCTGAGTCCAGGCGGTGGTTTTGCTGCTGGAGTAGCAGGCGGAACTGCGATCGGTCTGATTGCGATTACCTCATCACCGGAGTGGATGCAAGCAGTCTATCAGCGCTGGCACGCCGCTACATGGGAGAAAGTTTCAGTTCTTGTTTTCATTGTCTTGGCGGTTATAACTCTAGCGGGAGTAGAACTACCACACGGAGAAATGGGCGCACTTGTCAGTGGTGGAGTTATTCCCTTGCTCAATATCTTGGTTGCAGTCAAAGTCGCATTGGGGTCGTGGGCGGTGATTTTGGTTTTTATTCGTTATCGGGGGTTGTTGTAAGAGAAAAAATTCTGCGTATCCATCGAGCAACTATTAATTACATAACTGATTGCGAAGTTCTACTTAACTTTTTAGAGCAGATTGCTATAACTCTTATTTAATGATCAAAAGCCAAGTTTCACAAAGCTAGAATGACACAAACACTATCTAATTGTTGTACTTATGAGTAGAGAGGTAAATTAGGTGAGTCAATCTTCTTTAAATCGCAGATTAACCCAGATTTTTGGGATGCTGCTTGGTATTGGGATAGCTGTTTGGGTATTGAGAGGCTTTGGGATTCTCAGTTTTATGCCAGGTGGGATTATTTGGCTATTAATATTAGCAGCGATCGCTGTAGGAATTATTAGTTATGCCCAAAGAACATGGTGGCGGTTTTAACAGTTAACAGTTAACAGTTAACAGTTAACAGTAAATGCAATTCACCAGAGGAAATGAAGATGATACCCTATCTATGTACTGTTTGCGGCTATGTGTATGACCCTGAAGAGGGCGATCCAGATAGCGATATAGCACCAGGAACAGCCTTTGAAAGCATACCAGATGATTGGGTATGTCCAGTTTGTGGCGCAGATAAAGAGGAATTTGAACCTAATGAGTGAAGATAACAGCTAGCCTAGAAGGTAGGTGCTATAGAAGAGATATTTTTGAAATTGTTGCCGTTACAAATTGTAGTTATTGGTGGTGGGGCAGCGGGATTTTTTAGTGCGATCGCTTGTGCTAAAGTCAATCCTCAAGCCCAAGTTACTTTACTCGAAGCCAGTCGCCAACCACTGGCGAAAGTTCGGATTTCTGGAGGGGGACGCTGCAATGTCACTCACGCTTGCTTTGAACCAGAAGGGTTGGTGCAAAATTACCCTAGAGGTGGAAAAGCTTTGCGCGGTGCTTTCACTCGCTTTCAAGCTAAAGATACAATAACTTGGTTTGCTGTCCACGGAGTCCCGCTGAAAACTGAAGCTGATGGTCGGATGTTTCCGATTACAGATAATTCCGAAACGGTTGTCAACTGTTTGATGAAAGCTACTATTGCATCTGGGGTTGAACTTCGTAGTGGTACACCCGTGATCTCAGTGAAACGACTCTTGTCTGGGGGGTTTGAAGTTTTCCTGAAATCAGGACAGACAATCAAATGCGATCGCCTACTTCTTGCCACTGGTAGCAGCCCTATAGGTTATAAAATAGCTAGAGATTTAGGTCATCAAATTGAGCCGCCAGTCCCTTCTTTATTTACCTTCAACATTGGCGATCAAAAGTTGCGGACGTTGGCTGGAGTTAGTGTTAACTCTGTGCAGTTGCGATTATCTGATGGCGGAAATTCCAAATTAGAACAAACAGGGCCATTGCTGATTACCCACTGGGGTTTGAGTGGCCCAGCCGTCCTGAAGCTTTCGGCTTGGGGTGCAAGAATTTTACATGACAGTCACTACCAAGCAACATTATTAATCAATTGGCTGCCCTCTTTGTCGCAAGAACAAGCGCGACAACAAATTTTAGCAGTTAAAACTGAATGGGCAAAAAAGGCGATCGCATTACATCGCGGTGTTGACCTACCTCACCGTCTCTGGCAATATATCATTGCTCGTGCAGGTATTACTACAGAAGACCGCTGGGCCGGATTATCTCATAAAACATTAAATCAACTGGTGCTAGAACTCACTCAAGGGCAATACTTAATCAGCGGTAAAGGGGCTTTCAAAGAAGAATTTGTGACTTGTGGTGGCGTCAATCTTAAAGAAGTTAACTTCAAAACAATGGAAAGTAAGTTAGTTCCTGGTCTTTACTTTGCCGGGGAAATATTAGATATTGATGGCGTCACAGGCGGCTTTAACTTCCAAAGTGCTTGGACAACAGCTTATTTAGCTGGTAACGCAATGGGAACTGGGGGATGAGGGAGCAGGGCGAGATGAGAAAGATATAGCGTTTCCTAGTCGGCTGAAGTACAAATTTATCGGTATTTATCGGTATTTATCGGTATTTATCGGTGGTTAATTACTTCTTGTTGTACCTCACTCAAGTGAAAACCGCTATAATTCTTGACTTTTGACTTCTGCTTCCTTATTTTTGCGTCCTTTGCGGTTCGATTATTTAAAATACCACTACCTAATAATGAAATTTAGCGAAATCCTAAATCAATTCGGCAACGCTGCCACCATTCATAGCCTCACCGCCAACCCAGATCACGACCCAGAAATTACGGGGGTAGCAGCTCTTGATGAGGCTACTAGCGGTACTCTCAGCTATGTTGAGGGATCTAAATTTGCTTCTTTTGTCGGCAAAACAAACGCTAGTGCTCTAATTTTGCCTCAAGACGAAAAATTACAGATGCAAGCTCAGGAACGCGGTATCGTCTGGATAGCAACCCCAGATCCGCGACTGTTGTTTGCCAAAGCGATCGCTCTTTTTTACCAACCATATCGCCCAAAACCAGAAATTCATCCCACTGCTGTGATTGACTCGACAGCAAAAATTGGTAGCGATGTTTACATTGGCCCTCATGTTGTGATTCAGCCAGGGGTAGAAATTGGTAATGGTGTAATCATTCATCCCAATGTAGTGATTTATCTAGACGCCAAAATAGGCGATCGCACCACCTTACACGCCAACTGTACCATCCACGAACGTACCCGCATTGGTGCAGACTGCGTAATTCACAGTGGTGCTGTGATTGGTGCAGAAGGCTTTGGCTTTGTTCCTACTCGCACAGGTTGGTTCAAGATGGAACAATCTGGCTTTACTGTCCTAGAAGATAACGTAGAAGTGGGAAGCAACAGCGCCATCGACCGCCCAGCCGTTGGCGAAACACGGATTGGTCGCAGTACAGTAATTGACAACTTAGTACAAATAGGACACGGTTGCCAAATAGGTTTTGGCTGTGCGATCGCAGGTCAAGCGGCGATGGCGGGAGGCGCAAAACTAGGAAATCGGGTGATTTTGGCTGGACAAGTCGGAATTTCCAATCAAGTGAAAATGGGCGATGGGGCGATCGCATCCGCCAAAGCTGGAATTCATAGTGATGTCGCACCAGGAGAAGTTGTCTCTGGTATGCCAGCAATTTCCCATAAACTTTATCTTAAGGTATGTGCTATTTCTAACCGTCTACCAGATATGTATGAATCGCTCAAACAATTGCAACGCCAATTAGGGCAAAAGTGAGGAGTTAGTTAACAGTTAACAGTTAACAGTCAACAGTTAACAGTCAACAGTCAACAGTTAAAAGTCTTTTGACCGCGTTGCCCTTGACCCCTAATTAATAAAAGCCTAATTTCTCCAACACTGACCGAGTAGACACAATGTGGCGTGCTAAACCCAGTTCTTCTGGGCTAACTCCAACTGCTAAAGCAATCAACTGGGGCAAATGTAATACTGGCAAACCTAACTTTTGCCCAATCACCTTTTCCACTTCTGGCTGACGTGAATCTAAATTCAAGTGACATAGAGGACAGGGAGTGACTATACAGTCAGCACCGGATGCTAGAGCATCTTGAATATGCATCCCCGCCATCTGGAAAGATTGGGTAGTGGCATAGCTAGAAAGGGGCCAACCACAACATTGTGTACGACCTCGATAATAAATTGGTGTTGCACCTGTTGCCCGAAACACATTTTCCATAGCTTCGGGTTGGAAAGGATCATCGTAAGGCATGGACTTTTGAGCGCGGAGGAGATAGCAACCATAAAAAGCCGCACATTTTAATCCAGTTAACTTACGGGTGACGCGTTTGGTAATTTCCTCCAAACCGTAATCTGTCACCAAGGCATAGAGAAGATGTTTGACTTCTGTACTGCCACGATAAGGTGAACAGCCTTCTTTATTCAATAAACCATTAACTTGTTGAATGTAGGCAAAGTTGCTTGTTTGGCATTCTTTTAGGCGTTCATTGACATGACCAATTACACCCTGACAAGTACTGCAATGGGTAAGTAAAGGTAAATTTAATTCTTCTGCTAAGGCAATATTTCTCGCGTTAACAGTATCTTCTAGCAGTTGAGAATCTTCTTTAAACGTTCCTGAACCACAACAAGCAGCTTTTTTCAATTCAACCAGTTCGATACCCAGTGCTTGGGTTAAAGCTTGAGTTGACTGGTAAAGCTCTCGACAGGCCCCTTGGGCAACACACCCTGGGAAGTAAGCGTATTTAAGTGTCTGAGATAGCATAAAAGTATATTTGAGTTAGGGCAACTGCCCTACACAATAACTGTTTTAGCATCTTTTTTTAGTACTGAAGTTCTAATAACTGCGGGAAACCGCAATTCAGACTGCTCATTACTGTCAAAGCGATGGATTTTAAATAGGACATCGGAAAAAAATTAGCAAAAATCGGAAAATAGAATTATTTAGGCAGTGTAGGGAAACGCACAGCATTCCTGACTAATATTATAGAGACATAAACACTCTCCGTTCTTCAAAGAAACGGGCTGGGTTTTCTGTAGGAAAACTCCTCGGTAGTATGCGGGCGATCGCGCTTTCCGATAAGATGTATATGCTCAAAACAATATCGCCCATAAAGAGCGTAATTATAGCAACCAGGTAAGGACTTTATATCTATGAGCCAAGCAGAAATTCTGGAAAGAGTTAAGGAAGTAATCGTCGAGCAACTGGAAGTCAAGCCTGAGGCTGTTGTTCCAGAAGCTAAATTTACCGATGATTTACACGCAGACTCTCTGGATCTTGTTGAATTAGTAATGGCTTTGGAAGAAGAATTTGAACTTGAAATTCCCGATGAAGCTGCCGAAAAGATTTTATCGGTTCAAGACGCAGTGGACTACATCAACAACAAAGTTACCGCATCAGCTTAAACAAGTTTTGAGTCCCGAATACTGAGAAGCCAACCGCCTAGTTCGGCAAAACGCTACTTAGCTACCCTGCAAAACAGCCGCCCTCTGGGTATTTACAAGTAGGGGCCAATGGCAGTTACTACACCTCTCAAAGGCGAGAGCAAAGTACTGCCTCTCCATTAAACTCGGTCTTCAAGTAAAGAAACTCTTTCGGACGCTTATAGAAAGCCACTACGTGGATAGGTTCTTAAGGCAGTTCGTTGAAGAACGAATCCTGTAGGCAAAGAGAAGTTTGTAGCAAGATTCCGCAGAGTGCGGCGGCTTCCGAAAATCAGAATTTCGGGATCTCCCAACTTCTATTTGCAGCACTGGCTTTTCATACTCGCAAGACCAGCCGACAAAACGCCTCTTTAGGAATCAAAGACTTAGCACTATTTGTTTTTCTGACTGCTGCTTTTTCGCCACCTTTAACTGAATCATGACAGACTATAAACGTAAACGCGTTGTTGTAACTGGTGTTGGCGCGATTACACCTATTGGTAACACACCAACAGAATATTGGGAAGGATTGTTGAGTGGACGTAATGGTATAGACTACATCACTGCTTTTGATGCGTCTCACCATGATTGCCGCATTGCTGGTGAGGTGAAAAACTTTGATCCACATGATTACTTGGAGCGTAAAGAAGCCAAGCGCATGGATCGATTTGCCCAATTTGGGGTTGCGGCGGCAAAACAGGCTATCTCCAACGCGCATTTAGTGATTGATGACCTGAATGCAGAACAGATAGGTGTCATGATTGGTTCTGGCATTGGCGGTCTTAAGGTATTGGAAGACCAACAAACTATCTACCTCAATCGTGGGCCTGACCGCTGTAGCCCATTCATGATCCCGATGATGATTGCCAATATGGCAGCAGGATTAACAGCAATTCATACAGGTGCTAAAGGGCCAAATTCTTGCCCTGTAACTGCTTGCGCTGCTGGCTCCAATGCCATAGGGGATGCTTTTCGCCTGATTCAAGGAGGATATGCCCAGGCAATGATTTGCGGAGGGACAGAGGCGGCTGTCACACCATTATCGATAGCTGGGTTTGCAGCAGCACGAGCACTTTCAACTCGTAATGATGACCCCGCTCACGCTTGTCGTCCTTTTGACCGCGATCGCGATGGATTTATTCTGGGTGAAGGTGCAGGAATTTTAATTCTAGAAGAACTACAATACGCCCTCAGTCGCGGCGCTCGAATTTATGCAGAAATAGTCGGTTATGCTATGACTTGTGATGCTTACCATATAACCTCTCCAATACCGGGGGGATTAGGAGCCGCCAGAGCCATACAATTGGCACTCAAGGACGCAGAATTAACTCCAGAAATGGTAAGCTACATCAATGCTCACGGTACTAGCACTGCGGCTAATGATACAAATGAAACCGCTGCAATTAAAAAAGCCTTGGGAGAACATGCCTATAAAGTGGCAATTAGCTCCACAAAATCGATGACAGGTCATCTGTTAGGTGGTTCTGGAGGTATTGAAGCAGTGGCAACGGTATTAGCGATCGCTAATGACAAAATTCCACCAACAATTAATTTAGAAAATCCCGATATAGAGTGTGATTTAGATTACGTGCAAAACTATAGCCGCTCTCAAAAAGTCGAGGTGGCATTATCCAACTCTTTTGGGTTTGGTGGCCATAATGTCACACTAGCCTTTAAGAAATACCTCTAAAATTCTCAATTTTGCCGCTGGTCGGCTCTACTGAAGTGTCAGTGTGAAAAGTATCATAGATATCATTCTGCTCGGAGCTAAGCGTTCAGCATGACCCAATTATCAGCTTGATTTATCACCAGAAACTCAGAAGATCCCGCTTGTCCATCAACAATCGGGAATGGGATGATGAGAATACTGTAGGGGAATTTCAATCAGTGTTCAGTTATCAGTGATTCAGTAACCAGGTTTGTGGAGGTAGAACGAACCTGCCACAAAAGAAAATCACCATTTGCTAAGGGACTCAAACCCAATTCATAAAACTGTTAACTGTTAACTGTTAACTGTTAACTGTTAAAGCCCCAGCAAGAGAGAGCTACGAAGAGTGCTAACCCGTCGTTAAAAACAAGAGATTATGGCTGTTGCAACCCAATCCCTCGAAGAACTTTGTATTAACTCGATTCGCTTTTTGGCTATTGATGCCGTAGAAAAAGCAAAATCGGGACACCCAGGACTGCCGATGGGCGCGGCTCCGATGGCTTTTGTACTTTGGGATCGCTTCATGCGATTTAACCCCAAAAATCCCAAGTGGTTTAACCGCGATCGCTTTGTCTTGTCTGCCGGTCATGGCTCCATGTTGCAGTATGCCTTGCTCTACCTAACAGGCTTCGACAGCGTATCGATTGAAGATATCAAGCAATTCCGTCAGTGGGAATCCAAAACCCCCGGACACCCCGAAAACTTCATGACCCCAGGCGTAGAAGTAACTACTGGCCCCCTAGGTCAAGGAATTGCGAATGGAGTCGGTTTGGCAATGGCAGAAGCACACCTTGCCGCAAAATTCAACAAACCTGATGCTAAAATTGTTGACCACTACACCTACGTAATTTTGGGTGACGGTTGCAACATGGAAGGAGTTTCGGGTGAAGCTGCTTCTTTTGCGGGACACTTGGGATTAGGCAAACTCATCGCTCTGTACGACGACAACCACATCTCCATTGATGGTTCCACAGATGTGGCATTCACCGAAGATGTTTCCAAGCGGTTTGAAGCTTATGGTTGGCACGTTCTGCATGTCAAAGATGGTAATACAGACTTAGCGGCAATTGAAAAGGCGATCGCCGAAGCAAAAGCCGTCACCGATAAACCGACCATGATTAAGGTAACAACTACCATTGGTTACGGTTCACCCAACAAGCAAAACACCGCTGGTGTACACGGCGCAGCTCTGGGTGCGGACGAAGTTGCTTTGACTCGCAAAGAATTGAAGTGGGAACATGAGCCTTTCGTAGTTCCACAAGACGCACTCAACCACATGCATAAAGCAGTAGAGCGCGGCGCGAACTACGAAACTGAATGGAACAAGACATTTAACGACTACAAAGCGAAATATCCCCAAGAAGCGGCTGAATTTGAACGTTACATTAGCGGCAAACTCCCCGACGCTTGGGATAAAGTACTACCCACCTACACCCCAGAAGACAAAGGACTACCCACCCGTAAGCACTCAGAAACCTGCCTTAACAAACTAGCAACGGTTTTACCTGAGCTAATTGGTGGTTCGGCTGATTTAACCCACTCCAATCTTACCGAAGTCAAAGGTAAAGGTGACTTCCAAAAAGGGCAATACCAAAACCCCAACATCCACTTTGGTGTACGGGAACACGGAATGGGCGCAATCTGTAATGGTATAGCGCTCCATGGTTCGGGATTAATTCCCTACGGTGCTACCTTTTTAATCTTCACAGACTACATGCGTGCTGCCATCCGCTTATCCGCCCTGTCTCAAGCTGGCGTGATTTGGGTAATGACCCACGACTCCATTGGACAAGGTGAAGATGGCCCAACACACCAACCTATTGAAACGCTAGCTTCCCTGCGAGCCATTCCCAATTTAACGGTAATTCGCCCCGCAGATGGCAACGAATCTTCTGGCGCTTACAAAGTGGCAATTGAGAAGGCGAAGCAAAACGCTCCTAGCCTGTTAGCATTCACTCGTCAAAATGTCCCCAACTTGGCAGGTACGTCGATTGAGGGCGTGACGAAGGGTGGCTACACCGTGGTAGATAGCCAAGGTACGCCTGATATCATCCTGATTGGCACTGGCTCCGAATTGAACCTTTGTGTCACCGCAGCCGAGAAACTCACGGCTGAGGGCAAGAAAGTTCGTGTTGTCTCCATGCCCTCAACTGATTTGTTTGACGCACAGGATGCGGCTTATAAAGAGTCTATTCTGCCTAAAGCTGTCACCAAGCGTTTGGCTGTAGAAGCTGCTGCTAGTTTTGGTTGGCACAAATATATAGGCATTGAAGGCGATACTGTTAGTATTGATCGCTTTGGTGCTTCGGCTCCAGGCGGTGTTTGTCTAGAGAAGTTTGGTTTTAGCGTTGATAATGTGTTAGCTAAAGCTAAGCAATTGTTGGGTTAATAGCAACGGAATATTCTCTTATTTTGTGGGGTGGGCTGAAAAGTCCGCCTTTTTTTTCGCAGTGGTTCACTCAGGAGAATTGTTTATAATTAGGGTATTTAGTTAATTAATCAAAGTAAATCATGCCAGAAGTTGCTAATTATCATCAAGAACTCTTGAACCGGATCTCGCCAATTGTTGAAAAGCTGATTCAATGTAATAGTTTATATCAAGTCAAGTTAAACCAACGAGAAATGATCGAAATGTTGGTAGAACTATTTGGGCAGTTCTCTCCTGAAGAAATGAGAGCTATTACCGAGCATGAGCTAACACGTAGAATTGATAAGATTCTTGTCTTAGAGGCTGTTTCTGGTACGTTAAATGATTTGATGCCAGAGCAAATCAAAATGTACGATGAAGCAGTAAAACGAAAATAGATTAAGTGACTTATTTATTAGATACAAATGTTGTTAGTTACATTTTGAGGATAAATACAACTGTTGGTAAGAAACTACGGGATGCTAATCGTTCGGGACAAGAAGTGTTTATTAGTTGCATAACTTATTATGAAGTTAAAAGAGGGCTTTTGTATGCAAATGCTACGAGGCAGCTAGCAGAATTTAATCAGTTTTATAGAAAGTATGAAGTTTTATTCTTGAATGATATAGAAATTCTTGAGAGAGCCTGCGAAATTCATGCGAATTTACAACGCAGAGGTTTGATGATACAAGAACAAGATATATTAATTGCGGCTACAGCGATCGCACGCAGATTAATTTTAGTTTCTAATGATTCTGATTTGCTCAGAGTTCAGGATATTAGTTTAGAAAATTGGGCAAGAATAGAATATTGAGTTTGAACTGGTAAGTAAATTCCTATTGGAGCAATATTTAATTTAGTTCCATTGATTTAATTATTTAAAATTATAGGCAGGCAATCCAGTAACATCAGTTTGGAGAGCAAACACATCGCCAGAGTAGAAACTTTTTTCGATTTCCGTTTGGCTGAGTCCAACTGAGGCTGTGGTAATGTAAAGAGTCTGCAAATCCTCGCCCCCAAAGGTGCAGCTTGTTGGCAACTGTACAGGTAACTTGATCCGCAATATCTCTTCACCTTGGGGATTGAAACGAATTACACACCAGCCGTTCCACATCGCTGACCAGATATGTCCTTGACTGTCTATCGTTAACCCATCAGGATAAAAGGACTCATCAGTTAAATCAACAAAAATGTGGCGATCGCTTATGCTGCCCGTTGCTGAATTAAAATCATAAGCGTATATCTTTTGCTGGGGAGAATCGGTTAAGTAAAATGTCTTTTGATCAGGACTCCATCCCAACCCATTAGAGATAGTTAATCCTGTTTCCATGACATGTAAAGAGCCATCAGGGTCATAGCGATAAAGGCTAGCCTGCGGTTGTTCTAAAGAATGCATTGAGCCGAACCAAAAACGACCTTGAGAGTCGCATTTCCCATCATTGAAACGGTTATCCGGCAAATCTGCTTCAATTTCAAGGATAGGAGTTACTACACCTGTCTGAGTGTTAAGGAAAGCCAGGTGATGACGCAGCGCCATAATCAATCGATTTGTACCTGCTATGGCGATCGCTCCCACCACATCCCCCACATCAAAAAAGGTATTATTTCCTGTAGCAGGATGGAACTGATGCACTCGATGATTGTAAATATCGATCCAGTAAAGTAGCTTTTGTGTTGAGTCCCAAATCGGGACTTCACCCAAGCGAGCACGCGCTTCTAAAACATTGTGGAGTGGATATTGTAAAATCTCGGTCATATTATTAATAGATACTAATTTTAGTGACATTTACACAATTCATTAACAACAGGTGTTCTTCAGCAATCAACTGGGATTGCTATATTCAATAGTTAGAAAAACCTTGTGATTTGAGTAATGCGACGAAAATAACACGATCAATCTACAGTAAAAAATAAAGACGCCATTGATCGCGTCTCTCGCAGGTATAAGAAAAAATCTTTCTTTGAACTTTTGACTTTTATGTATCAAACAGATCCTCCTCGTCCTGCCAAAGAAGTCTTACCTACCATGTATGATCTCCCCAGTGAAGATCCCAAGGAGCCTGGCTTGCCTGACGAATTTCACATTTTTCAACCCCAGCTTTTGCGCGAAACGTTTTCTCCACCCAACTATCCACCAGACCAGGTATTTGTTGCTAGTGACCTAAACCTTTATTATGACCCTCAGCATACACTGTGGTACAAACGCCCAGACTGGTTTGCGGCTGTAGGAGTTTCGCGTCTTTATGAACAGCAGAACTTGCGTCTAAGTTATGTCATCTGGCAAGAAGGAGTTGCTCCCTTTATAGCGGTAGAATTGCTCTCTCCTGGAACTGAAAAAGAAGATTTAGGACAAACCCTACGGGAAATTAACCAACCGCCCACGAAATGGGAAGTTTATGAGCGGATTTTGCGGATTCCTTACTACATTGTGTTTGACCGCTACACTGACAAACTACAAGTTTTCCAACTAGTTGCAGACCGTTACAGCGAGTTGAACTTAAGTACACCACGGGTGTGGATGCCTGGTTTGCAACTAGGCTTAGGACTGTGGCAAGGTTCTTACCAAGGAATTGAGCGATTGTGGTTACGTTGGTACGACGTGACTGGGAATTGGGTTCCTACTCCAGTAGAACAGATAGAACAAAAAAACCAAAGAATTGAGCAATTAGCGACACAACTGCGAGAGTTGGGCATTAATCCTAATGAGTTATGAGGTGCGATGCTCCTTATGGGAGCCGCTACGCGATACTCCCGCAGGGAGTGGCTGCCGCCATCGCGTCAGTAGGGGCAAACAGTAAAGCTATTTTTAGCTGAAGTTGACACCAATGAACGATGTTGTGCCCTGATCGTGTCGTTTATCAAGCTTGCAAAATTTCCTCATCCACAGAGAAATCGACATCGGTCTTATCTCGCCCAGAAGCCAAATAATCATTCTCCAATGAGTCTTGTAGTCCAGAAATCAAATCATACTCCGGTTGCCAACTCAATTCTGTAATGGCTTTATTTACTGAAGCAAAGAAATGCTGCACCCGCATTGGAAAAGCTTTGCGCTTGCCGAAATCAAACTTTTTCGGGTCGTAGTGGACAATTTTCACAGCATCGGGTGACTTGCCAGCAGCAACAGCACTAGCACGGGCTAAACCATCAAAAGTAACAAAGCGATCGCCAGAGACATTGTAAATCTGCCCAACTGCCTGCTCATTATCCAAAACCTGAGTCATTGCTTTTGCCAGGTCTTTCACGTGACCTAGCTGAGTAATATGTAATCCATTCCCAGGAATAGGAATCGGGCGATCGCGCACAATTCTGTCAAAAAACCAGCTTTCTAACTCGTTATAATTACGGGGCCCGTAAATATAGGTGGGACGAATGGAGGTAAAGGGTAATCCCAATTGCGTTAGATAAGCTTCTGTTTCATGTTTACCCCGGTGACGGCTTTTCGGATCGACGGTATCGCCTTCTACATGGGGTAATTGATCAGATTTTAGATATACTCCCGCAGAACTCATATACACAAAATGTTGTACGCGCTCTTGAAAAATTTCTGCTAGCGGTTGGGTATCAGTAAGTTCCCGTCCGTTATTGTCAAAAATGACATCAAACTTTTCTTGTGATAACTTTTCCTTTAGTTGAGTTGCGTCAGTGCGATCGCCTGTAATTTGTCCTACTCCTGGCAAGGAAGGTACTGGACGATTGCCACGATTGAACAGTACCACCTCGTGTCCTTGTTCCACCAGTAGTTGAGTCAGGTAGACACCAATGAACCGAGTCCCACCCATAATTAGAATTCGCATAAATTCCCAGTTCCTATTACTCAGTTGTCAAGGGATTAGGGATTGGGGACACTTAAGCGGGGGAAAAGGTTAAAGGGGAAGGGGATATTTTTCCCTTTCCCCCTTACCCCTTTCCCCAAGACCGCTTCCCCTATGCCCCAATTTGAGGTTATCAGGTTACAGATCCCTCTGGAACCTCTAAAGGAAGGATTACGTCTTAGAGTTAATCTGGGGCGCTTCCCATTCACTAATCACAACGGGAAACTTTTCAGTTAACCTCATAAATTACCCAAGTGCTTTCCATCTATTCAAGTTAGCTGTGCCCTTGAAATATGCTTTGGTTCATGAGTGGCTAACGCCTAAAGCCACCGGCGGTTCAGAACTCGTTGTACGGGAAATTTTGAATCACATTGATGCTGATTTGTATGCCCTCATCGACTTTGAATCCAGCAATTCTGAAAGTTATTTATATAAGCGTCAGATTGGTAAGACGTTTCTCCAACACTTTCCCTACGCCCGCAATGGTGTACAAAAATATTTGCCTTTGTGGCCGTTGGCGATTGAACAACTGGATTTGCGGCAGTATGACGTAATTCTGTCTTCATCCCATGCTGTTGCTAAAGGAATGCTCACCACTTCTGAGCAGTTGCATATTTGCTACTGTCACAGTCCTATGCGCTACGCCTGGGACTTGACTTTTGATTATCTGCGCTACAGCAAACTGGGTAGTGGTTTACCTGGGTGGGTTACACGATACTTATTGCATCGTTTGCGCCAATGGGATGTATTAAGCGCGAATCGGGTTGATTACTTTATTGCCAACTCCCAGTATACATCTCGTCGGATTTGGCGTTGCTATCGGCGAGAAGCAACAGTCATCTACCCACCAGTGAATATTGAGAAATTTCCATTTTCACCGCAGAAAGAGGATTTTTACCTCATAGTTTCCCGGCTAGTGAGTTACAAACAAGTATCTTTGATTGTCAAAGCTTTTAATCAACTAAAACGACCATTGGTCGTAATTGGTACAGGAGATGAAATGAACCAAATTCGCAAGATAGCAAATCCTAATATTCAAATACTAGGATGGCAACCCGATAATGTGGTAAAAAAATATATGGCTAATGCCAAAGCGTTTGTATATGCAGCTTGTGAAGATTTTGGCATTGCCCTAGTAGAAGCGCAAGCTTGTGGAACTCCAGTGATTGCTTATGGTGCAGGAGGTGCTCTAGAAACTGTGCGAGATATTTGTTCCTATGGAGATACGGGAACTGGTATATTCTTCAAAAAGCAAACAGAGGAAGCTTTAGTTGCAGCAGTGGAAAAGTTTGAAATGCATAAGGGTTTGTTCAATCCTGAGTATATGCGATCGCACGCCGCGCAGTTTTCGCCACAAATCTTTGCAGAACGCTACCTAGATTTTTTAGAAAAGTGCAACGCAAAAAGACCTTCCTGGGAGTGATGGTCTAGATTTGTTTATTTGTTTTGTAGGCTTTTGGCAATTTACCTCCAGAAGCACCTCCTTTTGGCTTTAAGATTGGGACTATGTGTGGTGTGGATTGTTAAGGAGTATGATGACTGCCCAGAGCTCACTCCTCTCCGGCAAGCGATCGCGTACTTTCTTAAAACGTGGTCAAAAAACTAAGACGCCTAGGGTTAAACCCAAAGGTTTGTCTTTTCAGGGTTTAAACGGAGAGTTTGCCAAGCGACTGTTCGATATAGTGTTTTCGTTGTTAGTGTTGATTTTGTTCCTCCCCGTTTACTTAATCTTGGCCTTGCTAATTGCTTTAAGCTCAGAAGGCCCGATTTTTTACGTCCAGGAACGGGTCGGCAAAAATTACAAACGCTTTAATTGTATTAAATTCCGCACAATGGTGAGCAATGCTGATGAAGTTCTCATACAAATGATGGAAACATCCCCTCAGCTGCGGCAAGAATTTGAAACTAGTTTTAAGCTCAAGCAAGATCCCAGAATTACAAAAATTGGTCGATTTTTGCGAATTACTAGCTTAGACGAATTTCCCCAGTTCTGGAACGTTTTAAAAGGGGATATGAGTGTTGTCGGCCCGCGACCCTTAGTAGCGGAAGAACTACCAAAATACGGTTGTCACATCGAAGAGATTTTGACAATTCGTCCAGGAATCACTGGCTTGTGGCAAGTGTCTGGGCGTAATGATATTCCATATCCTCGAAGAGTCCAAATAGACCTGCATTATGTCAAATTTAGGAATCTTTGGCTCGATTTATGGATCATCTTGAAAACTATCGATGTGGTCATTATGCCCAAAAATAACGGAGCATACTGAGAAACTACTTCGGGTGATTTTGTGGGGCAGTTAATGCCCCAAAGGACAATGATTCTTTAGCAACTGAACTGAGACATAAAACTATTTACGTACGTGTTTTCCTTTTAAATACACATAACGTCTTTCTAGTAACAAAATAACCTCGGCTAATCTAAATACCAATTTATTTAGCCTTCACAAAAACCCAAGGTGTATAAAGTTTCGGCAAAGATTAAAAAATTATACACAATCTCTAAGGAATCTTTATTTAACTTAGGTAAGGCTTACTTGTTAAAGTACTTTTGATTAAGTATATTTATTTACGTAAAGTTCTGATATCAACTAGAACTCGTATGTTTCCCATTAGGCAATTTAGCAATTAACTGCTAGGTTGTATCAGATTGACTGTAACTTTTTCATCGAAGACAACAAGGGATAATTGAGCATGACGCAACAGAAGCGAGCGTTGATTACTGGTATCACCGGTCAAGATGGTTCATATCTGAGTGAGTTTTTGCTAGAGCAAGGTTATGAAGTTCATGGCATAATTCGCCGAACTTCTACCTTCAATACAGACCGCATCGATCACATCTACGAAGATCCTCACAAAGAAGGTGTGCGGTTGTTTCTTCACTACGGTGACTTGACGGATGGTACAACGCTACGCCGTATTTTAGAAGAAGTTCAGCCAACAGAAATTTACAACCTGGGCGCTCAATCCCATGTCAGAGTTAGCTTTGATTCACCGGAATACACGGTGGATGCAGTAGGAATGGGAACACTGCGTTTGTTAGAAGCAATTCGTGACTACCAAGGACGTACTGGAATTCAAGTGCGGTTTTATCAAGCGGGTTCTTCGGAAATGTATGGTTTGGTACAAGCAGTACCTCAAAGCGAGACAACGCCATTTTATCCTCGTAGTCCTTACGCTTGTGCTAAAGTTTACGCCCACTGGCAAACAATAAACTATCGCGAATCTTATGGTTTATTTGCTTGCAATGGTATACTTTTTAACCACGAATCACCACGACGAGGTGAAACTTTTGTAACTCGCAAAATTACTAGAGCAGTAGCCAGAATTGTTGCAGGGAAGCAGAAAAAAATCTTCATGGGTAATCTTGACGCTAAGCGGGATTGGGGCTATGCGAAGGATTATGTTAAAGCAATGTGGCTGATGTTGCAGCAAGAACAGCCAGACGATTACGTAATTGCTACCGGTGAAACTCATTCAGTCAAGGAGTTTCTGGAACTGGCATTTAGTTATGTAAATTTTAACTGGCAAGATTATGTAGAGTTTGATGAGCGGTATCTTCGTCCATCAGAAGTGGACTTGCTAATTGGCGATCCTACCAAGGCACAGCAGAAGTTAGGCTGGAAACCGTCAGTAACTTTTAAAGAACTAGTTGCTCTGATGGTGGAAGCAGATTTACAGGCTTTGGGTCACACCTTACCCAATGGGAATGGTTCGCAATTTCCACATGATATTGCTACTACTCGTCAAGAACTGGGCGCTCTCCACTTTTGATTCACATTGCTGAGGATAACAATATGACTGCCTTAGAACTACAAAATAAACGGATTCTCGTGACAGGTGGAGCGGGGTTTTTAGGTCGTCAAGTGATAGATCAGCTGTGTAAGGCAGGGGCCGACCATGACAAGATTACAATACCGCGATCGCGTCAGTGTGATATACGTGTGTGGGAAAATTGCCAACGTGCAGTTGACCAACAAGACATAATTATTCACCTAGCTGCTCACGTCGGCGGTATTGGTCTTAACCGGGAAAAACCCGCAGAGTTATTCTACGATAACTTGATTATGGGAACCCAGCTAATTCATGCTGCCTATCAAGCTAGAGTAGAAAAATTTGTCTGTGTTGGCACAATCTGCGCTTATCCCAAATTCACCCCAGTGCCATTTAAAGAAGATGACCTGTGGAATGGCTACCCAGAGGAAACCAACGCTCCTTACGGAATTGCCAAAAAAGCGCTTTTAGTGCAATTACAATCTTACCGCCAGCAGTACGGTTTCAATGGCATTTATCTGTTGCCAGTAAATTTATACGGTCCAGAAGATAACTTTGACACCGGAAGTTCCCACGTCATTCCAGCGTTGATTCGTAAAGTTCACGAAGCCCAAATTAAAGGAGAAAAGCAGCTCCCAGTTTGGGGAGACGGCAGTCCTACTCGTGAGTTTTTATACTCAGAGGACGCAGCACGAGGAATTGTCATGGGTACTCAATTTTACAACGACTTGGAACCAGTTAACCTGGGCACGGGTTATGAAATCTCCATCCGCGATTTAATTACACTCATTTGCGAACTGATGGAGTTCGATGGCGAAATTGTTTGGGAAACCGACAAGCCTAATGGTCAACCCCGTCGTTGTTTAGATACAGAACGGGCAAAGCAAGCCTTCAATTTCACCGCACAGGTGAGTTTTCAAGAAGGGCTAAAGAATACGATTGAGTGGTATCGTCAACACGCTGCATAATAGCAAGTACTAGTGTAGGGTGGTGTAAGGTGGGCGATGCCCACCTTATTTGCTTTGACAACGTAAATTTTTATGGACAACATTGATCGTCAATTAAGTAAAGCAGAACTACGCCGTAATCTGCTCCAAACACGTCAATCAATGCCTGTCCGAGAGTGGAGAGAAAAAAGCGATCGCATCTGCTCTCATTTAGAAACTTCTGTTTTGTTCACCCAAGCAAAAACAATACTTGCTTACTTCAGCTTTCGTCAAGAACCTGACCTTAGCCCATTATTTACAGACACCAAATATCATTGGGGTTTTCCTCGCTGCATTGGGAAATCATTGTATTGGCACACTTGGAAACCTAACAATACAATCCAAATTGGCGCTTATGGCATTAGCGAACCTTATCCCGATGCTCCCAAAATCGAGTCTGTTGACGTGGATTTGATTCTTGTCCCCTGTCTTGCTTGCGATCATCAAGGATATCGCCTGGGCTATGGCGGAGGATATTACGATCGCTTGCTCAGTTCTACTGAGTGGGTTAGAAAGCCAACTATAGGAATTATATTTGATTTTGCCTATTTACCCCAACTACCTATCGAACCTTGGGATAAACCGTTAAAAAATGTTTTTACTGAAACTGGCTGGGTTAACTCTTAACAGCTATTGATTTTGCATAACAGTTGTCTTTCAATCTCATTGCACACCAAACATATCCCATCTTTTGATTGCACAATACATCCAATAAACATAAGAAGTAAAATCCGCAAATTTAGTCAGATGGTTAATTCTAAAATCCAAAATTCCCGACTGCAAACTCTTGGAATGTATGGACTACTGGGAGCGATCGCACTAGTAACGCTCTTTCCATTACTATGGCTAATCAGCACAGCCTTAAAATCGCCAACGGAAAATATATTGCAGTCACCACCGCAGTTACTACCAAGTCAACCCACGCTTGATAACTTCTCTGGTGTGTGGAACTCTCTACCTTTTGGACAATACTTGTATAACAGTACCATAGTATCTGTACTGACTGTTGGTTTAAATTTACTGTTTTGCGCTTTAGCTGCGTACCCGTTGGCAAGACTGTCGTTTGTAGGGCGAGACTGGATTTTTATTGCGATCGTTTCTACGATTATGATTCCTTTCCAGATTGTGATGATTCCCCTCTACATTTTGACGGTGCAGTTGGGTTTGAGAAATACTTATTTGGGGATGATTTTTCCTAGCTTAGCTTCTGCCTTTGGCATTTTTCTATTGCGGCAAGCTTTTATGAGTGTCCCTAAAGAAATAGAAGAAGCTGCCCGTATGGATGGCAGTTCTGAGTTAGGCTTGTGGTGGCATGTGATGTTACCAGCTATTCGTCCAGCACTGGTTACCCTAGCTATTTTTGTATTTATTGGTGCTTGGAGTGACTTTTTGTGGCCTTTAATCGTCATCCAAGACGAAAATTTATACACTCTACCTTTGGGAGTAGCAAAGCTGGCAGGTACGTTTTCTCTTGACTGGCGATTGGTAGCCGCTGGTTCAATAATTTCCATCGCTCCAGTACTATTACTATTTTTGTTTTTACAACGTTACATTGTACCAACTGAAACTGGTAGCGGGGTTAAGGGTTAAGAACCGTTAAATAGTTAAAATTCAAGAATTCCAAAAGTTCTTGAATTTTAACTGTTGAATCTTGAATCAGCGTAAGAATTGGAACGACTTAATAAGCACCATTCTTTTTTAATACCACCCAGATAGTCTTAAGAATCAGACTCAGATCGTAAGCTACAGACCATTTGCGCTGATAGGCTATATCCATGCTGACAATGGTTTCAAAGTCTTTAATGCTAGAACGACCATGAGCTTGCCATTCTCCGGTTATACCTGGCTTGACTCGCAATCTTTCCCAGTGGTGCGGTTCGTAATGCATAACTTCATCAGGAGTGGGTGGACGAGTACCAACTAAACTCATGTCTCCCACCAAAACATTCCAAAATTGGGGTAATTCGTCCAAGCTAGTGCGGCGTAAAAATTTGCCCACAGGAGTAATACGAGGATCGTCAACAGATTTAAATATGTGACCTTTGGCTTGGTTTTTGACTAAATGCTTGAGTTTATCAGCACCGACGATCATGGAACGGAATTTCCACATGCGGAAGGATCTTCCATTCAGTCCGCAACGAATTTGAGAATAAAATATTGGGCCTGGATCTTTAAAAAGTGTAGCGATCGCTACAGGAATTGCTACTATAACTGTGATAATCAGCCCGACAATGGCTCCCAGAATATCAATTAATCGTTTTGTAGTGCTGATCGTTGAGGGGTGTAAAGGCTGTTGTAAGAGATTAACTGAATGAAGATGATTCACAAGTGCTAACTGATCCACAACAGGGCTTTTTGTGTCAGTAGTAAAAGTAGACATAGACATAATCTTTATTCGGTTTTTACTTGTTTTGTCGTTTCTACTGAGTTTCTACTGAGTGTTAATATAGACAATATTTAAACCAGCTAAAAATTGAAACCCTAAAGTTTACAGAATCTTACAATTAAAGTGGGGATTTTAAATTTCTGGTTTTATTTCTTAAAATAAAAACAACAAATGTTAATATAACGCGCAAACTTAAAGTAAACATTAGTTTTACTGGCAAGACTGCGCGTTGTGGTATGCATATTTCTTGAAGATTAAGCTGTCCTGAGACATTATTCTTAATGATCAACCTCTAAAACGAAATTCACCGTATAAGGTTCCTCCAATGACTGTTGATTACTAGCTTTGATCATATCTAGATAGTGACGCAAACAAAGTAGTTGTTGCGAATTCGGACGATAGGTGAGACTTCCTTGTTTATCAAAAAGTGGTGCATTGGCGATCGCCTTGTAGTCAGAATTTCCCTGAGAACTGTGGGTAAGCCAGGTTGAGTCGATCACCGAAGGTATCAAACCTGGAGGTAGTTCACCCTCCAAGAAAGCCAATAGACGTTGTTGACAAGTACGGGTATTAATGCCACGGCTCTCGAATAACTGGATAATTTCACCGAAAGATAGAGGTCTATCTGGTAGAAGCCGCAGCAATTCTGTAAACAGGAAATAATCAGTATACTGTTGCCTGGGTATTTCTAAAACCTGGGGATGCAGAGGTAGCATCGCCAAACCATAAGCAACCTGGCTACAACTGGGAGCGCCATTTTCGCCAAGATATAAATCTTGAATAATCTTAGCGTTGGGGAGTTTTTGCCGTAGCCAACGGTTCACTGTGACTACAGAAGTCACGCCACCAGTCAGGATAGCTTGATTAATTGCTTCTGTAGGTATACCACGAGCTACCAATAATTTATTAAATTCTCGGTTCAAGCGGCGGACAAACGGGATAAACACCTGGCTTTCTAAGTCTCGTCGCTGCAAAATCCACCGCTGGTCGGCTAATTCCAGGGTAAAAGAGTCTTGGTGCTGCAAAATTAGCTTTAGAGCAAGCGCTGCATCCAATACCGCCTGTCCTAAAAGTGAACTCTCTAGACGCTGCTGGAGACGAATGCGAGCGGTGATATCTGGTTCCCCAACTCTAGGTAATTCTAATTGTTCCAACCCCAAACTATGCCAGCGCATCTGGTCTAAACCAGGAATAGCTGGTTGCCACTGCCAAGGGTTACTGCTAATAGTTTTGCTATCACCTTGTGTTTCTATGCGTGATTGCCGAGATTTTGGTGGTAATAACAGTTGGCAGATAATGTCTTGTTCAATTCCTTTACCAGCATAGGCAAAACTGTGGAGCATGAAATCATTATGTGTCAATTGTCCCAGGCTTTCTGGTAAATCTACCAGTAACATTTCTGTTGCAGTTGCCCCAATATTAATCACGAGGGTGTTACCGACAAGAGGCTGTTCACTGGTTCTTGCCAGACGTAAACCCTGACGCTCACTTAATTGTACTTGTTCACCCTTAGCACTATCTAGTTGCGGTAGTAGACTAGCGATCGCTTCCTCAACAAAAAAGACTTGTTGGGGATGTTGGATAAGTTTGCTAGTTAATACAGCTTCTCGCACATTGAAGCGATATTGTTCCGACCAATTAGATGGGCAAGTGCAGATCACACCAGCAATGTTATTAATAATCTTTGGGAAAGTTTGTTCGTTGATACCAACAGCAGCCGCAACTAAACCAGGGGTGGTACTAGTGCGATCAGATCTGAGAGTTAATAGTAGCTTCGAGAGCGATCTAACAACCCAAATTAAAGGGCCAGCAGAAAATTCATTTAGTTGCAACACAGGTTCCCATTTTTGTTGTTCACTTTTGTAGGGAATAGCTACTTGCAAATAGGGTTTCAACTGTGCTGAGTAAAGATTATTCGTTGGATCTGGTGCTGAAATAGTAGCTGAGTCTGGGACTTTCTCCTGAGCAACAGCCGCGGGTGCGGTTTTTTCCTGTGCTTCAATGCTTTCATTCTCTCCATGAGGTACAGAAGCCGCAGGCAGATAAACCTCTGCTGGTAAGCGAAATGATTGCTGGAAGGAAGTTGTTCCTGGTTGTTTTTCTGCTGACCAGTAGATGGGATATACAACAAAAGTGGAACTATTCAACAATGCTGCCGAAATTCCAGTTGTACCCAAATCAATTCCTAAATACCAAACTGATTCTAGAACATTGAGTGGAATTTCTTTATTATTTATTGAGTTGGAGGTTGAACTTGAAGAACTTTCCTGAACAGGATTTGTGACTTGCTTTTTTTTTTCAGTTTTTGATCTAATGTCTAAGTTAGATTCTGTCTGAGGCTCTGCCAAGTAAGACACAGCAGGAGTTGCAGAATTTTCTGGTGTCTGTATTTCTGGTAATAATTGCCTGGATTGAAATTCAGCTTGAGGAGAAGTTGAGCGGTGCGTATCTTGCTTACTAACTACTTCCTGGGAACTATCTAAGTTAGTGACAGGCTGCAACTCAGAATTTAGCTGCTGATCAAAGTTAGCCAAATCTTGATCTAATTGCTGCAACTGCTGCTCATTCAAGGAAATATTGGGTAAAGAAGGAGTCTGATCCTTAGAGGAAAGCAAATTTTCGTGTGGCGAAGCGGGAATGTAATAATCTAAAAAGTGTTCTTGAGTGTCATCGTGTACGACTTCCGATGTGGTGATTGGCAACGCAATTCCTGTTGATTCTGTAGTTACTGGATTACTCACAGAAGATGATACTTCCGACTGTTGCTGCTCATTGCTTACATCCGCCAATAAATCAGTCAGAGTTGTAATTGTATCAGCAATGGCAGGCTGAACACGGAGTTGCACAGGTAAACTGTCTATTGCCAAAACCTCTTCTTGTGGCAAGGTAAAGAAACCAACAGGTGCAGTTAGGACAGTATCCTCTTTAAACAATGGCTGTTGTGACTGTGATGATGTTGTAGCTTGTACCGGTTCTTGGGTTTCTTCTGCATTAGGGTTGTCTAGCTCTAAAAAATCCGCCTCTGGCACATCAGACCAAGGATCTGGCATTACAACCGCAGAATCCGCTTGTTGCAGTTGATTAGTGGGAGGCTGAGGTGAGCTTTCAGCGATATTCAACGCCGATGGCGAGCTTGCAACATCGCCAGTACCAAATAAACTGGCATAAAGTTGGTCTACTTCATCACCTAACTCAAAATTATCTTGCTGTAATTCAGGTGAGTTTGCATCAGATTCAGGCGAGTCTACACCAAGTTGTAGTAGTACAGCATCTAGATCCTCTATATTGGCAGTATCTTGTTGATCGGAATTAATTACGAGAGAGGATATTTCTGGTTGGATAAACTCTGAAGCTTGAGGTACAACCTCAGTACTGCTAGCAGTTGGTACTACTACTGAATCAGCTAATGATGTTGATGGAACTGGTGTTTCAGCTTCTAAACTGGGGAAAGATGGCTGGGTAGAGGATTGTTGCTGTAAATACTGAGTCAAATTGTTGAGAAAGTTCGCCATCAATTGTTCGCCTTGCACTCCTTTGCTATGCATTCTTGCTAGTGCTTGCGATAAAGACTCATGATATGTATTAATGTTGCGCTGTAGTGCCTCAAAAACAACATTTACAGTCCCATCTAGTGATAGTAAGCGTTGATCTAGCTCTCTTGACAACTGTGTTAACCGTTCGATGCGATCTGGTGATTCTAACAAAGGTTGTGTCTCAGAGGTTGCTAGTTCTATGTTCGCGCTATTACTTGCTTTTGATAAACTGGGAGAATTTGTTAAATTCTGTGCTAAATGTGGCGTTATTGGCGCAAGACGACTCATGAGCACCTGTAAAAACTCGGAAATCATCTGCTCCTGTTTTGCCAACTGCTGTGCTAAAGAGTAGTTTTGCGATCGCCTCTGCTCTAGCTGTCTAATTTCTTGGACAAGAGTTGCTCGCTCTTGCAATAACTCTTCTAATTCTCTTCGCAAGGGCTGTATTAATCCTGAAAATTCACTTTTTAATTGTTCTGCTCCAAGACTGCTCTGCTGTTGATCAGGTTCACCTTCTAACAGTGAAGACTGGTTGTTACCTTGGTCAATAAATCTCGCTAATAAAGGCGATACTAGCTGTCCAGAGGACTGATTTGGAGTGGCGCTTTCTAATGCCTCAGTTTCTTGTAGCTTAACTAGGAATTCGCGAATTCGTTGTAAAACTTCTTTAGGCTCTTGCGCCTGACCAGACAGCAACCTAGATAGACGCTTACCACCGCTGGCAAGTAAGTTGTCAATGTCTGCGATCAGTTGTTGAGTTTCATCTGCGCGGAAAGTCACTTTAAATTACCTTAGCTAGAACTGTACGTCAACCAGTGTGGGAATATACTTTACAATTACCGTTCGCGTAGTATCTCCGATAGCAGAAGTTTTGAGTGGTAAAAGCCTTTCTCCTGTGGTCAAAGCTCCGCTTAGCTTGCTTTGACTTAAGGGTACAGAGCTGTTTCACCGCTGCTTAGACTTATAACTGCCATTATGTTATCGATTGATGGGAGTCGTAGTAATCGTTAATCAACATCTGGTTTAGAAGATTAGCTTGACAGCTAATTGTATGGGGATACACACAATATTCCGCGGTTCCGCTAGCGCGGCAGTTTACACGGCACTGTGTTCTTTTACTAAATAGCCAATGTTACAACCACACGGACTTAATAGCATAAAACATAGAAAAAAATGCAACAATCAAGCAAACTGTCTTTGTTAATGAACACTGGAATACCAATACAAAATCGACAACTTTAGTAAATAATACTTTGACGGTTACTAAGCTAAATAGTATACCTGTAAATTAAGTAGTATCGAGTACCTGATCATTGTTGAGGAGCCAACCCATGGACAAAGAAAATTCTGATGGTCTGTGTCACTACTACCGAGAGGTACATTCTGCTTAGAACTTCGGTGGATTCGCTTCCGACTAAATACTGTTGGGCTAAGTAGATCGCAAAATAGTTTATTTTACAGCACTCAGTGCTAAATCCTGAGTCATGAGTAAAGAAAACTACTCAATACTGATGTACTTGGTAAAAGCCCCGACGCCAGTTCTCTCAAGTCGGCAGAGCCGCCCACGAGACTGACTTTCCCTTGTGGGCAGTCATTTAACTTAGCACGGGCTAAACCATAGCTATCCGCGCTTCAGCACTCTTAACTCAACACTCTTTATTTAGTTCTCTATTACTGATAACCGCTAAAATACGTGAGCAAAAATTTACTAGCTTGAGTATCATTGATTTTGTCTATCTATATTTTAAATAACCAAATTTGCAGTGCAGCTAGCCCCTCAGAAATACTTCAGCGGATCATAAACTACTTTTTGCAAAACTTTGACTTCATTTAAACCTACAAAAAGTTGTTTAGAAAAATGTTCTTGTCGCTTTCTTGTGTAGCATAGTTTAGTTTTATCTTTGAAAGGAGCTGTGCTTTGATAGCTTAGGCTGAAGATGGTGCTCTTGTTTTTTATGTATATAGCCGCTTAAATAAAGATGTTGTAATGGAAGACCGATATAGCTTGCAGGCACCCGCTAATCCTTGGATGATCACGTCGGCTCCCTTTTTCCAAGGGTTGCCCGAAGCTGTTGTGGAACCAGCCCTGACCCATCTTGTTACCCGTACTCACCCAGCTAATCAAGTAATTTTGCTGGAAAATGACTGGGGTGGTTCTGTGTATTTTATTGGGGATGGATGGGTCAAAATTCGCACCTACAACATGGAAGGCAAAGAGGTAACGCTGAATATTCTCGGTAAGGGGGAATTATTTGGTGAAATGGCGGCGTTAGATGAAGTACCTCGATCTACCGATGTAATTACTCTTACCCCTACGGTGATTGGTAGTATGCCTGCTCAGGATTTTGTCAAGTTACTTCAAATAGAACCCTTGGCGGGAGTCCGATTATCGCAACTGATGGCACGACGTTTGCGGCAAGTAAATCGCCGCTTGCGGTTGCGGGAATCTGATAGCCAGTCGCGCGTGGCAGATACATTACTGTTTTTGGCAGAAGGTCAAGGAAAAAAAGGGCATACAGGCACCGAAATTCCCAATTTACCTCACCGGGAATTGAGTAGTTTGAGTGGATTGGCGCGGGAAACAGTGACACGAGTATTGACAAGACTAGAAAAAAAAGGGTTGATTAAACGGGATCAGGACACTATTTGTATTCCCGATTTATCAGCCTTGGAAAGAATGATAGTTTAACAAATTGTCAGAATATGAGCATTTTAGATTCTCTGCCAGATGAGCCGGAGAAAGATCCATCGGCTGAATCCCAAGCTTCCCCGAATCAATGGTCAAATACACAAGCGCAGTTGACGCATCCCCAATTAAAATCTGATGCGCCCTTGAGGATGGTAGAAACAGCATTTTTAGCTAGTACCGCTAGCTTGATTTGGTTTATTAATTTCTATTTTCCGTTGGGCCCTTTGTTGCGGATCTTTTTTCCAGTACCGATCGCTCTAGTTTATCTGCGTTGGGGTAGACGAGCAGCATGGATGGCAGCCCTCACCTCTGGACTGCTGCTAGCAGTACTTATGGGGCCATTTCGGAGTTTGTTATTTATCATGCCTTATGGGTTTATGGGCGTGCTTTTGGGAGCGACTTGGTATCGTCGTCGTGTTCCCTGGATTGTTTCCATCATTTTGGGTACGCTGCTAGGTACTTTGGGAGTCTTTTTTCGGCTGTGGTTACTTTCTGTATTATCGGGTGAAGACTTGTGGATTTACTTGATTACCCAGGTGACGGAATTCATCGAGTGGATATTTTTAAAGCTGGGTTTACTAGCAAGTCCCAGTGTATTTTTAATTCAAGTAGGAGCGATCGCTTTAATCATACTCAATAACTTTGTCTACCTGTTTGTGGTACATCTGGCAGCATGGCTACTTTTTGATCGCCTGGGAAATCCCATTCCTCGCCCGCCAAACTGGGTACAAGTCCTCATGGATTATGAAGGTTAGTCCAAAGTCCAGAGTCAAAAGTCCGGAGTAGTTAACTTTGACCCTTGTACAGACGCGATTACTCTTGTACAGATGCGATTACTCTTGTACAGACGCGATTACTCTTGTACAGACGCGATTACTCTTGTACAGACGCGATTACTCTTGTACAGACGCGATTACTCTTGTACAGACGCGATTACTCTTGTACAGACGCGATTAATCGCGTCTCTACTCTTGACCCTTAACCCTTGACCCTTAACTTATGATTCGTATTTATACCCAAACAGAACAGGGTGAAGAATGGCTGCAACGGCATCGCGGTTGTGTACCTGTATTTACCTGCGTTTTAGGATTTACTGAAACTGGTTTGATTCCAGGAATTTCGGCAGCTGGTCGAACTCCCGAAGATCGCAAATATACTGCTTGTGCTGATGCCGAGTTTTTGTATTACGGTTCGGAACCAAAGCCTCAATATCCCCTTCCACCTCTAGCGGCGGGAGCTTCACCTGTGCTGATTTCTCGCGCTGTCGTTGAGGCATTCAAGATACCAGTTTATTTATTTAATGCTGGTTTACCTCACCCTCCTGCTGTGCCAGCAATTGATTTGGGTGGCACTCCTGCTAGGTGTTTAAGTAAAGGCGCTGCTATGGAATTAACAACGGTACGCCATTTGCTAGAGCAAGGGTTATTGTGGGGAGAACGCCTTGCTGCCAATGTTCAACAGGGATATTTGATTTTAGGTGAGTGCGTTGTTGGAGGCACTACAACCGCTCTAGCAATTTTAACTAGCTTAGGTATAGAAGCAGCGGGAAAAGTCAATAGTAGCCACCCTGTTTGTAATCACGCGCAAAAGTGGGCGCTAGTACAAGCGGGGTTGGAGAAGATGAGGGGGAGAGAAGAAGCAGAGGGAGCAGGGGAAGCAAAAGTAATATCTTTTTTATCTCCCTTATCTCCTTCGTTTTTCCCAATTGATCCTCTACAACTGGTAGCCGCAGTGGGTGATCCGATGCAAGTGGTGGTAGCTGGGATGGCGATCGCTGCTAGTCGCAGTTGTGGCGTTTTGCTGGCTGGCGGGACGCAAATGCTGGCGGTTTATGCTTTGATGAGTGCGATCGCTCAAGCTTACTCTTTATCATGGCAACCAACAGAAGTAGTTGTAGGTACAACCCGCTGGGTAGCAGAAGACCCTACTGGTGGTACGGTTGATTTAGCTCTCAGCTTAGCTAAAAGTAGCCTCACTCAAAGTGGAGGAACTCCTCCCTTATTAGCAACCCAGCTGAGTTTTGCTGATTCTCGTTATCCTCAATTCCAGGCTTATGAGCAGGGTTTTGTGAAAGAAGGTATGGGTGCTGGAGCCGCTTGCATAGCTGCCCATCTCAGCTACGATTGGCAGCAAAATCAACTTTTGACAGCCATTGAAAACCAATTTGAGCGTTTATGCCTAGCCAATAGCCAATAACAAAACTACCGGGCTACAAGAGCTTCCGGTAAATCTTTGAAATATTGACTATTGACTATTGACTAATTAGTGAATTCTTTCTCTAAGTAATTGTTCTTCTAGGGCTGCAATGCGATTGTATGCTGCTGTTAATTGTGCTGTCAGTCTTTGTATTTGAATTTCTGGTGTTAAGCTTTTATCTCCAGCTTGACGATTCAAGTCTAGATAAATACCATCTGTCAATACATCTTTGTGTTCTAAGTCAGACTTAGAACTGATATTTTCCTTTAAAGAGTAACGTCCAGCCTCACTATTTTCCTGATAATTATCCCTTTGCTGTGTTTTTGCTAAGGAACACTCTGATAAAGCTTGAGAAACTTTTGTTTCGAGTTGCTCAATCACTTGGTAGAGGGCATCCAGTTTATGGCTCAACGTCATAATCTGCTTCTGTAATGGCTCCATTTAATACCTTCAACCGTATATTTTCTCTATGTTATTCAATTTACTGTTAATCTTAAACTTACTTATGAATTATTTAAGTATTCAAATTTTTTGGGGAAATGTGACAATTTAATCCTTAATTTTAGATATAACTCAATATTTACCGCAATTAATACTGATTTATTGAGTCAAGTGAATTATTAAGCATTTATGCTCCGAAAAGCTTGCTAACTTTAGTCTATTTTTTAGATTTGCCACCTTTATTAAGAAAATAATTCCAATTCAATTAATGATTGCAACAAACCCTTTAGTAGAGACGTTGTAAAGCTGTAGAAACGTTGCAATGCAACGTCTATAGGGTGGTTTATCTGTCAGATTTTTTCAATATGGTATAATTAACGCCTAAATTTGGTAGGTTTGCAAATATGCTGTAATCAATGTTTTCGTTTCTGCTAGGAGTTGTTCGCGGAAGATTTGATCACGGGTAAAAGAGAGCCACAGCAACTCATTGACAGCTTTTACAATGGTTGTGGCAATTAATTCACATTTTGCGCTATCTAAAGATGGGTTTCGCTGTTCTAGAAAATAGGCAAGTTCTTTAATAATCTGTGGGTCGTAAGTATCTAGGGTATTGATATCTGCTAGTACCATTAGATCGATCAATTGTTCTAGTACGGCACGATAACCGGGATGATCGGTTGCAAACTGGTCAAAAGCATTAACCATGCGATCAACATAGACCGCGATTGGAGCTTCTGCTAGTTCGGTGTGAAGTTTCACAAACAGATGATATTCCTGCTCAAAGTAATGATTTGCCAAAGCTTTAAGAATCGCTTCTTTGTCAGGAAAAAACTGGTAGAGCGAGCCAATGGGTACTTTTGCACGAGTTGCGATCGCTCGTGTTGTGGTCTGATCGTAGCCACTTTCGATAAATAGCTGCTCGGCAACACCAAGGATGGATTGGACGCGCTCCTGGCTGCGTACCTGCTTTGGTTGCCGCCGCATTTTTGCTGGCTTTTGAAGATCATTTGCCATCGCCAAAAATCATCCTTGCAGAAAGTGAACAATGTTCATATTATAGAGATATGAACAATGTTCATATCTTACTTCAATTTCACCTGGCGAAGGTAATTGTATGCAGTCTATGAATTCCGAGTATTTGCAACCAGTCAAAGGTAACAAGAGCGGACAGATGTGGACGAGCGCCAAAAACTTCTTTCGGATGTTAAAAGCGACAAAAGCATTTTTGACACTGCTCATCGACGACAGCGGAAATCTAGGTGCAGTTGAAAAGTTGAGCACTGGTTTGGTTGACACTCATGCTTTTGAGGTTGCTGTTGAGGCAATGAAGCTAAAGCCAGAAGTCGCTGAAATAATTGCAGAACGCTATATGGCTCCCCCGCATGATTTGGAAGCCTTGTTACAGTATCCCAAAGACTCGTTGGGCTACACCTATGCCAGCAGCATGAAACAGTCAGGTTTTCAGACATTGGCGGCTGAAGTCGAAATTGACTCGGATACCAGCTATGTTGAAAATCGCTGGCAACAAACCCACGATATTTGGCACATTATTACCGGATTCGACACCAGTGAAATTGGTGAAATTGGTTTACAAGCCTTCTACCTGGCACAATTTCAGCTACCGCTTGCAAGTATGCTGATCGCCAATGCTTTGATTAGCATTACGCTATTCCAGCCTGAAGTCCTATCTCCCCTTCTGGGCGCGATCGCCAAGGGATGGCAAATGGGTCAAACAGCCAAACCACTAATTGCCCAAAAATGGGAAGAAGCTTGGGAAAAACCAGTTAAGGTGTGGCAATTAGAACTGAATGTGCAACCCATTTCATAACTGGAATATCGAGGTCATGCGATCGCACAACCTACAAAATACAGATCACGTTAAAACTGTAGAAATCTGGAATTGAATTTAAATCAGTGAATAGTAAACAGTAAACAGTAAACAGTTGGTGGATTTAAACTCGCCAGATCGCGCCTGCCACTAATCGGCTTTGGGTTATTAGTTTTCAGTTGGAGGTGCTCGCCTCCTTAGTGGTTCTCCTTAAACCCAATTATCTTGACTGTTTACTGTTTACCGTTTACTGGTAACATTTAAACTCGCCAGATCGCGCCTGCCACTAATCGGCTTTGGGTTATTAGTTTTCAGTTGGAGGTGCTCGCCTGCTTAGTGGTTCTCCTTAAACCCAATTATCTTGACTGTTTACTGTTTACCGTTTACTGATAACTGTTAAAACTAAATTATGCACCAATTTGTTCACGATTATATGGTGCGTCAAAATCAATCAGCGGCCCTTTTGGTACAATCCGAGTTGGATTAACCTGGGGATGGCTTCTGTAATAATGCCGTTTGATATGGTCAAGGTTGCAAGTTTCCTTAACTCCCGGCAGTTGGTAGAGTTCTTTGAGATAATTCCACAGATTAGGATAATCTAGAATCCGGCGTAAATTGCATTTGAAATGCACATAATAAACTACATCGAAGCGGAACAAGGTAGTAAACATACACCAGTCCGCTTCAGTAATTTGATTTCCGCAAAGATAGCGTTGATTTCCTAATACTTTTTCCCAATGGTCGAGAGCTGCGAATAATTCTGTTACTGCTTCATCATAAGCTGACTGAGTAGTAGCAAAGCCTGCACGATATACACCATTATTTATTGGTTGATAAATTGCATCAATCGTTTCATCAATTATTTTTTGTAAATGTTCTGGATAAAAGCTAATATTTTGTTTAGCTAAGGCATTGAATTCTGTATCGAGCATCCGAATAATTTCGCGGGATTCGTTATTAACTATTGTTCGTTTTTGGATATCCCACAAAACTGGAACTGTCACTCGTCCACTATAGTTAGAATCAGCTTTTAAATAAAGTTGCCATAGATACTGAGTACCATTAACCGTATCAGGAATGCTCCCTGGTTCATCGGTAAATTCCCAGCTATTTTGATCAATTTCCGCAGCAACCACCGACAAACCAATAACATCTTCCAGCCCTTTCAACTGGCGCATAATTGCAGTGCGACATGCCCAAGGACATGCCCAAGAAATATACAAATGATAGCGCCCTGGTTCAGCTTTAAAACCACTAGAACCATCGGCTGTAATTTGATGGCGGAAAGTTGTTGATGGTCGAACAAATCTACCTTTTGAGTCTTCTTGCTCCCGTTTAGATATCCACTGACCATCTTTAAGGATTCCCAAACCCATAATTATCTCCTTTGTCAAGAGTCAAGTGTCAAGAGTCGATATTTAAACTTTGGACTATTGACTTTGAACTATGTAACTACTCAGCGTTGAGAATTTTTGGTACTTTGAAAAATTCGCCTTCCTGTTCAGGCGCACTGTTAAGAATAGCTTCTCTATCGGGATATGGTTGTAATTCATCGTCTCTAGTAACGTTACTGACATCAATAGCTCTTGTTGTCGGAGTAACATTGCTGACATCCAGTTCATTCATCTGTTGGACATAATCTAGAATATTTCCTAACTGAGAAGTGAATTGCTCCTCTTGTTCTGGGGTCAATTCTAAACGAGCGAGATTAGCAACTTTGCGAACTTGTTCACGGTCAATCATAAATTGTCATTTGCCATTGGTCATTGATCATTAGTCATTAATCCATTAGCAAATGATAAAGGACTAATGACTAATGACTAAAAGAATACGTCAATTTGCGATCGCCCAGTGGTTTTCAACCAGTTTTGAGCTTCAATGTAGTTGTTGGGAGCCATGCGAATAGCTCTAATCCAATAGTCTGCGGCTTGGTCAAATAAGGCTTCGCCGCCGTCGTTATCCCCAGCTTCTTTAGCTTTTTCGCCTTGATAATGATAAATCACAGCGATGTTATTCAAGGCTTGGGGTAAGCGTGGGTTTAACTCGATTGCTTGATGATATAACTCTAAAGCCTTGTTGTGGTCGCCGTTACTGGCATAGATCAGCCCCATATTATAGAGAATATAACCGCGATCGCTGGTATCTTCCTCTAGTGTTAGAGCTTCTTCATAGTATTCCAATGCTTCAGCATATTCCCCTTCTGCTTGGGCTGACATGCCATCTCGGTAATAAACAAATGCTTCTTTGGCTTTTTTGTTTGCTGGCAGGATCTTCAGGATGATATCCGCCATCACTGTAAAGGATTTGTCAACAAAATTATCGTTTTTTTGCGTTCTTGGCATATGTGCCTCTGTGTTTGTGTAGCTATTTGAAGATTGGGGATTGGGTATTTAATATTGAAAAAATTCTTCTCTCTCTCTAGTCCATAGTATACAGTCCCTAGCCCCCAGTCCTCAGTCAACAGTCAACAGTTAACAGTCAGCAGTTAACAGTCAACAGTTAACAATCCCCAATCCCTAATCCCCACTAATGGGCATGATGCATTCTGGACTGTTATGCCGAGCGTTGTTCACTAGGGTGCTAACTGGGTAAGCAGTCATTGCTGGCGCTGGATAGGGACGTAATAGCTGCTGTAGTGGTTGGGGCGTTTGCATTTGGGGATCTAGCCATAAATCGTAATCTTGTGGTTCTAAAATTACTGGCATGCGATCGTGGATAGGTTGCAGTAGTTCGTTAGCTGCCGTTGTCAAAATTGTACAAGAGGTTATTTCTTCATTGGAAGGCGAGTGCCAAGTTTCCCACAACCCCGCGAAGGCAAAAGGTTGCCCATCTTGAAGACGAAAATAAAACGGCTGCTTTTTACCTTGTTGCCTTTGCCATTCATAAAAGCCGTCAGCTAGCACTAAACAGCGTCGGTGCTTAAAAGCTGACCGAAAAGACGGTTTTTCGGCAACAGTTTCAGCCCTAGCATTGATCAGTTTCGCTCCTATTCCTGAATCTTTCGCCCACGAGGGAATTAATCCCCAACGTAATTGCTGAAATTCTCGCTTGTCGTTATCAAGTTTATGTAACACTGTTGCCACCATTTGCGTAGGTGCAATGTTATATTCGGCTGCTAAATCCAGAACTTGCTGAACATGGAAAATATGGGCTAAAGCCGTTGCTGGCTGGTTTAAAGTAAATCTTCCACACATACTTTTATTCTCAACCACTGACTAAAATTAAACATCTAATTCCCAGAAAGAAATAATACTTTTTTTTATTTTTGCAGATGATTATGCGTTGCACTCAGAAACTAAAATATAAGAAAATATCCGGTTTTTTGAAAATCATTTGGTAAGATATTGTATTTTGAACCCTTAATTCTCAACATATTCCTCACATACTTTTGGCATGGAAACGCTGCGTTTGTACGATTTTTTACCTTCTGGGAATGGTTATAAGATACGTCTTTTATTGACACAAATGGGTATGCCCTTTGAGCGGGTAGAAGTTAACATCTTGAAAGGCGAGACTAGAACCCCAGAATTTTTAAGTAAAAATCCTAACGGTAAGATACCAACTTTGGAAATTGAGCCAGGTAAATACTTGGCTGAATCAAATGCCATATTGGTGTATCTAAGTGAATGCACAGAGTTTTTACCCTATGACCGCTTTTTGCGATCGCAAGTGCTGCAATGGTTGTTTTTTGAACAATATAGCCATGAACCATTTATTGCTACCTCAAGATTTTGGATTTCAATTTTGGGTAAAGCTGAAGAATATCGTGAAGCCATAGAGCAAAAACGTAAACCGGGTTATGCAGCACTTAGCTTGATGGAAAACCATTTAACCTCTCACATTTTTTTTGTAGGAGAGCGTTACACTATTGCTGATATTGCCTTGTTTGCTTACACTCATGTAGCTGATGAAGGTGGGTTTGATTTGACACAATTTCCTGCTATCCAAGCTTGGATAGAACGAGTCAAAGCTCAGCCGAGATATATCAGTATTACACAAGAGTAAAAATTCTGGTTTGTGAGTTTTTGGCTTTTGTTCCCTGGCTCTACCAGGGAAAACATTGAGTACAGCTATTCACAACTAAACAGCAAAGTAACATAAAAGTAATTAATACTAAATTTCAGTGTTAATTTCAATTAGTTTTTGCCGATAAGATAAACCAGTCTTAATTTGGATATAAGATTTGGACACATCAAATTTTTCGGCAAGTAGTTTAATTAACTCTTTATTAGCCTTACCATCTACTGGAAGCGATTTTAAATACACAATCAGACTACCATCAGGTTGTTCTTCAATTTTCTGTTGCTTTGAATTAGGTTTAACCTTGACTTTTTTTTGCATAACCGATTCCTTGTAATTGCCGCAGCCACAACCAACCTAAAAGACAACCCAATGCATAATGAGGAAAATCCCACCAAACAAAGGTAGTACCAAGCAACCATTTACCTATTAAGGTAGCGCGAATCTCCTCTAAGAGTGGTGGATGCCAAAGTTGCAAGAATTCTAATATACAGGTGATGATAAAAACCCATAAAGGGATTTGGATTACAGCTATCCGACTTCTAGCAAACAAAAATGCGAACAAGCACCAAAATATTTCGTAAAATATTGCTGCACCGTAGTCATTAAACCAGTGATGGGCAGGGCCAGTGTAGTACTTAAAGAAAAAGCCCATCACAACAACGATGAGCAGAGAAAAAATGATAAATAATGTTTGATTACGGTTACGGTGCATTTTTTCAAAGCTATAGGCCAAGCAAAATTTTAGCCTTCACACCGCCGATTTCTCAATCCAATATCCCCGACTTTTCAAAAAAGTTGGGGATCTGAACACCGCGACTTCTCACGTTATGGATATCTTCTGCTACCAGCACCAACCACACCAATTTTGTGTCGATAGGAGAGTTCAGCACCGAACCAGCCGGAAAGGCTAGTTAGCGTACCGACAACGAGCGAGATCAGCAATCCCCAAGGTAAGATTCGTGACTCAGGATCACCCAAACGCAGAAGGAAGTTGACAAGTGTCAAGACTAAAACAGAAACGTTAAGAATCAAATGCGCCCAGCCGGCGCTACGCTTGCGAACTCGTTCAATTTGCAAAAAGTCACTCAAACCGATCGCAGCTGCTAAGACGCCTCCTGCTAAACCGAGTCCGATTAACCATAATGAAGCCCTAGCCCAGAAGAAATCACGAGTTAACCAATAGCCAAAGTCGCTTCCCAAGGCGGCGGCCAGAAAAGCTATAGGAAAGATTACACTCAAGGGGTGTAAAGGATGTCCCGCGATCGCAACTGTGCTGGGTACACCGCTATCACGATACTCGCTGTCGTTACTTTCAATAACTGGTGGAATATTTGGAAAAGGTGTAGAACTTGTTTCTGTAGTTTCCATTAGCTTAGTATCCTAATTTTAAGCGGTAGGTATTTGTTCAACGTGAGCTTCAGCTTGCAGCGTTAGTTTGCCTGTTTCTACTTCTAGTTGCTTAACTCGCAGGCTCATTCCTTCTAAATCGAAGTTACTTAAATTCAAAATTTCGCTGGTTTGATCTATCAAAGCTTTTGTCAGATCTGGAGATATTTCCTCACCTTCGCCATACTCGACATTTTCCAAAGAAACTGTTTGTCCGTTAGGGCTAACACGAGGTATTGCTGAAAAGTCAACTTGCTGGGTTTCACCAGTTTCTTGGATTAAGATACTGGCATTAAGTGCTACTTTGCCCTCACCGGGCAAGCGAAAGTCTACGTGTTGAATTTCAACAGCTACTGGTTGCCCGTTGACGTTTATTTTCTGACTTTGTAGTTGTGAACGTACGTAGTCAGAGTTGAAGGCGCGATTGATATCAGCTTCGATTAGCACAACCCGTGTGCTGGCTTCAGTAGGTTTAGTCAGTTCAATTTTGCCAAAAGCAACGCTCAGAGGATTAATGGCAACGCTATCCATTTGCATTTCCATTTCTTCGACGCGGAGGTCTTTTTGCATTACTAAACCTTCGCCTTCAATGGTGACTGCATTTACCTGCCCCTGAACTACTTTCAGCGGATCGGTTTTGACATTTACATCTAAACTTTCTACTTCATCTAACTGGCTAGATAAACCGATTTCTGCTGCTTTATTCAGGGCTTGTTCTCCTAATCCAGAACTTTCTGGCATTATTAATTAATCTCCTATTTAAACATCCATGAGTCAATCTATAAAACTAATATTAAAAATTTATCTATCTGAGGATGGAGTACAGATTAGATAGTTGTATATCTAAAAGTAGAAGTGGATAAAATATGAGAATAATGTTTGTTTTTCTATCTAGAGTTGCGAAACTTAATCGCTCAAAAGAAAGATGGAATATAGCTAATCTATGTGCCAACCTTATATTAGTAATAAATACGAACACTTGGCCGAGGAGAACAACAGATGGTAGCTACTTTAGATGATACCAAACGTAATGCTATTGCCATTAAATTGGCAAGTATGAAAGCAATCCAACAGTTAATCATCGAAAATGAGAAGCTGGTTTTGGGAGCAGGTCTTGATACAGAAATTGCTGATCGGTTTCGGGATTTTATCAAAGACGACGAAAAAAATCTTGGTGTTCTAGAAACTATAATCGGTCAATATGGCATTCAAGCTGAACCAAAGCAAACTGTTCAAAAATTGATTGAAACTGTTCAACAATTAATGAAAGGTTCAGAGCTAAGCTTATACGAGAAAGTAGCTCAGCATGAATTGCTGAAGCATCAACAAGTAATGACCGGATTGATAGTTCACAAGGCAGCACAAAAAGTTGGTGCTGACGTAATGCTAGCGATTGGGCCTTTGAACACCATTAACTTTGAGAACCGCGCTCACCAAGAACAACTTAAAGGTGTTTTAGAAATTTTGGGTGTCCGCGAACTAACTGGACAAGATGCAGATCAAGGAATTTGGGCACGCGTTCAAGATGCAATGGCAGCATTCAGCGGTGTGGTAGGTAGTGCTGTTACCCAAAGTAGTGACAAAAAAGATATGAATATCCAGGACGTTATCCGCCTGGATCATGGGAAGGTAAATACCCTGTTCACCGAACTGCTGCAAAGCAATGATCCACAAAAGATCCAAGAGTATTTCGGTCAAATTTTCAAGGATTTAACTGCTCACGCTGAAGCTGAAGAGGAAGTTGTCTATCCAAGAGTACGTCCTTTCTATGGCCAAGATAACACCCAAGAGTTGTTTGATGAACAAGCCGAAATGAAACGGGTGTTAGAAGAAATTAAGGCTCTCAGCCCTTCTTCATCTCAATTCAAAGACAAAGTTAGACAATTGATGGAAGCTGTTGGCGACCACATGCGTCAAGAAGAAAGCACAATGTTTGCTGCTATTCGCAACAACTTAAGCTCAGACCAAAGTGAGCAATTAGCTACTGAATTCAAAGCTGCTAAAACCCGAATTCAACAAAAGTTGGGCGTTGTCAGCGAATCGAAAATGTAATTAATAGATAGAGCAATGCAAAACTTTGCCCTAGGTTAACTTAAGAAAGTAACTCCCAACACTATGTGCTGGGAGTTTTTTTAGATTCCCGACTTTTTAAATAAATCGGGAATTTTGTAACTGAAAACGATATTTAACTACAAACTTGTTGCAGTGTCGTGGTGGAGTTAGGGTAAGAAATGGCAGTTGCTTCTGCACGGTGAATAGTAGTATTCCAGTGGCGACTAAAGCAGCGAGCGATCGCTAAACTCATAGCAATGCGATGATCTGTATGGCTATCTACGTCAGTACCAAATAAGGGTGTACCGCCAGTAATTTCCATACCATCGGGTAATTCGCTCACTTTTGCTCCCATTTTATTGAGTTGTTGAGTCATTACAGTAATGCGATCGCTTTCTTTAACTCGTAACTCAGCTGTATCTCGAATAATTTTTGTTCCTTAGCGCCCAGTGGGAGATAGATTTATCCCCTGGTATTCGGATAGAATCCAGTAAGGATAGTCCATAAGAGGGACGCTGAATTATTAACTTATAAGAAAGGTCTTCTTGAGTTTCTACGGTTATAACAAAAGCCAACATTTAGGATACACTGGCTTTTGAATATACCGGAAGTTCATAAGTGACTTAAATTTGCCACTGCTGATGACTTCCTGCCTGGTATCCTATCGCTTTTTGCTGTATGAAATTTACCAAACTCAGTGCTGAGTGCTGAAGCGCGGATAGCTCTTGTTTAGCCCGTAATGAGTACTGAGTATTATTGATACTCAGTTCTTTTGCACTCGGTAAATGCCCCGCAAGAAAGTGGGTGGAATCTTCTGAATCGAGAGAAGGTTGATACCCCGCAAGAAAGTGGGCGGTTTTTGAACTCAGCACTCTTCATTCAGATCTTTGGGATTTTTGCCTTAAAGTAATAACAAGAAGATTTACAAGCTTTATCTGCTCAGCTTTCTCTACAAAAAGCGCCATTTTTGCAGTTTAGACCCACGTCCTATCTGTTTGTACTCTGATTCGTCTAGCTTAACAATTCAGCAGATTCAGTTAATATTAAGCATGTTTTACTATTTAGTTGTTTACCTTGACCTGCTAGACCTCCTAGTGTTTATTTCATTTTGTTCAATAGCTTTTAGCCCTTATCGCTCCCATGCTGACCCATCACCGCAAGCCCGTGTGCTTATCACTTATTTCCACTGACTTACCAGTCTGGTCTGTTGTCGAAACTGCCGGAACATTGTATCAGAAAGATACTGATCGGTTCCATTTACTACTGACTGCACCACCTCTAATTAGTTGCGAAGTCGCGAGTTTCCAAAGTCCACAAGACACACTTCCCCAAACAAAAAGCGGCGCTTATGCTCCCACCAGTCCCAGAATTTTGTGGTTGGAGATTTCCCCTTATCGGGTAATCATGACTATGCAAGGTAACGCTCAAGTGAGTTATCGTCATTTCTGGGAACAGGGCGTTTATGGCATTAGCCGTTTTTGGTTGCCAGCTGAGTCATTGCAACCTAACTATCCCATTCGCTTACGTAATTTTACTAGTAGCCTATCTCTTATAGGACACCCCTTGCCAGAGCATTTGCGGGTGGAATACGAGTTGTGGGCAGAAAAAGTCCAATTGGGACACTACGTCCTTAATTTGGAAATTAAACACTGATAACTTTAGAGATTAGGGACTGGTTAGACAAAAGGACAAGGTTAATAAATAATAGACATCTCCAAAAATAGAACGTAGAGACGTAGCAGCAATGATTATAGAGACGTAGCAGTGCTACGCCTCTACAAGGGTTCTGGATAGCGTATATTTAATTTATTGGAAATGTCTAATCAATAACCAGTCCCAATTCTTTTCAACCAAAATAACTGGGTTGGTTTCCAGGTTTCCATTTAATATTGCAACCAACACTTGGCTTTTGGTCATCTGTAACAGGTTTATCGGCTAGTACCGCTTCTATCGCTGCGCGTAAATCTTCACCTGTTACAGGTTTACCATTACTGGGACGACTATCATCTAATTGTCCGCGATAAATAAGTTTGCGCTCCCGATCAAATACAAAAAAATCTGGGGTGCAAGCTGCTGTATAAGCTTTTGCCGTTTCCTGGCTCTCATCGTAGCATAGGGTAAAAGTAAACCCTTGTTCTGTGGCAAATGCTTTTAACGACTCTGGCGCATCATCTGGATAATTTTTTGCATCATTAGCACTGATGGCAACGATCGCCACATCTTTTGTGAAATAATCTTTTCCTAACTGCGCTAATTCTTGTTGTACGTGCTTTACAAATGGGCAATGCCGACAAATGAACATTACCAATAGCACTTTTTTATCTGCAAAGGTAGAAAGTGAAGTTGCCTTTCCAGATATAACTTCCGGTAGATGAAAATCTGGTGCTTGAGTGCCTATTGGCAGCATAGTTGAAGCAGTTAAAGCCATAGTTCACCCGATATTTTTAACTTAGAAAACGGCTCTTACTATCAGTATATTTTCACTCTATCACTAAATTTTCAATAAATTTAGAGACGAGAAATTTCTCGTCTCTTACATTAAGAGTTGCTTTATAAAAACTCAAATTCTTTGTTACAGACTTCCCAAAAGACCAAGGATACCGTGTCCTGTCAGCACTTCTAATGCCATCAGAGAGACAAAACCAATCATTGCTAAACGACCGTTGAGTAGTTCTGCATAGGTAGTAAACCCTGTGCGATCGCCTTGCTCGTCTACATAAATCTTTGGCTCGATCGCAAAGTTGTTTAGTTTGCCCTGGTCGTCAACGATAGCAGTGCTTGTACGCATAGAAATTTCCTCGTCTTCTTTGGTATGTAAACAACTGTAACAAAGTTGTTAATATTTGTAAAGGAAACTAAGGATAAACTTACATACCAAAGGTGTGGTCTAGCTTGTTAAACTTTTCTCAACAATTTGCTCGACTGGCAGCAGATGTAGTGGTATGTTAACCTAGCTAGTTTTTTAAGTTTTAGCCAACCATGACAGTAGCGGGTAAGGCAACCAAATTTGAGTACAAAGCACTGCACAAGCCTAATCAGCTGAACTATGGCAGTGGGCAAACAGCAGTGATTACAGGATGGACGGTCAAGCAGGCGATCGCTAAACACCTGCAACCGCAAGAGTATGCTGTAATTGGGCAGTTGTACTCGCCCACACGGGGGATAAACTTACTGATTCGCAATTTACTGTTTAATCCCCACGTCCGCTTTTTGGTTGTTCTCAACGCTTCTAAGGAAGATAAGAACGCAGGTGCATGTGAGTGCTTGCTGGACTTTTTCCGTAATGGTGTTGAAGAAAGTTTAAGCGATATTGGGCGCAGAGCTTGGGTAATTCGCTCTCCCATCCCTGGTTACATAGATATTGAAATTGATATTAATACCTTAGAAAAACTGCGGAATTCTGTAGAGTATAAAGAAGTAAAATCAATTACTGAAGCAGTTAATCTAGTTAAGTCTTATGCTCAACGTGAAATACTTGAGCCTTGGGGTTTGCGGCTAGAATTTCCTATGTCTAACGTTGAGCCAACTGTTTTACCAGGAACACGTTACGGACACAGAATAGAAGGTAAGACCATAGCTGAAACTTGGGTAAAAATCATTCATCGGATTAAGACAACAGGAACAATTAGACCAACTGGCTATGATGGGCAATGGCAAGAATTAATCGATTTAATGGCAATCATTAATGATGAGCCTGCTGATTTCTACTTTCCCGAACCTAATTATTTACCAATTGACCGACCTTTTCTTGAAGAATACGTTTCGCAGATTTTAGATGATGCGCCCTATCGAGAAGGGTTGAAATATACATACGGTCAGCGTTTACGTTCTTGGTTCGGGCGCGACCAAATTGGGCAGGTAATTCAAAAATTAATAGGAGAAATTGATGCTGCTAGTGCAGTGATGAATCTATGGGATGTAAAAGACCACGAGAAAGGTGGTAGCCCTTGTCTTAATCACATTTGGTTGAGAGTTGTTGATAATGAGTTATCACTAACTGCAACTCTTAGAAGCAATGATATGTTTGCTGCATGGCCCGCAAATGCTATGGGATTGAGGGCTTTGCAACGACATATTAGGGATGAAATTGCTAAGCGTTCTGAATATGAATTAAACATGGGCCCACTGATTACTATCAGTCAGAGCGCTCATATATATGATGATACCTGGGATAATGCGGAGAGGTTAATTGCAAATCAATACGCTACAATTTTGAACCAGCGTAGCTATTATGACCCCTCCGGCAATTTCCTAATTGAAGTCGATAGCAAAGAAATAGTTATTTCTCATACAACCGCTGGTAGTGGTGAGGTGATTAAGTCTTATCGTGGCAAAAACCCACTCAACTTATTAAGAGAGATTTGTGCTACTTCTCCAGCAATTCAGCCTGAACATACTGGTTATTTAGGTATCGAACTGCAAAAGGCTAGTAACTGTATTAAAAGTTGCCAGCCTTATATTCAGGATCAGTAAGCAAAAAAACCGTAATCCATACAAGTATTTAACAGTGCTTACATAAACATTAGCGACATAAAATTAACCTGTATTTTGCAATACACTAGAACATAGCTTAAAATACGTGTAGCAAAAGTAGCATTTTAATTAAAAAAGTTAGGGCGTCTTATTTAGCTACTGATTAAATGCGCTTGACTTTATAACTACATTTAAATGTGTTTGTAGAAAGTTCTAGTGGTTTGTGAAATAAAGGAGTATTGGATGTCAGTCTTGAGCGATAGAGATATTATTAGGGAACTTGGTAAAAGTATACTTTTTCATCCTCTCAAGCCAGGTAGTATTAATGCTTGTGATTTATGTCTAACCGCTAGCGAATATGCATATGCTATTGGACAGCAAAAACGTTTGGCTATTGAAACAGAACCAAAGAAAGACAAGCCTGGTGAAGAACAGCAATTTTTCTACATACCACCAAGGGATACAGCTCTAGTATGGACTGATGAATCAATCTGGCTAAATAATTATATGTGCGGTTTGATTAACTCAAGGGTGGGTTTAGTCTCTCAAGGTCTAGGCCATCTTGGAACCAGGGTTAATCCTTCTTGGTCAGGTGTTTTGTGCATAGCCCTTCATAATGTCTCAAATGAACCACTAAGAATTAATGTTAGAGACATTAATGAACCGATTGCCTATTTAATGGTTCAAAAATTAAGTTCCCAATCTTCCAAAAACGGGAATATAGATATTCCGGCAAGGCTTGATATTCTTAATAATCTGCCTAATACTAATGAAATATATGCGTTTTTCTCTAAAAGAAAAAATAAATGGATGTCAGATGATAAAATTCAACTAAAAACCCTCTTACTTGAATCACATGAGTATAAGAAACTTAAACGAGGATTTAGTGACATATTTCTACGAATTTTAGGTTCAGATGAACAGACTAGGTGGACGGCAATAGCTGCAATAGGAACAATATTATCAGCTTTTTTTGCAGTACTTCCTTTACTTATGGAAAAAAGGTAAGGATATTTTGTAAGTTAATCAAAAGGAAAATATTATCTATTTAATATGTAAATACTATGAACAAAGTATATGTATCTGGTGCATTGACTGATGTAGTAAATCTATCAGAAACCAAAGCACTTTATGAAAAAATAGGCTTGCTTTGTCAGGAAATAGGTCTTCAGGCTTATGTTCCACACAAACAAACTGATCCAATAAATAATCCCGATATTAGTCCTCGTGAGGTTTTTGACCAAGATAAATATCAGGTTAGTAGATCAGACTTAGTTATTGCTTATCTTGGCTCACTTTCCTTTGGTGTAGGAATGGAGTTAGCTTATGCAGAAACAAACAAAATTCCTATTATTCTTTTATATGAAACAGGTAAACGGATATCACGATTTCCACGCGGCATTCCCTCTGTGATTGCTGAAATACAGTTTCACGATCATGAAGATGCTCTGAACCAACTTAGAAATATTTTAACGAAGTGGAACCCAGAGCATCCACAGTTTTCGTTGCCAGCAAGGCAGTAAAATAAAGTTTGAAATTGACAGATTATGCAAAATATTTCTCCAGTCGAAGAACGCCACCAAAGACCAACATGGGATGAATACTTTTTGATGTTGGCCAAACTTACAGCTACTCGCTCAACGTGTTTAGCTTTTCCAGTAGGTGCTGTAATTGTTAAAAATAAACAGGTAGTAGCTACAGGTTACAATGGCTCACCATCAGGTTCAGCTCACTGTACTGCTCAGGGCTACTGCTATCCAGGTTTAAGTAGCTGCGATGCTAGTAAAACTCTACCATCAAGGGCTGTACATGCAGAAGCAAATGCGATCGCCCAAGCAGCAAAGCATGGAACCTCCACAGATGGTGCAAGTATTTACGTCACTCTAGAACCTTGCCTCTCTTGTTTGAAGTTAATTATCTCCGCAGGAATTCAGGAGGTGTTCTATGAAACTTCTTTCAACGGCGGAGAGAACGCCTTGGTGAGAGATACCTTTATTAATGAAGGTTTAGTTACTTTTAAACAGATTGAGCTACCTGAAGCAACGGCACAACAAGCTGCTCAATTTCTCCTAAACCCGACATCTGTTGCTAGAGCAGTGAGGTGTGTTTACGAAGTTTAATACAGCCTCTTATTTAAGAGTATTAAATTTAAAAACTCAAATCCTTGGATCGTTTAGGGGCGATGACTGCGGCGGATTTCTGTAATTTGATCTGCTACATCTAGGAGAGATTTCGGCATTTCGGGCCCTGTGAGAATGATATCGACATGGGGAGGGCGTTTTGCTAGAAATGCTAAAACTTCTGTTTCGGGAATTAAACCAAAGTTAATCGCTAAACTTAGTTCATCTAAAACTACGAGAGAATATTTACTTTCGCATACTACTTGTTGTGTATATTGCCACAATTTTTGTAAGGCTTGGTTCTCCGGTTCGTCTAAGTGTGGTGTATCAATACAACGAGGCAAATCGCAGCGAATCCAGTCTAAATTTTGTCCTAGTTGTATAGGTCGCTCCTGCCCTTGGCGAATGCCTCCCTTGAGGAATTGTACTATTAACACTGGTGTGCCTTGACCGGCAATCCTCAATGATTGAGCCATAACGCTCGTAAAAAAGTTACGATGTGAACTGGTGAAAACTTGCACTAAACCTTCAACTGGGTATGGTGAGGTAAGAGTAGAATTTATACTTTTGGTTTCTAATTGAGCAACCATAGATTAAGTTTAAAAAGTTACAACAAATTAAAAAGCTTTTGCTGAGAGTAGTTGTTACAAATCTGCCTGTCTAATCAGTCTGTTTTTTATAAACATAGTCTCTTGAGCAAATTGCCTTCTTAGTCAAACACTACATTTGTACTAAAGTCAAGAGCTATTTCGATTTACTTTATCGTAGTTTTCCTAGAATTAGTCGTAAAAATTAAAACATTCAATCGGTAGTTCTAGTTAAATGAAAAGCCGAAATTAGGGGCTAATTATCATCAAATGTTAGATTTATCAACTGTTTGGGCAAAACAGAGTTAGAAAGTAATAAATTTGACACGATGAGGAGTGAATTGTTGTGAGATTGGTGATTCTGGGAGGTTCAGGATCGGGAAAAAGCACTCAAGCACAGAGGCTTTGCAGATACTTTGATATTCCTCAGATTTCCACAGGTGATATTTTACGGGAGGCGATCGCTAATCTGAGCCAATTGGGTCATCATGCACGGGTATACGTAGAAAAAGGAGAGCTAGCCCCGGATGAAATGATGATTGAATTGATCCGAAGTCGCTTTAAACAACCAGATATTAATTGTGGTTGGGTATTAGAAGGTTATCCCCGTACTGCCTTCCAAGCTGAGGAATTAGATTTTTGGTTAGATAATTTAGGACAAAAGCTAGACTGGGCAATTTATCTACAAGTACCAGAGGCAGTTATGGTTAGTCGCTCTTTGGGGCGTTCTTTGCCAGATGATCAACCTGAAATCGTGCAGCGCCGTGTAGAAATATTCTACGATCGCACCATTCCGATTTTGGAATATTACGACCGCCGTCGCCGTCTATTGACTATTAATGGCGACCAGTCACCAGATATGGTACAGCAAAATATTCTAACTCTGCTCTCAACTCCTTAGAAAAAGATGTTTGTTGAGATCAATTTTTGGTATTCCTGCTTACTTAAAATTTCATCTTGGATCTTGAAAGTATATTTTTTATCTCATACTTTATACTTAACCTTTTAACTGGATGCTGACCCTACGATACAGCACTCAGATGATTTACAACACTAAGGTAATCTTAAGGTATTCTATTTGAGGCAACTCCAATGGCTTGGCAGCGTCCAGACGGTCGTCTTCCCTACGAACTCCGTCCAATTAGCTTTTACCCTAGTTTCACTCGCTTTGCTCCCGGTTCTGTTCTGATAAAATGCGGGGATACTCAGGTACTTTGTACCGTTAGCGTTACTCAAGGAGTTCCCAAATTTCTTGAAGGAACTGGTAAAGGCTGGCTAACTGCTGAGTATCGGATGCTGCCATCAGCCACCCAAAAACGCCAAGAAAGGGAGTTATTGAAATTATCTGGACGGACGCAAGAAATTCAACGCTTAATTGGACGCAGTTTAAGAGCAGCAGTGGATTTTGAGGCACTTGGAGAACGCACGCTGACTGTGGATGCTGATGTATTGCAAGCAGATGCCGGAACTAGAACAACAGCAATTACAGGCTCTTTTGTGGCGTTAGCTCATGCGGTTTCTCAATTGTTGCAGCAGGGGGTGTTGGAGCGATCGCCCTTATCCGGGCAGGTGGCAGCGGTATCTGTAGGATTATTACAGGGAGAGCCATTTTTAGATCTGAATTATACCGAAGACGTAGCTGCAACAGTAGATTTTAATGTAGTGATGAATCAACACCTGGAAATCATTGAAGTCCAAGGAACGGCTGAGGAAGGTAGCTTTAGCCGCACTCAGTTGAATCAACTGCTAGATTCTGCCCAAAAAGGAATTCAGCAATTGTTAACCGCTCAACGCCAAGCGATCGCCGATTGGGAAACGCTATTTCTAGGAGATTGGTAATTGGCTATTGATTATTTATTCAACTTAATATATACCCCAATCCTCAATCCCCAGTCCCCAATCCCCATTGCCCCTTATCCCCAAAGGGGGCCCCGAGTTCCCCAATCCCCAGTCCCCAATCCCCGATGTTAAAAGTTTCAAAAGTTAAAAAGGGGAATTGTAATAAGTTAGGTATTGTATTGCTGGAAGTCGGCAACATGATCATCAAGCCATGAAGAAAACAGTTGAAGTTTTACCCAATCAGTCAGCACTAGTTGCACGAGCGCTAGAATTGATTCTCTCAGAGTTAGAAACTGCCATTGAGCAGCGGGGGCGATTTACAATAGCCTTATCTGGCGGCAGTACACCTAAGCCTTTGTATGAGGCGATTGCCAGTCAAAAACTGCCTTGGGATAAAATTCATGTGTTTTGGGGGGATGAACGTTTTGTTCCACCAGATCATCTTGATAGCAATGAACTAATGTCGCGTCGTGCATGGCTAGATCGCGTTAATATCCCAGCAGCCAACATTCACGCCGTACCGACTTTGGAAGCCGAACCAGGGCTAGCAGCGGCTAAGTATGAACAACATCTCCAAGAATTTTTTAAGTCTTCACCCGGAGAGTTTCCTTCATTAGATGTAATATTACTAGGAATGGGTGATGATGCACATACCGCATCTCTGTTTCCTCACACAGAGGCTCTCAAAGTACGCGATCGCCTCATTACTGTAGGTAACAAAGACGCAAACCCCCGCATAACCTTCACTTACCCCTTCATCAACTCTGCTCGCAGTGTGATTTTTCTGGTTGCTGGTGCTAATAAACGACCAGCTTTGGCTCAAGTCTTTGCGCCTGTAGCTGACGATTTCACTTACCCATCCCGCTTGATTCAGCCTCAAGGAAAACTTTGCTGGTTGCTGGATGCAGCAGCCGCTTCGGAACTCCAACCTGAAATTTTCGATCAAGAGTAATTGTTAGAATCTAAAGCTAGGATTGCTCCTCTGCCGAACTTCCAATGCTGTTAAAGTTCCGTAGCATCTACAGATAGCGCCGATTCGCCGTGTCCGCGTACAAGCCAGCGTCTCGTAGAGAGCGGCGGTTTCCGCCGTCACAACTCTCTGGCACACTGTCTTAAAGTAGAAGTGTCTACGGAGTTATCTCTAATTGCCAGTGATAATTTTACGATGATCTTGAACAAAGGTTAATATCGATGATCGTCTGCCCTAATTGCAATCATCCCAACCCTGATGGTGCTGTCCAGTGTGAAGCTTGCTATACGCCATTACCAGCGAATACTAACTGTCCCAGTTGTGGGGCAACTGTGCAGGCAGATGCCGCTTTCTGCGGTCAGTGTGGTTATAACTTGCACTCAGCACCCGCTGCACACGTTGCAACAGCAGTAACACCAACAGTGGCTCCCGACATTCCTGTGGAAGTACCGCCATTAGTTACCCCTGATCCACTTTTAGAACTTTCACAACCAGATTCGTTAGAAATCGGCAGTACCAACTCTCGTCTCCCTGTTGCTTCATCTTTACCACCAACAGCAGTGGCAGTTCAACCACAGGAAACTGCTATGGAAAACAGCCCCCCAACGCCACCGCCAAGCGTCCCTAATCAACCCGTATTTGAGCAAGAAATCCCGACTCCACCACCTCTAGAACCAGTAGCTACTCAACCAACACCACCCCCTGAACCAGTCTCAGCCCCACAATCTCCTCTGCCAGCAGCAAATGTAACTGCTGCCAGAACTCAATTGCAGCAGGTGACAGCGCGGTTGTTCCACGTACAAAGTGACCGAGAAATTGAATTGCCGCAAAATCTGAGTGTCATTCATATCGGTAAGCCTAATGACCGTATTCCTCCAGATATAGATGTGTCAGGATTTCCCAATTCGGAAATTGTTTCACGGATTCATGCAGATATTCGCCTTGAAGCAGGCGCTCACTACATAGAAGATGTAGGCAGTTCTAATGGTACTTACATTAATAATTTGCCGCTATCATCGGGGAATCGACATCGCTTGCGAGCAGGCGATCGCATCAGCCTAGGTAAGGGAGACATGGTAACATTCATTTTTCAACTGTCTTAGCTGATTGTTAATCAGAGCATCACAAAGGCGGCGGATAACTATGGTCGTTATAGCGGTTCTCGCTTACGTGAGGTATACCCGTAGGGGCATGGCAGCCATGCCCCTACACCTGGTGATGTAATGTTGTACTGTATCTAAATGGGAACCGTTATATATGTAGCGTCTTAGTTTAACACCGTCGCTTTGATGTGAAAATTGCTGCATTCTCCAGCAAATCCAGGACTTGATTAATTACACTAGGATGGATGAAAGTACACTCCGGTAATTGAGATAATTACGTTCAGGAATGATCCATGAGGAAATCAAGCAAAGATTTTGAACCCTTAATCAACAGAGAAGCCCCGCCAGTTGTTGAACGCATGGGGCTAACTTGGCTGATTGGAGCGGCGATCGCCACTACTTTGCTATGGCAAGTTCCAGGAGGCGATTATATTTTATACCCATTTACGATCCTGGCAACTTGGTTTCACGAAATGGGTCACGGCTTGATGGCTTTGCTACTAGGAGGACAGTTTCAGAGATTAGAGATTTTTAGTAATGGTTCCGGTGTCGCAACTTATGGCCTCCGGTCGTCATGGGGGCCAATTGGCCCGGCTTTAGTTGCAGCAGCAGGGCCAATGGGCCCGCCTCTTGCGGGTGCGGTCTTGATTTTGGCTTCTCGCAGTTTTAGAGCAGCCTCCTTGAGTTTGAAAATTTTAGGAAGCTTTTTGCTGTTTTCAGCATTAATTTGGGTGCGTTCTTTGTTTGGATTAGTAGCAATTCCCCTGCTAGGTTTGATTATCCTAGGTATTGCCTTGAAAGCTCCTCGTTGGGCGCAGGGTTTTGCCATTCAATTTTTAGGCGTACAAGCTTGTATAAGCACGTATCATCAACTTGATTATCTATTTAGCTATAGTGCTGGTTCCCTAGGACTTTCGGATACAGCACAAATGCAGCGGTATTTAATTTTACCTTACTGGTTTTGGGGCGGGTTGATGGCGATCGCGTCTTTGGTGATTCTAGTCCAAAGTCTCCGCGTTGCCTATCGTTCGTAGTGTTAGTTAATCAGCCAACTAGTGCCTTAGCTTCAACTTCTGGTTGAGCGCGAATTTCATTCGGACAAGGACGACCTTGTTCGACATCAGAAATATTAGCAAAAGTTGTTTCGGCAATATTGTGCAGAGCTTCTTCTGTAAAGAAGGCTTGGTGTCCGGTAATGAGTACATTAGGAAATGTTGTCAAGCGTTGGAAAACATCATCTTGGATGATTTCGCCAGATAAATCCTCAAAGAACAATTCCGATTCCTGCTCGTAAACATCCACACCGAGAGAGCCGATTTTGCGCGACTTTAGTCCTTCGATGACTGCTTGGGTATCAATCAGTGCGCCTCGGCTTGTATTAATTAACATTACCTTGGACTTCATCTGTTTTATAGTCTCGGCGTTAATCAAGTGATGAGTTTCAGGAGTCAAGGGACAATGTAGGGAAATGATATCGGAGTTGGCAAATAGCTCAGGTAACTCGACATACTTCCCACCCAATTTCTCCAACTCTGGATTACGATACACATCATAGGCGAGTATCTGACAGCCAAACCCCTTCATAATCTGTCCTAAAATCAAACCGATTTTTCCAGTACCGATAATCCCCACCGTACGTCCATTCAGATTAAACCCCAACAGTCCTTCTAAAGAGAAATTGGCTTCTCGGACGCGGTTATAAGCACGATGAATTTTACGATTGAGACTCAAAATCAATCCAACAGCATGTTCTGCAACTCCATAGGGTGAGTAAGCAGGAACACGCACAACAGTAATTCCCAAGTCTGCTGCGGCTTGTAAATCTACATTGTTAAACCCTGCACAGCGAAGGACAACCAGGCGAGTTCCCTGTGAAGCGAGAATTTCTAAAGTTGAAGCATCAACTTGGTCATGTACAAATACACAAACTGCTGGAAATCCGGCGGCTAAGATAGCGGTATCTCTACTCAGACGGGGTTCAAAAAACACCAACTCATGAAGACACTGCTTTGTAGAGGTTTCTTCCGTTGAGAGTTGGGTGAGAGAATTTGCAGCTTCTAAAAACTGCCGATCATAAGCTTTTGTACTGAAGACTGCGACTTTCATGCAAAACCTCAGACTGTACGCTGCAACATGTTTTTCCAGTACATGATAGCTTGAGAGTGAGATGAGCAATGCCTGAGTTAGGCTGCGTCTACGCCTCTTCCATGACTACCAGCTATAAGCATTAGGGTTTCTCTGGCTAATCTCACACCTATAGTAAAACTTTAGAATTCAGTTTAGTATTCACCTATTTAAACTGGTGTTTCAGTATCGAAATATTCACGCCAACGACTGATCAGACCATCTTTGAAATCAACAAAAATAACGTCATCAGCTTTGTTGCGATGACCTGTAGCTTTATGAGTGTCTTCATAATACCACTCGACTGCGGCTTGGTTATTTTCAACGATAATTCGCTGGATGTCAATTTTTACATCTGAATACTGCTGAGCAAAATGGGTTATTTCTTCTCTAATTTCTGCTTGTCCTTGCCATTTTTTCCCTGGCACAACAATTTCTCCATCTGGCGTAAACATCTGGGCAAGGGCATCAGCATCTTGAGCAATCCAAGCTTCTTTCGCTTCGTTGATTAATGCCCGAATATCCTCTGAATTCATATTATCTTGATTCCCAAATGCATTTGTACCAAATAAAACTGTACTAAATAAAATCAATATTAATATTACACTTTTAATTAAATTTATTATCCAATCTTTCATACTTCTAAATTAATAGAATTAGATAGATGACAAAATCAAATCGCATCCTAGCTCGTAGTGAGCAATTAATCGCTCAAAATAATAAACCTCTTGCATGAATCAGATTATGAACTCCAAATAGAGAAATCTCTCATTACTCTCTGCGCCTCTGTCTTGAAAAGTTTCCTGCGGTTCGCGTTAGCGTCTCGTAAGAGAGGGAAACCCTCCTTCTCCTGACGGAGACCGGAGGCGAACAGAACTTTTCGCTGTCTTGAAAAGTTTCCTACGGCGGGAAACCCGCCTACAGAACTTTTCGCTGCGCCTCTGCGTGAACCTTAAAATTCTTATTTTCAAATATTCGTGCAAGAGGTCTAATGATTATCAGGACTAAAGTCCTTACCCTTCTCCTAAGGTCGCCGCTGCGCGTAGCTTGCTTCCCCGTAGGGGTACGGGTTCGTTAGTCGCTCATGGGGGAAACCCCCATCGCGTAGCGTCTCGTAGAGAAGACCGCGCTAACTCACTACAAACTTTAATGTATTTACGCCTAGCTACTTAATTAATACACTTATTTCTATAGTTGGATAGGTGTTCCTCCCCTAGAAGGATTAATTCCAAGCAAGTGGATTACTATAATTATTTCATAACAAATCAATCAACACTGGATGGGTGTTATGCCGCTGTGGCCTATTGTCGTGTATCAAAGGAGAGCGATGTCAGATACGCGAACAGTGTATAGATTTGCCATGAAAGGTGTGGAGTTTTTATCGCTTCCTCCACTTTGTTACCACCAAGGGAAGGCTAAACCCTTCATCAGAGCGGTCTGAGGTGGTAGGCTTCTGGTATAGGCTTTTTGCAGACAAAATTGCCGACTTTTTTAAAATTCGGTAATTTTAGCGAAGCTGTTCAATTAACTCCATAATTTGCTGATAATATTGTATGTTTCCTGCTTGTAAATAAAGGTCGGCAGATTTTTGGAAATCGGCAATCGCTTGTTGATAGTCTCCTAAATTTTGGTGAATATCTGCCCGAACGATGTAGGCTGAAATCCAATGAGGATTATACTGCAAAGCTTGATTCAAGTCTGTAAGTGCTCCTTCTAAATCTCCTAATAGAGAACGGCTACGACCTCTATTGAACCAATCTTCAGCAAAGCTAGAGTTAAGCACAATTGAGCGATTGTAATCTTCTATTGCTCCTTGATAGTCTTGCAGGGCATAGCGAGCATTGGCGCGATCGCTGTAAAATGCAGCAGATTGAGGATTGATCTGCAAAGCTTGGGTATAATCTGCGATCGCACTCTCATAATCTTCTAAGACATAACGGGTAGAACCCCGATTATAATAAGCCTCAATCAGATTGGGATTGAGTTGTAATGCTTGGTCGTAATCTGCAATCGCTCCTTGTTCATCTCCGAGAAGGCGGCGAGCATTACCCCGGTTACAGTATGCTTGGGAAAAGTCAGGAACAATCTCTATTGCTTGAGTGTTATCTTCAATTGCTCCTGAGAAATCTTGCAAAGCTTCGCGGGCAATACCTCGACCATAGTAAGCTGAGGCTAAGTTATGATTAATCTGCAATGCCTGATCGTAATCTTTAATTGCTCCTTTATAATCTCCTAAAGAACGACGAGCAGCGGCACGATCGCAGTATCCTTCAGCTAGATGGGGATTGAGTTGTAATAGTCGATTACTATCTTCAATTGCGCCTTGATAGTCTCCGAGTTGGCGACGAGCATTAGCGCGAAAGCCGTAAACTAAAGCTAGAGTCGGATTTTCTTGCAATGCCTGATTGTAATCTGCGATCGCTCCTTGATAATCCTCAAGTATGCTAAGCACAAGACCCCTTTCGTAGTATGCTTGGATATCATCAGGATTCAGCTTCAGAGCTTGGTTAAAGTCTGTAATTGCGCTGTGATAGTCTTTGAGGTGAGAAAGAACAAGACCTCTGTTATAGTATGCTCCTGCAAAGTTGGGGTTCATTTCTAGTGCATAGTTGTAATCAGCGATCGCACTTTGATAATCTGCTAGAGCATAGTGAGCATTACCTCGATTATGGTAAGCCTCTGCTAAATTTGGATCTAGCTGTAATGCCTGATTGTGATCAGCGATCGCTTGTTGATACTTTCCTAAAATATAGTAAATATTACCTCGATTGCTATAAGCTGCGGCAAAATGAGGATACCACTGCAAAGCTTGTTGAAAGTCTGCAATTGCTCCTTGATAGTCGCCATGATCAAAACAAGTTACACCCCGATTATGCAATGCTTTGGCAATATCAAAGTTGATATAAGTAGCTAACTGAGTACTATTTTCTATTGCTTGGTGATAATCTGCGATCGCTTTGTCATAGTCTTCCAAGGCAAAGTAGGCATTGCCCCGACTGTGGTAAGATTCAGCCAAGTTGGGATTAATTTGTAATGCTTGGTCATGATCAGCGATCGCTCCTTCATAATCAGCTAAAAAGTAACGAGCATTAGCCCGGTTACAGTAAGCTATAGCAATAGGATTGATTTTTATTGCTCGATCAAAATCTGCGATCGCACCACGATAATTTTTGAGTTGACCACTGAGAATAATACCTCGGTTATGGTAGGCTTCTGCATAGTCAGGATTTAACTTGAGTGCTTGAGTGTAAGCTGCGATCGCTCCTTGATAATCTCCTTGCAAATCGTTGTTTAACCCTTGGTTGAAAAAATCTTCAGCATTCATGTAATTTTTTGAGTTTTGACACTCCCTTACCTTAAAGTAACGGGATTATCAGCGATACATAACGAAAGTTATTCTAGCTACTATTATGGCTGTTGCTAGGATTTTAATGCTTTTGTGTAAATATCAGCTATCAAAAAAGCGTTTTTTGGCGTCAACCTAACTTCCAACTCATTAAAACAGAGAGTGACGAGGAGGATATAATAAGGTGCGATCATATTGCAGGTCGATGCAATCGTATTGCAAGCCGATGCAATAGCATTGTAGGTTGATGCAATCGTATTGCAGGTCGATGCATTAGCATTGCAAGCCGATGCATTAGCATTGCAAGCCGATGCATTAACATTGCAAGCCGATGCATTAACATTGCAGGAGTTTGCGTTTAGATAGCACGGCAATACAAATACTAGAGCGCAAGACGGTACTAATTGGCAACTGGTGCGTAGACACAAAGAGAAGTCTGTTGCTTGCTTGCTGTAGGATGCAGAAACTTTCTCATATCTTTGATAACGGGAAGCTAGGCATAGATGATATATGGTCTAACTTTTCAGAGTTCGTTTGTACAATTTCAAGATTCCAGTTTGATGAATAATCAGTCACCTTATAGCCACCACTTTTAACATGAGCTAACATCAATTCATCTCGTTGATACCAAACTGCAAATATTTTTTCTCTGCCGTCATTGAGTGTTTCTGAGTCGATTTGATAAACTTCATTTACCCGCCTCAACTTCAAACCCAACAAATTTAACAGTCGGCTGAGTATTTTTATTGCCGAAACTTGCTTTTTCTCACTATCTAAGTTAAGACCAAGCGCTCTTTTGATATGTTTACTATGTTGAAAAGCCACATTTTTTAGCAATATCAAATCAGCATCATTCTCAGCAAACTCTCGTTCTGCTTCTAGAAACTGTAGCATTCCTAAAGCTCTCATAGCTTCAACTTTGAGTGTGTAAGTTTTTAAATCTGGTAAAAAAACTTTCCCTTCTCCCCAAGACAACTGCTGATGCCATTCTTGCTGATCTCTGACATGAAAATACTCACTTTCATGAGTTAAATAATAGTGAATTAACAGTTGACAATAATAGCCTTGTTCATCTTGCAACTTCAGCATGGGAGTAACTTCTATCCCATACCTTTGTCTGAGAAGATATTTATTGATTTGGTTACGTTCTGCATCAGCAAGAGAATGTTTAGCAAATAGCTGTTCATACTCTACGTAATCAATATCCCTCGCCTTAGCGACAGCAGCCGCGGCTGCTAATTGATTTTGCTGCTTAATTTCTTTAATTTTCTTTTTAATTTCTTTAGCTTTCTGGCGGCTTTGTACCCAATCTTTTTGAACTTTGACAATTTCTAAAATTAATCTTCTCCGGGTGGCTAAATCATTGGGATCAGTTGCCATAAAGGCCAGGCGTAAATCTCGAATAATATTATTGTGAACAGCGTTACTTCGCATCTGAATTTGATGTCCATCAGCAATTAAACCATCTTGCATCGATTGACGATAGAGGCGAATAGAAGCATTCACTCTTGCAGATAATTTTGCCCATGTTCGCAAATGAATAGGATCATAAACTAAAGGCAAATCCACATCTATTTTGTGTAACGGACTCAGCAAAGCTAAGTTTTCTTTTTGATTTTCTTGATACCAATCAGATAGCGATCGATAATTTGTACTACCACTACCAATTAAGCCAATACCTCGCTTAGCACACCAGACAATACGCGGTACATCATCCCGTACTCTTGCTAACGCTTGTCGTGCTTCTGAGTCAGGAATTACCCCTTGAAAGACGCCGTAAACCCGGTCAAAATGTTGGACATCAATACTAATTCCAGTACCAAGGCTAGGGGTTACAAAAACGCCATCATATTCAGAGATTTTTTGATTAATAGCTGCTATAAAATCAACTGCTGCGTGTCCAGGTGTGTTTGTTGTATGGCTACTAACCACGAGGGTTTTGGGAAATTGCTGTCGTAATTTTTGTAATCGCTCTTTTAGATAACGTTCGATTGTTTCACAACTATAACGCCCAGAGCGACTATCAGTAGTAACGTAGCATTTACGTCCTGCAAGTAAATCTAATTCCAGTTGGTGAATTAGCGGCGTTGGGTTAGGAGAATCGTAAAAAGTAACGTCCCAACCTTGTTGAGGTTTCCACTGATTTACAACCACCCAAGGCATTACTTTAATTCCTGCTAATCCTTGCAAATATTCTAATGAAACATCTGATAAATCAGCATCTTGAGCAATTATTAACCCTCCAGTTGTCAGAACTGTAGCAATTAGTTGCTGGAATAATTTTAAAATTTTGACACGCTTGTGTTTACAAGTATTACTGTTGAGTAAATGCCATAAAGATTGTTCTACTTCGTCTAAAATTACTATCGCCCCGTGCCAATTTTCAGGGTTAAGTTTCCAAATGGAATCAACGCATAATCCGAAAGATTTGGTCATTGGGCATGAGATATAAGGCATGGGACATTGGCTATTCTCCCGCATTTCCTCATTTCCTATTCCCCATTGAATACCAATTTTTTCACACAAAAACCGTCCCAGTATAATTCTATGAGTAATTAATAAAACAGGTTGATTTCTACTTTTAGCTTGTTTAACAACGCTTTGAAGTGCTGTAGTTTTACCCGTTCCTTTTGCTGACTTTACTCCTACTAATCCAGAGTTGGGCAAAGATATTTCACCTATATAGGGACGGTTGAAGGTGAGTGCAGCCGGAATTGTTAACTCGGTGTGAGGTTTAGTTTGAGCAAGGTAAATTTCTAAATCAACGCTTTGACGATAAATTTTCTCGAAAGCAGTTGCACCTTTAGCAACAATAAATTCATCAACTCCTTTTTCTATCCCTGGAAGTTCGACAACTTTAACCGAGCAATTTTTTTGCTGAAACAAACAACCAAGTTGGGAAATAGCATTATTTATAGCAGCAATTTTCTTGGGTTGAGTTTCATAATCAAAGCAAATATAAAAGCTGCGTTTTGTAACAGCAAACATCGCTAAGTCGGGAATCAGCTGACGACGGGTGACTTTGCCGAATTCATCTTTGACAACCCGATAACTGCTAGTAATTCCAGGAATCCCAATAGCTGCATAGCCTTGTGTCAACAGCGCCGCTGCTTTCTTTACACCCTCGCAGATGATCAGGGGGATATTTTGTTGCATTACCCATTGCCAAAAGCCTTCAGCTTCGCCATCAGGGGTAATACTGATATTGTCAGGCATGACTAGGTTGTAACGCTGAGCAACTTGCTGCCATACTTGCAGCGGTACGCGCAAACAAAACACTCGTGTTGATGTACTGGGGGGATGCTCGTATTTAACGAACTTACCATTGTTATTCTGCCGGGGTTTGTTTGGCTTAAAGCATCCCCACTCCATTATTTGCCAATCATTTAGAGGATCTAATCCAGAACACCACCAACCGCCTTCAGTAATATGAGCATAACGCTGCAACCAGCTACTCTTCACCATTCCCGTATTAGTGCGGGGAAGTAGCTCAGAAATCAACAGGTACTCATAGGCAGTTACACCCTGGAAAGACCTAAAATTGAGCTGCGACAGGTGTAAATCTATGCCACTGCTCTTGACTAATTCTTCAAGGTGTTGTGGGTGTAAATGTTGCAGATGCATAGGGCAAGGCGCGGGAGGAGGACGATGAGATTCAAACACTAACATGCATCTGCTAGTTATTCATAAGAGAGATTGCGAGGTCTTAATGATGCTTTTTTTACTTCGTTATCGGAGATACATCGGTTAAGACTTCGGTGGGTTATTCTGCCTATTAGATCCCTGAAGTAATATTTTTGTATTGTAATATTTGTTTAGTGTTATTTTTTATTTATCAGTATATTTATCCGTTAAGGAATGCGATCGCTTGAGGGGTTGCCGCAGGCATCATTATGAGGTAACATCTTCATCTACTTCAGTAAAAACTGTACACTGAGCATCCATCTGTTACTATGCCTCGTGTTTGGGATGTGACATCTCTGAATGAATCAAGACAAAAACGCTCAATTGACAGAATCCTAAAGGTATGCTGATAAAACTTTGAGATAGCCTTGGCTGTTAATTTTTCTTTCGCAAACAAGGCTAATACAGATACATTGAGGTAACACTTTTACTCAAGTAGCACGGTAACTTCAAAAACTAATTGGAGGTAAAATAAACAACAACCTTCCAAACAAGTTCAATCTGCTTGATAAACCCTTTGCTTTTGTTCCGAATGTAGGAAATATGGCTTTGTACTTTTTGAGTATACCGTGTGCTTGTTTCATCACTGGCTATTTTTTATTAAAAAAAACTAATAATGAAATCTCACATTTAGTAGCTGTATTTGCAGCTATCAGCCTGATTTTGGGTTTAATGTTAGCTCCTTGGCAGATTTTACTTCTACTATTAATTCTTATTCTTACCAGTACAAGCTACGAATACTACACAAGCAAGGTGGTCAGCAGGGAAACACAACATCCACAACAGCCAGTTCCCAAATCTGAACCAGATTATAACTTAATCTACCGTGGGGCTTCCTATCGTGCTGACCTTAATGCCAAATCAAGTGGAGTAACCGTACCATTAGCAACCCATAAATTGAGCTTTAGGGGATGTACTTATTTTGTTCACGCTGATCCTAATGTCCAATTGGCTGAAATAATTACACCACCAGTAATCTATAAATTGAGCTTTAGGGGAAGCGCCTATTCTATAAACAGAACTGCATATAGAGAAATTAAAGAGCGAAGAATGTAACAAAAAAGCTGAAATTATCTGTAAAGTCATACCTAATTCAAAGCTAACAAAAAAACCTATTTTGAAAGATAGGGGCTATGAGTTATATCAAGTTCGGATGAGTAATTATAATAAAACTGGAATAGTTGCAGTACATCTATCTAAGTCTTATGCCGAAACGGATTGCGATCGTTAACCACATGAGTACGGAAGAACTGCTGGTTCGTTATCGTCAAGCGACACAAGCAACAGAACGTAGCCAATATCAAATAATTTGGAATGGGAGTAGTCATTGTTGAGGAATGACTACTTGTTTTTTACAGTTTGGGGATGTTGTAACAGCACGTTTTCCTCAACTATTGATAATAGTAAGGGCGTTATATCTAAGTAACGCCTCTATATCAAAATCTGCTAATCCCGAATTTACGCCCCGACAGCTTCTTTAGCTGCGTACAACACCTCAGCGTTGATTTCTTTGAAACCGCGATCGCGCGCAAATTTCTCAGTATTTCGCTTCACTTTACCGCGAACAAATCCAGGAATCTTATTCAATTCTGCTTGACCATCTTTTGTCCAGTTAAGGTCAGAATCAGCAGAAATTCCTCTAGTAATAACTTCTTTAGTATCGTGACCCCCGAAGATTTCTAACAGGTGATCTTCCATTCCCAAAGTGAAGGAATTGTAGATCAAATCTGTAATCTGATTCGTGCCTTCGTAACCCATAAATGGTTTGTAACCAATGGGGAAGTTTTGGACATGGATTGGTGCAGCAATTACGCCGCAGGGAATATCCAAACGTTTACCAACGTGACGTTCCATTTGAGTTCCGAAAATGGCAGAAGGTTCGACACGAGCGATCGCATCCCCAATTGCACCATGATCTTCGGAGATTAACACTTCATCGCAATACTCACTCACTTGTTCACGGAACCAGTCCGCATCATATTTACAATAGGTTCCAGCCCAAACAACATGAATTCCCATTTCTCGCGCCAGAATCTTGGTAATGGCGGCGGCGTGGGTGTTGTCACCAAAAACCACAGCTTTTTTGCCCGTCAAGTTTTGACAGTCAATGGAACGGGAGAACCAAGCAGCCTGAGATACATGCAAAGTTTGCTCGTTGATGAAGTCTTCGTAGTCAACTTCTGCGCCTTTTATAGTGAGCGAAGTCGAACTATGAGCGTTGATTACCTGCTGAATCTTGCGAATACAACGGGCAGTTTCCACTACACCCATTGGCGTAATGTCTATATAAGGTGTGCCGAATTGTTCTTCTAGGTAACGAGCTGTAGTTAAACCGAGTTCACGGTAAGGCACTAGATTAAACCAGGCTTTGGGCATCTTCTTCAAGTCGTTCACCGAAGCACCTTCGGGAATTAAGGTATTTACCTCAATCCCCAAGTCAGCCATCAACCGTTTGAGTTCGGTGCAGTCGTGATTATTGTGGAAACCGAGCGTAGTAGTACCGATAATGTTAACCGAGGGCTTCGCAGTTTTGCCTTCAGCCAATTCGCCCCGCTTCCGCGCTTTTTCAATGTAGTATCGGACGATTTGATCTAAAGTGCGATCAGCTGCTTGCAGTTCGTTGTAGCGGTAGTGGTTCACATCCGCCAGCATTACATCTCCTTTTGCTTCTAACTGCGCCCGCTCGACGAAGTTGTGTAGGTCTTCTTGCAAAATGCTGGAAGTGCAAGTAGGAGTTAACACAATTAAATCTGGGTGTTCCTCAGAATCCTTGCGGGTGATGTTATCTACCACTTTCTCTTGAGAGCCACGTGCCAAAACATTCCGGTCAACGACACTGGTTGTCACTGGAGTAAAATCTCTCTCCCGCGATAGCATGGAGCGCATGACGTTAAAGTAGTCATCGCCAAGGGGGGCGTGCATGATCGCGTGAACATTTTTAAAAGAACTAGCGATTCTCAGAGTGCCGATGTGGGCTGGGCCTGCATACATCCAGTAAGCCAATTTCATGTTTGTGTCTCTACCCAATAAAATGTGGACTATAAGTGCTTGATTATTAAGTCGTTTCTGATTGTCTCAAAACTTGTAGCCTTGATGAAGTGAAGACTTGTAAGGGTTTCATCTGGAGTATGTAGCTGAGCCAGCCCTAGACATCCCTCAAACCTCGTTAGTGATTGGGATGTAGCTTCCAACTTTAACAACATTCATGTTGTTTAAATTAAATAAATTTTAATATTTCCGCAAATTTGTTTTTAATTTGGAGCGTTGTGTTAACCATCAACAGCAAATTATAGAAGTGCGTTGGCTATGCCGACCTGTAGCAACTAGCGTTCAAGAGTCCAAAAAACATGGATTTTTGAACCTAGTTGCTTTAAGCGGGGAAACCCTAATCGGGCAGTAGCTACTCTTAACTCTTGACTCTTAACCTCCATAACAGAAAATATATATGCCAGCGTAACTCCTGACTATAAAACCACAACTGTGAGGTATTAATTTTATGAATTGGGAAATCTTTCTTGCCAGTTTTGCAGGATCTCTGATTGAGTTGGTTGAGATTCTGGGCATAGTCATCGTTGTCGGTAGGCTAGCAGGTTGGCGTAACGCCCTAGTTGGTTCAGGTAGTGGTATTGCTTTAACAATAATTGTCTCACTCATCTTAGGAAAAAGTTTGACGCTTATTCCCGTAGACATTTTGAGGATTGTTGCAGGCAGTTTACTACTATTGTTTGGACAGAAGTGGACACGCTCAATTATTAAATACTACGGTGGCATTCCCAAGCGTGGAGGTGACAAAGAAGACAGGCTAGAAGCAGAACTAGCAAAAGAAGACAACCAATCTGGCTGGAACTGGTTTGCTGTAGTTACCACATTTAAGGGTGCGCTGTTAGATAGTGTAGAGGTGGCGATCGCAGTAGTCACGTTAGGTGCTGCTGGAGGCCAATGGATAGACGCCATTAGTGGGGCTGTAGTTGCAGCAGTTGGGTTAGCCGTGTTTGCATTCTTATTCCGAACCCCACTCAATCAAATACCTGTCAAGCCGATGAAATTTGTCGCCGCAATGCTGCTGATGGGATTTGGCATTTATTGGTTAGGTGAAGGACTAAATGTAGAGTGGCCAGGTGGTAACTGGGCGATTATCTGGCTACCGTTAGCTTGGGGTTGTTTTATGGCTACTGCTGCGGCACTTCTGCGCTGGCGAGTTGGGTTACAGAAGCCGGAAGAGATTGTGAGTTAGGTTACATCTATGCATAACAATTTGACACAATCAACACTCTCCTATTTCCAGAAGCCAAATCTGGCGATCGCTCCAGTAAGTACCTAGACACAATTAAATATAAAACAGGATTATTGCTGAATAAACTGATCGCGATCGCTTGCTAACATACACCAAAATGAATGCGTGAGTTACTCAAATGAGAAAACATTCAGTATTCAAATTTAGCAACGCCTGATTTTTAAAAGCTGAAAGTTGTCCGAATCGTGCCGATATAGATTGTGTCGTTTTGGCGATCGTGTTCTGGGTTAGTAATCATCAGTAATCCTGGAGTGATGGCGATATAATCATCAACTTGGAAACGGTAGAAGGCTTCTAAGTGGAGAGATGTGTCTTCATCTTCGTATACCTGTGCCACCTCAAAGTCATTACTAGTAACTTTGGGTGGTTGACCGATCGCAATTCCGCCAACGCTGTTTTCGCCACCCAGATCGACGAAAGCCAAAGTTATCGCCCAATTAAAAATATTTGCCTCTGGGTTGTTTGGCAGATCCATCGCCATCGCATGGGTAAAGCCAACCCAACCAGAGACAGTTAAGCCATCGTTAACAGCAAAAGTTGATTGCAACCCAAAGGAGTCTGCAATGATTGCATCACTTTCGTCATCAAAAGGATCATTGGCGCGGCGAGAGCCGGTTCCGGTGTCAAGGCTGTTGTAAGAGTGGATGTAGGTGAAGCCAACTTTTAAGGACTCGCTGGGTTCAACAGTGAGTTGAGCGATCGCCCCGTACTCCGCTTCACTAAACCCAACTTCTGGATCATCAACATCGTCAGCCACATACCCCAAACTCAAACTGATTGAGTCACTAAAATCGTAAACTAATCCTACTCCAGCCCCCCCGCCCTGCCGATAAATTGGGTTGCGCTGTGCAAAACGGGAAATAGAACCAGCACCACTACCACTAAAAAAGGGGTTAAGTATATCAGTAAAATCATCAAGGTCGCCGCCTTCCGCCTCAAGATAAACAGTAGCTTGTTCTCCTATGGGAAAGCGATATTCCAAGACACTCAATTCAAATTCGTTATCGCTATTGCTCTGAAAGGCTAAACGAGCCATATCAGTCTCAGTAGCATCATCTATTCTAGGGAGATTACTAGCTTGGAGGCGAATTTTGAGGCGGTCTTTTCCAGTAAAGCTTGTATTAAAAGTCAGGCGTGCTCGACTACTTAAGGTAAGATTGCTATCAATAGCATCGCCACTGTCATCAGCTTTTTTACCACTGCTAACTCCAGAGACGGCAAAAAGAACTTCGCCCTCTAATTTAGTAGTCGTAGAAAACGGTTGTGTAGAATTTATCCGGGTTTCCACACTGTCTAATCGTTTTGGTAAAACCTCTAGTTCTTTGCCAAACTCAGCTTGCAACCGTTTCAAGGTTTCCAGATCTTCCTGGTAGACTTGGTTAGCGTTTGCGCTTGTCAGTTCGTTGATGCGGTTCATGATTGCGGCAAGATTGGCAGCAAATTCATTACGAGTCATGGTTTGGTTGCCACCAAAGCTTTTGTCAGCATGACCTGTAACTACACCATAACGCTCCATTAAGGATTGTAGGGATTGAAAAGTCCAGTCAGTAGATTGAATTTCTGCTAACTCAGAAACAGCATTGATTTTAGTGAGGGAATCAGGGGGAGCTTCATTAGCAAAAACTTTACTTGCTAGTGAAATGGTAGTTGTAAAGGCAAGTAAGCTGATATGGCAGACATTCCAGATATTTTTTGACTGAGATTGTTTTTTCATCTGTATCGGAATGTTTTTTAGTCAAGACTTATGTAAGTACATATGTATTTTTCTTAGTGTCTTAGTGGTTCAAAAGTTAGTTTTTTAACCATAAAGACACTAAGACACAAAGGTAAAAAACCCAAAATTTGGTAAATTTTTTGAGGATTTTTATCTTGTGTAAGTCCTATTAGTAACTGTAATAGTCTCGATACCATTGCACAAAGTGCTCAATACCTTGTTCAATTGGAGTTACAGGCTTGAAGCCAACATCTTGCATCAGGTCATCTACATCAGCGTAAGTAGAGGGAACATCACCTGGCTGCATAGGAAGTAAGTTCTTTTTGGCTTGCTTACCCAGCGCTTTTTCAATAACTTCAATAAATGTCATTAACTCTACTGGGTTATTGTTGCCAATATTGTAGAGCTTGTAGGGCGCTTTGCTGATTGCGGGATCTCGATTATCAGCTTGGGGTGGGTTTTGCATAACCCGAACCAGCCCTTCAACTACATCATCAATGTAGGTGAAGTCTCGTTGCATTTTACCAAAGTTGTAAACATCAATTGGCTGGTTAGCTGCGATCGCTTGCACAAATTTAAAGTAAGCCATATCAGGACGCCCCCAAGGCCCATACACTGTAAAAAAGCGTAATCCTGTAGTTGACAAGTTGTATAAATGGCTGTAAGCATGAGCCATCAACTCGTTTGCCTTTTTAGTGGCGGCATAGAGTGAAATGGGATGATCAACGTTGTCGGTTGTGGCAAATGGCACTTTAGTGTTAGTTCCATAGACAGAACTAGAAGAGGCAAAAACTAAATGACCAACCTGGCTATGGCGACAACCTTCTAGCACATTGACAAATCCTGAGAGATTGCTATCTACGTAGGCAAAAGGGTTGTGTAAGGAATAGCGGACTCCGGCTTGAGCTGCCAGGTGAACTACATAATCAAAGGTATAGTTTTGGAACAGTTGAGCAGTGCCAAGGCGATCGCTTAAATCTAAAAATTGAAATGTGAATCCAGCTTGGGGGTAAAGTTGATCCAAGCGAGCTTTTTTCAAGTTGACATCATAGTAGTCATTCAAGTTATCGATGCCATAAACTTGCATCCCTTCTGCTAAAAGGCGCTGTGCCAAATGAAACCCAATAAAGCCAGCAACTCCAGTAACTAAGATTTTCATAGTTTGTCACTTGTGATTTGTCATTAGTCACTTATCATTTGTTTTTACTTAAATTATGAGTTCTACTAATGCCCAATGCCTAATCATCAAACAAAATCAATCATATTCATGGTTTGTAGCACAGGGGTACGGCTTTTTAGAGGATAGTAAATAACACTTAGGGTGTCGGGAATCAGTTGCAAGCATTCTGGTGAGGTGTCCAATACCTGACTAAGCAAATTTTGGATAATGGAGGGACAGGCTACTATTAATCCTGTCATGAAATGTGTTGAATCTGTTTCATTAGATGATATCGTAGCGCGTTGAGATGAAAGCTTTTGCTGCAAAATCTGGGGAAAATATTGATGTAATACCTGGATTTGTAACGTTTTGGGATGAGATTTCAGCAGTTGATCGGCGGTGTATTGAGAACTTTCTAAATCGCTGTTGAGGCTAAAATCAATAGTCACTGTCTGAAGACATTCAGCTAGCTGATTAATTAAATCTGGGTTTGTGTTAGTGGCTGGTACAAGAAGTAGACGCAGTCCTTGTTTGCCGTCCTTCAGCTTGGGCAGAACTTCACCGAGATGGGTGGTAAGATTCATTGCTGCAAGTTGCGCCTGCTGATAATTGGGTGTGGGAAAATTTAGGATGCTAATGCCGCAGTTGGATTGCTGAAGGACGTGATATTGCTCACATCTCATTGCGATCGCAGTGCTAATTAACGCTCGAATTGTGCCACTGTGGCTGACAATCAAGATAGTCTTGCCAGTCTGAAATGGCAAAATTTCCTGCCAGAATTGATGAGCGCGATCGTATAAATCCAGTACCGGGAAGCATTGCTGTTTGACACACATAGCAGATTTTACCTGCCTTTCAATCTGCGGTGTCATTTCAAACTCATGAGGTCGCTCCTTCCAACAGCGATAATCTGCCGTAAAGTGTTCTTGTACGTATTTGTAAGTAAGTCCTTGCCATGTAGGCATCTCGATTTCTTGGAGAAGAGGTGACGTAAAGACAGGTTTTTCTACTTTCATCCCTCTTAAAATCTCAACTAAAGTTTCCTGCACTCGCTGCAAAGGACTTGTATAAACTCCATCTATCTTTATATCCTTCAGAGCAACACCAGTTTGATAAGCATCGCTGCGCCCTTTATCAGTCAACACTGAATCATCGCAACTTCCTTGATAGCGCTTTTGAGCATTGTAAGTACTCTGTGCGTGACGCACCAAAATTACACGGGTTAAATCAGGGACTAGAGACTGGGAAGATTCCGCAGAAAGTCGAGCCAGTACTACCTCAGCTCCTTGAGCGCCTTGCATCGAAAAGCAGCTGGCGCTCCATACCAGTTTCCAGCTATCTAAACTTTTCAAGACAGTCCTCCCACCAAATTCTGAGTAATTTATACCCATTCCCCATTCATTAAACTTCAACCGCATATATATCATCCTCGCAGGAATTTCCACCGATCGCAGATTGCAAGGTATACATCGCGGCGTAACGTCCACCTAAGCGCAGCAAATCCTTGTGTGTACCCTGCTCTAAGATTTGCCCACCTTCGATATAGAGAATTAAATCAGCTTGTTCAACAGCTTTGAGGTTGTGAGAAACTAAAAAAGTGGTGCATTTTTGAGTCAAACGTTCTAGTGCTTCGTTGACTGCGTGTTCATTTTCGTTGTCTAAGCCAGTGGTCGGCTCATCCAAAATTACAATGGGAGCTTGACGAATGGCAGCACGAGCAATGGAAATTCTCTGCCGTTGTCCGCCTGAAAGCGTCGCCCCTCTCTCGCCCAAAATAGTCTCGTAGTCTTCAGGCATTGCCATGATGAAATCGTGGGCGTTTGCCAGACGAGCAGCGCGTTCAATTGCTTGGTCAGAAGCTCCCAAATAACCATAGGCAATATTATCTTTGACACTGGCGGCAAACAAGATAGTATCTTGTAACACCACGCTGATTTGCTGCCGGATAGATTGCAACTTGTACTCGCGCAGGTCGTGACCATCAACTAAAATCCGCCCTTCCAATGGGTCATAAAGGCGCAACAGCAAACTTACTAGCGTGGACTTACCGCCACCAGACGGCCCCACTAAGGCGACGTGTTGACCTGGTTGCACCTCAAAGCTGATGTTTTGCAAAATTCCCTTTTTTGGTTCGTATGCAAAGGTGACATTTTCAAACCGCACATTTCCCTGCAAAGGCGGTGCATCGATTGCTCCCCGCGCATCGCGGATGTCGGGTACTGTATCCAGCACATCCAAGATGCGCTCGCCGGAAGCTGTTGCTTTTGCAATTTGCCCAGTATACTTGGCAAGCTGCCGCATCGGCTTAAAGGCAATCCTCAGATAGTTGACAAATACGAGCAAATCACCAGGTGTGATGGCTTGTCCCAGCACTAACTGCACACCCCGCCATAACACTAAAGCAGTGGCAACCCCTACTAGCAATTCCACCATCCGCTCTAAACCTGCTGCAAGTTTTTGCGCTTTGGCACTTTCTTTTAAACTTTGGCGGTTATGGCTGGAAAAAGTATGCTCTAGCATATCTTGCAGAGATAGCGCCTGCACAACTTTGATTGCTCCGATGGACTCCGCCGCAGTTGCAGCCATTGCACCCTCACGTTGACGCTGCGATCGCACCACTTGCCGGATGCGTTTTGTCAAGCGCATGGTAAAAAAGATAAACAGGGGAAATACGGCAGCGGCGATCAATGCCAATTCCCAATGTAGCCAGAACATGACAAAAATCATGCCGACTAATGTGAGGGAGTGGGCAATTAAGGGTAATACCGCCATTACCGTAACTTCCCGTAGTCGCTCAATATCTGAGGTGACACGGGTAATCAAATCGCCACCTTTGGCTTTGTGGTGAAATGACAAAGAAAGACTTTGGAGATGGCTGTAAAGTTCAGAACGAATTTCTGTTAACACATTGCTGGCAGCCAACGCCATGCCCACTACACTAAAGTAAGCAGCAGTAGCACGAAGTAAAGCGATCGCTACTAACCCCAATGTCAAAACTGTGAGTAGGGCAAATGGGCTAAGTCCTGACAGTAGGGGAATCCCCAAGGACTGAGAGCGAAAACCAGGTACAAGGATGTAATCAAAGATAAACTTTAGGGGCCAGGGTTCTAAAAGATGCAAGATAATCTCAGCCATCAGTGCCACAAAGGACACAATTAGTAGCGCCTTTTGTTTGCTCATCTGGGGCGCAAACCGTCGCAAAATCCGCACTATCCCAGGTATTGCAGCTTTCAGGCTTTTGGGATCTCTAGCCGCCATGCTTACTTGTCTCCCTCCCGTGAGTTAACCAGAGATGGCAACTCGCTGACAGTGGTTTGACTTTGAGTATAGCGATCGCTAATATACTGATTTAATTTCTTTTCGAGAGCGATCGCTATTTTCTCCAACCACAAAGGATTTTGCTCAAAAGTGAGGCGACTCAGCAGCGGCTTCAAAAATCCCTGATGGCGACGATGCCCCATCCGCTTATAGCGCTTCTTAAAGTACTTGTCTTTGATTGTCAAATCCCACTTTTGCGAGAAGTGTTCTAAACTGGCAATTTCCCAAGCATCGCTCCAGCGCAGCATAAAGAATGCCAGTTCTGGCAATTCAAATTTCAGTCCTGGTACATAGGTAACTACCGAAGCTGGTTCACAGTAAAAAGTACCTCCCGCCTCAGCCACCGTCATACAAAAATCGATGTGTTCTCGCGTACTCAGCAAACCCTCATCCAAAAGCCCGATTCGTTGGAAGATCTCAGCGCGAACCAACATACAATGAAACTCGGCAAACTCGCATTGTTGACGATGAAGTTGATCACGCACTTCCGCGACTTTTCGGTTCACAAAGTAGTGTTTTTCATGCACTCGTCGCTTAACTCCAGTTTCCTCTGGCTCCACAAAAATATGAGCTTCGCCACCCGCCAGATGTATTGTTTCCCCCAAAGGCTTGCCAATACAGGTAAGCGGACAGACTACAGTCGCTTTTGTTTCTTCGGCGCATTGGAGTAACGAGTTTAGCCAACCTGGACTGACAATTACATCGTTGTCAATAAAGACTAAATACTCGCTATCAACTTGCTTTAAACCTAAATTGCGGGCTTGGTTGGGTGAAAGGTAGTTTTCTGTGCGGATTAGCTGGAATCCTTTTTCTTGCGCTTGTTCTTCCAAGTAGCGCTGAATGGGGCGGGGTGAACCACCATCGACATAAATTAGGGAGAAAGGTAGTTGAGTGTTTTCGTAAATGCTTTCTAGCGATTCGCGGGTAAAACTGAATCGCTCACGCTGCGAAACAATTATGGTGATTTGTGGTTTGTTCATGGTTTAAAGAAATGAATTTCTCTGTTATCTCTGCGTCTCTGCGGTTTGTTAATTATTTAACCGCAGAGACGCAGCGGAAAGTCTGAGCGGAGGTTTCCTCCGAACAGAACTTTCCAAGACAGAGAACGCAGAGTGAAGAGACTAAACGAGGGATATTTCGCCTAACAAAACTGATTCAGATATCGCTAAGGCTCGTTGGTAAACGTTGATCCAGTTTTGGTGTTCTACTGACGGGGCAAGCTGCTGACTTACTTTTATCTTGGCTGCTGCACCTAACTTTTGCCGCAGTTCTGGTTGAGCTGCTAAATATCGGAGCGAGGTAATCAATTCTTCTGTACTGCCGGGGTTGACTAGCAAACCGTTTACGCCGTCTTCTAGGATTTCGGCGATCGCATCTACACGAGTGCCAATTATTGCTCGACTTGCTAGCATTGCTTCTAGGAGGGTATTCGGGCAACCGTCATGCAGTGAGGGAATCACGAAAATATCCAGGTGGGGTAGATAAGCTAAAGCTTCTTGGCGACCGGTGATTCCAGTAATGCGGAGGCGATTGCCAATTCCACTTTGCTGTAGTTGTTGCTCCCAGTATTCTCGTTCTTTATCAATAAAATCACCTATGAGCAGGAGTGTTAAATCTAACTCTTTATCTAGACTAGCGCAGGCATCGAGGAGAAATTCAATTCCCTTTTTATCTCGAAACCTACCCGATGAACCGATAACGATACCTGATAATTCGTTAACTAGAGGTGGGGTGGGGAGTTGCTCAAAATTGATGGGTGCGATGGAATTCCAGAAAGCTGATGATTTTAACTTTACACTCGGAGCAATGACACCAGCTCTTTTTTGCAAGTCTCGGCTCACAAATGTTACCCAAGCAGAATTTTCTAAAATCCATGTTATTTGAGCATGGTTTTTGGGATTGAAAATATGCTTATGCAAGTCGCTACCGCGAACGCTATTGATTACTGGAACATCATTTTCTTTGGCTAAAAGTGTTGTTACATACCCTGTTTCATTTATGAAAAAGGCATGAAATAGGTCAAAGTTATATTTTTGATGCAGGCATTTGATTTGAAAATAAACATCGCTAAAAAAGTCTTGAATTTCTGTGACATTTTCACGAACGGCTGATTTAATCCGATGCACAAATACGCCATCTTGAAACATTGTTGTGCAACTTGCTCGTCTGCGACTTCCATCAGAAACTAGCCGTTGTTTCGATCGGAAAACCGCAACGTGAACTTCATAGCCACTCTCAATCAACATTTGGGAAATTCGATGTACTGATTCACCAACCCCGCCAATATCGGGGGGATATTCAAGTGTGGTAATGCAAATTTTTGTTTTATCCATGATTTTATTGTTCTGTTAATTTATTTGTGCTTTATTCCTTCTTTTATCGGCGCTCTTTGTGTCCTTGACGGTAGCCTACGGCAAGCCGCTACGCATCTACGTTAAAGACTTAAAATTTAAACGCAGAGGAACACGTTCGCGGAGCGTCCCGTAGGGAAGGGAAGCGCAGAGTTTATGTATGTACTAAGCAACTTTTTGCTTAAATGCTAGAGTTTTTAACAAGGCTGCTGTTTTCTCAACTCCGGCGAAGTCAAGGCTGATTTTATTGGGTTGATATTCAAGGTAATTGATGATTTTTAAGGTCAAGTAATCGGGTTGCAAATCATTAGGGTTGAGAATTCTAATGATTCCTAAATTGCTTAACTTTTCTGCTCTAATAGTTTGTTCTCTATCTTGGTTGCCTGTAAAGGGAAGAATCATGGCTCGTACACCTGTGGTTAAAACATTCATTGTGGTGTTATAGCCAGACATACTTATAGAAAGTTCTGCTTTTTTCATATAACTCAGCAAGTAAGGTGTATAGCGATTAATACGAATATTGTTGCTATTTATTGCCATCGCTTGCAGTTCATTAAATTTTTCTTCTGGCATGAAGGGGCCAGTGAAAACTTGGATATTATGCGGTAATTTTTTTCCAAGCCAGGGAGCTGTTTTTACTACACAATCAAGCAACTCATGACCGAATCTACCACCTCCGATGCTGACTAGGATGAGGGGTTTATCAGAGTTAATCAATTCCTTTTCTTCATCGTTAAGTACAGGATACATCGGAGGTTCTTGTACTACATATCCGGTATAATGTACTGCACACTTGAGGTCACTGACTCTAGAGAAAGTTTCTTCTAAAGGAACAAATTCGGGATCACCGTGAACCAATAATAGGTCAAAGTATTGATTGATTAGGTTGCAGACTTTTTCTTCATGTTTTGCCTGCTTATGTTGTTTGGTAACTACAATATCCCGCAGGCTAGAAACAACTTTGGTTGAGCTTTCATGTGATTTTGCCCGTTCTAACAAGGGAATTAATTCAAAAGAGAATCGTCTTCTGCCAAAGGGGAATAACTCAATCATTAAAATATCAGGCTGGAACTTATCAAATATTTCCAGTAGTTGATTTTTTCTGATATCTTTAGCTTCGGTGAGACTAAAGATATCATTTACTACTTGTAATTCTTCAAATTCTGTATCGGTTTTAATTGCAGGCAAATTGATAACTTCAACACCAGCCGGAAACTCAAAATCTTTAATTATTTCTCCACCATTGATAAAACAAATTTGGAAGTCGTTGGTTAGACCGCGCACGATTTCCATGCTGCGAACTAGATGACCCATGCCCAAAATATGTTGGCAGTAAAACATTAAACGTTTCATGACAAATTTACCTCTCTAAATTTGTTTTGATTTAAAATATCGCAACTCTTGCTAAATGCCGTAATTGTTCCGGTGGCTGATAGGTTTTGCCAAATGGAACCATGCTCTTTTTTTTTACCAGTAAGGTAGAAATGTATTGGCTAATTTTGGGCAATGCATTCAAATCAATTGCCGGAGTAGAAATTTTATTTTGCGGAGTATTGAGTTGTTGTAGGAGCGATCGCAGTAATATATCAGGTGTCAAATTATCTGGATGAATAGCCGCCAAAACCCCCAGTTTTGTTAAATGTTCTGCTCGCATCCACTGTTCTTGGGATGGTTTAATTCTGGGTATCACTACTGCTGGCTTACCCACAGAGAGAATCTCGCAGGTTGTATTGTAGCCACCCATTGCCACTACTGCATCTGCTGCGGCGATATAGCTCATCAAATCGTCGGTAAACTCGCACATTTGCACTTGCGGATATGCAGTCGCCTTTTGCTCCAGTGCAGCTCGGTCTTTCAAGGGCATTTCCGGGCCACATATAATTAAACTTCGGAGTTTATGAGAGGTAGGTAGCAATGCCAAACTTGATAGATAAGTATCAATTAAGCTGTAGCCATCCTCGCCACCTCCCGGCGTGACTAAAATCAGCTTTTCTTCTGGCCTGAGCTGCAACTCATTACGAACAAGATTGGGACTTTTACGCCCTAGTTCTTTGCGGACATAACCACAAAATTGTACTTTTTGTGCAACTTTTTGCGGTAGTTGATATTCTTGACGCATATCAAAAATTTCTGGAGTGCCAACGACAAGCACGCGATTATAAAATTTTTCAATCGCTTCATAGTAACCGTGCTTTTGCCATTCTTGCATTGTTACATCTGGATGATCCAAAATGTCACGCAACAGCAAAAGTAAGGGAGTTTCTGGTAATTCTGCTTTGAGATATTCGATAGCCGTCTTCAATTCATTACGGATGCCGTAGGGCTTTTTGTCTACCAGAAACACGTCTGGTTTAAAATTAGCGATCGCAGATAAAATTAACTCTGAACGCAGTTTCACTGTTTCATCGATTGCTGTCCCCAAATACTTGGCAGACAACTCACCCGATGTTCCCCGATTTATGCAGGGTAATTTAATGTAATCCAGTCTTTTCGGCAGACGAAAGCTGTGTAACATCGGCGAACCAGAAACTACTAAGATAGAAAGCTCAGAAATCGAATCTAGTAAGTGAGTGCAGATTGCCATCATTCTGCGAATATTACCGAGACCAAAGCCATCGTGGGAATATACCATCAGTTTCATGGCTAAATGTCCCTCAATTATTCAGTGAATGGATGCCGTAATAATTAGGTTCTCAATCTTCCATGAGTCTTTTATGAAACTTCTATGAGAAAGTTCTCATGATATTTTTTATTAATCATTTTTCGCTCGTAAATATACCCGTATGTAGGGGCAATTCATGAATTGCCCCTACATACGGGTGTGGTTTTTCAAAATGTTTTTGCTTAGAAGTGCCTAGACTTGTCCTAAACTGGCACAAGCTGAATTGGCTGGCCAAAAATTTTCTCGATCATTTCTGGTTGCATGGTCTGCAAATATTGGAGCACAAATTCCGGCGATAAAAACTCAAACAGAATGCGATTCTCCACCCAAAACTCGATCGCACTGAATGGTACGCCATCTCCCTGCTTGCGAGTCAGGACGCGCCATCCTTCGCGTTGACCGATCTGCTCAATCTGCTCTTGAGTGGTGGGAACCGAAATTGCCGTATGGTTAGCCACCAATTTGCTAGGAGGTTCAGCTTGGAGTACCTGCGCTGATTCAGCATCAGTACCCGGAACCCACACATCACCTTCTTTAAACACCACAATGTGAGTACCATACTTGTCAAAGGGCATCACGAGGTAACTACCAGGAATGAAAAATTTATATACCTTGCCATTCAAGACTTCAGCTAGAGCAGTAGCGACTTGTAATGGATTGTGAGCGTCGATTGAAATATGCAAAATCATCAGCATAACTCCATGAAAATAAAAACAACATCGTGGATTGTTGATTGAATTTGATCTACACAGAATAGATGAGTGTGAGAGCGCGATCTAAGTACCGAAGCGATTTCTACAACGGGTTACGCCTACGCGATCGTGCTGTTCGTCAAAATTGATGATTGGCCCCTTCGGTACAATTCGATTGGGATTAATATCGGTCATACTCATGTAATAGCCGCGCTTGATATAGTCTAGATTGCACGTCACTTTGAATTCAGGACGCTGATATAGCTCCTTTAGATAATTCCAGAGGTTTGGATAGTCGAGAATTCGCCGCAAGTTGCACTTAAAGTGACCGTAATACACTGAGTCGAAGCGATACAGCGTTGCAAACATACAAATATCAGCTTCGGTGAGTTGATCCCCACATAAATAGCGCTGCTTGCTCAGAACGGTTTCCCATTGATCTAAACTCTCGAAGAGTTCAGTTACCGCATCTTCGTAAGCTGCTTGCGAAGTCGCAAAACCAGAGCGATATACACCAGCATTGATTGGCAGATAAATTGCATCGAGGGTTTGATCAATCTTCTGTTGTAGGTCGCGTGGGTATAAATCTACTTTCTGTGTTGCTAATTGCTCAAACTCTACGTCAAGCATCCGCATGATTTCACGAGATTCATTGTTAACGATTGTTTGAGTTTGCCGATCCCACAACACTGGAACAGTGACTCGCCCTGTATATTTGGGATTAGCTTTCAGGTAAATATCTTGCAAGTATTGAGCGTGATTCACCGAGTCAGAAATGACTCCTGGTGCTTCAGAAAACATCCAGCCTTTGTCGCCCAGAATCAGATCAGCAATAGAGACTGAGATGGCATCATTCAACCCTTTGAGTTCTCGCATAATTAAGGTGCGATGCGCCCACGGACACGCTAAGGAAGCGTAGAGGTGATAGCGTCCTGCTTCTACCTTAAACCCGCTAGTCCCATCTGTGGTCACGCGATCGCGAAACGTTGTTGGTATCTCATGGAACTCACCGCTTTGATTCTGCTTATTCTTATCAGTTATCCATTTACCTGCAACCATCATTCCTGATGCCATAATTCTTTTCTAAACGTAATGGTGTAATTGTGTTTTTGCTGATCTAGTTAAATTGAATAACCTTTCAATCAAACTCTACGAGAAAAATTACTTAAGCTTTGTTTCTTAGATATGTATTCATACTAGGATTACCATCAGGAACCAACATCTGAAAAAAGTCTTGAATACTCATCAACGAAATATATACATCTCCTATGACTTTCGTTGTTACCGTAAGAAAATATTCTTATAACAAAAGTCATAGGCGGCTTTGTCAACAGTATGGAATTGATTTTGTGGAAACAGAAGAAGCAAATACCAGTGCAGCGTCGTTTCTAGATGGTGACAGTCTCCCAAAGTATGGCGAAAAAACCAAACAGTGGAAGTCATCAGGCAAGCGCGTAAAACGTGGATTATTTCGTACTACAAACGTACAGGAGATGCTGAAGAGAAGCGATGCTTTTGGAATACGGGTTTTGCGTATAGGAAGGAGCAAAGAATTACGTTACGATAGACTTACTCAACAAAGCTGCGCTAAGTCGCCATGACTTGCAGGCTATAGATTTGGAATAAATGAGAGGCAAACGTTATAGCAATTCAAAAACAACTAATTAACTCGCAGATTAGGTCAGATCAAGTCTTCTTGATTGACCACGAGAATAATAATCGTGGTTTGACCGACACACATGAGGCGTTAAAGTTAGCCGAAAGCCTAGAGCTTGATTTAGTCCTAGTCTCCGAAGGTAAAGACGCTCCGGTCGCAAAGATTCTTAATTATGGCAAACTCCAATACCAAAAGAAGAAGCGACAGGCACAGAGTGCTAGACCAGTAGTAAAGGAAGTCCGGTTCGGTCTAAATGTGGGTATAGCTGATTATAAGTTACGTATTGAACAAGCAATTAAGTGGTTGAGTAAAGGCGATTCTGTGAAGTTTGCTGTGCGTTTACGAGGTCGAGAACATCAGTATCGTGAGCAAGCTGGAGAATTACTAGACCGGGTTGTAAATGATCTTAGTCAAGTGGGTAAAGTTCAATCACTTGATAAGCGTTCACTAATTGCTCTAATCATTCCTGCCTAAATTAACCTGAGTTATTACTTTTAAATCAGCATTTTCGCAAAGTTTGCCACAGGGGTACTCCCCATGGCGAGCTTTACGGCTTTGTTTGAAAGTATTATGAACTGTCCCCATCCGGCAGACGCTTGTACCCCTACGCAAAAGCCAAGCTACGCAAAGCGTGCCGTAGGCAAGACTTGGTTTTGCTGCCTTATCATTTATACTTTTAGCCAACGGATTTTAGATTGTTCTATCCAAAATCTAAAATTCTGCCGCCCCTGTGCCCTTCTCCTCTACTCCCTGCTCGCTTTCCACGAGTTGTGCTTGAGTGCGGCGTAATTCCTCTAACGCCAACTCCAGGCGGCGATTTTTCTCATTTAACTCCCGTGTCCGTTCGCTCGCTTTCTTTTCTAGCACCTGGCTGTATACTTCTAGCTGTTCGTTAGCATCTTTTTGGGCTTTGATGAGTTGCTGAACTTCCTGAATAAGACGATTTAGGGAAGCAGCCAAGATCCCAACTTCATCATTAGTTGTGACAGGTGCTTGCAAATCGAAGTTAGATTCTTCGGTAACTTGTTGAGCAACATGGGTAACTGCTTGGATGGGGTGAGCAATGGCACGATTGGTGTAAATTGCTAATAGTGTGGCGATCGCGATCGATAGTGATAGGCTCGCGCCAATAATATACAGGCGTAATTTCTCTGCTGTTTGTAATTCCTGTTTTGCTTGCTGATATTCTTGGGCTGTAACTTCAACCAGGCTTGTGATGTCATTAAGAAAATCATCAATTTTGAAAACTGACGAACCATGCATGAAATTGAACAGTTGAGTTTGTGCTATCTTAATTTCGTTTGGTGATAATTTGCTGGGATTATTATTCTGAAACAAGGCTTCTGTGTGCTGTAAGTAAGCGCTAAAACCATTATGAGTCTGCAACAAACGGTGAATCGCTTTCTGTTCAATTACAGAATCATATATAGCAGATTTTTCAATGCTGTAGTTTGCTCCAAAATCAGACCAAATTTGTCGGGCTTGAGCAACATTTTTAAGCAACTGAGTGTATTTTTCTTGCCATATCTTTGGTCGATCCATGTAGTAAATCAGTCTGTGTTGCTTGGTGCGGACACGAAACACACTAGTTTTGAGTTGGTAGACTTCATACAACTCTTCAATCGCTGCTTCTTCCCGTTTTTGGGCCTTGGACTTGTAGTGATCCGCAATCAGAAAACCAATGGTAGTTCCTAGTACAGCAATGCTTAAAAGCAGTCCATATCCAATGCCGATCTTTTGACCAACCTTCAGGTGGCTGAACCAATGTCGAGAATTGCTTGTATGCAAATCTGAGTTATTTAATGGTTGCAAGCGGTGATTGGATTGTCTTGAAACCAGTTCATCAAAGTTACTGTGCTGTTTCATACTCAACCACGACTTAGATGAATTTGAATTCGTTCCAATAAGTCACTAAAGCGAAATGGCTTGGTAATATAGTCGTTTGCTCCATTTTTGAATGCATTTGCTCGTTCTTGATCGTCCTTACGGGCTGTGACGATGATAATCGGTAGTGTCTTTCCTTGTCTACGAAGTTCTTTTAATACCATCCAACCATCCACTAATGGTAAACCCAGATCAAGCAGTATCAAATCAAATTCACTACTCTGAGCTAGGAGAAGCGCCTGTTGTCCATCTTCGGCGATGGTGGTTGTGTATCCCTTTCTTTGCAACCCTTTTGCAATAAAAGCGGAGACTCCTGCTTCGTCTTCAATAATCAAAATTTGATTCATAAACGACAAGCCCAGCAGGTGGATTTAGATTAATTCGTAATACTCGCGCCAGGCGCGAGAAGCAAGCTACGTAATTCGCTCTGGGGCTGTGCTAAGGCAATTGAGAAGGTTTTCTGTAGATTTGCCCTGCTACAGTATGGTAATCATTAATGGAATCGCAAGAAAAGAAACATGAGATTCTCATCTTCGTAGGCGATAACCCATTCCTCTAACCGTCTCAATCACGTTGCTGCCTAGTTTTTTGCGGAGATAACCGACATACACATCGACAATATTAGAACCTGGGTTATAGTCGTAGCCCCAAACGTAATCTAGCAATTGCTCTCGACTGATAACTTGTCCTGGATGCCGACAAAACATTTCTGCCATTGTAAACTCACGGGCTGGCAATTCTACAAAGCGATCGCCTACTTTCACCTGTCGAGTTCGCAGATCAAGCTCTACTTTACCTGCTTTGAGAACAAACTCTTGGGCATCTCTTACAGGTTTAGCACTTCGTAAACGTACCCTTATCCGCGCTAGAAGTTCTTCAAATCGGAAAGGTTTAGTGACGTAATCATCTGCTCCTCCTTCTAGTCCAGCAATTTTGTCGTGGATGTCACTCCGAGCAGAGAGGATAATTACAGGTAAATCTTCTCCCTGTCCGCGCAGTTCTTCTAATACTTGAAATCCATCTTTTCCGGGCAATCCCAGATCCAAAATTAGTAAGTCAAAGCTTCCACTCTGTGCTATATCCAGCACATGTAGCCCATCGGCAACAACTGCGGTTGTGAATCCTTGCGATCGCAATCCTTTCTCAATAAAAGAGGCAATCCGGGGTTCATCTTCAGCGATGAGAATGTTGGGCATGAGCACTTATTTCCTGCGGGGGATCAAGTGGTAAAACAATGGTAAACATCGAACCAGCTCCTAATTGGCTCCGAAGCAATACTTGCCCACCGTGAGTCTCTGCGATCGCTCGCACAATAGATAAACCTAGTCCAGCACCCTCGGAACGACGGCGACTGTTGGTAGTCCGGGCAAAGCGTTCAAAAATGCGTTTTTGATCCACAAGGGGAATTCCCTCGCCTGTGTCGCGTACCCAGAATCGTACTTTTCCTTTGGCGATCGTAGAACCTATAGAAATAGTATCACTCTCTTCAGTATGCTGAGTTGCATTCTGTGCTAGGTTCATCACAGCCTCAGTAATTCTTTGGCGATCAACTATAATCTGACCCTTTGCCACTGAATCTATTTGCCAGTCCCGCTCTGCAAGTGCCTGGGCTTTAGCAAATAACTCTTGGGTTAATTCTGCCACATTCACCGTCGCCAACTGCAAAAAATCTGAGCGTTCTGCTTTTGCCAGCAAAATCATGTCATCGACCAAACGGCTCATTCGGTCTAGTTCTCCGATGACTAGTGTCAAGGTTTCTTGTTGCTCTTGGGGGTCATCTCCCATCAATTCTAGATGTCCGCGAACGATGGTAATGGGAGTCCGCAGTTCGTGTCCAGCGTCGTTGACAAATTCCTGCTGAGTAGCAAAGGCTGCCTCTAGTCTGTCCATCATTTCGTTGAATGTCGTTGCTAATTCTCCCAGTTCTCCCTGACCTCGCGCAGGCAAGCGCTGACTCAAATCTGTTTCACTAATAGCATGAGCGGTAGTGGTAATTGTCCGTAGTGGAGCCAGTACCCGCCCCGCAGCGAACCACGCCAAAATTGACGACACCACAAATACTAGGCTGGAAACCTCAATAATTACGGAGACTGCATCTAGAGCCTCTGCCCGCTCACCAGCTGCACTATGGGCAACAACGAAGACTCCCCGTGTTTGTCCATTAATTTTTATCGGTTCTACCATGTAGAGAATCTTACTAACATCAGGGTCAGAGAATTCTTTTTCTCCCTGTTCTGATTGGGTTTGTTTTGCCCACCGTTGCATGAGTGGTGAGTCCTTCGCCAGTGGTTTGGGGCGTGCTCTGGGACTAGATTTGTAAAACTCACCATCAATAAATGTGATGAAGTAAGATTCATCTTCTGGCAGCCGATACAACAGATAAGCTCTCAAAAGCAGCATCAAATCTTCTTTGGAGGCTGGAGGAGCGATTTGTTTTTTTCCAGAGAGCAACCACTTCAACTGCTCTGGCTCAATCACTAAGTCTTCTGGGTCGTCCTCTGTGAGGGCATCGTCTGGAGCAAATGTTTCACCCTTAATCAACGCCTTGAAAGCTGCCATGTCCTCTACCATGTCTTGACGAACGCGTTCATCAATGCGCTGATAGAGGTTGTAGCGAAATGCAGGAATGGCGATGAGAAAAGTGATCACCAAAATCAGCAAATACCAGAATAAAATCCGGGTGCGTGCTTCTCCAAATATTTGCTGCCAACTTGCAAACAGCTGAGGTATTTGAATGTTAGATGTGCGATCGCGTCGATATTTTGTTACACTGCTCATTTTTTTACCTTCGTAGGCAGGAGACAGGAGTCAAGGGTCAACAGTACTGAAGCGCGGATAGCTATGGTTTAGCCCGTCAATAATCAGTATTTATTCTCTTCCTACCCATTGGTGTCAACTTCAGCTAAAAATAGCTTGACTGTTGGCCTCCTCACCCGCTAGAGAATGAATTCTCTGGCGGATGAGCGAAAGTCTACTCAAGTAGACTCAAGATTTTGGCCGATTTTATAGTCATCTAAAGATTACTTTTGCTATGAGCAAGGAACTTCAGTTCAAGGCGGAATATGGATTTCACGTTAAGTTGACACGTATGCCCCCCACTCCTTTTCTAACTCGTCGTTTGTCGTTTAAAAATCACCATCTCAGTTCCGACAACTGGGTTACGAGCAATCAGCCTATTTTGAGAGTCGAGAATTTCTAAATGGGTAAAATCCAGTTCTTGAGAACGCTGTAATATCTCGGCGGCTAGTTTGTTCTGTTGGGATTCTTCGAGAGAATACCAATCGTTGCTAATTTTGAGAGTTAAATTGCTGGTGCGGAAGTTGGCTTGAATAGACTTTATCAGACCAGAGGCAAAGCGATCGCTAATTTCTGCTACTTGATTTTCGATGGCTGCAATCAAGGTTTGTTCTGGTGTCAATTCTAAGATTGGTGTCGGCGTTGGCGAGGGAATCGGTTCTGGTTCTGGTTCCGGTAGTGATGGGGGAGTTTCTATTTCTGGTAACGGTGTAATTTCCTCTGGGGGCTGTGATGGCTGTGGTTCCGGTGCTGCTGACTCCGGTGGAGTAGTTATTGTTGGTGTAGGTGCAGGAACTTCTTCAACTGGGGGAACTGTTGCTACCTCAACAGGTTTACTACTAAAGACAGTTGCGGTTGTCCAAACTATCACCACAGCAACAACAGCAACTATCGCTGTCAACCCTGTATCTGATAACTTTGTTGACAAATTTGATGGCAAAAATAAGCGGATTGTCCTTAACAGTCCACCCCACCTCAATTGCAACTGCTGGAAAAAACTAGGCTTTTCTTCAGTACCAGCTGGTGGCGCTGTTTCCAGTTTCTCTACTGTCGCCTCTAAAACCCCAATTGTCCCTCGGAGAATCTGGATAGTTTTAGACTTCCAAATTGGCTGAATTCTCTGATAGGGTTCTTGAGGAGACTGATTCGCTTCGGGTTTAGGAGACGAAGGCGGTTGTGAATTCTGATTGTCTTGTGACATGGTTTCACCAAAAGCAGCGAATCAAAGACAAATAACGCAAATTGTTATAGGTATTGTCTTTACAGCCTTAATGTATCACTTGATTGCACATTGCTTCGGCTAAACTGACTATTTATTGAATTTGGTGAATTTATGAACATGAAACGTCGTCAATTTTTATTTTTAGGTAGTCTCAGCGCCATTGGTACTGGATTTTTCGGCTGGATGTTAGCTCATAAAAACAGTCAAAGTGCTGATATTACAGATTTAACAGAAATAGCCGCTTCATCCAAAAAAGACTTACTGTTGCGTTTCGTGTCTGTGGCAGATACGGGGACTGGGGCTAAAGGACAGTATGCTGTGGCTAGGGCGATGAATTTTTATCACAAGCGAAATCCTTATGATTTAGTAGTTTTAGCTGGAGACAATATTTATAACAATGGTGAAATTGAGAAAATCGGCGCAGTTTTTGAGCGTCCCTATCAACCTTTGCTCAGGCAAGGTGTGAAATTCCAAGCTTGTTTAGGTAATCACGATATTCGGACTGCTAATGGTGATCCACAAGTCCGCTATCCTGGCTTTAATATGAATGGACGACGTTACTACACATTTAAACGTGATGGCGTACAATTTTTCGCTTTAGATACTAACAGTAATGCTGATTGGCAAAAGCAGCTACCTTGGTTAGAGCAAGAATTAAGTCTGAGTAAAGCAACTTGGAAAGTAGTATTTGGTCATCATCCAGTTTATTCATCGGGTCACTACGGGGTCAACCAAACTTTTATTAAAAACTTTACTCCGTTGTTTCAAAAATACGGTGTCCAACTTTACATCAATGGTCACGACCACAGTTATGAGCGTACTCGTGTGATTGATGGAACAACTTATCTAGTTTGTGGTGCAGGTGCGGGTAGTCGTCCTGTAGGACGTTCAGAATGGACTGAATATTCTACTGAAAACTTGAGTTTTGCTGCGTATGAAGTGTATCCAGATAGAATAGAAATAAACGGTATTGGCACTAATAATCGGATTTTTGATCGAGCTATTATTCAATTGAAATCAGCATGAATCGGCAAGAGCTTCCACGTGCGATCGCCAATATTATAGAATTGCATCAAGCACCAGATGCCCTATTTACTGCGCTGTTGCCAGTTGTGGGTGAGTTTTTGCAGTGCGATCGCTGTTTTCTCTACTTACATAATCCCCAAACAAACCTTGGTAGAGTTGCCTTTTGTTGGGTTCGCACTCCAGATGTACCCACAATTTACAATGAGGATTGGGAAGCGCAACCTCCATCTTTACCAAATGAAGATCCGATGTTTGCTGCTGCGCTACGTGCTGAACCTTCTATCTTTATCGAGGATGTAGAAACTGCTGATTCTCAAATCTTAAATCGGCAATTTGAACAAGAAAATTTTGGGCATCGTGCTCTTATTCATGCTCATATTCGCCAAGATAACCAACTCTGGGGCATTTTACAACCATGCGTTTTTGGTCATCCGAGAATTTGGACTGAATATGAGCGAGAAGTGATTAATAATCTTGTCGAAAAAATTGCACCTTTTGTAGTTTCTTATGTCAAATCTGCTTTTGATTAGCTCTTATAACTTGACACAATAAATCAAAAATGTAGACGCGGAGCGGCTTGCCGCCTCCAACATACTTGAGATTGCACTACGCCACATCCTCTACTTGGGGAGCCAGCGCCGTGCAAAGAGAAGTTGCCATAGCGCAGCGTAAAGCCTTTGGCGTCTCCCCTTGGGAGAAGACCGGAGTGACTCCCGTACTGTCGGGCACACAGGAACATTAATCGCCTCTGGAGACATCGACCCCTGCGTGGGTGAGGAAACTCGATGAACACTTCGCTCAAGTCGGGCGTTGCCGCCCACGCGAGTGTCCTCCTCCAAGTAAGTCGAGTCGTGGAAATAGGAAGCCCAAGAAGTGATTCTTGGAATCCTCCGCTACACCTGCAAGGGTTAGCGGTGGGAGGATGTCAATTCTCAATACCTAAAGCCGCTTTGGCATCTGCTACTGTCACCATCAACGTCATCGGGGCGACGAGAGAAGCCGTAAAACCGCACTTTTCATAGAACTGCTTGGCTTCTTCGGAAATGGCATGAACCAGGATGGCGCGGATGCCGACAATCTTTGCCGCTTGCAGCGTGCGAAGAACTGCATCTCGTATCAGAGCATAGCCGATTCCCTTGCCCTGCCAATGCTGATCAACAGCAAGCCGCCCAATCACCATTACCGGAATCGGATCAGGCATATTGCGGCGAACTCTACCGGATGCAATGCTGCTCAAAATACTGCCTGTTGACAGACAATAATATGCAATGACTTTTTCTTCAACCAGCACCACATACGTTCGGGAAGCGCCCCCGCCTTCGTTTTTCAGCGCGCGCTTTTTCAACCAGTCATCCAATTCAAGGCTGCCGGAATAAAAATCTTCCAGATGATCAGCTGCGCTGATAGGTTGGGGAGCCTGCATGAGCTGATTCTGTTCGCCTGATGCCGTCACTCCCAAGGTGCTTTGGTGGTTAGCACTTTGCGAAGGTTTTCATTGCTGGAAGGCGGTGCATCCAGAAGTTCCATAAACTGCTGAAATTTATCTTCTTCCAGCATAAACAGCCGACGATCAAGCAATACTGCTTCGGCTTCCCGGCACGCTGTTTCCAGCATGAAATCTGAACGGTTTTTGCCCAACGCTTCGGCAGCATGGTCAATCAAATCCCGCTGCGCTTGATGCGCCCGAATGTTGATGGTTGTATTACGGTTGCGATTAGCTGATTCGGCAAATTGCGGTTGCATTGATCATGTCCTTGACTGCCCTTACTATAAACTATACAAGTTTTGTATATACAAAGTCAACACAAAACCGATGATAGACTTCCTCGTCTAATCCATCCAATCTTTTTGTTTGCTAAGGGCTTTGCCCTCGCGCGTGCAGAAAACACCTATTTTATCGTAGGCCAGCTAACTTAGTGATCGCCTAGAACCTTTTAGAGAGACGTAGCGGTGCTACATCTCTACATTCTCATTAATCAACTTTTTGCAATTGCGCTACTCTGGGGTCAATGATTTTTTGCCCCAAGCTAGCAAATTTAATTGCCACAGACATCTTATTACCAGTTCCGAAAACGTGCGTTATTTCACCTACACCAAAAGTTTTATGTAATACTTTATCGCCTACTTGCCAATTCTGGGCTGTACCTTGCTTACCATTAGGTGCAGATGCAGTTTTGGTATAAGTTTGACGGCTCATGTGTTGAGTAGTTAATAATTCTTCGGGCAATTCATCGAGAAATTGCGATCGCATTGCGGGTTCACGAGAACCATATAAGCGGCGTTCACGGGCGTGTGATAAATATAACCTTTCTTGGGCGCGAGTAATCCCTACATAACACAGGCGGCGTTCTTCTTCCAAAGCTGCGGGGTCATTCAGCGAACGGTAGCCGGGAAATAGTCCCTGTTCTAATCCCACCAAAAACACTACGGGAAATTCCAGCCCTTTAGAAGCGTGCAAAGTCATCAAAGAAACGGCTGTTTGTCCTTCTTTTAAGTTATCTAAATCGGAACTGAGGGCAGCACTACTGAGAAAGTCTCGCAGGGAAATTTCTTCGTTTTCTTCTTGAAATTGCAGCGCTGCGTTGTAAAGTTCCTGGACGTTTTGTACTCGATCTGTGGCTTCATCTGTGCCTTGATTCATCAAGTCTTGGACGTAACCAGAGTCTTCTAGTATGCCTTGCAAAACCTCAGTTACGGGAACCGTAGCGACTTGTTCTTGCCAACGACTAATCATTTCGGCAAAGCTATTCACAGCTTTTGTCGCTCGTCCTGCTAATGTATTAACTGATGTTTCATCGCTAAGTATTTCCCACAGAGTTGTACCTAATTGCTGAGAGGCATTCACCAAAGCATCAATAGTGGTTTTGCCAATACCGCGCCTAGGAGTATTAATGACTCGTAATAAACTGACTGTATCAGCTGGGTTAGCGATCGCTCTTAAATAAGCAATAACATCTTTAATTTCTTTGCGATCGTAAAACTTCATTCCTCCCACAACTGTGTAAGGAATTTGATATTTTACTAACAATTCTTCAAATGGGCGAGATTGGGCGTTTGTTCGATAAAGTATGGCAAAACTACCCCAGTTCAGTTCTGGGTTTTGATGTTCTAAAGTGCGAATTTGACGAATTACAAAGTCGGCTTCTTCTAGTTCATTATCCGCTTTGTGAGAATAAATTTCCTCACCCGCCCCACGTGTCGGTTTGAGAACTTTATCAATCCGTTGGGTGTTATTTTCAATTAGTTCGTTAGCTGCTTGTAGAATGTTTTCGCAAGAGCGATAGTTTTCCTCAAGCTTTACCATCGAGCGGGTATCGTCATCTGGCAAACCATCGCCAAAGTCGTTTTGGAATTCCAGCAAAATGGTAAAATCTGCCATTCTAAAGCTGTAAATAGATTGATCAGCATCACCTACAACAAAAACTGAGCGATTTTGCCATTCCCATTCGCTCTTTCTGTCTTCACCATTTGTGACCAACAAGCGAATTAGGTCGTATTGAGTGCGGTTAGTATCTTGATATTCATCTACAAGGATATGGCCAAATTTGCGATGCCAGTAACCTAATACATGCTCGTTTTGTTGAAACAGTTTAGTTGGTGTGAGAATTAAATCATCAAAATCAAGTGCGTTATTTTCTGCTAACTTATCTTGATATAAGCTGTAAACTTCAGAAATTACTCGTCCGCGATAATTGGGTTGTTCTCGCTCAAATTCTTGGGGTGATAAACCTTGGTTTTTAGCGTTACTAATTGCGTAGCGGACAGAACGAGCCTCGAACTTTTTATCGTCTAAATTTAGCTGTTTGTTGACGATTTCTTTAACCAAGCTTATAACATCAGATTCATCAAAGATAGAAAAATTACGATTCCAGCGGCGTCCTTTTTCGTCTTCGTATTTGTCGATATCAAAGCGGAGAATCCGAGAAAATAAACTGTGGAAAGTACCGCACCACAAATCTTTGATAGTAGTTTTATAAACTTGCGATCGCAGTTTAGTTTGTTCATATTCTGGCAACAAATCTAACCGCTGACCGTGTTCTTTCATTGCTAATTGTTCAGCAAACAGCCTTTGAATCCGCTCTTTCATCTCCCGCGCGGCTTTGTTGGTGAACGTCACCGCCAGGATATTTTCTGGATTCACTCGGTGTTTGAGAATCAGGTTCGCAATGCGATAAGTTAGCGCTCGTGTTTTACCGGAACCTGCGCCAGCAACAACTAGCAAAGGCCCGCAGTAGTGTTCGACGGCTTGGCGTTGGCTGGGGTTCAGGTGACTGAGAAAGTCAATGGTTGTTGTCATGGATGTGAAAAAGCGATGTCTACGACGGGCTACGCCTACGCCTGGCGTCACATCAATAGAGAGTTGCTATTGCCCAGGTTACAATATCCTAACGAAACTTGGTCAAAGATGATCTGGCAATATTCTAACCAGAATGGTACTCTATCATGATTTATGTAGAAGCAAGAAAAAGCTATGCTATCAGTCAAAGGTAGATTCCAAAACGGTGTGGTTCATCCTAACGAACCAATTGAAGGGCGCGAGGGAGAGTCAGTTATAATCGTTTTTGTCGAAGAAGATCACACACCTATGCCAGCAATACAGGAATAGTCAGATTGGGATAAGCTCAGACAGTTGATTAAAAACTGTGCAGTTGACATGGATGTTGACGATTTGGCGCACCAGCATAATCATTATCTCTTTCTATTTTTTGTACATAGTGTAAATACTTACTTATTACTAATTCTTTTAGTTGTGCAAACACATCAATATCGGAAGATGCAAATCGGTTGTGCTTTTTTCATCTTCCGTTATTGGGGTGCTTATTATTACAGGCATCCCTTTATTTTTTGTCCGGCTTTTCAAGTCCCCTGGCTCATCTTTACTCTAAAGTCGAGTTAGAGAAGTCGGTAATTTTATTTTTGCAATTTATATCTCTAATTATGTCACAAGATAGATGAAATTATGTAAGCATCAGTATGATGAAAGTTAGATGCTAAACACATCAGAAAAATAAAAAAATATCCTAATGTTTTGTAAACACATAACACAATGATTGATAAAAACGACCTTCATTCTGGATTAAAAGCTAGACAAAAAATTGTTGGTGTTTTTAAGAAAGTAAGCTGGCTTTGTTTTTGGTTACAGTTAGTTTTGGCTGCTGTTAGTATTTTAATTCTATTGTTTGCGATCGCTGACCCGAATTTCAATATTAATCTCAAATCTGGGCTAGGGATGCTTTCTACTGTTGGTGGAATAGGTGCATTAGGTTTGTGCGTTTACTGGACTTTTCACTACACTCGTCTTGCACAACATTTACAAGTATCCAAACCAGGTATCTATCCTAGTCGCAAGGAAGTAGTTCGAGATTTACACATTGGAATTACTATTCATTTCGTAGGGGTGTTACTAACTTTAATTGCAACCCAAGTAATTGTTGGGGCACTTTTAGTCAAAGTAATAACTCTCTCTCCAGGAATGACTATTTATCAATCTCGTCAGCTTATTGAGCCGCTTGATATCTTTGTAATTCAAGCTAGTATTTTGATGAATACTGCTCTATTTATAGGAATTGGCTGTGCATTTTGGTTACTCAAGCAAGTCAATCATACACAAACATGATAGCAAAAACATGGGTAATTAAACACTAATTATTAACTTATTAAATCCCTCTACGGGTTCATAAAAACTGGAAATAGTTTGCTGATCATTAAAAGGGCATTTTCTAGTCTTTATCTAAACACGTAAGTCATCATAGCTAAAATTACGAATTACGTTAGCGTAGCGTTGGCGTTCGCGAAGCGTCTCCTTTAGGAGAAGCCTCTCGTAGAGAAGCGGTAGCGAGTCTTGCCTGCGGCACGCCAAAGCCGATAGCGCAGCTTAGCGAGTCTGCGAGCGTCACGAGCGTCCGTAGGAGAGTCATTACGAATTACGAATTACAAATTACGCCTTTATTCTTGCACAGTCAGCGGTAGGCGAACGGTGAAAATAGAGCCAACTCCCGGCTGACTTTTGACGATAATCTCACCCCCCATCATCTGGCAAAAGTGGCGGCTAATTGCTAAACCCAGTCCAGTACCGCCATACTTTTTCGTAGTCGAGGTATCCCCTTGGGTAAACGGTTGAAATAATTGTCGCTGTTGATTGTGAGACATACCTATGCCTGTATCGCCAACGGTGAAAGTAATAATGCCAAAAGGAGCCTCTGGTAGTAAGTCTTCTTTTTCGCTCTTGACTGTCAGCATTACCTTGCCGTTGGTGGTAAACTTGGCGGCATTGCTCAGTAAATTTAACAACACCTGCCGCATCCTAGTTTGATCAGCGTACATTGTGCCAAGTCGCTCATCAAAATCCACTTCTAAGACATTGGCATTTTTTTCTATAGCTGGCTTGACTGTGAGGACGACGTTATGAATAAGTGTTGCAATCTCAAACGTCTCAGGATAGAGAGTCATTTTCCCCGCTTCAATTTTTGACAAGTCGAGGATGTCATTAATTAGTTCCAGTAATTGTCTACCAGCAGAGTTGATTGTTTCTAAGTCTGTGATAAAGTCTCCCGATAAACCAAGATCGGTTGCGTCGTCTTCTAGAAGTTGGCTTAAACCAATCACCGCATTCAACGGCGTGCGTAACTCGTGGCTGACATTTGCCAGAAAAATACTTTTTGCTTTGCTAGCGGCTTCGGCTAATTCTTTAGCTTGTTGTAGTTCTTTAGTCCGTTCAGATACCCGCTCAATTAGACGATTCAAAGATTTGGCTAATAAACCAATTTCATCTTCTGTGGTGACTGGGGCTCGCAAATCAAAATTAGATTTCCTTGCCACCTGCTCAGCTACTTGAGTTACGGTGATGACTGGTTCGGCGATCGCCCGACTAGTTCGCCACGCTACAATGGCTGCGATCGCCACTGACACCACCATACTCACCATTACAATTAATCTTTCAACTATTTTTGCCTGTTCAAGAGCTTTTTGCCTTCCCTGCTCTTGTTCTTCAGCGGTTTGCAAGATATTAGTCAATTTTGCCGAAAGCTGCTCTAACTGCATGGCTGTTTGACCACGCATAATTTTCAACAACTGCTCTCGCGCTGAAGAAATCTGCTCTGGCTGCACTTGCTGATTGTCAATTTTCTGTAAAACAGCCTCGATTTGATCAACGTATGATTTTAAGTTAGTCGCGTTATCTTGCAATAAAGTCTGTAACGTTGAGCTTGTTGCGGCTAATCTCCGGGGTTTGCTGTCGATAAATCCAGAAATTTCAGGCTCTAATTTTTTAGCTCTTTCAAAACTCTTGATAAATTCAGCTTTTTTGCTTTGCAGCTGCTTTGAATCTTCTAACACAGCAACCAAGTTAGAGCTGTGCAATTGTGCCCCTACTATTGCATCTTGATAATTTCTCAGGAGTTGTCCTTGCTCATGGGCTTGATTTAATTGTACGACTTCTCGCCCCCGATAGTAGTTGGCAATCACCAACCCAGTCAGCGAGCCGAAAAAACCGATGCCAATTGCTACAAAGTACCCATAGCCAATTTTTTGATGGATGCGCCAAGAACTGGCTTTGAGTTTCCCTCGTGAGGGAAATTCTATGGTCGGGAGTTCGTCTGTTGATAGCTCTTCCGCTGACACTTTTTTGCTTTCTGAACTGCTGTCAAAAGGGGTTGGCTTTTGAGTTGGCATCCCTCAAATCTCCTTGCCCTCCCGCAAAAATTACCAAATTAGCTTAGCCTGTGCAATCACTTCAATGGGTGATTAACATCTACATTATCTTCTTTTATAGCAAGCGCAAATCATTGCTTACTAGATAATTGGCATGACCTTTACTATATTTAAATGGTTTTGTTCGCAATCTTAGGAAGCATACTTGCTGGCGGCGAACAGAATTCACTGCTTTAGGCAACTACATAGTTACATACTGTAGAGACTCTCCTGAAACTGTCTCCTCCTTGGCACTTTCTTTAATATGCAGTTGATAACAGTGAGTTTTCTCCATTGAGAATGACACTAATCTACTTTACTGCTTCTTTATAAAACTAATCCGATCAGGAAAAAAAGACAAGGGAGAGGCGCAAGACTTTGCGCCCAAGGGCAGTGAACAGATCATTGGATAGCGCAGCGTAAAGCCTAGGGCATAGTCCGCTTAGAGCGACGTAGGAGCGTCGGAAACCTTCACAAGAAACGAAAGCGCTAAATCCCCGTTACAACACGTAATTAAGAATTACGTAGCTTGCTTCTCGCCCTTGGCGAGTATTACGAATTAATTTAATGGCAGGCAAGCTAGTCTTTGGTCTTCAGCTAGGCAATATCGTATACCATAAAATTTTTTTAAAGTCTAGTCTATATGAGTACAGAAAAACTTTCATTACGTATTAATATCAATACGAAGAAGTTAATTGGCGAACCAGGCTTAAGATAGCTTTAATATCGGATAAAATCAGCTTTTAGGCTTGTATAAATGAGAGGTGAACCGATTTTCGCCTAATTTCTACTGCGATGAGTACGATTATGAGCAATTGACACCGTATGAGATAATCACAACCTGAAGATTACAGTTGATTCCCAAGAAACCGAACTCAGAAAGCTAATTTTAATACATTCTGCCGCCTTCTGACTTCTATCCTCCTACTGGCTTTCTACCTTGTAGTTGATGCAGTGGAGGTTACAGGACAATTATGGTTATATGACACTATAACCTTTTTGTATCCCAAACTCAGTTGTACTGATGCACAAGTGCATTGCCTAATCAACAGCTTTTTGGTTGTAATTATCCAGATTAGAGAAACTCAACTGTCAAAATTATGGAAGTGAAAATGCAAGAACCGGAATTTACGGAAACCAAGTCAAAAGAGGCAACAGTGCCAGAGATTAACAACCAAACGGGAACCATTACTAAAGTCCAGGCTTCCGCGCCTCAAGATGAATGGCTAAAATACGGTGAACAAATTTCTAGATTTTTAGCGACACTACCCGAATACCTGGGAGCCTTCTTTAATCAATACAAGCAGCCCTTAATTAGCGTTGGGTTAATTGTGGGAGCGATTGTCGCAGTTAAGGTGCTGTTGGCAATATTGGATGCTTTGAATGATATTCCCTTGGTAGCTCCTACTTTCGAGTTGATTGGTATTGGCTACTCTGCGTGGTTTGTTTACCGCTATTTACTCAAAGCCTCAACCAGGAAAGAGTTGACTAGTGAAATTACAACCCTCAAATCACAAGTTGTCGGCAAAATACCAGAAGCCTAATTTCTGACTGATGCAGTACAGAGCGCTATTTTAATCTCTAATGCGTTTTTTGATTGCTGCTATTTGGTAAAACACAAGTGTGAAAGTGGTCAAGAGAATTCAAAATCTTGACCACTTTTATTATTAAGCCTACTAAGGCGATTCTGAGGATATTTGACCTTCAGGGTTCTCCTTTAGAGTCCGCGAGAGTCCTTCCGGTTTTCTGTTGTCAACACTGCGCGGAGCTTGCTGTACTGTAGGATTACGAGATGTTGCACGGAGCTTGCTTTCTCGTAGGGGTGTAGATATATTTGGCGATCGCACAATGCTTTGAGATGGAATTGTCTCTAATTTCCCTAGGTGTACCAAAGCTTGATGAATCATCGCCGCTACCTCAGCCCGGCTAGCTTCTTTGTTGGGAGACAGGATTTGTGAGTCTGGGTAGTTAACCACAAGACGATTAGCTGTAGCGGCTGCTATTTTGCCAACAGCATATTGCGGAATATTTTTGGCATCTTTATAACTACTCAAAACCCGATTTGGGGAAGCGGGTGCTTTTAAGTTCAACCCACTAGCAAGAGCAACTAAAACTTGCGCCCGCGAGATCTTTTGTTGTGGTTTGAAGGTTTTATTCGGGTAGCCTTTTAAAAATCCGGTACTGAGGGCTTGGTCAATTGCTGGATTTGCCCAGAATTTTACTGGTACATCTCTAAATGCTGTTGTGGTTTTACTCAGTTTTTGGTCAAAAGCTTTTTGCAGTATGGCAGCAAATTCAGCGCGGTTTACAGGCTGATTTGGTCTAAAAGAATAATCGGGAAACCCCTTGAGAATACCACGAGAAGAAAGAACGTTGATAAAGCGCCGACCCCAAAAGTTCTCAGGTACATCGTTAAATGCAATTGGCGGTGGAATCGTTGATTTTTTCTCTGCTGGAGTTACTAATGGCAATGCTGCTGCTATGACTGGTGGCTCAAAGCTTTTTGAGGGAAACACAGGCGTCTTTCCCTGCGGGGATTGAGTTGGAGCTACATTAATGGATGGCCACACCAAGGGGGGAGGTGCTGCGCTATCAGTTAGGGATGAAGTTGTGTTGGGTTCAACAACAGCACCAGGTAGAGGTGACGGTGAGCCTTGGAGGTTGGGGGCTGTATTTGGTTCTATGGGCGTAGGAGAAGGCAAAACTTGATTTGGCTGAATGCTTTGAGTTGGCGTAGGGGAAGGCGACAACAGCCTGTTTAAGTTCCAGCTAGAATCCTTACGGGAAGATGACCAAAACAAAATCGCTCCAATAGTGGCAAAAGCAACCAGAATGGCTATAAACTCATCAAAGCCAAGGGCAGTTCTTTGGGATGACTCCGGTTCGGACGGAGGTTTATTTGTCATCGTAATTACCCTGGTAGCAGTAAAATTTGTGTCTAAACAAATTAAGCCATAGATGACTCTTTTACACCAGCCCCCTCTTTTTTCCTCACCGATTGCTAATTGAAATTTTAAAACGCGATCGCAATGCGGCAATTTTGTATATTGTTACTGAATTAGAAAAGGTTATGGCAATGAGCGATCGGATTCCTGTAATCTACAGGGGTGAGTTTGTGGCTGTCGTGAATGCTACAACAGGGACAGTGGAGGAGATTGGTTTGTTGATGGCTGGATTGAGGTTGATAAAGTAGATATCTCCACGTTGGATACTCATTCTCCAAGCAAACCATCCATTTCAGTGGTAGCAAACTCTTGGTCTATGGCTATTAGTTCTGGTCGAATTGCTGGATCATTTGCCATGTTTGCCAGTTGTTCAATAGACCTCTTGCATAAATCAGATTATGAACTCCAAATAGATAAATTTCTCGTTACTCTCTGCGCCTCTGTCTTGAAAAGTTTCCTGCGGTTCGCGTTAGCGTCTCGTAAGAGAGGGAAACCCTCCTTCTCCTGACGGAGACCGGAGGCGAACAGAACTTTTCGCTGTCTTGAAAAGTTTCCTACGGCGGGAAACCCGCCTACAGAACTTTTCGCTGCGCCTCTGCGTGAACCTTAAAATTCTTATTTTCAGATATTCGTGCAAGAGGTCTAATATTCTCTGGTGTACTGTTTGAAGTATTATTAACGCACTGTATCTCAAGTTGTAGATAATTCGCTCAACTAACCACAACTGTTCTTCACGGGATAGCTAGCTGATGGATTGTTCAATTTGAAACAGGTGTGAGGAGTTAATAAACATAAATATGTACTTAGCACTACTAAATAGCGGCTAAATTTAAAGTACACGCAGTATGCTGGGAATACTGTCGATCGCTTCCAGACTCCGAATTTCTGCTAAAGCTTGGCGAAAGTTTCCTTCCCGCACATCGTGGGTAACAACTACAATTTCTGCTAGCTCCCCCTGAAAACCAGTTTGGACAATTGACTCTAAGCTAACGTTATAGTTGCCGAAGCAAGTACCTAATTTACCGATAACTCCAGGCCGGTCTTTAGTAAGGAAACGGGCGTAAAACCGAGTTACAAGTTCTGCCATTGGCGCAATTTGACAGTATTCTTGATGCCCACAAGCTAACAAGAGATTTGGATCTACTGTTTTGGTTTTGAGGACAGCAACCAAATTTAAAATATCAGATGATACTGCGCTGGCGGTTGCACCAGCACCAGCACCAGGCCCAAAAAACATCACCTGTCCGATGGGTTCCCCTTCGACAAGAATGGCGTTATAAACGCCGTTAATGCTAGCTAACGGATGTGCTTTCGGTACTAAGGTGGGATGAACTCTGACTGAAAGGGGAGATGAGGGAGTATTGCGTTTAGCGATCGCTAGTAATTTAATCACAAATCCTAATTTTTCAGCATAGGCAATATCTGTCTTACTGACTTGCCGAATGCCTTCACAATAGACATCTTGCAGATTGATGCGTCCATCAAAGCCTAATGATGCCAGGATGGCAATTTTATCTGCTGCGTCTAAGCCTTCGACATCGGCGGTGGGATCAGCCTCCGCATAACCTAACTGTTGGGCATCAGCCAAGACATCGCTGAAGTTGCTGCCTTCTGTTTGCATCCGCGTCAGGATGTAGTTAGTCGTACCGTTAACGATGCCAGTAATCGCGTGAATCCGGTTAACACTTAAAGACTGCTTTAGGGGTTGGATCACTGGGATACCACCACCAACAGCGGCTTCTAGCATGACGTATACCCCAGCTTGATTGGCAGTTGTGAAGATTTCTGCCCCAAAACGGGCGATCGCAGCTTTATTAGCGGTAACTACGTGTTTGCCATTATTGAGAGCTTTGAGAATCAGCGATCGCGCTGGTTCTAGCCCACCCATAACTTCAACAACTATATCTACCGCAGGGTCATTGACAATAGCTTCTAAATCTGTAGTTAGGACTTCTGTAGCTAATTCTACTGCGCGATGTTTATCGAGCGATCGTACTCCCACTCGATATATTTCTATTTCTTGCAACAACGGGTGACGCCCAGCCCCATCTTGCAATAACTGCACTGTACCCGTTCCCACAGTGCCTAATCCTAGTATTCCTAGCTTCACGCCCACAAGTTTTGCACCCAATTCATTTTTTAGTGCTGAGTAGTTACAAGTATTTAGTACTTTACAACTCAAAACTTAGAACTCTTTCCTCAGCTGTTCATACAAAACAATTGTAGGGTGAGCAATGCCCACCCTACAAACTCAAAACTCTCCTGTACAGATGCGATTAATCGCGTCTCTACTCAGCACTTAATAGGTTTCTACATGCCAGCGATGAGCTTTCTTGAGTTCCTTCTGGTAATCACTCCAGGTTACACCTTCTTTAGCGGCAGCAGCAGTCAATGCTGCATCGATACCATCTTCCATACCCCGCAAACCGCAGATGTAGGTGTGGGTTTTTTCATCTTTAATTAACTGCCACAATTCATCTGCATGTTCTGCTACGCGGTCTTGGATATACATTCTGCCGCCTTGGGGGTTTTTCTGTTCCCGGCTAATGGCGTAAGTGAGGCGGAAGTTATCAGGATATTTTTGTTGAATTTCTTCCAGTTCTTCCTTATATAGAATATTTGGACTTGTCGGCACACCAAATATTAGCCAAGAAAATCCCTTAAATTGGTATTCTGGGTTAGCTGCTCTTTCTGCATCTTTAAACTGCCGCCATAGGTAAGCCCGCATAGGCGCAATACCTGTTCCAGTCGCCATCATGATCACTTTGGCATCGGGGTCTTGGGGTAACAACATTTCCTTACCCACCGGCCCTGTAATTTTTACATCTGCTCCTGGTTCTAGGAAACACAGATGAGTAGAGCAAACACCATAAACTGTTTCGTTGGTTTCTGGGTGCTTATACTCTAATTGGCGGACGCACAATGATACTGTCTTATCATCCACATCATCGCCATGACGAGTTGAGGCAATTGAGTACAGTCTGAGTTTTTCAGGCTTGCCGTTTTTGTCCACTCCTGGCGGAATAATACCGATACTTTGACCTTCTATGTACTTCAAATCCCCGCCGGAAATGTCAAACTTGAGGTGCTGAACAATACCAATCCCACCTTCTTTGACTAACGGTTCATTAGATACTACTTTGCCAATATATGGAGCATTGGGACGGTAAATGTTGACAGGAACATCACCGTGGGCGTCTTTTTTGGCTTTCGCTTGAGTCATGGTGTTGCCTTTCTTGTCCTTGTTCTTGGGCTGTTCTTCAGCAGGTGATTGAGCGAAGCCTTTCACTTCACTGTTAATATTCACAGGTGTGGCTTTACCATTCCCCTCACTGTTAGCAGTCTCCCCAGATGTGGCTAACTCGCTTACTTCGCTGTTAACATTTCCAAATGAGGCTTTCCCATTGACCGGTTCTAGAGCAGTTAATGGTTGGATGCTAACAATTTTGCCGCCTAGGCGAGTGATCCGTCGCATTTCTTGATTCATGCGGTTATAAGGCACTCTGATGAACACACTGCCGCTTTTACGAATTGGGTAGTTCGTTTGATCAGTTTCTTCGCTCTGACGCAGACCCACCACTTCGTACACGAAGACACGGCTACCTAATTCTTTATTGGCAGCACCCTCAACAGCACCTTGATTGTACATTCGTTCTACCACTCCGATATTTACTTAACCGTTTTTCAAAAAAACTATTCCCATCCCATGCCAGCTTTAGTTTACCGGATTTTCGTTTCACAAAACTGGCTCCTTGGAAAAACGGCATCATTAAATAATGCCTTGCTAAGTACACTCACCAAAGACATGCAGGCATTGTAAAAAACACACCTGTTCACCTTCTAAGGTAAAGGATAAGTCTTCTGGAGAATGTTAATAATGAGTCAATTTAATCTTTTTTTCGTTAACTACGACTTCCATCAAAAGATAACTTTTTAACTACCCAACTGGTAAATTGCAATGGCAGACATTGCAGGAGAACCGCTTTGATTGGCAGAAGCAACCGATCATTGTGCCTCCAAAGACTGCCGTTGTACTTACCTAATTTTGACGCTTATATTCGGAAGATGCCAATCCCAGAAGGTTTTCTGCCGATTGGTTTGACTTGATCAACTGTAGTAGCTTCCCAAAATGTTATTAGCTATATCTGTATCCTGCTCATGGTCAATTACACGACCAGGAAAACTCCAGCTAGAAACATGATGATAGAAGGAAGCGTGATCTAAGCAACTATAATAAGTTTTACTTGATGTGAAAAATCTGTCAACCTCTATTACTACCTTGCCATCATGCTCACACTTAGATTTGAGCAGATCTAAAAATTCAATCACAACAATGTCACTTATCTAACTTGAGAGTTCATTCCTTAGATAGATTCTAGATTTTGATATCTCAAGTTTTGCGCGATCGCCAATTAAAATTTTGAGGCAGGAAAAAAGTTGCTGCCGGAAAAATTATGCCTTATGGACTTGATTTATAGAGTTACAATCCAGGAACGGGGATCGCCACATCAATTACAGGTGATAATGTTCGCTCTTTTAAAATTAACAACTAAATTATCAAAATGATTAGCGAACCACATAGATTATTCCTGACAGCAAATATTGTATGGGATACCCCCTTCTGTTAAAATTATATGTACCACTAGGATTAAATACTTACCAGCACCGAATTCAAAACTAGTCTGACGAGTAACAAGTATTACTTTGTATGTCTACCCGTCTGATGTTTCATTGCCGTGCTGGATAGAAAGAACGCAGGACAAACCAAAGGGGTAAACTCCTGGCTTCAAAATCTGCTGTGTGAAAAATTATTGATTGACACAACTTTAGTATTTTTAGAGGAGATTTATGACAAGTAAGCCGGAACGCGTGGTACTGATTGGAGTAGCAGGAGACTCTGGGTGTGGTAAATCTACGTTTTTGCGTCGTTTGATAGACTTGTTTGGTGAAGATTTAATGACAGTCATCTGCTTGGATGACTATCATTCTCTTGATCGCAAACAGCGCAAAGAAACAGGGATAACTGCACTCGACCCTAGGGCGAACAATTTTGACTTAATGTATGAGCAAATTAAAGCGCTCAAAGATGGTCAAGCGATTGATAAGCCGATTTACAACCACGAAACCGGCTTAATTGATCCGCCAGAGCGGATAGAGCCAAATCATATCATAGTGGTTGAAGGACTACATCCTTTATATGATGAGCGGGTGCGATCGCTGATTGACTTTAGCGTTTATTTTGATATCAGCGATGAAGTCAAAATTGCCTGGAAAATCCAGCGAGATATGGCTGAACGCGGTCATCGTTACGAAGATGTCCTAGCTCAAATCAATTCCCGTAAACCTGACTTTGATAAGTTTATCGAACCACAAAGAGAATTTGCTGATGTGGTTCTTCAGGTATTACCTACAAACTTGATTAAAAACGATACAGAACGTAAAGTCTTGCGAGTACGTATGCTCCAGCGGGAAGGTAAGGAAGGTTTTGAGCCAACCTACCTTTTTGATGAAGGCTCAACAATTAACTGGACTCCTTGCGGACGCAAATTAACCTGTTCCTACCCTGGTATGCAAGTGTACTACGGTTCAGATGTATACTATGGACGCTATGTCTCAGTACTAGAGGTAGATGGTCAATTTGACAACCTCGAAGAAGTAATTTATATCGAAAATCATCTCAGCAATACATCCACCAAATATGAAGGTGAGATGACTCACTTGTTACTCCAGCACCGTGAGTATCCAGGTTCCAATAATGGTACTGGTTTGTTCCAAGTGCTTACAGGTTTGAAAATGCGTGCTGCTTATGAACGGTTAACAGCTAAGGAAGCAAAGTTAGCAGTTCAAGTTTAAAGCAGGAGTGTTTGTGTCAAAGCTTATGGGGGTACTTCTGGGTATCCCCGTTTTTTTTGTAATTAAATACATTTACAGCGATTTTCATCTGGGTAGATTTGTCGGGTGGACATTACAATACTCACCCTACTGTGGTCTATTCATCAAAAATCCGCTGTAAATCACAAAATAATTAACGTAAATATTATCTTTTTTCCAAATACTTGGCTATAATTGGTGGTTTTTTTAAAGATAAGAACACACTAACTACTGTATGTGTCAATATTGTTATGATTCCATAAATAAGTAACTGACCTAAATATCCACATTTAGTCAGCGAAAAAACTCTTAGAGGAGGAATTGCCCTTGTCTCGTCGATATCTATTTACTTCTGAATCAGTCACCGAAGGACATCCAGATAAAATCTGCGATCAGATTTCTGATACTATTCTCGATGCCTTGCTGACACAAGACCCCAGCAGCCGTGTAGCGGCTGAAGTAGTAGTTAATACTGGCTTAGTACTAATTACAGGTGAAATTACTACCAAAGCAAATGTGAATTACGTCAATCTTGCCCGCAAGAAGATTGCTGAGATTGGCTACACTGATGCCGATAATGGTTTTTCTGCTAACAGCACTAGCGTTTTAGTAGCTTTAGACGAACAATCACCTGATATTGCTCAAGGTGTCAACACCGCCCAAGAAACCCGCGAACAAGATAGTGATGAACTATTCGATAAAATCGGTGCAGGCGACCAAGGGATAATGTTCGGCTTTGCCAGCAATGAAACACCAGAACTGATGCCCTTGCCCATTTGTCTAGCCCACCGCATTGCTCGCCGACTAGCAGCAGTCCGCAAAACGGGTGAATTGTCATACTTGCGCCCCGATGGCAAAACACAAGTAACAGTGGTCTATGAAGACGGACGCCCAGTAGGTATTGATACTATCCTAATTTCCACCCAGCATACAGCGAGTATTGGGGAAATCAAGGATGAGGCGGCGGTGCAAGCCAAAATTAAACAAGACCTTTGGTCGGCGGTAGTCGAACCTGTTTTTGGTGACATTGAAATTAAGCCGAGTCAGGAGACACATTTTTTAGTCAACCCCACGGGCAAATTTGTCGTTGGTGGCCCACAGGGAGATTCTGGTCTGACAGGACGGAAAATAATTGTTGATACCTACGGTGGTTATTCACGGCATGGTGGCGGCGCTTTTTCTGGCAAAGACCCCACCAAGGTAGACCGTTCTGCGGCTTATGCTGCTCGCTATGTGGCAAAAAATATTGTCGCTGCTGGGTTAGCAAACAAGTGTGAAGTCCAGCTAAGTTATGCCATTGGTGTAGCGCGACCGATGAGCATTTTGCTAGAAACCTTTGGTACTGGCAAAGTAGATGATGAAACCTTACTGGAATTAGTTAAGCAGAACTTTGAACTGCGGCCGGCGGGGATTATCCATACCTTCAATTTACGCAACGTACCAAATGAACGAGGCGGACGTTTTTATCAGGACGTCGCGGCTTATGGTCATTTTGGGCGAACGGATTTAGACTTGCCTTGGGAACGCACCGATAAGGCAGAATTGTTGAAAAAAGCGGTAAATGAATCTTTTTCAGTAGCGATCGCTCAAGCACTCACTTAAAATCATCCGCTACTGCAAAATCATAGCATATATATGTGAGGGTATTGGCAACTTAACAACTTGTCTATGCCCTCATTTTTTTGTAGCTAACGGAATATTGAAAAGTGGGTAAATAAGGGATATCATAATCGCACCTTGGGAATAGCTTCATCTATGCTATTTAGCTTAAATTTTCGAGTTTTAGAGGTATAGTAGTCTCTCTCTTTTTCATAAACGAGATATACCTTTTGCTAGAAGAATAATTACTTTTTTATAGTTAGGGTTTATTTATGTTCAAAACAGCTAATTGGCTGAAAAATAGGTAAAATCTAGATTTTATTATTGGAACCTATAGCTCCATTCGCTCGATTAATTGCAACTAGAAGCTAATTTTAGCTTCTCATAGCAGCAGATGAATTTGGAGTTAGCCAATTACCTCCGCCAGAATTGAGAAAAGCATCAACCAACAGTTAATGGAGTATTTGCATGACAAGTTTGATTTCTAGGACAACTACTTATATTAGTTCCTTGCTGAAGGGACTTCAGGTAAAACGTTTTTTGGCTGTTGTCTTAGTTGGTTTTTTACTGCTGACAACAAATGCTACTCCTGGGCGTGATAACACAGGCTTGAAAGAGAGAGTTCGTGAACAAGTAGAGCAAAATGATGCTCAAAGACCAAAAACAGTAGGGCAATGGAATAAAGAAGCTCGTGAAACAGAAGGCTCTCCTGGTGAACGTCTTAAAAAAATTGGACAAGAGTCAGGAGAGGCCTTTAAAGAATTTGGGTCGGGGTATGTAGAGGGTGCTCAAGAAACTGCTAGCGATGTAGGAGATAGTGCAGCACAAGCAGGCAAAAATATCTCTAACAAAGTTCGCTAAATACTTTTAGTCTGTCAAAATAACTTTGGCAGACTACCAAGAATAATCTTCAATATTTCCACGTTTTGAGTCTTTCAAAAAGCCAGTTTCTCTACTTAAAAGACTAAAAACCAGATATAACAAAATTATTACGGCTATATTAGACCTATTGCATAAATCGAAATTTATTAAATCGAACCACAGATAAACATAGCGAAAAGTTCTGTAGGTGGAGAGAAGTCTGAGCGGAGCGCAAAGTCTGAGTGGAGGAAACCTCCGCTCAGACTTTGTAAGAGAGGTTTCCGACGCTCGTTCGCTCTTAGCGTCGTAGCGTCTCGCAGAGAAGGGGAGCCACTGCGGTCTTGGGGTCTCCCCAAGTGGAGCAAGTGGCGTGAGACGCAATCATGCGAACGGGGTTTCCCAACCTAGGAACGCCACTTGCTACAAGCCGGGAAACCCGTCCAACGCAGTGGCTCAACTTTTCAAGACAGATGAACACAGATATTTAGCTGTGGTTATTTTTGGTTTAATTCGGATTTTAGCAAGAAGTTTATTGCAATACAGTTCAAGTAATAAAATTAACTATGGTTCAATCCTAATAAGAAACCCTTCTACCTTAATGATGTGAAGTCTAAAAGGTAGAGGGGTTTGATTTGTCTTGATGTTTTTGTAGGAGAGGTTTAAGGATAACGCTTGTAAACAACCAGTTTCTCTGATTTAAAACCTGCTAAAACTATTGTTTTGGTTATTTTAACCGCCTACTTAGATGAGCCTAGTCCCAATCTGGAATCTGTGCATCTTCACCACCAACACCGATTCCAGTGTTATATATTTCAGCATCAGTGATATTAAGATTTTCCATCGATGCTTGATACACATTGGAATCATAAATCTTAGCGCGAGTAAAATTTACCCCGTTGAGATTGGCTTGCTTCAAGTTCACATTGGTTACATGAGCTGATGTTAAGTTAGCGCCTTTTAAGTTAGCACCAGTTAAGTCAGCACCTTCGAGATTTGCCTCTGCAAGGTTGGCTCCTTGAAGATTTGCTCCTCGCAAGTCAACACCAATTAAATGAGCACCACTGAGGTTAACTCCTGATAGATTGCACTGGATACATTCCCTAGTTGAAAACAGCTTTTGTAAGTCCTGCGGATTTTCAGCTCTGACTGCGCTAGCGAAAAATAGGGGAGTTGCTAAGGCTAGAGGTGCTAATAGCTGGAGTTTCATAATATTTCCCCCTTGATTATCAAGTTGCGTCCGTTCTTTGCCTCACAGCCCTATTATCTCACCAAATTCCTTGGGGACACAGATTGACCTTGCGAGCTTATTATGATATGTAACAGCTATATTGATGACACTAAAAAAAGTATTGATTCTGTTTTTGGGCTATTTATCAGCGATAAAGCTTGAAAAACAGCCACTATTAAATCACTGTTAAATCTTTTTTATAGCTTGCACCACCCAGCTTGATTGACCTAGGGCTAATGAGTATTTTTACTTTACTAATTGCCCATTTGGTATAGCAGCAACCATAAATAGTTAAGTTGTCAAAAATTCTCGCATATATTGATTGACTAACTCAGGCTGTTCTTGCTGCACCCAATGGCTACAATTGGGTAGATACTTAATTTGAAAATCTTTAACATAAGCTTCAGTGCCGTAAGTTAATTCCTTACCAAGTGCGGTATCTTTTTCTCCCCAAATCATCAGAGTTGGTACTTCCAAAACACGCCAGTTTTGATTGAGCATTTTTTGTTGAAAAATATTGCGGTAATAGTTCAACATTCCTGTAATAGCACCACGTTTTGCAGCAGCATTTTTATAAGCGTCAATATCCGCTTGAGTGAAAGCATTTTTGTTAACTGCCATACCTTTAAAAGCGGTTTCAATTGCTTGGTAGTCTGAAGATTGTAGGAATAATTCCGGTAGTAACGGTAATTGAAATAGGAAGATGTAGAAACTACGTAGCAACTGTTGAGGAGTGCGTAAACCTTGAGCAAATTTAGCTGGATGAGGCAGATTGAGTATAATTAAGCGCTCTACCATACTTGGATAATTGTAAGCGAAATTCCAGGCGATCGCACCACCCCAATCATGTCCAACTAAAACACAACTCTGATAGTCATTACCTCTAATTACTCCCTCAATATCTTTAACAAATTCATCCATTACATAAGCTGATTGCTCTTTTGGCTTATCACTGTCGTTGTAGCCACGTAAGTCAAGAGCAATAACTTTAAAATCTTTAGAAAATTCTGATATTTGATGCCGCCATGAGTACCAAAACTCAGGAAAACCATGCAACATCAGCATCAAAGGCCCTTCACCTTGGGTGACATAGTGTAGTTTCACCCCATTGGTAGTTATATATTCGTGTTTCCAAGAAGACTCATCTACAAATACCATTAATGCTACTCCATCTATAGAAAAAATTATCAAAGTATACAAGAGATATTTTTATTATTGTGTCTTTTTGAATTCCACAACATCTATTGACAGAAAGCATTATGACGATAATTTTTTCTAGGAAAATATCTGTACAACTCTCCCTTAGATAGATGTAGATTTTAGAGAAATATTGCTAAAAATTAAGATTATGACTACATCCAACTACCATGACAAAACAGCTGACACACTACCCTTCAATATGGGTTGAGCGACTGGCACGACTCGGTTATGCTTCTAAGGGAGTGGTTTATGGTATTGTCGGATTATTAGCAGCACAGGCAGCTTTTGGTACAGGTGGTAGAACGACCGATACAAGAGGTGCTTTACAAACACTTTTAACTCAACCATTTGGTAAATTGTTGCTAGCTCTGATAGCAATTGGTTTAATTGGATACGTGCTTTGGCGATTTGTACAAGCAATAAAAGACCCAGAAAATAAAGGTACAGACGCCAAAGGATTGGCACAGAGAATTGGTTATGCAATCAATGGTTTAATATATGCAGGTTTAGCGGTTAGTGCTGTACAACTTATCCAAGGTTCAGGCGGTAATAGTAATAGTAATTCCACCGACGATTGGACGGCTCGCTTACTTTCTCAACCCTTTGGTCAATGGTTGGTAGGAACTGTTGGGGCATTTATAATTGGTATGGGTTTCTATCAGTTTTATAAAGCTTTTACCGCTAAGTTTCGCAGAGAACTCAATTTAACCGAGTTAAGCGAGACAGAACGCAAATGGGTGATGGTTATTTGCAGATTTGGTTTGCTGGCAAGGGGTGTTGTGTTTTGCATTATTGGCTGGTTTTTGATTCAAGCCGCAAGGCAATTTGATGCTAGTGCTGCTGGAGGTTTAGCTGAGGCATTACAGACTCTAGCGCAACAACCTTACGGTTCATGGCTTTTGGGCATTGTCGCCTTTGGTTTAGTTGCTTACGGGATTTATTTGCTAATCCAAGCGCGGTATAGTCAGCTGTCCACAGGTTGAAAATAGCGATATCTCACAACAAGCTGCTACGCATATATATACGCATTATTTTTAAATATGGAAGTTGGGTATGACAGAAATACGCGGTGTCTGGCTTACCACTACCGATAGTAAAGTTCTCAGGTCAAAGCAACGTATTGCTGAGGCGATGAACTTTCTGGCTGAGACGGGCTTTAATGCAGTTTTTCCCGTTGTTTGGAACAAGGCAGTAACTTTGTATCCTAGTCAAACTATGCAGCAGACTTTTGGGGTGGAAATTGACCCTTTGTGCATAGGTCGTGACCCATTAGAAGAAGTGATACTAGAAGCGCGGCGAGTTGGCCTAAAAGTTATCCCTTGGTTTGAATACGGCTTTGCTAGTTCATATAATTTGAATGGTGGTATAATTTTACAGAAAAAACCGGAGTGGGCTGCTCGTGACTGCAAAGGTAACTTATTAAAGAAAAACGGTTTTGAGTGGTTGAATGCCCTTGACCTCCAAGTGCAGGAATTCCTGTTAAACTTGGTGCTAGAAGTTGTGAGAAACTACGATATTGATGGTATTCAAGGTGACGATCGCTTTCCTGCATTACCCTGTGAAGGTGGCTATGATCAGGTAACTACCACACGCTATCGCCAGCAATTTCATCACAATCCGCCACAAAATCCCAAGGATTGGCAATGGTTACAGTGGCGTGCAAACATTCTCACTGATTTCTTGGCGCGTCTATACCAGCAGGTGAAAGCAGTTAATCCTAACTTGCTAGTGTCAATGGCTCCTAATATACATGATTGGGCGTTAAAAGAATATCTGCAAGACTCACCCACATGGCTGAAGCGGGGACTAATCGATATTATCCACCCGCAGATTTATCGTCGTGATTTGAGAAGTTATCAAGCGATCGCTGATAAACTAGTAAACCAGCAGTTCACAGATGCGACATTACCGAAGTTAGCACCAGGAATATTGATGAAGCTTGGCAGTTATTGTATTAGTCCAGAATATCTGATACACGCAGTTGAATACAACCGCCAACTTGGCATTCAAGGGGAGGTATTCTTTTTTTACGAAGGTTTGCGAGAGAATAACAATACCCTGGCTAAAGTTTTACGAAATGGCCCCTATAATAAGTCTGCGTCATTTCCAAGTTTGTCACATTTGACAGGAGATGGTGTAAGTAATAATAGATCATCTTCAATTTGGCAGGATATGAAGAAGTTGTTAAAAAATCTTTTTTAAGGGATAAGGGGTGTGGAATATCAATTGCAAATAGAACAAGTAATAAAAACTCTCAAACAGGATTTACCAACACTTTTTCAAAAAGATATTTCATATAACATCTATACACAAGATATCTACTTTCAAGACCCGGTAAATCAATTCAAATATAAATTCAACTATCGTATTATATTTTGGACTTTGCGATTTCATGCCCGACTCTTTTTTACTCAAATTTATTTTGATGTGCATGAAGTCTATCAGTCAGCAGAAGATACCATTTTGGCAAAGTGGACAGTTCGTGGAGTTTTACGTGTTCCTTGGAAAGCAGGTGTGTTTTTTAATGGATACTCAACTTACAAACTCAACCGAAACGGTTTGATATACGAGCATATTGACACTTGGGATCGTAAACCAGGGAAGATTTTAAAGCAGTTTTTTAGAAAGGGAGGAGATAGTTAATTAGCTGTTAAATATTAACTATTTCCCTATCATAATTTAAATGTAAACTTGTATAAAAACTTCATTAGGCTAACATAACGGGTAAAAATTCTTATAAAAAACATTAGCTTTTGAGACAAAACTCATTTAATTATGTCTTAAAAAAATGTCTACATAACTAGTTTTTCTATCAAAGCTTTACATATAATTGATTTTCTTATGAAGATTTTACATATAATCTAATTAAATTCTGAGTAATAATGTCAAAATTTAAAAGTCAAATTAAATTCTAGTTTTACCAATTAGAAAAGCGCTATTCTATCTAAAACTATTGATACTCTGTGTTCCCAAATTCTGAGAAAATTTTAAAAAATTGGTGTTTATGGAGAAACCTACCGAAAAATACTTCACAGACACGCACAGCGCTTATAAAGATATAGATGCAAATGGTAAAACACGGATTACATCCTGATTACGAAAAAAAAGAATGGCTAAAATAGTAATTTACAACTTACATCTTATTGATGTAGACCCATTTATAAATGACCTGACTCAAGCGCAAATGGATGACTTATTGGGGGGCGATATCAATATTCAGATAATCGCTATCAATTACGGCTTTAATCCCTTAATCAACGTCATTGGAGGGCCGTATAGCGTCTATGATAATAGGGCTGATGGTGCAGATTATTCAAGGCAACTAACAGTTGGTTCTCTTTTTAGTTATTAAACCTCTTGCATAAATACTTAATCAGATTGAGTTCTTTGGCTTTGTGAGCTATTAGCTTGAGAGGATTCAGTTGTTGGCTCATTAGCTGCACTATGTTTTAAATCTTCTGCCGCTTCCTGAATGTCTTTAGCAGAACTCTGAAAATCTTCTCCGGCTTCCTGAATATCTTTGGCAGAATGCTGAAAATCTTTTCCTGCTCCCTGAATATCTTGAGCAGAATTCTGAAAATTTTCTCCTGCTTCCTTAAGTTTAGTTACTGTTTCTGATGGTATCACAACGCCTTCTGCCCGCTGAATGATATCATCAGCTAACCGTTCGCTAAAACCAACTACAAATGCAATTGAAAAGAAAAAATAATACTTGATATCAGTATTTTCTGGCTCTTGAGATGACTTAGGAACTTGTATAGTTGAAATAATATTGGAGTTAATAATTGTAAAAACTAAAATGCCAAATGCTGTTCCAATTAAAGGTTTAGCAAAGCCAACTAAAATAGGAGCAGCCGAACCTTTGTAGTCACTATCCTGGTATTTTTTAAGCCGAATTAGGATGCTAATGATGCTGCCAAATGTTCCAGCAAAACCAGCGACCATGACCAAAGTAGATCTTTCAAAGAATAGTTGTATTTGACTTGGTTTAACTTTTGCTTTTTCATTTAGAACATTAGAAGATTTCTGCACAGTGCTACTATTTTTCAATGCTTCTGTTAGCGAGTCTATCTGGGTCAGTGTTGTTACTGCAACCGTAATCATGAAAACCCCTATTACAATTGAATAGATTGGCATTGCCATTGCAAGTCCCAGTAGAATTTTGGTCGGTGCTGACCATTCTCGAACAGCTTGCTTGAAAAAATTTTTTATCAAACCTAGAAATGTTTTACTGTTGATAAAATATTCAATATCGTGTCTTATATTTTTAGCAAGAACTATTTTTTCTTGCTTCATCATTAGCAGAAAATACAAAGCTACTTTAGCTGATTTGAGTTTTGATTGTAGAGTGATACATTCAGCTATACTCTTAGGTTTACTCTTTTGAACTTTTAAAATGTATTCCCCAAAGCGCTGTAAAAGTGATATTTGGCTGGCAATTTCTTCCTGAATATTCTCTTTTAAATTTTGTAATTCTACTTGTTGAAGTTTATTCTGTACTTCTTCAAGCAGTTGATAAATTTCTTGTTGTATATCTTTAAGGATACTTTGACATTGTTCCTGGATATCTTTGTGACTCATAAGTCTATTTTTCTCTTGAGATATTTATGATATGCTTAGCTTGATGTAATATTTTCCGTAAATAATGCAAATAACTGGGCCAATAACTAAATTACCATTTTTAAAATTAAGTTATAGTGATTGATATTTATTTAAACAAAATATTAACTTCAATTTCATATTTTTAAAGTTTAAGAACTCATATTAAATTTTATATATTTTATGTATTGACGAAAATAATTAAGTAATTGTTTTTTGTGCTTAGTTATAACATATACTGTAAAAGCATACGTGTAAGTTTCTCAGATAGCTTTTAGAAATTGGAAGTAATTAAGCGATCGCTCTCTAAAACCCCTAGTTCAAAGCAAATCCAGCGATATTTGGTAATCAGCTATGATCGGCTATGCAGTTTCCTTGCGATCGCGCAATATCTCCACTTAATATTATTCGCTGCTAGCTTCATCGTCCACTTGGCTAAAGTTTTTATAGTTCAGAATAAGGGAGCAAGGAAGTGGTTATTATCAAAACAGAAGAGGAAAAGGATAAATGTCTAGAAATTGTTGAAAAACTCCTTTCTCATTCTGCTCTGACTTCTGAGGAAGATGCTTTGTTGGAATTATTGACAAAACTAATTGAGGATTTTGAAGATAAGCATTATCAAATTAATTCCTCAACACCTCACTCAAGACTTAAGCATTTGATGGAAGCTCGGAGTTTAGAACAAGCTGTTTTAGTGGAAATTCTTGGTTCAAGTGAGATTCTTACTAAAGTCATTAATGGCGAGTTAAAAATTTCTCGACAACAAGCTGAGGCTTTAGGGAAGTTTTTTCATGTTGATGCGAGCTTATTTATTTCAGATTAAGCGATCGCTTTATATATGTTATTATTTATACTGAAAATTTAAAGAAGCAGCGAAGATGGTGAAGGATAGTCCAAAAGTTAGCCTAGATGCACTTATACCTAGAGAAGCATTTGAGGTTCAAGGACAGCAAGGTCAAAACATAGCAAGAATGACTATATCGATTCGTGATTTAGAAGAAAGTTCATTTTTCTATCCATTTTTACGAAAACCTGATTTTCAACGAGAAACTAATGAGTGGGATGTTCAGAAAATATGTGAATTTCTAGAAAGTTTTTTAGATGGAGATTTAATCCCAGCAGTGATTCTTTGGAGAAGTTCTAGTAGTTATTATTTTGTAATTGATGGCTCGCATAGACTTAGTTCTTTAATAGCTTGGATAAATGACGACTATGGTGATAATAAGATTTCTAAGAAATTTTATGATGGAGATATAGAAGAGCAGAAAATTGCTGCTCAAGAGGTAAGGAAAGAAATAAACGAAAGGATAGGTTCTTATAAAAACTATCAATCACTAACACAGCAGCAAGCGCAAGTAAACCAAAAAATTCTTGAAAGAGCAAGAAACTTGGGTGCTTTGGCTATTCAGCTTCAGTGGGTTGAAGGCAATTCATCTAAAGCAGAGGCTTCATTTTTTAAAATTAACCAAAAAGCAGCTCCAATCGGTGTAACGGAGATGCGTTTGTTACAAGCAAGAAAGAAGCCTAATGGTGTTGCCGCTCGTGCAATTATAAGAAGTGGTAATGGTCACAAGTATTGGTCAGAGTTTTCGCAAGATAAACAGGATGAAATTGAAAAACTAGCTCAAGAAATACATCAAATTATTTTTGAGCCTAAGCTGAAAAACCCTATGAAAACTACAGATGTTCCAATAGTAGGAAATATATCAACTTCACAAAAAAATGAATTTATCTTAGAATTTGTCAATATAGTTAACAATATAGAAGTAGAAAAAGAACTGACTCTGGAGGATGATTTAACAGGAGATACAACTGTAAAATTTTTAATCAATTGTCAAAAATTAGCTAAAAGAATAAATGATAAAGATGCTTCATCTCTTGGGCTTCATCCGCTTATATACTTCTATACTTACGACAGTCGATATAGAGTAGGTTCCTTTTATGGTGTTGTTACCTTGATATTATATCTAGAAAAAACTAAATCCTATGATAAATTTATAAAATGTCGGAAAAATTTTGAATTTATAATTTGGCAACACGATAATATAGTGCCACAAATTGTAGGTAAGAGTAGTGCAGTCAAGGCACGAGAAAAGGTCAAGGATTTTTATTTTAAAATAATTGAAAAATTAACACAAGGTGTAGATATAAGAAATATTATAAAAGAGATTATAGCTGAAAAAACTTTTGGTTCCTTAAAGATGAAACCTAGAGTTAACACAAGTGAAACCCAAAGTAAAAGTTTTTCACGAGAAACTAAAGCAGCAGCTTTTATTAGAGATGCTTTACCTAAAATTCAAAGATGTAAAATTTGTGGTGGCTATCTCCATAGTCACTCTATATCTATAGATCACAAAACAAGAAAAGAAGATGGTGGCTTAGGTAATTTAGATAATGCACAGTTGACTCACCCATACTGCAATACAACATTTAAAAATTAAATAATCTCAAACTAGGCATAAAATTTAGAAATAGAATGCTTTACTTTTCTGTAATGCACCCTACTTGGAAAAGACTAAGATTTCATCGCTGGATACTGCTGCAAAACCTGCTGCAAATATTGCCCAGTATAAGACCTGGGATTAGCTGCAACTTCCTCTGGTGTGCCTACAGCAATCAATTCTCCGCCTTTATCGCCACCTTCTGGGCCTAAATCTATCACCCAATCAGCACAACGAATTACATCTAAGTTGTGTTCAATTACTAATATTGAATTGCCTTTATCTACCAACCGTTGCAATACATCTAATAATTTGTGGACATCGTAAAAAGATAAACCTGTTGTCGGTTCATCTATTAAATAAAGTGTCTTACCTGTGGCGCGTCGTGATAGTTCAGTTGCTAATTTCACCCGCTGTGCTTCACCACCAGATAAGGTAGTCGCAGGTTGACCAAGTTTAATATAACCTAACCCTACATCAAATAAAGTTTGCAAACGGGCGACAGCTTTAGGTATGTTTTGAAAAAACTCTAAACTCTCCTCAACTGTCATGTTGAGAACATCAGAAATGGACTTGTCTTTGTACTTTACCTGCAAGGTTTCACGGTTGTATCTTGCACCTTTACAAATCTCGCATTGCACGTAAACATCAGGTAGAAAGTTCATTTCAATAACATTTACACCCTGTCCGCTACAAGCTTCGCAACGTCCACCTTTAACGTTGAAGGAAAATTGTCCAGGTTTATAACCTCTAGCTTTGGCTTCTACCGTTTGGGAAAACACATCCCGTACAGCATCAAAAATGCCTGTGTAAGTTGCAGGGTTAGAACGCGGTGTACGGCCAATGGGGGATTGGTCTATAACGATCGCTTTATCAATAGCATTTAATCCCTGTATCTTATCTAACTCTTTGGGTAAGGGAACTTTCTTAGTTAGGTGGTGTTGCAGAGATGGGTAGAGTAATTCGTTAATCAGGGTAGATTTACCAGAACCCGAAACACCAGTAACGGCGACGAGTTTACCTAGTGGGATTTCTACATCTATGTTTTTTAGATTGTTGCGATTGGCACTTTTGATTACTAAACTGCGCCCATTTCCTTCTCGACGTTTCCCTGGTGTGGTAATTACCCGCCGTCCTGATAAATATGCACCAGTTAAAGAATCTTCCGCTGCTAGCAACGCCTGGAAATCACCTTGAGCGATAATATTTCCACCGTGAATTCCTGCACCAGGGCCAATATCAACTATGTGGTTAGCTGCGCGAATTGTCTCTTCATCGTGCTCGACGACAATTAATGTATTACCTAAATCACGCAACTTAGTTAAGGTTTTGAGCAGCCGTCCATTATCTCGTTGATGCAAACCAATACTCGGTTCATCTAAAACGTAGAGAACTCCTGTTAAACCAGAACCAATTTGTGTTGCTAAACGAATTCGCTGTGCTTCGCCACCCGAAAGCGTCATTGCTGGACGGTCAAGAGTCAGGTAATCTAATCCTACATCTAGCAAAAATTGCAATCTAGCTTTGATTTCTCTGAGTACTAAATCAGCAATTTGTAATTGCCGATCGCTTAACTTTAATTGATCAATTCTCTCCCGACAATCCCGAATTGATACCCCAGTCAACTCTAAAATTCCATATTGTCCCAACTTCACCGCCAAGGCTTCCGGTTTTAACCGCTTCCCGCCACACACCTCACACGGTTGATCAACTAAATAATCCTCTAGCTTTTGCTTAACTATCTCTGAAGCACCTTCATACTGTCTTTGCAGTATGGGAATTACCCCTTTAAAATTCTGTTTCTTATCTCCCTCCTTGGTTGGTTCTCCATACAAAACTATCTGCTGCTGTTCTACTGTCAGCTTGCTCCAAATAGCCTGTAACTCAAACCCATGAGCCTGTCCCAAACTGTAGAGTAATTCCAGATAGTAAGAATTATCTTTTTCTGACCAAGGCGCGATCGCAGCATACAATGGTGATTCTGGATCGGGCACTACCAAATCAGGCGAAAATCTTTTTAAAGTCCCTATCCCGTGACAGTGAGGACACGCACCATAAGGTGAATTAAACGAGAACAATCGCGGTGATAATTCTTCCATTACCGCCCCATGTTCTGGACAAGCAAAATTTTCCGAAAAGACTAATTCTTCCTCTTTGTCATTTGTTGTTTGCTCCTGATTATCACCAATGACAATGTTAGCAATACCACCTGATTGTTTTAGACACGTAGAAAGAGAATCAACCAAACGCTCTTGTATACCAGGTTTTTTTACCAAGCGGTCAATTACAACTTCAATAGTGTGAGTAAAATTTTTATCTAATTCAATCGAATCGGACAGTTCTCGCACTTCGCCATTGACGCGCACACGAACAAAACCTTGAGACGCCAAACTAGATAACAGCTTGCGGTGAGTACCTTTTTTACCTCTGACAACGGGGGCGAGGATTTGGAAGCGGGTGCGATCGCTCAATTCCATAATCCGATCAACCATCTCATCAATTGTCTGGGGTGAGATACAGCGATCGCAAATCGGACAATGGGGTTCACCAGCACGACCAAACAACAGCCGCAAATAGTCATAAATCTCCGTTACTGTGCCAACAGTGGAACGGGGATTATGAGAAGTTGATTTTTGGTCAATGGAAATCGCTGGACTTAAGCCTTCAATCGCCTCCACATCCGGCTTATCCAATTGTCCTAAAAATTGCCGCGCGTAGGCACTGAGGGATTCCACGTAGCGCCGCTGCCCTTCAGCAAAAATGGTATCAAAAGCTAAGGAAGACTTGCCCGAACCAGAAACGCCAGTAAACACAATTAGGCGATCGCGCGGTAATTCCAAGTCAATATTTTTCAGATTATGCTGCCTAGCACCCCGAATCCGAATGGTATTCTGGCTATTGTGGTTGGGGTGCGGAAGATGTCCATTTAGAAGAGAAGTCTGAGCAGAGGTTTCCTCTGTTAGCGTTAGCTCCTCGCGGAGCGAGGCTCGGAACTTCGGGGATGCGGCTAGCTGTTGATCTGACATATCGGCAGGCTAATGGTGAGAGGCGGCGTGAAACAGTCCTTAATAATACTATCTTTATTACGGTTATGGTAGAACAATAGTACTGTTTTTGTGGCGATCGCTCTAGATTCATGCCGCAGACATCCTCCTGTATCTGCTAATTTGGAAGCATTACGACTAAACATCCTGCTAAGGGCGAAGCTATGGTATCTCAAATCCAACCGCAGACCCAGCCAGAGGTCATATACCCAGATTGTGACGGACAACCAGTGGCAAATAATACCATACAGTTTCGCTGGATAGTCGAGATTCAGCAGAATTTAGATTGGCTATTTGCTGAAGATCCTAACGTATTTGTCGCAGGGGATTTGTTTTGGTATCCCGTTGAGGGACGTAATACCATTGTCAACGCCCCAGATATCATGGTGGTATTAGGTAGACCAAAAGGCGATCGCCTCTCTTACATGCAATGGAAAGAAGGGGGAATTGCACCGCAAGTGGTATTTGAAATTCTCTCTCCCAGCAATACACCAAATGAAATGGACAAAAAATTACTTTTCTATGATCGCTACGGAGTAGAAGAGTACTACATTTACGATCCTGACAAGAATAACTTGCGGGGTTGGCTGCGTGGTGAAGACGGCTTGGATGTCATTTCTCAAATGGCAGATTGGGTAAGTCCTCGGTTAAAAATTCGGTTTACTCCATCACCAGAGAGTTTGGATTTATATCGCCCTGACGGAGAACGTTTTTTGACCTATAAGGAAATTTCTCAAAGGTTAGAACAAGAACGACAACGCGCCGAACAAGAACGACAACGCGCCGAACAAGCAGAACAAGCCAGAAGAGATGCCATACCCCAACTGTTGCAGATGGGTTTGAGTGTAGAGCAAATTGCCCAAGCTTTGAGTTTATCAGTGGAAGAAGTACGAACCCTTACTCAGGAGTAACGCCGTGTGCAATTTTTTAATCGGGCAATTAGAAATTGAAGTTGTAATTGAGATATTCTGATTATGCTAGCCAACGCCGCCACCTATAAAGTTACCTGGGAAAAGTTACCCGATGATTTTGTTTTAGATGACGAGCCAGTGGATAACATTAATCAACCAGCCTTGGCTGCGGCGTTAACAGAGAGCTTAGAATTAGCTCGAAGATTGCCAGCTAATGCTTTAACTATAACTAACTACGGTATTTGCGCCACCTTAAATAATCGGTTCGTAGTCAAAGCACCAGATTGGGGATATGTACCATCAATTCGGGTGTCAAGAGAGGAGGTTAAGCGCAGTTATACCCCACGACTTCAAGGGGATGCGCCGATAATTATAATGGAATTTCTCTCAGACACCGAAGGTAGTGAATATTCTAGCAAACCGACTTATCCTCCTGGTAAATGGTTTTATTACGAGCAAGTTTTACAAGTACCAAACTATGCCATTTTTGAACCAGATACCGGAGTTTTAGAAGTTTATCACCTAGATAATTCAGGACATTATCAACTGGAACCCGCAGACGTAAGTAACCGTTACTGGATTGCTGAAATGAGCCTATTTTTAGGCGTATGGCAGGGAGTTCGAGAAAACCGTACAGGTTATTGGTTACGCTGGTGGGATGAAAATAGAGAGTTATTGTTGTGGGGTTCGGAGTTAGCAGCAAAAGAACAGCAAGAAAAAGATGCTGCTCAACAACGCGCCGAACAAGAAAGACAAGCTAGACTGAACGCTGTACCCCAATTGTTGCAGATGGGTTTGAGTGTAGAGCAAATTGCCCAAGCTTTAAGTTGATCAGTGGAAGAAGTGTGTAGGCGTAGCCCATCGTAGATATCGCTTGCTCAACAAGAATTAATTTTCTCTTAAATTAATAAGTGCGATGTCTATCACAGGCTACGCTTACGCATTGTCAACTAAAGAAAGTAGCAATAAATATCTTTGCAGTAAGTAAATCCGACATTAGAACTCGGAACTTCGTGTTCGGAACTCGGAACTTCATGCTCAGAACTCGGAACTTCATGCTCAGAACTCGGAACTTCATGCTCGGAACTCGGAATTTCATGCTCAGAACTCGGAATTTCATGCTCAGAACTCGGAACTTCGTGTTCGGAACTCGGAACTTCATGCTCAGAACTTGGAACTTCATGCTCAGAACTTGGAACTTCGTGTTCAAAACTTGGAACTTCGTGTTCAGAACTCGGAACTTCATGCTCAGAACTCCGATTGCGTCCCTTCGTGATTAAGCGATGTCTACGACGAGCTACGCCTACGGATAGCGCAGCGTAAAGCCTGCGGCATGGCTTCTCTACGAGACACTACACGTAGCTTGCTTCCCCGTAAGGGTACGCTTATAGCGATGCAGGAGCGTCATTACGAATTACGAATTATTTTGACGGATTAAATGAGCTAAGCGCTTTAACACTTTGACAACTGTATGTAGGTCATCCCCACGATTAAGCGACAGTGTGTAAGATAATGCATATCTCGATGTACCCTGTTTCGTCAATTTAATAAATTGAAACTCCCGACCATTGGTTACAAAACCATAGGTAGGTTTATCATCACCAGGATTAGCCAACATATAAGCTAATGCTTGAGGAATTGCTACCTCTAAAGAGTATTCTGCTCGTTTCGCTTCAATTACGAGAACCCAAAATGGAGGATGAAACGCCAAAATGTCAATACGTCCTCGGATAATTGTGCCTTCATCTTCAGAAGAAATTTTGACTTCTTGCTCAGAGGCAATGTAAAAAGGCGGTTGATAAAAACCTGCCAAACGCAATAGTGGAGATAGCACCACCATTTTGACTACAGGTTCCAAAATAGGATATTTCGATAGATGCAAATATTCTGCCTTGACTTCGTTGAGGGATTGCTTTTCCAAGTCACTCAACTCAGGTAAATCATGCTGCCACTCTGAAAAAAACTGTTCGTCATCTGCAAGTTGTAGCCCAAATTTATCAATGAGTTCAGCTAAGGTAATATCTTTTCCTTGAATAACTTGAACCATTTATCTGTACCTTTTAGTTGAATGGTACTCGAAGATAAAAATCCTTCATGTCTTCCTATTAAATGTAATTTATTAATTTTTAACCCCCAGGCGATCGCTCCACATATAAGGCAGACGCTACAGTTAGGGCTGAACTTCGCGCAGCCGACGCTCCAAAAAGCGGCGTTCGCTCTCATTAGTGACTAGCACGAGCGCGATCGCATAGCTCTGTGCGGCTGATGCTGAGGCTCCGATGCGGCGTAGCAGATCGGCACGCGCGGCGTGAAATAGATGGTAGCCATCAAGTTGGGGGGCAAGCCCATCGATGAGTTCAAGCGCTGTCTGAGGATTGTCTACCATAGAGATCGCCACCGCTCGGTTTAGCGACACAATCGGCGAAGGCTGCAAGCGTTCGAGCAAATCGTAGAGGTGGACAATTTGTAACCAGTCCGTTTCTTGTGCCCGTACCGCCTGACAATGTAGTGCTGCGATCGCCGCTTGTACTGCAAACGAACCAATCTCGCCCCGCAGTGCCTCCTCAACCAACGGCAGCGCCTCAGCAATCTGCTGTTGGTTCCAGCGACGACGATCTTGATCTTCGAGCAGGACAAGATCGCCAGCCTCATCAAGACGAGCATCGCGGCGTGAGTCGTGCAGCAACATGAGCGCAACCAGCGCAGTAACTTCCGCTGGCGGTGGTGTCATCAACGTCCTCACGAGGCGACCCAGCCGGATGGCTTCTGTACAGAGGTCGGCTCTCACCATTGCCTCACCCCTTGTTGCCGCGTAGCCTTCGTTGAAAATAAGATAGATCACCGTCAGCACTGCCTCCACTCGCGCCGACAGATCAGTTGTGTCCGGCACTGTATAGGGAATACCCGCATCCCGAATCTTGCGCTTGGCACGCACCAGCCGTTGCGCCATTGTCACTGTGGGTACAAGAAACGCCCGTGCGATTTCATCCGTCTCAAGTCCGCCTAACATCCGCAGCGTCAGAGCAACCTGAGCCTCGATCGCCAGGGCTGGGTGACAGCAAGTGAAGATCAGTCGTAGGCGATCGTCTGGAATTTCATCGGTGTCATAGGTTGCCTCCTGGCTCGTTGGGATTAACCCGGATGCAGCGTACCATTCCAATTTTTCCGTCAGCCGCGTCCGGCGTCGCAGGCGATCAATGGCTTTGTATCGGGCTGTTTTGATAATCCATGCACGGGGGAAATCAGGAACGCCCGTGGACTGCCACTGATTCACGGCGGCTGTAAAGGCTTCCTGTGCCGCCTCTTCAGCCACGTCGAAATCTCCAACCAGCCGGATCAAGGTGGCGACAATCCGACCCCACTGGGCGCGATAAACAGAGGCGATCGCTTGGGTTACATCTGATTCTGCGTTTGAAGCCATAGCTGACAAGAAAAAATTTTTGGCGAGGTGTCGATTTAAGCGATCGCCGTTCGACTTACCCACAAAGGGAAATAACAGAGGTCAACCTCGATTGTATCTAATAGACTTCTTGCAAAAGCCGGAATAAGACCAAAATAAACCACAGCGAAAAGTTTGCGCGTCCGGGTTTCCCGGCGCAAAACTTTTCAAGACAGCGAAAAGTAAGCGAAGCTCCGGGTAACAGGAGCGCAAAACTTTTCAAGACAGCGAAAAGTAAGCGAAGCTCCGGGTAACAGGAGCGCAAAACTTTTCAAGACAGATGAACACGGATAAACACAGATAAATATCTGTGTTCATCTGTGGTTCTATTTAATAAATTTTGACTTATGCAAGAGATTTAATGAGCAAAATTTTCTGGTGAGGTGTCGATTTGAGCAATCGCCGTTCGACTTACTCACGAAAGGCAAATAACGGAGGCAACCCAATGAAATATTTGCTGTTGATTTACCTAGAGGAAAATGCCCTGAGCGAAACCGAGCGGGAGGAGTGTTATGTAAAATCCGCGCAGCTCGCGCAGCAACTTAACTCGAACGGACAGTATCTAGCCACCGCCCCGCTTCACCCTGTCGCCACTGCAACCAGTGTCCGGGTGCGCGATGGTAAACCGCTTGTTACCGACGGCCCGTTTGCCGAAACACGCGAACAATTGGGCGGGTTTTTCCTGATCAATGCTCAGGATCTTGACGAAGCGATCGCGATCGCTGCCCGGATTCCAGCAGTGCAAGTCGGCACTGTCGAAATTCGCCCCGTAATTGAAGTCGCAGGTTTGCCAGAGCATTAGGGTTTGCGCTGAACCTCAAACCAAAAGGAGATACTTAAATGACAAAAAGCACCATAATACCCAACGAAGCTCAGATTCGCCAACTAATTGCCGAGCAACAAAGTGCCATTTGCGCTAAGGATGTTGACCAAATCATGTCCCACTATGCCACCGAGGTCATCATCTTTGATGTAAAACCCCCGTTCCAAATCAAAGGCAAAGGTGCTTTCCGTCGAGTCTGGGAAGAGTGTTTGCCTTATTTTCCAGACTCTTTTGAAATAGAAACACGAGATCTCAACATCACTGTCAGTGACGACTTGGCGGTTGCACACTGGCTCTCACACTTCACAGCAATGGAACCAGACCATCCGGCAATGCAGACATGGATGCGGATTACCGCTGTCTGTCAGCGTAATCAAGGCGAATGGCAGATCTTACATGAGCATATCTCTGTTCCATTTAATCCAGAAACCTCCCAAGCTGCATTCACGCTAGACCCATAGTTCAATTAAAAGAGCGCACCATGAAAATCAATCCTTATCTCATGTTCAACGGCAACTGTGAGGCAGCGTTCAAGTTCTATGAACAATGTCTGGGCGGTAAAATCGTCATGATGCTCACTCACGGGGATGCCCCCACAGCAGAACATGTGCCCGCCCAATGGCATGACAAAATTATGCATGTCTGCTTAGATTTAGGCGATCGATTATTGATGGGTTCTGACAGTCCGTCGGAACACTTTGAAACACCCCAAGGCTTCTACGTGCAGATCAGCGTTGATGAGCCAGCAAAGGCAGAACGCATTTTTCAAGCCTTAGCAGAAAACGGAAAAGTAAAGATGCCGATCAATCAAACCTTCTGGTCTGTCCGCTTTGGTATGTTGATTGATCAATTCGGTATTCCGTGGATGGTTAACTGCGAGAAGGCTGTTTGACCTATTATTCCGGGGGGCGCTTATACCAATTCTGCAAAATCAAGTAACAGATCCAACTCCGAAAAACCAGACTGAATCTGACGCATCTTAATTACGAATTACGTAGCTTGCTTCTCGCGCCTGGCGCGAGTATTACGAATTGGGATTACGGGCGTCTCCCCTAGATTCAAACCTCAGCGCCTTTTCGCTGATCTTTCACTGTGCAATAATCCAAAAAGATAACTCATGAGTACTCAAATTTTCGTCAATCTGCCAGTCAAAAACCTCAATCAATCGATCAAGTTCTTTACTCAACTCGGCTTCGAGTTTAATCCTCAATTCACTGACGAAACTGCCACCTGCATGATTGTGTCCGAAGACATCTTCGTCATGCTCTTGACGTATGAGAAGTTTAAGACGTTTACTCCTAAAGGAATTTGTGATGCCACGAAAAGCACAGAAGTGCTTGTGTGTTTATCTTCCGAGAGCCGAGAAGGAGTTGACGGAATGGTTGCTAAGGCGATCGCTGCTGGTGGAACAATCTACAATGAACCGCAAGACCACGGTTTTATGTATGGACATGGATTTGCTGACTTAGATGGGCACATTTGGGAAATTGTGTATATGCAGCCAAGCGCAATCGACCAAGGTTAAAAATGCTTCCGACATGATGCGTTTACAAGGCGTTGAGCAGTGATTTATACTCCGGCTTTATGACAAATTTTGACTACTCGCTTTTGGCATTGAAGCTTTTGGCAGCACTCGGCTGTGGGTTGATGGCTGGAGTCTTCTTCGCCTTCTCAACCTTCGTGATGAACGCCTTTGCGCGACTCCAGCCAGCGCAGGGCATTGCTGCCATGCAATCGATCAATATCGCGGCAATCAATCCGTTGTTTATGACGGCGCTATTTGGAACGGCTGCGGCTTGCATTTTTCTTTTAGTCTTTTCACTGTTAAGGTGGCATCAACCCGGTGCTGCCTACTTGCTTTTTGGCAGCCTGCTCTATCTCGTTGGCACATTCGGCGTGACTATCGTGTTCAATGTGCCACTCAACGATGCGCTGGCGAAAGTCGAGCCAGGTAGCACCATCGGCCAAAATTTATGGTCTAGCTACCTTGCCAACTGGACAATCTGGAATCACATTCGAGCAGCAGCGGCGCTTGCGGCTGCCGCATCGTTTACTATCGCGCTCTGCTATCGAGCAGCGCAATTATAGTGTTGTTTGTAAAGCGATCGCTCATCTAGTCCGCAGCTATGATGATGGCTAAGTACCTGGCTCGGTCATCCACTGGACAAGTTGGATAACAACACCATTCGGATCGGTAACTTGAAAGAACCGTTCACCCCAGGGTTCAGTTTCAATCGCAGTCGTAATCGTCACTCCTTCGGCTTGCAATCGTGTATATTCGCGATCGATATCGTCTACCACAAAGGCAATGAGCAAACCATCTGCTCGATGTCCGCGCATGTAGATTGGCTTAAAAGTTTCTAGTCCAGTTTGGAGAAAGATCAAGTTAAACCCAGCGTCTTGTCGGGAGAGCGACACAAAGCCATCCGCTGACATGTCTTCGTTGAAGCCGAAATGTTGTTTGACGAATGTGGCAGATGCTTTGACATCATCAACGTTGAGCGAAATCGCTGAGGCAGTAATCTGCATATATTCTCCTCAAAACACTAGCTTTCTAACAAATCAGGTTTCTGATTATGGCCCATCAATCTTAATATCCGGTTTTTTCTGAGCAATTTGAGTCTAAGCCGATACCTTGGCATTTTTTAGCTTCCAGTATTTGCCTAACTGCACCACCAGGCTGGGAAATCATCAAAGTTGTCCCCACCGCAGCCAGCATAATAATAGTGGCTAGCCCCAGCATAGTAGTTCGTTGTCTACGTTTTATTGCAGCGACTAAATTATCTACGCCAGTACCAGCACCCATTACCTGAATTGGTTTCAGTACTTCCAAAGCAACAGATGCATTAGCATAGCGACGTTTCTGGTTAGGTTCTACCATTTTTACCAACCACGACTCAAAACGCGGATTGATTTGAGGAACTAATTTCTGGAAATTAAAGCGATAGTTATCATCAATTAATTTACCAATATCCACAGAACGGGTATCAGTAAGTAAACAAATCAGCGTTGCTCCTAAACTATATAAATCCGAAGCCTCAGTCAGGGGATGACCGAACTGTTCTTCTGGTGGCATGAAACCTGGGGTTCCTGCTACAAAGCTACTTAGAGCTACTTTTGCACCCTGTACCCTAGCCAATCCAAAATCAACCAGGTAAGCATTTAGCTCCTCATCAACTAGAATATTTTCTGGTTTGATATCTCGATGAATAATAGGGTTAACTTGCTGTTGCAGATAAATCAAAATTTCTAATATTGAAAGAGCAATTTGCTTAATTTCTTCAGGATGAAAGCTACGCTTTAATCCTAAAGATGGAGCTTTTTTATACTCCTGCACTAGATAAAAAATCCCTGATGTTTTAAAGGAATCTATATAGCGAGGAATGCGGGAATGATTCAGTTTTTTAAGAATTTCAATTTCCTGATCGTAAGCTTTTATACCTGATAAGTCAGTACCCGCACTAGTAAACCGGAACTCTTTAATTACCACCTGTTGATTACAGTTGAGGGCATTAGCCAAGTAAGTAATGCGTCCTCCTTCACGATTACGTCCTAGTTCACGAATCACTTGATAGCCTAGCTGGGAAAAATTTGGATGGTGACTTGAGGGAATTACCCCTTTATATTTATTACGCAGATCAAGCTCCATTACACATACCACATGAGTTTGATTTTGTCAAGATGCAATTAAAAAATAAGAGGCTATCACATAGTTTGTTAGCCGTATTTTTACACTGCCTGCACCAAGGCGTATAAGCACTGGCGGTGGCTATTAGATCCCCGACTTCTTTAAGAAATCGGGGAAATAGCCCAGCAAAGTTTCATTCATTAATTTTAAGAGGTTCGTAGTGAGCAGTTTATCGCTCACTTTCACGGGCTAGAGCCGCTAACTACGAACTTTCGCTACTTCGCAAAACTAATGACATGAACTATTGCGAAATTATCACCTTTGCGCTAACCAAGCGATAATTTGGGCATTTACAACATCTGGAACTTCATCGTGGGGGCAATGACCGGCGTTGGGAATGGGAACAATTTTGATTTCTTTGCCATTTTTAGACGCCTCCTCGTAAATCTTTGCCCCGGTAATCGGTGTCCAAGGATCATCAGCACCCCAAATTACTAATAAAGGACGTTCGACTTTGGGCAATAGTTCCACTGGAGTTGGCCCAGGAGGTGCTGTGAGAATGGAGGCGAAAACTTGTTGCGCTCCCGGATCACAAGCGGGAGTATAAAGTAAATCAACTAATTCATCAGTAACGGCTGTGCGATCGCGGTAAACTTGGTAAAGGGTACGGCGAATTTGGTCTTTTTGACGGATGCGGTTAAAGACAAATTTACCAGTAAGAGGCGATCGCACAAATCGGTTAAAAGCTCCCATAACAATACGTAGTGGTGGATTCAATTCGTGAGGACGATGACTCAACCCACCCGCAACATTAATTAAAACACCACCAGCAGCAATTTCTGGATGTTCTACCAGCACTATCAAGCTTAAAAGTGCACCGATGGAGTTACCAATAAATACAGCAGGTTCTTGAATGTATTCTGTCCAAAAATCTTTCAGCAGTTCAACCCAAATCTCCACGCTGTAATTAATTGGCGCTTTATCAGAACCACCAAAACCTAAAAGATCTATGGCAAAAACCCGGTAGCCAGCATTTGCTAAAACAGGAATATTTTTGCGCCAATGTCCAATGGAAGCACCAAAACCGTGAACCAATACCAGAGGGCGTCCTGTACCCATGACGGTATACTGAATTTTATAGCCCTGCCAAGTCCAAAAGTGCGTTTCAAAAGGGTATTGTGTTCCTATCGGCTGCGTAGTTACAGTCATTATTAAGATTAATAAAGTGTTTCTTAAATATAGTAATGTTCTCTGACCTCAAAGAACTCTGATTAAAATGGTATTTTTAAACCAGTCCCAGTTGAGTTGAGGTCTTCGCCCTATGACTCTTTCTGCCAACCAACTCAAGACCGAGATTATCTACCCCGACTCTGATGGTACACCGATGGCGGAGAGCGATCCAGCACGGGATTATCTAATTTATGGTGTAGAGTCCCTAGACATTTATTTTCAAGACCGAGATGACGTCTATGTATCAGGGAACCTGTTCCTTTACTACAAAAAGGGCATTCCTAGTGCTGTGGTAGCTCCTGATGTTTTTGTGGTGTTTGGAGTAGAAAAAAAGAAGCGCCTCAGCTACAAGGTTTGGCAAGAAGGGGGTAAAGTCCCCAGTTTTGTTTTAGAAGTGACTTCTTTAACCACCCAAGAAAACGACGAAGAGGATAAACCCAAGAAATATGCACTCTTAGGTGTGCAAGAGTATTTTCAGTATGACCCAACTGGAGATTACCTTAATCCACAACTCAAGGGTTCTAGTTTAGTTGAGGGCAAATATCAATCTATTGCAGCGAAACTTTTATCTGATGGAGTTACATCAATTCACAGTGAGGCATTGGGTTTAGACCTCAGGTTAATTGACGGAGAATTGAGGTTTTTTGAACCCCAAACTGGGAAAAAACTCTTGAGTCACAAAGAAACGGAACAAGCGCGACAGGCAGCAGAACAAGCCCGACGGGATGCAATACCTCGATTATTAGAGTTGGGCTTGAGTGTGGAACAGGTTGCAAGTTCCCTTAGCTTACCTGTAGATGAGGTGAGACGCTTCATTTAAGAGTGATAGCAATGTCTTTCTTTGTAGGCAAAACTTATTAAAGGATTAAAAACGGACGATGTCTAGCTGGGAAAGTGACGCTCCTGCGTCGCTCTAAGCGTACCCCTACGGGGAAGCAAGCTACGCGCAGCGTCTCGTAGAGAAGGCTTTAAGCTGCGCTAACAGAGACGCTCTCTACGAGACGCTTCTTTACGTAGGCGTAGCGTACTCAAAAATTAGTATAAATTTTTATTAGAAACTCAATACCATCCTCATTGTTCCGACAAAAATATCACCATTCGTATTATTATGATTAGAATTTATAATATAAATTGCACCTGGTATTAGCTTAATATTGTTATTTAAGGGATACTCATAAAAAGCTTCAAAATGTAATCCCGTTCCTGTGTCTTCCCGTGCTGCGATCGCATTACGAATAACTTTTGGTGGCATTCCAAATCCTAAGCCACCAATAGCACTTTTCTTAAATAAATCAGGAAAAGCAAAATTCACAGCGTAGTTGATAATATCAGCATCACCCTGCACACTGTCCACTCGTTCGGCATTAGTATATCCAAACCACCCGCTTACAGCAAGCTGAGGAAATATCTTCCACAAACCGCTAACAGCATAAGAATTAGAAACGAGTGGCACACCCAAACCAAAAGGGAGATTTGAGAAAGTACTACCTGTTCGATGCGCTAAATCACCGTTATCAGAATAGTTGCGTACATACAACAACCCTAATTCAGCGTTTGAAAATGGTTTATAAGAAAGCTGTACTAATCCACTATAAGTACCGTTAAATAAACCTGCTGCACCAGTAGCAATGTCGGCATTTTGTGCTAGATAACCTAAATCCAATCTCAGAGATTCATTAGGTTTATAAACAGCTGCAAAGCCACTACCTGTAGTATTCCCAATGCGGTATATGGGATTACGTTCTAAAAAGCGTGAAGGAGAACCTTTTGCACCTCCAAAACTAGCAAAATATGGATTAATTACTGTGGCGTAATAATGATGCGAGGCAGCGTTAGCGTAAAGATAAATTTGCCAGTTTTCGCCTGCCGGAAACTGATATTCTAGCAAATTTAGAGCAAGATTATTATCTGTATTTCCAACTTCAAATGATTGTCGCGTCATATTTGTACCAGTGACACCATTGAAATTTGGTACTCGATTTGAAGCTTGTAAACGTACTAGCAGTCTATCTCTGCCTGTAAAACTAGTGAGTAAATTAATTCGAGCGCGATAGTTAAATGCTAAATTAGAATCAATTGTGGTATTTGGATTGTTATCAGCACTATCCCCTATTGCATCACTAGCGGCAAGAACCACAGAAATACTTAATTGAGTTGTGATTGAAAATTGATTTGCTGTTATTTCTACACTTTGCGCTTCTAATTTATTTAACCGATTTTGTAGAGTAATTAATTCAACAGCAAATTCGTCTTTTAAACGTTGGATGGTAGAAATTTCAACAGAAGTAAGTGGAGTATCTTGATTTTCTACCAGTTGATTAACTTCGTCTAAACAAGCGTTCAGTGCAGCAGCAAACTTGTAACGCGTAAACTGATGGTGAACTGGATAGGCGTTATCAGAATATCCAGTAGTACAACCATACCTTTTAATTAAGAATTGCAACTCTTGAAATGCCCAATCGGTAGATTTTACATCTGAAAGTTCAGAAACAGAGGTAGTTGGAATTTCTTTTTGCTCCTCAAGCTCTGGTTGCGTAAATGTTCTCTCTTGTTGTTCCGATGCTAAAACAGTATTTGAGAAGACTATGATCAAACTAAAAATCGCCGTGCAATTAGATAGTAAATTTTCCGGCAATATAGTCATTTTTTGTTTCACTCATCATAACTATTTTTCAAACTTAGTTTAAATCATGAATCTATCTATAGCAATTCTATATTGAAAACTTAAATTCCCAACTTCTCTAAGAAGTCAGTATTTTAGTTGCTCAATAGATACATCTATTCCTTTAGTTAGATGTGAACGCTGATTTAGCGTACTAGATTATATTGCGGAATACATGTAAAGCAACTTTTATAATTAGCATAAAAAATATATTTTGCTATGTATTGGCATTTAGAAAATATTGTAATTTTACCCAGTTTTTTCACATCAAAAAATTAAAGGAAAGATGTAGTGAAAGCAAAAAGTTTATTTATTGGTTGTGCTTTGTTAGTGAGTATGACCCTTCCTATTAGTGCCCAAAAACCACAACAACAAAGAATAGAACGCGTTGAGGGCTATCTGGCAACACCTGAGCAATTGGAATTTAAAGAATCACTCTTGCAACAACTTAAGATGCCTGCGGGATTTCGCATTAGCGTGTTTGCTAAAGACTTAGGTAATCCTCGGAAGTTGGCAGTTGGTGGTGATGGTACTGTCTACGTTACTCGCCGCGAACAAGGTGATATATTGGCACTGCGCGATCGCAACAATGATGGACGTGTTGATAACATACAAACTGTTGCATCAGGTCATAAATATGTTAACGGCATTACAATTCGTCAAAATCGTCTTTACTTTGTCACAGACAGACAACTATACGCCGCAGACATAGCAAAAGACGGGAATTTAGATAAACCACAGGTTTTGATTGATGACTTACCTGATGCGGGACAACATCCAAATCGGACAATTAGCTTTGGCCCTGATGGAATGCTTTATATCAGCGTGGGCAGTACTTGCAATGCCTGTGACGAGACAAATGACGAAAGCGCCACCCTACTACGGGCACAACCTGACGGTAGCAAGCGGACGATTTATGCTCAGGGTTTACGCAACACCATCGGTTTTGCTTGGCATCCCCAAACTAAAGAATTGTGGGGCTTAGATCATGGTTCAGACTGGCGCGGTAATGATCAACCACCAGAAGAATTAAATCGCATTGTGCAGGGTGCAGATTACGGCTGGCCTTTTTGTTGGGGCGATCGCCGTCCAGATGTATATTTATCATCAGACCCACAAGGTAAAACTAAAGAAGAATACTGCGCTAAAACCCAACCACCAGCGCTAACTTATACAGCACACAGCGCGCCACTAGATTTTGTTTTTTATACTGCATCTCAGTTTCCTCAACAATACCGTAACGATGCCTTTGTAACTATGCGCGGCTCGTGGAATCGCAAACCTCCCGCAGGTTACAAAATAGTGCGAATACGTTATCAAAATGGCAAACCAACGGCATTTGAGGACTTCATCACAGGATTTTTGAACCCTCAAGCAACCGCACAGTTTGGCCGGCCTGTGGGTCTTGCGGTTTTATCCAACGGTTCGCTATTGTTCACAGATGATACTAACGGTGTCATTTACAGAGTATCGTACGCTGCTCCTGGCAAGTAACAGTTACCCCAGAGGTAAATGTGGGTGTTGATCTCGATACTCCCCAGCTTCCAGGCTGGGAAACCATTTTCGGAGGCTCCGCCTCTTCTTTCTTGACCAGAGGCAGAGCCTCTCGGAATACATTCCTAGTCTGAAGACTGGGAACGAGACGACACAAGCCTTTAGGCTTTTCTTAGTGCCATTCCTCTATAACCCTTTGTTTTAACCAACTTAAGACCGAGATTTTCTACCGCGACTCAGTAAACTAATGGCAGATAGCGACTCAGCACGGGATTATCTAATTTATGGTGTAGAAACCCTAGATATTTATTTCCAAGACCGAAATGATGTTTACGTATCAGGGAACATATTCATTTACTACAAAAAGGGTATCCCTAGTGCCGTAGTCAGGGCGATCGCATCATGTCAATAAGATTGTTTTATTATCAATAAACTCCAAAATCATCTCATTAATCTCTGCTTATTGACAAAGATTTTAGAGATCGCCTTGAGGCTTAGAAAATAAATCAAATAGTAAATACTGGTTTTTTCGTTGATTCTTAACCTTAGTTATGAGCAAATAATAATTTAGATGCGTTTGCCCTGGAGTCTGCCCTCCTTACAAAGCACAAGGAGAAACTAATGAGACACTTTACCCTGTTTACTTTTCTGTATCTAGCAGCGGGAGTTTGCCTAACGGCGATCGCACTTCAGCATCCTGACATCACTCCAAACCTTAAAACAACCCTGCTAGTTAATGCTGGACTGTTATACCTTGTCGCTGTCCTCAGTACCTTTCCATTTTGGCGTCAAAGCGTACCACAAAGCCAAGCAAGACTGCGCGATAAACCTGCTTGGCGACGGAATTTTGTCATGATCGCACCTTGGCTGATCATTGCATTGACGCTTGTTACAGCGATCCCCGACCTGGTGAATCACAACTGGGCGACAGAGGCGATCGCCAGAGCATCTGTAGGGCTACTGCTCATCCTGGTAAGTGCAGAACAACTCTTTATCAGAAGCCAAATTCGGCAATAATCCTGATTACTAGACAGGCAACACAGGGCTGCAACGCCAAAAAGCTGCCACGGTTGATAATGAAGGTAGGCGTTATCTTCACAGAAGTTATGTACTTAACTTGGCTAGACAGCAACTCCTGGTTACTGGAAATCGGTAGGAAACGGATATTAATTGACCCTTGGCTGGTTGGTTCGTTAATTTTCAGCAATTTAGATTGGCTATTTAAAGGCTCTCGACCTCAAGAACGTCCAATACCGGAGAATATTGATCTGATTCTGCTATCTCAGGGTTTGGAAGACCATACTCACCCACCAACGCTCAAGCAGCTTGACCACACCATCAAGGTTGTAGCTTCTCCCAATGCTGCTAAGGTAGTCAAGCAATTAGGCTATACCCAGGTAACGACTCTCGCTCATGGTGAAACTTTCACTTTAGATGAGCTTGAAATCAAGGCTACCCCTGGTTCTCCCATTGGCCCCACTTTAGTAGAAAATGGTTATCTGCTCAAAGAATTAGAGAGTGGTTTAACAGTTTATTACGAACCTCATGGGTATCATTCCCCGCAAGTTAAGCAAGCTGCACCAGTTGATGTGGTGATTACACCGTTTGTTGATATGACGCTGCCTTTACTGGGGCCGATTATTCAAGGAAAGAATAGTATCTTAGAAGTAGCAAAATCATTACAACCTCAAGTAATCCTACCTACTGCGGCTGGTGGAGATGTAATTTTTGAGGGATTGCTCATGAAACTTGTTCAGACGAAGGGAAGTGCTGAGGAACTTCGTGTATTACTAGAGAAAAATAATATTTCGACACGGGTGATGGAACCTACACCAGGCGATCGCATAGAGCTACCATTAGACAAGCGAGCATTGGCAACCTGAATTTTAAAGTAGATTTTTTGAAATATTGTACTGAAACGCAGAGGTTCTTCCCAAAGAAATGGAGGCAGTTAATAACCGCCTCCTTATTAAATAAAGCTTGGATGGAATGAAAAATGCTCAGGCAGTAGGCTAAAATCTCAGCTATCTACTGCTCAAAAACATAGTCAAGACCACTCCCAGGATAATCGATCCACCACCAAGGATGAATGACCAGAAGCGATGGTAACTGTTAACAACGGTGCCATTTTCACTTTGAAGTTGGATGAGATCCATCCAAGGCGCAACACCTCGGCGGAACCAACCTACAGCCCCAACCTGTTCACCAATCAGGCTTTGCACTCGTTTCATCCCAAACAGAAAATTGCCAATGGGGCCAAAGCGTGAGGCGTAATGTAGATAAAGCATCCCGCTACGGTCTTGGATTTTTAGGTCGGAACCAAATTTATAACCTGCGTCGCCACGACCAATTAGTTGACCTTCTAGTTTTGCGGGTTGTCCACGCAACGGACTTGCATAGGGGTCTGACATTAGGGTGAGAATGTCTGTTTCTGGTGCTTGCTTATAGTCGGGGAACATCACCAAGGCTTTAATTAGAATTCCTATCCCTAAACCGATGAATGGCGCACCCAGTACTAAACCTGAGTTGGGTGAACTTGACCACAGAATCACACCCATTACTAAGCCAAGGAAGAAGCCGATGGTTTCAGCACCATACAGTACAACATCTAAGAAGAAGTTACCGTAGAGTCTACTCTTACTCAGACTTTTGCCTTCGCCAATCACTCGCCCCATATCGAACTCAGTCGGTAAACCTAGCTGTTCGGCATAGGTGCTGAGGGCGCGGACTCGTTTTCCAGTTAAGGGGTGAGTGGAATTTAACTCCATCCACCAGCCCCACGGATTAAACATATCCCACAAAAAAACGCGACCGATTTTTTGCGGGTCGGATGCAATGCGGTATGCGGTTCCTGTGGAAGCTGCGGCTTTATGGTCATAGATACCCAAGGCGCGAGTACCTTCAATCAAGCGGCTGGGTTCTTGTGCTCGCGAACCTTCTTCTAAAATTCCGTAAGCAATCTTCACCAAAGCGCGGGATAATCCATTAGGGTTCCCTGTACTTTCTGCTGCAAAGTGGTCAGCAAAGTACTCCCTAGTACGGGAGAGATATAACAACAAGTAAGTGCCGATGATATAAAATACGTAGGCAACTAAAGCCGCTGTTTGCATGGCATCTTTGATTTTGCTGTCGCCCCCACGTCCAAATCTTCTAGCTGTGCTGTAAACGAGGTAGCAGATTTGTACTAAGGTAGAAGCTACTGTCATGACTGCAAAGTCCCAGTGGACGACGTGCCCTAGTTCGTGGGCGTAGACTGTAGCAACTTCATCATCATCAAGGTAAGTGAAAAGTCCTTGACTGACTACTAGGCGGGCGCTATTAGGCAATGAGCCATAAGTAAAAGCCGTGGGGTTTTGGTCGTTAATAATTCCCAGACGAGGTGTTTTTAAATTTTTTTGCTGACAGACTTGACGAATAACTCTAGCTGTTTCTGGACTGAGGCTTTCAACTTCTGCCAACTCTACCCAGCGAGTTTGGTACAGCCAGCGTTGAGTTAAGTCCATTAGGAAGGGAGACAGGAAAAAAGCGGCGATATTAAAAATTAGGGTAATACCAATTGCGATCGCTAGCCCTTGGAGTGGATCGTCACTACCCAAAATCAATACTAAACTCAAACCTAAAACGAACACCATACCAAACAGCAAGGTCATGGTGACACCAGAAGCTAACACCAGACTCCCACCCACACCTCCCATTGCTAATTTCACACCAACAGTAGCAGCACGGCTGGCTTTTTGGATGGCGTTAGATTGGGTTGCTGGCGTTTGGGAGAAGGATTTACTGGCTTGTTCTGCCCAAGCGCGAACCTGTGGATTTTCGCTCACGATTAACTTTTGCCACAGGCTCGTAGCTTTTTCGATTTGGCCTGTGCCTTGATAGGCTTTCATCAGCCACATCTGTGCAGAAAGATAATCTGAGGAATTGTAATCAACAGCGTTACGGCAAAACTGTTCCAGTAATTGAACTGCTTCCTGATAACGTCCTTGTTGAAAGGCATCTAATCCAGATTGCAATGACATAGGATCTCCCTAATAAAGGAGTGGTATTTGATCCATGAATACTCAATAGATCCAATATCCGTCATCGCAATTTCGTAAAAGTTTAAATAATGACAGTATAAATTGTTTATTTTTAGTAAAAGACTAGAGAAAAAAGACTCACTGTGTCTCTTCTCTCTAGCCTAAGGGACGCATAATTACATTTGTTTGATGACTGTATTAATACTTATGTTAATTTGTTTTACTGTTCAGTAATTACTCTTATTTTGTCCTACTCAATAATTGCAGAATAAGTGATTTAAACCTATTCAGACCTCACCCAATCAGAGTAGTTTTTATCTACCCAGATGGTTCACCCAATTGGAGGAAGGCGGATGAAGAGTAAGGGGAGTGAAGTACAAGGAAAATAAATACTTCCTCTTGACCCTTGACAAATGACAAATGACAAATAACCAACCAACGTTGATAGGATGAGAAGAAGATAAAGATTTTTGCCATATTTTGAAAGTTATTTTGTGCTATGACTATTCTCGATATTGCTTCTCCCCTAATTACGATCGCCCAAAAAACTCGCCAAGCTGCAAGTAAGCTAGCACTTCTCTCGACTGAGGCGAAAAATCAAGCGATCGCTGCGATCGCCCAAGCTTTAGAATCAGCTAGAGATGAAATATGTCAAGCAAATATTGCTGATTGTGAAGCCGCTGCTGCTGACGGAATTCCTAAACCACTTTACAAGCGCTTGCAGTTGGATGAACATAAATTAAGAGATGCGATCGCTGGGGTACGAGATGTCGGCAAGCTAGCTGATCCAGTTGGTCAAGTCCAAATTCACCGCGAACTCGATACTGGCTTAATTCTCAAGCGGATTACTTGTCCTTTGGGCGTTTTGGGGATTATTTTTGAAGCACGTCCAGAAGCAGCAATTCAAATTGTTTCTCTGGCTATTAAGTCGGGTAATGGTGTGATTCTTAAAGGTGGAAAGGAAGCTGTCCGTTCTTGTGAAGCAATAGTCAAAGCAATAAAGCAAGGCTTATCTCAAACTGCTGTTAACCCTGATGTGGTGCAGTTGTTGACAACTAGAGAGGAAACTCTAGAACTTTTGAATTTAGATAAGTACGTAGATTTAATTATTCCTAGAGGTTCTAACTCTTTTGTGCGATTTGTGCAAGAAAATACGCGCATTCCAGTATTAGGACATGCAGATGGAATTTGTCATCTTTATATCGACAAAGCCGCTGATATTAATAAAGCAGTTTCTATTACTGTTGATGCTAAAGCACAATATCCTGCTGTTTGTAACGCAATTGAAACTTTGCTAGTTCATCAGTCAATTGCCGCAAAATTTTTACCAAAAGCTGCTGAGGCTTTGGAAGAACGCCACGTAGAGTTAAGAGGGGATAAACGCACTTTGGCGATTTTACCTCAGATTAAAACTGCAACAGAAACAGACTGGGAGACAGAATACAGCGATTTTATTTTGTCGATTAAAATAGTGGATTCTATAGAAGATGCGATCGCTCATATTAACGAATATGGTTCTCGTCATACGGATGCGATTATCACTGAAGATTTACCCACTGCTGAAACTTTTATCGGATTGGTAAATTCAGCCAATGTATTTCACAACTGTTCTACCCGTTTTGCTGATGGTTTCCGCTACGGTTTTGGTGCAGAAGTGGGGATTAGTACTCAACAAATGCCACCCCGTGGCCCTGTTGGTTTAGAAGGATTGGTGACATACAAGTATCAAATGACTGGCGATGGTCATATTGTTGCTACTTACACCGGGGCAAATGCTAAGTCTTTTACTCATCAGGATCTAGTTTAAGTGCGTAAATCTGCATTAAGTAGATTAGGTTAGGGATAAAGGTGTCTTTGTGCCACATATATCTGAAGCTTTGTCAAGGAAACTCTCTGAGGATTGATGTAAAATTGTATTACTTGATCTAAAAATGAATAATTAGGCGATATATAACTTTTTGTGAGGAAAATTCCAGCAAAAGCCCCAAAATTATGGTCAAAAAAGTAGTTATTATCGGTGCTGGACTTGGTGGTTTGGCAGTTGCGATCGCACTGCGAAAACAAGGTATTGATGCCCAAGTCTACGAGAAAGCATATTCCTTGCGACCAATCGGTGCTGGTCTAACCCTTTTTCCTAACGGCTTGAATAGTCTTGATGTGATCGCTCCTGGTATAGTTGAGTCTTTGGAAGGCGCGGGTAGTCAAACTCATACACTTAACTTGAGAAAAAGTACTGGCGAACTGATTGCCCAGAAATCAGTTACGTTCATGGAGAAATATGGACGGCCGATGTTGCAGATCCGGTGGTCACGTCTGCAAGAGATCCTTGCATCTGCATTGCCAACTGACGCTATCCACCTCAATCATCGATGCATTGGCTTTGAGCAAAATAACAGCGGTGTTCAAGTCTGCTTTGACCAAGGAAAGACAGTGCAAGCTGATTTGTTAATTGGGGCTGATGGGTTAAACTCCGCAGTTAGACAGACGTTGATTGGTGACGGCTCTCCTCGCTATGCTGGTCGCATGTCTTGGCGTGCCGTTCTCAAATACAGCCATGAACTACTACCTGCTAACGAAGTCATGTCAATGACAGCACCCGATGGCAAAATTTTCGGTTTCTTTGACTTGGGTAGCGGATATTTATTTTGGAGTGCTGCTACACTAGCGCCGGATGAATTTGTCGCCCAGAGTGCCATTGATGTTAAGTCTCGCGTCCAAGAAAAGTTTTTTGATTGGGCAGAACCAGTGCAGGCGATCGTTAAAGCAACCGTCGCTGAAGATATTATAGAACGACCTATATCTGACAGACTACCGTTACAAAACTGGAGCCAAGGCAGAGTCACTCTCTTAGGTGATGCAGCCCATCCGATGGTTCCATTACTAGGACAGGGAGCGAATACAGCGTTTGAAGATGCCTGGGAACTTTCACAGTGCTTATCCTCTGCCTCCACTATAGAAACAGCCCTTGCTAGCTACGAAAACAGTCGCAAACCGCGCACACAAGTGATCCAACTCCGCAACGCAGTTCAGGCAAACCGCGCCTATAAGGCTGACAGCGAGACATATCTTCGGGAAATGATGGAGAAAGCACAAGTGAGTGATGCTGAGTTTGAGAAGTGGCTGTATAACTACAAGCCATCAGTAGCAACTGATTTGAAAAAGTCCTGAGTGCTGTTAATACTTCCTTTCCCAATTTAGCAAGTAGGTAGGTATCATTAAATACAAAATGAAATTTTAGTTCGTAAGTGAGATTCATCGCTCAAAACAAGGATTATCAGGACTAAAGTCCTTACCCTTCTCCTAAGGTCGCCGCTGCGCGTAGCTTGCTTCCCCGTAGGGGTACGGATTCGTTAGTCGCTCATGGGGGAAACCCCCATCGCGTAGCGTCTCGTAGAGAAGACCGCGCTAACTCACTACAAACTTTAATTTATTTACGCCTCGCTACTTATCGCTACTTCGGTAATTGCTGACATCTTATAATTTGGATTTTAGATTATGAGTCATAAAGCAACGCAAATCAATCAACCCGGCTTAGTATTAGCACCTGGTTCAGCAGGCTGGTGGGATTCTGAACGAGTTTCCGCACCGCAGGTTATGCGCTGTCCCGATGGATGGAAGATGTGGTACTACGGTCGGGACGCTTCCTTTGATCGGCAAATCAACTTGCCTACTGGTCGTTGTGGTTTAGCTATTTCTGCTGACGGTGTTCATTGGGAACGGGTGAGGGGTTCTCTAACTATGGGAGCTATCTTCGAGCCTCACCCAGAACCCAATCGCTTTGACTCAGCTCATGTCGGTGTCAGCAATGTAAACTTCTGTGATGGTCTGTATTGGATGTGGTACTTCGGTGGCAACCATACAGTTGTTGAAGTAGGAAAGTTTCAAGCTAAAGGTGTGCAGATGCGCCCTGGGTGTGCCGTCTCGCGTGACGGTATCAATTGGGTACGACTTGAAGGCCCTTACCAAGGAGCTTTCCTTGATGTAGGTAAACCAGAAGAATTTGATGCACTGTTCTGCGCGTGGCCGCAAGTACTACATGATGATGATGGAACTTGGAAGCTGTACTATCACACCTTGAACCCAGACAGAGGATTCTTAGTAGGCTTAGCGGTTTCCAGCGATGGTTTGTGCTGGGAAAAAGTCGGTCAAATCCTCGGCCCAGGTGAGGCTGGAAGCTTCGATGAACGGGGTATTGGTACTCGCCAAGTACTGAAGATTAACGGCCAGTACGTCATGTTCTATGAAGGTGTCAACAGCAGTGGTTATCACTCTATCGGTGTAGCCATTTCTGACAATGGCATTCATTGGCAAAAAGCTAAAGGTGAGCAAGCCAATGGTTCCGTGTTTTGCCATGCCCAGCAGGGTTCTGGTCGCTGGGATGCACGGGCAGTAGGTACGCCTTGTGTAGTGCCAATGGATGATGGTAGTTTTCGTATGTACTATATTGGCGCTAACGAAGGTGGCTATGATGAGCTATCGTCACAGCACCAAATTGGTTTAGCTGTGAGTGCAGGAGCTAATTTTCATCAGTGGCATCGCTGGGGTGAATAGACCTAAAGCATATTTGCTAGTTTGACACTTTTGCTTAATTGCTGAAAAACTTAGCTTTAATTTGTTCCACCAGAGGGACATGATTGAAGTCCGCAACGTAGCTGTTTTTTGAAGATTGAGGCAACATACTAAGTCATCCAGCTGTTGCAGATTGAAAAGTCCTGTATCTGCTATTTTCAATCTGAGGCGATGAGCAACGAGTTGCAATTGCTGTACATCGCGCTCGGTGAACTGGTGGGACTGGAACGTACCAACGTGTAAAACCCCGGTGACTCCCTGCTTGATGGGTAACGGAACACCGACGAGCGATCGCAAACCCTTTTGGCGCAAAATAGGACTTACCACTTCTACCTTTGATAAATCATTGACTATTGTTGGTTCATGACTAGCGGCAATACGACCAGCAATACCTTGCCCAATGGGGATTTGAATATTTTCTGTGATTTCTTCCTTAAGTCCGATGGTGGCATACACGAATAAATTCTGTTTGTCTGTAGTAGGTAGTAGAAGTGTGACAGTATCTACAGACATATATTCTTTTAGCCAACCGAGCAGCTTTTTGATGGAAGCAACAAGCTGATTTTCTGTTGTATTGTCTGGCCCATTACCCACGAATACATTCCAGCCTTTGTAGGGCTTGGGTAAGCCAGTGTGATCTCCCCAAAATACCATTACTTAACTCCAGGAAATACAAAAAAACAGTAGGGTGTCTATATTTCCGCAAATTATAGCTTCATATCAAAACTTGGTGTTGCCAATTAAGTGCAAACGTGCTGGGGAGGAGAGAAGAAGGGGGAAAAGGGCAGGGGGCAGGGAGCAGGGGGAAGAGTTTTTATGCTTGTTTGCGAGTATCAAAGACTCGTTAATGGAGTTCAAAGGTGGATGAATGAGTATCAAAGACTCGTTAACGGAGTTCAAAGGTGGATTAATGAGTATCAAAGACTCATTAATGGAGTTCCGAGGTAGATAATCCAGTTTTAACTATCCTCTGCTCCCTGCTCCCTGCCCCTCTGCCTTCTACCTTCTTGCACTAAGCTGACACACGAATAAAGTTTTACCAAAAGAATGGGTTTAAAGCCTCGCCCTTGTAGGGCGAGTTTTAATTATATTTTTCCTCAATTTTATACTAAGGGCGGTAGTATAAGATTGGAGGTAAAAGATGCTAGTTTTTGAGTTTAAAGCTTATGGAAAATCAGCCCAGATGACAGCAGTAGACGATGCAATTCGGACTGCTAAGTTCATCCGCAATAGTTGTATTCGGCTATGGATGGATATTAAAGGCACTGGTAAAAACGATTTGCAGAAATACTGTGCGGTGCTTGCGGCTAATTTTCCATTTGCCAACGAACTCAATTCAATGGCAAGACAAGCCAGTGCTGAACGAGCATGGAGTTCTATCTCTCGGTTTTACGAGAACTGCAAAAAAGGTGTTGCAGGTAAAAAGGGGTTTCCCAAATTTCAAAAAGATTGTCGTCCAGTAGAGTACAAAACATCAGGATGGAAACTTGCGGATGACAGAAAAAGTATTACATTCACTGATAAAAAGGGTATTGGGCGGTTAAAACTCAAAGGTACTCGTGATTTGCACTTCTACCAAGTTAACCAAATTAAACGAGTAAGGCTGGTAAAACGTGCGGATGGGGTGTATATTCAATTCTGCGTTGATGGAAATCGTTTTGAAAACATAGAACCAACCAGTAACACAATTGGTTTAGACGTTGGACTTAAAGAATACTACACTGACTCCCAAGGGAGGATGGTTGAAAATCCAAAGTTCCTACGTATTGGTGAAAAAGTTCTTAAACGTTCTCAGCGTCGAGTTTCAAGAAAAGTAAAAGGTTCAACAAATCGGGGTAGGGCTAGGCAAATTTTGGGTAAGCGCCACCTCAAAATAAGTAGGCAACGTAAAGACCATGCTGTGAAGTTAGCACGGTGCGTAGTTCAGTCCAACGACTTGATAGCCTACGAAGATTTGAGGATTAAAAATCTGGTGAAAAATCATTGTTTAGCTAAGTCTATTAATGACGCATCTTGGCATCAGTTCCGTATTTGGATTGAATATTTTGGAAAAGTATTTAAACGAGTCACGGTTGCGGTTAATCCGCAATACAGTAGCCAAGAATGCTCTAACTGCGGTGAAATTGTCAAAAAAACTTTATCCACTAGAACACACGTTTGTAGGTGTGGTTGTGTAATGGATAGGGATGAAAACGCAGCTAGGATTATCCTGAGTCGAGGATTGGGTACGGTAGGGCATGCCGGAACCTTTGCAGCGCCACTTGCTACAACGGGGCGGCACGTTTTGGGGGGAAGCTTCCCCCCAAAAGCTGCCTTGGGAACCCCCCTTCGGGTTCACAGTCGCCTGCGGAGGAAACCCTCCGGCAGCGCTGATTCACCGCAACGCAGTGGCTTCTAGATGCAAGCAACGCTTGGGGAGATGAAACCTCTACTCTAGTTGGTGAAAACCTGCTTGAGCAAGTTATGTCTTAGATCCAAGAATCCCCGTGCGTTCACGCTGGGGAGTGTCAAGTTGTCATGCTACTGCCATAAGATGAGTTTGTTTGTATATCAAAGGTAGGAATTCAAGTAAATGCAAATAGCTCAGAAATGGTTAGCTCAAAAAACTAACCAGTCAGTGCTTTTTTTACTGGTTGGGGGACTGCTGTTTCGAGCCTTTATTGCTTTCTGGCTTTACCCTACCTTTGATGAAGCTTACTACTATCTTTACAGCCTGCATCTGGACTGGAGCTATTTCGATCATCCAATTCTTGTGGGGCTGACAACTGGTTTTGGGCCGTGGTCAACTGGTGTTGTATCCCAATTTACGATTCGTTTGGGAGCGCTGATTTGCCACACAGGCAGTTTAGTGCTACTGTATCTGACTAGCCTGAAATTATTCTCTGCTAAAGCTGCCAGCTTGACTTTAGCGATCGCTACCATCAGTCCAATTTTTCTCGTTGGCTTTGGCGTCCTCAGTCTCCCCGACAGTCCGTTGATGTTTTTTTGGTCAGCCAGTTTATACTGCGCGGTCGATGAATTTTTTCGGCAGCCTCAGACTCAAAAGCACAACCTGTTGCAAGAAAAATCCTACTCATCTAATTCATACCTTCCCAGTTACCGCCTAGCAATTCTTGGTATTCTAGTCGGATTAGCCTGCCTGAGCAAATATCACGGTTTTCTCTTGGGACTAGGGCTAGTTGGTTTTTGTCTAACGAGTCCACGCCATCGCTCTATTTTCCGCTCTCCTTGGGCATGGTTAGCATTGGGCTTATTTGTCGTCACTATCTCCCCAATTTTGCTTTGGAATATGCAACATGATTGGGTATCGTTTCGTTTTCAATCAGAGCGAGCAGTGCCCAGAGGCGGCTACAATCTGCTGAGTGTAGGAGGCGTGTGTTTAGCTGGGGTAGCTTACCTGTTCCCAACGATAGGATTTCCCCTGTGGTGGGTGAGTTTACAACCAGCTTTGGCTGGAACAATACAAGTTTTTTCTAAAAAATCATTAACCTCTAGAAAAGAGTTAGAGCCTTCGTGGCTTTTGATTTTATGGGTGTCTCTGCCCTTAACTTTAGGATTTACTCTCATAGGTGGATATCGGCAAATTTTGCCTGCTTGGTCAATGCCAGGATTTTGGGGCTTAACTTTGCTCTTAGGGCAACAAGCAATCTTATGGGAGCAACAATCCCGGCGTCGTGTGCGGCGATGGCTTTTAGGTTCGGGAATTATGGTCAGCAGCATTTTACTCGTTGCACTGCTGCAAGTCACAACAGGAATAGTACAAAAGCCTAGCCAATACGCTTTAATGGGTGGGTTCTTAGCTCCCAAAGATGACCCCTCTACAGAACTAATTGACATTCAACAACTGCGGCGCGGCTTTGCTGAATCTCCCGTTTTGAGTGCGGCGCTACAAAACTCTAGCTTTATTTTTACCAATCGCTATTACCTGGGTGGGCCAATTGCCATGTCCCTTGAACCCATCGCTGACATACCGATTACTTGCTTTGATATTGGCAAAGATTTGCGTGGCTTTGCTTTTTGGTCAGAAGCTAATCAATGGCTGGGAAAAGATGCGCTGTATGTTACTACTAATCCCTTTAATAAAAGACAGGATTTGATGGCTAACTATCGAACTTACTTTAATAGCTTGAGTGAGATCGAAACGATACCAATTCGACGCGGTGGGGTGGTTGTCAATACCATTTATATCTACCAGGCTAAGACACTTCTAAAGCCTTATCCCCGCTCTTACGGAATTTAACTAAGGCGAGCATCGCTTGTAGAGCTATATTTTAAATGGTGCGATCGCTACAGTAGCAGAGATGTATTCTCGCAAAAGTATTACTGAGTTAATTGAAGCCTTTGTCAAAATTGCGGCAGACTTTCCGCAAGTACATCTATATTTAATAGCAGATGGCCCAGAGCGCTCTATGTTTGAAGCAATGGTGCAAAAAATACCTTGATCTGCGCCAACGCATTCATTTTGAAGGTTTCCGGCCAGAACCACAACGCTATATGCTAGCAACAGATATCTTCGTTCTGGCTTCACATTACGAATCTTTTGGTTTGGTACTAATAGAGGCGCGAGAAGCAGGTGTGCAATTATTGCCAGCAATGTAGACGGCATTTCTGAGACTTTAGATAATCGAGAAGCTGGTCTTTTAGTACCACCTAAAGATAGCCAAACCTTAGCAGATACTTTGGTGCAATTGCTCAGCGATCCTAAACAAATGCACAAATAGAAATTCCGCGCCAAACAAAACTTAGAACGGTTTAGCGCCAAGTGAGTGAGGAAACACTGGCTGTCTACCGTGAATTAATCACGAACTACCTTGAAAATAGAATAGTTCAAATAGAAGAACTTCTTGTTAGTAAATAGATAAGCATTTAGTTTACAGTATTGCCATAGTTAGGGTAAGCGTCCTGTTGCTGGATCAGGACTCATATCATGTTTGGCTAATTAGTTGTTATTCTGAACGAAGTGAAGAATCTTAGAATTTGTAGCTCAAAGTAAAGTTTGAGCTTTACTTTGAGCTACAAATTTAAGAATTGCTTATGCAGGAATTAAAACTGTATCAATGACGTGGATGACACCGTTATCCGCAGCAACATCTGGTGTTGCAACAGTGGCATCATTTATTTTGACTCCATTAGAAGCGTCAATTTTCACATCAGAACCTTCAACGGTAGTAGCTGACTTCAGCTTAACTACATCAGATGACAGCACTTTACCTGAAACAACATGATAAGTCAGGATTTTCTTGAGCTGGGGAATATCTTTGAGCAGTGCATCTACTGTACCTTCTGGAAGCTTAGCAAATGCTTCATCGGTAGGTGCAAACACAGTAAATGGGCCAGCACCTTTGAGAGTATCTACCAGATTTGCAGCTTTGATTGCAGCAACTAAGGTATTAAAAGACCCAGCATTAACGGCGGTATCAACAATGTCAGCCATGTGTTTTACCTAGAATTAATTTACATTCTGTTACAAACGTAACATTCCTTAAGGTTGCTAGTATCTACCTTTAGACGTGTATCCAATTGGCTTGATTAAACAATGAAAAGCGTATCTTTTTATACTAACATTTGAGTTATATTACTCTTAATTAAATTTCCGTTTTAATTTTATTCGTGAACGCGATCGCTTTAAGTAGGTAAGTATAATTAAACATGATATAAAATCCTAGTGCGTAAGTGAGATTCATCGCTCAAAACAAGGATTATCAGGACTAAAGTCCTCACCCTTCGGGTTCGTTAGTCGCTCATGGGGGAAACCCCCAAGACCGCGCTAACTCACTACAAACTTTAATTTCTTTGCGCCTATCTACTTACTTCTCCTCAACGCTTTAATCCTGAGTTCATTCTTTCAAAGACTTGAGCAGTTGAGTGGGACGCGCAAGTTCCACATCAGATAAGCGATCAGGATGATGAATCAACATGTAGTGTTCATACTCAAACCAATGCATATCACCTTTTTCTTGGTTGCAAGCTTTGCAAATTACCCAAAAGTTTTTAAATTCTATCGATAACCAGGGATATTGCGATCGAGGCAATTTATGATCAATCGTTCTACCCCCACACTTAGAAAATTTATCTCCACAAATCGGGCAGTACCAATCTGAATGCTCTGTTGCCCACTTTTGGCTCTCTTGAGTCGTTCCACACTCACTATCACCATTGATATATCGCCAGCTATCAAATTTCTTGTAATCTTCCAAGTCCTGACGAGTTAATTTGTGATATCGCCTTTTGCCAATTTCATCTGCTAATTTAAATAATTCCCTAAGTTCTTTGTCTTCAAGATCCACAATATTCCTCACTAAAGTTTTGTTGTTCGATATGTCTTTTGATTGTGTTTCTTCTGAGTTTTTTTACTGTAATCAATTATCTCAATCTCAGTATCAGGAAATTGCTGATCGATGATTTCTCCAATTTCAGCGACTTCCTGAGATAATTGCTGGTTAAATTCTGCTATTTCATTGGAAGTGAGGTATTTATTGCCAATGCGATCAGCTTCCAAAAATAGTTCTTCCAGACTCATGTCTTCAAATCTGGATTTGTCTAAAAACTCCTCAATTTTTGTGTAAAGGTTGATGACATTCTTCCATCCAATATTCTTATAGCCATTATCTTTCAACCATTTCTGGTCTTCCTTTATCAGCTTGCTACGGTTCTTTGAGTTAGCGCGTTGCACTTCGCCATAACTCATTCCGTTAAAGTTTTTTTTTGGGCTTCTTTTATTTGCCATTGACTTATTCTCCTAGCCCAGTGTCCATCTAAATAGTCTAATCAAAGCTTTCCGAATCTCATTATCTTCATACTGAAGCAACAGCTTTGTATCTCTTGCTAACCTAAGTCTGATCTGATCAACAATGTTCTTCAAATCTTTATTTTCTTTTTTAAGTTGAGTATTAGCTTCTGTCAATTCATCATTGTGAGTTGTTAATGTTTGAACCTTAGAAGCTAAAGCTTGATTTGTGGAGGATAATCCCTGAATTTCAGTCTCAAGCTTTCTTTGTTCCTCCTCCAAAAACAATTTTTTACTTGCAAGAGTTGCTTTAGCTTCTTCTATAGATTTAATAGATTCTTCTAACTGAAGATATTCTGCTTGTAATGCTTCAAATTTGCGTTCTGCCTGACTACGCGATCTGGCATATGTAGCATTATTACGTCCTAAGCTATTGTTCTTATCAGAATAAGAATTAATGAGCTTGACAGCACTAGGTTCACTATAAAGAAGATTAAGCAGTTCTTCGCACTCTTTCCTACTGAGGGGTTGACTGATATTTTTATTAATACCAAATTTTGTCTTCAAAGTATTTTGAAGTTCATCCTTAGATACCATTAGCTATCTCCCAAAGCATCGATAAATTGACACTCCAGATAGAACGAATAAAAACTACCAGCTTCATGTTAATTTCTGTTATGAGAGTGGCATAAGTTTCTAATTTATGCTGATTCTTCCCAAATCACATCTGGTTAGTAAAATTTCTATATATTTTTTATCAAAATTACTGAAGATTAAAGTACAGCAAAATTTTGCTTTTGTAAAGAGAAGCAGGATGAAGGAAAACATAAAAATGATCGCCTTCAACGTGCGACTGAACGATGCGCTGGCGATCGCCAAACCGGATAACACTGAAGGCGCGAACCTATGGGCTAGATAACTGAACAGCTGGACGTTCTGGAACCACGTTCAGACAATAGCAGTACTTGCGGCAGCAGCGCTGGCGATCGCGCTCTGCGATCAAATGGTGAAATGATTTAGAGAATATCCAACCGCGCTTGTTGTCCGTTAACTAATAAAATCTTTGTGAGCAGCAACAAGCATTTGTGCCTGCCTCAAAACATTGCCAAATAAATAAGCAGGAATCTGCCAAGCTGCAACCGTAACTTCTTTAGCCATATCCTGGACGCTAATTGCGATTAATTCATGCTCTGGTGGTTCTCCTTCAACTGCACCAGACCAAGTAAAAGCTAATAAAAAATTATCGTATCCAGGTAAGGATGCAATCAAGCATTCTTCTAATGCTGGTTGGCAAATAATCCCGTGTTCATTTGCCAGCGCTATGAGTTTTTGGAAGTTATTTAAATTAGTCATTCGTCCTTTACGTGTAATTTAAAAGCAGTTTGATGATGTTAGCTATATCGATAGTGAAATTATTGCTACCGTTACCAAGAAACGAGCTATAGCTACAATAAATTTCTCAAGAGTACTACTAACAGGAATTGAAAGTTTTCTAGGATGAGAAGTATTAAAAATCTGTATATTCAGTTATTTTGTGGGCTATGCGATCGCCCACACTATAGCTACTAGAAAATTTTCCTAAAAAATAAAGATTTAGGTGTCTAATCAGAGTTGGAAATTATTGAAATCTTATCGCAAGCCTCTAGTTGAATTAGCAACAATTGCTACTTTTCAAAAAATCTATGCCACCCATAGAGAGTTATTTAAGTAGGCAGGTATAATTAAATATAAAATAAAATCCTAGTTCGTAGTGAGCGATAAATCGCTCACTGCGAGGATTATCAGAACTAAAGTCCCGACTACAAGCTTTAATTTATTTACGCTTAGCTACTTAATAACTTGCTCATAGTGGTCTTCATTGCCTTTCTTTACAAACCACCCTACGACACTTAACCCTAACAACAATGGTGTCAACCAATCACCCCAACGAACATATAAAGTCTGCGTCTGTCGGCGATAAATCGTTGCAGCATGAGTTTCGTAGGTATTATATCCAGATATCCACAAAGTTTTGCCGTGAGGATCTACAAAAGCTGAATATCCGGTATTTGTTGCCCGCACAGCCCATCTATCAGTTTCAATTGCCCGCATGATATCCTGTGCATGGTGCTGGAATGGCATGTGAGCGCTGTAATGAGCATCGTTAGAAGAACTGAGGATAAATTGCCCACCCGCAGCAGCTTGACGGCGAAATTGCTCTGGAAATGCAGATTCGTAACAAATACCGACAATAGCTCGACCAAAAGGCGTGTCAACTAGCTGATTTGCTGAACCGGGAATTTGGTGTGCATTCAAAGGCGACAAGCGCTGAACTATCCCGCCTAAAATCCCTTCAAAAGGAATATACTCCCCCAGAGGTACTAATTTGGCTTTGTCGTAGCGACTGACAATTTCACCATCACCATTAAAAGTAAACAAGCTAATTGTGTAGCTGCGTCCCCGTTCTCCAAAAGCCCCAATCCAAGCAACTATGCCTTTTTCCCGCACTGCTGAGACTAAAGCAGTTTCCATCAAGTTACGCTGGAAAACAGGTAAAGCTCCCTCTGGTGTCAGAACTCCATCTACACCTTGCTCTGCTAACTTTATATATCCATTAGTGTAATTTTCTTGAGCGCGACGAAACCCCTCAGAACCTAGTAAAAGTCGGTTAGGAATATTACCCTGAATAATCCCAATTCTCAATGCTGCTTCTGGTACTTGAGCAATAGGACGAATGTATAAGATTAAACCAATGAGGTGTAAGGTAATTAATAGTCCTGTAGCGGTAGCTAAGTATTTATTTACGAACCACAGAGGCGCAGAGAAGCCAGTGCGTTGCGGGGGTTCCCCCCGTTGTAGCAACTGGCGCGACACAGAGGAAATTCTCTCTGCGCTCTCTGTCTTGGAAAGTTGAGCCACTGCGCCCTTCGGGTTTCCCGGCTTGAAGCAAGTGGCGTCTGTTTGCTGGAAACCGACGCTCAGACTTTCTGTTGCGTCTGTGCGGTTTATCCATCCTTCAGCAATCAAGCCATTGATGGCAACTATCGCCGCTGTCACAGTATTAGGCCCAGAGAGTTGACCTAAGTGCAAAATTACGAGATTGTGCGGACTTTGTGTGTAAGCTAGGGAACTCCACCACAGCGGCCCGGCACTCCACAGACTTTCTAAGCCGCACCAGACGGCTGTACCAATTAGTATACGTAGCCACGATTTTTTTCCACCCAGGCGAACCATTACAGCCGCCCAAATAGTAACGAATACTCCTCCCAAGACACTGATGAATCCCCAACAAAAGACAGTGATTGCCAAACTTGGCAACCACGGAACACCCAACCATGTCATGGGATGAATTCCCGTAATCCAAGATAGGGCGATACCGTGATAAGCGATACCCCAGAGGAAAGCAGGGGGAAATTGGTTTTTGTGTTTTGAGGAAGTAACAACCAAGCTCCAGAGGGGCGCTAAGGCAATCCAGGCTAAGAACCACGCACCTACAGGGGCCACGGTTAGCCCCATTAAAACCCCACTACCCAAGGTAATTAAGCAAGGGATTAAGGAGATAAACCTCTCCCCCTGCTTCCTCTGCTTGTTATTCTGCTTCTTCCGCATCACCTGTATCGGGAGGAACTATTGCCACTCCGGTAATGGCGTCGTCTTCGTCTAGGCGCTGCACTCTTACCCCGGTGGCCGATCGCGATTGTATAGAAATCGCATTCACTGCCTGACGAATAATAATACCGCGATTAGTAACCATCATGATTTCATCATCGTCATTGTTGACAATGCGGAGAGTTGCCAATTGGTCTTTGGTTTTGCGGTTTTTAAATTTGGTTGCCATTAAACCCTGACCGGCACGATTTTGCAGGCGGAATTGAGCAACTGGTACGCGCTTGCCATATCCTCCCATTGTGATTACCAATACCCAAGGGCCGATACTACCGTTGCTAGGTACTTCTGCGGTTTCTTCATTTTCGATATCTTCTATTTCGATATCTTCAACTACGTCGGCTACGTCTGTATTCAAAGTTTCCAGAATTGCCGCAGGAAGAATATCCATCCCCACCAGTTCATCGTTATTATTCTTTAGCTTCATAGCTTTTACCCCACGAGTTGCCCTACTAAGAGGACGCAGTTGTTCATGGGTGCATCGGAAGTGAATCGCCATACCTTGACGAGAACCAATGATGATGCTGTCTTCGACTTTAGCGCGTCGTACCCAGCGTAGTTGATCACCTTCTTCTAAAGAAATGGCAATCAATCCATTAGCTCGAATATGGCTAAATGCCGCTAATTCAGTTTTCTTGATATTGCCGCCTTTGGTGAGCATTACCAGATATTCTTCGTTGGTAAACTCGTCAACGGGTACAATCGAGGTGATTTTTTCCTCGCGGGGAATAGGGAGCATTTGGACGATTGGTGTACCGCGGCTGGTGCGCGAACCTACTGGAATTTGATACGCTCTCAGGCAGTAAACGACACCACGCTCACTAAAGAATAAAATACTGTCGTGATCACAGCAAGTCAAGAAATGCTCAACGGTATCATCATCTTTGACTTTGGCTGCGGCTTTACCTCTGGTAGCGCGGCTTTGCGCCTCAAAGGTGTTGACCGGCATCCGTTTAATGTAACCTTGCTCGGTGACTAAAATTATTGCCTTTTCATTAGCAATCAGGTCACGATCATCTAATTCTCCTTCACCTGGTAAAATTACCGTACGGCGAGGTGTGGCGAAGCTGGTTTTGAGTTGTGTAACTTCTGTTTCAATGATTTCCAGGACTCTTTCCCGCCGAGCTAAAATATCCTGCAAGTCGGTAATCTGCGCTTGTAAATCCTCGTGTTCTTGGCGAATTTTATCTGCTTCTAAGGCAGTCAAACGCCGCAATTGCATCTGCAAAATTGCATCTGCTTGCAGTTCCGAAAGACCGTAGGTTGTGATTAACTCACCTTTGGCTGTGGGCGCATCAGGAGCATGGCGAATCAAGTTAATAATTGCATCTAACTGGGATAAAGCAATCAATAATCCTTGTAGGATATGGTCGCGTTCCTCAGCTTTGCGTAGTTCGTAGCGGGTGCGTCTGGCAATGGATTCAATGCGGAAATCCAAAAAGACGCTTAAGAACTCCTTGAGGGTGAGGATCTGGGGTTCGCTGTTTACTAACGCCAGCATATTTGCGCCAAAGTTGGCTTGGAGTGGCGTTTGTTTGTAGAGGTTGTTGAGGACGACGCGGGGATAAGCATCACGCTTAAGTTCGATGACAATCCGCATCCCGTCGCGATCGCTTTCATCTCTGATATCTGCAATCCCTTCTAAACGCTTTTCGTTCACCATTTCGGCAATTTTTTCAATTAGCGCCGCTTTGTTGGTTTGGTAGGGCAGTTCGGTGATGATAATTGCTTCTCTATCTGGACGCCCTCGCTGTTCGACGGTTTCAATATTGGCTACACCACGCATGGTGATGGAACCACGCCCTGTGGTGTAAGCTTCTCGAATCCCCGCAGTCCCCAAAATCTGCGCCCCAGTTGGAAAGTCTGGGCCGTGGATATACTGCATTAACTGGATATCGGTGATTTCTGGATCGTGAATTAGTGCCACCAAGCCATCAATCAATTCGCCCAGGTTATGAGGCGGAATGTTGGTTGCCATACCCACGGCAATTCCAGAGGAGCCATTGAGTAGCAACTGGGGGATACGTGCCGGTAGAACTGTCGGTTCTTGCTGGGAACCGTCGAAGTTATCGGCAAAGTCTACGGTTTCTGATTCAATGTCGTGAAGTAGACCAGCACTAGTTAGAGCTTGCAAGCGGCATTCTGTGTATCGCATTGCCGCTGGCGGGTCGTTGTCTACCGAACCAAAGTTACCATGCCCGTTAACTAAGGGCGATCGCATCGAAAAATCCTGCGCCATCCGCACCAAGGCGTCATATACTGCTGTGTCACCGTGTGGGTGATATTTACCCAGTACTTCCCCCACCACACGAGCGCATTTCTTGAAAGGGCGATCGTGGAGCAGACCTAGCTCGTGCATTGCATAAAGAATGCGACGATGCACAGGTTTTAGACCATCCCTGGCATCTGGCAGCGCCCGACCCACTATCACGCTCATGGCGTATTCCAGATAAGACTGCGACATTTCGTTCCGCAAGTCTGTCGGGATAATCCTCTCCTGTGAGAATGTCATAACCTAAAAATCTCCAAAAATCTCAGATTTTAGCCTTTATACTCGACAAAGCGCAAAATTACTCTAATTTTCTCTTGAATAATTGCTATATTTTGATACAATTCTAGCATATATTGCCTTTTTTTGCCCGGAGAGCTAACTCAGGGATTATGCTAGATGCCTTGTGTGGAGAGTGATCAAAGGTAACACAGAGAGGTTGGATTTGATTTTTTGGGTTTTAGTAAAGTTAGGTTACTAGCCCAGAATTTGAATTCTGGGCGGGTAAGGTTGCTAATTGAGATGATCGCCAAATCTTAGTTTGGTATAACTAGCTATCACCCCAAATCAAAAAGTAATATTTCTGCGCCAATGTTGGTGCTAATTTCTAGCTGTTCTTCACCATTGATTTGCACACCATCGCCTGCTCTGAGTTCTTCACCATTTAAGTTTGCTATCCCTTGAGCCATTTGTAACCAGGCGTAACGATGGGGTTGAACGTGATAATTAATAACATCACCTTCCTCCAAAACGGATGTATATAAATCAACATCTTGGTGAATTGTTACAGCACCATCGCGCCCATCTTTAGCAGCAATTAAACGTAGTTTGCCACGCTTTTCTTCTAGAGAAAAAGCTTTTTGTTCATATCTTGGTGCTAGCCCTTGCTCATCAGGAAGAATCCAGATTTGTAGCAAGTGGAGTGGTTCAGTTGGTGAGGGATTAAATTCGCTGTGGGCGATACCAGTACCAGCACTCATTATTTGAGCATCACCGGGACGAATTACCGACCCTGTACCTAAACTGTCTTTATGCTCTACCGCCCCTTCTAAGACATAAGTGAGGATTTCCATGTCCCGATGACTGTGGGTGGGGAATCCTGCACCTGGTGCGATGCGATCATCATTAATCACTCTTAGAGAGCGAAATCCCATCCGATTTGGATCGTAAAAACTACCGAATGAAAATGTGTGGTAACTATCGAGCCAGCCCATCTGAGCACGACCGCGGGCGTTCCGATCATGAATTAGGTGGTTAATAGTATTTTGAGACATAATACCTCGCTGTTCATGAGTTTTTAACGTCAATAAATCAAGTATCTTTGCAATACTTTTCGGTTCAAGAGAAAGGGTTTAAATTCACTACTTTTCCTCTTAACCATTGTTTAGTCCACGCTAGAGGTAAAGAATACTGATCAAAAGAAGTATTGAGTCTCTTTGTAGTGATCTTCTATAAAATCAGACTGCATCGCTTTGCTACTATTCAAAGAGCTTTTTTGAACTTTATAGACCTGCTTTTGAACTATTTAAATAATAAAGTATATACATATAAAAAGAAAAGTACGCACTTAAAAGTAACGTACTTACCAAAAAGATACTACTGGATTTGGGAAACTTTTTATCTTACACCAGCTTTTTGGGGAATTTTTGTAGTAGCACCTGCTGTGCCATTATCTCCCTTGATTTCTGATACTTGCAGATGAGCTTCTAAGAACCAGAGTCGCTTGTCAATGGTGCGAGAAATTTCAGTGTAAAGGTCAGCGGTATCAGCATCGCCTAATTCATCGGTTTTATCGATCGCTTCCCGAATATGTTTAGCATAGGGTGCAAAGCGATCTGCCAATGCTGTTACATGCTCTTTGCCATCCAAAATATCAAAAGGATATTCTGGCAAAATCGAATTACTGGCTGCGGCGCGAGCTGTTCCTAAAGCGTAGCCGCCTAAAGCTGTAACGCGTTCAGCAACCATATCGACGTATTCTTCTAATTCGCCAGCCAGTTCATCAAACAATTCGTGCAGCTGGTAGAAGTCAGTGCCTTTAACGTTCCAATGCGCTTGCTTTGCCTGGGTTTTCAGATCTAAAGTAGCCGCTAAGGTTTGGTTGAGAATCACCACGATTTGCACTCGCGCTGCGGCGGGAAGGTCAATGCGGGTGGGATACAAACGTGATGCAAGGGTGTTGTCGCTCATGGTTATACGTTAATGCCTGTTAATAACTAAGTCTACAGATAGTTGTTAGTTGTGCGAAACTCTCTGACGACAGATTGAATTAATGGCTGAATGTGTTACTGTCAATGACTATGGGGTTAACGTGCGATGGTTGTCTATGGTGCTGAATGTGCCACCGAAAAGGCGATCGCGAATTACGTCATTTTCTAAGAAGTCATGGGGGAAACCCAGCTCAATTTCACTGACTTCATTTAAGCGCTGTAGATGTTCTGGTGATAATTGCAGCTCAAGGCAAGCCAAATTATCTTGAAACTGAGTCAGTTTACGTGCGCCAATAATGGGGATAATTGCGTTACTTTGAGCGCGTAACCAAGCCAGTGCTACTTGTGAGGCTGTATGACCAATTTCTGCGGCGACTTGGCTGACAGCATCAGCAATTGCTAAATTCTTCTCAGCAACTCCTCCAAAACTTGCTAACCGTCCCTGTTCGCCGCCTTCTTGACTAGGCTTATTGTACTTACCTGTTAACACACCACCACCCAAAGGCGACCACGGGGTTATTGCTAAATCGAAGGCTTTAGCCATCGGGATCAAGTCTCGTTCTGGTGTCCGCTGAATCAAACTGTATTCAATTTGCAAAGCAACAAACTGTGTCCATCCTTGAAAATGGGCAATAGTGTTTGCTTGAGAAATGATCCAAGCAGGTGTATCAGAAATACCAATGTAGAGTACTTTACCTTGACGGATAACATCATCAAGCGATCGCAATACTTCCTCAATGGGCGTTGTGAAATCCCAAGCGTGCAACCAAAATAAGTCAATGTAATCAGTATTCAGCCGTTTCAGACTACCTTCTAAAGATTGGATTAAATTCTTGCGATGATTACCACTACCATTAGGATGATTGCCTTGCTTGTCGTTCATGTGCAAGGGAAAAGAATATTTAGTCGCAACTACAAAGCGTTCTCGGTCTTTAGCGATTAATTCACCAACAATTTTTTCACTGCTGCCATCAGTGTAACCGTTGGCAGTATCAATAAAATTGCCCCCAGCTTCTACATAAGTATCAAATATTTTTTGACTTTCGTCTTTAGATGCACCCCAACCCCAGTCTTCACCAAAAGTCATGGTTCCCAAACTGAGTTCTGAGACTCTTAACCCGCTTTTGCCCAACAGTTTATATCTCATGAATATTTGCTCACTAAATTTTCACTTACTTTCTGTAGGCTTTGGGCATTGTACCCATCAATTCAGTAAACAGTAAACGGTAAACAGTTATCAAGAGGTATGGTGGGAGATTTAAACTCGGCTGATAGCACTTGCCACTAATCGGCTTTGGGTTATTAGTTTTCAGCTGTCAGTACTCGCTCCCTTAGTGGTTCCCCTTAAACCTAATTATCTTGACTGTTTACTGTTTATTGTTTACTGTTGACTGTTTTAAGTCCAAGGCAGGTAAATTATTTCACTTTTTCAAAACTACAGTAAAAGAATTTAAATAACCTGTAATAGTTCTAGCTAAAGTCTTATGTTGCTTTCTCGTGGTTATGGCCATTACCTGATACAACCGTCCTTCGGCAACATACATCCTGTTTTTAGTGATTTTGCCTCCAGAGTTAACGTACTCAATTTCTTTCCCCGGATGACCATTGGAACTACGAATGTTGCGTTGACGAACTAAATTACTTTTTGTAGTTTTTAAAGCCATAAGCTGGGCTTTATTCAGTATTTCTTGAGGGTTAGCCATTTGACCATAACTGTGAGGAAAGTCATTGTAAGTCACTAGATATGCCACTTGCTGCTTTGGCGGTTGAGCGACAAATATTTCTAAGTTAATTACCCCCATGTAGGTTTTTTGGGTTTGAGTTTCCCTTTGAGGCATTCCAGGCATCAAAATAGTAAAACGCCCATCTGGAGCAGTAAATAACTTCCATTGTGGCTGCACTGGTTGGGTAGCAGTTGGTTTAGGTTGAGATGGACGTTTGGGTTGACGCGCTACTGAAACAGATCCACTACATAAAAAAGTAGCTGCGATTAATGGCAACAAACATCTGAGTGTCATAGTTTTTGCTTTTATATTGCTGACATCACTGAGGATGTTAGTTGTTATAACCTAGCAGCACACAAAGCAGCACCAATTAGCCCTACTTGTTGATTGAGTATAATATATACAGGTATTTCTTCGAGGATGGAACGCATCCTGCCTTTTTGGGTGAAACTTAACAGGAAATTACTGTTTTGCATTAAGGGGAGTATTTTCGGAGCAATACCACCCGCAATGTATAAGCCGCCGTGAGGTAGAAGTTTGAGAGCAAGATTGCCGGCTTCTGCACCGTAAGCTTCTATAAATAGTTGTAAGGTTTGTTCAGACAAGCGATCGCTTCTTTGCAATGCAGCCATACCAATAGCAGCACCAGGATCAACACTTTTCTCTGGTTGTCCGGCTTCTTGTTCCCAGGTGCGGACAATTTGAGCGACATCTGGTGATTCCGGGGCGATTTTGCGATCGCGCAAGAACTGGTAAATTGCGACAATTCCCTGACCAGAAACCACTCGTTCTACAGAAACGCGCTGGATATCATGCTTATCTAGCAGGTATTTCAACAGTTGAAACTCTAATTCATTACGGGGGGCAAAATCAGCGTGTCCACCTTCTGAGGGAAAGACTTGATAGTAAGGCCCTTGCTTAACTAAAAATCCTTGTCCTAAGCCAGTACCAGCACCAATAATCCCAATGGGGGCTTCAGCTTGGAACTTACCAGCTTGCAAAGTCAGTAAGTCTTGTTTTTGTAAACCTAAAACGCCATAACCAACTGCGGCGAAGTCGTTGATTAAGGAAATGTGCGCGATGCCTAATTCTTGTTCTAGTCGTTCGGTTTCTAAAAACCATACTAAATTGGTCAGCTTGGCAGTATTTTTGATTACTGGGCCTGCGATCGCAAAACAAGCCTTTTGTGGGATTGGCGTGTCAGCTTTGGCCAAAAACTGTTGCACTATCGGTACTAAATCAGGAAAATCACTACTGCGATAGCTTTCCTGAGCAATAGTACGTAACTCCAGCGACTCTGATACCTCAACCACTCGCAAAATAGTTTTTGTGCCGCCAATGTCTCCTGCTAAGAGTAATGTCATATTAGTTACATTCAGTTAAATCGAATTACTTTCTCTACCAGGCTTAAATGAGAGATATCGCCTTTTAGTTCTAATAACCATTGTGAATCTTGACGTACAACTTTCACTAAAGAACATAAGGAAGCTTTAACCTCTGTTTTGGCAATTTCCCCCACTAGCCCCATTGCTCCCCCCAGTACAGAAGCACCATGCGCTACCAGCAAGATATTTTTTGGGAAAAATTCGTTAGCCAGACATCTCGCAGTTTGCCCTGAACGTTCCCGCACTTTTTCATGGGTTTCAGGATAATTGGCGGAGATACGCGAAGTGTAACCAATGTCAATTCTGGGAAATAATTCTGCTAAAGCTGGAGTTGAGAGTCTTTCTGGTTCTTCTGTCATCCAAGCGGGATTTAGCCATTCGCTCAAGCCTGTTTCCAACTTAATCGACAGGTTGAGAGCTTCTGCAACTTTGTTTGCTGTTTGTACAGTTCGCAAGAAGGGAGAAGCAAAAATATGAGCAATATTTTCGCCTTTCAAGCGATTAGCTAACTGCTGCGCCTGCACCACACCATCATCAGACAAAGGTGGATCGTAGCGTCGTTCTGCGGTGAGAAACCAATCGGGGTTAACAAAGTCTAAGCGGTTGGCATGTCTTGCAATCCAGACTATTTGACTCATTGCTTTAAATATTCAGGCGATTAAAGTTCGCATCTACGATAGACAGCCACAAAGTGGGCTGAAATCCAATATATGACAAATCTTGTAATTATTTGTAATAAATTAACCCATTTAGGTGAAATTTGAAGAGGCTTCAGTTTTGCATCTTGGCAGAAATTCCATTAACACACAAAATTTGGTTGCCATTTTTCTGAAATTCATAAGGTACTTGTTTAATTTCCACTGAATATCCCCGTTGTTGTAGTTTATCTATAATTGGTTGCAGCCAGGGAGATGGTTCACCAGATATTTTCAATAGTGGAAAAATCCGTACTTTTTTGGCAACTCGACACATTTCTATAATTGATGAGAGATGAAATTCTTCTGGAAGCTGATCAGAATAAGTAAATAATAAGTGGGAACACAAAGCCAAATCAAACTGATTTGTTTCAAACGGTAAGCTAGGTAATTCATTTATAAGATAACGCCTTTCTGTAATTCCGAAAGGGAAATCTGCCAAAAATTGACGCATCGCCGCCATCCGAATTTTACCCATTTGTTCAGGTGACTGAATATCTTGCCAAACGTAACATTCTTGATTGGCTTTGACACCTTGTATTACTGTTTCATAAGTATCTTGAATCCGTTGAGCAATTTCATCTGCTGTGAATTGATAAACTGGATCGCAAGAGATAACTTTGTAGCCTTGGTATGTCATTTCTGCATTGAAACTAGCAGGCCCACCAGCACAATCGAGGATGTTTAACTTGAGTTCATCAGAAGTTAAGTCAAACATCTTGATATATTCCTGCATCGAACGTCCCCAAGGAATGACGTTTTTAAGTTTAAAACCCATTAATATTGTTGCTTTATCGCTTTGTTGTAAAACTTGCTTCTCATAACTTTACAACGAATCACACTTGTATGTATCTCAGCGGTCACCCTTTCTAGAACAATCAGGATTTAGTAACCATTGAGGTAACTGCTGTTGAAGTAGGGAAGGCGATAGCAGAATTTCGCGATGAGCGATCGCATCCATATTATTGTACGAAGTTTTGCTTTGAAATTTCGGTGAAATAACCAAGGTCTATCTAACACCTTGAGAGTCAGTTTAGGTTTGTTTTGTTTTGTGTAAGGGAACAATAAAACTGCACTCAGGCTTTGCCAATTTATCGGAGGCAGCGGCCATGTCTTCCTTTTCAAAGCATCACATCAATCGCCACCTAATTCATCGTGTACCATTGCGGGCAGTTTTGATTGTGCCGTTTGTGCTGCAAATTTTTGCAGCCGTTGGGTTAGTGGGCTATTTTTCTTTTAAAAACGGTCAGCAGGCAGTCAATGACTTGGCGAATCAGTTGATTGATAGCGCCACTGTGCGAGTCGATGACCAACTCGACAACTATCTATCTCTTCCTCAACAACTGGGTGAAGTAACAGCCCAAGCGATCGCCACTGGACAGCTTAACCTCAAGGACACCCAAGCCAGCGAACGCTATTTCTGGCGACAGGCAAAAGTATTCGAGAAAATTAGTTACATAGGCTACACTCTGCTCGATGATAAACAAGGCGGAGCAGGACGCTGGACAAACGGAAAAGACCTATTAATCTATGAAAATCTTCCTGGTTCTGGTAAGGCATCAGATTACACCAGCGATCAATCAGGAAACCGGGCTAGTCGAATTCAAACCTACGATTATGATCCGTCAAAGGACAATTCCCATATCAAGACGCGCCAAGCCAAAAACCCCTTCTGGGCAGATATCTACGCTTTTGTAGCCACTAATGTCGAAGTCTCTCAAACAGGCAGCGAAATCCAGTCCACAGACAAAAATACCAATAATATCGGAAATTACCTGGATTACGTAGTTGCTTCAGCGAGGTATCCACTTTTCGATCAAAACGGTAAATTTTGGGCTTCTATAGAGACAGATTTGCAACTTGGCCATATCAGTAATTTCTTGCGACAGCTCAAGGTCAGTCCTTCTGGGCAGGTTTTTATCTTGGAAGCAAATGGTCAACTGGTGGCAAGTTCTGGTCAGCAGTCAATTCTCAACAAAAAGAAAGACTCCGTGGAGCGGTTTACAGTCTCCACAATTCCTGATCCATTGATTAAAGCTGTTGCCGGTCAAATTCAACAACAATCTGGAAGCTTCCGAGCAATTCGAGAAACTCGTGAGTTCATATTGCGATTTAATAACCAACGTCAGTTTGTCCAAGTAACCCCTTGGAAAGATAAGTATGGACTGGACTGGTTGATTGTAGTAGCTGTGCCAGAATCGGACTTCATGGCACAAATTAATGGCAACACTGGTACTACAATTTTCCTCTGTTTAGGGGCATTGGCTATTGCTACGATTTTGGGTATCTACACTTCTCGCTGGATTGCCCGTCCAATTCTGAAATTACAACAAGCCAGTGAAGCCATTACCTCTGGAGAACTTGATCGCACTGTAGAAACCAAAGGCATTAATGAATTTGAAGGATTGGCACAATCATTTAATCAAATGGCAGCCCAACTTAAAGCCTCCTTCACAGAACTTGAAGATCGTGTTGCCGAACGCACGGTTGAACTGCAACACGCCAAAGAAGCCGCTGATAACGCCAACCAAGCCAAAAGCGAATTCCTCGCCAACATGAGCCATGAGTTACGAACTCCGCTCAATGGCATTCTTGGCTATGCACAAATCTTGCAACGTAATGAACCCCTGACCTCAAAAGGACGCAACGGCATCGACATCATCTACCAATGTGGTACACATCTCCTGACTCTAATTAATGATGTCCTCGATCTCGCCAAAATCGAAGCCCGTAAACTCGAACTTTATCCCGTTCCCTTCTACTTCCCTTCCTTCTTGCAAAGCGTCGTGGAAATAAATCGCATCCGCGCCGAACAAAAAGGAATTGCATTTATTTACCAAGCAAATTCTCATCTTCCCCAAGGTATTTGTGCAGATGAAAAACGCCTCCGTCAAGCCTTGATCAATCTACTAGGTAACGCAATTAAATTTACTGAGCGCGGTAGTGTCACTTTTAAAGTCGAATCAATCAATCAGAAGATTCACTTTCAAATACAAGATACTGGCGTGGGTATGACCTCAGAACAAATCGAAAAAATCTTTTTGCCCTTTGAGCAAGTCGGCGATATTAAAAAACAAGCCGAAGGCACAGGCTTAGGACTAGCAATTACCCATAAAATCGTCTCTATGATGGGGAGTGAAATTAAAGTCCAAAGTACCCCAGGTGAAGGTAGTACCTTTGCGTTTGCGGTGGAACTCCAACAAGCTTTGGATTGGGCAGTTGCTTCTAGAGTGATGCAGCAAGGTGTAATTAAAAGTTATGAAGGCGCAAAACGCAAAATTCTAGTCATTGATGACCGTTGGGAAAATCGTTCAGTATTAGTAAATCTCCTCGAACCCATTGGCTTTGAAGTTATCGAAGCCAACAATGGACTCGAAGGGATTGAGCAAACCTTGCATTCTTCACCGGATTTAATCATTACTGACTTAGCCATGCCTGTGATGGATGGGTTTGAATTTTTGCAGAAATTGCGATCGCCCCTGGCGTGCTGGAAGCGATCGCACCCTCAATTACAAAACCAAATTGTCCTTGTCTCCTCTGCAAGTGTGTTTGAAATAGATCGTCACAAGAGTCTTGATGCGGGTGGTAATGACTTCTTACCTAAACCAGTACAAGCCCAAACACTGCTGGAGTTAATTCAAAAATATCTACAACTCAATTGGATCTATGACACCGAAATCAATCACAAGCAAAATCTAACTGTCCCATCTAAGCAGACAGAACCACCTGCCGCTGCCATCTTAACTCAACTGGCAGAGCTAGCCCAAATAAACGACCTCGACGGCATTCTCGACATTGCCCAACAAATCCAAGAAACTAACACCGCTTTTGCTCAAGAACTTATCCGCCTTGCCGAAGCCTGTGAGATTAAAAAACTGCGAACATTTATTACAGTAAACAGTAAAGAGTAAACAGTAAAGAGTAAATAGTGAGGGTTTAATTGATAAATGAATAATGAGGATTTGAGAGGAAAGAGCATGGCTTATGATAAAGCCTATGCATTAGGGATTAGAATTGTGAACGCTTATAAATATTTGCAAGAAATCAAAAAAGAGTTTATTTTATCCAAACAACTTTTGAGAAGTAGGACATCAATTGGTGCAAATATTGCAGAAGCTAATGGAGCAATCTCTAGTTTAGATTTTTCAGCGAAAATCTCTACAGCTTATAAAGAGACTCTGGAGACTAAATACTGGCTATCCTTACTAAAAGATACTGAATATCTAAAAATAAATGCATTTAACAGCATTTACCAAGATACTGATGAAGTCGGAAAAATTTTATTTTCCATCCTAAAAACAACCAGAATAAAAAAATAAATTCGCCTTTCACTGCTTACTGTTTACTGTTTACTCTTTACTGTTTTATGAATTCTCCTTTTATTCTTATTGTCGATGACAACCCAAGCAACTTATCTGTGCTTTCTAGTGCGTTGAAGTCAGCAGGCTACAAAATCCGCATGGCAGTGGATGGCGAAGATGCTTTGGCACAGGTGGACTATAGCCATCCAGAATTGATTTTGTTGGATATCGAAATGCCACATATGGATGGCTTTGAAACCTGTCGTCGCCTGAAGGCAAACCCTGCCACTGAGGGAATACCAGTAATTTTTATGACAGCTTTAGCGGATACTGATAACAAAGTCAAAGGTTTATCATTAGGTGCTGTTGATTACATCACCAAACCCTTTGAACAAGCAGAAGTACTAGCACGGATGAAAATCCACTGGCGACTGAAACGACTGACGGATACTTTAGAACAGCAAGTAGTAGAACGTACCCAGGCGCTACAACAGGCTCAAGTTCAAATGGTACAGCAGGAAAAGCTCTCTGCTTTGGGGCAACTAGTGGCAGGAGTTGCCCACGAAATCAACAATCCCCTGAGCTGTATTATCGGCAATATCAATGCGGTACAGGACTACACCAATGATTTGCTAAGAGTTATCGATCTCTACCGTGAAACATTTTCTCAACCTGATGCCAAAATCGCAGATGAACTAGAAGCTATTGACTTGGAGTACCTACAGGAGGATTTACCCAAACTGATTAAAGCAATGAAACAGGGAGGCGATCGCATCCAGTCCATCAGTCAGAGCCTCCGTAATTTCTCCCGTGCTGACAGCGATGCAAAGCATAAATTTAACCTCAATGACGGCATCGATAGTACCTTAATGATTTTGCATCATCGTCTTAAAGCAAACAACCAGCGTCCAGCAATTGAAGTTATTAGTGAGTATGGTAATTTACCAGAAATTGAATGTTTTCCTAGTCAATTAAATCAGGTATTTATGAATATTTTAGCAAATGCCATTGATGCTTTAGATGAATCTAACACAGGGCGTAGTTTAAAAGAAATTGAAGCAACTCCTAACAAAATTACCCTTAAAACTTCAGTTGAAAATAACAATGTGAAAATATCAATTGCAGATAATGGTAAAGGGATGAGCGAAGAACTCAAAAGCAAAATTTTCGACTATTTATTTACTACTAAAGCAGTCGGCAAAGGTACGGGATTAGGATTATCTATTGTCCATCAAATTGTGACAGAAAAACATGGCGGCACAATTAAGGTTAATTCTGTTTTGGGAGAAGGAACAGAATTTTTGATTTCGATTCCGATAATAAGATAATGTGAGTTCGACGGGTTTGAAAAGTACAGAAAAACTAGAACCGCATTCCTTAGCTAGAGAGGGTCAGATATTCAAGTAAACTAGAGAAAACAGATAATATGAGGTGTATCAATGACAAGAAAAAGCCCTCAACCAAAAGCGCTATCCTACCTAGCTGAGTACTAGAATAGACCTCTTGCATAAATACTTAAATTGTCATGTTGAGCGGAGCGAAACATCTCGGAGATTCTTTCCTACGGAACGCTACGCGTAGCTTGCTTCCCCGTAGGGGTACCCTCCACTACGTTTTGGTCAAAATGACATTAATAGTTTTCTGACTTTTGCAAGAGGTCTAATATAACTTCAACCATCCAAATAGTTGCCCTACAGTCAACTGAAGTTCACTAACTAAATCGGGAACTGGTAATATATCCTGTTCTTCTTGTAAAAGTTCTGGTTGCTGCTTTGGTGGATAGACTAAAATTGATCGCTCCTCTGGATCAATTAGCCAACCTAAGCGAGTACCATGCTTTAAGCAGTGTAAAATATTTCCGGTTACTTTAGTCTGGCTTTGATCTGGGGAAAGAATTTCAATTGTCCAGTCTGGATAAGTTTTAAAGACATTCGCCACATCTCCACGTTCATCTATGGGAATTCGCTCCCAAGCAAACACGGCTACATCTGGCACAATCGAACGTCCGCCAAAGGTACACCGTAATTCTGGAAAGGCAAGGGCAATTTTTTGAGGCTTTACCACAGCATTGATAGCGCTGACTAGTTCACCTTGAGTGATACTATGTTTTCCTTGAGGCATGGGCTTTTGAATAATTTCACCATTGATGTACTCTGAGCTAGGCTTTGTTTCTGGTAGTTTTAAAAACTCCTCTAAAGTTAAGGGTTTAGTTGGTGACTTTACCATGTGCTTACACCTCCCAAGTCTTCGTTTAATTACCCTAAATAAGCTTTTCTAACTCGTTCATCACTAATTAATTCTGATGCTGCACCTGTTAAAGTAATAGAACCAGCATCGAGAACGTAGCCGCGATCGGCAATTTGCAAAGCCAGATTGGCATTTTGTTCAACTAACAAAATAGTAACGCCTGTAGCTCGGAGATTTTGAATAATTGAGAAAATTTCCCGGACGATCGCAGGTGCTAAACCTAGGCTAGGTTCATCTAATAGTAATAGTTTTGGTTTACTCATTACAGCACGAGCGATCGCTAACATTTGTTGCTCACCACCGCTGAGAGTTCCTGCTAGTTGATTACGTCTTTGTGCCAATCGCGGAAATAATTCAAATTGGCGTTGAACATCTGCTTTTACTTCTACTTGATTGGCGCGAATATAAGCACCCAATAATAAGTTATCTAAAACTGTTTGCCGCGCTAATACTCTACGTCCTTCTGGACAATGAGCAATACCAAGTTTGACAACTTCATGAGCTTGGCGACGTGTAATGTTACGTCCACTATAAATAATTTCACCACTTTTAGGATTTACTATTTTTGATATAGCGCGGAGTGTGGTAGTTTTGCCAGCACCATTAGCACCAATTAGAGTAACTACTTCTCCTTTTTGAATAGTTAAATTAATATTTTTGAGAGCTTGAATACCGCCATAATTAACATTCAGCTCTTGAACTTCTAATATTGTAAAAGCTTGTTTATCTTCATATCGGCGTTCATCAGGGTTCATCAGTCGTTTACATCCAGAAATGGTAAAAGGTACTGGGGATTGGGGACTGGGAAGACAAGGTAGAAATTCCTCTTTGTTGCCGTAGTGTATAATTTCTAACTAGACGGGCTTGCTTCCTCAACGGGACGGATAATCGCTGGAGGTGGTGTAACTTCTGGTTGAAAGATTGCCTGCAATGCCTGTTCTAGGGTTTGTGCCATAACAATCCGGTTTTCATAAGCTACGACTACCCGCACCAGAGTTGGTAGGCTGTTTTGTGTCGCTTCTAGATAGATTGGCTCAACGTACAGTAAGGATTGCTCAATCGGAATTACTAACAAATTACCTTGAATTGCTCTCGAACCCTGCCGATTCCACAAAGAAATTTGCTGAGAAATTACTGGATCTTGATTAATTCGCGCCTCGATTTGTTCTGGGCCATAAACCAAACGTTCCTTGGGAAAGATATACAACAGTAATTTACCGTAGTTGTCCCCATCCGATCGCGCTGCTAACCAAGCAATCAAATTAGTCCGCTGTCTAGGAGTGTAGGGCAGAAGCAAGATAAATTCTTCAAAAGGTACGGTAGGTAGACTGGTGATTAAATAATACGGTTCTACTGGACGGGCTTCGCTGCCGTAAATTTCGTTAGGAATCTGCCACTGGTCTTCTCTGTTGTAAAATACTTGGGGATCGGTCATGTGATATGTCAACAACCGCTCAGATTGAGTTTTGAAGAAATCCACTGGATAGCGGATGTGGCTGCGGAGGCTGACTGGCATGGTATTGAGTGGTTTGAATAGGTTGGGGAATATTGCTGACCAAGTGGCAATTATTGGATCGCTGGCATCGGCAATATAAAAGTTAACAGTGCCATGATAGGCATCAATCACTACTTTGACTGAGTTGCGAATGTAATTGATCCCATCGCCATCTATATCTGAGTAAGGATAGCGATCGCTTGTCGTGTAAGCATCAATAATCCAGTAAAGATAACTTTGATTGTTTGGGAAATCTGGATTATTCGTGTCAAGATTGGCATTCGCAGCAACTAAATAGGGGTCACTATCAAATTTTAAAAAAGGTGCGATCGCGCGAATTCTTTGGTTAATATTTCGCCGAAATAACACCTTCGTCTCAGGCAAAAAGTCCCGCGTTAATACCATTTGCCAGTCCTTCAAATACATGGCAAATAGCCACCGTCGCCACGCTGAACCGATTCGGACGCCACCTTGGCCATCGTATTTGTTGTAAACATTCTCGCTGCCACTGGGATAGTCTAGCTCTCTAACTCTTGTGCCAGTCATGACATAAGTATTAGTAATTTCACCGTAATAAATTCGGGGTTGTCCAATGGGAACACTATCACGAATACCCTCGCTGGAAGTGGTGAGGGCACGACCATCACCGCTAATATCTTTAACAAAATATTCTGGTAGCCCACCTGGCCCAACTGTATTAACTGGGCTAAGAGTAAATCCAAAACCGTGAGTATAAATTAGATTGCGGTTAACCCATGTCTGGGCCTGCTGCGGCACAGCACTATAATCTAATTCTCGTGCCGAAATCAATACCTGACGGCGTTCTGTTGCTTCAACTGGTTCCGGCTCAGGTATTGGTGGTTTTTGAGGCGCAGCTGGTCGGCGCGTAGTTACGTCTGTTTGTAGAGTGTACCGATCAATATCAGCGTCGGGAAACCGATAGTAGGGACGAATTTGTTGCAGTTGGCGGTTGGTTTCTAATAGTGGTCGCTGATCCCAAAGACGAATATTGCGAATCGTCAGGTCATTAGCTTTAAGATCCGCTTCAGTCAGTTCTCCTTGCGGGTTGAAGGTTCTGGCATCGATCGCTTCAAGGTCGAATGCCTGTCGAGTCAAGGCGATAGTACGCTGAATATAGGGTTGCTCACGTTGCAATTCATTGGGCAGAACAATTAAATATTGCACAGCACTAGGCAGGACAAATCCGCCCACTACAACCATTACTAGATAAATCCCCAACCCGTAAATAACGAATCGGCGATATTTAGATTTTGGTCGCCAGAAAAACGTTCGCCAAAGTAAATAAATTGCGATCGCCACTGCCGATACAAACAAAACTGTGTAAGCTGGCAACTGGGCTGTAACATCGGTATAGCTAGCACCATAACTCACCCCACGGCTGGAATATACAAGTTCATAACGACTCAGCCAATAACTCAAGGCAACCACCAGCATTAACAAGCCACCCATACCATATAAATGACGCTGCTGCTGTGGTGAAAAACCGGGAAAAATTCCCTGACTCAGACTATCTGCTGACAGAAGATAAGTGAGGGTAACGGCGATGAAGCCATATAAAAATAATCCCATCAGCCAGAATTCCAGTAGTTCCCCCACTGGGAGAGAAAATATATAAAAGCTGATATCTCGATTAAATAAAGGCTCAGTGTTATTGAAAGCAGTCGGGTGGAAATATTGCAGGACTTTTGCCCAGTGTTGTGACAGTACCCACCCTAAGCCAATACTGAATATGATGGCGATCGCCCAGAAAAATAATCGGGGATAAATTAAAATAGCGATCGCTACTCCCGCAACTAAGCCAAGATACCATTGGGATAAAATTTGCCTTACCAGTTGCCAGATGATCTCTGGCCGAAATAAAGCGGGCACTGGTAAATTTGCCTTGTTAGCTGAATAATGCCAGTATGAAAAGGCTATTTGACCATAGTGAGCTAGCATTAACCCTAACAACAAGCTTAATACCAAAGCTAGAGGCAACAGCCAGCGTAATCTCAATGGTTTAAAGCTTCGTGCATCAGGTGTCCGAATTTGATCACGTCCTGGATACTGAGGACTGAGAAAGTTTTTTAGCTCACTACTGAATTTTGCTTCCTCCCGCCTAACTTGCTCAATCTTCAAAGACTGGGGATACTTCAGCCGTTGTGCTATGACAAGGTTTCCCAGCAGATAGGTAACACTGACGCCAGCTACGAATACCCATAAAGCACCCCTAGTTACTAGCCTCAGCAAAAAGACTTGGAGGTAGCCAACTTCCTGAAACCAAAAAATTTCTGCTCCTATACGGGAACCCAAAGTCAAGAGTAGCCAAAGTCCCAGGAATACTATTAGTAGTCGAAAACACCATTTCCAAAACATCTGCTGGCTCCTAACTTCATACTCTAGTTAACTGTTAACTGTTAACTGTTAACTACCCCCACTTCCACATTCTTGGCGACTAACGATAAACATCGGATAATATGGCTAATCGCGCCCTAACTTCAGTTTTGAGACTTCCAGTATTGTTTAATTTGTAATTATGCTAACCAGTGTTGACCGTTTACTATTCGTCCGGCGAGTTCCGATATTTAAGGAATTGCGGGATGATTTTATTGTGCGGCTCACCTCAGTGATGAGCGAGTTGTCATTTCCAGCTAATTACACCATTTTTAGACAGGGAGAAGAAGGGCGATCGCTCTATATTATTGTGTCAGGTCGAGTTAAAGTTCACATTGGGGATAAATCACTAGCAGAGGTAGAGCAAGGAAAATACTTTGGTGAGATGGCAGTATTTGATACTCAACCTCGCTCCGCTACCGCCACGACTTTGGAACCTTGTGAATGTTTGGAACTGACTCAAGAACAACTTTATGATGCCATTGAAGAAACTCCCGAAATTGCTGTGAATATTATTCGTGAGTTATCCCGTCTGATTCGTAAGCTAAATGATGACATGAATTAACGGCTACTGTCCTCAGTCCCCATTGCCCCTTATCCCCAAAGGGGGCCCCGAGTTCCCCAATCCCCCACTCACCTCACCAACTGCGCGGCTGAGTTAAAAAACTGACGGCACAATCCTTTAGTAACTAAAAGTGTTGTCAGTAAGTTAGCAAAAGTTAGCATAAACATAATTAAAATTTCGTAAGATACAGCATCCAAAGGTTTTACTCCAGCTAGCAACTGCCCTGTGGTAATTCCTGGTAATGCGACCATACCTATGAGTATCATTTGATTGAGAGTGGGAATCAATCCAGCTCTAATGGCTTCTTTGCGGTACTGTCTAATTGCTTGCTGGGGTGTTGCGCCTAAGCTCAAGTGGGTTTCTATTTCTACTGTAAAGGCGTTAATAGTGCTGACAAGACGTTCCCCAGCGATCGCAGCTGTGTTCATAGCATTACCTAAGATTATCCCTGCTAGGGGAATCACATATTGTGGTTCATACCATCTGTCTGGTTGAATAATCAAGAAGTTGGTGTAAAGCAGTGTCAAAGCGGTACTGACTAGAATTGCACCCCATACTAAAGGCAACACATGAGGAATTTTTTGGCTGATCCGATTTCGTGCGACAATCGCCGTAATTGTCAGCATTATTAATAAAATCGCCAAAACTGCCCAAGCATTGTCTAAAGCAAAAATGAAATCTAAAATGTATCCCAATACAAGTAGTTGTAGGATAGTTCTGCCGGTAGCTAGGGCTAAGTTCAACTCTAGTCCGATTTTTTCCCACGCAGATAAACCAATGGCGATCGCCATCAATCCCACAGCAATAGCTAAATCTAATACATCCAGCTTGATTAGATCCTGCATAGGTTCTCTATCTCCTGGTATTTTTTTCTTAAAACAACCTAAACAGCTGGAACTTTGATTTGAGGTGTTGGATCTTGGTTGATATGTATCACCTTTTTTACCAGTAAATGGTAGCCTTACAATTATAAAATCTCAGCAAAACCCTTTATTGATGCGTATCCTGGGCGACAGTCTTTTAGTAGCTTTCTTTGATTAATAATATCAATCAGTAAAAATTGACTGTCGAAGTGCATCCTTTGTATCTTCCGATAAAATGAGAACTCATGATCCAAAGCGTAAATCCCATTCCTGTCTTTGATATCAAGCAACAATACACAACCATCGAAGCAGAAATCAGTGCAGCTGTCTTGGAGGTTCTGGCTTCTGGTCGTTATATCGGCGGCCCTCTAGTCGAAGGTTTTGAGCGACAGTTTGCCGCCTATCATAGTGTAAATGAATGTGTGGCTTGTAACTCTGGGACTGATGCACTCTACTTAGCACTACGAGTTTTAGAAATTGGTGCAGGCGATGAAGTAATTACAACGCCTTTCACTTTTATTGCTACATCTGAAGTGATTAGCGCTGTGGGTGCAAAGCCAGTTTTCGTTGATATTGACGCTACTACGTTTAATTTAGATTTAGAGCAAATAGCAGCGGCGATTACACCCAAAACTAAAGCAATTATCCCAGTGCATTTATTTGGACAGCCTGTAGACATGACAGCGCTGATGGCGATCGCCGAGGCCCACAATTTGTCAGTTATTGAAGATTGCGCTCAGTCTACCGGAGCAATTTGGGGCGATCAAAAAGTCGGTAGCATTGGACATATTGGTTGCTTTAGTTTTTACCCTACTAAGAATCTTGGTGGTTGCGGGGATGGCGGAGCAATCACGACTAATGACCCAGCGATCGCCGCTAAGCTGCGGATACTACGGGATCATGGTAGTAAAGTTAGATATATCCACGAGGAAATAGGTGTAAATAGCCGCTTGGACGCTCTCCAAGCGGCTATTTTGCAGATTAAGCTACGTTATTTAGATATATGGAATGAACGACGGCGAGCGATCGCTGCTTATTACCACCAGTTTCTCAATCAAGTTCCCGGTATCATTACGCCCCAAGAATTAGCTGGAGGTGTTGGGGTATGGAATCAATACACCATTCGCATATCAGGCGAGGGAAGAAATGGTTCTAGCGCCAAATATCGGGATTGGGTGCGTAATCAATTGCAAGAACAGGGCGTAAATTCAATGGTTTATTACCCCCACCCTTTACACTTGCAGCCAGTTTATCAAAGTTTGGGCTATCAACCAGGTGAGTTGCCAGTAGCAGAGCAAGCCTGCCATGAGGTCATGTCTTTGCCCATGTTCCCAGAACTCACAGATCAACAACAAGACCAGGTGATTTATGCGTTGAAGGATTGTTTGGGGAAACTTTAACAGTAAACAGTGAACAGTAAACAGTAAACAGTTGGGGGATTTAAACCCGCCAGATAGCGCCTCGCCCTAATTGGCTTTGGGTTATGAGTTTTTAGTTGCAAATACTCGCCGATATTGTGGTTTCCCCTAAACCCAATTATGTTTACCGTTTACTGTTAACTGTTAATAAACCCACCAGATAGCGCCTGTTACTAATCGGCTTTGGGTTATGAGTTTTCAGTTGCAAATACTCGCCCCTCTAGCGGTTTCCCTTAAACCCAATTATGTTTACTGTTTACCGTTTACTGTTAACTGTTAAAGCTCTCCTAGGCGATCGCGTGGCTGCTAGCAGTCTCTAAGGCTTCTACTAAGCCACGCACAGCTGCAATCATTGCTACTTCGCTATTGAGCTGGTTGATGGCAGAACCGACACCAACACCAGCAGCACCAGAGGCGATCGCTAGTGATGCTGTAACGTTAGAAATGCCTGAAGCACATAATACTGGTACTGATACCGCACGGGATATTTCATAAGCTGCTGCCAAAGTGGGGGCAGCTTTTTCGATTAATCCTAAAGTTCCGGGGTGAGATGGGTTGCTGCTGGTTCCGCCTTCGGTTTGGATAATATCCGCTCCAGCTTTTACGAGTTGCTCAGCTAGCTGTACTTGTTTGTCTAGTTCCAGGATGTGGGGAACGGTGACAGATAGGGTGATTTCTGGAAGGAGAGCACGAGTTTGACGAGTTAGCGCTAATACTTCCTCTGCCTCAAAGCGGCGTCCTTGAGCATAGAAACTATCGAAATTTCCAATTTCAATCAAATCAGCGCCAGCCGCCACAGCTTGGACAAATTTATCTGGTTCTACTGCTGACACACAAATTGGTAAATTTATCAAGTTTTTGGCTAGTTGAACTAAGGCAGGATCGGCTGCAATATCGACAAAAGTAGCACCGCCAAGTTCAGCAGCTTTGATAATAGCAGCAACGCGATCGCTATCGAAGTTATTCAACCCGCTAATCACTTTGAGGACGCGGCGGTTAGTAAATGCACGTTGGAGAGTAGGATGCATTGTCATGGTTCGTCTTTTGAAGCTACGAAAGTAAGGACTATTTTACCGTCCCTCTGTTGATGCAGAGCCGAAATCATGACGGCAACTGCCAAATCTTGATAGTTGATCGTGCTTTCGGATTTGCGATCGCTATCCAGATCCCCGATTTCTCAAAGAAGTAGGGGATCTAACTTCGGGGATCTAACTTCTCTTCTAGTTGCATCTATCTACCTCTGTAGAGTTTTTTACAACTATCCTTAGTCAAACTCCAAAGGCCACAAATCTGCAACTGGCACTTCCCACCCAGGAAGCAATTCGGGAACAGTTAGAACATCTCCATCGTGAAGTATTATTGCATCTTGTCCAAAATTGTAAACTTCTACAATCCGCTCATCGGGATTGAGCAAAATTCCTACCTTAGTTCCCAAAGTCAAAAATTCTTGAATCTTAGCTCTAATATCTTCTAAATTATCGCTAGGGGACTTCACTTCTACAGTCAAATCAGGAGCCAATTGAGCAAAAGACTTGGGACTGCGACGCAAGCGTTCGGCTAAGACAAATGAGGCATCAGGTGCGCGTAAATCTGAGTTGGGCAATCTGAAACCTGCGCTGGAAGCTGCTGTTCGCCCCAGTTTGCGCGGTCTAACCCAATTATGTAACTGGGCTACCATTGCAGCTGCAACCTCATCTGATTCGTATCCTGATGGACTCATGACAATAATATTACCCTTAACTAGTTCTAGGCGATAGTCGGGATACTGCTGCTGTATTTTTTCCAAGTCTTGAAGCGTCAGGGACATAAAACCTCCGATTATGACATACTTTGTATTTATATTATGGAAACAACAGACCTCTTCAAGAGCGATCGCCTTGCTCCTGTCTACTCCATTTCTTCATGCTGCCCTAACACTCGTATGATCTAAATATCAGGAAAATATAACAGCCAGATTTTCATTGCAAAATATGGGCAATATTTGGGAAATGGATTTTTACTCCCGTCCAATTCTGGACGCAAATCAGAAAAAAATTTGGGAAGTCTTAGTCTGCGAGAGTCCTGCGGATATCAGCACCAAAACAGATTCTTTGTTTCGCTATGCTCAATATTGCCCCAATACCCAGGTAAATTCTGGCTGGTTGCGGACAGCGCTACAAGAGGCAATTACTAAAGCAGGAGAAACGCCAATAAAAATCCGCTTCTTCCGCCGCCAAATGAACAATATGATTACTAAAGCTTGCCAAGACTTGGGTATTCCCGCTCAGCCTAGCCGTCGTACTTTGGTTCTCAATCAATGGCTGGAACAGCGAATGGAGCAAGTGTATCCTCAAGAGCCAGGGTATCAAGCAGGAACTAATCCTTCAGTACGCTTAGAAAAACCTTTACCTCAACGTTTACCAGATGCTTTAGAAGGACAGCAATGGATATTTGTTAGCTTACCAGCGGGGGATCTTGTAGAGATGCCAGAGTGGGAAATCAGCTTTGGTGAAGCTTTTCCCCTAGATTTGGCTCAAATATCACCTGAAACCCGCATTCCTGGCATTTTGATTTTCTCATCTAGAGCGTTGCCCTTAGCTGCCTGGATGTCTGGTTTGGAGTTGGCTTTCATGAAATTTGATACAAGTCAAGGGGCAAAATTGCTTTTAGAGACTGGTGTTACAGAAAGCTGGATTGTGGCAAATATTAAAAATCCTCAAACTTTGGCAGAAGCCAAAGGTTTTGAAGAAGCTAAGCAAAAAGCTAATGGAGTACATTTTATAGGTGTACAGTCTGATCCCAAAGCCCAATCTTTTACTGGTTTTTGGTTGTTACAAGAAGTCAATCTCCTTTGAAAGGGAACAGGGAACTCTTAACATAAAACAGTAAGTCGCCCACAATTCGGCTTGGCTTTAAACCTCTGCCTCCTTTCTGTAAAAGTATGGCATTCAGAAGAAAGAAAAATTTTATACTTCGTCATCAACAATAGTTTATAAGTGCCTATTGACTAATGAGCAAAAATAGTATCTACCAAAATAGGTTGAGACATAAAGATGATTTGGAATAATTACCAAAAACTTAACGAGAGCGTTTAATCCCCTGCTTTTTAGAGTTTGTTATTACCCACATTTTTGTTACTGTCAAATTGTTGTCAAATCTATATTCAGCCTATGATTTCAATCGCAGGCTCATAGCCTAACTCCACGCTTGCGTGGACTAAAACTTCTTCTGAGTCTTTTTTAGAAAACTTTAGCTATTAGCTTGGGAATTTCTTCTCAAGCGGGATAGCAACGAAGCAAGAGATTGAAAAGATGTGGATAACGATAAGCCTTTTAGGGCAAGGGATTAAACGCGATCGGGCGGTGCTCAAAACTTTCTAAGAGTATGGTTCTAAATTAAAACCGCTGAAATAGGTTTAGACGTGCCAATGATTTGGGATAATTATCTGCGTCCATTAGCGAAAAGTTTGAGCGCCGAAAGCCGATTCGACGAACATAACTTTCTAAAACAAAAACAGCGTTGATTTGCGGAAAGTCTGATCTGAACTGAAAAGTCTGAGGGTTGTTCGATCATCGGAATTTCAGGTGACTATCAGAACTTTCCTAGAGTGTGGTTCCAAATCGCAACTGCTGAAATACACCGATAATTTTTAGAAATTATGAGTGTGTATCAGCCTACCCTGCGGGAAGCCTTTTAAGTGACGCTCTTGAGCGTCGCCAACGTCAGTGGTTGGGAAACCTTCCTTCTTCTAAAAGAGATGCTGTGCGTTGCTTGCTTCTATCTAGGGGTACAGCGCTGGACTCACCTCTGTTAGGGAGTCTACATCTGCGATTCAAAATCCACAATCCACAATTCACTAAGGGTCATGGGTTCTGAAATTTTGTCACAAGAAGATACACTAGCAGAACATTTGCTGGAACTAGCTATAAAATCTGGAGCAGAAGCTGCTGAAGTGTATCAGTCGCGATCGCTTTCTCGACCAGTTTTTTTTGAGGCAAACCGACTCAAGCAGCTAGAAACTAGCCAATCTGAAGGCACAGCACTCAGGCTTTGGCGAAACGGGCGTCCAGGACTCACCGTGGCTCACGGTTATGTCCAAGCGCAAGTAATGGTAGAACGAGCTCTTGCCTTGAGTCAACTGAATCAACCGGAACCAGTGGAATTAGGCAGTAATTTTCAGCCATCTTACCCAGACTTAGGGAAAAATGTGCCTATAGAGGTTTTGGTAAACTGGGGCAAAGAAGCGATCGCACTCATCCGCGACGCCTATCCAGAGGTTGTGTGCAATAGTGACTGGGAATGTGATGTTGAAACTACCAGACTTGTCAATACCAAAGGTTTAGATTGTCACTACACCGATACTACCCTCAGCTGTTATATGTCAGCAGAATGGGTACGTGGTGATGATTTTTTGAGTGTTTCTGATGGGCAAACCCAGCGGAGTGAACTGCAACCCGAAAAATTAGCTAACCAAATTTTACAGCGGCTAATTTGGGCTAGAGAAAACGTTCCCCCCCCTACTGGCCGTATCCCAGTTTTGTTTACTTCTAAAGCAGCTGATATGCTTTGGGGCACTGTGCAAGCGGCATTGAACGGTAAACGAGTTCTAGAAGTAGCTTCCCCTTGGGCAGAACGTCTAGGAAAACCAGTAATTGCGCCCAGTCTCACTCTCTACCAAGATCCAGAAGCAGGCCCTTATAGTTGTCCTTTTGATGATGAAGGTACTCCCACTCAGTCTTTAGTGTTTATCCAAAACGGGATTTTACAGCATTTTTATGGCGATCGCACCACCGGACATCAACTGGGTACTGGCACGACTGGGAATGGTTTTCGCCCTGGTTTAGGTAGCTACCCTACCCCTGGTTTATTTAATTTTCTCATCCAGCCCGGTTCTGCATCCCTCCAAGACTTGATTCAACAAATGGATGATGGCTTGATTGTGGATCAAATGCTGGGTGGTGGCGGCGGTATTTCTGGAGACTTTTCAATCAATATTGATTTAGGCTACCGTGTGCAAAATGGTCACGTAATTGGCCGCGTTAAAGATACGATGGTTGCTGGCAACGTCTACACAGCCCTCAAACAAGTGGTTAAACTAGGTGGCGATGCCGATTGGAATGGTTCTTGTTATACTCCATCTTTGATAGTAGAAGGACTATCCACGACTGGGAGAAGCAATTAGAATAGCTCGTAGCTAGGGACTGGGGACTGGGGACTAGGAACACTTCTCTTCTCTACGAGACGCTCCGCGTAGCTTGCTTCGACCTAGGAGTACGACAAGCTCAGTGCATCGCTGGGGACTGGGGAAGAGTTTTCTAATACCTAATCCCCAATACCCAATACCTAATACCCAATCCCCAGTATCCAATCCCCATTGCCCCTTATCCCCAAAGGGGGCCCCGAGTTCCCCAATCCCCAATCCCCTATGTCGCTTCCTGTTCTGACTCAGCGCTTTCGCACTTGGTGGCAGCCTAGAAGAGGTTTAGCGATCGCAGAAGCTTCTGTTATCGGTCTGGTTGCGGCTCTATCTGCGGTGTTCCTGAAAGTTGGATCGGGATGGCTAGGAACATGGCGAGTTTATAGTGCCCACATTTTACCAGCTTGGCTTACTCTACCAGCAATTGGTCTTGGCTTTGGTTTTCTGGCTGGTTTTTTGGTGCAGAGGTTAGCGCCGGAGGCTGCGGGTAGCGGTATCCCGCAAGTTAAAGCCTCGCTTGCCAATGTGCCAGTTAATTTATCTTGGCGTGTGGCAGGGGTAAAGTTACTTAGTGCGATGATTGCCATCAGTTCTGGGATAACTCTAGGACGGCAAGGCCCCACTGTGCAAGTCGGGGCAGGTTTAGCAGCGGGTATGAGTCGCTGGGTTCCGACTTCCCCAGAGCATCGACGGCAAATGATTGCTGCTGGTGCAGGTGCGGGTTTAGCAGCTGCTTTCAATGCTCCAATTGCAGGTGTCTTATTTATCGTTGAGGAGTTACTCCAGGATTTATCAGGAATTACCCTAGGAACCGCGATTATCGCCTCGTTCATTGGTGGGGTAATTTCTCGGCTATTGGGTGGGGGTAGTTTGGATCTGAATCTGCAATTAATGCAATCCTCTAGCCAATTCTCCATCCCAGAAATTCCCTTTTTCATACTATTGGGCATCTTGGCAGGGTTGCTAGGTGCATTATTTAATCGTGGACTAATATTTAGTATTAAATTCTATCGAAATTTGCACATCAGCTTACCACTGCGGGTGGCTTTAGCTGGATTGATTTCTGGTATTGTCGTGGCAATGCTACCTAGTTATTTCCGTGATAATACTGGATTACGAGAATATGTGATTACTGGTAGTGCTAATCCTTCCTTTGCGGCGATCGCTTTTGCGGCTCAGTTCATCCTCACCCTGGTAGCATTTGGTTCAGGAGCGCCTGGGGGATTATTCGCTCCCAGTTTAATATTAGGTTCTTGTTTAGGGCATTTAATCGGTGTGTGCGAGTTTTACCTTTTGGGAGCAGGTTCGCTTACCACCTACGCTCTAGCGGGTATGGGTGGATTTTTTAGCGCCGTTTCTAAAGTGCCAATCACAGCAATTGTGATTGTGTTTGAGATGACTACAGATTTCAATCTAGTGTTACCTTTAATGATTGTTTCTGTAGCAGCTTACCTAGTTGCAGAGAAGGTAGTGCCTGGTTCGCTCTATGAGAAACTTTTAGAGTTAAACGGCATTACTCTCACCAAAGAGATTCCCATAGAAGGAACTTTGACAAAGTTAACAGCAAAAGATGTGATGCAGGAACGAGTAGAAACTCTAGATGCAGATATGACTTTAGAAGAAGCTATGCAGGCGTTTGCTCGTTCTCATCATCGTGGTTTCCCAGTGGTAGAGGAGAGTAAACTGGTAGGAATTGTTACTCAATCAGATTTACTGAAAATACGCGATCGCAACTTAGCTAATGATATTCCTTTAAAGGAAATCATGACGCCTGCTCCGATGACAGTAACACCAATCCATACCTTGAGCAATGTACTGTATTTACTTGATCGCTATCAAGTCAGTCGTTTGCCAGTAGTACAAGGACGAAAACTCATTGGGATTATTACCCGTGGCGATATTATTCGAGCGGAAGCAGACCATCTCAATGGTGAAAATAGCACTCCTGGGCCGCGGCCGGAACCTTCTTATGTAGTTTACCAAACGCGATCGCCCAGCATTGGCAGAGGCAGATTATTAGTACCAGTAGCTAATCCAGAAACAGCAGGTATTCTTTTACAAATGGCAGCAGCTATTGCCCGCGATCGCCATTATGAAATAGAGTGCGTGCAAGTAATGCTGGTGTCACGCCACAGTTCCCCATCCGAAACACAGGTAAGGACTGCTAAAAGTCGTCGCTTGCTACGACAGGCAGAAGTTTTAGCAAAAAAATGGCGAATTCCCTTACATACACAGATTCGAGTTACTCACGATGTCGCACAGGCAATTTTAGAGACAATCAACGAACAACACATCGACTTGATTTTAATGGGATGGAAAGGCAATACTTCCACCCCTGGGCGGATTTTTGGCAATGTTGTAGACACCATAATTCGCCAAGCCACTTGTGATGTCGTATTGGTGAAATTGGGACAAGGGAGGAAAGAAGGAAGGGGGAAAGGCGGAAAGGGAGAAAGGGAGAAAGGGGAAAATTTTCCCTCATCTTCCCCGCTCCCTACTCAGCACTCTTCAGGGGCTAAACCAGAGCTATCCGCTAACAGCACTCAGTACTGCTTCAATCGCTGGCTAGTACCGATGGCTGGTGGCCCAAATGCACGGGTGGCGATTAAATTGTTACCTGCTTTGGTGACATTGGGGAATAATCCGCAAATTCGCCTAACACGGGTGTTTAAACCATCTGAGTTAAAGCCAGATATGACAGTTTTAGAACAAGCCATTCGTCATTTGATGCGTCGTCGCAATTTATCTAATACTGTAGTTGCTGTCCCAGTCCAAGCTGATTCAGTTACAGAAGGTGTGATTCGCCTAGTAAAAACCGAAGGTTACGATGTTGTAGTTTTAGGAGCTTCTCGTGAGGGATTATTACAACATGCGATTCAAGGTAATATTCCTGAAGCGATCGCCTCTGGTGTGGATAGTACAGTAATTTTGGTTAGAGGTGCAATTAACAATTAAAAATTACAAAACTGATTTTTTAGAAAAAACTATTTGAATATTTGTATTTTTACGCCTGATGTGAATTATGAAAATCAACCAGATATCAAAAATTCTGCGTACTGTAGAGACGAAGCACATACGTGTCAACTTAACGTGAAATCCATATTCCGCCTTGAACTGAAGTTCCTTGCTCATAGTAAAAGTCATCTTTATATGACTATAAAATTGTCCAAAATCCTGAGTCTACTAAAGTAGACTTTCGCTCATCCGCCAGAGAATTCATTCTCTGGCGGGTGAGGAGTCCAACAGTAAAGCTATTTTTAGCTGAAGTTGATGCCTATGGACAAAGTAATGCTACGTTTCTACGATAGATACACGGTTTTAGCATCTAATCCACATTAGACGTTAAGAGTTCCCTCTGAATAAAATCTCCTAAAATAGGTAGATGTAATTAAATGTAAGATCAAACTTTTGTTCGCAGTGAGCGATTTATCTCTCGATGTCAAGGCAGGATTTCAAAGATGCTAAGTGCTATAAAAACTGGATTAAACAAAATTGTTGCTCTTGATAAAAAAGAGCAAATGAGAACGATTACTTATAGTATGGATTTGTTGATTCCTGGTTTGTATATATGGTTGCCTAACTTTACCATTCGTATTGGTGGTAGTATTCCAGATGATCAGCCTTACAAATACCCTGGTGAAATTCACAGTCATGCTGGTATTGCTTTAGTATTACCAGGATACAGAATATGGACAACGTACCAGGGCACTTATGACCCTCAACAAGCATCAGATACAGGGGATACCAAGCTTTAATTGCAAAGTCATCGATTCAAATCAATTCGAGCAAATAATGATAAGTGCTGGGTACTTTATATCAGGTAGTGCGCCAGCACAGGGGTCTAGAATTAAAGTCTGGTGGATTCATAGTCAATATCCAAGAGTAGAAGCGATATACAGCCCAGACAGAAAATTAGTAATAACGGCATATCACGTTTAAGCTATTACCATACTTCTACTCAAAGATTTTTGCAGCGGACAGTAGTAGAATTCACTAAAACATTAACAATATTAGTAGTTAGAACGAGAACCAGGAGTGCCTACTACATCACGATTTCCATAACCCACCGATTCATTTTTGCGGCTCTTGCGACCAAACAAACCAAATAAACCGAGCAAGCCTAGCAGACCCCAATCGCCATCTTGGTAATTACCGTCGGTAATGCCGCGGTCTGTATTCGTATCTGTAATAGTAGTGTCAGGTGTTGTAGTTGTCTGGGCAGAAGCAGGCACAACAGTAGGCAGCGTAGCTAAACTTAAGGCTAGAACACTAATGCCCAGAATTTTGGAGATATCAAAGCGTTTCACGATCACATTCCTCAATTGAATTTGTTTAACTGTTGTTTATAGCTTATTAAGTTACGACAGTACCAGTGTCAATCTTTAGCTGGAAATCTATATCAGCTTAAAGTTGCATCTATATATTGAATAAACAAGCATGATGGTAGAGAATCAGTTACAGCACACGACAAGAGATATAAATAGGTAAGTATAATTAAACATCAAATAAAATCTTAGTTCGTAAGTGAGATTCATCGCTCAAAACAAAAATTGTTAGGACTAAAGTCCCGACCCTTCTCCTAACGGAGACGCTGCGCGAACGGGTTCGTTAGTCGCTCATGGGGGAAACCCCCATCGCGTAGCGTCTCGTAGAGAAGACCGCGCTAACTCACTACAAGCTTTAATTTATTTACGCCTAGCTATTTAGCGATCGCTTTCTTGTAAAAAGTATAGTGATTTCAGTTAGAGATGCGATTAAAAATCTTAGGATATAAAAATTTTTACTGAGATACCCGCCAAATTTTCATAATATTATCAGCGCTACCGCCACTAGCAATAGTTTTTCCATCTGAACTGATGGCTACAGCATAAATGTAGCCAGAATCTCGCTTCAAAGTGCGGATTATCTTTCCTGTCGCCGGATTCCATAGTTTGATTGTGTTGTCATTACTGCCACTGACAAGAGTCACACCATTGAGTGCTTTGCTGTAGGCGACGGAATTAACCTTCTCAGAATGTCCCTTCAATGTGCGGATTGTCTCTCCTGTCGCCAAATTCCACAATTTAATAGTCTTGTCCTTACTGCTACTGGCAAGAGTCTTACCATCAGGGCTGAAGGCGACAGAAAGAACCAAGTCAGAATGTCCTTCCTGGGTACGAATTAACTTTCCAGTTGCCAAATCCCACAATTTGATTGTCTTGTCCCAACTCCCACTAGCAAGTGTTTTACCATCAGGACTAAAGGCGATAGTAGCAGCTGCTTGAGAATGTCCCTGTAATGTGCGGATTTCTTTTCCAGTTACCAGATTCCACAGTTTAATTGTTTTGTCTAAGCTACCACTGGCAAGAGTCTTACCATCAGGACTGAAGGCGACAGCAGCAACTCCCTGAGAATGTCCCTCCAGGGTGCGGTTTTCCTGTCCAGTTGTTAGATTCCACAGTTTGATTGTCTTGTCTGCACTGCCACTGGCCAGTGTTTTGCCATCAGGACTGAAGGCGATATTCCAAATCCATCCTGAGTGATTTCTAAGGCTGTGGATTTCTTTTCCATCTACTAAATTCCATAGCTTGATTGTCCTGTCATCACTGCCACTAGCAAGGGTTTTACCATCGGGAGCAAAGGCGACAGAGTTTACATCGCTAGAATGTCCCTTTAGGGCATTGGGTTGATTAGATACAGATTGACTGGGGTTAGAATCAGTTATTAGCTGCGGGAGAAACTGTAAATACCAAACTCCCCCTAATCCCGTTAGCACAATGGCAGCATTTATTAATAGTCGTTTTTTGAGCTTATCGTCAAGTATTTTTAGTGGAACTAACCTCTGACTGGTTGGCAAATTTGTCAGTATTGCGGGTGGCGGCGAGATTGTTATTAAAGTTGGGGGTTCTGGTGGTAGTAATGGCTGTGTCAAGTCTTTGATGACTTCATCTGCTGATTGATAACGCTCTTGGATATCTGCTGCCAACAGCTTGTCTAAAATCTCAATCAACTTGACACTAGAGGCTACCCCGTTTCTATCCGAATTACTCAAATATTGCTGCCAAGATTCAATCCAACCATAACCCTGTTTTATCCATAGTTTGGATGGGCGAATTCCTGTTAGCAGATGAAAGCAAGTTGCACCCAAACTGAATAAATCACTAGCTGGGTAAGCTTTTCCATACTGCATTTGTTCAAGTGGAGTATAACCATGTGAACCAATGGTTGTTCCTAGTTGAGTTTGTATGGTTGCTCTTAGTTGTTTTGCAGAGCCAAAATCAATTAGGACTAATCGCTGGTCATTTTGACGGCGGATAATGTTTTGTGGTTTAATGTCGCGGTGAATTACGCCGCGATCGTGGATAAACTTGAGAACGGGTAGCAAATCTAGCAAAAGTTCTATAATTTGGCTTTCGCTGTATTTTAGTGTTTGGTGTAATTCTTGTAGTAGATTTTGCCCATCGATAAATTGTTGTACTAAAAACAGATAATTATCTTGTTCAAAGTAAGCCAAAAGTGCGGGAATTTGGTGATGTTCTCCCAACTGTTGTAGTCGTTGGGCTTCTTCTTTAAATAGCTCGATCGCTTTCTTCAATGCTGATGTTTCCTGGACTTTCGGTGCAAATTGCTTGACAACGCACCATTCATTCAGCTTATCTACATCTTCTGATAGATAGGTTCTGCCAAATCCACCTTCATCAGATAGCACCTTGATGACACGATAATGGCCCCTCAAAAGTGGTATCAATGGTGTACTGCAAGTTTGGCAATACTGGTTGCCATCAGGATTCTGAGGATTAGGGCAATCGGGATTCAGGCAGCAAAGCATACTGGGAATCCATTTGCAGTTTGTGTATATGTTAATTCATGACGTATATTTTTGCTATGCAGCTGCCAGGAGAGTTATTTTGCATCAAGGTAGCAATTTAGAGGTAACTAAGCAATTTAAAATAAAAAACGGAAATGTTTTCCAAGCGATCGCTAGCAGCATCTTAGGTGCTGAATTTGCATCACTGTGCATGAGCTATCCACTCTCAATAATTGAAATTTATAACAATGAGGAGTGAAATTATGGCAGGCAAAAGCAACATAAGATATTGTTTTAGATTTGACTTGGCTTTAATTTTTTTTCTGAGTAGTAGTTTGTTGTTTGCAAGTTACGCCCTACCTATAAATGCTTTAAAAATTCCAGAATCTTCTGGAAAATTCCGACTTGCCAAAACACCAGATGAGAGACAACCAGAAGCGGTACAACAAGGAATTGAGCAAATCCCTGTTTCTCAACCCTCTGTATCTCCACAACCCAGCCAACCTATTGATTCACCAATACCGGAGAATGTAGCGCCCACACCAGTAGATTCTCAACCAACGCCTCAGCCAACTCAAGGCGGTTCAACTCCTACACCTTCTACTCCAACGCCTCAACCAACACAAGGCGGTTCAACTCCTACACCTTCTACTCCAACGCCTCAACCAACACAAGGCGGCTCGGCTCCTACACCTTCTACTCCAACGCCTCAACCAACACAAGGCGGCTCGGCTCCTACACCTTCTACTCCAACGCCTCAACCAACACAAGGCGGTTCAACTCCTACACCTTCTACTCCAACGCCTCAACCAACACAAGGCGGCTCGGCTCCTACACCTTCTACTCCAACGCCTCAGCCAACACAAGGCGGCTCTACTCCCAGACCTTCCAGACCGACGCCTCAGCCAACACAAGGCGGCTCAAGACGTTCCAGACCAACACCTCAGCCAACACGAGGCGGCTCTACTCCCAGACCTGCCAGACCAACGCCTCAGCCAACACAGGGCGGCTCTCCTCTACAGCAGAGAGGTCGTAAGCCAGTGACTAATCCAGGTAGAAATAGCAATCCAACTCGTGAGGTTTCGCCTGTTCCCCTATCCAGCACTCTTCCTATTAAAGAGATTAACTTTGTAGATATCGCTTTTGGTATCTTGTCTAAAGGTGATTACCAGTCTAAAGGTAGGTATTTTCATTTTTACCAGTTTGAAGGTAGAGAAAATCAACTGCTCCAAATCAGACTTGGTGGTAGTAAAGATCAACGTCGCACAAGCAACTTGAGTCTACAACCCTTCATGTTTTTGCTCGACCCAAATAATAAAGTTGTCTTAAAAAGAGGTAGCGGGGGGGCAAATAGTACAATTGGAGATGCATTTATCTTTGCTCGATTGCCTGTTAAAGGTACTTACACGATCGCAGTAACTAGCCGCAATCCAAAAGATATCGGTCGCTATAGTCTAGCTCTGCGGAATGATAGAGCCAGCTATACCCTAGACGAAGCAGGCGAATTGACTGCTCAAAGCTCAACTCTTAAACAAAATGGCAGCCCTTACAATGTTTCTCAATTTCAGGGCAAAAAAAATCAACTTGTGAGCATTCGTGCAGATAGTATTAATGAAGAGTTTTCGCCTTATATAGTCTTGCTAAATTCTCAAGGTCAGAGAGTCGCTGCGAATAATGACAAAGATGGGATGTACAGCGCTCTTATTGACAGAGTTAAATTGCCTGAAGACGACACTTACTATATAGTTGTCACTTCAAATAATCCACGGGAACGCGGTACGTACCGATTGACTATTTTCTGAGCTAATCTCTTGCACAAGTATTGAAAAATAAGAATTTTAAAGTTCACGCACACAGAAGAATAGACCTCTTGCAAAAGTCCGAAAACTATTAGTGTCATTCTGACCAGAACGTAGTGGAGGGAAGAATCTCCGAGATGTTTCGCTCCGCTCAACATGACAATTTAAGCATTTATGCAAGAGGTCTAATGCATTTTTCTTGGTGTCTTTGTCTTGAAAAGTTATGAGTCTCTTTCAGAGACGCTGCGCGAACGCCGGAAGCCGGCGCACCCTGCGGGAAGCAAGCTACATACTTTTCGCTGTGTCTTTGTGGTTTTGATTTTGAACCACTAAGACACCAAGGTAGAGAAGCTGTTAGGTTTGACGAGGTTCGTGACTACTTTTATTAACTCATCTGGCTCAACTGGTTTGGATATATGAGCTTGAAATCCAGCTTGCAGAATGAGTATCCGTTCTTCATCTCTAGCAAATGCCGTTAGAGCGATCGCTGGAAGTTTTTCCTTTTGCTCGGTTTCTTGCGCTCTGATTTTGCGAATTAAGGAATAGCCGTCCTCTTCTGGCATCCCAATATCACTAAGCAAGATATCAGGTTTGAATTTTGCCAGCATTTCCAGGGCTTCACCTACTGAGCTAACCGCCGTCACCTGTGCCCCAGACTGTTCAAGAATAAAGGTAATTAACTCGCGCGTATCGGGATTATCTTCTACAAGAAGTATTTGCAAGTTGTCGAGTCCGATGAGGTGATGGTCTTTACTCTCATTGATTAGCTGCTGTGGTGGTGATGGTTCTACAATGGGTAACTGCACTGTAAATGTTGCTCCCTGTCCTTGTCCTTGACTAGCTGCATAAACTTTGCCTGAGTGCATTTCAACTAAGTAACGCACAATTGCCAGCCCCAGCCCCAAACCGTTGTTTGCTCTGGTGGTTGTACTATCAGCTTGACTAAAACGTTCAAAGATGTAAGGTAAAAACTCAGCACTAATTCCCTGGCCTGTATCAGAGACAGTAATTTGGGCATTTGAGTTTACTTGCTTGAGATGCAGTTGCACACGCCCCTCGCTAGGTGTGAACTTAATGGCGTTAGAGAGCAAATTCCAGAGAACTTGCTGTAAGCGTTCTGGATCACCCATAACCTGACCCACTGAGGGATCAAAGTTAAATTCAATTGGAATATTTTTAATTTCTGCTGTGGGTCGCAGAGCTTCAATTGCCCCATTAATTACAGGTATAAGGTTAACTTTACGGCTATTGAGGCGGATTTTGCCTCGGACAATGCGCGAAACATCTAAGATGTCATCAATAACTTTTGTTTGAATTTTGGCATTTCGCTCGATTGTTTCGAGTGCTTTAGAGGTAGTTGCTGCGTCCAATTTGCGATGCCGGATCATCTGAACCCAACCAATCATAGAGTTGAGAGGTGTACGGAGTTCGTGGGAGACGATCGCTAAAAACTCATCTTTGATGCGGTTAGCTTCTTGGGCTTGCTGATAAAGCCGTGCATTGTCAATGGCGATCGCTGCGCGTTGGGCCAGTTCACAAGCCATCACTAAGTCTACGGTGGTATAATGGCTTCCTGGTTGTGCCGATACAAATGTAATTGTCCCCAGCTTGCGATCGCGTACCAGTAATGGCACAATCATGTCGGACTTGGCTTGAAGTTGGTGCAGTAGGCTGAGGTTTTCCTCGTCGCAGGCAATTTTTAATAATGAGGACTCATGAATATCTATATTTAGTTGCGGCTTTCCAGTACTTAAAACCTTTGGCGCTCCATAATCAGCATCGATAGAAACTGGGTAGCATCGCCGGATTTTTCTGACTAATGCTTCCTTCTCTGGTTCCGATGCAGCCACTATTGGGTTACTGAAAATCGGCAAATTATTTTCGATGACATCTACAATACACCAGTCGGCTAGGGCCGGCACTGCTAATTGGGCGACACTGTTTAGGGTAGTGTGGTAGTCGAGAGAAGATGCTAATACACAACTTGCTTCACTTAAGAAGTAAGATCGCTTCTGTGCCGCTTGGGCTGCAATTCTCGTAGCTTGTTCACTGGCAAATAACTGATTGCGCTCCAACTCTAAACGCTTGCGATCGCTAATATCGCGCATTAGCCAACGCAGAGCAACTGGCTCCCTTTGGTTGTTACGCACAGTAACCACTGTCAGAGCAGCATCAAAGCAGACTTGTTTTCGCGGTTGTAAGCAAATTTCCCACTCCTCGCGCCTATCGAGGTGCTGCAATTGAGTTAAGAAATTAAAAAAAGCTTGATGGTCTGATTGGGCGATATAACTAAGCAGTGGTTTGCGAATCAAGAATCGCTGCGATACATTGAGCAGCAAAGAGACGGCACGGTTAGCTTCTAGAATAATGCCATGAATATCAGTCACCAAATAACCATCTGGTGCAAAATTAAATAATTCTTGGTAGCGCTGGTGTTCTTCCTTTGCCGCTGCTCGTGTTGCCTTTAGCTGTTCTTCGGCTACCCTCAATTCTTCTAAAGCTATATGAAGCTCCTCAAAAGCTTCTGTCATTACATCTTGTTGTGAGCTAGTAAGAGTCGGCTCTTGTGTAGTGCGTTGCAGTAATACCACTACCCGTGAGTGCAATTCCTCTATTTGTTGACTCAAGTCATCTATGTTCATATTGCTTAATTTGCAAAACTATGAAGCATGAGTGCAGGTAGTGATTAAAACGTAACTACACACCTAGCTGAAAATCAGTCATTTGCTAATAATAAAGTTTTTGGGCTTTTCTTCGTATCTTACTAGAGTGTTAAAACCATACTAGAGGGGTGGGAGATATCTTTTGCAATGTAACAATGAGTCTTTGATATTCGTGGACGAGTCTTTGATATTCGCGGACGAGTCTTTGATATTCGCGGACGAGTCTTTGATATTCGCGGACGAGCCTTTGATATTCGTGGACGAGCCTTTGATATTCGTGGACGAGCCTTTGATATTCGTGGACGAATCTTTGATATTCGCGGACGAGTCTTTGATATTCGCGGACGAGCCTTTGATATTCGCGGACGAGCCTTTGATATTCGCGGACGAGTCTTTGATATTCGCGGACGAGCCTTTGATATTCGTGTCAACTTAACGTGAAATCCCTATCCCGCCTTGAACTGAAGTTCCTTGCTCATAGCAAAAGTCATCTTTATATGACTATAAAATCGCTCAAAATCCTGAGTCTACTTGAGTAGACTTGCGCTCATCCGCCAGAGAATTCATTCTCTAGCGGGTGAGGAGGCCAAAAGTAAAGCTATTTTTAGCTGAAGTTGACACCAATTAATGGTCTTTGATACTCCCAGGGCGAACGCATCTTATTTACTAATAGAAATTAAGAAAGATTTCAAAATGACATAGATAATTGTAAAAATTGATGTAAAGATAAGCAGAATAAATCAAATACTATCTGAATTTATCAAATAA
>JAHHHK010000054.1 GCA_019359395.1 Komarekiella atlantica HA4396-MV6
TTGCTGTCATGGTTTTATAAGTGCGTTTGTTGATGAATGAATTAGGCTTTGTTTTTGCCTCTGAGAATAATTTACACTACTTTACAAAAGTTAATCAAGCTGTGAATGTTTTGTAAAGCTGAACGAAGACATTAGTTTTATTTATGTGTTGGGCAGGGCGATCGCATCATCCATGTATAGTGACTATGGCGATTTCCGCTTGAGTTAAGATTTCGTCTGAAAACAGCAAGGTTATCTTCCAGGAAATAATCATTGCGAGCTTTATCACCACAGACCTCGCATAGATATGGTAGATTCAAAAATCAAGCATATAACCAATCGAATTAGCGATCGCAAAGCACATCCTTCAAGTGGAACTTGGTTTTAGTAGGTTCTCAGATGGTTGCAAATCGAAACTTCGTTTATGTCTAAAATATTGTTGTTCGATTCCAAGCCTGTTTAACTTATCACGAATCAACATTCCCTTTAATCGAACGGTGGAGCAGGCGGCAAGGCCAGCAGAAAGCTCCACAAATACTTACTGAGGCAATAGCAGCGACAACCCGCCAAGTCAAACTAGGTGGAGTGGCATCTGATGGTTGGTTTTGTGCGCTTTTAGCTAACTCTGGAGCGGAATGACATAGCTGACTGGCTGTACTCACCCCTTCAATCGCCGCTCCAATTAGATAAGCTACCAGGGCAATTCCTAGCCAGTGATTTATCATGTTGTACTATTTTAATTCTGATGAAGATGCTAGACAGTAAGCAATTATTTGGTTTCTCATCGTGCTACTGGTTGCTTTGCCCAACAGATAGTCTGCCTTCAGCCGTGTCGCGGATGAGGGGAAGTTTAGATTTGATGTAAGTATTGAGGCTACCATCTGCCTGAGCGTCAAGCCCTTGCTTGGCTTTCAACTGCTGAAGGAGTAATTGTACTAGAGCAGCATCGTCAAACTGGAGCAGGATACTGACCTGAGTAGACTCGATTACAGCCCACAGTTGTTGCATCATTTTGGCAGTGATCATGAGTCTCAAACTCCTTAAGCTTTTCTTTATATTTACACAATTTTGGAATCCACGCTAAGTTTTTGTCTGAGATTTAATCAATCAACACAATTAGAGAGGCGTGAAAATAGCAAGAGTTACGCAAATCCTTATTCCATCTTATTTTCATTGATTTTGAGGTCTTTGTTGCCACCAGTGATTGCTTGGAATAAGTTCCCTAGTAAGAGGAAAAAAGCCGCGATCAACAATATGAACATTAAACTAGCAAGAGCAGCAAAAGGAGAGATGATGAGCGAGACTAACAAAGCAAATACCAAAATCGTTAATAGTGTTTTATTCATTATTTTTTTACCTGAAAGAATTACTCATCTCCAACTTACTAACTACGTCAGTAACTCGTCTACATCCAATAGACGGAATCAGTCATATTTCTCAGGGAGTTTTTTGAAATGAAATTGACTGATAATATTTAGTTAAGTGCACTAACGAAGATGCGTTACAGTCAATTCAATTGTTGTTGAAACAGCTAAGCTGAGATTTACTTGAAAATGGGATGTACTTGATCTTGAGTTTCTGCAATTTTTAGAAATATTAAAGATCATTGATTCAGAATTGTGTACTTACTTTGAGATTCCCTAGCCATATTCACTTGATATCCACATCTAAGAATGTAATTCTGATTATTTGGCAACAGTTCTAGCTTTGTAGTAAAAACTTTTCCAGACGCAATTAATTGTGATGAAATTGAAAAAGTTAAAACCTAACTTCCATAAAGGTTTTAGCGGATGCGTGATCGCGGAATATGAAGATGTATAAAGTCTGGAAAAAGAGGGCTAAAAAACCTTATACGGCATTTTGAGCCACTAAAGTACTCCTTAAGGATATATATCGTTAGTTCTGATGATAGATGCAATACCTAAATTGGAATTGCTATTCTACGGATGTGAGTAAATAAATGCTTTCTAAATTAACAACAATGAACATTCTTGCTTGGATTGTTTTAGGTCTAATTGCTGGCGCTATCGCTAAAGCTATCTATCCTGGTCATCAAGGCGGCGGAATTCTCGGAACAATCTTGTTAGGAATTATTGGTGCTTTTGTTGGTGGTAGTTTAGGTGTATTCTTCACTACGGGGACTTTATCTCTAGCCGCACCTGGTCTTAGCATTACTGGTATTATAGTCGCCGTTTTGGGTGCAATTGTAGCCGTTTTCCTCTGGAACTTACTAACCCGTAGAAGTGCTGCATAGAAAATTAAATCAGTCTCAAATAATGATCCATCTCAGGGAATTAATTTTAACTGTTTATACCCCTGGATTAAATCTAAAGAATAGCGCCTACCTGTAATGAGGGGGCGCTATTATTGTTTTTTAATAAATACAAAATAAAGATTAGCGAAAACTTGAATGTAGTGCGTAAACGTAAAGAGGTTTGTAGCTAGACATCGCCGTCTGTTAAATGTTGCTGATATTGATCGCTAGATTTGTGGGATACTAGTGCAACAAGGTATAAGGCAGCACGCTGCACTAAAACAATGGAAACGCAGAGATACACTACCATTTCATCTAGCACAGATTAATATTGCTATATGAGTTCGCATCTAACACAGCTTCATCCCTTTCTCAAAAACTATTATGCTAATTGCCTTCAAAAAACAGTTAAATAACCTGTTAGCTAATTCTCTGATGGCGACAAGTTTCAGTCATGTGCGAGTTAACTCGATCACAAAATAAGAACTGCTATGGTGTCATGGCATAAAAAGTTACCAAAAAGTAATTTTAGAAAGATTTTTTGACACTTACTACTTAGATTATTTGGGCGAGCAATTTATCTAACCTAACTCACATGGCCCAAGACACTACCAAAATGTATTTGTCCCTACCACAGCCAAGTTTAGCTTTATTTGGACTTAAAAGGTTACAAACTTACACTATTAAATTTAAGTAAATAAGTAAAAAAAGTATGAAAAAGTCCGTTAAAGTCATATCTAAAATAAACTTTATTACTTTTTTTACAAATGAATATCGAAGAAGCATTAGTAATTTTAGACACATTTCTTGAACAAAGCTTAAATGACGTTCAGGAGCTAGTGTTTCGCCAAGCTTGGGAAGGACAAACTTATCCAGAAATAGCAGAAAATTCTGGTTACGATGCCAATTACATAAAGGATGTTGGTTCTAAGTTATGGAAGTTACTGTCACAGGCTTTAGATGAGGAGGTTACGAAAAGTAATTTTCGGTCAGTTTTAAGACGGCGATCGCGTAGCATCGACGTTAGTGAAACATCGCGCACCCCTGTAGAATCGCAAGCTACACGTAGCATCGAGCACAGCATCAGAGAAGAAGACATTATTCAAAAAAGATCGCAGAATGTACAAGCAGCCTTAAAGCATCGTCAGCCATTAGAAAAACAGATAGAAGAACTTGAGATTATCTCTAAAGATAGTGAACTATCAGAGTTGCTTGTGGGGATAGAGGCACAACAGAGAAAAAAATCCCTAAGCCCCAATTCTGAGTTATTAGAAATTCCTAGTGGTTCAGTACCACTCAGTTCCTTTTTTTATATCGAGCGTCCTCCAATTGAAGAACGCACCTATGCCGAAATTAATAAACCTGGAAGCCTGATCCGAATTAAAGCCCCCAGCCAAATGGGGAAAACCTCTCTGCTGCAAAGAATTCTTGCTCATGCCAGACAGACTGGGCTACACACAGTACAGATCAGTTTTCAGCGGGCAGATAGTCAAGTTTTCACTAGCTTGGAAAAATTCTTACGGTGGTTTTGTGCCAACATCAGTCGGCAATTGAACATAGAACCAAAGCTAGATGATTATTGGGATGAAGATATTGGCAGCAAAGTTAGCTGTACATTGTATTTACAAGGTTATTTGCTGCAAAAAATCGACTTTCCGCTAGTCTTAGCTTTGGATGAAGTAAATCGGATTTTCGAGTATCCACAAATCTGTCGGGACTTTCTACCCTTACTACGCTCCTGGTATGAAGATGCTTCCGAACTAGAAATTTGGCAGAAACTCCGATTAGTTGTGGTTCACGCCACTGAGGCTTATATTCCGTTAGATATCAATCAATCGCCTTTCAATGTTGGGCTACCGATTAAGTTACCAGAATTTAGTTTGGAGCAAGTACAGGAATTAGCCATACGTCATGGGTTGGATTGGGTTAAATCTGAGGCAGGAGTGCATAAACTCACTCTGCTAAGAGCGATGATTGGTGGTCATCCCCATCTAGTACGTCTGGCTCTTTATCAGTTGGGACGTCAGGAGGTAACTCTAGAGCAGTTACTACAAGATGCTCCTACGATTGCTGGAATTTATAGCAACTATTTACGGCATCACCTAGCGAATATCCAAGGGCATCCCGGCTTGATAGCAGCACTCAAATCAGTAGTTTCGTCGCCAACAAGTGTGCAATTAGAAGCGATCGCCGCCTACCAATTAGAAAGCATGGGCCTGGTAAAACTTGAGGGAAACCAGGCAATGCCCAGCTGTGAGCTGTATCGACTTTATTTCCGCGAGCAATTGGGCTAAAAGCATGAATAAGTACGAATATCAAATCGGCGGTAGTCTGAAAGTAGAGGCTCCTAGCTATGTAGAACGAGAAGCTGATTTTGAACTCTATAATTCTTTGCTACAGGGAGAGTTTTGTTATGTATTCAGCTCCCGGCAGATGGGTAAATCTAGCTTACGCTTACGAACAAGGCATCAATTAGAACAAGCAGGCTTTAGTTGTGCCTCTATCGACATGACCCGAATTGGTAGCGCCAATATTACCCCTTCGCAGTGGTATAAGGGCATAGTAGTTGACTTATTGAGAGGTTTTAATCTCTTTGAAAAAGTAAATTTAAAAACCTGGTGGTGGGAGCGAGAAGATTTACCGGCGCTACAGCGATTGAGTCAGTTTGTTGAAGATATTTTGTTAGTTCAGATCAAAAGTGAAAAAATATTTATTTTTGTTGATGAAATTGATAGTGTTCTCGGTCTGAATTTTCCAGTCGTCGATTTTTTTGCGCTGATTCGGTCTTGCTATAATCAGCGAGCCGAAAATCCCAAATATAACCGCTTAACTTGGGCGCTGTTCGGAGTAGCAACGCCCTCAGGTTTGATTGCCGATCGCAACTCTACCCCATTTAATATCGGCAAATCTATTGACCTGCACGGCTTTGTGTTGTCGGAAGTTCAGCCATTAGCAGCAGGTTTAGAGGGTAAGGTGGCTAATCCAATGGCGGTTCTCAAAGAGATTTTGGCTTGGACGGATGGTCAACCGTTTCTCACCCAAAAGCTATGTGAGATTGTAGTGCAAGAAAGAAACAGTGGGGGTAAGGATGTTCAAGAGTATAGAAGCCTAGAAACCGATGAGCGTTACAAGTTAGATGACCATTTACCGATTATTAATTATCATCTCATCAGTTTTTATTACCAATTTCCATCGTTAATTTTAGAGAAGCTCGTGCAAACTCACATCCTTGAGAACTGGGAAGCCAATGACGAGCCAGAGCATTTGAAAACCATTCGCGATCGCCTCCTCCAAGATGAGCAACGTGCAGGAGGTTTGCTGGGAATGTACCAGCAAATTTTACAGGGAATTCAAGTCTGTTCTAATGATGGAGAAGAACAAATCGAGCTGCTGTTATCGGGGTTGGTGACTAAACAGCAAGGACAACTGATAGTGAAAAACCGCATTTATCATGAGGTTTTTAATCAAGCTTGGGTAGAAAAACAACTAGCAAAACTGCGACCCTATTCGCAGACATTAAATGCTTGGGTAGCTTCAGAGTACCGTGACTATTCACGGCTATTACGCGGACAAGCCTTGCTTGAGGCTCTAGCTTGGTCACAGGGTAAAAGCTTAAGCGATTTGGATTATCAGTTTTTAGCAGCTAGCCAAGAATTTGATCGGCGAGAAGTTGAGACATGGTTAGAGGCGGAACGTGCTAAAGAAGTTAAAGCCAGATTGGTTCAAGAGCAAAAAGCTGCTAGATTTCAAAGATTATTTTTTCTGGGTGCATTCAGTTGGGTATTGTTGATTGCTTTAGGGTTGGGGATGGGGACTTTATTCGAGTATGGAAAGAACTGTTCAGTTAGATTTAAGCAATTGCTCCATTATCGGTGAGTGGGGAATGGGGATTGGGGACTTGTACTGAGTTTGCTCAATTGCTGCGTAGTCGTAAAGCCTGCGGCATGGCTACGCTTAGGGCGCAGCCTCAAAGTAGAGAAGTAGCGGAGCCGATTTGTACTGAGCGTAGCCGTAAAGCCTGCGGCATAGCTACGCTTAGGGCACAGCCTCAAAGTAGAGAAGTCTTGGGAAAGGGAAAACTCTTCTATAGTCGCCAGTTTTTAATTTCAATGCTAGAAAACTTTTCAAGACAGCGAAAAGTTCTGCGGAGAGAAGTTGCCATAGCGCAGCGTAAAGCCTGCGGCATGGCTACGCTTAGAGCGAGTCTTGCCTACGGCACGCTTTGCGAACGAGCGTCAGAGGGTTTCCCTCCAAGCAAACTTCGCTTAGGGTTTCCCTCTCTGACGAGACGCTAATGCGAACCGCAGGAAACTTTTCAAGACAGGCATCAGAACTTCTCAAGACAAAGGACGCAAAGAGAAGGAATAAATGCTTAACTGAACTGTATTGCTTCTTCGTGTACCTCACTCAAGCGTTAACTGCTATATATGACTTTTTCTGACTAAATAATACAAAGAAATTTGAATAGTTTTTTAATATCTCTAACTATTTAGGACTTTTTCAGGCTGTGTTTATGTGACCAAAAGCTTAATTTAGATTCAGGATAAAACAAAAACCATCCCAACTATAAAAATTAAATAAATTCTAGGTTTCGGGTAACAGATTGTTGGTAAAACTATCAAATTAATGTAGCTTAGGGAATAAAATTATGGCTTTTAATGCAACTCTAGAAACAAATAATAATATTGCCACAATCAAATTGTCTGGCGAATTAGATGGGTTAACTGCATCGGTTTTCAAAACAGAAGTAGATAAAGCAGCATCTCAGAAAGTGAAATGCCTTGTTTTACTAATGCAGGATTTAGAATATATGTCTAGCGCTGGTCTACGGGTGCTGATTTTTGCTAAGCAAAAGATGGGTGCAAATGTTGATATTTATGTCGTTGGCGCTCAAGAGACGGTGATCAGTACATTACAAAAGACTGGATTCGATCAAAGTGTGATTTTGCTAGATGATGATAATATATCTGAACTCGAAAACGTTTAAAAGAAAGCATATTAATTAGTTTTTACAAGGCAATTGATATGCAACCTTCTTTAACGGTGCCGGCAACCTTGGATTCACTTTCAACAATCGCTAAATATGTAATCGCAGCTACCGCAGCAGCCGGTTTAGATAAAAAAGCTGCCTATCGATGCCGCTTAGCAGTAGACGAAATAGCTACCAACATTATTAATTATGGCTATGGTCAAGCAGGTTACGAAGGGGTGTTGGACTTGCAAGCAGAAATTGACGAGCAAGCTTTGACCATTTCTATTGAGGATACAGGTGTAGCCTACGACCCTTCTCAGACAGAGCTTCCAAGCGAAGATCAGTTAAAGCAGCCCCTAGAGGAGCGGTCAATTGGTGGTCTAGGCATATATCTTGCGCTTCATGAGGTCGATAAGTTTCTTTATGAACGTGTCGATAACAAGAATCGCAACATCTTCATTATGTATCGGATGAAAGAGAACAAGCAATAAGGAATAGTGGAAAATAGAGCATCGCTAGGGACTGGTCAAATCAAGGTAGTAGATGCGATCGCGTGCTACTTGCTAATTAGTACCGTCTTACAGCTTAGTATTTGTACTGCCGTGCTATTTAGATGCATCGACCTGCAATCTTAATGCATCGACCTGCAATCTTAATGCATCGACCTGCAATCTTAATGCATCGACCTGCAATCTTAATGCATCGACCTGCAATCTTAATGCATCGACCTGCAATCTTAATGCACCGACCTGCAATCTTAATGCACCGACCTGCAATCTTAATGCACCGACCTGCAATCTTAATGCACCGACCTGCAATCTTAATGCACCCTTTTTTATTCTCATTCCTTGACTCTGCCAAGAAATGTTTAAGGAGGCTCCTTCATATACAATGAAAACCGAGCACGAGCTTTTACTTATCTATGAGCGAGACTTACAAATCGCTCACATGATTCAAGCCGACTTCTTACCAGAAGCTTTGCCACAGATGCCTGGATGGGAAATAGCAGCCCGTTTTCATCCAGCGCGTGTAGTAGGTGGAGACTTCTACGATGCTTTTCCCCTTGCTAATCACCGAGTTGGTTTTGTGATTGCGGATGTTTGCGATAAAGGGGTGGGTGCTGCGTTATTTATGTCCCTTTTCCGAAGCTTGATTCGGGCTTTTGCCCAACAGCATTATAATTTGAGTTGGTTAGGCGCTCTTAGCGATGAGAGCAGCAAGTTAGCTAAAGGTGGACAACGGGCACAGGCTCCAAGAATCGGTACTACTGCGCTCAAAAATGCTGTTAGCCTGACAAATAATTATATTGCTAATAATCACAGTCGGATAAATATGTTCGCCACACTTTTCTTTGGTGTGTTGAACCCAAGCACAGGCCTATTGCACTACGTTAATGCTGGACATGAGCCTCCAGCTATTTTTGGGGCTGGTGGTGTTAAGGCTAGGCTTAAACCTACTGGGCCAGCTGTTGGGATAATGCCCAATAGAGAATTTGGAATTCAGCAAGTCCAGTTGGAACCGGGAGATATTTTAGTAGCTTACTCTGATGGTGTGACTGATGCTCGTGACCCGAATGGTCAGTTTTTCGGGGAAGAAAAATTCCTATCTTTATTACAGCAGCCTGCGCCCTCTGCTACTGCGGTGCTAGACCTGATCGAAGCAAGTGTGTATGCTTATATTGCTGATGCTGATCAATTTGACGACATTACTATGCTAGCTGTGCATCGTGCCTGATTTAAGGTGCAGATTATCACCTTACTAGTAGGATTGCAAGGACGAAAGCTGCGTGATTTCTAAGTTATCTGAGAAAATTAATTGTGTGTTGCCACGTTTGCAGAGACTTTACGCAGCATTATTAGTCTCAGGTACAAGCGTGATTGTCACTAGTGCGATCGCCACAGCTTTAGTAATTGGAGCACGACAAGCTGGTTTGTTGCAAGCACAAGAACTCTGGGCTTTCGACCAGTTTATCCAATGGCGTCGTGATGAAGGCCCTGATCCCCGGCTGTTGATTATTGCAATTACAGAGCAAGATCTGCAACTGCAAAAGCAATGGCCATTGCCCGATCGCACATTAGCACAGCTCTTAGGCAAACTAGAGCAGCAACAACCGCGAGCCATCGGATTAGATATTTATCGAGATTTGCCCGTAGAACCTGGTAATCAAGAGTTAGCTAGACTTTTGCGGCAGAGCGATCGCATCATTACTGTATGCAAAGTCAATGATTCTGCTAATAATCCCGGAATTGCACCTCCCCCCGGTGTCCCAGAAAATCGCATTGGATTTGCTGACTTACTAGTAGATTCTGGTGGTGTCTTGCGCCGCAGTCTACTATTTATAAATCCTCCGCCTGTAAACAAGTCAATTGTCAAAAATTCCCATTTCTGCCAAAATTCCGCCGCCGACCTTTTCTCTTTGAGTCTCCGGCTAGCATTAAATTACCTAAAAGTCGAAAAAATTCAACCACAGCTAAATTCATCTAATGAACTAAAGCTAGGCTCAACAGTATTTAAACGATTAAAAGCCAATTCTGGCGGCTACCAAAATGTTAATTTAGCAGGGTATCAAGTCCTGCTTAACTATCGCTCTCCCTGGAACATTGCCCAACAAGTAACGCTCACAGAAGTATTAACAGACAAGGTGAATCCTAGTTTGATTAAGAACCGCGTAGTTCTCATCGGCACTACAGCAGAAAGTATAAAGGACGGTTTCTATACACCTTACAGTTCTGGACAGCAAAAAAACCAAGAAATGCTGGGAGTGATGATCCATGCACAGGCGGTAAGCCAAATCCTCAGTGCTGTCTTGGATCAGCGCCCTTTATTTTGGTATTGGCCAAACTGGAGTGAGACTTTATGGATAGGATTCTGGTCACTCTCAGGCGGAATAATGGCTTGGCAGATTCGCCACCCTCTACGCTTTGGTTTAGCCAGTGGAGTAGCGTTAGGGGGTTTATTGGCGCTATGTTTCGGTTTTTTTTACCAGGGAGCTTGGATACCGCTAGTACCATCTGTATTCACATTCATCGCTACTGCTGGGAGTGTGGTCATCATAGACCGATTTAATAAGGCAGGATACACAAGGGCTATTTACGTTCGCCTCAAAAATCCTCTCAAAGTCAACATTGAAATTGACCAATCGAAAAAAGAGCGCCAAGTAGCCGAAATTACGCGCACAGAATACTTTCAAGACTTGCAGAAAAAAGGAAAGGAACTTAGGAGTAGAAAAACTAGAGCCACTCCAAATAGCAATTCTGATGCATCTAGCGAGGTGAATGATGCTAACAAAAGTAGTCAAGAAGCCTCTGGGAGTTCAAAAACAGAATATTATCAACAGATGCAAGATAAAGTAAAAAATTTAAAACATAGACAAAATAAAACTGATGATTAATCTTTAGCAATTTTATTTGAAGTGTAAGATTTTTAGTAAATACTGTCATCTGTCATTTGTCATTTCAATATCAGTAAACGAGGTTGAAGATGAATAATTTTTCTCGAAAATTCGCACTATTTTCTTTAACTATGTTGCTAGAGATAGCTGTAATTAATGCTTTTACTGGAAAGTCAAGAGCCCAGCCATCATCAGCTTTATTTAATCAAGAAATCATTGAACGTGGGGAAGTCGTTGGAGAAAAAGTTAATTTCAAGCCTCCTAAAGTTGGAGCACCTGAAAATAGAAAAGGAGGAGCATCGCGTGGCGTTAATTGTAGCCGAAGTCAGAAATTTCTCAAAGCTTTACTACCAGCGAGTAATCTTGGATTAACAGTAGAACAATATCCAACTTTTTTTGTGTACGTTCCGCCAATTTCTACACAATTAGCAGAGTTTGAGTTACGTGAAGGAAATGATAGCACTGTAGTTTACAAAACAAGATTCACGCTTCCGGCAACTCCTGGCGTTGTGAACTTTAGCTTGCCTCCTAACAAAACCTTACAACCTCTAGAAATTGGCAAAAATTATAAATGGTCATTTTCTATAATTTGCGATTCTGAAGATCGCTCTAAAGACCTTTTTGTAGAAGGTTGGGTGCAAAGAATCGAACCAAGTTTAACTCTCACTAGTCAAATAGAAAAGGCAAAACCACGCGATCGCCCGGCCTTATATGCAGAGTCCGGCATTTGGCACGAAACTCTAATGACATTAGCCGAGCTACGCTACTCTTATCCTCAAGATTCAACTTTAGTAGCTGAATGGACAGAGTTATTAGACTCAGTTGGACTTAACAATATTGCGAAAGAGCCGTTAGTTCCAAGTTCAAAGAACGATCGAGCAAATAGGTAATTTAACAGTTAACAGTTAACAGTTAACTGTTAACTGATTTTAGAATCTACCAAGGGCTACCAATCATTGTAAAAGCTGCCCAATAGTATGGATGGGATAGATTGAAATCTCCAAGTTGTGCTATTTCTGGCGGTAAAGGCGTTCCTGCTCTCAACCCCGCTTGACGTAATTGTCCTTGTTTAATCTGAATTTGCCTATTGAGCATTCCTATCTGAGTTTGCCTTAAGGCTTCTGCTTTAATTGGTGATGTTCTCAAATGCTGGTAAAATTCTGTCATCAGGGCTAAAGTCCCTGCATCACTAACAGACCAGAGACTACCCATTGCAGACTTGACTCCTGCTTCCAACGCCAACCCGGAAAAGCCTAATTCTGCTTGCTGATCCCCCAAGGCAGTTCTACAAGCGCTCAGCACTAACAACTCTACAGGAGGAGTATGCAATTGCAACTGTCGCAATTGGTTTAATTGCAGCTTGGTATTCCAAAATTGAATGTAGGAGTTACTAGCTGACCCTGGTTGAAAGACTCCGTGGGTTGCTAGGTGAACAATTTTGTAAGGTTTCTGTTGCCGTTGCGATCGCAAATTTTCTAAAGTAAATTTATCATTCAAGAAGCGGCTTCCCCCTTTATTCTGCACAATTGTCGATAACTCTATCGGTACAGCAGGTAAAGGTTCGAGGTTTTTGAACTGGGAAGCTCCCATAGCTAAAACTGAGAAGTTGCGGATATCGCTGTAACGAGTGTCAGTCAAACTGAAAGCCGGAATCAAACTAACGCTGTATTTCTCCACAAGAAATTGCTCACCGTCATGCAATGCCGAAAATGGTACAGAGCGCAAGCCAACACCTACACAAAAAACTAAAGTATCTATATTTTCAGATTTTAGGTCTTTTTCAATAGGAGTGATTAACCACTGATAAAGCTGCTTTGCAGAAGCCAAGTAGTTAGTACTATTAACTTCTCTAGGATTACTCAGCTCAGTTTGAAACTGTTTAGTTATTTTGAGCAAAGCCTCTTTATTAGCTGCTGGTATACTTTTAATGATCGGATGATTTTTGGGCGTTACTAAGAGAATTTTTAGCTGTTTTTCAGTTGGTACTAAATAGACAACAGCGGAATTTTTACCAGTTTGTTTTTCAATCCTACGTAAAGTGTAGCTAATAGCTTGAGCCGTCATTAATTCGTTGGAAAAAGTTGAGCCTATGTAATTTTCGTAGGCTTTTTTCCAGGTCTTTTCTTGTTCAGCTACAACATCTTTTGGTACTGGGGCATTTGGAGATTGTAAGCTGATATTGCTAATACCTTGAGGCGAGGTCATAGCTTCAGCCGAAACAGGGATGGGATTAATTAATCCTGTAATTAGAAACGTTAAGGTGAGAAAATTAATTTTATGCATGATTGCGATCGCGGTTGGTAATTGTAAATTTTTCAGACCATAATTTGTTTGGCGATCGCTTCTACTGCCAGGCTAAAGGGATGATAAGGGTTGCGTAAGCAAAATATATCACTACTAGCTAGTTCCATTACCTCTTCAGAGAGTGGGAAGATGCCTGCTACCGGTGCGTTGTAAGTTAGCTCCACTCGTTCTCGTAAAGCCTTGAAATCCAGATTTTGCAGCGCTTTATTAACCACCAGCAGCAACTCAGGTACTTCTAATTGACGGGCTACATCCACAGTGACAGCAGTACCTTGAAAGTCTTGACGATCTGGGCGCAAGATAATGATCAAAGCATCAGAAATGGTAATTGAGAGTAGTGTCTCTTCATTCAGACCAGGGTGGGTATCAATAAATAAATATTCTAAATTTAGTCTTTCGAGCAGTTCTTGGAAGCCATCATGTAGTAAGCCTACGTCATATCCCTCACGCAAAACTCTGGTAATTTCACCAAGATTGAGGGAGGAAGGAATCAGGTAAATAGCACTGTTTTTCTGGGCTGTCTCTTTCAAAGCCGAACTGACATCATAGGCAGTATCCTCAATATCACAGCGACCCCACAAGTAATCATTCAGGGAACGATCCATTGTTTCCTCATCAAAACCGAAAACGACATGAATCCCTGGTGATTGGATATCAGTATCAACAATACCAACCCGATGTCCATAACGAGCAACTGTAGCAGCCAGATTCGCAGTTATATTTGATTTCCCGGTTCCTCCGCGGAATGAGTGGACAGAGATAATTTTGGGCATGACGTACTTGAGGTATGAAGTATGAACTGAAGTCCGGGTTTCATCCTTTATGCTTCAGCCTTCTTCTACTTTCCCACTAATATGACCACTGACCTACCTCCGATGAGCAATCCAAATTGATTTTCCAGTATTGGTTCTGTACCAGGATGCCAGCTTTCCTGTGGTGGCGTAGCACCAGTATTCACAAAGACGTGCCATTGCATTCCCTGGGGAAGTCCTGGTATTTCAAACCAGTTACTTTCCCAATGCATATTCATCGCCACGTATATGTAATTGTCTGTTAGCGTCCCTTGTTTGGCGTGCCTGCCACAGAGCATAAAAGCCAAAATACGACTAGAGTCAGACCAATCAGCTGCCCATGCCTTAGTTCCATGCCAAGTAATATCGGCATAGCCACTAGCGGCGTAATCCATATTCTGGAAGTGGAATTTATTTCTGAGTACGGGATGGGCGTTACGAAAGGCAATACAGTCTTTAAAAAACTTAAACAAATCTGCATTTGATTCCAATAGTCTCCAGTCCAGCCAGTTAAGTTCGTTGTCGTGGCAGTAAGTATTGTTATTACCCATTTGAGTGCGTCCCATCTCGTCACCCATGAGGATCATTGGCACTCCTTGACTTACCATTAACATGGCGATCGCATTTTTGATCTGTTGGCGACGTAGGGCGTTGATATCTGGGTGATCAGTCGGGCCTTCCCAGCCACAATTCCAGCTATCGTTATCGTTAGTTCCATCGTTGTTATTTTCGCCGTTGGCTTCATTGTGCTTCCCATCATAGGAAACCAAATCCATCAGCGTAAAACCATCATGGCAAGTGATAAAATTAATCGAAGCCGTCGGCCCCCGACCCGCCCAAGCATAAAGATCCGGCGAACCCTGTAGGCGCTGTGCCATATCCCCAACCTTTCCCGGCTCTCCTTTGAGAAATTGGCGAATTGTATCCCTATACTTACCATTCCACTCTAGCCAGCGCCCAAATGCCGGAAAAGAGCCAACTTGATACAGACCGCCTGCATCCCAAGCTTCGGCAATTAGCTTGCAATTAGCAAGAATTGGGTCAAAAGCAAGACTTTCTAACAATGGTGGGTTCGAGAGTGGAGAACCCCAAGGGTCACGTCCCAAAATTGCCGCTAAATCGAAGCGGAAACCATCAATGTGATACTCAGCAGCCCAATAGCGCAGACAGTCGAGCACCATATTACGAACAATGGGATTGTTGCAGTTGAGCGTATTGCCAGTACCACTGAAGTTAAAGTAGTAGCCCTCCGGCGTCAGCATATAGTAAGTTTTGTTGTCAATCCCGCGAAAGGAAATGGTAGGGCCATACTCGTTACCTTCTGCTGTATGGTTGAAGACAACATCCAGAATTACTTCAATATCATTTTGATGCAGGATTTTGATCAGCGTTTTTAGTTCATCAACTTGCATCCCATATTTGCCTGTAGCGGCGTAGCCAGCTTTCGGCGCAAAGAAGCCAACAGTACTGTAACCCCAATAATTGAGCAACAATTCCCCTGTTTGGGGATTAGGGCGACTGTTTTCAAACTCGTCAAACTCATATATGGGCATCAGTTCAACACAGTTGACGCCTAGCTCCTTAAGATAAGGGATTTTATCGCGGATAGCAGCAAAGGTTCCTGGATGCTTAACTCCAGAGGAGAGATGGCGAGTAAAGCTACGGACATGCATCTCATAGATAATCAAATCTTCAGTGGGGATTTGTAGGGGACGCTCACCTTCCCAATCAAAGTCATCGAATGCCAGACGCGCTCGATGGTGATACATGTTGTACCAATCAGGCTTTTCTCCCCAAATATCTCTACCACCAATAATTTTGGCGTAGGGATCTAAGAGAATTTTCGTCGGGTCAAACCAGTGACCTTCTTTGGGTTTGAAAGGCCCATCCATCCGGTAGCCGTATTCGAGGTTTTCGTAATCCAATTCAAATACGACCATACTAAAGACATTGCCAATGCGGAACTCTTCGGGAAATGGAATTTCCGCCATTGGTTCTGGAGAGTGCTTATTGAACAGCACTAGAGTACAAGATTTAGCATGACGCGAAAATATGGAAAAATTAACGCCCCCCGGTACTAAGGTTGCTCCAAAAGGGATAGCAGTACCAGGACGTAGCTTAAAGTTCTCGTAACTATGGGTGGGATGAATATCAATTCTTTGCATTTGTTGCTTCTTCCTATAAGACACTAATATGCCAAGTTCGTAGTGAGCGCTTAAGCGCTAAATTCAGCACTAAAGTGCTAACTACAAACCCTGCAATACTAGGTGCTTGTTACCTGAACTTTGACTTTAAGGGCTTCCAAAGCTTGGTCACGGGTGTCACGAGTCTGAAAAAAGTCTAGAAATCCAGTGATGGACATTGTGTCCTGAATTTCTTCAGAAAGTCCTACCAAAACAATCTGTCCACCTTGTGCGGATATTTGTCTGTAGAGGGATAGCAGGACTCTTAAGCCAGCACTAGACATATAAGGCACTTTGGTCATTTCTATAATCATCCTCGTTTCGGCTTGGGCCAGTGGTAGAATCTGCTCTTGAACGAGGGGGGCCGTATTGGTGTCTATATCTCCAATCACTTCTACTAAAGTTACTTTAGGGAGTTCATTTAAAGCGGTTTCGGCTGTTTCTACCGATGTTACTTGCAGTGATTCAATGTTGATTTTCATAGGTGGTACGGGAACTAAATACAGAATTTTATTGAAGGCGGCGGGAAACTGTGTCCATCTGTGGTTAATTAATCTTTTGACGTTGCCATGTAGAGACGTTACAATGTAACGTCTCTACATGTTCTGTCTAGAGTTCTTAGGTATTCGGGATGATTTGCACCCGGATTTTTACTTGTTCTTGGGTGTCGGGTAGCTTGACTGTTAAGGCATCGGCGTCAAAATCGGTATACTCTTCTTCATTTGCCCATACTTTACCAATCCGTACGCTACCAGGCGGTAGGATATCTGGTTGCACCCGCAAGATGTTGTCTTTAAATGCTCCTGGCTGCGGTTTGAAGTAAAAGTCCATTGGTTGTTTGGTAATCAGCAGGTTGGTGTAAACTGCTGACAAATAGCTCAATTCCGTTGAGTGATAACCGCTCATGGAGTGGCTGCCTTTGAACCGCTCGTTACCCATGAGGTATGGCAAACCGTTTGCTAAGACGTTGAAGTAAATGCCACCATCATCATGGTCAAGGAAGAAGGCGTTGTAGAAGGCTGAGGCTTCCCTGGCATGACGCAAGTATTCTGGCTCTTGAGTTATGCCATGTAGAATCAAGTAGGCTAAAATTGCTTGCTCTTGCTGCCACCAAGCTTTCCGGTCATGCCAGACATAGCGGTAATGTTCTTCACCTTCGCCCAGTGTACGCTCTACAACATCATACCAGCCACCGCGCTGGCGATCGCTACCCGCATCAGGCATCAGTGCGGCAATTTTTTCTGCCAAATCTGCGTATTCTTTCTTGGGTTTGAGGCTTTGCATCCGCATCAAGTTCCAAGCAATTTTGAGATTATGACCGATGACGGCGCGGTTTTGCTGCCATCCCCAAGTGTTATCATGGCTCCAATCTTCGTAGAATCGCTCTTGGACAAATGGGCTATTGTCGTAGTCTGGGAAATATTTGGCGATCGTATCAAAAGTATACTCCAGCATATCGGCGTATTTCTGTTCGCCAGTTGCTAGCCACAAGTTAATCAAGTAAGCTGGGGCGTGATCCCCGACTGAGTTCCAGTTTTTGCGAGCGCGGTTTGCACCCAGCGATTCTGCACGCGGGTCTAAGGTGATGGGATCAATATGGGAGAAATAACCAACGCCTTCTTTATCCAAGAAAAAGCGGTCAAACAAATCGATGGTCATTTCAGCATCTCGGAGGATGCGGCGATCGCCAGTTATCCGATAAGTTTGAATAGGGCCAGCTAGAGCATAAATCTGCTCATAGGCTGGAATAGCATCATAGTCATCGCCAAACTCAGATGTCAGTAACTTTTGCTCCCGGTTGCCTGTGACTTGAATACCGTGATACCAGTAAATCAGGTCTTCATCATGGTCATAAAACCGCATGTGTTGACGCAGATATTCTGTACCTTTTTCTGCACCTTCTAGGAAGCGGTCTTCTCCGGTTAACAAATAAGCTGAAGCAAAACCATAAACTAGGCGGGAAACTGTGTCTGTTTCTTGGAGAAAGTCCTGACGTTTTTTAGTACCAGCTAAGTTGAGATAAGTCCGATATTCCCGATAATCAATCGCTTGTTCGGGATAGCCAAACTGCCATTTCAAGTACGAATCAGCAATTGAACGTATTTGCTTAACCCACCAATCTGGTTCTTCATGGCGATATTTGTTGGGTTCATCACCAGGAAAGACAAGATACTTAACTTCAAACTTGTAATCCTGTCCATGAGGATAGAAAACACCGTAAGCAAATACATGCTGACCGGGAGTAAGCATTTCGCCAAACCGAGCAGTACAGTCAAGATAAGGTTCTTCTAAGTTTTGGCTAATCCGACCATAGGCGCTGGGAGTGAGGTAGGCTTGGTATTCTCGGCCATCTGAAGTTTTGATACCAAAAGATTTTTCGCTGCGATTAAATGCTGTAATATAACCTGCGATCGTATCTGAAAATGAAAAACTCATGTGATCCATGAAGCTACCTCCCGGATTATTGTGTTTATTTTTAAATGATTGTTTTAAGTAGAGACGTTGCAATGCAACGTCTCTCTTTTTTCAAAATGGTATTAAGATGAGCAGTGATTTTTCACAAATGAATTAAGGCTGCTATATCTATGCATTTACTCCGACTTTCTGCCTTTGTTCCTGCTTTTCAATCTCTTCTACAAAAACTTCCATGAATTGCTCTACGACGCCAGGATGTTTCCCCGTAATCAGATGACCATCGATAACTAAATCAGCAGTTGCGTCACCTTCATAAATAACTTCGCCACCTGCATTTTCCACATCACAAATAATGTTGTGGGCGCAAGTAACTTGCCGCCCTTTAATTAAATCTGTATCAGCACATAAAAGCCATAATGAATGACAGATTGTTCCTACTTTTACACCATCTGTATTCATCGTTTTTCTGAGAAATACAACTGCTGGTGCTTGATTTTTCTGACCTTTTTTTACTGAAACCTGATATCTCAGACGATCCATAGCATAAGCACCAATACAAATAATTCCTTTGTAATTTGATGGTTCGATATCATTGACTTCCGTAGTCACAATTACATGGTCTTCAACTTCACCGTTATCTGGATTTGAGCCGAATGTTAATTGTGAATTACCCCATAAATGAGAAATATACTCTACTTCATAGCCTTTTTGAGGAAAGTACTCATTAAATTTTCGATATTCAGTTTGATCAAAATGTTCTTCAATTAATACACCAATTTTCCCTTTCAATTCGGATTTCATGGTATTCAACTCCTGATGTGATTTCAGATGGTGCAAGTTTGATTGCGAACTATATTCCAACACAGTTCAGTTAAGTAATTTATTTCTTCTCTCTATGTCCTCTGCGCCTCTGCGGTTCGTTAAAAAAATTTCTCCTTACACCTCACTAGACCTCTTGCACGAATATTTGAAAATAAGAATTTTAAGGTTCACGCAGAGAGAAGTTTGAGCGGCGGTTTCCGCCGCTCAAACTTCTCCCAAGGGGAGACGCCAAAGGCGAACGGTGGGCGCAGAGGCGCAGAGAGTAATGAGAGATTTTTCTATTTGGAATTCATAATCTGATTCATGCAAGAGGTTTACTCTTTACTCACCACTTACTATGAACCTCTAGTGAATAATCACTACGCCTCCATTGTGACGACGACTTGGTAAAAGTTGAAATCGTGAGGCGCAAAATTTCCAACCTTCTCCTTCATAGCTATAAAATCCTGGTCTTTCATAGCTACTTCCATATCCTTCTGGCTGTGCCACTGAACATAGTTAATAACCCGCTTGCCGTCTAAGCTTGTATGCACGCTGGCTGATATGAAGCCTGGTTGTCTCATAGGTATTTCTTTATTCTCTACGAGGAAATCTACTATCCGCTGCTGGTGTTCGGGACTTTCAACTGTGAAAATATTGATTGCGGTGACTTGATCAGCTTTGTCGCTAATTGTAATCATTGTTGCTCCTATTTACGTGTTAGAGCTGAGTTTGGTGGAGTTTTAAGCAATTAAGGAAAATCGGAAGATTAATTGATATCGAACTTGCATTCAGAAACTTGGCACAATAAATCAAAAACGAACCGCCAAGTACGCCAAGAAATGAAAGATGAAAAGAGTTTGGCGCAGCTTCACAAGGAAACGGTATTAGGCGAAAACGATGTCCCCAGCCGATAATTCGTTGAACAGAACACCTGACACATTTGCCAGAGAGATATCCTTGCCGTCCAAACTAGCGAGGATGCTAGTGCTGCGAAGATCGCCAAAAGCAGGCAGTAACTTCAAGTCATCAAACTTAGAGATACCGCTAATGCCGCTAATGTAAATTTTGTCAATACCTAGCTCAAAGTCTGCGATGATGTTCCGAGTATCTTCTAACGGTCGTAAATCAGGAAAGGGGAATGGCTGATCAATTACTTGCCTGGGGTCAGAAACAGTATCAGGGATTCTACCATTGGCAATCCAGAATTGGTCAGCTCCAGCATTACCATAGAGGACGTTTTCGCCACCATTGACAATGATGAGTGTATCGTCTCCGTCACCCCCAACCAGTTGATCCTGATTGCCAGCTATGAGTAAGTCGTTCCCCTTACCGCCATCGAGTAGGTTGCGTCCTGAGCCACTAGAGGCATCAAGCAGGTCTTCTCCTTTTTCGCCGAATAGGCGCTCATCTTGAGTGGCGTAGAGTTCATCATTACCCTCGCCACCGTAAACCCGGAGATTTTTACGATTGGGCTGATAAAATATATCATCTTTATCACCCAGGAAGACTATCTGGTTAGGCGAGAGATTTCCTTGAGGCTTTAAGTATGAGGGAATAGGTGCTGGTTCCAGGTTTTTTTGCGGTATTGAAACTGCTAGTGATTCTACTTCTTCTGTGCCAAAATTGGCGATCGCATATTCATTCCCTGGGGCAATTTTGACAAAGGTGTCTGGGCCAGCCAGCCTCACTTCATCACCGATTTTGACGGATAGTTGCCCTTCTGTTACGTATAAAAGTTGATGATTCTCACTTTTAACAGGGTCGGGAAAATCATCACTGTTGAGAGCAATTTGACCGCGAATTTCGCCAGACGGATTACCCTCGGTGTGGATCTGGAAGTAGTAATCAGATTCCTCTCCCGGTAAGCCGCTACCAGTGAGAAAATCCCTCAAGTCTGTGGGAATCTCTGCTTCTGTCGAATTCCAGATACCACTAATGGTGGTGGAACCATCCGCATTCAATTTAATACTAAGATTTTCTTCATCCTGATGATGCGGATCTAAAATACTAAATGTGTGTGGGCCACTGCTGCCGCGATCGCCTGAGTGGATATGGATAGCGGTAACATCATCTAGCTCATTATCAGGAGTTTGAGGAGTACCACCCGGTAACAATTCTCCAAAGTCTAAGCCATTTACTGTCAACTCATAGATAATATCGTCTCCCGCTAAAGTGGGTTCCAAATCGGCAACGCCAGTTGCGGACGATTCACTATGCTTCACCACTTGGCTGGCATTCAAGTTAGCTTGGACAAAGGTATCAGTTTCCTGGGACGCCAGCGAAAACTGGTTGTAGGCCAATTCATTTCCCGATTCTTCAAAACTGAGTAGAGAAGTGTACTCAATTCCAAATGGGCCAGCAAATTTTGGTCGCTGCGCCAACCCTTCTTGCTCCCCAGTTGTCCAAACACTAAAACCATCAATCTTTGATAGCTCCTTTGCTTGTTCTACTACTTCCCCCTCAGCGTCTTCTGGTAGCACCAATACGTACTTCTTAGAACTTGAAGGAGGTTGATAATCTGGCGGAGCAAAATTTATGCCAGCGTTAGTCCGAATCGAAAATTCTGCTAATGTTCTGTATGTGTCATCACCTGGAACAGCGCTGAAGCCAGGTATTGGGTCATTCCTATCTATTATTGGGGTAGCTATATTCTCGAAAAAGAGGTCTAACGCCCCAGGAGTTGTCAAAGAAAGTGTCCTTGCTCCTGGAGTTTTCCCTGTTATTGATGCCGTCGAGTCTAGATTACGATAACCGTGTATTCGGTTTCTAGCACCAAAGATTAAACTGCCTTCAGGCAACACGATACTATTATTTCCCTGATTACCCAAATTGTATTGAATGTTTCCGGCAGTTATATACCAAGTCTCGTGTTCATAAGGATGAAAGTGTGGAGGTGGCCCGCCGCCGACTGGAAGGAAGAAATCGAAAAAATTGAAATCAAAGTTAGTTTCTTTGGAAGTTGCTAAATAAGTATATAAGTCTCCAGAGGCATAAACCGCCGGACGAGATGGATCATCCTGTGGTACGAGCAAATAGTCATCAACCTTTGTTTTTATATCTGAATTGATAATCCCAACGGGGCTTGTAGTATGTGTCATGCAAATGAATTCCCTTTAGCTGGTAAGAAGGTAGTGAAGCCATGTATATATGGGCAATGTAAACCTTGCCGTACTGGGAAGTAAGATAATTTCCCACTCGAATTTTTTCCTAAGACCTAGTACAGCAAGCGAATATAATGGTGGCGAGCTTTATCTACCTGGCATTCAAGAGTTGCCCCAAGGAGACATATCTGCATAGACACGCCATTCGCTAACCTTGTTACCTCGCAGACGGTAGACATCACAGCAGGCGATTACAACACGCTTTTTACTATGAACCATTTCATATTTAGCATCCATTTCGATAGTGATGATATCTGAATCTTGCCAAACTTTTCTGACATCATGACTATAAAAAACCGCAGTAGTTTTAAATGTGTGTGCAAAGAAATCTACTACAGCTTGAGGCCCATAAACAACTTCACCAGAACCAACTTTGTAAAAGATGTCATCAGTTAAATAAATTTTGACCTTTTGCCAATCTTGAGCAGTCACAGCCTGCGCTAATTCACCTACAGCTTTTAACTGTGCCGCAGCTTTTTCATCGACTGCATCGGAACTAATTGGCCATTTGGGCCCAGTAATTGACCACTTGGGTGCAAATCCATTTTTCACCCTTTCTTGTGCTTCTGGATGTTCAGCAAAATGCTTCCTCATTGTGCCAGGAGGTAGTAATTGCTTTCCTTGACTTGCCGTTAACACAGAAGCAGATTTAGGGACAGTAATTGTGGGGTCAAATACAGGATTCACATCCATAAATATCCGCAGTTCTGAGAATTTATCACCCTCAACTCGGAAAATATCTTTACAAGGAAGTGAAACAAATGAGCCATCTTTACGCCAGTAAATAACATCCATTTCCACGAATACTACATCGCCGATTTCCCATATCATCTTAATTTCATGGTAAACAGCCGATATCTGACTAAAGAAAGCATCCGCAGATTTCTTAATTGCTGCTTTATCTAAACACACATCGAAGTTACCAAATTGATAAACTGGTGTATCGGTAAAGAAAGTAATAAATCCTTCTGAATCAAACGCCTCGCCTCTAGAGAATAAGCGTTTGACTAAATCTACATTTGTTCCAGAAATTTTTTCTGTTATCGAAGCTTCACTAGTACTCGCAGTGCCAATTAAGCCACTCAACATTGATTCTACAACTTCACCAAAAACAACATGCACTTTCCCAAGTGCTGATGCTAATTCTTCTGCGGTCAAATTATAACCATTTTCAGATGCAATTTTGACGAAGCTTTCAGGAGTTTTAGCAGTGTGAAGTTTTTGTTGTAAAGTCGGATTCTCAAAAGCATCTGCTAACAAACTAATTACTTTTTGTGACATAAATTACCTCATTTTATTTCTACAATTTTATGTTTGAAAAGTATTAAATCAGTAAACAGTAAACAGTAAACGGTAAACAGTAGCCAGAAAGAAACTGATAACTGTTAAAAGTAGACAAGGAATTTAGGCGTTGCATAAATGCGGGATGATTTATCGGGCTACGCCCCGCTACGCTAACACGCAGAGGCGCAGCGAAAAGTTCTGTTCGCCTCCGGTCTCCGTCAGGAGAAGGAGGGTTTCCCCGACCTAGGAAACTTTTCAAGACAGAGGCGCAGAGAGGATGAGGAGTTTGAGATTTCAATAAATCAGATTCAGCAACGCCAGATAAGGAGTTTATTCTATGATTGCCAGGGAGACATATCTGCATAGACACGCCATTCGCTAACCTTGTTACCTCGCAGACGGTAGACATCACAGCAGGCGATTACAACATGCTTTTTACTATGAACCATTTCATATTTAGCATCCATTTCGATAGTGATGATATCTGAATCTTGCCAAACTTTTCTGACATCATGACTATAAAAAACCGCAGTAGTTTTAAATGTGTGTGCAAAGAAATCTACTACAGCTTGAGGCCCATAAACAACTTCACCAGAACCGACTTTGTAAAAGATGTCATCAGTTAAATAACTTTTGACTTTATCCCAATCTTGAGCAGTTACAGCCTGGGCTAATTCACCTACAGCTTTTAACTGTGCCGCAGCTTTTTCATCGACTGCATCGGAACTAATTGGCCATTTAGGGCCAGTAATTGACCACTTGGGTGCAAATCCATTTTTCACCCTTTCTTGTGCTTCAGGATGTTCAGCAAAATGCTGCCTCATTGTGTTGGGAGGTGCAAGCCTTTTACCTCCGCTAATAGTAAATACACTGGCTGAATTGGGGACAGGAATTTTTGGATTAAATACGGGATTCACATCCATAAATATCCGCAATTCTGAGAATTTATCTCCTTGCACGCGGAAGATATCGCAGCAAGGAAGTGTAATGACTGAACCATCTTTCCGCCAGTAAGTAACATCCATTTCCACGAATACTACATCGCCGATTTCCCACATCATCTTAATTTCATGGTAAACAGCCGATATCTGACTAAAGAAAGCATCCGCAGATTTCTTAATTGCTGCTTTATCTAAACACACATCAAAGTTGCCAAATTGATAAACTGGTGTGTCGGTAAAGAAAGTGATAAATCCTTCTGAATCAAACGCTTCACCTCTGGAGAATAAGCGTTTAACCATATCTGTTGTTGTTCCTGGAAGTTTTATTAAATTAGGCTTACTTCCATTTGTAGTTTCTACTTTGCCATTGGAAATGGTTCGTTGTGCATCTTGCTGTTCAGCTATGATTTTTGAGTTCAGAACAGCCTGTTGAATTGCTTGAGCTACTTTAGGTTGAATTGTTTGAGCGATGTTTCGAGCTTCTTCGTTGTAAGGTTCCCAGTCTAAGGTAAAGGTAATTACTGGGAGTTCGTTAGGATTAGCAGGACGGGTAACTGTATTAGTCGCCTGACCAATAAAATGAGGATTATTGACTAATGTGTGTCGAACTTCTCCGGTTTTTTCATCCCAAACAATTTTTTCCGTAACTGTCATGTTTAGCGCTTTCATTTCACGCAGGATGCTATTGCTACATTTTTCTAGAATTTTATAATCTCTAGCCTCTGGATTGTAGCGCTCTGGGTTTTCAATTTTATCGAGTAATACATTCCAAGCAGCTGCAAATGAAGCGTCTACAGGACTGCTAAAGGTAGCATAAACTCTTTCTAATACATTTTCTTTTTGTTGGGAATTTATCCCTGAAAATTTAGTATCTGAAGCTGTAAAATATGTATTGTTTGCCATGTTATATTTTTCCTGTGCTTGAGTAAAAAGTCCTTTAACTTTACGAGTAGCTTGATTGAATTCAAGCTGTTCTCCATTTGGCCCTTTACAATAAAATAATGCCCAGCCTTCTAATTCACCAAAATCTGTTTCTGATTGTTCTTCCGATGAATCTAGTTCATTCCAAAATTTTGTGGAATTGTATTTAAGGGCAATTTTTCTTCTTTCTTCTTCAGATTTGACTCGAATAACACGATTAAAAGTAACGTTATTTAATCCCCGTGTTTGACATTCTTCTTCTAAAATTTTGGCGAAAACATTTAGATCCACATCGTCTTTTACATGAAAAGAGATGTGCATTGCATTCACATGACCAATATGGGAAGGAATGCTACTTACAGAGGAAGATTGGATATGTGGTGTTGTCGGGTCTTTGAAATATATCAGTTCAACACAAGTATTGCCAAAAGAAATGAACTTAATATCTAAGGCTGCTTGAGCATCTCTGAGGTTAGGAACATCATAAGTTTTGAGGTCAATACCTTTAGCGATCGCATCTAGTTCTTCTTTTTGAAAAAGGGTGTTTTGCATCCCATCACCCATTAGATCATGTTCAGCAATAACTAATTTACCTCCTAACACCTCTGTGTAAAATTCTAGGGATTTTGCCATGTCCTGAACTGTGACGCCGACGTGTTGAACTCCCTGGAGATAATGACCTAATTCAGATTTAGTAATTTGCTTACCGCTCATAAGAGAAACTATGTCTGACTTGAGTTGATTTGTTGCTCCCACTTTCACAATTAGATCCGCAACATTGGAACTACATTGACCAGCCAAGGTCATTTTGCTGTCATACACAAAGGTGTAGGCTCTGCGTTCTGGAAACGGTAAAATTTGTTTGACATACTTCGCTTGGTCTTGAACAGCAATAGCGTATTCTTGGGAAGCAAAGAATGTTTCCATTTCTAGAGGATTGGCAAAGGCAATTTCAAAGGCGGCTTGATATTGCTTTTCTGGAGATTCGTAACGAGATACTCCATCGTTATCGGGGCGCGAATTGTCTACTTGTTCTAATAAATGCAGTCGAAATTTCAGAACATGATTGCTCTGCATGACTGCTGGTGCAAAGCTATCTGTGAGATATTCGCGAAAAGCTTCTACACTCACCTTGTCAGATTTCTGCACCATGACGTGAAACTTGATCACCCCAAGTTCTCCGTTTGGTTCACCTGTAGGAATACGATCGCTATAGGTTTGAGAATTGCCAGAACTTGTAGTGTAAGCGATCGCTTTACTGAATAAGTTGTGTTCGTCAGCCATCAGGATGCTGAACGCTTGGATATATGCTTGAAATTCGGCTTCCGTGGCAAAAGTTAATTCAGCAATACCATTGAACTGATCTGCGGCGGGGCGAGTATACTCGATGCCATCAATAGTAGGCCAGATACCGCCTTCATTCGGAGCTAGATGAAACTGCCAATATTGATGCTGGCCTGGAAGATGGGCGCAGAGAGGGCCGTGGACATTTCGCCAATATTGCTCAAATAGCTCTAGGGAAATGCCTTTGCGTTTCCACAGCAACACATAGAAAGCTATTTTGCCTTGGCGATCGCGGATTGAGTAATCGACCTTTCTCACTGCTGTTGTCATTGCCTTTTTCCTTGCTTGAAAAATTTCTTTCAGTACGCCCAAGCAACCTGCGACCTTATTGAACCCCGCATAAGCGCACATAAATAAAAGAATTTCTGCGATTTCTTCGTAAGTAGCTCCCTGTTTGAGAGCTATATCCACGTGTGCTACAAAAGGATTGCCGGGGCCTTTATGATTTTGATTGGCAACATCAACTGCGATCGCAATCAATGCCTTAGTCTTTTGGTCGAGTAATGGCAGACCCCATGCTTCCCCAGCTACACGAGTCACAAAGTCGCCAAACTTCGGGTTAATACCTTTTAAACCAGCTTGCAGTTCTAAATCATCTAAAACTGCATTTTTGTATTTCTGATGATCACCTGCTCCCATTTTGGTTATTTCTAAAATCCAAGTAGTATTAGGCTGTGGTGATCAATTTCAGCAATCCACCTGGAGCGAAAACATCGCGGTAGAAGGTCAATTGTTCAGTTTTGAGGTAACATCCACCTCTATGACCACGACGAATCCAAGTAACATTTCCCTTCGCAAGTGTTTCGTTAGTTTCATCATCCACACACTTCCATTCAAAGAAGGTAACTTCACCATGAAACATCACGATTGGCCAACACATAGTCACACCTGGCTGGGCAATTAATGCCCACCAATGTTGTTCACGCTCTTTTTGTTGTTCTAAGCCTTGATAGGGGCCATCCTGGCAAAAATAAACCAAATCATCACGATATTCACCAGTTAAGATATCGCCTCGTCCCTGTCTCAATGCCTCGCAATGAGTTGGCCACCATTCACGGTTTTCTTGCTCAATTTGTTCAACAGTATAACTATGACTAATTTGTGGTAGTGTTCTTTCTTTCATTGCCACAAATCTCTCAGCATCCTCGATCAATTTTTTCGCAACATAAGCGGTTACGAGTCCTGGACGAGAATAATCTGCTGCTAAATCTTTATAGTAATTAGTTCTTTTGTTAATCGATGTGTTTGTAGTGTTTTGGGAACCATTACTATGACCATTCGAGTTAGAAATAAGTTTTTGTTCCAGCATAAGACAAACTACGTCCTCTTTAAGTTGATTGGTTGCGCCGATATTTGCAATTAGTTCTGCCACTGTAGAACTCCGCTGACCGGCTAGAGTCATCTTCCCGTCATAAACAAAGGTGTAAGCAGTTCGCTCTGGAAATGGTAAAAGCCGCTGAACGTACTTAGCCTGTTCTTGAACAGCATTAGCGTATTCTCTTGAAGCAAAGAATGTTTCCATTTCCAGAGGGTTGGCAAAAGCAATTTCAAAGGCAGCTTGATACTGCTTCTCTGGAGATTCATAATGAGATACCCCAGCTGCATCTGGGCGGGAATTATCTACTTCTTCAAATAAATGCAGTCGGAACTTCAGAACAGAATTGCTCTGGATAACAGCTGGTGCAAAGCTATCTGTCATATATCTGCGAAAAGCTTCCACACTCACAGCATCAGATTTCTTTACCATGACGTGGAACTTAATCACACCCAATTTGCCGTTGGGATCTCCTGAAGGGATGCTATCTATATAAGTTTTAGAATTGCCAAAACTAGTGTTATAACCGATCGCTTTGCTGAATACGTTGTGCTCGTCATCCATAAGAATGGCGGCAGATTTGAACCATATATTACGTTCAGCTTCGGTTTCAAAGGTTAATTCGGCAATACCATTAAACTGATCTTCTTCTGGACAAATATACTCAATACCTTTAATAATTGGCCATAAACCACCTTCATTTTGAGATAGATGGAACTGCCAGTATTGATGCTGACTTGGTAGACGCGCACAGACTGGGCCATGAACGTCTCTCCAGTAGTCATCGAAAAGTTCTAGAGAAATTCCTCTGCGTTTCCACAAAAGAACATAAAAGGTAACTTTGCCTTTTTGATCACGGATTGCATAATCGGCTTTTCTGAATGCTGCTATCATTGCTGTCTGTCCACGTCTGCAAAATATTATGTCTAGGAACCGAGAATTTCATTGAGAGCACCAAAGCAACCAGCAACTTTATTGAAGCCTCCGTAAACGCACATGAATAAAAGGAGTTCCTCTATCTCTGCAACAGTGGCTCCTTGCTTGAGAGCCATATTTACATGTGCTGCAAACGGGCTACCTGGGCCTACTTGGTCTTGATTCACAACATCTACTGCGATCGTAATTAAAGCCTTCGTTTTTTGGTCAATTAACGGCAACCCCCACGCTTCACCCGCTACACGAGTGCAAAAATCACCAAACTTCGGGTTGATACTTTTTAAACCCTCTTGAAGGTTTTGATCATCTAAAACAGCATTTTTGTATTCCACGTCATTCTCCGTTATATATTGAAGCTAATAAAAGCACGATCGCAAATGGCAATGCCTGTATTGCTATCAGTTACTTAATTAAATTCATCTTTTATACGATCTTGCTAAAAAACTTTTTGTAGTTACTGTAATTTTCTATCTCAATATTTAACTGTTCTATAAGTTTGGTGTTGAAGACTTGTTTTACTTTATGGTTTCAATTTAAGTGAATAATTCACTTTTTACAGCATGAAAAAGTCAGAAGGAGTAGGGATTATATCAGGATAATTATGATTAATTTATGTAAATAGTCAGAAAATGTCTGAAAAAGTCATATGAATATAATAGACTTCTTGCAAAAATCGGAATAAGACTAAAATAAACCACAGCGAAAAGTAAGCGAAGCTCCGGGTAACAGGAGCGCAAAACTTTTCAAGACAGCGAAAAGTTCTGCGGAGAGAAGTTGCCATAGCGCAGCGTAAAGCCTACGGCATGGCTACGCTTAGAGCGAGTCATCGAGCGTCGGAGGGTTTCCCTCCAAGCAAACTTCGCTTAGGGTTTCCCAACCTAGGAACGCCACTTGCTACAAGCCGGGAAACCCGTCCAACACAGTGGCTCAACTTTTCAAGACAGATAAATATCGGTGTTCATCAGTGTACCCTGCAAGAAGCCCTTCGGGTTCAGCAGTCGCCTGCGGAGGGAAACCCTCCCGCAGCGCTGCCTCACCGCTGCGCGTCTACATCGGTGGTTAGATTTAACAAATCTCGACTTATGCAAGAGGTCTAATATTTATATAATTATTCTCTTAATCAAGCCTACGTAATAACTTTAAGGTTAAGCGAATATCTGGAAAATAAAAAAATCATGCTGTAGCAAGATCATACAAAATACAAAGCAATAATGTAGTATACTTTAGACTAGTTCCCGGTGCGAAACTAGCGATAAAATAAAGAATAAGTATTATTAAAGCTCAAAAATAAGAGATAACATGGAGAGTGATAATGGCAGCCAAATAAATTATCAGATAATTTCAATATT
>JAHHHK010000055.1 GCA_019359395.1 Komarekiella atlantica HA4396-MV6
CTTCCCACAGAAGAATCTACTACCCTTATACACTTCATTCTCAATAAGTACACAAATTTTTCAAGGGGTCTTTATCCCCCAAACCTTTATCTGCCTCGGTTTAGAGGCGATTGTCGCCCCTTGAACCGCCAGCGTTAACAACAATTTGCCCTGCCATGATTGGTTATGATTTGTATACAGATTGGGCTTATGAAGGAGGCGCATTCTGTTTGCAAACTAATCTCGCTTGGGCAATTCAATTAGCTACTGAAACTGCACGTTTGCAAGGTAATAAAACAGCTTATCAAGCATTATTTGCCGCTTCTCGCAATCTGCCTTTAAATAATCCAGAAATCCTAAAAAATCTTGCGCCTGAATCGTTTTATCATGAGTGGTTAGCACATCCCCAATCAGATGCATACTGGGAAAAACTTTCGCCTAAAAGCCACTTGCAAACTGTTGATTTACCCATGTTCCACATTGGAGGATGGTTTGATACCTACCTGCGCGGAACTCTACATTTATATCAGGATATGGCAGCCCGTAGTACTAAACCACAACATTTGTTAGTCGGGCCTTGGGCGCATTTGCCTTGGGGGCGCAAAGTTGGTGATATCGATTTTGGTGTAAAGGCGGCGAGTCCTGTAGATAGGATGCAAATTCGCTGGTTTGACCAATTCCTAAAAGGTATAGATACAGGATTACTTCAGGAAGCGCCTGTTTGCTTGTTTGAGATGGGAAGTAATTTATGGCGCAGCTTTCCTAGCCTATTTACACAAAACCAGAAATCCTATTTTTTGTCAACCACTGGACTCGCCAGCATCCGAGAAGATTCAGGAACTCTGATTCCCAATGCCCCATCCCCAATGTCCCATGCCCTGGATATGTTGGTTCATGATCCTTGGCGACCAGTTCCATCTGTAGGTGGTCATGCAGCAATTCCAGCAGGTGTATTTGAGCGATCGCACATTGATTGCCGTTCTGATGTCTTAACTTACACTAGTGAAGTACTAATAGAAGACTTACATTTGGCGGGAAATGTGACGCTGGAAATTTGGAGTAGTGCCGATCAACCCAGTTATGATTTATGTGCAGTGCTATCAGAAATTTATCCCGATAGGCGTGTGTTCAATTTGACCCAAGGTTATGTGCATTGCCCCAATGGGGTGAATCATGTCTCTAGAAAAATTCAATTGCAAGCGACTTGTGTACGAATTGCTAAGGGAAACTCATTACGTCTAAGTTTGAGTGCCGCATGTTTTCCGGCATATGCGATGAATGGTAATGGTGCAGTTATGAGTAGTGATAGTTTATTGAATGCTCAAATTACTACTGTAACAGTAAGTTGTGGATCAACTCATCCATCACAAATTGTTTTACCTGTGTATTTATAATAGTCATCTACGAGTATCAAAGACTTGTCCACGAGTATCAAAGACTCATTTGCTAATGATTATACTAGAACACCGATTCAGTATTCAAGATAGGGGCGAGAAAAACGATTATTTCGTAGAGACGTTGCATTGCAATGTCTCTACAATCAACGATAATTGGTCGTTTTACCGAAAAGAAATCGGATTTTTGCGATTACTAAATTGATGCTCTAGTTAACTCCATAATTTTCTCAAACTGAAAGTTATGAGTTAAATCCATTAAATAGTTATTCAATACAGCATTTTCTGAGGGAATTTGCTCAATCAATTCTAAAATTAAATAATCGCTGCATTGGGCTGCGGCGTTATATATCTTTGTTAGCCATTCAGATGACATTTGAGATAACAAAATAACTAAATCTGTAGAATTAAAAATTGGTTCTTCTTGTTGCTTTTGATTAGATATTTGATGACTATCTTGGGAATAAACATATTTTAACTCCAGATATTCGCTTAATTTTTCTAGTAGTTGTTCTTCTCGGAAGGGCTTGTTAATAAAATCATCACAACCTACTTTGATCATTGCCTCTCGTTGTTCCTCAAAAGCATTAGCAGTTAAGGCAAGAATGATAGTATTAGCACATTGTAATTCTTCACTATGCTCTTTTTCTTTAGATTTAATCACTCTTGTGGCTTCGTAGCCATCCATAACAGGCATCTGCATATCCATTAAAATCAGGTGTGGTTGCCATTTCTGCCAAAGAGCGATCGCTTCGATGCCATTTGCAGCTTCTTGGGTTACAAAGCCAATAGATGTTAGTAGTTTAACTACCAATAAACGACTATCCATAACATCATCAACCACTAAGATGCGATATTCTTTTTGCTCTGGTGCTAAACCAATAATTTGGTGTTTATACTGAATCTCAATTTCGTTAGCTATAGCTAGACTAATTGGAATATCAAAAGCAAACTTACTTCCTTCACCCACAGTGCTAGTGACGCTAATATCTCCTCCCATTAGTTGCACGTATTTGCGGCTAATTGCTAAACCTAGTCCCGTCCCCTGTTGCGATTTTCTGCCAGTTTCAGTTTGCCCAAAAGCTTCAAACAATAAGTCAATTTCTTGGGGAGCAATACCGGGGCCAGTGTCTTGTACCTCGAAGCAGAGATGAAGTTGTGGGGGAGTGTAAGCATAATTTGGAATTGTTTCCCCCTCCTGTTGTTCCTCCTGCTCTTTCATTTTCACCCGCAGTATTACCCTTCCATTTTCGGTAAATTTGATCGCATTTCCTAGTAGGTTGAGCAAGACTTGACGTAGTTTACTTGCGTCAGCTTGCACATACCTGGGAAGGTTTGGATTGTATTCAAATATCAAATTTAATCCTTTGGAGTTAGCACGGAATTGTAACATCTCTTCGAGGTTTTCTAAGAGGCGAATAAAATCAAAATTGTTGACATTCAATGTTATTCTGCCAGCTTCAATTTTTGACATTTCCAGAATGTCGTTGATTAAGTTGAGGAGATGTTCACCAGCACGATTGATGATTGCTAGGTTTTGCTGATGCTCTATGGATAGAGAATGATCATGGCTCATCACTTGGGTAAAACCGAGTATGGCATTGAGTGGGGTACGTAGTTCGTGGCTCATGTTGGCGAGAAATTCGCTTTTGGCGCGGTTAGCAGCATCAGCAGCTATAGCAGTTTCTTGTAATACTTGTGACTGTCTTTGGGTTTTTGCGAGTAATTGTGCTTGTTGCAAAGCAACTCCCAACTGATTGCCAATTTGAACTACAATGTTTATCTCTCCTGGTTTCCATTGGCGGGAACCAGAATTTTGATAACTCGCCAGTAAACCCCAAAGTTGATTACCACATAAAATGGGGACAATAATATAAGCTTTTGCCTGAAAGCGTTCTAAGAGGCTGATGTAACAAGGATGAAACCCAGCTTTGTAAATGTCTGGGACACAACGGAAACTTGCACCTTGTGTGAATATACTACCTTGGGTTTGCAGTTCAGGATCTTGCTCCTGGTTGTTGGCGCTATTCAATATTTTCGCTACGCAACAACCATCTTCTAAAATACCTTCTATGAGATTGGGATCATTGTTGTGTTCTTCTATCAGAGAAATCCAATCATTCCCCACTGACTCTGAGACAAATTCGCCACTCCAGTAAGGATTGAAACGATAGACAATGACACGATCGCAATTAAGTACTTGGCGTAATTCTTGGGTTGTAGCGGAAAATATAGTTTCCAAATCCAAAGTCTGGCGCATCCTTTGAATTACTTGAGCGATCGCTTTTTCGCGTTCTGCACTTTCACGCAAAGCTTCTTCTGCCAGTTTTCTTTCAGTAATATCTGTGACTGTACCGATATAACCTTTAATTTCTTGATCATCGCCAATTTCGGGCAGAGCTTGGGTAATTACCCAGACAACTGTGCCATCAGGATGCAAAAAGCGATGCTCAAATTTCAATGGTGCTTTCCTAATTGCTGCTGCTTCATACCCTGATTGAAACAAGCGATTGCGGTCTTCTGGATGTATAGCATTTACCCAACCTTTTCCTAGAGAGTCTGCTTCACAAAGTCCAAAAATTTCAGTACAGCGCTGATTTAAATAGAAGCAATTGCCATCAGGATCAGCGTGGAATATACAAACTGGTGAGGCTTCTGCTAAAAGTTGATATCGCTGCTGACTTGACTGTAAAGCTAATTCTGCCAGTTTGCGATCGTTGATGTCTGCCCAATAACCAACGCACTCCATAGGATTACCTGCTTCATCACAGATCAACCTCACCTGGTCGTAGAACCAGTGATAAGTTCCATCGGCGTGTAACCACCGATATTCATAAGAACTGTACTCTTGCTCAGAAAGCTCCGATAATTTTCCCAAAACAAAATCAACATCTTCTGGGTGAATGTGGTCGAGCCAGAAACTAGAATTGTCAAGAAATTCTTGCGCTTCGTAGCCAACCATGGCCTTAACGTTCTCACTGATAAAAGTAGTGCCGAAATCTCCTGATGTTTTGCAGCTATAAATGACTACAGCACTAGAACTAAGCAGATATTGCAGGCGTTCGTTGGCTAAGCGTAGTTCTTGTTCGACGCGTTTGCGTTCGCGTAGCGCTGCTTGCAATTCGCTAATTTCTACCATCACTGTACCCACACCAGAGGGGCGATCATCTTCACCAGGAATTGGAAAATAAGAAATTAGGAAGTGGCGGATAAAATCTGGTTGGTAAGGTGATTTGCCGCTCAATTCTTGGTTAAGAATAGGTTGACCAGTTAACAGAACTTGTTGATAGATTGGTTCTACTAAAGAGGCAATTTGGGGTAAGACTTCATGGATAGTTTTACCGATATGATCTTTTTGGGATTTTCCATTAATTTGTGCCAGTAGTTCGTTGATTTGCACAAACCGTAGTTGGTTATCTAAAATGTTCATGCCCACAGGAGCACTACTGAAAAAGGCATTAAGGCGGGCCTCTCTCAGTGCTAGTTCTCGTTCTAGGGTTTTGCGATCGGTGATGTCTTTGTGCGTACCTGTCATTCGCAAAGGCTTACCCCGTTCGTCGCGTTCAAAAATCTGACCACGAGACTGAATCCACTTCCACTCACCGGAGGAGCAGCGCATCCGAAATTCCACTTCATAAGCAGGACTAGTACCTTGGAGATGGGCGTTTAAGGCTGAACTGACTGCGGGCCAATCTTCTGGATGTACTAGTTGCTCAAAGGCTTGATGACTTTCTTCAACTTCATATTCTGCGTACCCTAGCATTTTTCTCCACCGCCAGTCACGGTAGATTTTGCCGTTGCGGATATTCCAATCCCACAATCCTAAATCGCTAGCTTCTAAGGCGAGATGCAAACGTTCTTCACTTTGTTTATGGGCGGCTTCTACTTGTTTGCGCCTAATCAACCCACCTAACTGGACAGCAACAGCACCTACTAACATCAGCAAGCGCTTATCTACTGGAACTGAGGTGCGTTTAAAAAACACCAAAATAGCCAATACTTGGTTCCCAGAGAGTATGGGAACGCCAAAACCAGCTTTTAATCCTACTTTTGAGGCTTGTGGCGATCGCAAAAACGTAGGCTTTGTAACTTGAGAAACATCCTCTATCCATTCTGGTTTGCGATGCTGCCAAACTCGTCCTGGTAGTCCCACTCCTGGAGCAAATCTGACACTTTGGCTTTGGCGGCAAAATTCCTCTAAACTATCTTGTTCACCGTACCAACCCAAACTATGTTCTAAAACAGTACCATCTGTACTAGGTATCCAGGCTTCGCCAAAATCCCAGCTGATGGTATGACAAATTAATCGCAAGACGAGGGTTAAAGCACTGTTTAGATCTATGGCGCGAGTGATAGCTTGGGTTGTCAACAGTAGTAAACGGCTTTCATTTTCAGCCTGCTTACGCTCAGTGATGTCTTTAGCTGTACTTAGTACATATTGCTGTCCATCAATCTCGATCATTTCTGCACTCAGCAGCGTCGTCTTGATCTCTCCATTGGAGGTGCGAAAATCAACCTCATGATTGCGAATAGCTTTTGTTTGTTGGAGGATTTGAGTCAGCACAACACACTGTTCTTGATTTACCCAAATATCCAATTCTTTGTGTGTGCGACTAATGACTTGAGCACGAGAATAACCAAAGAACCGACAGAAGCTATCGTTAACTTCGGTGTAGCATGTGTCTGGGAAAGTGGACAGGGAAATTGGGTCAGGAGATGATCTAAAAGCCGATGCTAATTTCTCTTCAGAAGCGCGTCGTGCTGCTTCTGCGCGTTGGCGTGAACGCGCTTCCAGCACCAAAGATACTAAATTGCTGGAGGAACGGGCGAAATTCTGGTCTTCTAGCGTCCAATTATGAGTAACACCTACCTCTTCCAGACACAAAACTCCTACAGTCTTTCCCCCCAGCCTGATGGGAGTATCGAGCAGAGAAATGATATTTAATGGAGTTAAATAAGATTCAGATAATTCTTTAGTTCTGGGATCGGTATATACATTATCTACAGTGATCAGTTGGTCTTGCTGTAAAGCTTGAAAATACGCTGGATAATCTGTTGCTAAGAGAGAAAATCCTTCACTGTGTTGGTTGCGACTCTGCTCAAATAAATCTAGGCATTGGAGATTAATGCCGATTTCGTCATACAGCCAAATACTAGCTCGTTCTACTCCTACATTTTTAGCAGCTGCTTCTGTGATTTCACTCAAAGCTGCTTTCAAGTCACCTTGATAAAGCGCCTGATTTTTTGCCAGTTGCATTAGTACCAGGTTATGGTTGCGGAGCTTAATGGTACTTTGTTGTAGGGTTTGTTCTATTTGTTGGTGTTCTGTAATGTTACCAACTAAACCCTCTTGATTGCGTAAGGCGATCGCCACCATCAAATCAAGAGTAATACCATCTTTAAGCAATGGAATTTTATAATTAATTTCTCTGGGCAGATGGCTGCGGTCAAGTTGTTTTTGCAGGGCTTCCTCGCTGAGTTCACAACTGCTAATATCTGTGAAAATCGATTCTATTTGTTTGTTGCGGGTATTCAACTCATCTGTAACTCTCTGTCGCTCTTTAATCTCCCATTGCAGTTGGGCATTTTGTTCTTTTAACTGTTTTTTCAGCTTTTGAACAGTGAGTTGATTATGTATGCTTAATAAAACCTCTTGAGTTTGTAAGGGTTTAGTAATATATTCAATAGTATCTAATTCAAAAACTTTTACTTGTTTATCTATTTCATCTAAATTGTTCAGAAAAATTATCGGAATATCTTGAGTTGTCTGGTTAGCTTTTAAATGTTGATAAGCTTCATAACCATTCATCTCTAGCATACTCATGTTAAGCAAAATCAAATCAGGGAGAAAATTTAGTACTGTACTAATTACCATCTGCCCCGAAATTAGTTTTTTAACCTGATAACCTTGGTGTTGGAGGATATCTGATAAAAAATGTAAATCTTCTGGGCTGTTATCAACTAATAAAATTTTTATCTGCTGAAAATCCATTGTCATATCAACCATTGAGAGTTTTCAACCAGAGATAAATTTTTGAGTGAACGTGAAGATGATCAAGAGCAAGTATTCATAAATATAATTTACACATAAATATCAACTATCTTGCTCAAGATTAAGTTGTTACCCATTTTATTTACATAACTATGCGTTATGGCTCTCAAGAGGGGGCTTTATCTAAATCAAAAAAGCCCGTTCAGAAAAGCGCTGGTTCCGGGTTTTACGTCCTTGATAGTGTTGGTATCTCTCAAAGCCTCAATACTGAACTTTATGCGCTTTGGGTTATCTTCATTGGAAGACATGGAAAATGGATGTTCTCGCATCCGAAAGCAGAAATATCAAGGGTAATCCAGGCAAATTGCCTTGGCTGGAAGCAATACCCTCGTGTCCTCTTAGTCGTAGTGCACTCATACGCTTTTCCAAAAAAGTCCCAAGTAATTGTCTAAGCCCCATCTTAAACGAAAACTCTCTACTAAATAAGCCGCTAATGCAAAAACTCCTGGATTTATAATCAAGAAGAATAAATCTACGGTTAAGTAGAATGAAGGTAAATGAAAAAAGCGAGTATAGAAAGCAAAATCGCATTTAAAATGCCGAAAACAGCAGTAGAAATTGCCGTTTATTCAAAATTACTAATTTCAATTACCAAAGTAATATAGAAATAATCAAAAAGCTGATATTGTTAATTAACCAAGTGAGTAATATATCAAATATAATAACTTCTCGACCTATTTATCTATGTAATTAAATAGTTTAAGGTTAATTTAATTTTAGATTCAGCTTAGATAATAAATGTGACTAAAAAGTAACATTTATTTAGTTAAATAGGTAGGTATAATTAATATAAAAACATTTTAGTTCCGTAGTAAGCGACTCCTCGCTCAAAATAAGGATGATCAAGACTAAAGTCCTTACTACAAACTTTAATTTATTTACGTCTAGCTACTTAATAAGCATCAACTCATCTGAAAATGCTTGCATATTTTAACATAATTTAGCCACTAATCTCGAACATTATAATCTATTCCCTTAGATATATATCTCTAGCTAACTAAGCAAAACTCTTGGCAGATATGCCTAAAGTTTTATTTTGCTAAACCTATAATTAAAAGCTTGTGAATATCAGACTACAGAAATTTACTCTAGTGTCTTTGAGTAAATTAAAAGACAGTCAAATACAGTTAATCTATCGACATCCTTAGTTGCCCATCTTTCTTAATATGTATATCTATGACATGGTGATTTTATAGTTTGGAATGAGATAAAGTAAAATCCAGCACTATGAATGAGTATTTTGCTAAGTTTAGTTGCTTGAAAAGTACCTAAAAATTTTAAACTAAAAAATTAAATTGTGTGCAAAATTGATTTTAGTTACGGCAAATTAGTAATATATTATGTATTTTTCATACCAATTAATTTCTTGACTACACCAAAATTAAAGCGACAAAAATGTATAACCAAAGGTAAATAATATGTATGTTGATCAAACACTACAAAGAAATATAATAAACCAGAGAAATTTGTATCAATTAAGCCAGAATGAAGCCAAAAGTGAGCAAACGCAACCGAATCAATTAACTATTCCCGATATAGTAATATCTTTGTCTCCTCTTGGTTTTATTTTTGGTTGGGTAGTTTTTTTTATTGCATTGCGAAAAATCAGGACATTTTTAGATAATAAGATGGTATTTACTATCAAGGGCTTAGATAAAGTTCCTTGTAAGAACTGTAAATTTTATTCAAACAATCATTATCTCAAGTGTGCTGTCAACCCTTCAATTGTTCTTACTGAAGAAGCAATGAATTGCTCTGAATACTCACCTACTAAGAGCAAATTGCCACCAAAAAATCTGTTTTAATAAAATAGTAGCGAGAAAAACCGATTATTTCGTAGAGATGTTGCAATACAACGAACGTTTCTACAGTCAATGTGTACCCTGCGGGATCTTGCTGTAGTATGACAGACATGTTTTTTTAGAAATTTATTTATTCCATCTGTCTGCCTAAGTCTCGCTGTCGCTGTAACCAACTTGCTACATCATTGGCGGTGATAATACCTTTGAGTGAACTATTTTGAGTCACTAGTACGCGACGAACTCCTGACTCTTGCATTTTTTCTAATACCTGAGACATTTCTTCTTCTGGACGGGCAGTAACTCCTTTATCTGTGGGAATCATCGTGTCTTTCACGGTACGGTATACCCATTCTTCTCGCGGAACATCCTTGATCTGATTTAAGGTAATAATTCCTATAGGATGGCTATCTTGAGTCACTGGAAAAGATTGATAGCGACGACTGAGAAAATATTTATCTACTAAATCTTGTAGCGTCAAATCAGCATTTACCGTTTCTGGGTAGGGAGTCATAATTTCCCGTGCTTTTACTCCTTCAAGACTTGTACGAACCAAAATTTCTTCGTAGCTAGCTTCTGCGGCATTGTATAGGAACCAACCAATCAAGATCAACCAAAGTCCACCCAATAGGGCAGAACCAAATAATTCCCAGAAACCAAGAGCAATTAGTAAATAAGCCAACCATTTACCACCGCTAGAGGCGATTTGAGTGGCCTTCTTTTGGTTGCCAGTATATTTCCAGAGAATTGAACGAAAGACGCGACCACCATCTAAAGGAAATCCAGGTAACATGTTGAAGATGGCGAGGATGAGATTAATAGAAGCGAGGTAAGAAGCGACACCCGTAACTACAATGCTCCATCCAGCATTTCTGCCTATAAACCAAATTAAGCCAAAGAAAGCAGCAAGCAGCACACTGGTGAGGGGCCCAATTATGGCAATCTGGAACTCGTCGCCGGGATTCTCGGCTTCCATACGAGTGCGAGAGACACCACCAAAGATAAATAAGGTGATGCCTTCAACGGGAATTCCTTTATTCCTAGCTACAAAGGAGTGAGAAAGTTCATGAGCAAGTAGTGATGCGAAAAACAGCAGCGTCGCCACTAGTCCCATGCCAAAATAGGTGGCACTAGAAAGCCCTGGATAGTTGGCTGGAAATAGACCTGTACTTAAAGTCCATAGGACGAGGAAGACTATTAATAGCCAAGACAAGTCTATTCGGATTTCAAATCCGAAAATAGAACCTACTCGAAAACCTTGCATATATTTCTCTTTTTCTAGAGCGGTTTCTGTAGAGTGGGAATTAGATGATGGGTGCTAAATCACCAAAAGCATAAAAAAATCTAATCGTTGCTTCCTCTGGCAAACGATAGATGTTAAGGCTTGCAAGCGTCCGGTTTAGCTGTCTGAAGACATACCTGTAATCTTTAATTATGCAAGTCTTATAGTTAAGATACGCCTGGATTTAGTTGAATTAATAACCAAGTCAGATAAGTGCCGACAGGGCCCCAGAGGGCATAAGGCAAAAATAGCCAGGAGGCTTTTTGAGAAATAGGCTTGACCAGAAAAGCCAGGATATAGACCAAAACTGTTGCTAAGCCGCCGACAATCAGTCCTCCTGTGAGGCTACGAAATTCTACGACAATAGGACTGTAAATTGAGGTTAGCAGGGCGATCGCTGCATAGATACCCATTAAGTACCAAGGACGAGAGCGTTTTGAGCTTCTTTCCCACACGATAATTGCTGAGATTGTGGCGCAAGCCCAAACGAAAATCCAGATGAATGGGATGAGGAATTCAAAGGTCAACCAGTCAGGACGTTGTAAGTTCTGAAACCAGGGATCGCGCAGTGATGTTAATAAGCTACCGCCAAAAAACAGTGCTGCCGAAACTGCTGTGATTATCCATCTAGCTTTCACGAGGGGTTCCTGTCAGAGTGGGATTAGATCTGTAGTTTAGGCTGGAGTTGCGATCGCCGCACCTATCCTGAGTCTCTCTTTGTGATGATTTGCTTAATAGGAAATTGGGTTTATTCATTTCCTAAATAAGCTTCAATTACAGCTGGGTTATTTCTCACAATAGATGGTTCGCCCAAAGCAATCAATTGCCCAAAGTCTAACACTGCAATGCGATCGCATAAACCCATTACTAAAGGTACATGATGTTCGATAAGGATGATTGTTAAATTGAAGCGATCGCGGAGATTGCGAATAAATTCACTGAGCTGCTGTTTTTCGTTGGGGTTCATACCCGCAGCAGGTTCGTCGAGGAGTAAGATTTGCGGTTCTAGAGCTAAGGCGCGGGCAATTTCTAAGCGACGTTGATCACCGTAGGGAAAATTTCTGGCTTTTTCTTCGGCGCGATCGCTTAAACCAATTAAATCCAATAAATCTAAAGCTTTTTGTCTACTTTTTGATTCTTCACTTGGTGCTGGTGGTAATCCTAATACTCCTGTGATAATACTACTTTTTGTATGTAAATGTCGAGCAATTATCACATTTTCTAGCGCTGATAATTCTCCAAATAAGCGGATATTTTGGAAGGTACGGGCGATACCTAAAGCAGCTATTTGATGGGGGCGCAATTGAGATTCTGCACCGTAATAAAGTAATTTGCCGCTAGAAGGTTGAATGAAAGCGGTAATCAAATTAAATAGTGTTGTTTTTCCTGCACCGTTAGGGCCAATAAGTCCAAAAATTTCATGTTTATTGACTGTAAAAGATACATTATTCACTGCAACTAGACCCCCAAATCGGCGAGTCAAGGCTTTTGCTTCTAAAACAATATTATTAGCTACTGGGGTAGTGTACGACATTTTGCATATTAGTTATGAATATAGAACTTCTCACTTGAGTGAGGTACAAGTAGGACTTACGCAAAAAACCTCTCAAACTCTCATTTCTCCGTGACCTCTGTCTTGAGAAGTTTTGCGCCGGGAAACCCGGACGCGCAAACTTTTCGCTGCGCCTCTGTGGTAGCCTGTCTTGAAAAGTTTCCTGCGGTTCGCGTTAGCGTCTCGTAAGAGAGGGAAACCCTCCCGCAGAACTTTTCGCTCTTGGCAAGCCGCTTCTCTACGAGACGCTCCGCGAACGCGTCTACGATTTTCCGTAACCCATGCGTAAGTCCTGACAAGAATAAGTAATTAACCACAGATAAACACGGATGAACACAGATGAAGATTGGGAAATGCTAGAATTTAATTTTGGTTTTTACTGCTTTGTTTATTTCTAGTTTTGCGTCTTTTAAAAATATCTGGAGTCACCAATCCTTGGGGGAAAAAAATTGTACCTGTTACTATCAGCAAGCCAAAAATAATTAGTCTCCCATCTCGCAGAAATTGCGCTAACCAAGTAGGTAATCCACCTGTATCGGCTAAGTTTCGCAAAATTTCTGGCAAAGCGGTAAATATCATACCTCCTACTACTGACCCTAAAAAAGTTCTGGAACCACCAATCAATACAAAAGTTAAATATATAATACTGGCATCAAAAGTACCTTGACGAGCATTCCAAGTGTTGAGAAAGTGGGCACTAATTGCGCCTACAACCCCTGCTAGAATTGCTCCCAGGGTAAAAGCTAAAACTTTGTAATAAGTGGGATTAATCCCCATTGCACCCGCAGCTAATTCATCTTCGCGGATAGCTATAAATGCCCTGCCTACACGGATACGTTCCAGGCGGTAAAATAACACCATACTAATGAGAAGTAATGGTAAAGCAATCCACAAATAGCTAATTTGGATGTCGAAAGGTTGAGGAATATTGGGTATGCCGATCGCACCGCCTGTAATATCTAGATTTAATGATATTACTCGCAAAACCTCTACAAAAGCAATGGTAGCGATCGCTAAATAAATTCCCCGCAATCGTAGCACTGGGATTCCTACTGCTATACCTAGAAAACCACACACTATACCTGCAATTAGCATTTCTAATAACAGCAAGGGAATCGGGAATAAATTACCAGCAGGGGTTGTAAAAACAGTGGTAGATAAAATTGCAGCAACATACCCACCAACAGCGTAAAATCCAGGGCTAGCTAAAGATAATTGCCCAGCCATCAATGGTAAATATAGGGATAAACCAAGCAACGCCCCTAATACCATAGAGACAATTAAAGAACCATAAGTTGCAAAAAAATCAGCCATTTTACGCTTTCATCAATTCTTAAGCTGTTAATATTTGCTCTGCTGTCAGTGATAGTTCAGGAAAAGTTCGAGATATAATCCGCTCTGAACCTCTAAATTGTGTACGCTGGTATTTTCCCTCAACATTTAATAAAAACACAAACACTGCTGGAACTTTCAGATTTCCCAAATACTCTCTTAACCCAATTGCCAAATAATCAACGGACACTTGCTTCAAGCCGGGAAACCCGTCCAACGCAGTGTCCTCCACAATCCAATATTCTGTAATACCTAAACGTTGATATTCATCCAATTTATCAATGTAATCATCTTCCCAATTAGTTGATGTCACTTCTATAGCTAACTGGATAGGTTCTTCAAGTGCAGAATAAGCAGAACGATTTGAGCGCCATACATCTTTATCTATGACACTTAAATCAGGTTTGCGTCCTTGCTCTGTTGCTTTAGCAGTTATAGTTTTAAATACTGCTGTGTTATTAACTACATAACTTAATTTTAGCCGTCTAATTTCATCGTTGAAAGCAAATAATATAAAATTAGCAACATCATCATGATTTCTGGTTGAACGCACTTCTACAATTTCTCCATCAACGAGTTCATATAAACCTTCCTCTGGACACTGTTCAAGAAACTGCTCAAAGGTTAATTTCTGTTTTGTGAATGTTGTCATGGCGCTACGCCTCCTTAAACCTTCTGAATAAACCGCCGTCCTAGCAATCCTTGGGGTCTAACTAATAGCATAATAAACAAAATTCCAAAGGCTACTGCATCTTTAAAGGCAGAGTATTCGCTTGGTACAAATGCCTCTGCTAATCCAATTACTAAGCCTCCTAGCACCGCACCAGGAATACTACCTAAACCACCTAAAACAATTACTGCTAAACCTCTCAAACCGAAAGCAATTCCAAAATATGGCCCGGCAATACTAACACTAGAGGCGACTAAAGTCCCTGCTAATCCTGCTAAAAAACTGCTAATAAAAAATGTTAGGATAATAAAACGATCAGTATTAATTCCTAATAGACTGGCAGTGGTTGGGTCTTCTGCGATCGCTTGCATTGCTTTACCATATTTAGTACGATTAATAAAATAGGTAATAATTGCCACAAACACCACAGACACAGCAAAAATTACCATCTGTACGCTACGAATGGGAATTGGATTTTCTGGCGTACCAAAGTTAATCGCAGGTGGCAAATCCCCGTAAGTATCGGCTGGAAATGTGTAACTTTCTGCGCCTACTAAATACTGGATTAAGTTCACAATTACCACAGCCACACCCAAGCTAGAAACTACTGTTAGCAAAGGGTCAGAACCTTGACGCCGTAAAGGTTGAAAGGCAATGCGTTCCATCACCACTCCTACCAATCCCGCCAAGGTACTTGCTAAAATCAAGGATATGGCAAATGGTAATTTTACAGGCAAAGCTGCATTAGCCAGCAAGCCGTTAAATCCAAAGCTACCACCCATGAGTGTATAGGTGAAATATGCACCTAGGGTAAAAATCGCCCCATGAGCTAAATTAATAATGCCCAAAATGGAATAAACTAGGGTATATCCTAAAGCAAAAATCGCGTATACACTGCCGATAGATAACCCATTTAATAACTGCTGCAAAAACAGGTTTATAGTCATGTGAAACTATTTTAGGAATGTGAATCTGCCCTGAATTTTATCTTTATCAAGTTTGATTTGAGCTACATAAAAATCTTTTTGCACTACTTCACCTACTGGTGTAAAACCAATTTCGCCAAGGGGTGTGTTGTATTTTCCAGATAATATCTGTTTATTCAATTCTGTTCGTAATTGTGGCAAGGGTAATTTATTGACTTTGCTTTTGTTATCTAAAGCTTTCAAAGCTTCTACATACACTTGTACCGCAGCAAAAGCTTGGGCGCTAAATTGCGGTGGTTCTTTCTTGTATTGGTCAAAATAAGCTTTACGAAAAGTCGCATTAATCTCACCTGGATGCTCTGGACTGTAAGCTTGAGCAATCAATACACCATCGCAAAATGCTTTACACACTGGCAATATATTTGAGGTATTCAGACCATTACCGCCAACAATTAAGCCCGTATAACCGAGTTCTCGCAGTTGTCGCACCAAGTTACCACCATCAGCAGCCAAGCCAGAAATAATGATTAAATCTGGTTTTGCGTTAATAGCATTAGTAGCTTGACTTTGAAAGTCTGTATCACTAGTTTGGAACTTTTGCACTGTTACTAATTGCAGCTTTTGATCCTTAACTGTTTGCTGGAAAATCTCTGTTTCTGACTTGCTAAACGCATCATTTTGAGCGTAGAAAACTGCAACTTGTTTAATTTGTGGATTCTGCTTCAATGCGGCTTTAACTGAATTAGGAGCAACGATGGAAACTGGTGCAGATACACGAGCAACGTAATCACCAATTTCGGGAATATTTTTAGCAGTATTTGAAGGGCCAATAACTGGCACTTTAGCACGTTCGGCAACGGGGTCAGCACTAAAAGCTTGTTGTGATAAAGTTGGGCCTACAATACCAATAACTTTATCTTTATTAATTAAAGTTTGGAAAGCGTTAATTGCTCCTGCTTCATCGCCACTAGTATCTTGAAAGACCAATTTAATTGGAGTACCGTTGATACCACCTTTATCATTAAAATACTTCTCGGCAATTTTGGCTCCAGCAACTTGCTCTTGACCCAATAAGGCGACGTTACTAGTTTGGGCAACGGCAATACCAATAGGAACAACGCTGGACGTAGTTGTTGTGGCTGTGGTGTTAGTTGTAGTATTATTGGCGGTATTACCTGCCGTACCAGTTTGAGTACCGCCACCACAAGCTGTCAGCAATAAAGCGCAAGTAGATAATAATGCTGTCGTACGAGCAATAGAGTCTTTCATCGGTAAATAGTCATGTAGTGATTAGACATCTTGCAAAAGCTAATAGTGGAGGTAACAATACACGTTTTGCAAGAATTTTATTAAATCATTTTTATTTGACCATGCAAAGACAAAATTTCAAAGTGTTTGTCAACACAAATTATTGTAACCAGTGCTAGAGTGATTGCTTGGCTCTTTCTGTGGCAGGTTACTGAAGCGTTTCATGAAGCGACGGTCAATCCAATCTTTCCAGCACCACAATAGTTTATGAGGTGGTAATGTAAAATTACCTTTTGTTGCGATCGCTCGTTTATCTCCTGTACCAATTAAACTCAAATATTCTTTCTGTGGTTTATAAGGTTTAAGCGACTTACTTAATAAAATCCGTTGCAAGTTCTCAAACAAAGGCTTACCTTGGCGCACAGCAAACACCCCAGCTTTCGGACGGGGATAATTTACCATTGTGGCTATATCACCAGCAGCAAATATGTGTGGGTGCGTTTGAGATTGTAATGTGTCCTCTACCAAAATAAAGCCTTGCTTGTCAGTTCTGAGTCCAGATGTTTTTAACCAATCGGGTGCTGATGCTTGTGTTACCCAAAAAATTTTATTGCACTCTACCGTCAACCCAGATTCACATTTAACCTCAAATACTTCTCTATTTCCTCCCTCCGCAAGCAAAGAGGGGTTAGGGGTGAGGTCTTTTGGTGCAACTTTGCATACAGTTTCCCCAAGATGTAGCTTAATACCTTTTTCGATTAAAATTTGTTGAATTTGATGTTGCACTGATTGATGATATTTAGGCATCAATTCTGTGTCACGCTGAAATAAATGAATTGCTAAATTTGGACTTGATTGTTGCGTTTTAGCCAAAATTCTATGTAATCTAGCTCGCATTGATAGCGCCAATTCCACACCGCCAGCGCCTCCACCCACAATTGCAATACTAATTGATTCTTGGGGATTTTTACTGACAGTTTCAACTAACTTATCCCAATATTCTAGGAGTTGCGCTACTGGCTTAGCCGCAATTGCGTATTCTGCCGCACCTGTTACAAATAATGTGGCAGGAGTACTGCCAATATCAATGGACAACACATCAAAATTTACAGCAGGTCTGTGAGCACAAATAACTTTATTATTTTTTAAATCAAGTCCTACTACTGTGTCAATATACAACTCTGCTTGAGCAAAGTTTGCTAAGGATTGCAAGTCGATATGACATTCATCATGATTGTAAAATCCGGCAATATGCCCTGGTAACATTCCAGAGTAGGCTGTATCTGATGTTGCAGTAATCAAAGTTAAACGTACTTCAGGTAATGGTTTCATGCCAAGCATTTTCATGACAATGGCATGGCTATGACCACCACCAATCAGCACTAGGTTTTTAATTATCGGCTGTAAGTTTTGTTGCATCTGGACATTCAAAATTGATTCTGAGGCGGGATAAAAAAGAAGCAAAAGATGGGAAAAATATGGATACTAATCAGGGCTTTGACAAGATAACCCATGAGTTAGTGCTTACAATCCAGGATACAAGTATATTTTCAATACAGTTCAGTGATTAAACATAAATAAAAATTTTCATGATCAACTTCATTTGTCAATGAAGAATGAAGAGTAGTTAGTACAACTCATAACTAAGGAGCTTAGCGATCGCGCATTATCTATGTCTACTTAACAAAAGTTATGTTTCTCTTTTATTTGTTGCATTAGTAGTTATATTTACTAATGTTCACAAATCCACCCTATATGGAACAATAGCATACACCGTTATAGTAAAAAACTGTAAGTATGTTGACAGTAATTATTAATGCTTATTCTCTTATGAAAAGTATTTTACTTAAGGACGATAGTTTTTTATCAAAACTATTCCTTAAGATAGATGTTGCTCAAAAAGTTAAAAATACTCAGCATAAATCAGCAAAGCAATGCTTAAAAGTAGCAATTGAACAACTGGGGAATAATTCTATAGAAACCAGTCTGGCTATAATTCATGATTTAGAAAAAATTGCTCAAGATCATCCACAATACCATTGGCTGATTATAGATACTTTTACTACTTTTATCAGAGAAAATTCTCCTTATACGCTCCAATTAGAACTAATAAGCAACCCATTAGCAAAAGTTCCTACAGATATTCAAGCAGCTCTTACGGTTATTGTTAGAAGGGATGCAAAAAAAGACCCTAAAGATAAACAACTTGATTTGAGTCATACTGATATGAGGGGAGCTGATTTGAATAGTGCTAATTTGGAAGATACAAATCTTTACCTAGCTAATCTCTCTGAAGCTAACCTTTCTGGAGCCAATTTAAAGGGAGCAATCCTTAGTGCAGCTAACCTTTGTGGGGCTAACCTTGCTGGAGCCAATTTAGAGGGAGCAATCCTCAGTGCAGCTAACCTAGAAAAAGCAAACCTCTCTGGAGCAAATCTTTATCAAGCCAACTTATATCTAGCTAGCCTGCATGGAGCAGTTGTTGATAATGCCATATTCGATGGCGCAAATATTAGAGAAGCCAAATTCTCTGAGTAAGATACCAAGCAATACTTTTCTTTATAAGCACTTCTTATCTCTTTTGTGAGCTGGGTAAAGGGTAAAGGGTAATCTCAGCTTTTTACTTTTAACCGAAAGGTATCGAGATACTAAGGGGATAAATATAGTAGATATTTCGTGACGGGCCATCTTCAAACGTGCGATGTTTAATAATCAGCCGCTACTCGTTTACGTACAACTTCTTTCAAAGAATATCAAGCTACTAGTAGATTAGATGCCATCTTGAATTTAAATAAGTCTTTTGGGACGTAGTAAAATTATCAGCTAAATGATATACTGTTTTACCCTAACATCTAAGTAATAATTCTGGATTGTGAGGAATATTTCTGCCATGTCTGCTAATAAGACAGACGCTCTGTTAAATTGGTTAATAGCCATAACAGTTATATTTGCCCTCTCATTGACTGTAATTTTCTTCGCATTGTCCAGTATTAAGGAATTGTCAGTCCAGGAAAAAATACAGTATAGAAATCAAGCATTAACAACTACTGCAATAGTTTTCCTAGCATCGGCAGTAATGTTTAATGCTTACTATGCGGCAAAGCGTGCCCAATCGATGCATAAAAATGCGATCGCAACCGAAAAAAATCTGGAAATTGGCATTCAAAATGCCAAACTCAATCAAGATAGGCTGGTTGCAGAGCGTTTTATGGCGGCGATCGCACAGCTTGGACATGAGAAAATTGAAACTCGGACAGGTGCAATTTATGCATTAGAACGAGTTGCTCAGGATTTTCCTAAAGAACACTGGACAATCATGGAAATTCTGACTGCCTTTGTGCGAGAGAATGCATCAACCCAGTCAATGGAGATCCACCAACAGCTAGAATACTCACCAGCAGTCTACACAAGTAGGCGTAGAGGTGGGCCACGTCCTAGACCATACTCAGATCAGCATCTTCATGAAGAATTACCAAAACTTCGCACTGATATTCAAGCAGCCTTAGCTGTCATCGGACGGCGTAATTCACTCGAAGACCCGAAAGACCAGAAACTTGATTTACGTAATACAGATATTAGGCGAGCAGATCTTTTAGGGGTCAACTTCCAACAAGCAGACCTACGCGGAGCTGACCTGAGTGCAGCCGACCTGCGTGGAGCTGATTTATGTGAAGCAAACCTTGATGGCGCTAAATTCGTTGGGTCTATTCTCTACGAAGCCAAATTGCGAAAAGCCAGTCTAATTGGAGCCAACCTACAAAGGGCAAACCTCAATCGCACCGACTTCTCTGGAGCAAACTTACGTTCAGCCAACTTATCTGGGGCAAGTCTGCGTGCAGCCAACTTGCAAGGAGTAAACCTTTATAAAGCTAACTTACAACAAGCAACTTTGAAAATCGCTAACCTCTCTGGAGCGAAGCTATTCTTAGCTAACTTGCAAGGAGCAAAGCTTGGTAAAGCCAACTTGCATCTAACAGGTCTAATTGGAGCTAATCTGAATGGAGCCAACCTGAATGGAGCAAACCTTTCAGGAGCAAATCTGAATGCAGCCAAACTTAAGCAAACAGATGTTTATTTTGCTAACCTCTCGGAAGCCAGCCTAACCGAAGCTGACCTATATCAGGCAAACTTCATCGGAGCCAACCTCCAGAGAGCAAACCTCTATCAAGCCAACCTGACTCGCTCAAACCTCATGGGAGCTAATCTTTCTGGTGCAAACCTTGGGGATGTCAAACTCGAAGGGGCAGTTTTGACAGGAGCTAAAAATTTAGAGTTACACCAAATTACAATGGCCCTTGGCGATCGCACAACTCGCCTACCTGATTACATGGAACCACCAACACATTGGCGGCAATCCAGTTAAGTTATCTGAGCATCAATTAGTTACTTGGGCGCATTCTACCGTTTTCCCAAAATCCTATAATTTCTACCAAAAATCTCCATAACAATTCTGGAGATGAAAAATATTCATAATATGCTTGATCCCCTACCCAATAGTTCTCGGTTAAAGGGGTGCATATTTGGGTTTACCCTTTCCTCTTTACCCCTTACCCTTTCTCCAAATCACAAAGAAAGTAAAGAGTGCTTATCCTATAAATATTGATTTTCTACCAGATTATCTTAAAGCAACACATTGGCACTAATCTGGCTAATTACTTAAACCTCATCAACTTTTCAATCTAGGTAATTAGTAATTATTAAGATTTGTTAAGTAAGTTTTGTGATTAGTTATACAAATATTATCACCGTTTTCAACTGTGTGAAATATAGATCCTTCATAGAAACGCAACATTTTTGTACACCTAGTGAGTGATGCTGGCAAACGAGAAAGGCAATGTATTTCATCCAATATTTTTGATATCCAACCTGGCTTAAATACCTGTATTTCCTACAATCCTGACCTTGTAGACTTGTTTTTAGATAGTTCTGCCACTTTCAGTCATCACAGCAAAAGTGGGATATAAACATTCATTTGCTATGAAAGGCTTTTTGACTCTGCGAACTTGCTTAATTCATACTGTTTATAGAAATAATTTCTCAGAATCAATAGATAATTCTTTATGCAACAGATTTTTTTGTTGGTCATTTTATCAGTGTTTGTACGGTATCAAATATCGAATTAACCTCATAGGATAAACCTAAATTAACTTACTTAAGGAGTCAGATATGAGGACTCATCACATGTCCTTGATCAAGACCAATGAAATTACAAGTTTGTTGCTAATTATTTCAGTTATATTTATTTTACCATTAACTTTAACTTACTCATTGTTTTCAGATATTCAAGGAGTATCAAATCAGCAAAAAATAGAATATGCCACTCAATTATTAACAATTATTGCCATAATATTTGGAGGATTAGCTGTTAGCATTAATGCTTATTTTACCTCTAGACTCTCTCTGGGCGTGGATCAGAGTGTATTAACGAAACATATTAATGGGGTGCTAGGTTGGGATAAAAATCCCGCAATAAACATCAACTACAAACAACCAAATATAGAGGAATTTGCTCCAGAACGATTTTCTAAAGCAATTGAACAGTTGGGAAATGAGAAAATCGAAACGCGATTCGCCGCTATTTATGCCTTAGAAAGAATCGCCAAAGATTCCCCCAAAGACCATTGGACAATTATGGAAATCCTCGCTGCTTTTATCCGAGAGAATGCCCCAGTCAGGTCAGAAGATGAAGACGAGGTTGAGTCGCAAGAATCCTCAAAACTTCCCACAGATATTCAAACAGCCTTGACTGTCATTGGACGACGCGATTCACAAAATGATCCGATAAATCAGAAATTAGATTTACGTAATACAGACCTCACTGGTGCTGACCTAATGGATGCCAACCTCTCCAAGGCAATCCTGATAGGAGCAAACTTGCAATGGGTCAACCTCATACGAGCAAACCTCTCTGAGGCAGACTTATCTGAAGTTGATCTTTGTGGGTCTATCCTCTATGAAGCCAACCTACAAAAAGCAATTCTTCCAGAGGCAAATCTGCAAGGAGTAATCCTTAGAAAAGCTAATCTCTTTAAGGCCATCCTCTATGATGCCAACTTAGAAGGAGCAACCCTTTATGATGCAAATTTGGAAGGAGCAATTCTTTATAATGCCAATTTAGAAGGAGCAATTCTTTGTGATGCCAACCTCTGCGGCGTCAACTTTGAGGGTAGCAATCTCCAAGAAGCAAACTTGATTGGCAGTAACTTGCAAAAGGCGAAACTGATTGGAGCGAACCTAGAAAATGTCTTACTCAGTACAGCCAATTTACAAGAGGCTAACTTACAAGAAGCAAACTTGTATGAAGCTAAACTACAAGAAGCAAACCTGACTGGAACTAACCTACTAGAAGCATTCCTACAAAAAGCGAACCTGTCAGGAGCAAACTTGAGTCAATCTGAACATTTAGAATTAGAGCAGATTGAATTGGCAATTGGCGATCGCACAACTATTTTGCCAGAAAATCTTCAAGTACCCAAACATTGGCGTTAACAAAAAAAGCCAAAACTTGAAATAAACATTAAGCTAATTACTTGGTTAATAGTCTTTTGGTAATAGGTGATGGATAATTTCAATATCCGTCACCTATTACTATTAGGTAGGATGAGTAAAAACTCTACCTGATGACTCAGAAAAATGACCTATATCTCCTCAAAAACGCTATCCTTTGAAAATTTTTTCTCTCAATACCGAGACAATCCCCGCTATGAATTGGCAGATGGAGAACTAATTGACACCGAACCCACTGGCTCCCACGAAACGGTGAGTGGCATTGCAACCCAAATTGGTATCTATCCAATTAACTCACCACTTTTACCCCGTCTCAAACTTCGCCTAGATGACATCCTGCCTCGTTAACTAATTTCTATCAAGTTGATAGGGTGTTGTTAGGGGCAGTATTTAGCTTAAAATTTTGACTACTTTAAATAATTAATAATTATGAAACGCCGAGAGGTTCTCAATACAGCTGCGATCGCTACGGCAACTGCTGCTACCCTAGTTTCTTGTACCCGTAGTACATCTCCTATTGTACAAGCTGGACTGCCAAATATTCGTTGGCGGATGGCGACCAGCTGGCCCAAGTCTTTGGGTACTTTCATCGGTGCGAATACAGTTGCTAAGCGGGTTGAGGAAATGACCAACGGACGTTTCAAGATTACGCCGTTTGCAGCTGGGGAGTTAGTACCAGGATTGCAAGTACTTGATGCTGTGCAAGCCGGGACTGTTGAATGTGGCCATACATCTAGCTACTATTACATCGGCAAAAATCCGGCCTTAGCTTTTGCTACTTCTGTACCCTTTGGTTTAAATGCCCAACAGCAGAATGCTTGGCTTTATCACGGTGGTGGATTAGCAGCTATACAGAAAATTTATACTAACTTCAATGTAATTAATTTTCCTGCCGGCAGCACTGGGGCACAGATGGGGGGATGGTTCAAAAAAGAAATTAAGTCTATTTCTGACCTCAAAGGGTTGAAAATGCGTATTCCCGGATTGGGTGGAGAAGTTATGTCTCGTTTGGGGGTAAATGTGCAAGTATTACCTGGAGGCGAAGTTTATTTAGCACTAGATAGGGGAGCAATTGATGCAGCCGAGTGGGTAGGCCCTTATGATGACGAGAAACTCGGTCTAAATAAAGCCGCGCAATTCTATTATTATCCTGGCTGGTGGGAACCAGGGCCAACCTTAGATGTGTTAGTTAACTTGAACGCTTGGAAGCGGCTGCCCAAAGAATACCAGGAAATTTTTAAGACAGCTACTTTAGAGGCTAACTTGAATATGCTCAGTGAATATGATGCTTTGAATGGAGAAGCACTTTCGCGGTTGCTGGCTGGTGGTACTAAGCTTACGCCCTACAGCCCGGAGATTATGCAAGCAGCACAAAAAATATCCTTTGAGCTATTCAATGAAAATGCCAACAAAGACGTAACTTTCAAACAAGTTTATGAACAATGGAAAACATTTCGGCAGAGTGTGTATAACTGGAACCGCGTTAATGAATTGAGCTTTGCAAATTTTGTTACAACTAGTAGTACCTGAACAGCTATTCGGATAATTAAGAAAATAGTTTGGCGATCGAGTAATTTATATCCTCATTCAACTGCGATCGTTTGCACTACCACATATTGTAATTATTTTAACGGCATTAGCATTTTTTATTAAATAAAATTGTCCCTCTCCGAACCGGAGAGAGACAAAATTGAATTTTGGTTTAAGGCAAGGAGAGGTTTATTGAACTCACACTAAGTTTAACAAATTGCTAAACTTATGCTTTCAAAAGCAATAAACTTTAATGTCAAAAAAAGCTAGTTTGATTAACATTAAAATTATCCTTTGAAACTAGATTTTATTGTTGATAACTAAATGCGGATCTGAAGCTATAGAGCACCGATTCCACGCTGAAATTTTATCTTCTACTAGACATATTCTTTTTACAGAATCGGCAGTTTCCTTTACCAGAACTTTCAGCGTTACGGTATATACATTATTGATTATTTCGTGTCCGTAACCAACTACTTTTCCTACTTGTCCAGTTTTCTGATTTATCACATACTCATCAATAGTAAACATAACGGTAACTGTCTAATTTTGACAGTTTGTAAATCGTGTTTTATATATTATTGATTTCCTGACAAATAATAACTTCTTTCTTTTAGGATGTTTAGCTTCAGACTAAAGGAGTATTCTAAGTTTCATAGGGGCAAATCAATTACATCTTTTGGAATTTAAATTGAATTGGCTTTTATAGCTTTGAAGTTTACTCTATTTTAAAATAAGTAAAGTTTGTAAGATAATTTTTTCTTTTCGCCGATTATTAAACCGAGTCTACCTTGTAAGTTCTTATCAATCATGGACAAGGTAGCCTATCAATTGAGATAGATTAACTATAGATTAGTTTTGCGTTTTTATGGTTTTAACATTTAAATAGTAAATGCATCACAATGCCTACTCTTCTAAATAAAATTAAAATTTACACCTTTCTCAAGGTTACACATACAGACAAACTTTAGTCTGTCCGGTTCCGTACATAGAAACTTAAAATAATTTATTCATTAGCGATCGCTATTCCCACATCTTCAACCTGCCAAAGAAGGTAGGAAGCTGACAATACCAGGGAAAACAATAATTAATACCAGCACCAACAGTTGCAGCAGAATAAACGGTATTACACCACGATAGATATCTGCTGTAGTGACTTCCGGCGGTGCAACACCACGCAAGTAAAACAGCGCAAAACCAAAGGGAGGCGTCAGGAAAGAAGTTTGTAAATTTGCTCCCAACACTACACCATACCAAATTAGGTCAATGCCTAATTGCTGGGCAACTGGCACAAATAGAGGGATGACGATAAAAGCGATCTCGAAAAAATCGATAAAGAAGCCGAGAATGAATACCACCGCCATGCTGACGACCAAAAAGCCAGTTTTGCCGCCGGGAAGATTAGCAAGAACATCGAACATGAATTGATCGCCATTCAATCCCCGGAAGACTAAACTAAAGGCTGTGGAACCAAACAGGATAAAAATCACCATGCTGGTGATTCGCAAAGTGGCATCACAAACTTGACGCAAAGATTCTAAGGTGAGTTGACGATTAGCAGCAGCAAGAGCGACCGCTCCAGCACAACCCACTGCACCTGCTTCTGTCGGGGTAGCAATGCCAAAAAAAATACTACCTAGTACTAATAAAATCAGTATCAAAGGCGGCATCATCACCCGAATCACCCGCTTTGCCAAGGCTTGACCACCAATTTCTCGCACCTGAGCAGGCAAAGCTGGTGCTACTGGCTTCAAAAATGCCACAATTAGCACATGTAGAGCAAAAGCACTGGCCATCATCAAACCAGGAATCACTGAACCGAGGAATAAATCACCTACCGATACACCCAACTGATCGCCCAGTACTACTAACACCACACTCGGCGGGATAATTTGCCCCAAAGTTCCCGATGCAGCAATCACACCAGTGGCTAATTCTTTGTTGTAGCCATAGCGCAGCATAATCGGTAGAGAAATTAAACCCATTGCTACCACTGTCGCGGCGACTACACCAGTAGTTGCTGCCAACAACGCACCTACCAACACCACAGCTAAAGCCAGTCCACCACGTAAGCGTCCAAACAAAATCCCCATCGTTTCTAACAGCCTCTCCGCTATCCCGGATTTCTCCAGCATTGCTCCCATGAAAATGAAGTAAGGGATAGCTAACAGAGTATAGTTTGCCATGATGCCAAAAATCCGCTGTGGCATGGCAGTGAGAAACACTGGATCAAATATGCCCAGTCCAATCCCCAGAATTCCAAATGCGATCGCTACACCACCTAATGAAAAGGCTACTGGATATCCCAGTGACAGCAGCACCAACGCACCCGCAAACATCAGTGGCCCTAGCCATTCATAAGCTAGTGTCATGTTCCTCCTGGGATTCTAGTCTGCCTTCTCTACCAGACGCTACGCCAAGGAGAATTGCTAAGTTTTTGATCGCTTCAGAAATTCCTTGGAAAATTAACAGAACAAAGCCAATGATGATCATGGCTTTAATGGGATAACGAGGCAAACCACCAGGATCGGATGATGCTTCACGAATTTGCCACGAAGCGGCGATCGCATCCCAAGAAAAGATAATCATTATGATACAGAATGGAATCAGGAAAAATATCGTTCCTACCAGGTCTGCAAATGCCTTTCGCTGACGCGACCAATTACTGTAAAAAATATCCACACGGACGTGTTCGTTATGCTTGAGGGTGTAAGCTGCTCCCAACAAGAAAACTAAATCAAAAATATACCATTGAGCTTCTATGTAAGCATTGGAAGTGAGATTGTTGCCACTAATTCGCCCAAGATATCGTCCGACAACATTCCACACGCCAAGTATCACCATTATTAACACCAGCCAACTAGTAAATCGACCGATGCGTTCAGTGCAACTATCGATAATTCTTGATAATCTTAATAATTTCTCCAATGCTTGCTTGCCTCTCAAAACACTGTAAAAGTAGTTTACAGCCCAAGGTAGGGATATATAGTCTCTTACTCTGTTTGATTGACCATAAAATAAAAATCAAATCTATAAAGGTTGAAATTGAAACTGATGCGGTGACTTAAAAATTGCCACAAACAAAAGCCCCCCTGAATTAATATTACAGAGAGGCTGTTTGTTATTTTAAAAATAAACCTGGCATCGAGCTATTTTTGCGTAGGGCAACCCCTAAACTATCGTGGCCGCAGCAGCGTTTCACCTCTGAGTTCGGGAAGGGTTCAGCGTGGTTCCACCGCGCAATAGACACCAGGAAAACTCG
>JAHHHK010000056.1 GCA_019359395.1 Komarekiella atlantica HA4396-MV6
GTACTCTGATGCTTGTAATCTGAATCGTAAACGTAGAGCATCGTGATGTTCTAACAATTTCTCTACAGCTTTCTCCAGCAATTCCGCTTTGATATTCTTGGGAATCTCTAATAAAACTGATTGGTTATAATGATGGGCTTCTTTTCTATTTTGTGAGAAGAACCAATGTTGAATGGGTGATAAGAGTGCGACTCCAGTAACTATACCTTGCTCGCATTCAGCACTAACTATTGTATTAGCCACTTTAGCTAATTCTGCTATGGTTTGATTTTGGAAGATTTGCTGAGCAGTAATTTGTATTCCTAAGTTTTTAGCGCGAGAAACTACTTGAATACTAAGAATAGAATCACCACCAATTTCAAAGAAGTTGTCGTGGATACTGATTTTTTCTTTGAGAAGTAGTTCTTGCCAGATATTAGTTAAGATTTTTTCTATTTCCGTACGTGGTGCTACATATTCATCTTCTTGCGAAACACCATTTGGTGCTGGTAGTGCTTTTCGATCTAGTTTGCCGTTGGGTGTTAAGGGTAAAGTATCTAAAGTTATAAATACAGCAGGTACCATGTATTCTGGTAACTTTTGCTTGAGGAATTGACGTAAGTGTTGGGTAGTCAGTAGTTGATCAAGTACTACATAGGCAACTAAGCGTTTATTACCGCTGGTCTCTTCTGTGGCAATCACAACAGCTTGTTGGATTTGAGGGTGGGTGTTGAGAACTGCTTCGATTTCTCCAAGTTCGATACGGAAACCCCGCACTTTTACTTGGTTATCAATGCGACCTAGATACTCAATATCACCGTTGGGCAAATAGCGGACGAGGTCACCTGTTTTGTAAAGGCGTTCGGATTTGGAATTATGAAAGGGATTTGGGATAAATTTTTCTTTAGTTAGTTCTGGACGGTTAAGGTAACCTCTGGCTAGACCATTACCTCCGATGTATAGTTCTCCGGGTACCCCTATAGGGACTAGTTGTAAATTACGGTCTAAAATGTAAAGCTGTGTATTAATAATTGGTTTTCCAATCGACAGTTTTTGATCACAGTTTTTCACTGGATAAATCGTTGACCAAATAGTTGCTTCTGTTGGCCCGTACATGTTATAAATTTCCCCGGACACAACGGACGATAGTTCTTTAGCCAAAGATACGGATAGTTCTTCTCCACCAACCAAAATTTTGCTCAGAGACTTGAGGCTACTCATTCTATCCGGTAACATTTTTAACAGGGATGGAGTACATTGCAAATGAGAGACATTGTACTTGCTAATTTGTGTCGAGACGGAAGATATATCACTTTCGGATATATGTTTTTGATTACTATTCTCTTTTAATACGTTGATGTAACTTAAGCTAGAGATGACAGCATCAACATCCACACCAAAGTCAATTAAGCAGCCGACCTCATCAATATCAATGGCTTTGAGTTGATTAATTATCTGAAGACATTTTTCTGGTGTACCCAAAAGTCCTGAAGTTTCAAAATAGCGATTGAATGCGTGAGTAACCATAGCATCCCGATCAGCTTGGCTTAAGTCTTCCGGGTTTTGATTCATGGAAACTGCAATGCTTTTCATCAGTCCCAGAGAACTGCGGAGATAATCAGATAATGGTTGGTATACTTGTTGGCGAACAGTTTCTAAATTTTCTCCAATATATGTATGAATCATTATGGTCACATGACCATTACCAGAATGACCATGCTCGCGCCAAGCTTGACGGTAAAGATTTATTTTTTCTCCTAGTTCTTCTATCGTTTGACCCAATAGGTGAGTCAGAACATTAACCCCTAGTTTTCCAGCTAATTTGAAAGTCTCTGGATTGCCGGATGCAGTCATCCAAGTTGGTAACTCGCTCTGAAGGGGACGGGGAAGAACTTTGATCTTGATCGCTTCTCCGTTACCATCTCTGCGTTTAATTGTTTCTCCTCGCCAAAGTTTTCTAACGGTTTCGATCGCTTCTAACGTCACAGCTTTACGCTGTGGGTAATTTTCTGGAGCTAAAATAAAGTCGTTAGGTTGCCAACCAGTTGCAAAAGAAATTCCGACTCTACCATGAGATAGATTATCAACGACTGCCCATTCTTCTGCAACTCGGATGGGATCATGAAGGGGAATAACGACACTTCCTGCTCGAATTTTAATGTTTTCTGTGATCGCAGCGATCGCTGCACTAACTACGGAAGGATTGGGGTACAATCCACCAAACTGATGGAAGTGACGTTCAGGAGTCCAAATTGCAGAAAATCCATGTCTATCCGCAAATTTAGCACCTTCGAGGAGTAATTTATATTTATCTTGATCACTATTTTGGTCACTATCGCTAGCAAAATAAAACAAACTAAACTCAATGTTTTTGTCTAGGGACTGAAGCTTTGATGTTGTGGAAGAGAATAGTTTTTTCTGTTCTGGGGCGATAATCACTTGGAAACCCCTGGCTAAAGTCCAAAATAACTCTAAAACAGAAATATCAAAACATATTGTCGTTAATGCTAACCAAGTTCCTGAAGAATTATTTCCAATGCGATCGTCTATTCCTGTAAAAAAGTTGATAACTTGACGATGCTCAATTGTTACTCCTTTTGGTTTACCTGTAGAACCAGAAGTATAGATAACATAAGCCAGATTAGATGATGTAACCTCAGTATCAAGATTCTGTTGAGAATATGCTGTGATATTTTTCCAATCCGTATCCAAGCAAAGAATTTGTAACTGTTGTGAGGATAACATTTCTCTTAGAGACTCTTGAGTTAAGAGAATCCTGACCCCAGAATCATCCAACATGTAACTTAAACGTTCTTGGGGATAATCAGGATCAAAAGGTAAGTAAGCAGCACCAGCCTTAAGTATCCCTAAAATTCCCACCACCATCTCAATCGAACGTTCTACGCAAATCCCCACTAGCCTTTCTGCTCCTACACCCAGGCTTTGTAAGTAACGTGCTAGTTGATTGGCTCTTTGATTTAATTGCTGGTAGGTCAACTGATGATTTTCAAACACTACCGCTACAGCATCCGGTGTTTTCTCTACCTGTTCTTCAAACAATTGATGAATACATTGCTCAATGGGATATTCACTCTCTGTATGATTCCATTCGATCAACAACTGATGACGTTCTGCTTCACTCAATAAAGGTAATTCACCGACAACTTGTTGCGGATTTCCGACAATTGCTGACAACAAGTTCTGGAAATGACCAGCCATACGCTCAATAGTCGGTTCCTCAAATAGGTCAGTATTGTACTTAAAAGTCCCAAAAACTGATGAACTACTCTCCACTATTTCAAAATCCAAATCAAACTGACCTTCCTGTTGAGAAATTTCAAAAGGTTTTAACTGCATTCCTCCCCAATCAACATTTTTTTCAGTTTCATTCTCAAGCAGAAGAAGTAGATCTTGAGATTGTTGTAATTGCTTCAAGGCAAAAAAAGCTTGAAAAATCGGTGGACGGCTAGGGTCGCGATGTATCTGTAATTTTTCTACAAGTAGAGAAAATGGATAATCTTGATGAGTCAGTGCTTCTAGTACTGTTTGACGAACTTGCTTCAGAAAATCCTTAAAACTAGGATTTCCCGACAAATTTGCCCTGATCACAATTGGGTCAATAAAGCAGCCGAAAATCTCAGCAAATTCAGCTTGACTTCGACCTAGAGACGGAGAACCTACTAGAATATCTTCCTGACCTGTGTAACGATGCAAAAGCAGCGCAAAAGTAGCTAAAAGGATTGTATAAAAAGTTACTCCCTCTCTTTGGGCTAATTTTTTAACTTGCTCAGTCAGCGTTTTCGATAACTTGAAGCGATAGGAAGCACCATTATAAGTCTGTATTGGCCCTCGTTGTTTATCTGTTGCGAGATTTAGTGTTGGTAAATTTCCTGCTAATTGCCGTTGCCAATAGTTCCACAATTTTTCTCCCTGGGCACTAGAAAGTATTTTTCTTTGCCAGTTCACATAATCTTGATAGGAATGTCTCAGAGGAAGAAGGGATATTTCAATACCAGATTTTTGTGCCTGATAGATTTTTGGCAATTCTTGTAGCAAAATATCAAAAGACCAGCGATCGCAAGCAATGTGATGCATAGTCAGCAATAAAATATGCTCCTCGTCAGAACAAGTAAACCATCTGACTCGCACAACGGGCCCTGTTTCCAGATCAAATCGAATTTGATGAGCATCAACCACTTTCGCTTTCAGTTGATCCTCACTCCAAGTAGAAGCATCAATTTGCAAGAAATCTAATTCCTGATTTTGATGTACATATTGGATAGGTTCAGCTCCTCGTTGAGAAAAAGTAGTACGCAATATTGAATAGCGTTCCATTAGCACTTGGAATACCTTTTCCATTGCTGTAATATCTACCGCTCCGCATATACGAACGGACAATGATACGTTATAAGCATGACTTTCTGGTGCTAGTTGCCATAAAAACCAAAGTGCCTTTTGACCATAGGAGAGCGGATAAACATTAAAAGTATCTGGGTGCTCACAAAGTAACTCTAAGATTTCGGTCTTATATTGTTGTAGTTGACTGGTGACATCAGGAGTCAATACTTTTTGGGAACCACCAATGCGTAGCCTTCCACCCTCAGTCCACAACTTTACACCTTTGAGCGAAAGGTCTTGTAAGAACTCAACTAAATTCATAGTTCCACCTCAATCCAATTATTATCCTTGACGTCATTTAAGAGAGTGTGCTGGTTATTTTCTGACTCAAATGTTTGAAGCTGATCAATTTGAGTTAGTTGCCCATCTAATTCTGCTACTAAATCAACAATACTGATATCTTCCATAAATTTGACTACAGGTACATCAACTTCCAAGTCTGTTTGCAGTCGGTTCCGCAATTCCACAGACATCAGAGAATCAAGTCCCATTGTATTAAGAGATTGTTGTACATCAATTTGAGAAACTTTCATTGCCAATACCTGAGCAATTTCATCAAGTAGGTAAGCGGTCAACAGCTTTTCTCTTTCCCCAGGAGTTGATAGTTTTAATTGTTCTAAAAGCCCGTCATGTTTTGCTTTTACTGCGTTCTGGGCTAAAGTTCTTGGCAAATATCTTTCGATAAAATCTGCGATGAACGGCGAAGCAGACCATTGTTGAATAAACTTAGGCCAGTGAATCGGAACCACTCCAACTGAACCAGAAAGATTACTCATCAGTAAATCTAATGCTTCCAAGACCTGAGTTGGCAGAATTGCTCCCATTCCCTTTTTCTGTGCTCGTTCATCCGCTTCGAGCTTGGCTGCTGCTCCGATTTGTGCCACTATTCCCCAGTTAATGCTCAATCCTGGCAGTCCCGTACTTTGACGATAATAAGCTAAAGCATCTAAAAAGGCATTTGCTGCCGAATGATTTGCTTGACCAGCAGAACCAAGTAAAGATGCTGCGGAAGAAAACATTACAAAAAAGTCTAAAGGTTTGTTTACAGTTAAATTGTGGAGATTCCAGGCTCCTTGGATTTTGGGAGCCATTACCCGTGCAAACTTTGCCCAGGTTTGTTGCTGTAGAATTCCATCATCTAAAACACCTACAGAATGAATAATTCCTCGCAATGGTGGTAAAGATTGTTCTATTTGTGAAAATACCTCTGCAATTGACTCGAAATCAGATATATCTGCCCGCATAACATCAACTTTAGCACCAGCTTGTTCTAATTCCTGTAACTGAGTTTGGACAGCATCCTTAACTCCACTACGTCCTACTAAAACTAGATGTCTGGCTCCACGTTCTACCATCCAGCGAGCCACCAATAAACCTAGACCTCCTAGACCTCCTGTAATTACGTAAGTGCTATCTTCACGGAATGTTGCTACTCTATATGTTGTTGATGCAAAAACTTTATTTTTATTTATACCTTCTTGGCTATATTGATGATGAACTAAGCGAGGAACATAACGCTCTTGAGAACGAATAGCTACTTGGTCTTCTACACCATCCGAGCCGATTTCTTCCCATAAAGCTTGGGCTTGTTTTTCAATCTCTGCATTCGGATCTAAATCTACCCGTATGCATTTAAGCTCTGGGTGTTCCAAAGCAATCACTTTGCCCATACCCCACAAAGAAGATTGAACTATTCCCCGAACGCAAGGATTATTGTCGGGTACTGGCTGTGCTCCTTGAGTAACTAACCATAGCTGCGGAGGTTGAGAACCTAAGACCTTAACCAAAGCTTGCACTAAAAATAAAGTAGTTCCGCATACCCACTGTTGAATATCTTGTACATCATATCTTTGGCTTTGAGGGTCTATTTCGTCAATACTCCAACATTGAACAACACTATTTAAACTAGGTAATTTATCTGATAATGCTAGTAATAGTTGCTCAAATTCTTGAGGATTATTTGGGTTAATAGTAAACTCTTGTTGAGAAATTTGTTGAAATTCTTTTCCAGGTTTGACTAATATGCAGACATTTCCTATAGATTGCAACTGAATAGCTAACTGCTGAGCAATACCCTGTTGGTCTGCTAAAATCAACCAACTCTTTGCTTGAGAAGTATTTGATAATCTAGTATCCTCGGCTTGAGCTAAAATCACTGCTTGTTCGGACAAACTACTAGAACCGTCAATATCAGAAATACTCACAGCTTGTTGAAAACCACTTTTTTCTAGCAGTTGTTGCCATTGTCTGACTGAGAGTAATGGATAATTAGGTCTTAAATCTACATCGGTAAACCGCCACCAACCTTCAAGCAATCCAAAGATTAAATCAAACGATCTTTGACGAGTGGTTCCTTCAAGCAGCACTAACATTCCTTTTGGTGCTAATAACTGCCGTACATGCTCTAAAGTATCAGATAAATCTGCTGTAGCATGTAGCACATTCGCTGCAATAATCAAATCATATTGATGGGACTCAAATCCTTGAATGGATGGATCAACTTCAATATTTAAGGTTTGATAACGTACAAAAGGATAATCTGCAAACTTCTCAGTCGCTTTAGTAGTGAATAAAGAACTAATATCAGTGAACACATATTCTGTTTGATCTGGATTCAAATAGGGTAAGATATGGGCGGTAGTTCCTCCGGTTCCCCCGCCAATTTCTAACACGCGCACCCCACGAGATTTGGGCAAATTCTCTAATGCTGATAAGACTGTTTGTTGCACCAAGGTGTTCATCAGCTTTGCTACTGAAGATTCTTGATACAGTTGGTTAGCAGTAGTTAAATCCCCTTGTGGGAAAACTAATTGCACTGGGTCACATTCTCCTCTCAACACAGAAGCTAGTGGAGAAGCACAACGAGAGAGCAGAGTCAATTCAGTTAATGCATTGGGGTATTGACTTAATAAGGAGTTAAACAACTGTTGTGGATCTTTAATATCAGGTACTTTAGTTATTTCCCATCCATCAGTAATTGGTCGTAGGATTCCCACTTCGCTGAGCATTTCCAGCAAACGTTCCAGTAACCTAGTATGCTCTTGAACAACACCCAATTTCTGGGCAATGAATGACCTTGAAACAGACTCTCCTACCTGAAATTCCCAACCCAATTCCTGGAAAGCTTTTAAAACGTAGTCTATACTTAAAACTTCTAATTGGCTTATAACTTGTCTATACACTTCCAAGTTAGCTTGTTTTATCAACTCTACAACTTGAGGATAAAGTTTAATATCAATTTCAGAAGCACTTGGTAAGTAAGTAGCTTTTAATTGCTTACCGAAAAGCACTTGAGAACGCCACTCCACCTTATAAAGCCAATCCTTCACATCTGTTGCTGCTGTCAGTTCTTCCTGATGCTGTTTGACCAATATTGCCAGCACTTCTGGTAATAACTTGACTTGTTCTACGGAAAATTTCCCAACTTTTTCTAATTGTTCAGCCAACTGTTGAGTATTCCCATCGTTCAGCCAATGAACAATAGTCGTAATCTTGTTTTCTGCATTGGAATCAGCGTCTTTTTGGCTTACCTTTTCTGATGTCTGTATCCAATAGCGTTCTCTTTGAAAGGGATAAGTAGGTAATATCACCTTACTACGGGCATAATCTTTATCAAACCCTAACCAGTTAACTTTGACCCCTCGCACATATAACTGTGCTAAGCTATTGAGCAAAACTTGCCAATCTTCTTGACCAGAACGCAGGGAAGGCAACCAAACTCCTACTTCTGATGGCAAACACTGCCTTGCCATACCTAACAAAATAGGTAATGGTCCGATTTCGAGGAAAATTTCATAACCTTGTTGGTGTAAAGTCTCTATACTTTGAGCAAACTTCACTGGCTGAGGTACATGATTTACCCAGTAAGCTGCTGTGGTAATACTATCATCTGCTCGCGTTCCTGTGACATTTGAAATCAATGGAATTTGAGGTTGATGGTAGGTGATTTGATTGGCAATGGCTTCAAACTCTGCCAGCATTGGTGACATCAAGGGAGAATGGAAGGCGTGGGATACTTGCAATACTTTGGTCTTGATTGCTTGTGATTTTAAGCTATTGAGTAGCATCCCAATGGCTTGTGATTCTCCAGAAATTACAACACTTTCTGGACCATTGATAGCAGCTATTGCCACTTTTTGTGTGTATGGGGCAATCAGTTGATTGACTGTTTCTAGGGATGCGCTCACAGATACCATCTCACCCCCAGAAGCTAACTGCTGCATTAAGCGTCCCCGATGGGCAATCAGTTTTAAACCATCTTCTAAACTAAATATTCCTGCGACACAAGCTGCTACGTATTCACCCAGACTATGACCCATAACCACATCTGGTTTTATTCCCCACGAGCCCCATAACTGTGCTAGGGCATATTCTATGGCAAATAGGGCTGGTTGACTATACGCGGTTTGGTCAATGATAGAACTACTTAGTGTGACTTCTTGAGGATAAATAACGTTTAATATAGATTTTTCTAAATAAGATTGTAGAATTTGGTCACAAAGATCTAAGGTTTTACGGAACACAGGTTGCGTTTGATAGAGTTGTGTTCCCATGTTGACATACTGAGAACCTTGTCCAGTAAACAGAAAAGCAATTTTAGGTGATTTACTATTACTAGAGAGTTTTCCGAAAAATACACCATTAGTCTCTTTGAGAACATTGATTTTTGCTAATTTATCAGCTAATTTTTGTTTGTCAGATGCAATAACAGCTAGACGATGATTGAAGTGGGCACGTCCTGTATTGGCGGTATAACAAATATCTGCCAGTTCTAATTCCTTATGAGTTTCCAGATGATCGCGATAACGATTCACTAACTCTTCGAGAGCTTGAGGAATTTTTGCTGAAAGAGTTAATATTTGAGGAAATTCCTGTCTATTCTCACTTTTGACTTTGAGATTATCACTCTTAGTTTGCAACTCTTTGCGCTTTTGACTTTGGATTTGTTCTGGTGCTTCTTCCAACACCACATGAGCATTAGTACCACTAACTCCAAAAGAACTAATTCCCGCAATTCTACTACCTTCTTTGATTTCCCACGCAGTTAATTGGGTTGGTACTATCATTGGGTACTCATCCCAGTTGAACTTGGAAGTAGGACGATCTAGATGTAAATGAGGTGCTATCTGCCGATGTTGTAATTGCAATATTATTTTAATTATTCCTGCAACCCCCGCAGCAGACTCTAAATGACCAATGTTAGTTTTGGCTGAGCCAACGATCAATGGTTGTTGCTGAAAGCGTGCTTCTCCATATACTTTTGCTAAAGACCTGATTTCAATTGGATCTCCCAAAGGAGTACCCGTCCCGTGAGCTTCGATGTAACTAATTTGAGACGGTTCGACATTCGCCATCTTTAACGCTTGACGAATCACCTGTTGCTGGGAAGAACTGTTGGGAACACTAAACCCACTAGTAGGGCCATCTTGATTGACAGCAGAGCCTTTAATCACAGCAAGTATATTATCGGATGCTTTTTGAGCGTCCGAGAGACGTTTAAGCACTAAAATGCCACAGCCTTCTCCTCTACCTATACCATCAGCAGATTCATCAAAAGTTTTGCAACGACCATCTGGAGATAACATTCCTGCTTTCGACATAGCGATCATAGTATCTGGCAAAAGTACTAAATTAACTCCACCAGCTAAAGCCATTTCACATTCTTGTTGTCGTAAGCTCTGACAAGCTTGATGTAGAGAAACTAACGAAGCAGAACAGGCTGTATCGATCGCCATGCAAGGGCCAGTCAGTCCCAAAGTATAGGATATACGGCCTGCCGCACTAAATGAACCTACCCCAAACGCAGAATAATCTGGATTGGGATCTGACTGATGGTGTTTTAAAATTTGACCATACTCGTTATAGATAATACCGATAAAAACTCCTACAGGCCTACCTTCTAATCGCTTGGGTATATAGCCAGCAATTTCTAGTGCTTCCCAACTAACTTCCAAAAGGAGGCGATGTTGGGGATCTATTCCTTTTGCTTCTCTGGGTGAAATGTTGAAGAAAAGCGGATCGAATTGATCTATTTCTTGCAAAAATCCTCCAGAGCGGATGTACATGTTTCCAGGAGTTTTTGAAGCAATATCGTAGCTAGCATCAATGTCCCAACGATGATCAGGGATTGGCGCGATCGCATCAATTCCATTAGATAAAAGTTGCCAAAATTGCTCAGGATTATTGACACCTCCAGGCAAGCGACAAGCCATACCAATAATGGCGATCGGTTCTGTGATTGAATACTCTAGCTTATTCAGTTTGGTTTTTAATTTCTCAATTACCAAAACTGAACGTTCCAATGGCGATAATTGCTCTATATTTTGTGGAACCTTATTCATACTAGTTATATTCCATTAATTCTTCTAGTTCTTGATTGATGAGATTTTCTAAGTTTTGCTTCGATAGTTGTTTAATGTTGTAAGATATTTCTTCATCATCATCCTCTAGAGCAGATACTAAATTTGTCTCTTCTACAAGATGCCAATGCAATACTTCTTGGGCAATGTAATCAGCAAGGCTCAGAATATTCGGCTGCTCAAAAATTAAGACTGTAGGGAGTTCATAACCTAGACTAGCAGAGAGTCTATTCTTAAGTTCTATTGCCAGTAAAGAGTCCATTCCCATTTCAAAAAATCCTTGTTCTGGGGAAGGAAGGACTTTTTCTCCTAGATAGCCTAATACTTGAGCTACTTCCTTTTGCAGGTAAGTAATTAAGTATTCGTGGCGATCGCTAACTGGTGCGGACTCCCATTCTTGCCAAAACAAGTCTCTTGATTTTAATTGCTGACCAACCATCCCTATTGGTTGTGTCTCAATTTGCTCTAAAAGTAATCTTCCCGTACTGGCTTGATAAAGTTCTTTAAAGACAGACCAATTAATATCAACTATAACTTGATTAGCAATTTCCCCAGCCAATACTTGTTCTAAAGCTGCAAAGGCATCTTTCGGTTTTAATAATTTCTCGCCTAATAACTCATAATTGTATAATTCAGATTTCAAATCTCCTTGTGGAATATCCAATAATCCCATATTAATAGTTAGAGCAGGTAATCCTAGACTGTGACGATAATGGGCAAAAACATTGAGAAAGTAATTGGCCGCCGCATAATGACCTTCTCCTTTAGAACCCCAAACCGCAGTCATTGAAGAAGTACTAATGAAAAAGTCTAACTTTTTATTCTTGGTTAATTGGTGTAAATTCCAGACTCCAAATACCTTCGGACTTAACATTGCTTCTAAGGTATCAGGAGTTATTTCCTCAATCAGTGCAGAGCCTAATATACCAGCAGCATGCAGAATTCCTCCTAGAGGTGGACAAGATGAGTCTATTTGCTCGAAGACTTTAGACATAGCTTCGGGATCTGCTACATCAGCTTTGAGAAGCAAAACTTTTGCCCCTAACTCTTGTAATGGTCTAATTACCTCCCAAGCAACACTTGAAAGCTCACGACGATTGATGAAAACTAAATTTTTTGCTCCCTGCTGAGCCATCCAGTAAGCAGCTTGCAACCCAAATCTACCTAAACCACCAGTAATTAAGTAAGTAGCATCAGAGCGAAAACTGATGGGTTTGGTTTTGATTGATTGGTTTTGACTACGTACAAGCCTCTCTACATACCTTTGGCGATCGCGAAAAACTACTAGATCTTCTCCATCTGGAGCTATTAGTTCTCTCAACAACTGGTTGGCTGCTTCATCAATAGAGGATTCTTTATCTAAATCTATAAGTCCTCCGACCACATGAGGTAATTCCGTTCTTATAACCTTTCCTAACCCCCAAACAGGAGCCTGAGCTAGAGAAGGAGGGGTAACTTCTGAACCTATTTTTTGGACATTTTGGGTAACAAACCAAAGACAAGGCCATTGCTCTTTTGCCCTGTTAATCAGTGCTTGCACTAGATTGAGTATGCTTGTGACAGTTATTGTTTGGTCTTTTTTTAGAGAAGTAAAGTTTGTTTCTTCAACATTTATAGTATCTAAGCTCCATAGATGTATTACCCCACGGCACACTAGTTGCTCTGAGGCAAAAACTTGCTCGATTAGTAGCTCTTCAGAGGAGATTCGATATGTCTCACTAAAACGAACAATGAAACAGCGTTCTCCTCTTTCCTCTAAAAGTTCTCCTAGTTTTTCCCCTACACCAAGACTATCTGCCAAGATGAGCCAGCTACCTGGAGCCTTTTTAAGTACCAGTTCTGATTCTGAGAGGGGTTTTGGTTGCCATTGCAACTGATAAAACCAATCTTTGTAATGATTCTGAGTATTGATTGAGTTAGCCAAGTAGTTAGTTTGTTGCATCTGTAACCCAGAAACTTCCACCAATAAGTTTCCCTCTTCATCAAAGATGCGAACATCTCCCTCAACAATCTCTTGAGTTTTATTCAGAGGATGTTGAACAACTGCGTGGCTCCAAACTATATTTCCCATAGTGCGATGAACACGACAACTCTTGCATCCTACTGGTAGGTAGAAAACTGGCTGATGATTCTGAAGGTTTTCATCAGAGAAGTCATCATAATATAGTAAGGCTGCGCCTAAAACATGATCACAAGCATTAAGTAAGGATGGATTAATTTGGAAGCTACGATCCAATTCCATCTTTATTCCTGAAAACTCAACTTTTCCTAATGCTTCTCCTTTGCCAAGCCAGAGTTCTTTGATTATAGTCTTAGAACTGGCTTCTTTTTGTATTCCATTCTGAGCTAATAATTGATCAAATTCAGTCGGATCTTTGGCTTCTCTACATTGAGTTTTGATTTCTGAAAGTGTAGTTTTGTAATCAGATAAAGATTGTTTTTTATTTAAGATTCTTTCCCTACCGTTTAATACTCTTTGAGTAGGATTTTTGAGAGGGTAATCTAGATGTTTTGGCCTTCTTATCTCATTAGTGTATTTTTCTCTCAGTTGATTGAGATACGGTAGATTATTAATAATTATATCTTCTGCTTGTCCAAAATCTAATAAAGAGACTATTTCACTTACTCCAACACTATCGAGTTGCTCAATTAACTCAAGACATGTTTCCGGTGTTCCAATCAATCCACTTGTAGAAGCAAATCTTTCAAAAATAAAATTTACTAAATTATCTAAATCTTTTTCAGATAATTTGGCTAGCTCTACATTGTAACCTCTGGCTTGAGCTACACCCTGAAGAAAAATATGAGAATTAGACTTAAGATACTTACAGTAAGGAATACGAATTTGTTCTCGAACCAGATCGACATTTTCTCCTACAAAAGTATGTAACATTAGAGATACTATACCTGTATCAGGCTCGTGTCCATACCGACTTCTTGCTTGACGATAGATAGTAATTTTTTCGGCTAATTCTTCTATACTTTGTGTGAACAAGTTAGTTAAAAGATTAGCTCCTATTTCTCCAGCTTTAGCAAAAGTTTGAGGATTACCTACTGCTGTTACCCATATAGGAAGTTCTGCTTGGACAGGCTGGGGATATACATTAATATCTACTAGTTTTCCGTTGCCACTTTTTACCCTGATAGATTCTCCTTGCCACAGCTTTCTAACTGTTTCAATACCGACAAACAATTCCTCATGACGATTTTGATATTTCTCAGGGAAAAAAGCGAAGTTATCTGGACTCCAACCCGATGCAAAAGATAGTCCCACTCGACCACCAGATAAATTATCTACAATCGACCACTCTTCTGCAATCCTTATAGGATGATGAAGTGGCAAAACAACACTGCCCGATTGTAATCTAACTTGCTGAGTTTCTCTGGCTAAAGCAGCATTTAATACGGATGGGTTTGGATAAAGACCTCCAAGGGGAGCAAAATGTCGTTCTGGAGTCCAAATACTAGAAAATTCATGACTATCTGCAAAACGAGCAGTTTCAATAACCAAATTATATTTACTTTTATCTAGGGCATATTGACTATCACCAAATAACATTAAACCAAACTTCATATTATTGTTCTCCGAATTTTTATTCTCTATCTTCTGGTGGGGAAGAGCTTATAGCAGGAGGCAGGAGGTAAAACTATTACTATTCCTAGTATTCACGCTTTCAAAATGTCCTAACCTATGTGACTATGACTATAAATACTCGTAGCAGATTATCCCACTCATCAATCTTCAATTCCCAATACTCAATCACCTTTAATGAGGAATGCTGGCAGTAAAATGTAAATTCCAAATATGTGGTATTGATTTTTGGTTATTTTGACAGCTATACACACAAACTTGACTTAATTTTTCAGAGTCCTGAGAAAGGACAACTTGAATTTTTTGATTTCCTTGTTCTGATAGAAATAGAGGAAGATGGATTTTTAAATCTGTAATTAAATCAGTCTTACCTAAAGAAGCTTGTGCGGCTGCCAAACCGATTTCTATATAACCTGTATGAGGCATAAGTAAACTTCCTGAAACACGATATTCTTGCAAATAAGAGAGATACTGTCGGTCAACCTCCATTTCCCAGATATAGGTATTGGGAAAATGAGCGAGGTTGTTTAATCGATAACCCAACAGAGGATGTTCTCGGCTCTGGCTTCTCTGGTGTCCATTTCCTAGACAATTAACAGTTGATTCTTGTGTCTGTATCCAATAGCGTTCTCTTTGAAAGGGATAAGTAGGTAATATCACCTTACTACGGGCATAATCTTTATCAAACCCTAACCAGTTAACTTTGACCCCTCGCACATATAACTGTGCTAAGCTATTGAGCAAAACTTGCCAATCTTCTTGACCAGAACGCAGGGAAGGCAACCAAACTCCTACTTCTGATGGCAAACACTGCCTTGCCATACCTAACAAAATAGGTAATGGTCCGATTTCGAGGAAAATTTCATAACCTTGTTGGTGTAAAGTCTCTATACTTTGAGCAAACTTCACTGGCTGAGGTACATGATTTACCCAGTAAGCTGCTGTGGTAATACTATCATCTGCTCGCGTTCCTGTGACATTTGAAATCAATGGAATTTGAGGTTGATGGTAGGTGATTTGATTGGCAATGGCTTCAAACTCTGCCAGCATTGGTGACATCAAGGGAGAATGGAAGGCGTGGGATACTTGCAATACTTTGGTCTTGATTGCTTGTGATTTTAAGCTATTGAGTAGCATCCCAATGGCTTGTGATTCTCCAGAAATTACAACACTTTCTGGACCATTGATAGCAGCTATTGCCACTTTTTGTGTGTATGGGGCAATCAGTTGATTGACTGTTTCTAGGGATGCGCTCACAGATACCATCTCACCCCCAGAAGCTAACTGCTGCATTAAGCGTCCCCGATGGGCAATCAGTTTTAAACCATCTTCTAAACTAAATATTCCTGCGACACAAGCTGCTACGTATTCACCCAGACTATGACCCATAACCACATCTGGTTTTATTCCCCACGAGCCCCATAACTGTGCTAGGGCATATTCTATGGCAAATAGGGCTGGTTGACTATACGCGGTTTGGTTCAGTAAGGGATTCTCATCGGTGGTCGGATAGAGAATTTCTAGCAGTGGTATTTCTAGATAAGAACGCAGAATATCATTGCAAAGATCAATAGTTTGACAGAAAGTAGGTGCTTGTTCATAAAGTTGACGGCCCATACCTATATACTGAGAGCCTTGTCCTGTAAATAGCCATGCTATTTTTGAGCAAGTTGTGCTATTTACTTGGCCTTGAAGTAGCCCGGTAGTATCTGTTTTTGTAATAAAAACACCTAGTTTTTCAGCCAATTGACGACTCGATTCGGCAATCATAGCTAACCGATATTCAAAATGCGATCGCCCTGTGTTGGCTGTAAAACAAACATCTCCAAGAAGCTCTTGAGAATGAGACTGGATGTAATTTTGATAAAGACCTGCCAGAGTATCTAGTGCTTTCTCACTTCTAGCGGTAAGACATAGAAGATGTAAAGGGCGTTCAATTTCTGGACGTATAGGTTCAATTCTCGGAGCCTCTTCGACAATCAGATGAACGTTGGTTCCACTCATCCCAAAAGCACTGACTCCCGCGAGTCGTTGTCCTTGTGTTGACCAAGGAGTAAGTTCGCAGGGAATTACTATTGGCAGACGATCCCAAGGAATATATGGATTTGGCTTGTGAAAGTGTAGATGAGGTGGTATTTGCTGGTGTTGGAGAGACAGTACTACCTTGATCAGACTTGCTATTCCTGCGGCGGCTTCCAAATGCCCAATGTTAGTTTTGACTGAACCAATCATTAAAGGATTATCTTTTGATCGTCCCTGACACAGGACCTTCTCCAAGGCAAATACCTCGATTGGGTCTCCCAAAGGTGTGCCGGTTCCGTGAGCCTCTAGGTATTGAACTTCATTCGGCTCTACTTTAGCGTTTTCTAGTGCCTTACGAATCAAGGCTTCTTGAGCAGAACCATTCGGAGCGGTCATACCATTGCTGCGGCCATCATGGTTGACTGCTGAACCACGAATGACGGCGAGGATATTGTCTCGATCAGCGATCGCATCAGATAAACGTTTCAGTACGACAATGCCACATCCTTCTCCTCTAGCGTAACCATCAGCAGCAGCATCAAAAGTTTTACAATGACCATCAGTAGATAGTGCTTTGAGTGTACACAAGCCAATGGTGATTTCTGGCGATAATATTAAATTTACACCACCTGCTAATGCGAGATTTGACTCTTTAGCACGTAGGCTCTGACAGGCTAAGTGAACTGCCATTAGCGAAGAAGAGCAGGAAGTATCTAGTTGCAGACATGGCCCCTGAAAACCAAAAATATATGCCAATCTCCCAGCAGCAATCGAACGAGCATTCCCTAGGCTACTGTGGGGATCAATCCGGGTGAAATCCCCAGAATTGATAGTTAGCTGGGAATAGTCTTCCGAGCCAATCCCAATAAATATTCCTGTCTTACTTCCCTCTAACTGCTCTTTTGCAAGTCCTGCGTTTTCCAGTGCTTCCCAACTTACTTCTAGGAGTAGTCGTTGTTGGGGATCTATGGCGATCGCTTCCCTCGGAGAAATATTAAAGAATTTAGGTTCAAACCCGTCTACTCGCTCTAGGAATCCACCGTACTTGGTGTACATCTTTCCTGGCGTATCAGGGTTGGGGTCGTAAAAAATATTGATGTCCCATCTATCGGAGGGAATTGCTGTAATCGCATCTAACCCAGCTTGTAGTAGATGCCAGTATGCTTCTGGATTGTTAGCTCCACTGGGAAAACGACACCCTATTCCGATAATAGCTATTGGCTCATGCTTTTGATATTCTACTGCTTCCAGTTGAGTTTTTGCTTGCTGAAGGGCAATTAGTAACCGTTGTGATGAAGAAAGGCTCATCTACTGTTTCCCTCTAGCAAGTTTTCTAGTTCTGAGAGTTCTTTACCAATTAACAATTCAATTTGCTCTTGTGATAGTTGTTCTACTTCTAAATTTGAAGCTAGCTGAGAGATTTGTAATTTGTTGATAGAGTGCTGCGCTACTGTCAGCTTTGCTTCTTTATTATGAAGCCTTTGAGAAGCAAATACAGATGTTTTTATAGTTAATTCATTTGCTAAATGATCTGCCAAAGATGCAATATCCGGGAAACTCCAGGCGATAGTTGGTTCAATTTCTTCAGGAGATTGCAGCCAAGCTTCCAACTGTTGTGCTAACTCTATTGCTATTTGTGAATCTACTCCATATTCAGCAAACGATTTGCTTGGTTCAATAGATTCAGATTTTATTTTCAATGCCTTGCTCAACCAATTCACTATCCAGTTTTGTATTGATTCGGCAGTATGATCTTTAACTAGTCCGTAATCTAAAACCTTTGCAAATTTATTGTTTTTGAGAATTACCACAGGCAAGTTAGACTCGCTTTGGGATGTCAGAGATACTAGGCTATCTGGTTCTTCTGTTAACAGAGTATTTGCACTCCAAGATCCCACTATATCTAAACTTTCAGCTAAATATCCAGCTTTACAAGCATGGCGTTGAATTTTCCCACTGGAAGTTTTAGGAACACTCCCAATTTTGAGCAACAACACAGCAGAAACTTGTAATTCGTGCTGCTGTGATACAGCTTTGCAGATGGCTTTAACTACCTGATTAACATCTAACGATCGCAGATAACTCCGCTCTACTTCCTGAACAATTACTAACCGCTCTTTGCCCTCTACTTCTACAGCAAAGGCCGCTCCGCAACCAGAGTGTAATGCTGGATGGCTTTGTTCTACTGTTAGTTCAATGTCTTGAGGATAATGGTTGCGACCCCTGATGATAATCACATCCTTAAGCCGACCTGTGACATATAATTCTCCTTTGTAAAGAAATCCTAGATCCCCAGTTCGGAGAAACGGACCCTCACCTGTATCTTCTAAATAAGCGCTGAAGGTTTGTTTGGTCTCCTCTAGCCGATTCCAGTAACCTTGAGCGACACTCAGTCCTGATACCCAAATCTCTCCTACTTGTTCAGGTGGACATTGAGTATTGGATTTAGGGTCAACGATCACGATTTTATCAAACATTGTCATACCACAGCCCACAATAGTCTGCAAATCACTATCGTCTGCTGCTGATGCTAGCACCTGGTTTTGTTCTAAGGCTGCTTTGTTGACTGGATAAAAAATAGGTGGAGCTGTTTTTAAACTACCAGAAACAAACAAAGTGGTCTCAGCCATACCATAGCAAGGATAAAATGCTTCCCAACGAAAGCCACAAGGTTTAAAAGTAGCTGCAAACCGCTTGAGAGTCTCTGCACGAATAGGTTCCGCGCCGTTAAAAGCAACATCCCAGCTACTTAAATCCAAGCTCTCCCGCTGTGAGGCAGTAATCTTATCTACACATAAATCGTAGGCAAAATTCGGGCCACCACTTGTAGTTGCTTTATAACGGGAAATAGCTTGCAGCCAGCGAACAGGCTTCTGGAGAAAAGCCACAGGTGACATTAAAATACAGGGTACTCCCAAGTACAAAGGCTGTAAGACGTTCCCAATCAGCCCCATATCATGAAATAGTGGCAACCAACCAGCAATTATACTTTTTTCTGTATGCCCAAAAGCTATCTTGACCAGTTGCTCATTATGTAGCAAGTTGCGATGAGTAACGATCACACCTTTGGGTGTTCCTGTAGAACCAGAAGTGTATTGGAGGAAAGCTATGGTGCTTTCAGACAAGTTCGGTTGCTGCCATTCTAATGCCAAGTTACTGTTGAGATTATCAGTTGCCAGCCGATGCAATCCGATTAACTCTAGATTCTGTGGTAATCGACTCTCTATATTGACTAACTCTGATGCAGTTGTAAGTAAAAACTTTGCTTGAGAGTTTGCCACAATTGCCTGTAGCCTGCTCACTTTTTGATTGCGTCGTGGTGGATAGGCTGGTACAGCAATTACTCCAGCGTACAGACATCCGAAAAATGCTGTGATGAACTCAAATCCTGGTGGGTAGAGTAGTAAAGCTCTTTCTCCATGCGCTCCCATGCTTTGAAGCAGCGCCCCAATAGCACGCGCTTGAGAGTCTAGCTGCTTATAAGTCAAATGGAATTCCTCGACTTCTCCATCCCTCAGAAATATATAAACCTGCCGTTCATTCTGCTGGAGAGATCTCCAGCAAAGAAGATCAACTAATGTAGAACAATCAGCAGGTAGCTCAAAATAGAGTTTGTTCATCTTTGAGTTCCTTTAGTAGATGACGAACTGTTAGAAAAGCAGGGTAAGCGTATCTCAAATACTATTGAAAAGCGGGTTGAGAGGCATCATCATATTGGGATAAACAAGCAGCAAGAATAGTCAGCATATAGTTATTATCCATAGCGGCTCTATTTGATTTTTGACGATTACTACGTTTGAAAGATTGTTCTAGATTCAGAGCATTAAGTGCAATTCGTCGCAGCAGTGCTAAGTGACGATTACTACGTTTGAAAGATTGTTCTAGATTCAGAGCATTAAGTGCAATTCGTCGCAGCAGTGCTAAGTGATGTGTTACTCTCTTAGCCTAATACTTGTCATCTTTAATACTCAAATGTCTTCTCTTACGACAATTGTGCAAAATATTCTGCTATTTTCACTACAAAATTAGATGCGCTTACCCTGGTTAGAAAAGTCAGCTAGTTAAATAGGAAATAGCCAACAGGGAGGTATAACGCCAACGCTTGTAAAGGAGTCGAAAACTAAAGCTCAAATCTTCTATTGAGGTAGCAGCAACGAAATAGAGCAACAGTAATCTACCGCTGATGCAGGGACAATGCATCTAAATTTAGTCATGACAAAAACCGCAGTTTTAACTTATTTCCAGCCAATATTTACACATTATAATAATAAAGTGGATAAAAATAGTTAAGTATTTAAACCAAAATCTTTAAAGTTAGGTTAATAAACAATAAATACGTATCCAATTATTAGCTAGATATTTTGCTCTAATGAAAGTAATGAAAACTGCTAATAATCAGTGATTATTTATCCTAAATTAAAGTGCAAAAATACCTGGTTGACTGACAAAACTCAAGTAGCATAGCAATATGACTAGAATTGGTGAGGCGATTTACTTGTCTTTCGATGGCAGACATAGCTTTTTTAGTAAGCTTAACTCCAGTTGTATAAGTTTGAGTTATTAGCTTAATGACGGGGTGTTTCCTTATATCTTGCACCTCTCAGGATAAACTACTACTAGACAAATAGGAGCGTAAAAAAGTTACTCCAGAAATAAGAGGGCGTTTACAGCAGATTGCTGGTAAGTGTAGTACATTAAAACCCGAACACTGTAAAAATAAGTCTGCCAGTGCCTTAAGCCGATTTCTCAATATTTATGATTTGGTCAACCCGTAGTGTAATTTGCACTACTCGCGTTCATATCATTCAGGAGATTTTGTCCCACTGCCCAAAAGGACGGAAACCGTTTCTGCAAGTCATCATTGACCCTACAATGACTATCATTCCTACTAACTGAGAATTTTATTTTTTGGAAGTTCATAAGTGATTACAACTGGATGCTGCCTGATGATAATTTTTTCTGGAACCCAATCAGGATGACCTTTTCAGCCATCAAGTGGCAGCAAATGATAGCCTCACGGATTTCACCCAAAATAGGAACTCAATCGACAAGACCATTTGCAGCAAGTAATTTTGCCTGTTGTATAACTTCCTCTGTAAACGCAGGATTGTTCTGCATTTGTTCAAATAAAATGAGTAATGCTTCTGGAGAACCCTTAAAATCAACACGCACACCAACAAAGGTCAGATCAAAAGTCTGATTTGTATTCGTTACCAAATCTAGGTTTTGATGTTTGATGTCAAGGACACGTATGTGGTTGGTGAGTTCAGGCTGTAATTCAGCCGCTACTTCTGAGTATTCTCTGCGAACAAAATTAACTTTCTCAACAGTTTTCTGCTCTAAGCTTTTGTCAGATTTTTTAGTGAGATCAGTCTCAACTGACAGAACTACCGCTACTGAGTTAGCTTCGTCTTTTAGTTCTAGCTGAGAATGAGTTTGCAGAGGTTGATATGGCTTAGATGAAGTAAATGAATTACCTTGCGTAGCTACAGTAGAGATGTCCATAGTAGCTGACTTAAGATCATTAGGTTGAGCTTGCTCCTGATAATAACTGACAATAACCTTAGCCTTAGGGTGAGTGATGTTTTCACCTTCTTTAGCAAGTTCCAAAGCTTTTCTACGAGCTTTTTCAGGGGTAGATGGTTCTGCTAAGAGATAAAGTGCTGAAACAGCAATATTCAAATGCGCCAAATTGGCACATTTAAATTGAGCAGCCACTTGCATAAATCTAGTTGCTGTTCTTACACTCCAGTCAAACTCAGCCTTGAGCCAAGCTCTAAAATTTCCATGACCTAACTGTTCTTTTACTTCGGTCAAGTTCTGCCCAATATCAATTATGTCCTGAGCACTCCGATGTATCAAATTCTTAAGTTCAGAGGTTTTACTTTGAACAAGAATCTGGACTTTAGAGGTGAGAATACTATAGTCAAAACCTTGTGTTTCTCGAGTTAAGACTGGTTGTAATAATTTAGACAATGGTTGCTCATAAAACTCAATTACTTCCGTAGAATCAGATAAACTCATAATGATGCACTTCCAATACTAAAGGATTAATAGAACTGAATTATTAATGTCTCAACCTGTAAAGTCGTTATTAGAAATACTAATAGTTGTTGTAATATCTAAATTAGTTATTGTTATTAGTATTACAAAGATATTTTTACATAACTATCTTCTAAATAGATTAAAAATAAAAGCATCTATCTAAAGATAAGTAATTATTTTATTATTTTTCTCTGAATCAAATTATTTATAGCGTTTCCTAGTCTACTGAGGTACAGTAGCAACAGTGAGTAAACCAGCTACGGATATCTTGTAGAGACACTTGATTAAAAGCGAGAGCGATTTTTTTCGGGAGAGATGGGCAAGAATTAACCAAGACGTGAGTTCGACGGTTAGAAAAAGGCAAAAAGCTTGCTAGATAAGAAGCGCGAGAAACTGGGTACTAAAGAGCGATCGCTAAGATTAATTGAGAATCAGCCAAAAAATCACAAAAAAATGCCGAGACTAAAAATATCTAACAAAAATAAGGGTCTCGGCTGTCTTGGAAAGTTCTGATCCGAGGGAACCTCGGCTCAGACTTTCCGCTATGTCCACCATTGTATCTCGCCGTTGACGACCGTCAACCAGTTCCAGAAATGACTAAAGACCTAATTGGTAAACTTTTTGGAGACCGAGGGTATATCTCACAGAAATTATTTGAGGAGTTATATGAGCGGGGGTTGCAGTTAGTGACAAAATCAAAAAAGAAGATGAAGAACCGCTTATTAAAGTTGATTGATAAAATTCTTTTACGCAAGCGTGCAGTAATTGAATCTGTCAATGACCATCTTAAAAATATGTGTCAAATAGAACATTCAAGGCATCGTAGTGTATTTAACTTTTTGGTCAACTTAATGGCGGGTTTGGCTGCTTATACCTATTTACCTAAAAAACCGTCTATTGATATTTATCCAAAAGATTTGCCTGCTTTACCTCCTGCCATTTTTTAGTTCGTCGAACTCACGTTAAATCAATACCTGTCTTCTCGGTTAATTATGTAGCTAATCTTTCTGCTGTCCATTTCCCAAATTCATAACCTAAATCTGATGGTTCTTGGTCAACAGTTTTTAATAACAATTCAATATATTCAGGCGTAGCTTTTCGATAATGTTCGTATTCTCTTTTATTATGTAGAGTTTCTAGATTATCTGGATCTCCATGCATACACTAATATGCTACTGTTCTTGCTGAACAACCTAAAAATTTAGCAATTTCGTGTTGCGGTTTACCATCATTCTGGAGCAGAATAATTAGAATTCTTTCTCTAACATGCGGTTAGTCGCTCTCTTTTAGAGCTTCCTGTAGCTGTGTGACTTGTTCTCTCGTTAAAAAGTTTTTGGCTGGTGGTGGCATAGTTGCTTTTAAAGAGCTTCATGTTCTTATTATGCAACTTAAGTGCCGATTAGCTTATGGATATTAATGAAGTTGGAAATCTTGCAGCTCCTCCGGGTTCTCAAGCTTGGGCGATAGCTGTGCGATTTGAAATTCAATCGTTGTTGGAGCGTAATGAAAACATTATTAAATCACTGCAAGCATATCTTTTGCAGATGGAACATTATGCTGGGTATAATCAATTAACAGATGAAAACGGAGAACCTTTTAGTTGTTTTGTTGACTTTTGCAGTGCTAAATCTCCTTGGGGGATTGGTTACTCCCTAGAAAAAATTCAAGAAATTTTAGGAGAAGAATTATGGATAAATATTCCTTGCAATCCTCAAAAAGCAGGCGAATTGTTAGTTAAACTTTTAGAAACTAAGGAACTAAAAGAAATCCACAAACTTATAGGCGAACATTTAAGCGTTTCTAAGAAATGACTCTGACGGCAACACGCTCCTTGAGTGGAACATTTTGAGTAAACCAGGGTTCACCCATCGATCCGTATTGGGCGTATTCAAATAGTTCTTGAGTTTCTTGAGTTCCATTGATTCCAATCCATTGAAATTTTTTCTTTGAAGCCAGAGCAAATTCATAAAACGCCTTTAACTCATGTTCCTCAAATCCAGGATATCCGATCAACTCGTCGAAAACGATTATTGAACCTGGCGTGAGTTTTTCTCCTAAATAAGAGAAGATAGTTTTAGTTGATGAATAAAGATCGCAATCAATATGCAACAAAGATATATACTCTTGGCAGTGAGCAGCAATAAACTCAGGAATAGTATCTTCAAAAAGACCTTTTATGAGAATCGCATTGCTTTTTACCTGGGGTAATTCTTGTTGCTTAAAAGCTCCTTTAAGTAATCCAGTCCGCCAATCAGATGGTAATCCCTCAAAACTGTCAAAACCATAAACAGTTCCTTGTAACCGATACTCACAGATCAGATTCAGGGTGTGTCCGCTAGCAACACCAAACTCTAACCAAAGACCATCTTGATTAACAAGCTTCTCGTGCAAGACATATTGAAGAGGTGAGATTGGCAATTGCATTTCTGGAAGAATACAACAGCTATCTTCCACGAATCTATTGAAGTCCTGATGAAAATTAATAATGTTGTCCATGTTTTCTGATTTTTTAGTAATTTATGTCAAGAAGTATACTATATCTGCTCTGACCAAGCCGGAAACTAACCTCTGTGCGAATGACGACGAACTGAAGTGTGAGCAGATGCAACTCCTTAGCGATGCCTGCGGCGGGCTACGCCTACGCATCAGTAGGTTACGTAACAGTGGCAAGTTAGAAGCATCAGTAGAGGCAGTTCTGAAGTGTTTAGAGGAGTTGAAGCGACCGTATTTGACTGCTGTAGAGGAGAAGTTGTTGAGTTTGATTGAGTTTGAATACGGCATCATAGATGAGATACCACGTAGTTCGTAAATCAACAAAGGGTAGGAGAAAACAGTAATGCAGAATATTAAGCATAGCGTTTATGTTTGCGAACCGCAATAATTAAAAATGCTGTTGCATTTGAGTATCTTTTGAGATACTCAACTGATACTATCTTTTGTGAAGCGGATTGATCTCTACTGGCATAGCTTTGTGTATTTATAATGCCTTGCTCTGTGCTTATCAAAGAGATTTTAAGGCTCTCCAAAAATTAAATTATCTAATTCTTCTATCCAATACGAATAACTATCATATTCTTCTAGTCTTACTCTCCTATTCCCACAGCAATTAGATATTTTTTTACTTGGAAGTCCTTTTTTGGAAAACAAACAGTTTAGGGTTCAGAAATCTTACCAATACAGCAGTAGACAAAATGCACTATTGTTTTACCGAAAGTTGCAATTAATCTTAGCTCTAATTTGTTATTGCTAGCTAGTTGCAGTTAATCATAGCTGTAAGGGTTAAGCAAAAATAAATTGAACAAATCTTCGATACCTGACGATTAATAGTGTTGTCTAGACAGACACCGCGATTCATGGAAAGTTCAATTTATGACAGAGGAGAAGCTAAAAAATCTTTTTGCAGATCTAAGCGTTGTGTATTGCTGGCTGCTATAACTAAGGCTTTAAACGCAATCTTAGGTGTAGTTATAAATCTCACTATCACAAGGAAATTTAAAATGTTAGTTCAGTTTGCTCTACACCCAACACAGTGGCTCAGACGGATACCATCCGCACGGCTAGTAAGTTTACTCACCCTACTTACTACTGTGATATCCTCCGAAGTTCTTCCC
>JAHHHK010000057.1 GCA_019359395.1 Komarekiella atlantica HA4396-MV6
GGTATCGCTCTTGGTGGGTACTTCGTGCCATCTCTCAATCTCAGTAATAGTTATTATTTCATCTTTTCTTGTTGCGATCGCCTAAACTAATATCCCCAATCAAGATCACCAAAAGTTGCCAAGACCCGCAAAATCGATTGGAAGAGTCTCGCGATAACCGTGTTGGCTCAGTACAATGTCAGTGCAGCTCAATTGGTGTTTTTGGGTCATAGCGAAAATGTGACATTTCGGGTTGATACACGAGATCCTGAAAATTGCGAGTCATTTCTTCTCCGTATCCATCACCCAATCGCCCAGTTTTGCGATCGCATTTGGCAGCAACACGCTGTTATTGAATCAGAACTTGCGTGGCTTACTGCATTGCATCGAGATACCGATTTGGTTGTGCCATACCCCGTGCAAAACCTCAGCGGCACTTTCGTAACCTCTGTAGCGATTCACGCTAGCAAAACGTTTAACTGTACACTATTAAACTGGGTTGATGGTTCCCCCCTAGACACCGAACCCACACCAAAACAGGCTTGGCAAGTCGGGGAACTTATGGCTCAGTTGCACCAGCACGCAAGCCTTTGGGAGTTGCCTATTGGTTTCACGCGACCAAAATACGACTTTGAAAAACTACATACTTCACTGATGAGGTTGCGATCGCTAGTTGATACTGGCACAATATCTGTTGCTGATTTCTCTGTCTTTGAGACTGTGGTACGGCGAATTTGTGAGGTAATGAAAGCACTAAAAAAAACACGCCACAGTTGGGGTCTGATTCACGCAGACCTGAATGAAAATAATTATATCTTTCATGCAAGTGAGGCACGACCCATTGACTTTTCCTACTGTGGTTTTGGTTATTATCTTTATGACATTGCCTCTACACTAAAACATCTATTTCCCGAAAACCGTAAATCGTTTCTCAGTGGCTATCAGAACGTGCGCCAACTACCCCATAAATATCAGAATATTTTGGAGGCGTTCTTTATTGGGTCAACGGTAGACAATTTTGCTTTTTTAGCATCACAGCCAAATGAACATGATTACCTATCGCAGGATGTACCTTACGTAACCGAAAAGCTCTGTAACAAATATTTGAAAGGCGAGCTATTTTTGTTCGATTCATAGCTGTTCTGCTTTGGTATCAAGCTCGCTTACCTAGTCAAGATAACCTACGGTCTATTCCTCATTAAATTCATCTATTATCGGTTCTTGAGCGGCGTGTCGTACAAACAGAATTTGAACACTATTATCAACAATAGTAAAAATAATTCGATAGGAATTTCGGCCCTTTCCGTAAATCAATTGCCTGATTTCTTCATTAAAAAAGTTATTCTCAAATGCTAGAGAGCAACGAAAAGGCATATTTTCTAAAGATAGAATAGCCTTATATAATCCTTCTAACCATATTATTGTTTTGCGGGAAGAATCATTACTAAACTATAAATAAGTTTCTTCTATTGCCTTTTATGCTGAGGATTGTATAATGATCTGATATTTTTGATTCATTGAAAACTGTCTAATTTATCAAACAGTTCATTAAAAAAATCTTCTGCTTTTTTACCTTTTCCTTCCTGCATCTGTTCCAAACCTAGTTTGATGCCCTTTAAAGTTTCTACTAACTCAGCAGCCTCTAATAGTTCTTGATAAGATTCTGCATCTTGAACAACTAACTCGGCTTTTCCATTGACAGTTAGGACTAAAGGATGTTTGGTTTGCTTAATACGCTGCAAAAACTCAGTTGTATTGCGTTTAAACTCGGTGAGAGAATGTATATCTCTTGAAATATTTATCATGTCTTTGACATTTAATAAGCATCTTATTAAAGACTAATAAGTATTTGCTGAGTTTGTCAATCAAGTTCTGAAAATATTTATACTGCCTATATTAATTAACACGATGCGATCGCCGTTTTTCTAAGGTGGAGTAAATCAATACATACCTAAAATTCAAACCTATGTAGAGACGTTCTATGGAACATCTCTACATAAATGCAAATGGCTGTAAATCAGTTTGCTTGATCGTTAGCAGTCTTTTTCAAACCTTCCCATCTTTGTCGCAGTCGCTTCAAATTAGGAGCATGACCACCATAACGCCAGCTAACATAGGCTTGACAAATTTCATCTATTACCTGGGCGATCGCTGGAGTATGATGCTGGTGTGATACTTGGGCATATTCCAATGGTGTTTGTGCTGGATGTTTACTTAGACCTTTTTGGGCTGCCCATTGCAGCATTTGTTGATAAAGGCTTTCCATCGCTGGCAATTTATTCAACCATCGGCGGTTGCGCCACTCTCGCCACTGACCCCAACCCAGCCAACCTAAGAAAGCCGCTGTAGTCGTCAAGATTAAGCCAGTCAATACACCAAACCAACCTTGAGAAAATAAAGCTAAAAACCAAGCGATCGCCCTACTCACCCAGCTAAATATTATCCCAAACACATTATTCAGCAAACCTGTCACCGGAGAGGGTAGCCACCCTGCAACCCATTGCCACAACTGGCGTAGGACGCTAAATGTCTGAGTATCCTCAACTGACGGGGGAATCAGGGGATGATTAGGAATTGGGTCAAAAGCAAACCAGCCATATTTGGGGAAATACACCTCTGTCATCGCGTAGGCGTCTGTATTACGGACAACATACATCCCTGTAAATGGATTGAACTCTCCTGCACTAAACCCCGCCACCAACCGCGCTGGGATGCCAATGGAACGCAACATCACCGTGAGCACTGTTGAGAAGTGGTCTGGGTAGCCTCCTTTGTGCTTAAACAAAAAAGCTTCTACTAAGTCTTCTTTTTCACCTAAATAAGGTAGTTCTAAGGGATTTTGTGGAAGAGAGTAGTTTTGCTTCAAGTACTGAGCTAAGTAGAGAGCCTTTTCATAGGGTGAATCGAGTGTTTTAAATGACTTTGCCACCCGTTCCCGATTGTAGTTAGCGAAGATTTCTTCGGTGCGTTGCCGGACTTTTTCAGCAATTTCAGGAGGAATTTGCAGATAATACTTTTGAATTTGCTGCGGGTATTTTGTCGGAGCTTGTCCTAATAAAGTGCGATCGCGGTATGGTACTTCAGATATTACTGTGTATGTGAGGTCTTCTGATAATTCTACAGGCGATCGCAACCCGTCTTCTTTATCAATAGCGATGATTGGTGTGGGAAAGTAAATCTCTTTGGGATAAGCCATCGCTGGAATCAGGTTGGGCAAATCTGACACCACTGTATAAGTTTGCACCACCTCTTTGGTTTTACCAGTGAGCCAAGGTGGGGAAAGAAAAATTTGGTAAGACCAAGGTGATCGTTTAATCGTCGTAACATCTTCATTACGAGAAACTTCCCATCCTTTACCTGTATAACGGTCAAATCCGAGGACTCGCCAAAAACCCTCAGCTTGCGATCGCACCCGCATGACAACTTTAGGCGTCATCTCGCCCCGGAGGTTTTGGTTAATCTGGCTATTAAAACCGTAATAAAAGCCTTTATCTACTTTTCCTGGTTGGCTGGTTTGGCTTTGCCCCGTACCACTATTACTACCCCCCTTATTACCATTACCTCGGCGGACATAACCAGGATTGATAATGCTACGCCCCGTAAAACCTCCTTTTACTCCGATAGGAGAACTTACAGGAAATGTCCGTAACTGGTAGCCAGGAAACCGAGGCAAAATAGCAAAAATTGCCAGCCCTAGACTGACAATTATCAAAAAATTCAGAATTAAAAATTTTATATTTAAACTTAAAAATTTACCTTTTTGGAATATTTCCTGTTTTGTTTTTAACTGCCGTAAACCCAAGCGTGAGCGGTAATCTAGTATTAGAGTTGGCAGAGCGATCACTAAAAATAATAACAGCATTGGTGCAAAAGCTAAGGTCTGACTCAACGTCCCAGCCACACCTATTAAAATCAGTCCTATGACAATTGAATAACCCAAGTTTTTGCGGCGGGGCGTATCAAAGCTATGCAGAATTTGGAGTTGTATTAATAATTCTGCCAAACCCAACCGCGTATCATTCAATTCTCCCACTAACCGCCCAAAGAAAGCCCCCAGTGCTATCAACATCCCTATGGCGATGCAGAACTTGACTGTAATATTGGCGTAACTACGACGGTAGTAACTCCAAATTGCACCGACTACACTCAGAGGTAATGCCCAAGGACTGAATGCAGTCTCAGCGGCAATATCTGTTGCCACAATTCCCAAAATAACCAACGCTAGCACCAGCACCCGCAAAGAAATAGAATCTTCCACTTCTGTTAAAGGCGACCCCTGCGTATGCCGCCAGAAATTATTTACAGGGAGACGCCAAAACCGATTCATCCTGGATAAGTTAAACATTTTGAGTCTAAGTAAAGCAATGATGTAGATGCTACACGGACATAATACTAGTGACGTAAATCGCCCCCACCTAAAGCTACTCCCCTTGAGAAAGCTTTCTTACCCTTTCTTTAGAGACACTTTAGGTATTTATGGGGGCCTTGTGCGTCTTATATTAAATGCCCTTCTTAGAGCCGCTTTTCCTAAACCCCTAATGACCGCATGTGGAAAAATAGGACAAGCTTCAAAACCAGGAAAATCATCTTTATATATTGGCGTTGATTAACGTAGAGTGCTAGCGCTGGTAATTTGCTACATGGTGGAACTAATCAAAAACAACAGTGGTTGTTGGTCTATTTCTGGAAACTCAAATTCCAGGGTATAGGTCTGGCTAAGTTGCCTACAGTATAATTCTACACTTAAGCTTTCTGGACTGGAAGACTGTGACGTTGCTAGGGTGCCATTTCCCTGAAGCGTCATAATTCCTTTAGTCGGTAAATCAGCCTGAACAAGCAACTTTGTCAAGTTACCTAAAGACTGGCATTCTACCCTGATGTTCAGAGTACCGACACTAGTTAACCACTGTCTTTCTACCACTGGATTAGTCGATGAAAGTGGTAAAGTCAGATTTTCCAGCAGTTGTTTAGCTGCCAGCAATGACAGTGCCATCTGTTGACGTGGTAGTAAATCTGTGTAATCGCTCTGAATGTTGGGCATTGTTTCCAGGGCATCCACAGATCGATAGGTGCTTCTTAGCACCAGTCCAGCTATGTCGTTAAGTGTCTGAGATTCGTTGGGGAAAAAGCTCTCCACCACCTGAACTAATTTTGCACCTAACGGTACTGAAGACGTTACCAAAGCTTGACACTGCTCTAGTAATTGCCGGAAAACTCTTTCTGGCAGAGGAAGTGGCAGATTCAGCTTCGATTGCTGTGCCATCCATCCCCAGGTAGGTACTGGTGCGATCGCTGGTTCGTCAACAAAATCAGGATAGTCTGTTAACTGTGTTTCCCAAGGAAACAACGGTGGGTGGTCTTGGATTTGGATTTGTAACCGACGCTTAAGGACGGCTTGGAAACGTTCTTGCACAGTAGGAATTTCTCCCAGTTGAAAGGTTTGGGGTGTCCCTCTCAATTTCTGCTGGTCACTTTTTGAAGTGGCAGCTTCCTTGAAAAGGTTTTCTCCCCCGTCAATTTCCTTACACTCTACCAAGGGCTGCTCGCAGTTTTTGACATTATATGTCAGTAACAAATCGAGAAACTGGTGTTGTAAGGATTCTGAGTCACTATTCATGAGTAGATGCACCTGATCCGGACACTAACGAGTTACGAATTTCCCAAGCTTGTTCAAGAATTTTAAACCATCGTTTTTGAAGTTGTGCCATTGACAGCCCCAAATTTTTCGCAATTTTTTCGTCGGGTTGTCCTTGTTGCTTCAACTCTAGTAAAGAACGCTGTTTCTCGTCCAACTGTGCTGTGTATACTTGCCATTGCTGGGGAGTTAAGCCCAAATTTGTGTGCAAAGAAGCTTCCAACCACTCATGAACTAGTTCCCAGCGATGCAACAAGGCAAACCGGATCAAATGATACTTGAAGCGTTGCTGTAAGTAATCTCTCTGACGAGGGGTTAAACCCAAAACTGACTCAATTTCCTGTGCTGATAAATCCTGGAGGCGGAGAGAAAAGTAATCAGCACAGTCAGATTGTTGCCGTTGTTCGAGATAATCCATTAATTCCGTAATCACTACGGAGCGCAATGTATCTTCTTCTGGTTCTGGTTCGGATTGCGTCGCCATCGTTGAACGCAATTGCTGCACTGCTGGCTCCTCCCAAGAACCATCGGCTTCGTTGCTGCTACCTTCTGCTGCTTGTTCTATGTCTACGCTAGTTTCTGGGGGTTGCTGTTGGGAAAAAGTTTGCGCTCGCAAAATAATTAGCTGCTGCTGACGACCTGGTAAGGGAATGCGTCGTTTACCATAGCGCTCAGTAAAAGCCATGTACTCTGCCAACTCCAGCAATGTCTGGGGACGATAGGTGGCGCTGAGTTGATTTTCTCTACGGAAAGCGTTTAAGGCCTCAAGATAAAAACTCTGTAAGAAATCTTCAATTATGGTCAGCCGACCTTGGTAGCTTAGTTGCCTCTGAGGCGGATTAATGTAACGATAGATAATTGCACTCAAAGTACTGTGTAACTCTACCCGTCCCCGATTTGAACCCAACAGATAGTACCTGAGACACTGTTGTAGGCGATGTCGGGCAAGGGTCATTGCCGAATTTTCCACAGCACCAGAAGCCTGGATACGTTTGCTTTCACTGCAAATCCGGTAGACTTCGGTGTTAATTCGTGTCGCCACATCGTGGCAATTCTGTTCCGAAGCTTTGGTTGACTGCTGAAGCTCCTTGAATAGGAGTTGAAATATCACCTCCACGCCGATAGAATTTTCTCCCAGAATAGTTGCTGTTGCGGCTGAATTCATAGTCTCGGTTTTTTAAAGGCCCTAACATACTTAAATACAACCTGTGCGACCGTGGGTATTGGCTTTGTGTGTTTTGCTTATAAGCTAAACAAAATACCAATCCTGCGTTAAGGATTTGGCTTAATTTATTGTTCCCAACTCTGTTTGAATTATTCACACTTTAGATAAATGTTATAGCCATTACCCAGGAGCCGTTTACAAGTCATTATGGATTTAGAAGCACAAATTCAATTGCTGATTGACAATGCACCCCACGATGGTGTTACACCACAACTTATCGCAGCAATCGCTCCTGCGCTTAGCGCGATCGCTCAAAAGTTACGCTATACCCAGTACTATATTCTTCAAAGTTTGAAGGAAAATTGGGTTCTAACTACATTGAGCAACCGCGCAAATCCAAAATTGGAGAAACGCGTGATTTATGCTTTTCCTACCTTACAGGATGTCTCACTGATCTCATCTGCTGGGCTTGACCCTCAACTAATGGCTACAGCTGTTCCTGTCGTTAATATTTTGTTCCAGTTAGTGGCATTAGAACCCGTAGATAGCATAATTTTTTTTGAAACTCCTGGTATTACTACTAATGCCATTGAAGTACCACGAAGTGACTTGCAAAATCTTGTTCAACAAAAGCTGCAACAAAACAAATCACACAGAAGGATACCCCCTGATATCGCTTGAGTTGGTGACTGGGTACTGGGAAAACTATTTCCTAATCCCTAGTCCCCTTTCGGGTAATGCTTACGGCACGCAATCATGCGAACGCAGTCCCCAGAGCCGAGCTAATCCTACCAAGAGCGCTGTCTCACCAGTCCCCAGCCCATATTCTTTAATAGAGCCGACTCAGATTATATTCAGCTATGTTAACCAATGCCTGGTGGGATTCTGAGGGTGGGAGAGCCGCAAGATGCTCAGTCGCTAACTTAGCATGGTGAGCAGCTAATTCCCGCGATCGCTGTATACCTTGACTATCTTGAATCAGCTCCAGGGCTTGCTCTAAATCACCTTCTTGGGCAAACTGTCGTTCAATTAGCGCTTCCAAGTAGGGTTTTTCCTCTAAAGCAAATAAAACTGGTGCAGTCAAATGACCACTTTTAAGATCCGATCCTACTGGTTTACCCAATGCATCTGTTGTACTGGTGAAATCTAAAATATCATCCACAATCTGAAAAGCTAGACCAAGATGACGCCCGTAGTTATACAAATGATCGGCTGTTTCTGGAGAAACTTCGCCGAGTAACCCAGCCGCTTTAGAACTGTTGGCAATTAACGAGGCGGTTTTGTAATAGCTCTTTTCTAAGTAAGACTCAATTGAGGTCTCAGTATCAAAGCGACTCAATCCCTGCTGGATTTCCCCAGATGCCAGATCCATAATCACTTCTGAAAGTAGTTTCACCACCTCAAGATTGTCCAAATTAGCCAAATACCAGGATGATTGAGCAAAAAGAAAATCTCCTGCTAATATGGCAATGCGGTTCCCAACGAAACTATGAATAGTCGGAACACCACGTCGCATATTTGACTCATCCACCACATCGTCGTGTACCAAGCTAGCTGTGTGAATCATTTCCGTAATTTCTGCTAGGCGTCGGTGACGAGGTGTAATGTCTTGTTCTAACATGATCGCCCGCGATATCAGCAAGACAATTGCTGGTCTGATGCGTTTCCCCCCAGCCCCGAATAAATGTTCGGCTGCTGTACAGAGGATGGGGTGGCGATTTCCAACTAGCTGTTTTAGGTTATCTGCTAGTATTCGCAAGTCTGCTTCCACAGGGGTAAACAGGGAGGTGGCTGGGGTCATGAATGGGCGGACTCTGACTTAGGTTACGAAAGTTTACATATCCTATACTCATTTTAAGATAACCCTGTGCCAGCGCAAAGTTTTCATCAAGTAATCCTACACTTAACTTATCCTTCAAGGAACCTTGATGGTCCAAAGAGTGTCTGTTGCTGGCAGAAAGAACCTTTTTTGTGCATTTCTACTCTTTTGGCTTTGCTTTTCCACACTCATTAGCCTCGAAATAAATGTGTGTAAGCATTACTTCTAAAGTAGTAATGTGCATTTTTGCTAATTTCCTGACAATAGTTCACACACATATATCTTTGTATTTATGTCAATAAGCAATTGTGCTCTAGTTTTTTACGAAAACGTACGAAAACGTAGGTATTCCGTATACGGGTAAGAGGTTTTCTTAAAGTTATGTTACATATTTTCCCAAGTTGTACGTTTTATGACATCAATTAATGTCCAATAAAGTAATATTACTTATTGACAAAATAGATGTTGACTTAAGATCATCACAGATAAAGTTAAGATTAGTTTATTGAAACTTGACGTTCAAGCATCTAAAAAATTTTAAATTTAGCAACCAAGTTGGCTGAAAAGTCAGAGTCATTGTGTTACGCTAAAATCAAGGGATTTTAAATTTTTCAGATATTCGCTCTCCAAAGGTAGAACACTTACAAGTGGTTTTACCCAATTGGTGTTGTGAGTCTAAAATAACTCGTCGTGGGTTGAATCTAGGAGATTATTCCTTTAATTGAACCTACGGTATACGGAACTCCTAAGTAAGAGCTACGTAATTTCCTTATAGGGAGCCCTTCGGGTGATCTTCTCTTGAAGACGCTTTGTGTAGTTTCTTTCTTCTTGGGAGTACCACAACACTTTTGAGGAGTGTAGATACCTACGGAGGGGCCAGCACGCTCTTAGAGAGCTAGTCTGTTGCCAAGAGAAGTCTGTAGCTTGCTTTCCTACGGAACGCTACGCAAACCCGCAGGGTGCGTCGGCTACTCTATGGGAATGCCTAAAGGCGAATCGGCATAGACGTTCGGTAGATGCCGAGCGGCTTCTCAAAGAGTAGCTGGCTTGTCAGAGACATCAGAACTTCGGGGAGTTCTCACCTTTGAAGAAACTGGGGTAGTTTATCTCATGCATGACTGGCGTTAGAAACGTCTTCAGCGCAGTTTAACGCAAGGGTTTCTCTACCATAGTAGTGCGTAAGAAAATAATGTAGGCCAAGTAGACTGCTGAGGAGTGTAGTTATAAATTGCCAGTTAGCAATTTATAACTGCTGTAGGATGTATGGTCTGCAAAAAACTAAATTAATTCAATAGTAAATTCGTTAACCGAAGAGAACTGAACTCTCTGCGGAAAATTTTGATATAGCAAATTCTAGCCATTAAGGATGCACTTGGTTGGCTAAAGCTTTGCTAATTTTATAAAATTTCATATTCTTTGGCAAAAGTGCTGGTAGAACAATGATTCACGGAAGTATGTCTATGATGATTTTTATTTTAGCGGCTGGATATTTGTTTACAGTTTACTTATTATTAGCATTGGCAAAGCGAACGGTTAAAAAAAGTGTTTCTGTAAGTGTGCTTTCATCTGACAAAGGTAAACATCAACATGAGAGATCAATAAGAACAACGGTGACTGAAGCTGTCAATAGTCAATAGTCATTAGTCTAGAGTCAAAATAATTTTAATCCTTGACTCTTGACTAATATTAATTATCCAACATGATCTTGTTGGAGTTGGGATGCGGTATCTGTGAAGCATACCTTGTCAACCATTGGCGTATACCCTAGCCATTTTACTCCTGACTGGGCAAATTGTTGCGGACAACCGCTGACAGCGAAGCGAGTTGGTAATGGTAGATGGGTATTCTTTAAGCCTAGTAAGTCTAACTCTTGGGTACAAGCTGCCACAACATGGACAGCTGGATCAACTAGCTTTACATGAGATGGGAGGAGCGATCGCAGTACTGGTGCTAGATGGGGATAATGGGTACAGCCGTGGACTAAAGTGTCAATTTCCTGTTCCAGTAAAGGCTCTAGATAGGCTCTGGCTACTTCAGTAGTATAAGGGTCGTGAATGCGGTTTTGCTCAATCAGTGGTACAAATTCTGGACAGCCGACTTGCCAGACTTGGACATTAGGATCAATTTCGAGAATAGCTTGCCGATAAGCATTACTCTTGGCTGTGGCAGGAGTCGCAATTACACCGATGCGTTTTCCTTGTTGCACGGCTGCCCTTGCCCCAGGTAAAATCACTCCCAGAATAGGTATACTAAATTCCTGACGCACAGTTTCTAGCGCGAGGGCAGAACTGGTATTACAAGCCATAATTACCATTTTTACCCGCTGCTGTTGCAGCCAGGTGAGGATTTCACGCGCAAACTGTAAAATTTCTGCTTGAGAACGAATACCGTAAGGAAGTCGAGCCGTATCCCCAAAGTAAACAATTGATTCATTGGGGAGTTGCCGATATATTTGCCGCAGTACTGTAAGACCGCCCACCCCACTATCAAAGATGCCAATTGGGGCACGTTGGGGTTCTTGAGCAGAAAAATCGTAAAGATTCCCTTCAAAAATGGAAGATGAATACACAGGCAGATGTTGATTTAGGTTTTTGGATTTAAAATACAGAACTTAGCAGAAAATTCACCAATTAACCACTAAATACTGCACGTAAAAGAAGTCTAAATACTACTTCTTTAATTCGTAATTTGTACTACATTTTACCTCTGTTGTAAGTACTTGAGGATGCCGCGAGCGATCGCTTCTGCCATCCGATTTTGATAATCTGCCGTTGCCAATCTCGGATTATCCTCCAGACCAGACATATAGCCTGTTTCAACTAAAATCGAGGGCATAGAGCTTTTCCTGAGAACGTAAAATCGGGCTTTGCGCGTTCCTCTATCTTTGAGGGCATCGATATTCTGAAGAATGGAATTACGAACTACTTCAGCCAAAGCATAACCACTGTCGTAATAATACACTTCTAGCCCATTTACATCAGGACGACCTTCAACCGAATTAGCATGAACGCTGACAAACAAAGTAGCGTTAACTTGCTCGGCGATATCTACCCGTCCCTGAAGTTCTACGAAGAAATCAGCATCCCGTGTTAGCACTGCTTGCACACCATTTTGCTCTAAAACGGCTGCTATTCTTCTGCCAATAGGTAGGACTACATCCTTCTCTAGCAGTCCACCTAAACCAGGAGCTCCAGAATCCTTACCGCCATGTCCGGGGTCAATAACTACTAATAATTTCCCTTTAGGAACCGAGGTACGCGGCTGTGGCTGTGATAAAGGTTGAGGATTGTCTGTAGGATCTGGCAATGGTCGCTGATTTAGCGACGGCAGGGGAGGCAAAGCAAGGGTCGGTGTCACTCCCTGAGAACTTTGTAATTGTAGAGCCAAAAGCTGGTCACTAACCTGATTGAGTTCCCCAATTTGCACTCCCGCCGCTGGTTGAACCAAGACAACTACAGTATTAGATTCTTGTGGTTGTAGGCGTACCCGCAGGATGGGGCTATTAGCATTAAAAGCAGGGCCGGTGACTTTAGGAGCTAGGTTAGCGTTGTTAATAGTAATGCGGAACAAACCAGACGTTCTATCCCAGCCTCCTGTAGCAGATAAAGTTTGGTCGGCTCTAATCAGCAGTTGTGTACCATTACCAGCCAGTTCCACAGACTGAATCGTAGCAGGCGAGGTAGTAGGTGGTATGGGGGGTATATTATCTCCAGATAATTGAGCAACACTACGACTGGGCAGAACCACGAAACCACCAATACTGCTTTTGGTTGCCCGCCAGTCAGGACTATTTTTGTCCACCTGCAACGTCATACGAACAACAGGTGTTCTTGCTTGCCGTTGAGTAAATTGGATACGACTGACACCATAGCGATTAATCACCACATCATCTTGTTCTAAACTGGGTGATAAAGATGCGCCAGCAATGTCGATGTTAATTACTTTTTGATCATCGCTGCGATTTACTTGAATTTGAGGATTACCACCACTGGTGCGGATAAAAAAACCATCGCCTGTGATTCGCAAGTTCTCAATTTGAGTCACGCCTGCTGCTACAGTATTGACTGTTGCTGTGTTAGGTGTGTTAACAACAGGTTCCGTCACAACATTGTAAATATTTCTTGGGGAGAACAAGGGCGTGGATATCTTGGGGGGAGGTGCTGTCGCTGGAACTTCTCTTTGCTGACCTCCAATATTCGTTGACGAGACTACTTGCTCAACTTTTGGCGTGGGTAATTGTACTGTCCAACTACTAGAACTATTCCCGACAAATTGCACTCGTTTGGGATCGACAGTATAACCAGGAGTGAGTTCAACTACTATACGTGTTGTTTGTTGGTCAAACTGTCCAACACGGATAGAGCGAATTGCACCGCCTACCTGTTGCGTTAGCTGCGGACGCCCAAATATGGTTTCTGGCAAATCAATGACCAGACGAGTTGGGTTGAAGACCAATTGCGCTTTGGGTTGAACAGCTCCCAAAGTGTTGATTTCTAATTTGTTTTGGTTGGCATCAAAACGCCAAGATTCAAGTCTGGCGGCCATTGCCGGCGACGACAGCATGAAGATAGTTCCAATAGTACTGGGTAGTAACCAGTGTAGTTTCACAGTATTTTCTCCTGATTCACATTTATGGGAGCAGTTAATATTTCAACCTATTGGCAATCCTCACACCGTCACTGCCCAGGCTTGAGCCTTGATGCCTTGCTTGAGTTTTGCGTTGATCTAAAATACACACTTAATGGCGTAGAATTATAGCACTTTACTCTGATTTTGCCATGCTGTTAACGCTTAAAAATTAAACGAGCAAAGCATCAAATTACACTAAAAAATAAAAATTAACCAGACTCAGATAAGTCTAATCAATCACACTGGCATCAGTCAGAGATTCACTTTGTATTGTTAGTGAGCAATGCAACAATACAAGAATTTTTATTGCTGTCATCAGTTGACAGCCACTTTAAAGATTAATGTTTAGAAAAATATTTACAGTTACATATGTCGAATTTTACACAAAAGAGGTCTGAGCGAAGTAAGCCATCACTCAGAACTTCTGATAGAAATGAATTTCTCTTGAGAGGAATCGGTAATTTGAGAGTTTCATGAGTTAAAACGGCGCGAATTTTTTTTCGACACCAGTAAGATTCCTAACATATTGACTACTAAATTGTATAAAACCGGGAATCATTGAGATTTTTTTACTCAAGGTTCTAGATTAAATTACTTATCTTCTCTTTAGATACTGGAGAATGCCGCGAGCGATCGCCTCTGCCATTTGGTTTTGGTAAGCTGAAGTTCTTAGCTTAGCGATATCCTCTCGACCAGTCAAATAACCTGTTTCCACAAGAATTGAAGGCATGGAACTTTTTCTGAGTACATAAAATCTGGCTCGACGTACTCCTCTGTCTCTGACACTGAGACTTTGGCGAATGCTGTTGTGAACAATACGAGCTAGTCCCAAACCACTATCGTAATAATATGTTTCCAAGCCACTTACATCCGAGCGACCAGGCCCTATTGCATTAGCGTGGATGCTGACAAACACATCAGCATTAGCTCGCTCTGCCATAGCTACTCGTCCTTGAAGGCTAACGAAAAAATCAGAATTTCGTGTTAATACTGCTTGCACGCCATTTTGCTGCAAAATTGCTGCGATTCTTCTACCGATAGGTAAGATGACATCCTTCTCACGTACTCCCCCAATGCCAATAGCTCCAGGATCTTTACCACCATGTCCAGGATCAATGAGAACTACGACCTTTCCTCTAGGAATTGGGCGCGGCTGTGTGATGGGTTGAGGATTGGGATTATTTGGGTCTGGGAATGGTATCCGATTGGGGGGTGGTAGTGGGGGTAAGGGGAGTGTTCCAGAGCGTGTGACGGCTCGACGAGGGCTTTGTAGTTGTAGAGCCAAAAGCTGATCACTAACCTGATTGAGTTCCCCAATTTGCACTCCCGCCGCTGGTTGAACCAAGACAACTACAGTATTAGATTCTTGTGGTTGTAGGCGTACCCGCAGGATAGGGCTATTGGCATTAAAAACGGGGCCTGTAACTCTGGGAGCTAGGTTAGCGTTGTTAATAGTAATGCGGAACAAACCAGACGTTCTATCCCAGCCTCCCGTCGCAGATAAATTTTGGTCAGATCTAATCAGCAGTTGTGTACCATTACCAGCCAATTCTACAGATTGAATCGTCGCAGGTCTAACAACAACTGGTGTACGGGGCAATGGATTTGACCGATTATCTGGTGGGTTGGTGAGATTATTGCTTCTGGGCAATCTTCCAATCCGAGTAGGCAGAACCACTAGACCACCATTGCTACTCCTAGTTGCTTGCCAGTCAGGACTATTTTTATCTACCCGCAACGTCATGCGGACACCAGGTGGTTGGGTTTGCAGTTGAGTGAATTCGACACTACTAACACCGTGTCGATTAACTGACACATCATCCCGCCGTGCCAGAGATGGTGATAAAGTCGCGCCAGAGATATCCATGAAAATGGTATTGCGATCGCGGCTGCGATTTACCTGAAGCTGAGGATTACCACCACTGGTGCGGATGTAAAACCCATCGCCTGTTACCTGCAAGTTCTCAATTTGAGTCGCCGCTGGTGTGGCGTTGGCGGCAACCCTTGAGAAATCAGGTTTGGTTTCGGAGCCTGGTGTAACTACACTGTAAATATTTCTGGGAGAGGATGCTACTTTCTCAAGTACTGGCGCGGGAAATTGTACTGTCCAACGACTACCAGTATTACCAACAAATTGCACTCGTTTGGGATCGATAGTATAACCAGGAGTGAGTTCAACTACTATACGTGTTGTTTGTTGGTCAAACTGCCCAACACGGATAGAGCGAATTGCACCGCCTACCTGTTGCGTTAGCTGCGGACGCCCAAATATGGTTTCTGGCAAATCAATGACCAGACGAGTCGGGTTGAAGACCAATTGCGCTTTGGGTTGAACAGCTCCCAAAGTGTTGATTTCTAATTTGTTTTGGTTGGCATCAAAACGCCAAGATTCAAGTCTGGCGGCCATTGCCGGCGACGACAGCATGAAGATAGTTCCAATAGTACTGGGTAGTAACCAGTGTAGTTTCACAGTATTTTCTCCTGATTCACATTTATGGGAGCAGTTAATATTTCAACATATTGGCAATCGTCACACCGACACCACTTAAACTTGAGTTTTGATGCCTTAGTTGAGTTTTCCGCTGATATAAATACACATGCTGTTAGCGCCTAAAAATTTGACTAGCAAACTACCAGATGGTAACAACAAAGAGATAGCCAGAATTAACTCTACTCAGTCAAACCCAATCCGCAACAATTGAGTTAGTCAGGAATTGATGTTTATTTGTTTGATTGCTGTAATTCATGCACTGAGTAAATAATTCCCACTACGTCAGCGGATCTAGCAAAATTTATGGAAACTCCCTAATTACTTGGAAAATATTCAGATTAGGACTGTGAAGTAGAGTGAGATGAGAAATAGATAACATTCCGAATGCTGGTAAAAATTAGAAACAAACGATAATTTTACAATCTCACGGGACGGAGATTTGAGGAGAGAAGTTTCCACTTGACTTTAGCAAAATCCACCAAGCACTTATAGAGTTCTGAGTTCTGAGAATTACTCAGAACTCAGTTGTGTTCTACATCAAGACGCTACCAACAACCGATTTATACCCAGGACTTTGATTAACTCTCTTTAGAATCTGGGGCTGTTTCCAAAGTCTCACGATCTTTTGACACCATCGTCTGAGGTGGTTCAATTACCAACGATTTTCCAGAGGAGCCGTCTAGAATCAGTTTCTCTGAACCCATATCCAAGGTTTCTGGATCTGGAAATACGAATCGTAACAAGGGAGGAGCTAAAAAGGTTGTCAAGATAACCATCATGATAATGGCTGCTCCTAGTGGTTTCGAGAGAGCACCGCTGGCAGCGCCGACACCAGCAAACACTAAACCGACCTCGCCCCTGGGAATCATGCCCACACCAATCGCTAAACGGTTGATTTGCGGTTGACCAAACACGCTTAAACCTGTGATCACTTTACCAAGAATGGCTACTGTGATCAGGAAAGTTGCCATAATTAGACCTTCCCGATTGTCGGGAATTGCTGGGTTCAACACTCCCAAATCAGTTTTTGCTCCAACAGTCACAAAGAAAATTGGCACTAGCATATCGGCAATGGGAATGACTTGCTTTTGCAGTTCTTTGCGCTCATCTGTCTCCTCTAGAACTAAGCCTGCTGCAAAAGCCCCCAGAATTGCTTCTAACTGGATGATGGCAGCAAAGTATGCCATGACAAAGGCAAAGATGAATGCTGGTATTACTAGTCCACCGCGTGTCTTAAGTTGATTAGCGATCGCTACAAAAGACTTATTAAAAACATTGCCTAGCAGAATTGCTCCGAGCAGAAAACTACTGGCGCTAATAATCAAATAAATGACTTTGCTCACATCTACCACGCCATCTTTCGCCAAGCTAGCAACTACAGCCAGAACGATGATCCCCAGTACATCATCAATCACAGCAGCGCCAAGAATAATCTGCCCTTCTTTAGAATTAAGCCGTCCTAGTTCTGATAACACCTTGGAAGTAATACCAATACTAGTGGCAGTCAAAGCTGCCCCAGCAAAAATTGCGGGTACAGCATCGATACCAAATAAAGTCATTAGTCCCACAGTACCAGCACTAAAGGGGACTACTACCCCCACCACTGCCACGACAACGGCTTGGACACCGACTGCCATTAGGTCTTTGAGGTTCGACTCCAAACCAATTTCAAATAGCAGGATGATCACACCCAATTCTGCTAAAACAGAAACTACCTCCGACTGCGCCGCAAATACTTCAGGAGTGGCTTCAGGACTTAAACCCGCAGTGGTTTGGAGGAAGGTCATGATCAAAGAACTAGAACTGTCTGCCCCGCCTTCTGGAAACACCAAAAGATGTAAAACAGAGATGCCAACTACTACACCACCTACGAGTTCGCCTAAGACAGGCGGTAAACCCACTTGGTTTGATAACTCCCCACCAAGTTTACTGGCGAGATAAATTACTACTAAGCTCAGTAGCACCGCTGCTACTACCATTGAACTGTCTGCTGCTTTTGTCGCGCTTGCCAGCAGAGGAAAAGAGAAGTTAATTGGCTCTAACAAATACATTTGGTTCTGCGAAAATCCTTCTCCTTATTTTTACGCGTTTATGGAATTTAGCTATTTTTATGGGTGCGCGACAGCTTAGCACCCCTCAATTATTTTGTGCCGCCTGTTAACTCAATTAAGTACTGCCAATAAAGTTCAGAGATCGGAACTACAGATAGTCTAGGAAGTCGCAGCAAATCAAAGTCTGTAAATTTGCTGTCTTGCTTAATTTGGGTTAGGGTGACGGGCTGATTGACTTTTCCCACTGCCCGCACATCCACAACTACCCTCTTGCTATCATTGAGTGCTGGATCGGCATAAGGTTGACTAACTATCTCTGCTATACCCATGACTTGCCGTTCTTTAGCTGTGTGGTAAATCAGCGCCAAGTCGCCAATGAGCATTGTACGTAAATGTTTGAGCGCTAAGGCATTGTTGACTCCATCCCAAACTGTACTGCCGTCCCGTTCCAAATCTGAGTAGGAATAATTTTCCGGTTCAGTTTTTAGCAGCCAATACGCCATCACAAAATCTCCAAATGGGTTGGTGTAATTTTTTCAGTTTCCAAAAATGTAACCATTTCAGCTTTTGACTATGGCAGTGTCAAAGTAGGAACATATAAATCGTATCGATATATACTTTTCAGAGGAGTGCAAATATGACGCATAGAGCCGCTTTATCCGGTTCTCGGTTTCAAGCTGGGAATATGTGGAAAACACTACCTTTAGCTTTGCTAATAGGTGTAATTTTTACATTGCCTGCTTTGGCGCAAGAAAAAGAAAAATTGTGGCGAACTCTTACTGTTAGTGGTCGTGGAGTGGAAACAATTCCTACAACCCTGTCACAAGTCAGTTTAGGAGTGGAAATTCAGGGTAAAACCGCACAAGAGGTACAGCAAGAGGCAGCTCGTAGGTCTTCAGCTGTGGTGGCATTACTGAAGCGCCAAAATGTGGAAAAATTGGAAACTACTGGTATCCGTCTCAATCCAGTTTATAGCTACAACAATAATGTACAAAGGATTACAGGCTATGCAGCCAGTAATACCGTGAGTTTTCGGTTTGCTACTGATAAAGCTGGTACGTTGTTGGATGACGCGGTAAAAGCAGGTGCAACACAAATTAACGGCATTAGTTTTGTCGCTAACGATGAGGCGATCGCTAGCGCTCAAAAACAAGCATTAAAAGAGGCTACCCAAGACGCTCAACAGCAAGCTGATGCTGTCTTTAGTACCCTAGGTCTTAAGCCTAAAGAAGTGGTAAACATTCAAGTTAACAATGCTACTGCGCCTCCACCACCTATTTTGTATCGTGCTGAGGCTGCTAAGGTATCCAATGCCGATGCTTCCACCCCTGTCATTGGTGGTGAACAGCAAGTAGAAGCATCGGTGACGCTGCAAATTAGTTATTAATCGTCTTTTGTCATTCGTCCTCTCTTACAAAGTTCTGAGCGCCGGAAGCCGGCGCTCAGACTTTGCGCTTTGTCATTTGTCTGAACAAAGGACGAATGACAGTTGACAAATGACTATTTAAAAATGTTCTGAAGACATATCTGCCGTACCGCCTTCACCATCCCGCTTAGAACCTAATAAATCGAGTTGGTCTACTTGGATAACTGGTGTGGAACGGCTGGCTCCTGTTTGGCGATCGCTCCATGTGTCAAACTTCAAAGAACCCTTGATCGCAATTTGCCTACCTTTACGTACATAATTACCCGCCACCTCTGCCGTTTTTCCCCATAGTTCCAAATTAAACCAGTCAGTATGTTCCCCTTCCTTAGTGCGCCGATTAACAGCTAGTGTCAATTTACACTTGACACTACCTGACTCGAAATATTTGATATCTGGGTCGTTGCCTACACGACCGATGAGGGTGACAACATTGATGCTCATGGGTGTTACCTTTCAGTACAGGCGTACTCATTAATTCAGACTCCCATCATAGCGAATTGTGAAACTATTGAAAATAATGTGTTAAACAGTTAACAATATGAAGGAGATGAAAAATGATACAAACTATTAGGGGAAAACTCGAAAAGTATACGGATATACTGGCTTAACTTGAGAATATCAAAAAGTAGAGGCCTGAGACATAGTAAATATTGCCGGGAATTATATAAAAATATAGTCTGGTTTACTGGACTCAGGATAAAAAAGGTAATAGAATCCAGCACGATTCACTCTTAACCGTTGTAGTAAAAAGTATCGCAAATAGGGGGCGTACAGACGCGTGGGTCTTTTCAGGAACTTTCGCACATCATGGGATATGGGTATCGACCTCGGTACCGCCAACACCCTCGTTTACGTATCTGGTAAAGGCATCGTACTCCAAGAGCCATCGGTGGTTGCCATTGATCAAAATGAAAAGGTAGCACTGGCAGTAGGAGAAGAAGCAAAAAAAATGCTTGGTCGGACACCTGGAAATGTGATTGCTCTGCGCCCTTTGCGCGACGGTGTAATCGCTGACTTCGATACAGCAGAGTTAATGCTGAAAAGCTTTATCCAGCGCGTCAATGAAGGTAAGTCTCTAATTTTACCCCGCATTGTCATTGGTATTCCCAGTGGTGTTACAGGTGTAGAAAGGCGAGCTGTAATGGATGCAGCAGCTCAAGCTGGGGCCAGAGAAGTTTACTTAATTGATGAACCGGTAGCTGCGGCAATTGGTGCAGGACTACCTGTTGCCGAACCGACTGGCAATATGATTATCGATATTGGTGGCGGCACAACAGAAGTTGCGGTGCTGAGTCTCCAGGGTACGGTGATCAGTGAGTCAGTACGCATTGCCGGGGATGAATTGACTGAAGCAATCATCCAGTATTTGAAGAAAGTCCATAACTTAGTGATTGGAGAACGTACTGCTGAGGACATCAAGATTCGGATTGGCTCTGCCTATCCGACTAATGATGATGGTGAGGCAATTATGGAAGTCCGAGGCTTACACTTGCTTTCTGGTCTACCGCGAACTGTAACAATTAAAGGGCCAGAAATTCGTGAAAGTATGTTGGAACCTCTATCAGTAATTATAGAAGCTGTAAAGCGAACACTGGAACGTACACCTCCAGAACTGGCAGCAGACATTATTGATAGGGGTATTATGCTAGCTGGTGGTGGTGCTTTGCTCAAAGGCATAGATACCCTAATTAGCCATGAAACAGGCATAGTAACACACATTGCCGCCGATCCTTTAAGCTGCGTTGTGCTGGGAACGGGTCGTGTGTTAGAAAACTTTAAACAGTTGGAACGAGTCTTCAGCGGGCGTTCTCGCAATATGTAGCAAACAATATTAAATATTTGGGTGATATTTGGGTGATATTTGGGTTTTATATAAATAGAATCCAATATCTCCTTAAATTATAAAAATAATAGGTATAAATGGTTACTTTACGCAGGTGGTGGGGTCATAAAGGATTACAAATCGGTCTGTTATCTCTAATAGTTGGTAGTGCCTGGATGCTGCGACAGACTCAAGGTGCATTGCTGCTTGAAATGTACCAAGTGATTACCCGTCCTTTGCAGATGTTACAGCCAGTACCAAGTTCAGAAGAACGTCTCAGGGATGTCCGGTTATTGGAGTTGCAAACCCGCATAGTAGATCTGGAAAGTCAAAATAAAAAGTTACAGGATTTATTAGGCTACGTTGAGAAAGAACCACTTGCATCGCGCCCAATTCCAGCGCGGGTAGTGGGACGTAGCGCTGACAACTGGTGGCAACAAGTTACGTTAAATCGTGGCTCGAATGTAGGAATTCAAGAAGGCTTTATCGTTAAAGCTGACGGCGGATTGGTCGGTTTGGTAGAGAGTGTAACTCCCAATACTAGCCGCGTATTGTTAATCAGTGACCTTAAGAGTCAAGTGGGTGTCACGATTAGCCGCACCGCAGCTAAGGGAGTTTTACGAGGAGATGCTTCTGCGGAAGCTGTGCTGGAGTTTTATGAAAAAGTTCCAGATGTCAAAGTGGGAGATTTAATTTCTACATCTACTTACAGCCAAAAGTTCCCTGCGGGCTTGGCGGTAGGACGTGTGAAGTCTTTAGATTTAAAAAAACTCCCAGCATCAGTTGCGAGAGTTGAGCTTTTCCCGCCGATCCGATCGCTAGATTGGGTAGGTGTATACCCGAAGCCGACAAACCAAGAGTTGGAAAACCAAACGTCGGCAAATCAAGAACTACAAAAGTCTAATTAGATTCTCGAAAATCTCTCAAAACAATGAAGATACCTTCATTTGGTGGCAGCAAGCAGAAAAAGCCGAAATCGCCAGAGTCCGTCTTGAAAAGTTCTGAGGGCCAGAAGTCGGCACTTAGATTTTCTGCAAAATCCAAAATCCCAAACAAACCTTTTTCTCACTGGCATCCTGGGCTACGTCAACTAGTAAATTGGACAGTGACGGTTGGGTCTGTACTGTTATGTTTACTGTTATTGCCTACTCGCTTACCAGGTATGGAATTATTGGAAATTGGCCCCAACTGGCTGTTAATTTGGGTAGTAAGTTGGAGTGTAAAGCGGACAATTTTTGCAGGAGCATTGGCAGGTATAGTCCTGGGGCTACTTCAAGATGCAATGACATCACCTAATCCTACTCATGCTGTGAGTCTGGGAATAGTGGGAATTCTGACTAGTCTGCTCCAGAAACAGCGTTTTATGGAAGAAGATTTTATCTCTATTGCTTTAATTGCTTTTGGTATGGCTTTTTTAGCAGAAACTATCTTTGGGTTGCAATTAACTTTAATGGGCGATGCCTACGGCGGGCACAGTGTACGTAAAGTGGCAGATATCTGGACATATTATCAGCGTGTCGCTCTTGCCTCTGCCATTCTCAGTAGTCTGTGGGCACCTGTTGTTTATTATCCATTAAATCTTTGGTGGCAGCGGATGAAATTGTTAGAGCAGTAGTAAGGGGAATTAGGTGAGAGGGTACAGGGGACAGAAAAGAAAACTATTCTCCATACCCTGTAGCTTGTGCTCTTAGAGTATGAGTGAGGAATTATAAGCGGCAAACCTATGACCCTCACTTTTCAATATTTAGGGATTTTGGGCAACCTCTGGCAATATGGATTCAAGCTAGAGTGAAGTGTAATGTGAATATTACGGCTGATTTAAGTTGAGACAGCCAATAATATTAGCTGGATATTACTGTTTAGTTATCACGATCAAAGCGCGATTCTTCTGTAAAGAGGCTGCGCCAACGCGTCCAAAATATTACAGTATTGCCCAAAATTATGGATAATTCCCCAGTGGTCGCACAAGCAGATGCATCCCTACCCAATTACACTCAAGAAAATTCACTTCTAATAACGCCGGGAGTTGGATCAGATTCACCAGCAAAGGAAAGGATTGGAAGTGACTTTGACTCTCGGATGATGCAGCGGTGTTTAGAACTCGCTCGCCGCGCTTTAGGACGCACTTCGCCAAATCCGCTTGTGGGAGCGGTGATTGTTAAAGATGGCGAGATTGTTGGGGAAGGGTTTCATCCGCGTGCAGGTGAGCCTCATGCGGAAGTTTTTGCTTTAAAAGCAGCAGGTGTTGGCGCAGCCTCTCCCCAGGAAAATCGCGCTCGTGGTGCGACAATCTATGTCAGTCTCGAACCTTGCAATCACTACGGACGCACTCCTCCTTGTTCGGAAGGTCTGATAGCGGCTGGGGTGGCAAAGGTGGTAGTGGGCATGGTTGACCCCAATCCATTGGTAGCAGGAGGTGGGATCGCGCGTTTACGTGCAGCAGGGATAGAAGTGTTAGTAGGAGTGGAAGAAGAAGCCTGTCGTCAGCTAAATGAAGCTTTCATTCATCGCATTCTCTACAAACGACCTTTAGGGATTTTGAAATATGCCATGACTTTAGATGGTAAAATTGCTACCAACTCTGGTCATAGTGCCTGGGTAACTAGCCAGGATGCCCGCAGTGAAGTACATCAATTACGGGCAGCTTGTGATGCAATAATTGTAGGTGGTAATACAGTTCGACAAGACAATCCTTACTTAACTAGTCATCAGGCGGGGGCACATAATCCGCTGCGGGTAGTGATGAGTCGTCATCTCAACTTACCGGAAAATGCCCGCTTGTGGCAGACCGCGGAGGCTCCTACTTTAGTGCTGACAGAGCAGGGAAGCTCTCCTGATTTTCAAGAACTATTGCTCAAAAAGGGAGTGGAGGTGGTGGAATTAACATCACTTACACCAGATAAGGCAATGGCGTACTTATATGAGCGAGGTTTTTGTAGTGTGTTGTGGGAATGTGGTGGTACTTTAGCTGCTAGTGCGATCGCTCAAGGAGCAGTACAAAAAGTTCTGGCATTTATTGCCCCAAAAATCATTGGTGGTAGTAATGCTCCCACGCCTGTGGGCGATTTAGGTTTTTCCACAATGCCTGAAGCTCTATCTCTAGAACGCGTCCGTTGGCGCGTAGTAGGTTCCGACTGCTTAGTGGAAGGTTATTTACCTCAAAAAAGTCAATAGTTATTAGTCTTGACTCTGGACTAATTCATTGTGATTTTATAATCATGAACACTGGCGTTCATGAGCAAGATCACGAATAAGGGCTAACCGGGATTGAATGTAGTGGCTGAGGAAGTCAGTTTCGTTGGGATCTAACAACACTTGCGTTTCGGTTTGTTTTACCAACCACTGCACCAAGCTAGCATCGTCCAGTTGTAAGAGGATCTTTGCTTGGGCGGTTTCAACCACAGACCAAAGCTGACGCATTATCGTAGGAGTCATCAGACCTCAATTGAATCATTAGCTTAGCTGTTTTCAGATTACACAATTCCAGCCACACCTTAGACATGAATGTAGAACCTGAGACAAGTATTATTAAAAGCTTCATAATGAGACTTATAACTTTTTATAACTTTATGAAGATTAAGAATAGAAAACTCTAGCTTGAAAATGGGGCGTGGGGGAGCCGCTGCGGTCTTAGGGTTTCACGCCAGTCCGCTCAAGTCAATAGACCTCTTGCATAAGTCGAGATATGTTAAATCGAACCACCGATGAACACTGATGAACACCGATATTTATCTGTTTTGAAAAGTTTCCTATTCAAGGGGCGACAATCGCCTCTAAACCGAGGCAGATAAAGGTTTGGGGGATAAAGACCCCTTGAAAAATTTGTGTACTTATTGAGAATGAAGTGTATAAGGGTAGTAGATTCTTCTGTGGGAAGC
>JAHHHK010000058.1 GCA_019359395.1 Komarekiella atlantica HA4396-MV6
TATCTTGTGGAACATCAAAAGCTCTTTGGATTAGTCAAAACTAGGCGTAAGCGCCATCGAGAGATTGACGCTTACACTCAACAAATTTGGGCTTTACCTTCTTAAGTTGACACCAATGGGCAATGCCGTGCCCCTACTCACGTAAACGAGAACCGCTGTAGTAGAACAGTAAAGTTTAGTTATTCATACAAATCTCCTCCAAAAGTGATAGTTGCATTTGCCAGATAAAATATAAGCGTCGGTTTGTTTAAAGATGTTTGGTTTTTGTGAAGCGTTATTCATCATAAAGAAAAAGCTAATCAGGAATTATTGAACATGACAGATACAACTACTGTTCAAAGAAGAGATATTGACACTATTCCAAAAAAATCTCTTCAATTAGACAAACACCTGATTCCACAAGCAGAAAATATTGACTTTTGGCGTACTCTCAATCCCAATTTGACAATTTCTGATAAACCCTTTCAATGGGAATCAGTAGATTCTGCGATAAAGCCAGCCTATTTAGATGAATACGTACTTCAACTGAAGGAAGAAGGCTATTTTCAAACTTCTCCAGTGATACCTCCGGCTACTATCCAACAAATGCTCCAATGTATAGAAAATGTCAAAAAAGCAGGATTTCCCCCAATTTTTGCTTTAGTTTACGATATCTTCTATGAAGTGTTTGGCTATTTTGATTCAGTTTTGACAAGAATTTTAGGATTTGGTTATAAATTAATCCCCAATTTTTGGATCTACTACATAGAAACACTCGATACTAGTAAAGGATTTGAGCCTCATCGCGATACAGAGTATTCAAATACCATAGGTTCAGATGGTATGCCTAACGTCATTACTCTCTGGATAAGTATTACAGATGCGACACCTCTGAATTCATGTATGTATTTAGTGCCTGCTAACCGCGATCCTCAGTATATTAATGCTATTCACGATTTAAATACAGGAGGAACTCAATTTGCCTTAGAGGATATTCGGGCTTTACCGACTCCGCCTAGTACGCTTTTATGCTGGGATCAATATGTTTTTCACTGGGGGAGTCGCAGTAGTAAACGTGCTAAGTTCCCACGAGTTAGTTATGCTGTTTACTGTCAGCGAGGAGATATCGCACCAGTTGATGATGTACTCATTGACATTCCATCTGTACTCAACTTTAAGACTAGACTAGCAATAGCTTGCAGAGCTATTTATCATTATTCTCCTGTGAGTCTTCAACAATCAAAAGAAGAAGATTTGTTGGAATTTGTGAAAAGAAACAAAGCATATTTAAACCAAAAGCCTGCTTCTAAAAAGAAAGAAATATAGGTAAAATCACAACTAGCAGCTGAAATAATTTAGGAGTTACAATAGTTGGGTTTGAAAATTAAGCTGGTATTGGCAGATAGTCTGTAACGCCTTTATTTTTTTGCCAAAAACTCTAACAAACAGAATTTGAGTCGCTGTCACTAGATGAAACAATTACTGGTTGTTGATATAGTGGCACTGTAAATGTGACTGTGGAGCCAAGTCCTTCGCCCAAGCTGTAAAAATGCACTTCACCGCCCATAGCTTCTACTAGTTTCTGGGATATTGCTAGTCCTAAACCAGTACCGCCATATTGACGAGTGCGGGAGCCATCTACTTGAGAGAACAATTGAAATAGTTTATCTTGCTGATCTAGGGAAACACCAATGCCTGTGTCTGCTACGCGCACTCTTACCATACCGGGAAATTGCTGATCTTGAAGTTTCGCTTTTTTGAGCACTAAATCGGCGCTAACAGTGACACCACCTTCATGGGTGAATTTGATGGCATTGCCCACTAAATTAAGCATGACTTGTAGCAACCGTTGATAGTTACTTTGGACGATTATTTCATCTGAGGTAGCAGGCATTTGCATTCCAAAGCTGAGGTTTCTCATTTCCGCTTGAGGACGCGTAAAATTTTCGACATCACTGAATAACTCATTCAGTTTGACTGGAGCACAAGCTAGCTCCATTTTGCCTGCTTCGATTTTGGCAATATCCAAGATGTCGTTGATGATATTTAGCAGGTGTATGGATAAGTTATGAGCTTCTTCTAAAAACTGATTTTGTTCTTCTGGGCCATCTGCCATCCCCTCCAAAATCAGCTTTAAGAATCCAATCATGCCGTTGAGGGGGGTACGAATTTCATGCGATACATTAGCCAGAAACTCACTTTTGAGGCGGGAGGCTTCTTCGGCTTTTTGACGTGCTGCTTCTAATTCTTTATATAAAGTAGCATGAGCGATCGCTGTTCCCAACTGATCCGCTGCTTCTTTTGCTAGTTCAAGTTCCGATTCTGTCAACGGGTAGCATTCATTTGGTAGATTTAAGGCCACAAATCCATTCGCTTGGTCTTGATAACAAGTAGCAACTACCAAAATTTTCTGCTGCTGAAACTCAGTATATCCAGACACCTCCATCACAACTGGTTCTAAGGTTGTCAATGCTTGAGCAAAAGCAGGCTCACAAGCTAAATCTATTTCTGAGCCAAGTATTGATTTGAGATCTGACTGGTGATACTCTGCAACTACCTGTACTTTTGAGCTAGAAGACTGGTAGGGGCAGATAATGCAACGCTCTAGCCGCAGCGCTTTCCCCAAACTGTCAACTGTTTGCTGCCAAATAATGTCTAAATCCAATGTCCCCCGGATATTTCTGGTAATTTGATTTACCTGTTTCCGGTGTTGCTGTGAACGTAAAGTCAATTTTAGCTGTGTGGGCGTTTTAGATACCACTTTTAGCTCTTTTTTGTTGGCTTTAGTTTGTAGTAACCGTCCCATCACTAAAACTGTAGTGGCCGCGGTTCCCAATCTTGGCATAATCGGACTAATTGCCAACTCCAACTCAAACAACTCTTGGCGGTAGCTAAACCAACATTGAAACCTTTCTGGCACTAAATTTGTCAAAATTCGGTGCAATCTTTCCAAATAATTAACCTTATCCACAGGGGCAAAGGTTTCACTCTCGTTTAGCTCGTCAACTATTTTCTCAGGATTTAATCCCAGGAGTTCGCTTTGCTGCCAATAAAAGGTCAGATAGCGCCCTGCCCCATCTTGCACATATACCAACTCGGCTCCCAAAGTTGGTAATGAGCCATCAATCTTACTGGTAATAGATTCCAGATTGGGGGAAAACAAATTAGGCAATTGGGATTTGGCAGTAATAGTCATTAATCGAGTTGGATAGTCAAACGGCATCCTACCGTAGTATTACTAAAGCTGTTTAAATTTTGGCATAAATTTTTACAGCTTTTGCATTTTTGATTGGGTATTTCTTGACGTTTTGGAATCTAGATTGACAAATTTTACTTTTTCTTTATCTTTTACTGACAGATGAATTTATATGTCAATCGTTCCATTCACCCCTAGGCGGAATAGGTGTACGTACAGGGGTGCGCGTCAGTTCATCATCTCTGAGTATTTCACCCCGCAACCACTGACGGATTGCCACCTCAATTACTTTACTGGGGTCGTTGGTGAGATGCTGAATTTGCTCTAGTAACTCGGAGTCCAGGCGGACAGCAATTTCTACCTTATCGACTTGTCTTCCCGCTTCGGTAGCTTTTTCTTGCATATTCATGGGCTTTATATACTCTGAATCTGTTTTGTCCAAAGCTTTGTAAAGCAGTTATATTCACAATTTGGGTTAGTTCACTGAAAAACTTTAAAGGGTACGGTTACATAGTTCCCCAAAGTAGGACTAAAGTAACAGCTCCAAGTTTTAAGTGGCAATTTTCATATAACTCGCTAGACAAGAGCTTTCTAGAAATTTTGTCAGAAAATCAGTAGTTTCAAGCAATTACGGGTTGCAATTGCCTATAATTCCTACATGATCCCTACATGTACTTATTTATATTTATTGTACGCCCCTAGCTGATGAATACTAGCAGCTATAAATAGACTTTCATAATATTCTTAAAAGTCCCCCTATTTAGATCCAAAGATAAAGATGGGGTGAAGAGGAAATCGGGGGATGGGGAAGTAAGGGTCAGAGGGGCGGAGGGGCGGAGGAAAGAATAATTAATGACAGCTGACAGATGACAGATGACTCAGCACTAAAAGCTAGCAGCATCTTGGCTAAGAAAGCATTAAAATACATGAAGTAAATTGCTTTTTTAACCTTGGTTGCTGCTAAAGCAAAGATAGTATATGACTGACGTTCCCGCAGTTCGCATTCGCAATTTTTGTATTATTGCTCACATCGACCACGGGAAATCAACCCTTGCCGATCGCTTACTGCAAGCTACTGGCACTGTTGACGATCGGCAAATGAAGGAACAGTTTCTCGACAATATGGATTTGGAACGGGAGCGCGGCATTACAATTAAGCTGCAAGCTGCCCGGATGAACTACACAGCAAAAGATGGTCAGCAGTATGTGCTGAACTTGATTGATACTCCGGGACACGTAGATTTTTCTTATGAGGTGTCCCGCTCTCTCGCCGCTTGTGAAGGGGCGCTGTTGGTAGTAGATGCTTCCCAAGGGGTAGAAGCGCAAACTTTGGCGAATGTGTATTTAGCGCTTGAGCATAATCTGGAAATTATCCCGGTTTTGAATAAAATCGACTTACCTGGGGCAGAACCAGAGCGAGTAATTAGCGAAATTGAAGAAATTATCGGTCTAGATTGCAGCGGTGCAATTCTCGCCTCTGCCAAAGAAGGAATTGGTATTAATGAGATTTTAGAAGCAATTGTCGAGCGGGTACCACCACCAGCCAACACGGTAAATGAACGTTTACGGGCGTTAATTTTTGATAGCTATTACGACAGCTACCGGGGAGTAATTGTGTATTTCCGGGTGATGGATGGCACTCTGAAAAAAGGCGATCGCGTCCATTTGATGGTATCCGGTAAAGAATACGAAATTGACGAGTTAGGCGTTCTGTCTCCTACCCAAAAGCAAGTTGAAGAACTGCACGCTGGGGAAGTAGGCTATTTGGGAGCGGCAATTAAAGCTGTAGCTGATGCACGAGTGGGAGATACTATTACCTTAGCCAAAGCCAAAGCAGCGGAACCTTTACCTGGTTACACAGAAGCTAACCCAATGGTTTTTTGTGGAATGTTCCCCATCGATGCTGATCAATTTGAAGATTTGCGAGAAGCTTTAGAAAAGCTTAGTCTCAACGATGCGGCGCTACATTACGAACCAGAAACTTCGAGTGCGATGGGATTTGGCTTCCGTTGCGGGTTTTTGGGCTTGCTGCACATGGAAATTGTCCAAGAACGTTTAGAGCGAGAATATGACTTAGATTTGATCATTACAGCCCCCTCGGTGGTTTATAAAGTGACAACCTTGAAGGGTGAGGAACTGTACATTGATAATCCTAGCCACTTACCCTCTCCTAACGATCGCGAAAAAATTGAAGAACCCTACGTCCAAGTAGAAATGATTACGCCGGAAACCTACGTTGGCACTTTGATGGAGTTGTCACAAAACCGACGTGGGATTTTCAAAGATATGAAATATCTCACCAAAGGACGAACTACACTTACTTACGAGCTTCCTTTGGCGGAAGTGGTGACTGACTTTTTTGACCAGATGAAATCGCGATCGCGCGGTTACGCTAGCATGGAATATCATCTCATTGGCTACCGTGAAAATCCTTTGGTAAAGTTGGATATCATGATCAACGGTGATCCTGTAGATTCCTTAGCGATGATTGTTCACCGAGACAAAGCTTACAACGTCGGGCGCTCAATGGCTGAAAAACTCAAAGAATTGATTCCCCGCCATCAATTTAAAGTACCAATTCAGGCATCAATTGGCAGTAAAGTTATTGCTAGCGAACACATCCCCGCCTTACGAAAAGACGTACTTGCTAAGTGTTACGGTGGTGATATTAGCCGCAAGAAGAAACTATTGCAGAAGCAAGCAAAAGGTAAAAAACGGATGAAATCTGTGGGAACGGTGGATGTACCCCAGGAAGCTTTTATGGCAGTACTGCGCTTGGATCAAAACTAATTTCAAGGCGGGTATTGCCCAATACGGCTCGGTTAAAGGGGAAAGGGAAAAGCGCAAAGTCGAGCCAGCGCTGCGTACCCTGCGGGAAGCAAGCTACGTGGAGCGTCTCGTAAAGCCTGCGGAATAGCTACGCTTAGGGCGCAGCCTCAAAGTAGAGAAGATAAGAGAAGTTGGAGCGGAGCGCAAAGTCCGAGCCGAGGCTTCCTCGGATCGGAACTTTGTAAGAGAGGCTTCCGACGCTCCTACGTCGCTAACGCTGCGCTATCCGTTCGTCGAAGACGTTGCCGCAGGCATCCAAACTTCGCTTAGGGTTTCCCGACAGCCAGGCGACTGGCGTTCCTTGCGGAGGCTTCCGACGCTCCTACGTCGCTTTCAGCGTAGCCATGCCGCAGGCTTTACGCTGCGCTATCCGTTGCCCGAAGGGGTTGCCGTAGGCATCAGAACTTTGTAAGAGAGGGAAAGGGGTAATTTCAAACATGCACCCCTTTTTGCAGTCCATAGCAGAGGTGAAAAGTGCTTATCCGAACCGTATTGCGGTATTGCTCACTACCAAATTATGGGGAATCTTAGAAAGGTAAACTTTCTGATTCTCCTTAATTCCCTTGAGTATGACAAAATATCTGAATTAACAGCCGTCTTTTTGAGGCTGTATTTTTTATTTAGGTGAATGAAATATGAATTTATAGCTGAGATGTTTCATGAGGTCTTTGCTGATTTTGGTAGTCTTGATAACCTTTGATCAGCTTTATCAAAAAACTGTTAAAAAATTTAAACATTTTAGTAAATATACTCACTGTAATTGCCAGACTTGTATTTTTAGATAAATCTAGTTTTTTAGATATTTGTAAAGCATTGGGGAGTCTAGTCATGAAGATACTGGTACTGAGTTGGGAGTTTCCACCAAGGATAGTTGGGGGAATTGCACGTCATGTAGCAGAGTTATACCCGGAATTGGTAAAACTAGGACATGAAGTCCACTTGATTACGGCAGAGTTTGGCCATGCATCGATGTATGAGGTAGTTGAGGGAGTACACGTACATCGAGTACCAGTGTCTTATAGTAACGACTTTTTCCACTGGGTAGTAAACCTGAACCAGAGCATGGGGGATCACGGTGGTAAGTTGATCCTAGAAGAAGGAACCTTTGACTTAATTCATGCTCATGATTGGTTAGTGGGAGATGCGGCGATCGCTCTCAAGCATAATTTTAAAATTCCTTTAATTGCCACAATCCACGCTACTGAATACGGACGCTATAACGGTATTCATACAGACACCCAACACTATATTAGTGGCAAAGAAAATTTACTGGCTTACAACGCTTGGCGAATCATCGTTTGTAGCGACTATATGCGACAGGAAGTAGAACGAGCGCTACACAGCCCTTTTGATAAAATCGATGTTATTTATAACGGTATTCGACCAGAAAAGAAAAAGCACCACGAAGATTTTCATGCTCTGGATTTTCGTCGTCAATTTGCCACAGATGATGAAAAAATCGTTTACTATCTCGGTCGAATGACCTACGAAAAGGGTGTACCTATATTACTAAACGCAGCTCCCAAGATCCTTCGGGAAATGGGAGGTAACGTTAAATTTGTGATTGTTGGTGGTGGTAATACTGACCATCTCAAGCGCCAAGCCTGGGATTTGGGAATTTGGCATCATTGCTATTTTACAGGTTTTCTCTCGGATGAATACTTAGATAAATTCCAAACTATCGCTGACTGTGCTGTATTTCCTAGTCTTTACGAACCCTTTGGGATTGTAGCTTTAGAAAGCTTTGCTTCTCGTGTGCCAGTGGTAGTTTCTGATACGGGTGGTTTTCCTGAAGTGGTGCAACATACCAAAACGGGTATTGTTACCTGGGTGAATAATCCCGATTCCCTAGCTTGGGGAATTTTGGAGGTGTTGAAAAATCCGGGTTATCGACAATGGCTAATTGATAATGCTTATGAGGATTTAGAGCGGCGCTTTAGCTGGACGAAATTAGCCAAGCAAACAGAAAGTGTTTTTGAGCGAGTCGTGCAAGAGCGATCGCAAATTCTCTGGTAAGACAGATCCCCGACTTCAAGAAGTCGGGGATCTATAAATTTTCTTTGAGCTTGCATAAATCCTTAATCAACCTGCGATAAGTCTACAGGCGCTACTTCAGTAAACAATGAACAACTGCTCACTGATTTAGTTTTTTCAGCAGAGTAAATTTAGCCTGGTTATAGATGTTGTTTCAATTACAGCATCGGTAAAACTAGTAAAAAATTCAATTAATCAAGGATGTCCGTATGAAACTGCTACCTTTGGATAAACTAGGGGCTAGAGAAGCCAATGGTATTGTTGATTTTGGAATATTTCTTCCTTGGGTTTCAAAAAATGATGGTAATCGGTTGTGGGTTAAAGTAATCCACGAAAAAGACCAATTCTTACAAGATATTCAACCTCTACAATTTGAATTAGAGCATTCTATCGATTCAGAGTATGGTGATTATTGGTCAACCCGGATAAACATCAACACTCAAGCAAAGGCTATCCCTACATCTGCATGGGGAGAACCAGGTAGATATGTTTATCGCTATTTTTTACAAAATCCCAACAAGGGAGAAATTGATTGGATTATTGACCCTTTTGCTAGAGAGTTTGGTGTAGGCAAATTATCCGCTTTTACATTAGGTTATCAACCATACGAGTGGAGCCAGCAAGAAAAAACCTGGAAAACTCCAAATTTAAAAGATATTGTTCTGTACGAATTGATGATTGATGAATTCGGCGGCAATATTGATGGCACAATTGAAAAGTTCAGCTATCTAGCAGACTTGGGAGTTAACTGTCTAGAAATTATGCCGCTTTCCAATGTGGCTTTAACAGTAGATTGGGGCTTTTTACCGCTGGGCTACTTTGGAGTAGATGAGCGATTTGGTAAAAGAAGAGATTTACAAAAGTTGATTGATGCTGCACATCAACACAACATTGCTGTAATTGTAGATGCTGTTTATGGTCACACAGGTGATGATTTTCCTTACTCTTATGTTTACAAAAAATTAGGGTATCGGGATAATCCTTTTATGGGAACTTTTGCTAAAGATTATTTTGGCGAAAGTACAGATTATAATCGCAAGTTTACCCAAGACTTTTTCTATACAGTTAACTATCACTGGTTAGATGTTTATCACGTTGATGGTTTTCGTTATGACTGCGTACCCAATTACTGGGATGGTTCTACGGGAGTTGGTTACGCCAACTTAGTTTTTAACACTTACAAAACAGTCAAAGAAAAGAGAGAAGCTAGCGAGTATTGGCAGAGATTTTTTAATCATGACACGATCAATTTGATTCAGTGTGCTGAACAATTAGAAGGGCCAAAAGAGATTCTGGAACAAACTTATACCAACTCTACCTGGCAAAATGAAACTTTAGGTGCAGCTAAAAGTGTAGCGTATGGAAATCGAGGTGATTTAGCTAATCTTGGCTTTAAGTTGGGTTTAGATGGTTATCCAACAGAGATTACAAACAACGGTGACAAAATTGCCAAGACAGCGCTGCAATATATAGAAAATCATGACCACTCGCGTTTTGTCTGTAACTTTGGGGCGATCGCCCGCGATAATGATTTATTACAAGAAGGTAATCGAGATCTGTGGTATAAAGTTCAGCCTTACCTAATTAGTATTTTCACTGCCAAAGGTATACCCATGCTGTGGCAAGGTCAGGAATTTGGTGAAAACTATTACCTCCCAGAACAAGGTTTTGGGCGCGTGATGTTGCTTCGACCTGTGCGATGGGATTATTTTTACGATGCCATTGGTAACAGCGTCATTGCCTTAGTACGGAAGCTGATTAAACTCCGTAAACTGCGATCGCAATTTACAGAAGGCAGTCATTTCTTTTACAACAATCATGACCGCTATCACTCAAAAAATGTTTTGCTATTCTCTCGCCAACACGCTAACCAATTTAGCCTAGTCGCGCTTAACTTTGGTGACAGCGAGCAGAGTGTACCCTTCTGGTTTCCCATTGCTGGTGATTATCAAGAAGAACTTCATGGTGAGAATAATTTAATCAGCGTTCCCAGTTATTCGGAATATTGGTTAAATATTCCTAAAAATTATGGAAGAATTTGGACGGTGACAACCAACACCTAAGTTAGGTAAGCATGAATCAATTAAAGTTAGTAGTTGGCGCTTTAGCACTAAAGAGCTAACTACAAGCAAAGAATAAATGATTACTCTGGATGATTTAGCGTTAAAAAACAGTACAAGCCCTGTACGCTGGAAATTTCACCCTTTCTGGTGCGAGAGTTAGCAGTAATTGCAGTTTGCACCAGAAGTTTAGTATGACAACAAAGGCATTCCCAGATATTGCAAGGTACTTGAAAAGTGCAGGAATCAAGTTGTTGGAGATGGGAAGCTTCCTGATAAGCAGTTTTATCGCAAGCTGGAAACGCTACTTCCTGGGCGACACCGTTGAAGTTCGCCCCGCCTTCGATATTCGTCCCACTTTAGCTGGCCCTGTTCTTAGCTTAGGTGGAGGTGGCCCCGATGTAGATGACGCCATTCAGTGGATGATTAACCAGGTTAGAGGAGGTACTAAGTACGGCATCAAAGTTGATGTTGTAGTTATTCGCACTTATGGTAATCACGATTACAATCGGCTAATTTATGCCATGAAAGGCGTGAACTCTGTGGAAACTCTTGTTATTAGCAACAGACAAGAGGCAAACAAAGCCGAGATTGTTGAGAAAGTTAGAAAAGCTGACGTGATTTTCTTTGCTGGCGGCGACCAATGTCAATACATCCGCAATTGGAAAAACACCAAGCTAGAGTCTGCCATCAAGTCAGTTTACGCTAGGGGAGGCGGTATTGGTGGCACTAGTGCGGGTGCGATGATTCAAAGTGATTACGTCTACGATGCTTGTGCTTCTTCCGAAAAAGGCATTGAAACCAGAGATGCACTCGAAGATCCCTACCGGGATATTACTTTTACTTACAACTTTTTCAACTGGAGCAATTTTAAAGGAACCATCGTAGATACGCACTTTGACAGGCGCGAAAGAATGGGTCGAATTATGGCTTTTATTGCTCGTCAAATTAAAGACGGCGTATCTAGAAGCGTTTTAGGTATAGCGGTGAGCGAGAGTACGTCGGTTATTGTGGATAAAAACGGTCTAGCGAATGTCATCGGTAGAGGTGCAGTATACTTTGTACTTGGCGATCATTTGCCCGAAGTCTGCGAACCCCGAACTCCTTTGACCTTTTCCAACTACAAAATTTGGAAACTTCGCAGTGGTGACACCTTCAACCTCAAATACAGACCGACATCAGGCTATTATCTCAGAAGCGTTAAAAGGGGAAGGATTGACTCAAATCCATATTGAGTGATGGGTCAAGAGTCAAGAGTAGAGACGCGATTAATCGCGTCTGTACAAGGGTCAAGAGTAGAGACGCGATTAATCGCGTCTGTACAAGGGTCATTGGTCAATTGTAATTTTTCTTCCGCTGCTCCCCCCACTCCTCTACACCAGGGTTGCTTGTTTGCGTAAACTTTGAATGGTAGCGATCGCATGTTTGGCTACAATATCGATCTCCTCTTGGCTATTAAACCGTCCAATGCCAAACCGCACTGAGGCATAAGCTAGCTGTTCTGAGTGTCCCAGTGCTGTGAGAACATGAGAGGGTGCAGTGGTTGCCGACGAGCAAGCAGAACCAGAAGACACCGCCATGACTGGCTGCAATCCTAGCAAAAGTGCAGCTCCATCCACTCCCTCAACACTAATGTTTAAGTTTCCCGCTAGTCGCTGTTGAGGATGTCCGTTGAGATGAATTCCCTCTAACTGCGAAAGCGCCTTCCAAAGTCTTTCTCTAAGTTCGGTGAGGCGTTGGTTTTCTGTCGCTTGTTCAGCCAGAGCTATTTCTACGGCTTTACCAAAGCCGACAATTTGCGGTGTATACAAAGTACCAGAACGCATTCCCCGCTCGTGTCCACCACCATGCTGCTGGGGAGCAAGTTGTACTCTGGGGTTGCGCCTGCGGACGTATAGCGCTCCGATGCCTTTTGGGCCATATACTTTATGTGCAGTTAATGACATCAAGTCAATTTTCATTGCTTGCACATCTAAAGGAATTTTACCAATAGCTTGGGCTGCATCGGTGTGAAATAGGATTTTGCGATCGCCTCCGACGGAGCGTAGCCCATCGCTACACATCTCCCCAATTTCTGCTAAAGGTTGCAACACGCCAATTTCGTTATTTGCAGCCATCACCGACACCAAAATTGTTTCAGGACGGAAAGCTTTTGCTAATTCAGTTAAATCAATTAGTCCATCTTTTTTAACTGGAAGAATAGTAATTTCAAAACCTAGGCTTTTTAAATAATTACAAGGGTCAATAACTGCACTATGTTCAGTAGCAACAGTAATAATATGCTGTCCTTTTTTAAAATAAGCTTCTGCAACACCTTTGATAGCTAAATTATTAGCTTCGGTAGCGCCACTAGTGAAAACAATTTCCTCTGGTGTGGCGTTGATTGCTGCTGCCAAAATTTCCCGCGTTTGTTTAACTGCTGCTTCTGCTTCCCAACCGTAAACATGACTAATACTGGATGGGTTGCCAAAGTTTTCTGTAAAATAAGGTAGCATTGTTGCCAGTACTCGCTCATCTACAGGCGTAGTAGCGTGGCAATCTAGATAAATAGGGCGAATAGACATAAATTAATTAACTTAATATTTGACTCAGTTTTTTTAAGATACTTAAGACTTTATACAATTCATTTTCTCGCTTTAAAAGAGTAAATTCATCAGAAATAGCATACTTTGATGTATTTTGTTTACTCAATTTCAAGAAAATAAAGTGACTGCCATTAGTCACTAATCCAAAAGCAGGCCGCCCAAGATTAGGATTGCTCAACATATAAGCCAGCGCTTGGGGTATAGCTTCTAAAAGAGAAAAACTAGCCCTTTTAGATTCAATGACTAAAAGCCACAATTGTTCTTGAACAACTAAAACATCAATGCGCCCTCTAATAATTTCACCTTCATTCTCTAAGGCAATTTCTATAGATTCTTCAGTACCGATTAAAAACGGCTCATCATAAAATCCTGCCAAATCCAATAAAGGTGACAAGACTACCATTTTGACTGCATTTTCTAAGATTGGTGGACGCTTAACCAATCTGAGGAAATTAGCTTTAACTCTGTCTAAATATTGCTTTTCTAAATCTGCGATTTTTGGGAGAGTATCAAACCACTCTGGAAAAAAATCTTCAGCCTCAGTCTGTTGCAAGCCAAATTTTTCTTCCAAATAAGCAAGTCCAATATTCTGTGCTTGGATAAATTGAATCATAGTTTATCAAAAAATACAATATAATTTCCTGGAGCCGAATTTCTTAGCCTAATGATTCTAGGCTATTTTGGTTAGGACATAAATTAACTCAAAACCTGACCTAAATTTTTTAATATATCCAAAACTTTATATAATTCATTTTCGCGTCTATATAAAGTGAATCTGTCAGATAAAGCATATATTGGTTGCTCTTGCTTTATTAATTTCATAAATTGGAAATCTTCTCCATTCATTACCAACGAATATGCAGGATAATCAGGTTTAGGGTTTGCCAACATATAAGTTAGCGCTTGGGGAATTGCTTTAGCCAAAGAAAAACTAGATCTTTTAGATTCAATAACTAGCAGCCATAATTGATTTTGGAGAATTAGCACATCAATTTTACCTTTAATAACTTCATTATTTTCTTCGGTATTCTCTTCATAATCAATAATAATTTTTTCACTAATTTCTATAGTTTCTTCTGTCGCAATGTGAAAAGGATAACGATAAAAACCAGCTAAATCTAGTAAAGGAGACAATACTACTAATTTTACTACTTCTTCTAAAAGAGGAGCATTTTCAAGCACGCTAAGATAGTTAATTTTAACTCGATCTAAATATTGCTTTTCTAATTCGGAAATTGTAGGTAGGTAATCAAACCACTCTGTAAAAAATTGCTCATTTTCAGATTTAGATAGAGCAAATTTTTTCTTTAAGTAGGCGAGAGTGATATTCTGTGCTTGAATGACTTGAACCATATTGGCTTTGACTGACGAGAAGTCTAATTTCTAACTTCAATGATAGCGTTGATGATTTCTACATTCACTTCACCAACTTCGCCATTTAGACCTACTACTTTGTTAAAACCAACTAAATCAAACCCTGCCTGGATGATAGCATTTGTTACTGTACCTTCTAGAACTCTTTGAGGATTGACTGAGTTCAAAGCATTGGCAATTGTCTGTTCAAAGGGGCTAGTCACATTTTAATTAATTAGAAAAATGATTTATGTGGCATGACAACGACTGCACCCTCATCTATCTGCTAATTCCTGCAATTTACTTAAAACGGCTTGGGCATGACCTTTAGTTTTTACGTTAGGCCAAGTATAGGCAATAATTCTATCAGGTGAAATGAGGAAGGTTGAGCGAGCAACACCCATATATTCTTTCCCCATAAACTTCTTCAATCGCCAAGCACCATAGGCTTCTATTAGATGATGTTCTGGGTCACTTAAGAGGGTGATTGACAAGTTATGTTTGTTGATAAATTTGCAATGAGCCTTACCTGAATCTGGGCTAACGCCTAAGATTTTCGCTCCCAGTTCGCTAAAGTCTTGATACAATTCGGTAAAATCTTTTGCTTCTGTGGTGCAACCAGGAGTGTCATCTTTGGGGTAGAAATAAAGGACAACCCACTGTCCGCTGAAATCACTCAAGGTGACTAGATTATCGTTTTGGTCAGGAGTGGAGAAATCTGGCGCTGGTTGTCCGGTTTGTGGAATGTTGCTCATGATAGGAGTTTGAAAGATTGCGATGCCTTCAAATTTTACCTAGATTAGGCGATCGCACTTAAATTTATTAGAGTTACGAAAAAACCTGCTCATCGCAGGCTTGATTTTTAGATTTGTGATATTTCTAATCTGCGATCGCTCATCAAATATTAATACTGTTGGGAATGTGAGAAGGTAGCAAATAGGGATATTCAATACCAGTATCTACCACACGCAGGCGATTGCGTGCCTTGATTTTGCTTTCAATTTCCACTAATTCATTTTGGAATTGTTTGAGGATTTGGCGATCGCCTTGCTCAACAAACTGAATTAACTCGGAACTACCCAGTTGTCCCCAATAAATCCCACTCAGGGAAAAAGTCAACTGCATCTGTCCCAAATCTTGCTTTGTTGAGGGTAGCAATTCTTCGAGGGTGGCTGGTGCATCTGGTCGGCTGTAAAGTGCTAGAGGGGCATTGGGTACATAGGTAACATAATCAAATTGGCTGAAGTTCACTGCTGCGTGCTGGGGGCCACAGGTAAAAATGATTAAAGTGGCAATGTCTATGAGTTGTTGCAGACTGGTGATTTCGCCAAATCCAGGCATCCGGGGATAGGAGGGTAATTCTTGAGGTTCTAGTCCAGCAGCAAGTACCCATTCTTTAGGTAGCCAGTCTGGTGCTTGGGGAAACTCTGATTTAGGACGAGAGTCTAAAGGTGCTCCTAGTTCTGCTGCCCAGGCTCTTAAATAAGGGTCTTGCTGTACTGCCTGATCGCTTGGATAGTAACGTTGTAAATAGCGAGTAGTATAGTTAGCGATCGCTTCCCATAGCAATAAGGCATCATCTCGGTAAGGGAATTCTGAAATAAATTCAGGTTCGATTCCTCGGCGTTTGATGTCGTTTAACAGGGAGTATTCCGCAAAAGAGCGTTGGCGATAAGCCCGGTTAATCAACCCCAAAGATGCCTCTCTGGTGGGAGCCATCAACTTGCCGATAGCACCTTCCTCACCAAGCAAGACTGTATTACCCCGCGTATTAATTGCCAGTAAAAACTGAAAATGAGGATACAGTAACCGATAGAGGGGATGGTTACGAGGCAACTGTCGAGGAGTAGCGATCGCAAACGCTTCCATTGCTAAATGAGTGTAGCAAAGGTGGGTCAGCAGTTCGTGATATGTGACATCGGCTGTTTGCACATAGAGTTTTGCCCGCGTCCAGTCGTCTGCATTCCCACCGCTGATTGCAGGAGTCACGACTTTACCTTTTTCCACCTGGATTAGCACTGGTTCTAATCCTTGCTCGGAGCGGTAAAATAATGCTACAGGACTCCCCACATAGCGTCCTAGTTGCAAATCTGTGACTTTCAGGTCTTGTAATAGGGGATAGTCGGCAACAAATAAACGATTTTCGACTGCTGACTGTATTAGATTGATTGTCCTACCATCTGCCAATTGGTAAGGCTGAGTTGCCCAAGTTTGCAAAATTGGTTGTTCAGCTGATTGAACTCGACGAATCACATTTGGTTTTGCCCAGCCAATCGTTGACGAGCAAATTCGCGATCGCTTAAACCTCCATCTCGTTGATAAATGTGATTAGCTACTGGGTATGGTCGCCCACTTTTTTCTAGAGCTTGAAAAAATTGCGATCGTTGCTGCTCATTCTTAGCCGTAACAGAAATATAACTCTGTGTATCTACTGCCTCAGCTGCTTTAGTCGCCGCCGTAAGTCTCTGTCCCATTGTCCGCCGTTCCCGAACAAAGCTGACGTTAAACTGTTCATTTGGCGGCAGGTTAAAATTAAACCATCCCGATTGAAAAATCTCCAAATCTACCAGCAAAATTGAGAGTCGCAACCAGTTTTCATCTAAAGACTCGATTGCCTTTTCCAACTCTGTTAATAGCAGACTCCAAGGTTGCGATAGCTGTCCCTGATTTAGCTGATTTTTACGCAGTTTTGTCAAAATATAGCGCAACACGCCATCTTCCCCAGCATAGGGAAAAATCCGTGCGGGCCCCTTCTGATCCAAACTAGTTGGATCGTAGCGATAGTGACCCTGTTGCTCAGTAGTATTTACATGGAACACCATAATTTGCTCCTATTGCAAGAATTAGTATTGAGGGCAAAGAGTAAAGTGCAGACACTCCAAGCCTACGTTTCTATATAATTAGCGATCATAACTATTTAACTTGCTGCAATTGTTCTATAAAAATTTAAGTAACAAATCACAAAACATGCTACGTAAATTTGCTAATCGTAATGAGTTAATAGCCTATCTGCGTCAAGAATTTCCAGACGCAGCCCAACGCGATGACCATATCAGCGAAACTGTGGGGGGACGCCAAGCTGCTGAGCAAGCACTACAAAAAGTAGACTCAGCAAACTATGGTAAAACAAGAAACTTATTAACAGGTGCGGTGACGCGGCTTTCGCCTTATATTCGCTATGGGGTTTTAAGCTTGCGAGAAATTCGAGATTATGTACTTGAGCATGTACAACATCCAGATGATGCCACTAAACTAATCAACGAATTGGGCTGGCGCGACTACTGGCAGAGGTTATATGTCAAGCTAGGCAATGGCATCTGGCAAGACCAAGAGGAATACAAAACTGGTTACACCCCAACAGATTACACAGCAGATTTACCACAAGACATCAAAGAAAGCACCACAAAGCTAGTTTGCATCGATAGCTTTAGTCGTGACTTGCAAGAAACTGGCTACTTACATAATCACATGCGGATGTGGCTAGCGGCTTACATGATCCACTGGCGGCGCATTCGTTGGCAAGCAGGAGCCAAGTGGTTTCTCGAACATCTTTTAGATGGTGATCCAGCGAGTAATAATATGTCATGGCAGTGGGTTGCCAGCACTTTTAGCCAAAAACCGTATTTTTTCAACCGCGAGAACTTAGAACGCTACAGTCAAGGCGTTTATTGTCGCCAGTGTCCCCTTTATGGTCATTGTGACTTTGAAGGTAGCTATGAAGAATTAGAGCAGCGACTTTTTCCCAATGGAGAATTTTTTAAACAACCCAACAGCCAAAGTTGGCAGCGCCCAAAGAAAGGTAAAAGGTAAATATGTTTGGTCAGATGCGATCGCATTACAAGAGGTTGCGTTTAAACTCGATAGCGCAGCATTAAGGAAGAAAAAGAGCGTCGCCACGAGTATCAAAGCTAAGGCAAGCATGGTAGCTTTGGTAAACAGATAAAGTCGAGTTAAAGACTAATCTAGAATCTCATGAATAAACCAATTGTTTGGGTACATGGAGACTGCTTGAGTCCCTACAACCCCGCACTACAAAAATATGCTGACGCCCCAGCCATTTGGGTTTGGGATGATGCTTTGATAGAGGAATGGCAACTGAGTCTTAAACGCCTTACATTTATCTATGAATGCTTGCTAGAGTTACCCGTTATCATCCACCGTGGCAATGTGGCGCAAGAAATTTTAGCCTTTGCTAAGGAACATGATGCCAACTTAGTTGTGACAACAACAAGTCCCAGCCCTAGATTTAATGATATTTGCAATGAAATTACACCTTCTTTAGCCGTAGAAGTATTAGAGGTAGAACCATTTTTTGAATACGACGGCTACATCGACCTCAAGCGGTTCTCGCGTTATTGGAAAGTGGCTCAAAAGTATGTTTTTGAATAATTTGCTTAACAATAAACTTATTGCAAAAATTCATTCTATAAACTATGACCAGCCCTTTTAAGGTGCAATCCTAAACAATAAGTTTTTTTCGTGTCTTAGTGTCTTTGTGGTGAAAATATAAATTTTATTTAACCACCAATACACCAAGTTGAATCATGAAAAACCAGGTAATGAAACCAGATTTTTCACCTACCTTGAAAGGGCTAGTCCTATAAACATAAAACCATAGATAAATTATTTGTGTTTATCCGTGTTTATCGGTGGTTTCAAATAATCAACCAGGATTGTTGTCAGTTTAATGTTATTCTCCAACCTACATAGATTTTTAACTACTGCTCATAGTAACAAACGCACATCTTCATCAGTTTTATTGTGGTTAACTCTAAGTCTAGGATTTGCATTATTTTACGGCATTTTAGGACTACAAAAAGCCTTCAGAAGTGAGTATGTCGCTCAAGATGATGCCCGTGAATATGTATTTTGGATGCAGCGGTTTATCAATCCAGAATTATTACCCAATGATTTAATTGCAGATTACTTTAAATCGATTACACCATTGGGATTTGCTGCTATTTACAAACTAATGGCTAGTCTAGGCATTAATCCTCTTTTGCTCAGTAAAATCTTACCCATTATACTAGGGTTGATTGTTACTATCTATTGTTTTTGGCTATGTCTCAAAATTTTTCCGGTGCCAACTGCTGGATTTATCAGTACTTTGCTACTCAATCAAAGTCTCTGGTTCAAGACTGACTTGGTTTCTGCCACACCTAAGTCTTTTGTATATCCGTTGTTGTTGGCATTTCTATATTATCTTCTATGCGAGTCTTGGCTAATTATCTGTTTAATTATTGTGCTGGAAGGACTTTTTTATCCTCCACTGCTATTAATTTGTTTAGGAATCTTGCTCATTAGGTTGCGGAGTAACTATTTTTTGCTTGCAGCCCTTCTAGGATTGGGATTTCTAGTAATGTTACCTTATGCGATCGCCTCCTCTGAATTTGGCCCAGTTGTTACCGCTTCTCAAGCCAAGATGATGCCAGAATTTTGGAGAGAAGGACGACATCCGTTTTTTGAGAATAATCCTTGGAGATTTTGGCTAATTGGCCAGCATAGTGGCATCCTGCCGCCGTTGATGCCTCCCTTGATTTGGATAGGATTGTTGTTGCCAATGGTGCTGCGATATGCATCCCGCTTTCCATTAGTTAATTTAGTCAAGAATCAAATCACAATATTACCGCAAATTATCATAGTATCCTTGACTCTATTTTTTGCTGCCCACGCCTTTTTGTTAAAGTTGTTTTTCCCCACCCGCTATACAATTCATACACTGCGAATTGTCATGGCTATTGCTGCTGGTATCACTTTAACTATCATGTTGGATAAGTTTTTCCATGCTGAGCAACAAAAACGCAGATTATGGCGACTCGGATTAACAGCTACTTTAACAGTTGCACTCCTTTTTTATCCTAATTTTTCAGGACGCTTTCCTACAACAGATTACAGGCAATCTGGAGAGTCAGCCTTATATCAATTTCTTCAACAGCAACCCAAAGACAGTCTGATCGCCACACTCTCCGACGAAGCAGATAACATCCCGACTTTTGCCCAGAGATCTATTTTAGTGGGTAGAGAATATGCACTACCATTCCACCTCGGTTACTACTCCCAGATTCGCCAACGTACCACTGATTTGATTCATGCTCAATACAGCCAGGAATTAACCACAGCAAAAGAGCTAATTCAAAAGTATGGTGTAAATTTCTGGCTGCTAGAAAGTACAGCTTTTAAACCTGAGTACTTGACCGAAAAAACCTGGCTGAAAAGTTTTCAACCAGCGTTTACAGAAGCTTTAAGCAGTTTGAAGCGGGAAACTACCCCAGCATTAGCAAGGTTGACAAAACAGTGTTCGATTTTAGAAACTGAGCGTTTTACTTTGTTAAAAGCAGACTGTATTATGAATTTGCTTTAGGGAAAAAGTAAATATTTACTAAATCTTAAGACAACAATAGACCTCTTGTATAAGCCAAAATTTTTTCAATTGAAACACAGATAAACAACGGACACTTGCTACAACGGGGAGGCAGCCGTGTGGGCGGGTTTCCCGACTTGAACGGACTGCCGTGGGAACCCTCCGTTCGCGCAGCGTTTCCGCTAGGAGAAGTTCTGATGCCTGTCTTGAAAAGTTTCCTGCGGTTCGCGTTAGCGTCTCGTAAGAGAGGGAAACCCTAAGCGAAGTTTGCTTGGAGGGAAACCCTCCGACGCTCGTTCGCAAAGCGTGCCGTAGGCAAGACTCGCTAACGCTGCGCTATGGCAACTTCTCTCCGCAGAACTTTTCGCTGTTTTGAAAAGTTTTGTGCTGGGAAAACAGCCTACAAAAATTTACGGTTTTTTTATACTTTGGGTATCTTTAGAGACGCGATCGCGTCTCTTTCTTCACAATCTTTGAAATGAATATTGTTGTTGCTGTGAGGCAGTCAGCAGTCATAGTCGATGATGCTTTTACTGCAAAGACAGTGATTGAATAGCAGACATTGCCTAAATAGTTGCAAAATAAATGCAGTTCGTCATAATTATTACTTAGAAATGCCGACTACACTTGCTGACACACAAAACTTACTTTCTGACCTCATCGCTCGCTACTCATCCCGTGTAGATTATCTGATGATTCGCCTGGAAGAAGCAGAAGGAACAGATATCTTGTTGCGTGGCGACAAGGTAGAAACTCTTAGTGAAGGTATCTCAATAGGTGGACATATTCGGGCTTGTTACAAAGGTGGGTGGGGGTTGAGCTGCTTTAATCAGCTTTCGACAATTAAAGACCGGATTGAAGAAGCGATCGCAGCTGCGCGGATGGTTGGTGATGAACAGACTTTACTCGCTCCTATTGACCCAGTGCAAGCAATATGCACACTGCCTCTCATCGGTACTGATCCCCGAAAAGTTCCACTTTGGCAGAAAAAGCAATTGTGCGATCGCTACACTGACTTGCTCAAAAGCGTTGACCCCCACATTACCACTACCTCAGTGCGCTATGGTGACAGCGCCCAAAGAATTATTCTCGCAACCTCAGAAGGTACTCTAATCGAGCAATCGTGGGTAGATATGGAAATGCGCTTTGCCGCCACTGCCAGAAACGGCGAAACCGTACAAACTGGAAGAGAAACTACTGGCTCTCGCAAAGCTTACGAAGATTTAATTAATTTGGATGAACAAGTCAAAAGTGCTGCTCAAAGGGCTGTTGCTGCCTTATCTCTGCCACCAGTAAAGGGCAATACCTACACTGTAGTGATTGACCCAATTCTCACAGGTTTGTTTGTCCACGAAGCCTTTGGACATCTTTCTGAGGCTGATATGGCTTACGAAAACCCAGATTTATTGGAAGTCATGACTATTGGACGGCGGTTTGGCCCGGAAGAACTACAAATTTTTGATGGTGCAGCTCCAGAAGGACATCGTGGTAGTTACTTTTATGACGACGAAGGTACACCCGCTACTACTACTCAACTGATTAAAGATGGGGTTTTAGTCGGACGTTTACACTCTCGTGAAACCGCTGGCAAATTGGAGGAAGCGCCTACTGGTAATGCACGCTGTCTTAATTATCACTTTACACCCATTGTTCGGATGACAAATACCTGGATTGAACGGGGTAAAACGCCAGTTGCAGACTTATTCACTGATATCAGAGAAGGAGTCTATGCCCGTAACTGGCTGGGTGGTATGACAAATGGAGAAATGTTCACTTTTAGCGCTGGGGAAGCCTGGATGATTAGAAACGGCAAAATTGCTGAACCTGTGCGCGATGTGACGCTTTCGGGTAATGTTTTCCAAACCCTGGCAGATATCGAGGCTATGGGTGATGACTTTTACTGGGATGAGTCCGGCGGTTGTGGCAAAGGAGGACAAAACGGCTTACCTGTAGGTTGTGGTGGGCCGAGTCTCCGAATTCGAGATGTAGTAGTTGGAGGAGAAATATAATAATTACGCTGCTTCAGTTGAACTAAGTAGCTTGTAGTGGGCATTGCAATGCCCACCCTACTTTTGAAACTCGCTGTAAAATAGCAAAATTCTGATCGATTTGGGACAGACACATCTCATATTATTTGCTAGTGGAGTAGTTGGTTGAATTTTATGACTCAACTAGTACTTGCTTCAGTAAAGCCATCCACATATCTGGTGGATCACAATAGTAATCAATTTCCTCTACTTGATATTTATAAGATTTAGAACCGCGTTGCAAAATAATATAGTCATTAGGTTTGATACCTTTTCCCTGTCCAGTCATTTGCCCTCCGAGTTCTTCATTGATTGGCTCGAATATGTAGTCGCTTCCCCAAACGAATTGGCTATAATCGTGGACTCTATTTTTCTGTTTTAATTCAATTACTGGAGAGGTTGTCAGGGCTAACTTATTTATAAAACTGAAGCCTACATTCATACCTGTTTTGATAAAAGACATAAGTGAGTTCTCCCAAAGAAGATATCTACAACAAAGAATTCTGTCCCGTAGGTGAATCTCAATCCCTGTCAATCACCAATTCAAAATCGAACAGGTGGAAAATTTAGTCAGGAATTAACTGCATTATTAGGCAAGAAAGCCAATGCATCACCCGATGTTAAATAAATGCCTGCACCCATAAGCAACACCATAGGGATTTAAAGCCGTTCTTTTGGAACGCTCTACAGAACTAATTTTAAAAGCAGTAATAGAAATAAAAAATTAAATCTTTTTAAGACTTAATTATTAATTCTTATTTTTAAATTATACCGAATTTCATTTTATGCTCAAGAAACATTTCATGTTACTAATGATGCCACTTGTACTTTGAATGGTCAATGTTAGATATTATTATTTAATACTTGATAGCCTTCAATACAGAGCATTCTGTCAAACATAGTGCCTCTTAAAGCGCTAGAGATGATAACGTCAATTTCTGCGGTAATCACTTAATAATCATCGATACCTTCTGTACTGTCTACCGTAAAATCACTAGCTTATTAAACAAGATATGCGTCAGATATAAATCTTTTTGGGCATTGCATAATAGAGGGATGAATTGAGGTCATCTACTGTGCAATGTCCATACTGTGGGTCTACGGAAATTAGAAAGAATGGAAAGCGGAGAGGTAAACAAAATCACATCTGTACTAACTGCGAT
>JAHHHK010000061.1 GCA_019359395.1 Komarekiella atlantica HA4396-MV6
TGAGATACTTCTGCTTTAGTTCATCTGAATTAAAGTGGTTGGCTAAGTACGCTTTTTTAGGCATCTCATTTTTTGAGGTTATTTTTCCTTGATTATAAGTGGTTTATGATAACCGGACTTGGTATCAGACAGGGATTTAAATAATCTATGTGCTATGTATTCTTTTGTCGAGTGCCATACAAGTTCAATAAGGTTATAGTCAGGGCTATACGGAGGGAGAAAGTATAATTGGATATTTGGTAAAGTATTTTCTATTTTTACCATAATTTCTTTCTTTTTATGGTAACTGGCATTATCAATAATAATTAAAATCTTTGGGCCTTTTTCTAGGAAGTCAGGTTCTTTATTTCCCTGCTGAATCCACTCCGACTTGACAAATTCATTTAATTGATATAACTGTTCATAAAAAATATCTCCAGTTCCTTTATCGATAAAATAACACATTCTTTTTCGGTCACTATATCTTACTCCTCCCATCACATTGACACGTCCACGACTTCTCTGTCCTGTCACTTTTTTTCTTTTACCTTTTTTGCCTCATGTTTTTCGACGAATAACTCGTAAACTAAATCCAGTTTCATCCCAAAACCAAATCTGAAGCTTTGTAGGTTCTATCTTTGAGGCTTTTAAATACCCAGATAATTTTTCTTTAAAGGCTTCCCTCTTAGTCATATCTTGTTTGTCCTCCAGGCTGTATTTTGCCCAAAGGTAAGCGTACTTTTTTCTCTTTAATATCCTCCTTACTTGTTCTCCACCTAGTTCGATTCCTGTAACTTCTGTTAAATATGTAGCAAGTCTTGCTGTTGACCATCTTCCAAACTCATATCCCAACTCATTTGGATTTTTTTCGATTGTCTCCATTAATAAATCAATATATTCAGTTGTCGCTTTTTGATAATTACCCTTTTCCCGTCTATCTTGTAACGATTCTAGGTGATCTGGGTCTCCATGCACGCACCAATACGCAACCGTTCTATAGCCACAACCTAAAAAATTGCTAATTTCTTGATATGTTTTTCCATCGTCCATCAGTAGCAATATTAATATTCGCTGTGTCAATTGTGGAGAACTACTCTCTTTCAAGAATGTCAACAGATTTTCTCTTTGCGAGCACCTTAAATAACCTTTCGCTGGCATAGTCGGAAATACACGGTTTTATCTCATTACTATTTTATGCACATTAGAAGTGGAACAGCTTAACACAGCAGGAGGGCACCTGGTTGATAGGGCATTCCTTAACCCTGTAGTGATGTGGAAACTTTACGAGACTGGCAGATAATGTTGCCCAAGAATACTACTTTTGAGCAAGCATCGCTGGAATGATTGCTTTGTGGTGATGTTTAACAAAACTAGAACTTACACATTGACAAATTAATCAAATAATAGGGCAAGAGGAATAAGAAAAAAACAGGCGATTACTAATCCCTCTTGGACTGGGAAGATGGATAATTTACGTCCAGAGCGTACTTAGGGTTCAGACAACCAGAACAACTACTAAGACTCATAACATAATTTTGGATATAGGGAAACGCATTTATTTATGCTAAGAAATACTCCTTTGAGGACATTTGCTACTGCCATACTACTTACTGCGGCATTTTTGTGTGTAAGCGTTAATAACGCTGATGCAGCTTCTTTCAACTCCATTTCTCGTATTTATGCCTTTGGTGATAGTTATTCTGATAATGGGGCGGCACTTCAGATTACAAAAGCAGCAGTTAAATCTGAGGTGCCTGGAGCGTTTATATACCCCGATTGGATGTATATGACTCTAATGGTCGATGGACAAATAATTCAGGATTAACATCAGTTGAGGTATTGGCAAAACAAGAAAATTTAAAGTTAACAAATTATGCTGTAGGTGTTGCAAAAAGCGGCAATGGTAATTCTGGATTTGTGCCAGTTGCGGCAAGATGGGTAATTGAGCGGTCAAATGCTTGGATGGAGAGATGCAAAATCCTCGTCAAGAATTTTGAGAGAACTCTTGCTAATGCGACTGCCAAAGTTAATCTTTGTTTTATTAGGCTGATGCTCAAGAGGCTTGCAACCTCTTAATTAGATGTCAAATGGGTTCTATAGATTGTTGACAACAGCCTATAAACAATCTGGTTACAAACTCATTATCAATAAATTTTAGTTGTTGAGAACAGAAAAATTTTTTGCAACAGAACCCTTTGATGTAACGGGTAGCGAAAAGTCTTAATATTCCGTTGAAACTTGAAGTCAAGAGTGGGAGCAAAATGACAAAAATCGCTCATTATGACTACATTGTCATTGGTGCGGGTTCTGCTGGGAGCATAGTGGCCTCAAAACTCGCTGCAAGTGACGAGGGTGTAAGTATTCTCCTGCTCGAAGCTGGAGGAACTCCAGACAACGAAAAGATGTGGACACCAAGCGACTGGTTTGAGATTTTGCACAAATGTCCAGAAATTGAGTGGGATTATCAGTCAATACCCCAACCAAATTTAAACAATCGCGTCATTAAGCTAGCGCAAGCAAAAGTTTTAGGTGGGTGTGCGCTGCATAATGCTATGGTCTACGTGCGGGGTAGCCGCTCTGACTTTGATGCGTGGGGCAAAGTAGCACCTGGTTGGTCATGGAATGATGTTTTGCCACACTTTCAGAAAGTAGAGCAGATCATGAAAGTGTTGAGCGGGGAAGCTTCGGAGTTCATCAACGATTTGTTTACTGCTGCCGCACAATACGGCTTGCCTCATAATCCCAACTACAATACCAGCGAAAGTCAATATGGATACGCTCTATTTCAATTTAACGTAACAGGAGCATCCAATCTGATTCGAGAAACCACATACAGCACTTTCCAGCCAGAACGATATCAGAATGTAACCGTACATGATCAGGCTTTTGTAACTCGAATTTTATTCGAGGATACCAAAGCGATTGGTGTTGAATATGTCAAAGATCGTCAACAAAAGCTTGCTTATATACACAATGAAATTATTCTGAGTGCAGGTGCAATTGCAAGTCCAAAAATCTTGATGCTCTCAGGTATCGGTGACGAAAATGAATTAGCAAAATTTGATATTCCTGTAGTTGCAAACGTTCCAAAAGTAGGTCAAAATTTACATGATGATCTTTTTGTCAGTGCCGGATTTTTAATTCCCCAAAACAAAGATGTGCCGTTCTATGACTATGGTCTAGCCCCAGCCGTCATCTTCGGTTCTACAGAAAATAGTAGTTCAGTTATTGATATAGAATCCTCAGTAGGTGTTGGAACACTCAAAGGGTTCCCAGTCCCAGAACGTTCTTTTTGGTTGTGGCCAAATGTCATGCACCTGAAGAGTAGGGGAACTGTTACCCTGCGCTCAAGCAATCCTAATGACGCTCCTGTGATTGATCTAGGCTACCTGACGGCACCAGGAGATATCCAGATGTGTAAAACGGCGCTTGAGTTAGGCATTGACATTGGCAATCAACTAGGCTTGAGCCAATGGCGGTCAAAGCAAATTGCCCCAGAAACGAGCGCAACTTTGGAGAGTTATAGCCATAGCCATTGATGTTAGGACGCTGCTTGTTTGAGAATAAATTCGATGGCATCGCGTAAATTATCTGAATTATGTAACTGTTTGCGAATCCGACTTTTCAGCCATGCCCAACATTTTTCAATGCGATTGAGGTCTGGCGAATAAGGCGGCAAGTACAGAAGGTGACATCCTGCGTCTTGGATAAGTTGGGCAATCCGACCGCCATGATGAAACGTTGCATTATCCACAATCACGAGAGCGATTTTTTTCGGGGGAGATGGGACTGGCAATGGGGTAAGATGACCCAATGAGCGATTCTGAGCAACTTGTCATCTACCAGCTTCATATTTTTATCCTGGGCATCAGTCCAATGATTTGGCGTAGGATAAAAACCAAGAGCGACAGCACGATTGCCGATTTGCACTACATCATCCAGATAGTAATGGGATGGACTGATTCCCACCTACATCGCTTCTTCATCCACGGTAAGCATTATGGAATTGCACAAATTGGTGGAATAGGGTTTTCTGACGACCCAAGGAAAGTCAAACTATCAGATTTTGGCTGGCGAATGCGAGAGCGTTTTTTATACGAATATGACCAGGCGTGATAAGTGGCAGCATCAAATTCGGGTCGAAGCAATTCTCACTCCCAAATCAAATTGCTTTTATCCAGTGTGCATTGATGGTGAACGCGCTTGTCCTCCAGAAGATTGTGGTGGCTCGTGGGAGTTCATGGCACAAAAGCAGGAATACTCAGTAAGATATATAGCTTCTTGGTTAAGTGACATTGTGGACGAAGGTGATATACCTGGCAATATTGAGGAAATATACGAACTACGTCAATGGTTAATGGTTGACCATTTTGACCGCCAAAAAATAAACCAACGTTTACAGCAATATGTGGCTGGGGATAAAGAAATGTTATTTGAGCAGAGGATAGTGTGAAAGTTAAAATCCAAATAGTTGTGGAGTCAGATCATGGAGATTCCCAAGTTGTCCAAGAAGTTATGCAGATTGAACGCGGTGCTTTACAGCCAGAAAACTTGGGACTAAAACTAGCGGAAGCCAAAACATTACTACAAAACCTCCAACACACCCTAGCCGAGCAACAAGTAGCAGAGTATTCTCAACAACAGGAATTATGTTTGCACTGTAGCCAGAAACTGTTGCATAAAGATAAGCGTACAATTGTATACCGCACATTGTTTGGCAAATTACATCTCCAATGCCATCGACTATTTCACTGCCCATGCCAGGGACAACCAACCCGTAGCTTTAACCCAGTAGCTAACTTACTACTAGAACGCACCTCCAGAGAACTATTGTATCTGGAGTCCAAGTTTGGGTCTTTGATGTCTTACGGACTGTCTGTGAAACTATTACAGGAAGTATTACCAATAGAAGGTGAAATAAACACTACAGCGATACGGAATAACTTACACAGAATTGGTCAACGCCTAGAAGACGAGTTGGGTGAAGAAAAGGGAGTATACATTGAAGGCTGTCCAAGAGATTGGGAGGAATTGCCCCGACCTAATTTACCCTTGGTATTGGGAATGGATGGCGGATATGTTCGTTCCTACGATAAAAAATCGCGCTCTAAAGGTAACTTTGAAGTTATTGTGGGCAAGAGTATAAAAGCTGACAGTACATCCAAGCGATTTGGGGGAGTTCATTGCTACGATACCAAACCCCAACGTCGGATCTTTGAGGTGTTGATATCTCAAGGAATGCAGATGAATCAACAAGTAACTTTCTTGTCAGATGGTGATGAAAAGATACGCGAACTACAGCTTTATCTCAATCCCAACGCAGAATATCTACTGGATTGGTTTCATATCACCATGCGATTGACAGTGATGAGTCAGGTAGCAAAAGGACTTAGCAAAAAAGATACCGAACTAGACACAGATATACCCAAAGAGCTAGAACGGATTAAGTGGTATCTGTGGCATGGAAACGTGTTTAGAGCATTGCAACTGATAAAAGACCTTGTGGACGACCTAGAAATCGTGATTTTTGATGGTAAGAGCGCAATAGAGCTAAAAAAACTGTTTAAAATGGTGCGGGAGTTTGAAACCTACATTGCCAACAATGGGTCTTATATCCCCAATTATGGAGAACGTTGGCGAAATGGTGAAGCTATTGCTACTGGATTCGTAGAATCAACGGTTAATCAAGTTATTAGCAAACGATTTGTCAAAAAACAGCAGATGCGCTGGACTCCTAAAGGTGTTCATCTTCTGCTCCAGGTGAGAATGTTAGTTCTCAATGAAGAGTTAGAGAGCAAATTCCAGCAATGGTATCCTGGTTTTAAAGTCAATAGCCAGCAAAACCAGCAAGTACCTCATATCGCTTAATTTTACGTAAATAATTGTGATTTAAATTACTTGTGAGTGACGATTATCCGTAAAAAGCTGAACTGTTTTTTATGTCTTGGTGCTTACCAACTTTGGAGCGTAAGTTGGTAAAATCAGCTCACATACCCCAAGATTTTCAGGGGGTTGAGTCATGACACCACAAACAGTCCAACCACCGAAAGTTGGTAAAACTGAAAAACCAGAGCGTCAATCGCCTAACTCTCACAAATACTCCTCAGTCAGGACTAGAGAGCATTTGTTACCAGAAGAAGTTGAGTTGATGCGGTCAGCTATCAAAAAATCCAAGGGTCGCCACGCTCATCGAGACTCAACCCTAATTTTGTTGATCTACCGCCACGGTTTGCGAGTGGCAGAGGTGGTATCTCTGCGCTGGGAGCAAATAGATTGGAATGGTGGTACAATTTACGTGAGGCGAGTCAAAAAAGGTACGCCTTCGGTTCAACCACTTTCCGGTCTGGAGATTCGCTCTCTCCGTCAGCTGCAACGAGATTATCCTGTTAGTCCCTACATTTTCCAGTCTTCTCGACGTGGCCCGTTGGCACATGATACGATCGCCGGCATTGTTGAGCGGGCTGGTGAATTAGCTGGTTTGCCTTTCCCTATTCATGCTCATATGCTACGACATGGAACGGGTTACTATTTGGCTAATCGAGGCATTGATACCCGAACAATTCAGAGTTACTTGGGGCATAAAAATATTCAGCATACCGTTCGTTACACCGAACTTGCATCTACCAAATTTCTCTTTCTTTGGGATGATTAATATTTCAACCCCTTGGTTAATTCTTACCCATCTCCCCCGAAATTTTTCGCTCTCCTTTAGGTAATCCATTGTGGTATGGGTGTAATTTTGGTACTGATTCTTAAAGAAAGAGGGACACTAGAACAAGTTGAGCAAATGCTGCAAACTTTGCGAGTTTACATTAAAGTGGCAGTAGATATAGAAAGAGGGATTTTAGCTGGAGGAGGAGAGAAACACGCTTACTGTGAAGCAGCATTGCTTGAAGACGGTAGTAGACAGCGAGATATCTGGGGTGCGGATTGGACTCCCTTTGACCAATCGATAGCTTATGAATCGATTATTAACATTCGTCAAGCGTCAAAATAATCGCTCAATGTTAATTCAAGACCCAGCGATTAAAGAACGTGTTAAAAAAATAACTCAGGAGTTAATTGGTGGATATGAACCAGAATTTAGATAAAAAACAAGTGCATTTTCAAAGTGAAAATACATCAATTCGCTTAGGACACATAGCTTCCAATTTAGCTAGGATTAGAACATTTTGTAACAGCGCTTATAAAGAAGCTGTTGAAAGTGTGACAGATGAAACTATATGTTTTATTGAATGGACGGCAGCAGAAATTGAGCCTGAATATGCTGAAGAACTGGTTAACATTCAAGTTCAACTGGCACGATGGAGATTAACTTTTAATAGTATTTGGTCTGATGATAGTAAACAGAGGCAAATGTCAGAACAATGTAATATTTGGTCAGGACGAGTATTAGATATGTCAGGGTTGCTGTCCGAATCCATCTAAAATTTTATTTAAAGACTGTTGCCTTCACGTACATGAATACTGAAACACCCACCAATTCTCTAGATATTTACTCAATTTTGAGTCAAACTCAACGCTTGCGAGTTAGTGATGGAGAGATTAAACCCGTTTTAGATGGTTGCTCAAATACTTCAAAGTTGCTCGTACTTATTTGGTCGCAGTTGGGAGATTTTGATAATTTAGAATACGCTTGGTGGCTGCGAAGAGAATTTGAAGAGATTGAAGCCAGAGGAATCACAATTCGTGCTATTGGAATTGGAAACCGCAATTCTGGGATCAAGTTTTGCAAATATACTGGCTTTCCTCAAGAATGGTTATTTGTGGATGCAAAGGCTGAAGTTCACGAGCTTTTACGTCTTTATCGCGGCTTATCTATACAATTTCCTTTGCTATCAAGTTCACAAACAGCTTGGCTTAATTTAATCTTAATGTGTGCAGGAATTCGTAGCCCTGGAACTCTCAAGGAAGTTTTTCGGGGTTACAAAGGTGATAAAAAAGCACCTCAATTAATTGCTGATGAGGAAGTTATCAAGGGTACACCTTTACCACCAATAAAAGGTTCGTTTTTCAAAGCGGCTGGAGGAAAAGGTTTTCAGCGCCCATTTGAATTAGCAACCCTGCGCCTGCGAAACATGACTGAAGTTTTGAGAAACTGGAATATTTATGTACCAGATTCATCTTATTTGACACAACGGGGAGGCACTTTTCTATTTGATTCCCAAGGTCAGTTAATTTACGAACATCGCGATCGCGGGATTCTTGGTTTTGCTGAAAATATGAGCAATCCCTTATCTTTTTTGTATAAGTAATTAATCGGCAAGGGTGGCTGTTAGAAGAGAATTGTCAGCCAGGTGAATGACTACAGTTGCACAGTGAGTGAGAATGTGGGATGGGGAGTACACTGTGAGAATCGACCACCTCAAGCCACTCAATTACTTGCCTGCCGAATGTGACCAGATGCAGTTAATTAGCGATGCCTGCGGCGGGCTACGCCTACGCATTAATCGGGTGTATTCGAGTTCACTGGAGGAGACTGGTCAAAAATCTGTTGCAGTCGTTGGGGAAGCTGAATCGACCTTATCTTACTGCTGTGGAAGAGAAATTGTTGACGCTTCTGGAGTCGGAATATGGGAGAAAACCCTGAGCAATTTTGGCAATTTGGCATCCAATGTCTTTGACTTACAGTTTCAATGGAGTTAACAACACAACGGGACAGTGAACTACCCAACACCCATCTGAGTACAGATAGGGTGTGGGCTTCCCAATTCACAGGGAATTGCCTCTGCCGTCATAGATTTTTTACGTCCTGATGACTTTGGTCTTACACTCCCTCCAAGGGCAGAAGCGCTAGTACCTAACGCCCATAATCGCAAACCTTCATTCTTAATATTAATTGCAGCATTGATATCTCTGTCATGCTGTTTTTGGCAGTGAGGGCAATCTACAAACCGGACTCTCAATGAATCATATCCATGTTGCAGCATTGGAATTGGTAGTAAAGTCTCACTACAAAGCTGAGACGACGGAAAAAATCTACCTATTTCTTGATAGGCATGACCAAATTTTTCAGCTTTGTATTTGAGCATGGTTTGAAACATTCCCCACCCTTGATCTGATATTGATTTTGCCAAGTTTGGATTTTTTACCATGTTCTTAACTGCCAAATCTTCTACACAAATAACTTGGTTTTCGTATGCTATTTTGCGAGATAGTTTGTGTAGAAAGTCTTCTCTCACTCTAGCTATTTTACTAGATACTTTAGCTACTGTTCGTTTAGCTTTGCGTCGCTTGAGCGAAGTCTTATATGTCTTTTTGGCTAGTTTACGTTGCTTACGTTTCCTATTCTTCTCTAATTTTGCTAACTGTTTTTTAGGAAGGTCATACTTTGAACCAACGGACGTTATAGCAAAATTTTTTAAACCAAGATCAACCCCAATAGCTTCTCTGATTGCTGCTACTGGATTATCCGTTTGATTAAACAAAATAGACGCATAATATTTGCCGTCTGCATTTTTAGATACTGTTACAGTTGTGAACTTTGCGTCTGGTAGTTGTTTGTGAAACACGGTTTTCATTATCCCTAAGCTACCTGGAAACTTAATCACAGAATCCTGTGGCATTAGCTTTATATTTTGAGGATATTGAATTGATTGCTTGCCATGTTTAGATTTGAAATTAGGATATTTAGCGCGTCCTTCAAAGAAATTGACAAACGCACTTGAAAGGTTGAATGTTACTCGTTGCAGAACTTGACTATAAGCAAGTCCTAACCATTCATATTCTTTTTTCAAACCAGGGAGCAACTTGTCCATTGCAGCTTTAGAAAGACCTTTCCCTGTTTCTTTGTAGGCGGTGGTTGTGGCATTTAACATATAGTTCCACAGCCAACGAGTATTACCAAAACATTGAGCTAGACAGGATTCTTGCTCATCGGTAGGATAAATTCTGACTTTAACTGCTCTGTACATGGTGAGCCACTTGCGGTCTTGGCGGTTTCCGTCACGAGCGCAAAGTGGCGAATCGACCTTACCGTGTTTACGTGTTCATGGTAGCACGTAATTTGACAGATGTGTTTCTCAAAACAAAATATTTTGCTCGTTTCGTCGTCGTAGTCTTCCTGGTTTTCGCTGCGCTCAAATATAGTCAGACTACACTCCTCAACTCACGCACAATTCATCTCAACACTGACCTGAGTACAGGTTCAGTGTCAGCCTTCTTGCTATAAAAGGTAAAGAAGTTGTACAAGGGAAAAGATAAAACTTCCCGCTTCTTGACATCTAGCTATGCCAGTTGTAAGCGTGAGTGCTGTAAAACCGCTCTACATGTTGATACAGCCCTCAACAGAGTTCAGTTAAGGCTCTACAACTGGCTAGAAATGCACAAAACTAAATACAACCTTAGAAGATGTAGATAACTGGCATTTCTCTAGGAGCGATCGCATTCATAAGCTACGGGAAAAGGAAAACTTGGAAGAAACTGTCCGTGCTGTGCTGAAGCATCTGGGGGAGTTGAAGCGGACATATTTGACTGCGGTCGAGGAGAAGCTGTTGATGCTTTTGGAGTCTGAGTATGGAGATAGAATAATCCCTTGTACACTTTTTCTGACAAAAAATTGAGTAATTGGCTGTGTAGTTGTACCTTTTAGGTAATCACTTTGAGGCGTTATGAAACAGTGGAAGCGCTCATTGTCAAGTTAACTGGCTTGACAGTGCCACTTCAACAAATTATCCACCATCTATAAATCCAAGGGGGGCTTATGATTAGTCGAGCAAACTCGCAAGCAGTGAAAGTTTTGGAAGTCGCAGACGACCCGCGTCTTTCCAGGGAAGTGAAGGCATTTTTGAAAGTGCTGAATTCAGGGGGTGTGGCGTTAGAGACATTAACTCCACTCCAAGCACGTCAAGTACTGGTAGATGCACAGGCTTCTGTTCAAGTCGATCTTTCAGGCATTGAGGAGTCTGAGAAGACGATTACCGTTGACGGTTATCCAATTACGCTCAACATTGTGCGACCCGAAGGCGTCAAAGGCACATTGCCTGTTTTCATCTTTATTCATGGCGGCGGTTGGGTACTGGGCGATTACCCAACACACAAGCGCATGGTTCGCGATCTCGTCATCCTTTCAGGGTTTGTGGCGGTCTTTGTCAACTACACGCGCACGCCAGATGCTCAGTATCCACAAGCTATTAATGAGATATATGCCGCTACCAAATGGGTCGCCGAGCATGGTGAGGAGATTGATGTTGACGGCAATAATCTAGCAGTCGTTGGCAACAGTGTTGGTGGCAACATGACGGCTGTTACCACCTTGATGGCGAAAGCGAAAGGAGGGCCACACATTAAGCTGCAAATCATGATGTGGCCAATCGTAGACGCTGATTTTGAAACGGATTCCTACCATCAATTTGGCGAGAAGCGTTTTCTGACTACACCTTTGATGAAGTGGATGTATGATATGTACATCGCTGACCCAGAAAAGCGCAAAGATATTTATGCTTCTCCCCTACAGGCGACGGTTGAGCAATTGAAAGGATTGCCAAGAGCGTTAATTCAGGTTGCACAAAGCGATATTTTGAGGGATGAAGGCGAAGCCTATGGACGCAAGCTCGATGAAGCGGGCGTCAGCGTCACTACTGTGCGCTACAACGGCATGATTCACGACTTCGGATTGTTGAATGCGTTAGCCGAACTGCCAGCAACCCGTTCGCTTTTTATTCAAGCGGCGGCTGAACTGAAGAAACATCTGCAATAGGAGACGCTCGTTTCTTTTACTGCTAGTTGCAATTAATCCTCGTTCTTGTTTCGAGTGACGCGAAGGCTCTCAGCGCGAGGGACGTAATCCCAAAACCAATGAGCCAATGACTATTCGGGCTACCAAAGTGCCTGCATTTTCTACTGGGAAGCTGTTCAAAGAAAAAGTAGCGCCATAGATTAATTGCTAGTGGTCAAGCAATCTAATTACTGCTCCCGCTGTAGCGTTCGCCCAGGCGCGTTGGCGCAGCCATCGCAGTTCTCAAGACAGGATATGGCACGCTAGGGGGAACGGGAGTGTTGAATTGCAAATGTTACAGATGGCGATAAATCTATTAAAGTTTGGCAGATAAAACCATAAGGCTGAGGCTGATGCTAAAGTCAAAAAGCTGGGTTTTTGGAATCAATTTCAACAAGTGATGTCTTGAAATTTCAGACGCAGCAAAAAACCAACTCAAGGAGCAACCACGCGGGAGCAGGTGCAATAATGCGATGGGGCTTACCCAGATATTTGCATTCCACCCAATTCGGCAGATTTGGATTGTCCTAATATTTCTTACCGCAGATTTAAGGTTAATCCGCCCAATCCCCACGGGTTTGATAGAGATAGCGATAGTATAGGTTATGAACCGTGATTATGCCAAAACACAAGTCAAGATTGTGAAATTGACTCCGAACCTACAAAGACCGTTGGAATGGCCATCACCATCAACATTATTAAGTTAGCAACCCAAAACAACACAACAACACCAAAACCCACCAATGTCAAATAGGAAAATGTTAATTGCCTGAATCCGTCTAGCAGTTGCCACAACCGAAAAGCTGTGTAGAAAAAACCAATGGGTACAACAATACTTGGCACAAGGGAGCGACTAAAGACACGTTCGCAAGTGAGTTGCACGGCTACTATCAATAGGTAACTCCCCCAGAATACCCATGAAGATGGTTGTTTCCAAGCCAGAGCTAACAAGCACGTAGGTAACAAAACTCCAGCAACCAAGGCTAACTTAACCCACCATCGCAGAAATTGCCATTGCTTCTGGTTAAACCCAATTTCTGCCGTAAAGGGTAAACGTCGAGCTTTCACGCCAAAACCATAGCCAAGAGCTAGACTTGTAATAATCAGAATAAAGAGTGTAAGAATCAATCCATTATTAACTGTCATCTGCTCGAAAATACCAATTTTAATACTCTTAGTTTAATCTGGCTCTAACATCCTCTCCTCACCTTAGCTGCCAATAACAATGTTTCGCCGTCTACTTTATATATAGTCAGTATGCAATAGGCTCTCGTTAAGCATCATGGTTGAAATGTAATGCCAGATGCTCCTCATCGAAATATATACCATCAATAAATAAAGCATCACGCTCTAAACCGAAACGCTCAAAACCCCGCGATTTATAAAGAGAGCAGGCTGCTAAATTGTTTGTAGTGACCGTGAGGACGATCTGTCGCAGACCACCAAGGTGTCGGGCATGGGATAATGCCTCATCGAGAAGGGTGGCTGCAACGCCTTGCCTGCGAAACTCAGGCAAAACATACATACTCCAGAGAGAACCAATGTGAGTACGCTTCAAACGGCTTTCGCGTGAGAAGCTGAGTATACCAATAAGTCGATCTTTGTCGCCGAAAGCACCGAAAATACCGTTAGCAGAATCATCATGAGGGCGAAGTCTGGCAGCAAAGTTAGTCAAAGAAAAACAGGATTCCTGCTCATAACTGGAAGCAAAAGCCGTCGGTGACTCTATCAATGCTTGGAGACGCAGGTCACGGTAAACGACGACATCCTGGGAGTTTAAAAATCGGATTTCCATTTCAAAAGCGAGAAAGGATATCTAGAATTTTTCTGGATACTGTTCAACAAAACATAATATACAGAGTTTTTTGTTCAAATACTTTTCCCCTTTTCCCAGTCCTCACCCACCCTTTGCTTGGGTTGGTAGACTACTAGTTATAATCTAAGCTATATGCTTGCGGAGGTCAGGCTTTCTATGACTGCACAAAAAGAAATTCGCAAAAGAGCGATCGCTCTGCTGGAACAATTACCAGGAGAATCTTTAGTAAAGGCAGTGGAATTTTTAGAATCCCTTTCTCATGAGGCTTTACAGGTATCAGAAGCGCTAAAATCTGAAGCCAGTGAAGTAGCTTTAATTCAAATTATTCAACGCCGTCTATCTTCTGAAGAACAAGACAGATTAACTTATTTGCGTCAGAAAAACGAAGCTGGAGTTATTACACAGACAGAGCATCAAGAACTACTAATGTATGTTGAGCGTGTCGAACAACAAGATGCTGAACGCGCAGAAGCATTAATTAAACTGGCTCAACTTCGTCAAGTTGATTTGAAAGTGCTGATTAACGAGTTCTTATCTACACATAGCGATGTAGCCTAATGTCACGAACCCCAGAATCAATGAGGCGTGTTGTTGCTGTTCGTGCGGGTGGTTACTGTGAGTATTGCTGTTGTTATGAGCAATTTGCCACACAGAGTTTTACGGTTGAGCATATAAAACCCCGAAAAGCAGGTGGTGAAACAATTTTGGAAAATCTTGCTTGGAGTTGCTTTGGTTGTAATAGTTATAAACACACCAAAACACAGGCAACAGATCCAGAAACAGGAGAAAAAATTGCGTTGTATAACCCTCGGCTACAAGTTTGGAGCGAACATTTTGACTGGAGTGACGATTTTACACAGGTGATTGGTAAGACGCCTTGTGGTAGAGCAACGGTTGAAGCTTTGCGTTTCAACCGTTATGGTGTTGTTAATCTACGCCGTTTGTTGAGGAGTGCAAATCTGCACCCACCAAAGAAGATAGAAGATGATGAGTAGCATTCTTTGTTCACGTTTGCGCTTTTGGATTTAGGCGATTGGTAGAATAGTGAACGCTTCAATTAATCAGTTAATCATATGTAAACAACTGAATATTCTTACAATCAATGCATTTACGCGCCCGTAGCTTTTCACCTTCCCCCCACGCAGCCCCATCAGCACGAAAATATACCCACTGACTTGATGATTCTCCAACAGTACGACCCCAAATAAAGTTCTGTGAACCACAGATAAAACATGGCGTTTCTTGTAGGCTACGGTTTTCTTGATTTGGTTGCTTGTTCATGATCTCTCCACTATCAATTCTGAGTGCAATCTTCAAGAGTATTGCGCTCTAAGTGCGATCACTCCAGATTGAATTACCGATTACCGCTAGACATGGTTCAAAATTCTATTTCCAGCAATCGTCACCGTAAAGTACTTTCTGTTCTCCGTTGGGCAAAAATCTCGCGCACCATCCGTCTCTAACACGCCAGCGGTCAATAGCAATTCCAGCAAGCATCACAGCTACTGCACCGAAAGCCATAGCTAACCCAACACGCTGCCAACGGAAGTTGCATTTGTTTTCTTGAGTTTTCATCTGCATGGTAAATTTGAGGCTGTTTTACCATAGCAACAAAGTTTCAATAAAAAACCCCAACCTCAGCAAAGGTTTGGGGAAGACATTTAAATATAGTTATGCACTCATCATGGCACAACTCAATATCTGTTCAAGCGCTGTGAGTTTGGCGGTGGAACAATGACCAAACCACCACCCTGCAAACGCAAAAAAGCCACCTCTGCCGCATCCGGTGACAGCACACCACCAGATAACCTTGCCCAAGAGAATATCTCGCAAGAACAAAACCCAGCTACAGCAACAATTACCGTTACTGCTGTTGAAATTCCAGAATTAACCGAGCAGGAGCAAAGTGATCGCCTGCGCTTGGAACGCAAAGTGGAGAGAGCGGTTTTTGAAGCTGGCAAGGCGCTGATGGAACTGCGAGATCGCAGGTTATATCGCTCCACGCATAAAACCTTTGATGAGTATTGTTTAAATAGATTTGGCTACAATCGTTCTCGTTCTTACCAGTTAGTCGATGCAGCAATTGTTATAGACAACCTGCAAAAATGTCCACAATTTGTGGCCATTTTGCCGACAGCAGAGGGGCAAGTTCGACCCATGACAAAGCTTGAACCCCAACAACAGCATGAAGTGTGGTTAACGGCAGTGGAACAAGCTGGCGGTAAAGTGCCGACTGGTAGGATTGTTAAAGATGTGGTGCAGCGAATCATGGAGCGCACTCAAGTACCCAATACCTACCAAATTGGCGAAGTCTGCCAAATCATCGCAAAGGACAACCCCGAATTGAGAGGTAAAGGTGGATGCTGGGGCATCGTTAGCCAGGTGAATGATTTCAGTTGTACAGTAACAACCTGGGATGGGGAGTATACTGTGAGAATCGACCACCTCAAGCCGCTCAATTACCTGGAATCGGAATGTCAGCAGATGCAACTCCTTTGCGATCGCATTAACAGGTTGCGTAACAGTGGCAAGTTAGAAGCATCAGCAGAGGCAGTTTTGAAATGTTTGGGAGAATTGAAGCGTCCGTATTTAACTGAGTTTGAGGAAAAGCTTTTGAAGTTTATAGAGCTTGAATGTGGAATTAGTAAATCACAAACAGACTGAATACTAATCTGGGAAAGTTTTGGGAGGTAAAGACTAGGACTAGTTACTTTAAAAAAGAAAATCAATTCAAATAATTTCAGATGGGTTTTGGAAAGCATCAATGACTTGATCAAGCTCTTGAGCAATCGCTAACAACTCCATCTCACGCCACCGTTTGCCAACAACTTGCATTCCAATTGGTAGACCATTGTGAGTTTGCCCAATAGGGATCACCACTACAGGATGTCCACTCAGATTAAATGGCATAGTGTAAGATCCGTTTGCCACTGCATGAGGGTAGGAGCGGCCATCAATCTTAATAGCACTCCAAGCCGGACGATGGGTAAAAGCAGGGGTTGCAGCAACAGGAGTGAGCCACACATCCCAAGGTTGTAATGCCTCATCCATTTGGGCAGTGAAGCGATCGCGTTCGGTAAGTACCTCAAAATATCCTTTCAGGCGTGGATTTAATAGCTCTGGTAGGAGGCGGCTGAAATCCCCCAATTTGCGGAGTTCTTTGTCGCCTTGGGTTGCAGTACGAAAAATCTGCTTCAAACTGCGACGCACGTTATATCGATCTATCGGTTGAGCGTAGATGTTGATGTATGCAGCCATCCGCCCGTAAAGGTTCAGTGTTGTTGAGAGGTCAAAGTCTTTAGGAAGCCAGCGTTCAATTTGGACACCTGCTTGAGATAAAGTCTGCGCGATCGCAGCCATTGCATCTCGAATTTCGGACGCAACAGGAACCTCCGCCCATTCATCGATCCAAGCAATTTTGAGATTCTGCAAAGACTTACCAGAAGGGGTATCGAGGGGAATTGGCGGCACATCAGGACAGCGAATGTCAGAGCCTGCAATTAAGGAAAAGCACAGCCGGATATCTTCAAGCGATCGCGCAAAACAACCCACTGTAATCATTTGCCGAAGACACACTGGCATTCCAGGCACTTCTGGAATTTGCCCTGCTGTAGAAATGCGGCGATCCGTAGGCTTCAAACCATACACGCCGCAGAAGTGAGCAGGCTGACGCACTGAACCCGCAATATCGTTGCCTAAATCCAATGGCGATAGCCCTGCTGCAACAGCCGCAGCACTCCCCCCAGAACTCCCGCCAGCAGTATAGTCAAGATTCCAAGGATTATTGACTCGTGGAAAGAGGGAATTCGTACTTTGGTAATCGCCAGCCAGTTCAGCCATATTTGTTTTTCCCAAGATGACTGCTCCGGCTGCTCGAAGTCTGGCAACGACGGTGGCATCTTGTTGAGGTACGTAGTCTTTTAAGGGTATGTAGCCTGCGGTAGTTAACAATCCTGTTGTTTCAAAAATGTCTTTAATCGTGATCGGAACACCATGTAAAGCACCCCAGTTTTCGCCTTTTGCTAAAGCTTCATCAGCTAGCTTGGCTCTAGTACGGGCATTATCTTCATCCAGCGTACAAATAGCATTCAACTTCGAGTTGTGTTTAGTGATTTGAGCGAGGTAAGCATTGAGAACTTCGACGGCAGAAACTTGGCGATCGCAAATCATCCGTGCCAGTTCATAGGCAGGAGCAAACGTCAGGCTACTCATAGGCGCAAATAGCTAGTTCTTGATAAAGTTAATTATATTCACTTTTAGTTAATTACATTAACTAAATTCTTTATGGGTCGTCCAGTCAAAGAAAAGTCCTTAACGCAGCAGGATGTAATTAATGCGGCGATCGCCTGCCTCGATAAAGAAGGGGAAGCTGCTTTAGGTGTGAATCGGGTTGCGCGAGAATTGGGGATTAAGCCTCCAGCGATTTACAAGCATTTAGATGGGAATGCAGCCTTGCAACGGGCAGTTGCAATCACAATTTGGCGGCAATATATTGAATGGTCTCGTCAACAAACTAATGGCTTAGACAATCCCCAGGCATTGCTGCGAGCAGGGGGACGGGCAACGCGGAACTTTGCGCTATTGCACCCCAACCGCTATCGAGTTATGACCCAATTTCAACTCAATCCAAAAGATCCAGTAACTTCCGTGCTAATTCAAGAGGTCTTCGGCTTCCTCAAACGAGTATTGCAATCATACAATCTTAGTGAAACAAAATTAATTGATGCAATGCGAATGGTTAACGCAGCGATTACTGGTTTTATCTCCATCGAACAGGCTGGATTAATGACATTAGAACGTTCTACTGATGATAGTTATGAGGTAATGATGGATGCGTTAGTAGTTGCAATCCAATATATTCAACAAGTTGACTCATGATATTTAACGGCCAAGTGGGAGCAACGCAAACAATTTCTCAAACTCAACTGATCGCTTTTGGATTTCTGCTCTAACAATTAATTTGTTGTGCTGTTGCTACCGTTATCACTCTTAAGTGTTACAGCCGCCGACAGCTTTATCTTTTAATAAATGCGGCTGTTATTTTTGAGAACTTGATGAAAAATGTGATTAATTTGATCGCATTTTGCCGACAGCAGAGGGACAAGTTCGACCTATGACAAAGCTCAAACCCTACCAACAGCAAGAAGTGTGGCTAAGAGCAGTAGAACTTGCTGGTGGGAAAGTGCCAACTGGTAGGATTGTGAAAGACGTTGTGCAAAAAATAATGGAGAGAACTAAAGTACCCAATACCTACCAAATCGGCGAAGTCTGTCAAATCCTTGCAAAGGACAACCCGGAACTCAGAGGTAAGGGTGGCTGCTGGGGGATAGTTGTAAGAGGGAATGATTTTAGTTGCACTGTCAAAAGCTGGGATGGGGAGTACACTGTTGCTTTGCAACACCTGAAGTCCTACAATTACCTGCCGAACGAGTGTGAACAGATGCAGGTAATCTGCGGTAAGCGAAGCCATGCCGTTAGGCTTATCACATCATCGGGTGTATTCGAGTGGGCTGGAGGAATCGGTGCAGAGGTTTCTGGAGTCGTTGGGGAAACTGAATCGGGCTTATTTGACGACGTTGGAAGAGAAATTGTTGAGCTTGCTGGAGTTGGAAACTGACGGCTAATGCAACTTTCTTGTATGGCATAGAAGTATTGATGCCGAAGTTACTTCATCTAATGTTTGTTGCATAATTGATGTATACAGGTATCTTATTTGATAGCCATTTGCTACTATTTACGATAATAAGCTGATCGCTTATTAAAAAGATAAAATTATTGTTGCATTAAAATTGCATGTGGCTAGCAATTATCTTAAAGCTAGTATAAATTAATTATTAATTGAATCATTTAAGTTATGAGACTTGATGGTTTGAAAATTTCAGTAATGCATTCAAGAAAGTTTCTCAAAGTAAGGATATGAGCAATGGATCTTGATAAGTGGATTAATCTAAAGTTTGTGTGCATCGTAGCGTGTATAATTTAATAGTGAACAGTTATCAATAAAAACCCTGCTGAAACAGCAGACCATAACAGTGAACAGTAAACAGTTACCAACCGCAATAACTGATAATTGACAACTGATTTAAAACTCCCACTATACGCCTGGGAAATGATAACTGATAACTGTTTTAATATGTTTTATTTTGCATAGAAAAAGTTTGTGAATCATTTTTTAGTCTCTAGGACTAAATACCAAGAGACTATCCCACTAATAAGATTTGGTTAATGCAGATGTGAATTGTAGCTAGACAAAATAAAGTATTAAAACAGGCTGCAATTCTTTCCCATATAACAACGAATTTGCGATGTTTTCGTTGAAAGCATGATGAACAAGACTTCTTTTTTAAAACCGTCATTATTCTATCCACACAAACTTCTTTTACACTAGAATTATGCATTTGTGCGCCCAAACGAATATTCAAATGTATGCCCAAGCGAATAAGCTAGGCTACAAAACTGAAGACATATACCTTATATCTAAAGCATATACTCTGATAATAGAGGCTTTTAGCGGATGGTTTAGACCTTCTGGGAAGACATTTATCTCTCACCTAGTAGGCACAGCTAGTATTTTGATTGATTTGAAAGCTCCAGTGGATTTAGTTTGTGCAGGGCTATTACATGCCATATATGCTCAAGGAAACTTGAGTAGCATTAAGTCACAACATTTAAGGCAAAGGATTTATCTTGCTTTTGGAGCAAAAATTGAAGAGTATATCCATAAATACACACTCCTAAAGTGGAACCATGCAACATTAGCTAGAGTGCATGAGCAGTTTTCTATCTTGGATAACATTGATAAAGATGTGCTACTGATTCGTTTAGTCAACGAGTTAGAGGAGTGTAGTGAATCTAAGTATCTAAAGTACTCCTCCCATGAAGTTGCAATGATGGCGAGTATGGCAGATCAGCTAGGGTTTTCAGAATTTGCCTCTGAAATTAGAGTCGCTTTCAGTAAAGAATACAGTGATGATTGTTCATCCACAGGGCAAGATTTATATTCTCAAAGGCAGTCAGGGGCTTATCTTGTGGTTCCTATAACATGCATGAAAAAGCCTTGGCTTCAAGGTAAAAATTTCCTGTACAGAAAACTTAAGCCTCTACTCAACTTGGAGGTATGACGAAATATGGATGCCGTTGGCAAGATATTTTAAACAAAGTTATCCCTCTTCTAAGAAACAGAAATATTTCTTTACATGCATTGGAAATGCGATCGCTTTCCTTAAACGCTTTTGTCACTCTAGGCAGAGAAAAAGTATAAATCAGCGTGAGTCAGGGATATAAAAATTGAACCTGTGAGGTTATAAATAATAGATTGAAGTTGAGAAAAACCCAAAGCTAATTGAGGGATAGGGAAAACTGTTAACCAGGGATATATCAAATTAAATAAAGTAAAAGGTTGAATAATTAAACGAAGATTGTTAAGAATATTCTTCCAGCTATTTCCATTATCCCACAAGGGGTGTAAAGCCAATTTTGACTCAGATTGTGATGAAGATAAACGTATTTGGTCTGAGTGAAGGCTAACCATCAGGTAGCTACTACAAACAATCTCCACAACCGCTCAATATCTGTTTTGTGAGTCAGACGATAATCCGCCCAACCCAATTCATTTTTACTTTGTTTTAAACCATATTCAACCCAAGTTCTTAACCCGTAAAAATTTCCAACTTCTCTCGGCGTAATGTCTGGATATTTACTCATCACATACCAGGTAGAGTTATTAGGTAATGTGAGAGTATATGTGGTGATTTGCCAATACCTAAGTTCTCCACGTTTCTCAGGGATAATTTCTCTAAAAAATTGATTTTCACTACTCAGTTCAGAGAATACTCTTTGAAATTTATGCCACTTTGAATATTGAATGTGTTGTCTTGGAAGTAACTCTACATAATTATTTGAGCGAATCGCTCCTATATAGTTTAAACTCAGTTCATCTAATCAGTTCATCTAATACAGATATAAAATTCTTCCTACTCTCTCCCTCCGGGTTCGCAGTCGCTTCAAGTCGGGCATTGCCCGCCCAACGCGCTGCTCACCATCTAAGCTATCTGCAAGTACCAAGTTGAACTTAAAACCCATCGACTGTAGCTTTCTCATCATCATCGCTGCTATTTCTGGCTTGGTAAAATATTTATCTCCTGGCTGTAATCTCTCACGGTGTTTATACACTTCAAACAGTAATGGAAATGTCATTCCACAGAAAACACCATAAGCTGTCATACTAAATCCGGTTTCCATAAAACCCTAATAAATTAAATAACATTTAGCCAATGATAATTAGTTAGATTTCTAATTTCTTCTTTCATTTCACTGAGAATATTACAACGCTTTACTAAGACTTGT
>JAHHHK010000063.1 GCA_019359395.1 Komarekiella atlantica HA4396-MV6
GGGTGTTTTCAAATACTACGGCGATTGTATCAGGTGATCGCTCTGCCTGAATCTCAAACATTTGATGAATGCACAAATTCTGGTAATCAAGTATTTGGATGTAATTCAATTCCTGTATGACTTGACCGCCGATCAAGTGAGCAAAGGTATCCAACTGAATATTTTCCTTAAGTTCTGAATCTTTAATATTTATACTCATTTTATATATGTCAATACTTCACTAAGTTTTCTTGCTGAGAGACCATTTATAAAGTAAATCTTTAGGCTACAAGACGACGTAGCTTGATACGAGTCATCACAGCATATATGGCAGGTTCACTCATTTCTTGTAGACGCTCGTAATCTTTGCTGAGACGATGGTACTGGTTAAACCACCCAAATGTTCTTTCTACTACCCAACGTTTGGGGAGAACCTGAAATTCTTGCTCAGTACGCCGTATTACATCAACATGAGCTTGAATCATTAACCAAACACACAGAGCAAATTTATCACCGTCATAACCAGAATCAACCCACATAACTTCAATTTTTTCCAGTAATTCTGGACGCTCTTCTAGAAATTCCATTAAAGCGTAGGCAGCTAGTACTCGTTCTGGAGCGTTTGCTTCACATACAACCACTTTCAACAAAAGCCCCAGGCTATCAACTAAAGTCTGCCGCTTTCGACCTTTTACCTTTTTACCGCCATCAAAGCTGTACACATCCCCCTTTTTTCAGTCGTTCTTACCGATTGACTGTCTGCGGCGATCGCTGTTGGCTGTGTTGATTTACCTAATTTTGAGCGAACTTGACCGCGCAGTGTATGATTTAATTTTTCCCAAACCCCCAAGCACTGCCATTTGCGGTAGTAGCTATATACCGTTGCACTTGCTGGAAAGTTTCCAGGAAGCATGTTCCATTGGCATCCCGTTTTCAAGTGATAGTAGATTGCATTGCCTACTGCTCGCATATCAGTTGTGCGAGGATGTCCTCCTTCTTTGGCTGGTGGAATCAAGGGAGCCAGGATTTTCCACTCCATATCATTTAAGTCTGTGGGATAAGACTTTCGTGCGATGAGCAACTATGTAAATACACTGTATATGAGGTATCTTAATCCTTAAGAGCATCCCCTCCTACTCCCCTTTAAATTTACTTTATAAATAGCCTCTAAGTGGAATGTAATTGTAGTTCTTTGATAGCTAGTATTTGATATCTCTGCAAGTCCCTATGTATAAGATTTATCCATATCCTATCAACTTCAGTCGTAAGTTAACGGGTGCTGAAGCCAAAGCAACTAAACCATTATTAACAACATAGGGGGTTTCATGGAATTTTCAAATACTCATTAAGGTAGAGGTTAAATCAGTACGTTGTATAAAAGTATTCTTGCATTCTTTACTGAAAGTGGCGGGAAACTCAATCCCCTTGTGAGTGGAGAGAGATAACTGCTCCGCCGCTTAGGGCATTGGGGAGCCTACGCCGTGGGCGGTTCTACCAACTTGAGCGAACTGGCGTCATTGCTCAACATCTTGTCATTTTGCCTTTTTAGAGTGTCTCTTTATTTATAGCTGGACTCTAACGGTTTTATAGACTTGACTTTTCATGGGATGCAGAGAAGGGGAATAGGATTTTTAGTAATAAATATTCAGCACTCCAAATTCCCGGTTGAAGTGTGTTTCGTATAGTTCGGGTAATATGATCATTAAATAAAGCTTGTTGCGAATGAGGATTCTTTTTATTTTACCATAAATTACCACATTATTTACCTTGTAGTGCTTTCAGGGTATTTTGTCTTGTCCCAAGGAAAGAACCTTTAAAAAAGTGGGATGCTCCCCAAAAGATTAAAAGCTGATAACAGTATATTTTTACACTAAAATTTACAAAATATGAAATTTTTTAGTCCTTTGGGTATACGCACAATTCATTAGACATAGTGGTAGACTTTGTTGCATGAACGAGAAAAAGACAAAACCTTACTTTGACAGAGTGGTGATTAGTCTTCGACTTTGTAGCTTTCCGGTTTGCCTAACTAGATCATATTATTGAGACCACCATATTAGACTTGTCGCTTAATAACGCCTAAAGTAGCTCAAACCCTTCTAATGTTTACGTTTTAACTACTCTAAATCAAGCTGAGTGAAATGTTGACTGTGAGCGGGTTTTATGGATTTTTTAGCTTATTTAGCAACAACTCTATTGGTAAAACGCCTATTTTGAGCTAAATCCTTAGGTCTGCTTTTTAGTGAGCGCATTAAAACGGAGAGCCTAAATGTTTGATTTAAACAACATTTATACTCTGCATTTTACATCAACTACTTCTAGTGTCGCGGCTCCCTAGATGTAATTTGGCTATGTACGTTTTTTCCTCACACCATGTGTAAAACTTTCCACTTCCCTTGCCAACAAACTTTCACTTCCGTTGAATCTACCACTGCATGGATAGGGAATAGAGACTATTTTTCTAATCAAGATCCTATCCAGCAAAGGTTAGGTGAAATTACGTGCGTTTGTCATGAGTCTTAATTGGACATCATAAGGATTTTTTGTTGTCTAAAAGACTTTCAAGTATTTGAGTTTATACAGAGGTAAAGAAATTTGCCATAGATAAGTTTAGAACAGATCATTTGTCATAAAATGCGTTTCAGCGAGATAATGAAAATGAAAAATGAAACACACGACTACAGCAAATTAGTTTTAGGAAGAGACTATGTATTTGATCGGCTAAATGAAGGAAAGGGAGGGTACATGACTGGAATAGGAAAAGCGATCAAATCCGGTGACTACATTATTTTGCGCCACGGTTCCCAAGTTTATCAATACCAAGTTGAGGAGATTGATTACTACCCTCATTCACCAAATATGTATATAGCTTTACTGGGTAGTCCTATAGAGAAAAAGATTAACTCACAAATCTTTTACAAACTGAAGACTACAATGTCGACATATATAATTTTATTTGCCCAATGGCTTGACTATATCTGACCTCATTACCATAAAGGGCATCATCTAAACCCTTGGTAGTATTTTAGGTACTATATTGATTACTAGTACCTCTAACCATAATCTCAAACAAAGTTTTTTGGTCATAGCCTCTTTGAGTCTCAATGAAAATGTACATAGATGGAGTTTCAAGGAGTTAATGTACCAAATTGGGTTTCGCCACGTATTACCTCAAGAAAACGAAAGCTGAGAACCAAAAGTATAACGAAGAAGACATTAGTTCTGTCAAAAAATTTATCCCTACAAGAGGTGCAATAAGGCAAAACACAATCTGGAGAGATGGTGTTTTATCGTGAATAATTTAGGTTTACTATAGTATTACTCAATAACAAAACATGGATTAGCTTGGTTTTGTTATTCCCTATTGGCTGAATTATAATCTTATCTGCTAAATCAAAAATACAGTAAATACATAGGAGCAATGGAGAAGAAAAATGGTAACAATTAGTTCTTTACCATTAGTAGATTTCAAATCTGACTTAAGATCGGCTAAAGGCACAATCAGAAAAAGAGTATTAGCTTTTAGATTATTCCGGATAGCAGCACTTATTTTGTTAGATGCTACATCTCTGATTTTGGCATGGAGATTCGCAGCATTTTATAAAACTCTGTCAGAGTTACCTTGGACAGTACAAACATCATTTGAACTACTAATTATTACAATTGAATTAGGTATGATTGCATTCCAAAGATTATATAATGTACGAATTCATTGTTGCAATTATGGTCGCTTGATTACAACTGTTTCTCTATCAAACTTATTCCTCTTATTGATTGCATTTTTCTATGGATCTAATCTTTATGTCTCACTTTCAACTTTTTTACTATTCTGGTTACTGTCTCTAGTCTTTATCTGTACTGCTCGTTTCCTAGTGGATGCTGTTACTAGAAAACTTTGTAAATTAGAAGTAATTCGTTATCCAGTTTTTCTGATCACAGATGCAGAAGAAAAAGAGAGTAGTATTAAGTTAATCGAAAAAGAAAATTGCTACAAGCTCCTTGGTGTAACTGAAGCTAGTTCTTTAGATAGACATAATCGAGAAGCAATGCTGGAATTTCTTTATAACCAAGATATATTTGAAGTCTTTGTTTCTTGGAATGCAATCAAGAAACGTTTATATATTTCTTGGTATTTCCTGAGTGCTGGTATTACTCTGCGGATTTTACCAACAGAGAGAGAAGTTGTGCCATCTAAGTCTATATTGTGGATGATTGGTGAAGTTCCTTGTCTGACAATTCCAGCGCCAATTATCGCAGGTGGCGATTTTTGGGTAAAGAGGTGCTTTGATGTTTTCTGTACAATTATTTTGCTATTGCTTCTGTCACCTCTATATCTGATAATTGCTCTGCTAATTAAGCTAGATTCTCCTGGTCCAATTTTTTTCAGACAGAATAGAATTGGTCTGCATTGTAAACAGTTCAAAATATGGAAATTTCGGACAATGAATACAAATGCAGAGAAGTTGCTAGAAACCTTAGAAGCAAAGAATGAGATCAAGGATGGTATTCTGTTTAAATTGAAAGACGATCCTCGCATTACAAGAATTGGTAAGTTCCTGCGTCTTTACAGTTTGGATGAATTACCACAACTATTTAATGTTCTACTAGGTGAAATGAGTTTAGTAGGTCCCCGCCCTCACTCTATCAGAGATGTAGAAAGGTTTCAAAAAAACCATTATATTCGACAAGAAGTTCTTCCCGGTATCACTGGATTGTGGCAAGTTTCTGGTCGTTCAAATATTGATAACTTTGAAGATGGAGTGAAATTAGATATCACTTATATTGAAAATTGGTCTCTCTGGCTAGATTTGAAAATTTTGCTAAAGACAGTAAAGGTTGTCCTGCAAAAAACAGGTGCATACTAACAGCAGTTTCCTTAATTTATGACTACTATGATCATTATTTTGTTCGTAAATTAATGTTACTAGTTTGTTTAAAAATTGGAAATTATGTTGAGTCCATAAACTCTATTTAACTAATGACGATGTGTACTCAGTTTTGCAAAAGCAAGCTAAGTAAATGTGTAAATTGGAAATTTTTGCTTTAATCCAGATTATCTTTTGAATAAATTAGGTAAGCAAGATGAAATTGATGTTAGTATGCACTTCTGGTGGTCACTTTGCAACCATGACAAGTTTGAAGTCTTTTTGGTCGCTGCATGAAAGAGTATGGGTCACTGACCATAAGAGAGATACAGAAATACTTGAAAAGACTGAAAGAGTGCATTGGGTGCCTTATCAAGCACCAAGAGATGTGTTGGCTATCATAGCTAATATTCCTAAAATCTTAAAAGTTATCTATTTAGAAAAACCCGATGTTATTATCTCAACGGGAGCTAGTATAGCTATCAATTTTGCATTCATAGCTAGACTTATTGGAATTCGATTCATTTACATTGAAAGTATTTCTCGCGCTCAAGAACTGAGTGTTTCAGGAAACTTAGTTTACTTGGTATGCGATGAGTTTTATGTTCAATGGCCAGATTTATGCCAAAAATACCCTAAAGCAATTTTTAAAGGATATGCATCATGATTTTAATGACACTAGGAACAGTTTCGTTTCCATTTGATCGTGCTGTATTGTGGTTAAAAATCTTGATAGAACGCGGCGTGATTTCTGAGTCTGTATTTTTGCAATATGGTTACAGTAATGTTTCTGTATTACAAGGACATTCTCAAGTCACTTTAGAGCCAACAGTTAGTTCAGATGAGCTAGTCAAGTTAGTGAATTATTCTCGCTTGGTTATCTCTCACGCTGGACAAGGGTCTACAAGAATGCTTGCAGTACAAGGGACACCTTTTATTCTTTTACCAAGGCTTAAACGCTATAGCGAACATGTTGATGACCATCAATTATTATTTGCTAAAGCTGTTGCTGAGTTAGGTATCAAAAGTTTTCTGTCTCTGGATGAGTTGGCAAAAGCAGTGTTAGAACCACCTCCTCATTTTCAGCAAAAGATATTTAATACTCCCAGGCTGACTGATTATCTTTTAGTGCAATATCCTCCGAAGAAGACAGCTGCTCAGTTGAGTAACTAAATATTTTTTGTATTTCTAGCTATTGAGGTTGAAAGTTGTGAAGATATTTGCAATTTTACAAAGGTATTGGCTTCCCCTTGTTGTTTTACACAGTATCACCCTTGGTGGGGCATTTAGCATAGCTATGTTGTCACCACGTATTTGGACAGCTAGTACTCAACTAATTTTGCCAGATACCACAAATAACTTGGATGCAAGTTTGGGTATCCTGGGGCAAATAAAAGACCAAGGAGTTGCTTTTACTAATGAACTCAATCCATTACAAGTCCAGACTTCGATCATGACTAGCGATGATGTTATTCGTCCTGTTTGGTTAGCTGACCCTGAGAAAGATAATTTCCGCAGTTTAGGAATTTACAAAAAATTGTTTAAAGTTAAACCTGTAGATCAATCTACAACTATTCACTTAGAAGTTACAGGTTCCCTCCCTGAACTGACAATAAAAAGGTCAGAAAGACTACTTTTAAGTTATCAGCACCGTTTGAATGAACTTCGTCAAGGAACTTCTGATACTCGACAGCAATTCAGTCAAATGCAATTTCAAAAAGCGGAAAACGATCTGCGACTAGCTAAAGATAAACTGGGACAATTCAAAACATCTACAGGATTGGTTAGCGATGAGCAACAAACTAGAAATTTAATAGAAGCGATTAAAAGTTTGAGAACTATACAAACAGAGATAGGCTCTCAAGCAAAAGCTGCAATAACTCGGTCGCAAATTTTGAGCCAAAGACTGGGGATGACTCCACAACAGGCGATTAACTCTTTACGTTTGAGTCAAAACAAAGAGTATCAAGCACTACGACAAAAATTGTTGGAAGTTGACACAGAACTTGCATTTAAAAAAGGTGATTTTACTGAAGAACATCCCAGTGTCCAGTCGTTACGAGAAAAGCAATATTCATTAAATGCTGCACTTAACCAACAGCTAAATTTACTCCTCCCTAATTCTGAAGGAATTGATACTAGCTTTGGTGGTAATAACTTCCAAGAACCGACAATGAATTTGATTGTAGATTTGATTCAAGCTGATAGTGATAGTCAAGGACTAGAACAACAAGCTAAGCAAATTCAAGATCAAGTGCAGAAATTGAATACTGAATTGAGTTCTATTTCCACCAAACAAGGAGAATTCTTGGATTTGCAACGCCAATATGAAATTGCTGAAGGCATTTACAAAGGTATTGTGGCTCAGTTGGAGCAAGCGAAAATCAGTGCTTTTAGTTCTTATCCCAACGTGCAAATTCTCGATTCACCAACTGTTGATCCCAAACCGACAAGTCCCAAACTCTCTTTAGTTGCCCTTGGTGCGCTCTTATCATCAGTTCTTGGTAGCTTTGCAGCTGTTACATATTTAGAGTCTCGTAACTCACTGCTGAAAGTGAAGGATTTACAAGAGATTGAGTTACCAATTCTCGCAAGAATTCCGACTCTCGAAGCTTCAACTATGGGGTTGAAATTAGAATCGGTATCGGAAATCGGATTTCAACGCTTGGCTTCAACTCTTAGTTTGATGTCTTTAGAAAAGCGCCGTTTGATGGTTAGCAGTTCTATCTCTGGCGAGGGCAAAACTACAGTCACAATTGGACTTGCAACAGCATTATCAGTATTGGGTTTCCGAGTATTGGTAGTGGATGGCGATTTCCATAAAGCAAAACTGAGCAAGTATTTTGGGTATGCCTTACTACAGGAAACAAATGCTTTACCTTCGCCAATACCTGTAAGTTCAAAGTTAGATTTTCTACCAGCAGCTTCAATACCAACAAGTAAGGTGATGGAATTTGTGGCACGAGGAAAATTTGAAGAGTACGTGAATACATTTCAAAAGTTGGGCAACTATGATTATGTGATTGTTGATACTGCTGCTGTAAACTCGACGGGAGAAACACCTTTGATGGCAAAAACACTGGCTAACGTGTTGTTAGTTGTGAAATTGGGAGTGAGCGATCGCAACATGCTCCAAGAAAGTTTGGAACAACTCGTGCGCCATAATGCTCAAATCATCGGTTTTGCGTTGAATGGAGTCGAGCAAGGGGGAGAAAAGTACGTTTACAAACAGGATGTTCAGCAGGTTAAAGCATGAAACAGAATGTACCTCTTAACGCATTTCCATCAAGAACAAATAATTCCAGTCAACAATTATTCAGCGGTATTTTGATTCGATGGCAGGTGTTGAGCCACGCGGAAAAAGTTGTATGTCTAGGAATTATTTTGATTCCTTTATGGTGGATAATCAGCTGGGGAATGATGCTTCTTTTTTGTGTAATTGGAATAGCGATATACGAATTGTGGAATCACAAAACTATACGCTTATCAAAACCAAGTTTAGAAGTAATTGCAATTTTATTTTTTGCAATTTACACAGTGATTTCCAGAGGCACAAATTCTAGAGAGGTTACTCTTCGCCTATTATTAGATCCATTGTTTGATTTTGGCAGCGCTGGCCTATTACTTTGGTACATTCAGAGTCATAAAATTCGTATACGTTTACAAGTTATTGCTTGGGCTTTTTCCATTGTTATCTGTTTGATGGTGCTTTGGTGGGCGTTTTTTCATTTTGTCTTATCGGAGCCATATTACACTCCACCTAGAACACTTTACGCACTCTTTACAGATAAAGCAGCATATAATCCTAATCAACTTACTAGTGTTGGCGGTTTTTTAGTTCCTTATTATCCAGATGATAAAAGTTTCGCTGGATTAGCACGTCATACCTTTTTCTTTCCTCATCCTACAGTTTCATCGTTTGCAATTGGTTTTGCCGGATTAATTTTTTTAGATCTAAAAAATCGTTATGTTTCTTTAGGCTTAGCATCGATTTGCGTACTTCTGATTCTGATTGCTCAAACTCGTAATGCGTGGGTAGCCTTATCAATTGTCTTTGTTGTACGTTGGTTAATTATAAGTGGTAAAGAACGTGGAATTACATTTATTCTAATACTATTTTCAATCACTATTTTTGCCACATTTTCAATACCTCAAGGCACTGATTATGTTACTGAAACATACACCAATTCGGTAGAAGCGACTAGTAATCTTCGTAAAGAATCAACTGAAGGGCGTCAATTAATATATGAACGAACTTGGGAACGATTTATTGAAGAACCACTGTTTGGGCATGGAGTTAATGGACCATCAGTTACGCCAGGGTATGAATTTGCCAGAATTGGCACTGAAAGCTTTATCTTAGGAACTTTGTTTTATAAATCTGGATTACTAGGTACTGGAGCTTTTCTTATCTTTTATATATCGTTTTTAGGGAAACTTTATCAAACAAGGCACGACAGACCAATTTGTTCTTTTATGATGCTACTTTACTTAAGTTTAGCTTCTACCGTAACAGAGTTTATGGGACCAGAACTATTTATTCCTTTGTTGTGTACAATACTACAAGTTCCTAACACGAATCAACTAAAAGCAAATCAGAAACTAAAGAGTATCAATATCATATAGTTTAGGTTTTTACTCTTTCTAGTTTATGCCACTTTAATTTTTCGGATTTATCAAATATTGACTTTAGTTTATTATGCGTAAATTATTGATTTTGCCTGGCGATTGTGATGTATTGGGAGGAACAGTAGTCACACTTTCGTTATTGATTAAAGGATTTGAGCAATTAAATGCAGCAGAATCATTATGGGTTCTAGTGCGAGCCGATTCATTAATAGAGAAGTATTTACACCAAGCTGGGCAAAGGGCTTGCGTAAAATCAATCTCAGCAAACAACCAAGTAGAATTTTGTACAAAAGCACTGCAATGGGTAAATCAACAACCTTCAGACTACCCATTGTTATTAGACAACTGTAATCACCGTCTTTTGCAACTAGTCCTTCTGCGGGCTAGCCCACGTCTTCGTTTAAATGGTCGTCCAGTTTTTTACTTTTTTCATGATTTATCACTTTCATATAATTATGTGGGCTACTTATTGCGAAAACTTACCTTTGTTTGTCTTGCGCCAGTTGGTATTTGCAACTCCCATTTCACGGCCAAACATGTTCGTCAGTTTCGATCAGATATTCGCGCAATTATGTATCAACCAGTCGATATGACACGTTTTCAGCGGCAAGTAATATCAAATCCGCCATCAGAGCTACAACCTATCCTCAAATCTGGAGCAAAGATTATTTTGACTCCATCACGACTCAATCAGCCAGGGGGGATGAATGACAAAAATTTGCGATCGCTAATTCCGGTATTAGGGCAATTACGTGCGAGTGGTCATTACTTCCACTGCGTAATTATTGGGCATGATGTATCTCCTGCCCAAATCTATACTCAGGAGTTGCTCAAAAGTGCTAAAAACGCAGACATTGCCGATTACTTCACGATCTTGCCTCCAACGTTTGCAATAGAAGATTACTACAGTTTTGCAGACATCGTTGTTACCCTTGCTCCCAGAGAACCTTTTGGACGCATAGTAGTGGAAGCAATTGCCTGTGGTGTCCCCATAGTAGGTAGTTGTACGGGTGGTATTGGTGAAATTCTCAGTCAATTTGCTCCTGATTGGATGGTTGATCCAAATGACGCGTTAGCTGCTGCCCAGACAATTATTCGCGTTACCAATGATGCTAATACACCAAAGGTTTTAGTTAAAGCAAAAAGTTGGGTTGAGCAAAATTGTACTATAGATAAGTACACACAAACAATGATGGAAATTAGCGGATTAATTTCTCTAACTAGTAAACAAAAAGAATTAGACAGGGTGTGTTAACTCAATTCTAATTTTATTTAAGTAACTTAACATTATATAGGAGAATAGTTCAATATTATGTCGAAATTTGATTCTAGGGAATTAATCCAACGTAGAGATGCTTTAAAAATACCAATTCATCACGGACATTTCTTTGTATTGCGTCATATAAAGATGTTCACATATACTCACCTCACTTCAATAATTAAACCTGGGATGAAAGTTGCAGATATTGGCTGTGGGGGACAGCCACTTCGTAACCTGATCAAATCTTGCGGAGGAAATTATACGAGTGTAGATGTAGTTCAGAATAATAAAAATAGCGTTGATATTATCGCAGATATTTCTTCAATTCCCTTACCTTCCAAAAGTTTTGATGTCATTATTTGTACTGAAGTTTTAGAACATTGTTTTGATCCTCAAAAAGCACTATTAGAGCTATCCCGATTGCTCAAACCTTCGGGAGCAATTATCATCACAACTCCTTTCAACTTTGGCTTGCATGAAGTTCCCTATGATTTCATTCGACTCACCCCATTTTATATAGAGTATTGGTTCCCTAAACTTGGTTTTAAAGAACCAAATGTTCTTCAATTAAATGGTAATGAACTTGAAGTTATGGCAACAGTATGGGGACAAATATTTGCACCTACAGAAAAAACTAGTTTTTTCTTAAAAGGCATATTTGTCATATTGCGAGTGTTAATGAATTTAATAGTCTTAGCTGTAAGTGATTTATTACAACCTTTTCTACCGCGCTATTTCTTTTTAAATATGGGATGTGTTGCATACAAACATAGCGATATATCTAGTACTCCTGTTGAAACCTAATTTATAACCAAAATTATGTCGTATATCCGAGACTTAGCTAAACAAATCCTTCCCAAACCGACTCTGCCTACTGTTATGCAATTTACTGGAGAACTACAGTCAATTTGGTACGCAGGTGAGCAATATACTTGCCCTTGTTGCGGAGGAACATTTCGTAAACTTCGGAGCGGAGGTGTGAATAAAAGGCAAAATGCAGTATGTCCTAAATGTAATTCCTTTGAACGACATCGTTTACTATGGTTGTATTTGAAGAATCAAACTAATTTATTCTTTGAAAAGTTGAAATTGCTTCATATTTGTCCAGAATTTTTCTTCTGGAAAGGATTAAATTCTCTACCATCAATTCAATACACTGGTGCTGGTTTAAATTCTCCATTTGCAACACTTGAAATGGACATTAAAAACATTCAAAAACCAGATAATTCCTATGACGTTATTTTGTGTAGCCATGTTTTAGAACATATCCCTGAAGACCACAAAGCAATGTTTGAGTTATTTAGAATCCTCAAGCCTGGTGGTTGGGCAATCTTACAAGTACCGCTTGATTATGAACGAGAGACAACATTTGAAGATTTCAGTATTACATCTCCTAAAGACAGAGAATACTTCTTTGGTAAAGATGATCATGTGAGAGTTTATGGACTCGATTATAAAGATAGGTTGAAAAAAGCTGGTTTTACAGTTGAAGTTATAGACTATGTAAAGCAATTGGGGCAGGAAAAGATTATAAAATACTGTTTACCAGACAGAGAAGATATCTATTTATGTACAAAATAAATATATAAGAATCCTAAATCATTTTTGAAAAATCTTCAGTAGTGTAAGCTAGGCACTGCCTAGCTTACACTACTGCAACCTAACATTAACAAGGTTATGAATAAACAATTTCATAAGCCAAATATCCTAGTCATCTCTCGTGTCTTCTTTCCTGATATAGGTGGCATTCAAGAATATGCCTACAATCGCTGTTTGCAAGATCCTGAAAGTGTAATTGTTCTTTCTTCTAAGTGTGAAAGCGATAGAGAATTTGACCAGATGCAAGCATTTCCAATATACCGATGGCCAATGCCAATTCTTGGAAGTTTTGGTAGGTTTGGAGCTATTTTCAAACAAATTATGAATATGTTTTGGTCTATAGTACTAGCCATCCGACTGTATCAACGTTACCAATATCATTATATCGAGTGGTGTCACGGCTACGACTTTCCTGCACTCCTACTGCTAAGTTATTTGTTGCCTGTAAAGTGTTTTATCTACCTCCACGGCGATGATGTACTTTGCCCACAAAAAAATCCTGTCTTACGATGGTTATTTGAGTGGACACTCCAGCGTGCTAAAGTAATTGTGTGCAACAGCAACTTTACTCAAAATTATTTAAAAGAGCATTTTCAAATTAAGCGTCCCATACATATTATTCACCCAACTGTCAGACTAGAAAAATTTGGGCAGCTAAATCTCAATCAGCAAAATCTTCTCCGCTCACAAATACGTCAGAAGCATCAAATTCCTCAAGAGGCGATTGTTATATTGTCTGTAGGACGATTGGTAAAACGCAAGGGCTTTGATCGGGTTATTCAAAATTTGCCTGCCTTGTTAGCTGAAGGGATTGATGTTTACTACCTAATCTGCGGTCAGGGTCATATGGAGTCTGAACTTAGGAAGTTAGCTGAAAACTTGGGTGTTACCTCACAGGTTATTTTTGCTGGATTTGTGATTGATGAAGAATTAGCTGGCTATTATGCAGCGTGTGATTTATTCTCAATGCTCACTTTTCTGGATACCAAAAGCAGAAGTATTGAAGGTTTTGGAATTGTTTACCTAGAAGCGGGTTACTTTGGTAAACCTGTTATCGCTTCACGGATAGGAGGTGTAGTAGACGCGGTTTTTCACGGAGAAAACGGTTTATTAGCAGACCCCAACTGTTCAGAGGAAATTTTAGCAAATATGCGGTATTTATGTACGGATGAGACGCTTCGTCAACGGCTTGGTAAAAAAGGTAAAGAACTAGCGACCCGTAATACTTTGCATCGAATGCTTTACCAGATTACTGCATGAAGTTATTGAATATTGGCTGTAGAAATTTCCAAAACGTAATTTTTTCATTCAACTAGAAAATAAAAGTTCGGATATTGATATTTCAGGAAAAAACAATGACTATTTCAGACTCTGGTGTTATTACTTATGCTTACGGAGCATCTTATTATATCGAAATGGCAAAGTCACTGGCGCGTTCTCTGCGTCTTCATTCACCAAATATTCTGCGTGCTATTGTTACCGACAGTCAAAATGATAGAGAATTATTCGAGCTTTTCGATTACGTTATCAATTGCAAAAAAGAATACGGTTCAAATGTAATACAAAAACTTCATCTTTATGATTATTCTCCATTTAAACGTACACTCTATATTGATAGTGATTGCATAGCAGTCAGAGATATCAACTTTATTTTTGATGCTTTTAAGGGTAGAAGTTTTAGTGTCACAGGTGATATATATCTTCAAGCAGGTGATAAAGATATGTTCATGGATGTAGATTACATACTCAATCGATTTGCTTTGAAAAAATTACCTAAATTTAATGGAGGTCTTTATTACTTTGAGCAAACAAATACTGCCCAGGCAGTTTTTGAAACAGCAATAGAATTTTCACGTGACTGGAAAAAGCTCGGTATTTCTGAATTTCGTGGCGATGGTCCTAACGATGAACGTATTATTGCTATAGCTATGATGTTGCACAATCAAAGTCTGTTTCAAGATAATGGTAACATGATGCGAACTCCTATCGGTCTTCGCGGTTCTCTAGATGTAGATGTTATTACAGGTAAATCTACTTTTCAAAAATACAATAAGGTAGTGTCTCCTGCTCTTGTACACTTTGCCTGTGTTTGGGCGGAGCATCCCGTATATTATCGTGAAGTATCAAAGCTAAAAGATTTAAACAAAAGTACAGCCAGTCAGGTAAAGCTTAGTATCTTTTCTGTAATTAAATATAAGTTTGGCTATCAGATTGCCTTACTAAGTTATATAGCTAAACGTGTACCTAAAAATCCTAAGTATTTTCAAGCTAGAATAACAAGATTTTTGAGACAATTGCCTGAGCAAATACAAACTAAGTACGGCATTTAATTCGGCTTATATTTGGGTCGGAGATATCTGTTTTACAATCTAACCATTTTCAATAAAGTTTTTATGACTGCAACTAACTCAACGAGAATACTTAAATCTAGTGTATGGATGAGTACGAGTGTTGTAGTTGGAAAAGTAGCTCAGTTACTTTCTCAAATCATTCTAGCTCGCTTGTTATCACCTAATGACTTTGGTATTTGGGCAATGGTATTAATCTTGAGTAATTTTTCTATCATTTTTCGAGATGCTGCAATTGCTCAAGTTCTTGTACAACGAGGTTTAAATAATAAAAAAATTGTCAATACTGTTTACAGCATGGGTATCAACATATCCATTGGTTTATTTATAGTTCAGTCTCTTGCAAGCTTTCCACTTTCAATATTTTTTGGTATACCTATACTTTTCCCACTTACAGCTTTTGCTGCATTAATTTTTCTTGTTGGCGCCGGTGCTGGTTCTCATGCCTCTGTAATGCAACGCCAAATGAAGTTTCGAGAACTAGCTATTTGTGATGGTCTAGCAAGTTTTACACGAGTAGGAACTACTATTGTTTGTGCTGTCATTGGTTGGGGAGTATGGTCTTTTGTGGTAGGAGAAGTCGCTATGACATTGGTTGATAGTCTACTCAAAAAGTATTTTAGCAGATACCCTTTTACCTACAGTTATAGGCTAGATAAAACTGCTGTTAATAAAGTAAAAAAATTCATTACTGGTATAGTTTTTACTAGTTTTGCAGTTCAAATGAATACGATGAGTGATAACGTAATTATCGGTAAATTACTGGGACAACAAGCACTCGGTTACTATAACTTAGCTTACCAACTAGCAATGACACCTGTTTATATTTTATCTCAAGTTAACCGGGTAATTCTTTCTGTAATGTCGCAGAGAGATAATATAGATAAAAAACTATTTATTTCACACGTTTTAGAACTATATGCTATTATTTTTGCTCCTATTTACGGCATAAGTTTTGTCATTGCACCTTGGTTTATTCCATTAATGTACGGTCAAGCTTGGATAGAAAGTGTTAGCTTATTCCAGATTCTTTTGATTTTTGCTTATGCCAGGGGATTCATGGCGATTTTGGGTAATACATTACTGGCTTTAGATAAACCAATGACAAATGCTTTCATCAATTGGGCGTTAGTTCCACTTGCAGTTTTATCTTATTTTATTGGGGTCAGCTTAGGAGGTGTAAAAGGAGTTGCGATCGCTGTTGCTTTAGTACTGGGAGTTGGTGCAACTATTTGGTTTTGGTTGGCAACTTATTATATTACTAGGTGGAATATTGCATTTTTTATAAAACCTATTTTTATGCCAACTTTGGCTATTAGCATCTCGTTAATACTAGCTGTAGTATTGCCTTTACCTCATCAATATATAAGTATATCTATACAACTAATTTTTCTAGTTTTTTCTTATTTTATTTTACTAGCAGTATTTTCCTTTGGACGTATTCCGAATATGTTATTTAGTACAATTAGACTACTGTGGAAAAATGGGGCAATATTATAATTACTATCAATATTAATAATAAAGAGCTGTTGAAACTAGTAGCTCCTATTGGCTAATAAATTTATACAAAAGTTGAGAGTTATAATTTTAATCATTTGAACAAAAATTTAAAGAGTTATTTAAGTATTAACTAATGCAAAACAAACTATTTCATCAATTATTGCAATCAGAAATATCAACTTATCAAAAAATAGATCGGCTTTTCTCTCTTGATTTACTCAAGGCGATTAGTATTATAGCAGTAGTTTCTTTTCACTCAAATTTTGTACCAAAAATTACTTATATAAATAGTCAATTGTATATGGAGGTTCTATTTTCTCCTTTAAGATTTTGTGTTCCAGTTTTTTTAGTAATTTATTTTTTGTTGTTTGAGAAAGCATTATCAAAACACAAGGTTTTTACTTTATCAGTAGTTCAAAAGCGTCTAGTACGTATTCTAATACCAACAATGTTTTGGTTTAGCATTACAGCATTACTAAAATTAATTAATAAATCTTCCTGGATTGAAGTATTTGGTAGTATTTTAAATGGAGAAATATTTACTGGTGGTTATTATTTATTAATTCTATTACAGTTTATACCATTTTTTGCTATCTTTAGACCTTGGTTTTCTAAACAAATCAATGTTTTTATAGCAATTATGATTCAGTCTAGTGTTTATATATGGATATATACTATTCATTGTAGTTCAGAATTTAACCAAATAGTTTTTATCCTAAAGTTTATACACAGACCTTTATTCATTTACTGGTTTGTCTATATGGTTTTGGGTACATACTGCTATAAAAAATGGTCATCAATTGTAAAATTATCATCTCTATTACACATTTATACAAAAGTAATAATTTTGGTAATTTATACTGTTTTACAAGGAGTTGAAGCTTACTATGCTTTTGTCGTCTTACAAGGGGATATACCACCATTTGATTATGCTATGTTTTCTTGTATTTTAAGTGTATTAGTTATGTTTATATGTTTTGCATCTATTAAGGAAGATCAAGTAAACCCATTGATTAAAAATCTAGTATCAGTTTTGTCAAAATATAGTTTAGGCATTTTTTGTATTAATGGTATTCTCTATCAACTACTTTCTTCATTAAGCTTACGTTTATTTGTTGAAGTAAACTTTAATCTTTTGGAGATTATTATAGTGAAATTGTTATGTTTTTGTTTACTTCTAAGCATTTCTCTAGTTTTATCAATGCTGTTAGAACGTATGGGACTAAAAGTAGTGGTTTGCTGATCCAATTAGAGTGACTTATATTTCAGAGGCAAGATAGATGATTTCCACATTTGGAATACCGTTCGCAGCAAAGAGTAAAATTATGCTTATATAAATCATCGACTTCAGGGAAATGAAACAGGATTGGTTGGCTACTGGCACTTAGAGAACAGACTCCCCAAAAACTACTCTAACAACCGAAATCACGGTAGATGTAATGGCAAATATTGCATTTTCTAAGAGAAAGTTCAATAAAGCTTCAAAAAAAATGAATATATTGGTAAAAAAGTTTGGCAATCGGATTGTAGAAAGTTTTTATCAAATTAAATTTTTGAAAAATAAAATTGAAACTGAGTATCAAATATCAGTAGAAAAACATATTAATAATTTACCTTTGCTTTCAACTGCTGACCTGACTTTAGTTGAAACTCTTAAAAATGAAGGAATTATTATAACTTCATTGGCAAAACTCTCCATTACTTCTACTCCAAAAATGTTACAGATGGCGAAAAAACTGATGCTAGAAATGCCCCATAGCATTCCGGCAAATGAAGAATATAAATTCGTAATTCACGCTACAAATAAACAAATAATGGAGCATCCAGAAATTTTTTACTGGGGATTACAACAACGTTTACTTGATATTATTGAAAACTACCTAGGTCTGCCAGTTGCTTATCATCATCCTTCTTTTCGTAGAGATATTGCTAATCAAGTCCAGCGAAAAACAAGGTTATGGCATTTAGACAAGGAAGATCGAAAGATGATCAAAATTATTGTTTATCTAAATGATGTAAATGATGATTGTGGACCCTTTCAATATATTCCCCTATCTTTTAGCCCAACAATAACTTGCTCTCTAAGATATAACTATGGTTATGTTCAAGCCAAAACCATGCAACAGGTTATTTCGCCATTAAATTGGAAATCTTGCACAGGATCTTCTGGCACAGTAATTATTGTTGACACTGCAAAAGTTTTTCATCGAGGAAAAATACCTACCAATTCAGATAGATTTGCAATATTTTTTGATTACACTTCTCAGTCCCCAAAACACCCATTTTATTGCCAACGTTCCTTAACTAACGAAAATTTAATAATACTTGCTGAAAAACTTTCTGAAAAACAAAAGCAGTGTACTTTCTGGAGATGATTGTAATGGTAGTGTTACAGACGTGTTGAAAAGTAATTATATAATAGGGAAACAACTATAACATGAAATAAAAAATAACTTGACTAATGATTCTCACACCAATCCGATATCCTCACTGTCAGGATGTGAATATTTGTCGTAATGGTCGTACTAGCACAGGTAAGCAAAAATATATCTGCAAAAATCCGGAATGTCCCTATTGGACTTTTACGCTCGAAGCTCATCCTTATTACGGAAGTCGTAAAGAAGTAAAAGAGAAAATCGTCACAATGGCAGTGAATGGTAGTGGTGTGAGAGATACGGCTCGTACTCTCAAAATTAGTCCAGTGACTGTGCTCAGTGAACTAAAAAAAACTATAACCGCAAAGTTTGCTACAGAAGGCCAAATATTCAGGTAAACTAAGGAACACAAAGAATATGTGGTGTATGAATGGCAAGAAAAAGCCCTCAACCAAAAGCGACATTATCTGAAGTACTAGAATGCGTGCAAAAGAATTGTCCCAGTTGCGGCAAACCAATGTGGAATGAGTACAACAATCTGCGACGTGTGAAAACTCCAGGGCAAACGCATCTAAATATAGTACATATATACTAAATATAGGATAAAGGTAGTGATCGCCGGGTGACATGTAGGTAAGGATTCAAGCTTTGATGATAAAGTCATTGTAAAAGTAGCAATATT
>JAHHHK010000002.1 GCA_019359395.1 Komarekiella atlantica HA4396-MV6
GTTAGTCAGAGATTATGAGTTACTACCTCAAACCTCAGAGACGTTTATCTACCTTGCCATGATCCGTATCATGGTGAGGAGATTGGCATAAATTTTCACCCCTTAAAACTTTTCAAACAGCCTCTAAGGCACAAAGGTGAAAAGCCATAAATTCGGGAAATTTTTTTGGGATTTTTATCCACCTTGAAAAGGCTAATGTTTGGTTAAAGCGATCACTGACATCAATCACGTCAAAATCGCCCCACCCATCAATCGCTCATACCGATATTTCAACTCTTCTTTCATCAAATACCAACGCTCTAAAGTTGCATCCATCTCTATTACCTTCTCCGCTGCTTGTCGCGCTAAAAGTAACACTTCCTCATCTTCAACTAAACTTGCCAAGGTAAAATCTGGCACTCCCGATTGACGCGTCCCCAATACTTGTCCAGGGCCACGAAAACGCATATCCATCTCAGAAATGAAAAAGCCATCTTGTGATTGTTCCAATACCTTCAGCCTTTGTTGAGCATCGGGACTTCTGGAACTGCTCATCAACAAACAGTAAGACTGAGCCGCACCACGACCGACACGCCCCCGCAGTTGGTGCAATTGCGATAAGCCAAATCGTTCAGCATTTTCAATGAGCATAACTGTTGCATTAGGTACATCTACACCCACTTCAACAACAGTAGTCGAAACCAGAATTTGCGTCTGGTTGTCGCGGAATCTGGTAATTGCATCATCCTTTTCAACAGAACTCATGCGACCATGCAACAGTCCTACTTGAAAGTCAGGAAAAATGCTTTCTTGTAACTTTTGATGCTCGTCCACAGCCGATCGCAAATCTAATTTTTCTGATTCTTCTACCAGTGGTAAAATCACATAAACTTGTCTTCCTTGGACAATTTCTCGGCGGATCAGGTCGTAAGCATGGGTGCGTTCCTGACCTGATAGCACTGTTGTCTGAATCTTTTGTCGTCCTGGTGGTAACTCATCAATTTGGCTCACATCCAAATCCCCGTGTATCGTTAGTGCCAGCGTTCGGGGAATAGGAGTAGCTGTCATAGTTAATACATGCGGCTGCTCACCTTTTTGCTGCAAACGCGCTCGCTGTTCCACCCCAAAGCGATGCTGCTCATCAATTACCACCAAACCCAATTGGTGGAAGTTCACAGGATCTTGAATCAAGGCGTGAGTTCCGACTAACAGGGGTAATTCACCTGTTCCTAGCTGAGCGTGAATTTGTCGCCGTTTGCTAATTTTTGTAGAACCTGTCAGTAATTCCACTGGTAAATGCAGCAGGTTAAACCAGCTGACTAACTTGCGGTAATGCTGTTCTGCCAAAACTTCTGTAGGAGCCATTAGCGCCGCTTGGTAGCCAGATTGAATTGCCGCCAAAATAGCCAGTACGGCGACGACTGTTTTACCAGAACCGACATCGCCTTGTACCAAACGATTCATCGGCACGGGTTTTTGTAAGTCGTTAAGGATGTCGTTGATGACTCGTTGTTGTGCGCCAGTGAGTTGAAAAGGCAGGATTTCGTGAAATTTCTCTAAAAGTTGACCTTTCGGAGCGAGAATAGCGCTGGTTTGAATCGCCCTTGCTTGCTGCTGACGTTGCAGTAAACCGAGTTGCAGGTAGAAAAATTCATCAAAGACTAAGCGACGACGGGCAACTTGCAGACTAGCGCTATCGTTGGGAAAGTGGATATTAGCGATCGCATCTTTCAATTCCATCAAATTATACTTCTGTCGCAAACCACTTGGCAGAGGGTCTTTTAGATGAGACGCAGCGGGTAAAACAGCTATTACCGCTTGTCGCACCATATTTGCCACTATCCCTTCTGTTAGTGTATAAATTGGTACTATTCGCCCGATGTTCAGCGACTCAATTGCATCTCCCGGATTTGCTAAAACTTCTAGTTCTGGATTATCCAGCGTCAAGCCGTATTTACTTTCTTTTACCAACCCACACGCCGCCACAATACTACCTACTGGATATCGACGTTTTAAACTTTCCTGCCAAGCGCGACTGCTAAAGCGCGTACCTGCGTAAAAACGACCAACTTTAATTTGACCAGTGTTATCTTTTAGTATTAATTCTAAAATTGATAATTTCTTATTCTTTGGGCTAGTAAAACAGTTGCACCGCTTCACCGTAGCCACTATTGTCACCGTCTCACCCCCCTGCAACTCGCGGATATTCACTTGACGTGCATAGTCAATGTAGTCGCGGGGGTAATAGAAAAGCAGATCGCGCACGGTATACAAACCAAGACGCACCAAATTATCAGCTTTTCTAATGCCTATTTCTGGTAAATCGCTAAGTTTTTGGTCGATTTTCGGGGCAAGTCTTCGACTCACCTCAGCTATGATTTTAGATTTTGGACTTTCCTGCGGAACGCTACGCGAACGGCTTCGCTCAGTCGAACGATTTTGGATTTTGGATTTATAAACTATCTCCTGCTCCTCTACTCCTCTGCTCCCCTCCTCTCCCTCCTCTTGTTGCAGTTGGTACAGATACCTACGAGTTTCTGCTACTAAATGTTGTCTATCTTCCAGTTCCAGATTTGGATAGTTAGCAAATTGCGCCGCTAGTTCATGCCAACGGCGACGTTCAGTTGCAGCTAAGACTAGTGGAAATTTACCAAAAGTCAGGCTGAGAAATTCACTGAAGCGGTATTGTTTGCCCTGCAAGTCTATAAAGCCATGTTCTGCCTCTACTGCCAAGGCTTTCTGCAATCTTATCCAGTCTGGTATTTCATTAGTCATTGGTCAAAAGTCAAAAGTCAAGAGTCAAAAGTCAAAAGTCAAAAGTCAAGAGTCAATATTTGGACTATGGACTATGGACTATGGACTATTGATTAATCTTCAAACCAACTAGCACGCCATGCGGCTTCAGCTTCGGCAACTGATTTTTCACGCTGCCTTTTTTGATACTCCCGCCCTAGCTTGTTTAGCTGACCTAAAATATTGCGAATATGCCTGCGCTCAGAAGAGAGTGTTGCATCAGCAAATTCAATTTCTCCTAACCGGAGGTTGATAGCCATGATCTGCGTCAGGCTAGAATCTTCTGATTGCTGCTCATTTTCAATTTCAATTACTAAATTTAATAAGTTGGGCGGCCCTGGCATTACCTCGGCAGATGCTTCTGATGCAGCAGCCGCAGCTGCTAAAATTGGTTCCGGTAATTTTTTAGGTAATATCTCAGCTTTTTGTAATAAAAGGTTAGCATTATGCGAAAGATTTTTCAGTATCTCTTGCGTGGCTTCCTCTAAATTTTGTTGCCATTCTGCCAGTTCTATAGGGTTAGAAAGGTCAGGAGAGGGAGAGGTTGAAGGGGAGAAAGAAGAAGTATTTTCGTCTGCTTCTCTTGTTTCCTCGTCTGCCTCATCTCCCTTATCTTCCTCACTCTTAATATAAACGAGTAACTGCTCAGCTGCCTGTTGACTCAATTTACGTATAACTTGTTGTAATTGTTGCCGCTGACTTAATGATAAACTCAGGAAATTTTCAGGATACCCTTGGGTACAGAGGTGATAAATGGCCAGAATTAGCTGTTGCCGCACAGCTTGCCCCAAAGTGGTTAAATAACTAGCATAAGCGTTTTGTAGTTCTACTGCGATCGCGCTGATCGCCTCTTTCAACCCTGCAATATCCCGCTCAATTCGCTCAATTGCTCTTGCCATATCTTCTCGTTGTTATCCAGATGAACCATTACATGGTACAAATGTACGAATTTATTACTAAGTAATCATCCAGAGGTTTTTAGATTTTAGATAGAAGATATTAAATATTAATCATCTTTAGCATACTTAGTACTAATAAAATACAGGTCAGCGTAGTTTACCTGACCTGTGCTTAAAAAAGTCATTAGTCATTTGAACTATAGACAAATGACTAATGACTAATGACCAGAATTACTTAGTACCCATTTGTGCGGCAACTTCCTCAGCAAAGTTACTTTCTTGCTTTTCGATGCCTTCGCCTAGAATGTAACGGACAAAGCGATGCACTTGGATGTCTTCGCCTAATTGAGCCTTCACTTGCTTCACCAAGTCTTCTACAGAAATACTTTGATCGCGAATGTAAGGCTGATCCAGCAAAGTCAATTCTTTCAGGCGTTTTTCAATCCGTCCTTGAACAATCTTTTCTTTGATGTTCTGTGGCTTATTCGCCAAATCATCCCGCCCCATTTCTATGTCTTTCTCTCTTTGAGCAATTTCGGCGGGGATTTGGTCTACGTCCACATACTCGACATTCGGGCAAGCCGCAACTTGCATAGCGGTATTTCGTGCCAAGCTTTGGAACTCTTCTTTACTGGCCACGGACTCAGTTTTGGAGTTCAGTTCAACCAACACACCAACTCTACCGCCAGTGTGAATGTAGCTGTCTACTCTACCTTGTGTATCTTCTGGTAGAGCATAATTAATAAAGCGACGCACTTGGATGTTTTCACCCAGCGTAGCAATGGTTTGCTTAATGAATTCCTCTACAGTCACATTTTCATCTTCAATATAGGGTTGAGTCAATAAAGATTCAACACTATCAGCACTTGCTGCTTGCTTGGCTAGGTTCTTAACTAGAGCTTTAAAAGCTTCGTTACGGGCAACAAAATCAGTTTGGCAGTTGACTTCTATGAGTACACCCACCCGGCCACCAGGCTGAATATAAGTGTCTACTAAACCTTCTGCTGCAATGCGATCGCTTTTTTTCCCCGCCGAAGCAATGCCTTTTTTTCTTAACCAATCTGCGGCTTGTTCTATGTCGCCATCAGTTTCTTTCAGCGCTTTTTTGCAGTCCATCATGCCTGCACCAGTTTTTTGGCGTAGCTCTTGGACGAGTTTTGCAGATATTTCCGCCATGTTGCCTCAATTCCTAACTTGAACTTGAGTTATAATCACTCACAAACAAATATAAAGTTAATCAGTCCTGAGTCCTGAGTCCTGAGTTTTGAGTGTTCAGTTATCAGTTTTGATTTGAAGAACATTCTTGATTCAAAGCTCATAACTTCCAACTTAGAAATCAGGACTAAAAACTATCCAAACTGCTGAGTATCTCTATCTTACTTAGCACGGGCTAAACCATAGCTATCCGCGCTTCAGCACTCCTGTACAGACGCGATTAATCGCGTCTTTACTCAGCACTATTCTTCCTCTTCGTCGGGAATCACGGTGTCAGTATACTCGGTTTCGTCGTAGTCTTCGTCGTACTCGCTACCGTCGTAATCTTCGTAATCCTCTTCTGCATCTAACTGACCGTGACGACCTTCATAGATAGCGTCCGCCAATTTTCCGACTATTAGCTTAATCGACCTGATGGCGTCGTCGTTTGCCGGGATGGGTATATCTACTACATCTGGGTCACAGTTTGTGTCCAACATAGAAACAATAGGAATATTCAGTTTTTGGCATTCCTGAACTGCGTTATACTCCCGTCGTTGGTCTACAATCACGACAATATCGGGCACTTTCCGCATGGTCTTAATGCCGCCCAAGTATTTCTGAAGCTTCGCCATTTCTCGACGCAGCATAGAAGCTTCTTTTTTCGGCAATAGATCTAGTGCTCCGGTTTCTTCCCGGCGTTCCAAATCTTTCAAGCGGTCTACCCGTGTTTTAATGGTTGCCCAGTTGGTCAGCATTCCACCTAACCAACGCTGGTTAATGTAATGCGAACCACAACGGCTGGCTTCTTGAGCGATAATTCCGGCTGCTTGCCGCTTAGTGCCGACAAAAAGAAATTTCTTTCCTTGCTCAGCGTGCGATCGCATGTAGTTATAAGCATTGTCCATCAACTGGGCAGTCTGCACCAAATCGATGATGTGTACACCATTGCGGGAGGTGTAAATGTAAGGAGACATTTTCGGATTCCAACGGCGGGTTTGATGCCCAAAGTGAACCCCAGACTCCATCATCTGAGCCAATGAAACGACTGGCATATATTTCTGAACTCCTATTCGGGTTAAACCTCCACCCAGGCGTAGTTCCCAACTAGGAAACACCCGAATTCCTGGATGTGCGAGATTAGTTAACCATACTAGGCTAGCATATTTGGGATAACTCTGACTTGAAAAAGTGCTGAGTAATGAGTGCTGAGTCAAAAGTCATTAGTCATTAGTCAATTGTAATTTTTCTTCCCCTGCTCCCTGCTCCCTGCCCCCTGCTCCCTGCTCCCTGCTCCCTGCCCCTGCCCCCTGCTCCCTGCTCCTCACTTCATCTGTGCATAAGCTTCATAGACACCTTTGACGTTATACCAGTTGAGAAAAATTCTGGCAATTTCTAAAGCTAACTGAGGTTTACCTAAATTAATTAGCCATCGCAAAAATGGAGCCATCGTCCTTTCATTGAGTACACCATTGAGTGACAGAATGCCCCAAAGTAAGCGATGCAACCAAGTCATCTGAATCATCATCCGTACTTCCCACGTAGGATGCTTTTGATAAAATAAAACTCCCATACGTCCGCGTTGAATTTCTTGGTCAATCAAACGGGGAATTTGCTCTAAATTAAATGGTGGATGCCAGTGATAGCCAACGGCTGTTGGACATTTAATTAGTATTAAACCCAGTTCTTTAAGTCTGACACCTAATTCTAAATCTTCCCAGCCATAGAGTTGAAATCTGGTATCAAAAAGTCCAGCTTTTTCTAGCCAATGTTTAGGAATTGCTACATTTCCTGTAGCAAAAAAAGCTGCGGAAAAATCTGTTATTTTATAGGGTTCAGCAGTTGGGTTGTCGAAATTGCAAGTATTAATAACTGCACCGTATGTGAAAAAGCGATCGCTTCCTAATTTCTCCTTTCCCTGCACTAGTGCATCCGCATGAGCTTGCAAGAAATTCGACAGCACTACTAAATCACTATCAATAAAGATAATTGTGTCTCCTAGGGCTTGTTTTACCCCTAAATTTCGAGCCGCAGCTGGCCCGGCGTGGTCTTGCTCAAACCATCGCACATGGGGAAATTTTTCTTTGTGTGCTGCCAACCACTCCAACGTACCATCAGTAGAACCATCATCTACCAAGACAATTTCGTAACTAGTAACTGAACTTACAGCACTCAACTCCTGCACCTCCAAGGCGCGAAGGCACTTTTCTAATATCGGCTGGCGATTGTAAGTCGGTATCACGATGCTGAAAAACACAGTATCACCCATAACAGTATTATCCATCTCCAGGATAGGACAGTAGGGCACTAAACACTGTTCCTTACCTGACTCTGGTTATGAATATAGCAGGCTCCTTAATACCACTAAATATGCTGAAATTATGCTTTAAACATATAGATATATATTCTAAATAAAAGCAGTATTTGTACTCTAAGAAATATATTTTTTATTGAAAAACAAATGTTAATAAATTCAAATTAATCAATACATAACCTGATGTTAATGGTTTTTACCTAAATTAATACAAACTTGATCATTTTTATACGTATGAGCAGCATCAGCCAGTTTTAACTTGATATTAACTGCGGGTTATTGGCTGTTAAAAGTGAAGGAAAACTCAAGAAATATTAAAGCTATTTATGTAAATCCATAGAGTTTTTCTTTACTAAATTGCTCATGTCATTAAGAAATGATCCCAATAGCAATTTTGTAACCCTTAAACGGAGAGCGCAGAATGAAAGGTTCGCTTCACCCCAAGAACAATCAGACGATCAACCCATCTGGCAACGAGTCAATTCGTGACGTGATTGAGCGCGTCAGTATGAAGCGTCGGCGCTTTATATTGACTGCTGTAGGTACATCGGTGCTTACTGTCTTGGGCGATGTTTCTATCAGTGGCTTTCTTCAAAGTGTCGAGGCAACTCCGATTCCAGAGGGAACTGGATTTGGTGGCATTGGTTTCAAGAGCATCCCACCAAACCTGAACAACCCAGCTACAGGACTCCTCGAAAAGGATCTTGTCAGTGTTCCTGCTGGTTATAAGGCCGAAGTACTGATTGCTTGGGGTGATCCGATTATGCCTGGTGCGCCGGACTGGCTATCAAATGCCTCGCAGAATGCTGCGGCCCAGGAAAAGCAGTTTGGTATGCACGCAGATGGTATGTACTACTTCCCTCTCCCACAAGAACGTTTTATCGGCCAGACCTTAAGTTCATTAAGAAGGTCAGCAAGAAGTTTTTTAAACCAGCCACTCAATCGTGGGCTGCTGTGCGTGAACCATGAGTATACCCAAGAAGAGATTCTTCATCCTGACGGTCTGACCTTCACTCCAGCAACAGAGACTACACCAGAGTCGGGGATACCTGGCTCACAAGTCACGATTGAAAAGGTACGCAAGTCTCAAGCCGCTCACGGCGTTTCTGTTGTAGAGATATTTAAGAACGGCAATAAATGGAGTTTCAATCGAAATTCGTCTTATGGTCGCCGGATCACCGGCAATACCGAGATACGGGTTTCGGGGCCTGCGGCAGGCAGCGCGCTTTTGAAGTCGAAGAAGTTTTCAATCACGCCGAATGGCTCGGTTGATAGTGGGACGCTAAACGATGGCCATACCGCATACGGTACGCTCAATAACTGCGCCAACGGTCATACACCTTGGGGCACTTACCTAACCTGTGAGGAGAACTGGAACGGCTACTTTGCTAACCCTACAGAAGATGTAGTTTCAATTCCAGGGATCGAAAAGTCTGAGATCTTAGCAGGACAGAATCGGTACGGCGTTTCAACATCAGGGTTCGGCTATCGCTGGCATGAGGTTGATCCACGTTTTGATGCCAGCACAAATCCACTCGAACCTCATTTGTTCGGCTGGGTAGTCGAGATAGATCCGTACCATCCGCAAAGCAAACCCGTAAAGCGTACTGCACTCGGTCGATTCAAGCACGAGAGCGCTCAGTACGTCGTTGATGACAACTATTATGTTGCTTTCTATATGGGCGACGACGAGCGCAATGAGTACATCTACAAGTTCGTTTGCGCCAAACCCTTAAATCCGCAAAATCGCGATGCTAACCGCGACTTGCTCGACAACGGTATTCTTTACGTCGCCAAGTTTAAGGACAACGGTACTGGCGAGTGGCTTCCTTTAGTCTATGGACAGCGCGGTCTAACACCCGAAAACGGTTTCAGAAGCCAAGCTGAAGTGCTTGTCAAGACACGACAGGCTGCGGATCGAGTTGGTGCGACAATGATGGATCGCCCAGAGTGGACTGCTGTGCGTCCTCGGATTGGCGGATTTAAGGAGATTGAGGTTTACTGCACGTTGACAAACAATAGTCGTCGCGGAACAGAGCCAGTTTCCTCAAACAATCCAGATGGTACTACAGGCGCAGCCACCGCACGTCCTCCTGTCGATGCTGCTAACCCACGTCCTGATAACCGTTATGGTCACATCATCCGCTGGCGTGAGGATGGACGTAGCGTCAAAGCTACTACTTTTAGATGGGATATTTTTGTTGAGTGCGGCGATAAACTCGACCCTGATGCAAATCATGTTGGCAACATTAAAGGCGACGACTTCGGCGCGCCGGATGGTCTTTGGTTCGACGACTTCGGTCGCCTCTGGATTCAGACTGACCAGGCTGGCGATGGTCTAGGCGACTGGATAAATATCGGTAGCAATGTGATGATGTGTGCCGATCCCAATACCAAACAGATTAGGCGCTTCTTGACCAGCCCAACAAACTGTGAGGTAACTGGCGTAGTCACCACACCTGACGGCAAAGCGATGTTTATTAATATCCAGCACCCAGGTGATGGTTCGCAACCCTCGAATCCGACGGAATTTAGTAACTGGCCGAACAGCCAAGGTTATGGCCCATCTGGACGTCCACGTTCTTCAACAGTGGTGATCACACGCAATGATGGCGGCATCATCGGTGGACTCTAAACGCTGTTGGCCAATCTAAAAGTGTTTTTCTGTAAAGATGATCAGAACAGATTTATTTAGCGATGCCTGCGGCTGGCTACGCCTACGCATCTCCACCAGTAAAGTATCTTAAAGACTTTTATTGGTTAAAAATAATTAATCGCCTTAATCCTTAAACTGAAATACAGGCAGGGATAAGGCGATTTGCTTAATTGCGTCGATGTAAGTTTTACAAAAAATAAAATCCCCACTGGTGAGGTAGGGATTTTTTTAATCAAGATTTTTAGTCCGGGTATACTACTTAGTTAGCTTGCCACTTTTGATGCTTTCTTTTTGCGTTTAATCCACAATCCCATAGCACCAGCGATCGCTGTACCACCAAGAGTAAAAGGTTCCGGTACTTTAGAATAACTAACTGTACCTATTTCTACCGCCTCTAAAGATTCTCCACTCAGAATGCTATAAAATTTGTTACCTCCTATTTGTGGAGTATCTACCCCACTCCCAATTAAAAACTTATCTGCAACTAAATAGCTTAATCCCGAAAGCTTGCCATTGTTAAAGCTAACTACAGGAAAAGAGTCATACAGTTCATCGTTTTTCTCTGTATATGTAGTATTTAAGTAATTGAATGTAACTGCTAGTCCATTCCCAACACCCAAGTTTTCCAGACCCGCCCCAGTTAAAGACGAGTCATCATATTCAAAAGAACCGTAATACTGACCCGGATTGTCGCCAGATAAAGCATTCACGGTGAAATCGTATTCAATCACAGCAGCATGTGTCGGTTGAGCATCAACAGCAACAACAGACATAGCAATTGCAACACTAGCAATGCCAAAATTTTTGGCTAATTTCATCAGAAAATACTCCAAAGCTAGAAAATGAATAGTTCTGTAATTTCACTTAAATAAGCTTTGAACCAGTGTATTTAGGTTAAGAAAAATCAAACAAAATATAACTTTCATCGAATCTTTATATTTATCAACCACATATAAAATTTGTGTGAATTTGTATTCTGCTGAGATCTCTATCCTCAGTAAGCATGTAATGGCTTCCAGCAGGTTAGCACCTCAATTTTTTTTAAAGAGAACTACAAAAAGACTACTTGTGGATAATAACTCTACCTTAGCTAGCAATCTTTTCTCATACAAAATGTTATTCCGATGTTCGAGGTTGCAAATTAAGCTAGCAAAAACATGTAGTAGACCATACAAATTAGAAGCTTACAATCTTTAAAGTTTTATCAGGCTATTCTGTTATGAAACTCATTAAAAAAGATTCTTATTATCAAGATTAAAATGAAAAAGATTCTTATTCTTGAAATACATAGAGGAATCCGGTTTGATTCCTGAACCACTCGTAGAGGCAGAGAATAAGGAAAAAGTAATAAAAATGTACTGAGTTTTTTTCAAAAATCAAATATGAGTTCTATAGATAGAAATAAATCAGTGCAGCAAGGAAATCTTTAATTTATTCTTTTTAAAGAAATCATTACTATTCCTTAAACTAGCTAGGATAAATTTTTTATAGTCTTTATATATGTTCTTAAATTTGAAAACTAATGCACTTGAAAATATCTACTGTTAAATTTGCAGGTAGTTTTATCAAAACATACAAGCAATGAAATCTGCAATCTAGCTTGTCATTAAATACTTCAATAAAATTATATTTCAACATCAGAAACTCGATTAATCCCAAATAAAACGTTTTTAATTTTTAAAATAAATCAACGCCGTAGTTTATAAAGGTTTCTGATTAATGCTCTCACTTCAATGGTGTGAATGTACTTGCACGAATAGTTCCAAAAAAGTAATTAAAAATCAGCTAAATACAAAAATACTGTGGATAATAGTAGTTTTACTTACTAGTTTCTTTATTGCTGAATGGAGTGTTGGTTTATGGAGTAAAAGTTTATCTTTACAAGCTGATGCAGAGCACATTTTATCAGATATAACTGCTTTAGCAATATCGCTGATTGCTAGTTTTTTAGCACAGCGACCAGCTAAGAGCAAGGCAACATTTGGGCATCAACGTATCGAAGTTTTAGCAGCTTTGCTGAATGGATTAATTTTGATTGCGATCGCTACTTTTATTGCTTGGGAAGCTATTCAACGCTGGCAAAATCCAGCAACAATTTTGGGCTTACCAATGTTAGGAATCGCAGTGTTAGGTTTAATCGTTAATTTGTTCAATATTACTTTACTTCATCCTTATACTCACAATAACTTAAACTTACGCGGGGCTTTGCTGCATGTCATCGCAGATACAGCTAGTTCTCTTGGTGTAATACTTGCCGCTGTAGCAATTCATTTTTGGGATTGGTGGTGGGCAGATATCGCAATCAGTTTAGTAGTTGCAACTTTTACTGGTTTAAGTGCTTTGCCTTTAGTCCAGGAAAGCATGAAGATTTTTTTAGAGTATGCACCGGAATTAATCGACCCAGTTGAAGTAGAAATATCTCTCAAGTTATTTCCTGATGTTATTCAAGTAGAAAAACTTCATATCTGGACAATTAGCTCAAATAAAATAATGCTTTGCGCCAATTTAACAGTAGAATGTGCAACGATTTGGGAACGCGATCGCTTGCTCAGTAAATTACAAAATCATCTGCAAACAACTTTTAATATTACTGAAATAACTTTGCAAATAACGAGCTGTAAAAAACCTGCAATAATTTCCATTCATCCTTTATTTAAACAAGATATAGCATTAATGTTGTCTACAAAAACCCATTGAAGCAAGAGCAATGGGTAGTTAGTCAGCAAGATTACTTTTTTTACTTAACTTATAGTTCAGATTTAAACATGATGCTTATTGGCTTCTCACTTGTTCAAACATAGTTATTGCCCGCTGAGTATCACTCATTTATTTACTAGGAGGTTTCTTGATGATAGCTTTACTTCAAAAATCCCCAGTGATTCTATTACTCAAACAACACAAACGCTCATTGGCTTGGTTCATATCCAGTTTAGTTCTGGCAGTTCTGCTGTCATTAGGCACAACAAATCAGCAGCCAGCTGTTGCTTATAACCCAACCATTGTTAAGAACTCTACTCAGCCAAGAGCGATAGCTGCATATCCAGATTTTGCTGCTAGTCATCTGGAATCCAATTTTTATCAATAGTTAGTCGCTCAAACTTACTCAATTAACTGGAAGGCGTACTGTAATGATTTCATTTTTAGGAAAGTACAGGCGAACGCTGGCCTTTGCTATGGCTAGCCTTTTTTGTACCGTTCTGCTGATATTCGGTAATTCTATTTTTCAGCCGACCCTGGCCGCTGGTAATGGGATTAACGTAATTATCATGATTGGCGATGGTATGGGTTGGGAGATGGCGCGGGCTGCTGCTCTTGCCAAAGGTGCTCCCTTTTACACCAGTGGGAAAGGCTTTGGTTTGAGCTTTCAAAATCTAACTGGATATGGACTAGTAACCACTTACGGCACAACAATTCAGGGAAACACGCCAGAAATGCCGACAGACCAGCCTCACTTAACAGGTAACTCTGCTTTGGATGGGTCTGATATACTCACGGGTGCAAGTCCTGTTCGTCCTAACTTCACATTCCTGCCTACTCCATTTAATCCAGGCGATCGCGCTGATGGTAACAGCTTGGCAGATGGGAACCTGGCTGGTTATGACACAACTCAAGGCGGGCCTGTTCCCTGGATTCCTCTCACCCCTGCTACTTCTGGTAAGTACAACAAAGAATACATCAAGTACAGTTATCCCGACTCTGCTAACACCGCTACAACTCTTTATACAGGCGTAAAGAGCTTTAACAACGCGATGGGCGTAGACATTTACGAGAAGAGGTTGAAAACCGTCCTAGAAATTGCCAAAGAAAAAGGTAAGTCTACAGGTTTGGTTACTTCTGTACCTATTAGCCACGCAACACCTGGTGCTGCGGCTTCTTTCGTAAATCGTCGTAGCAAGTACGACAGTGTTTATGACCCCACCAAGTCCAACCAAGATAGTATTTTGCAACAGACATTGCTAAACTTTCAGCCTAATGTTTTGTTAGGTGGCGGTCATCCCTTGGACTTTGAAAATAGAGAAAGTACGGGCCCAGTCGAGAAATATACCTACATCACACAAGACACTTACGAGCATCTGAAGAATAACCCCACATCCAATCGTTACGGCTATACTTTTTTGGAACGTGGTTCTAATGCAACAAAGACACTCCTGAATACGGCTGCTAAAATCAACCCGAATAAGGGAGGAAAATTATTTGGTCTATACGGCGCTCGTGGACAAAATGGCAATATTCCTACTAGTTCTTCTAAAGGAGACTACAGCCTGACAGGTCTGGATAACTTTTCAGTCTATAGCTCCGTTGTCAAGAGTGGAACTCTAGAAAATCCCTGTGCATCAGGTCAGATAATTCCTGGTACAGCTGGAGATTGTGTTCCTGTCATCGATGCAGCAGGGAACCCGACCTCTGGCCCCACACCTGATACTGTCCGCCCTCTAGCACCTGGTGAAACAGACGCCAGCTTTATTGCTAGAGAAATTAATGAAAATCCGACTCTAGCTGATTTGACTAAAGCCGCTCTAACCGTTCTAGGTAAGGACAAAGATGGCTTCTGGTTGATGGTTGAGGGAGGTGACATCGACTGGGCTGCTCATGACAACAACATGGATAACCTAATTGGTACTATGAATGATTTTGACAAGGCAGTTCAAGAAGTTATGACTTGGATTGATAATCATGGTGGTTGGAGCAAGAACCTACTACTAGTTACTGCTGACCATGACCACTACCTGACTCTCAATAATGACTTTGCCTCGAAGCTGACTGCAAATCCTGAGCCAAGTCAAGCTAGAGGTTTGAAATATAACGCTAAGGACATTACCTTCAACAAGCACAATCCTAAAGATGCTGGTCACTTTTGGGGATCAGATCCAAATTACAAGTACCTCTGGGGTAGTCACAGCCGACGAATTGTACCTGTTTACTACCAAGGTGCTTACTCATCAACTTTGACTCGATTCTTAGGACAAGATGTCAAGTTCACAGATAGCTCTGGTACATACAGTGCACCTGGTGTTAGAGGAGTGGTTGATCAGAGTCACATTTTTCAGGCTATGAAAACTGCGCTCACAAGTCCGTAAATTTCATACAGCATTTTATTTAACACTGATTGAAAAGCTTCGTATTGCAGAGACGTGGTAACACACGTCTCTACCTCATCAAACAATTTCGGTTTTTTTGCACCTGTTCTTTATCAAAGAAAAAAATGATTGACTCCATGTTCAAAAAATTAGCAGCTGCAACGGTCGGAACTGCTCTGATTTTTGCGGTAGGGGAAATTATGCCTGCCCAAGCTGCAATCCTCATTTATGATTTTTCTAATACTAGTAAAACTCTGAAAGGCACTTTTTCATTCGACCAAGTAGCAGCAGACAATCAAGAAGTAACGATTTCAGAAGGCTTAAAGCTTTTTGCTACCTACGGTGGACAGTCATACACTGAAGCGGATGATCCTTTAGTGTCAATTTTAACTGACTTCTCAGGAAAAATTAGGAACCAAGGGGGATTGGGATTGCAATTTACACCTGGCCCTTTTGAAGTCTACCGTGAAAATTTTATTGATCGGAATGATCTGACTGATACGGGTGTTCAATTCGTCACTTATACCAGTGTTCCTGAACCAACTTTTATGCTTGGATCGTGTATGTTTGGGCTAGGTTTGTTGCTGCGTAAAAAAATAGCATCTTCTAGACCATAAAGCACAAAAGCTTGAACGAAGTTATCAAGAATCAAGTTTTAGGCAGTTGATTTGCATCTACTTAAAACAGGGTGGAATTATCCACCCTGCAACCAATATCTAGCATCTAAAACTAATGCGTAGAACGGCTAGGATTCAGCTTGCTGAATATTGATATTTTCAAAACCCTATAAAAAAGCGTTATATGAATAAAAGCGATCGCTTGTGTTCAAAATTTGACAAATACTAATAATTTAGGATTAAAAGCATTGAAAAATTAATCCAAAGGCATAATGCTGTATGAGTTTGAGGCTAATTTCCAAACAGGTTTATTCATGCAGAAAATATACATGGATTAGTTAGATATAATAATGACTCATTCTTTGTTTTCTTAGTTGGAGAAATCAATGGGTCGCGCCAAAAAGGTTGTCCTGGCATATTCTGGGGGAGTAGATACATCAGTTTGCATCCCTTACCTTAAACAGGAGTGGGGTGTAGAAGAGGTAATTACGCTAGCAGCAGATTTAGGCCAGGGAGATGAATTAGAGCCAATCCGAGAAAAAGCTTTGAAATCGGGTGCAAGTGAATCTTTAGTAGCTGATGTCAAAGACAGCTTTGTTGAAGATTACGCCTTCGGAGCAATTCAAGCCAACGCTCTTTATGAAAATCGCTATCCCCTAGGAACAGCCCTTGCTCGTCCGCTGATTGCTAAAATATTAGTAGAAGCAGCCCAAAAATATGGTGCTGATGCGATCGCTCATGGTTGCACAGGCAAAGGTAATGATCAAGTTCGCTTTGATATCTCTATTGCTGCCCTTAACCCTAATCTGAAGATACTTGCACCAGCAAGAGAATGGGGGATGAGTCGTGAGGAAACAATTGCCTATGGTGAAAAATTTGGCATCCCCTCACCAGTTAAAAAATCTTCACCTTACAGTATTGACAAGAATTTGCTTGGTCGTAGCATTGAAACTGGTGTGTTGGAAGATCCAGCAGTTGAACCACCAGAAGAAGTTTACGAGATGACCAAAGCGATCGCCAATACACCCAACGAACCAGAGTACATTGAAATTGGTTTTAACAGAGGTATTCCAACAAGTCTCAACGGTACATCCACAAAGCCAGTTGAGCTAATTGAACAACTCAATCAAATGGCAGGAAATCACGGTATTGGGCGGATCGATATGATCGAAAATCGTCTAGTAGGCATCAAATCACGGGAAATCTACGAATCACCCGCTATGTTGGTGCTAATTCAAGCCCACAGAGATCTAGAAAGCTTGACTCTAACAGCAGATGTCACCCATTACAAGCGTGGCATTGAAGAAACTTACAGCCAAATCGTTTACAACGGTTTATGGTACAGCCCACTCAAAGCCGCATTGGATGCCTTTATTCAAAAGACACAAGATCGAGTATTGGGAACTGTGCGAGTCAAGTTTTTTAAGGGCAACGCCACGATAGTCGGGCGTTGGAGCGATAATTCTCTCTATAGTCCTGATTTAGCAACTTACGGCGCTGAAGACCAATTTGACCACAAAGCTGCTGAAGGCTTCATCTATGTTTGGGGGCTACCAACTCGCATTTGGTCACAGCAAACTAGGAGTTAACATCTGGGAGTTAGGAGTTAGAAGTTAAAAAAATACTTCACTCCTGACTCCTGGCTCTTTACTCCTTACTTCTCACTACTAACTTCCTTAACTTGGCGAGATTCCAACCACAGGGGTACAACGATGACCGCCACCACGATTAGTAACGCTGCGATCGCAAATTGACCCACCCAGGCAACCAATTGCTCTAAAGAAATAATTTTGCCAGCAAAGAAAGCTAATGTCACCATCAAGCTAGCCCAAGTAACTGCCCCTAAAAAGTTATATAAAAAGAACTTACCGAAAGACATTTCGGCTATACCAGCTAGTGGCGCTGCAAAAACTCGTAGTAATGCGAAAAAACGCCCAAAAAATACTGCTTTAGCAGCATTTTGACTAAATTGCTCTTTAATATTCAGCAGTCTTACTTCGGAAATCCGAAATATCTTACCAACTTGTACCAAAAAAGGCCAGCCGCTAACTCTACCAATCCAATAACCACAAGTGCCGCCAATTACAGCACCCATAATTGCATCACCGAGAACTAGCCAGAAATTTAATTCATCACTGCCAGCTAGAAACCCGCCCACTAAGGTCACGGTTTCACCAGGAAGGGGAATGCCTAAATTTTCTAATAAAATTCCCAAAAAAATTGCTAAATAGCCATACCTGTGGGCAACTTCTTGGATGTTTTCTAGTGAAATCAGCTCTAAAGACATCCCGCACCGCCACCTTTACAAATTTTTACTTTTACTCTATATTTTTGCTTGTTTTGAGGTGGGGTGTCAATCAAGCCGCTACACAGATTTATTAATTTCATACTCTATAAGTTAATTATCCATAGCTTATAATCTATGGTAACTATTAGATTTTGAATATTGACTATTGACTTGTTAGCATCCATTATCACAACTACATACTTAACTAATAAAAAGTAGTATGGTATTTATAAAAAAATTATAATTATGCGGGTAAATTATAAAAATATCGTAAAAGATACGGTTGCTACTGAAATTCATAGGCGCTTATGCCTATATTGAGGAGAGTTAAGACAAATTATACGACATGAATACTGAAAAAACACCTCAACTGCATTGCTGCAAGTCCCCAAATATATGGGTAAGGCAGTCAGTTTGCCGTTGGGAGAAAAGCAGTATTGATGTCACTTTTCGATTGCTTGTAAAGTGTTTCAACTACCCAGTTACATTCCAGTTACATTTATGACTCTCACACAAGAACTTCAGGTGATTTTATTTAAGCCCCAACGAAGCATAGACTTGCAAGGTGGGATGGCTTTGAGCGAACAGATGGCTAGAGTAGTTCCTCAGCCAGATCAACTATGGGTTATCGACTTAGCGGAAGTAGATTTCATGGATAGTTCCGGGTTAGTCCCTTTGGTACAAGGACTCAAAGCCGCACGTCAGAGTGGTTGCCGCTTGGTTCTTTGTAATGTACAGGCCCCTGTACGATTGATTTTGGAGCTTACCCAGCTGGATTCAGTGTTTGAGATTTTCAACGCTTACGACGACATTCTTACTAACGTCAAAGATAACAGTCTGGTGCTAGCAGACTAACTTATAAATCTACCTAAAGATGGATGGCGGAGTCAAGCAATGTTTGTAATTTGTAATGCTTACGACAACATTCTCACTAACGTCAAAGATAACAGTCTGGTGCTAGCAGTCTGATTTTCTCTTGATTTAGAGCAGAATATTGATATAAATTAATGGCTTTGTCGCTTGGCGGTAAGCACGTAAAGCGGGAAGTAAAACGAGTAAGTCAAATCAAATTCAATACTTTGCGACACTCTCCACCTTTTTAGGGAAAGCTTTTTCAGATTGCCTTGAACTATTTACTTTTATTTACTTTGCATTTAACAGAACTACTTAGATGATTCCAAAGTACTTCGCCAAATAAACCTAACGGAGCGTAGGGGCATAGTCCAATACGAATTAAAAACTAGTATAATTTATTACAAAAAATATTTAATTTAGATCTGTTTCATTCTCCTGTAAATCCTACACTCTAAAGGGTGCGACTACTCAAACACAGTCCACTCAGACTTCTCTGGGCGCGGACGGAATACTGTTGGAAAGATTTTCCAACCTATAGAGACAGCTTTTGTGCTTGAGCCGATGGCTGCTAGCCTGCGGAGCTTTGAAAAAATGAAATAACCCTCTCTATCCCATTACTAACAAAACTTTAAGCATTCTGGGGAGTGGAAATGTTACTTTGTCCTGATGCTGGGCGGGGAAAATTCGGTAAATCAATGCCGCTATGACTAGCGTTGCGGGTTTTGAGTGCTAAACGGTAACTAACACTTTGCAGTTCTGCCTGGAGTTGGCGGTTTTCCCGTTGTAACATTGCCACTTTTTCTCTGACCGGAGTCATGCGCTCCTCAAACTTACGACGGTAAATTTGAGGCAACTCCTGAACTACTTGCTCCAACATCCGACTGCGGTCAGTGAGTTCTTGAACTGATTGCCGCAATTGGTAAATTTCGACATCACGAGATGTAATTTGCTCTTGATAGAACGCAACCTGCTGCTCAACAGCTTGTAGTTGTTCTCGCAAAGCCTGTAACTGAGTCAGATCACGCTCAGGCTCAGTCCGCTGGGGCATAAAATTAGTATTACCCTTTACCAGCCGGAAGAGTTCTTGAGATAGCTGTTGTACTAACTGATCGCGAAGTTGCAACTCTTGGCGTAGCTGCGATGCTTCCGTAGAGAGAGCTTGGATGTTGGGTGTATCAGATTGACTCACAGTGGCTTACAGCTCCCATTCAGAATCTTGTCCACTTTTAGGTATAACTGCGGTAGTACTGCCTTTGGCAAGTATTTGTTAATTTAGCATTCCCAGATAAGCCACGAAAAAGCATAAAGACAAAAAATTTTTTAGTTTACTTGGAATTAGGGACTGGGTATTAGGAATTGGTATCGGGAAGAATTCGGTTTTTAGTCCCGATTACCCCTTCTGTTTAGAGAATTTAGGGGTTTCCCAATCCCTAGTCACTCATACTTACTCAGTTGCAGCTCCTACTTTAGCGGGTTTTGCTTCTTGAACTTCCTGCTTAATTGTCATGTAGCGAATCACTTCTTCACTCAAACGCATGGCACGTTCTAAGGGCGCAACTACAGTTGCAGGTGCTATGTAGTTGAACTGAATGTAGATACCGTCGCGGTGCTTTTTGATTTCATAAGCGAGACGACGCTTACCACGATTTTGAATTTGGATATCCTCGGCCCCTTGTTCGCGGAGCAAGTTCTGGTATTTCGTAACTGCTTGCTCTACCTGTTCTTCTCCTAAGTCAGGACGTAGGATGTACATTGTTTCGTAAACGGTTGTCATAATTTTCAGTCTCCTTATGGGCAAAATGGCTGCTGACGTTAATTTATACATTGACTGTGATAGTCAATACCAGCATTAATCAACATCTGAAGCAACAAGGAACTATAATCTTACCAGTTTTAAATTTGAATCATTAACCCAAATCGCTGAAGTTTGGATCTCTAATAAGAAATAGGTTAGAAGCCGACCCTCAAATTTCTTGAGTTAAGTAAGAATTTAGCTTTTGGTGATCAGCAGCAAATTGATCAGACTATTAGTTTAGCCAATAGCATCTATAACAATTCAGTTTCAGGCTTAAGGCTCTATCGCTGACTGTCGGCTCAAATGATTTCTCAAACTGCTCACAGCTTTTAATTGCAGACAATAAGGATATTGATCAAGGTTATGGCGCAGCGCTATGTGCGAGTTCAAAATCAAGAAGGACAGATTTACTACGGGTTACTACAACTATCCCTGAATGTGCAGGTGCTAGATGCTCCACCCTGGTTGCAAGGGCAACCCACTGATTTAACTTTAACACCGGAAAATTACCAAATTATGGCCCCCTGTGCTCCCTCAAAAATTGTGGCGGTGGGCAAAAATTATGCAGATCATGCGGCAGAGATGGGAACTCCTGTGCCTTCTGAGCCGCTAATCTTTCTCAAACCGCCTACGTCCATTATTCCGTCTGAGACAGAAATTAAATGTCCTCCCCATTCGCAACGAGTAGATTACGAAGGAGAATTAGCGGTAGTAATTGGCGATCGCACTTTTGACTGTACTCCACAGGAAGCCCAAACAAAAATTTGGGGTTATACCATCGCCAATGATGTGACAGCGCGGGATTTACAAAAACGGGATGGTCAATGGACACGAGCCAAAGGTTTTGATACATTCTGTCCCTTGGGCCCTTGGATTGTGCGAGAATTAAATCCAGGAGCCAGATTGCAGACTTTCTTAAATGACGAGCCAAATCCAGTGCAATCTGCCTGTATTGATCAGATGGTGTTTCCCCCCGATTTTCTGGTGTCTTATATCAGTCAGGTAATGACGCTGCTCCCAGGAGATTTGGTATTAACGGGTACGCCATTTGGGGTAGGCCCGTTGCTTGTAGGCGATCGCGTCCGCATAGAAATTGAAGGTATTGGTCGCCTAGAAAACATTGTGGCTGCCCGTTAATAACTACCGCACTTGCATATAAACGGCATCAGAAATAGCCGGAATTTCTGCATAACGTCCGATCACGGATTGGATAACAGAATATGCAACCGCTACCACTACGCCAATGAAAATAGTTGTGTAGAGGGTTTGGATAGCAAAACCACTGCTGGGAACTAGCCCAACAAGATCAGTCAGGATGCTAAACAAAAAGATAACAATGTCTAAAAGGATTGCTTGCATAGTGTTAAAACGAATAAAGTGACTAATTTTTTCGTTTCTTACTACCAATAGCCATAAAGCGAAGAAAATAATCAATCCTGCGTAACGGACGCCGTAGTAAATTCTTAGCAACGGCAGAAGCGGCAGAAAAAGCAGTTGCAGAGGTGGGAACTCTGCTAGCAAAAATCTCCCGAATACAAAAACTTCTATTAGGGGAAGCAGATAAGGTAAACAAGCAAAAATCCGATCTGAAACCGTCGTAGACCCGCGCCAAGACATTATGCGTTCTCCTGTGGTTAAATTTCAACAGTTACTTGAGCCTAGGATAACGCAGTTACTAAGTCTTGCTGGCAAATGCGATTATTCTATATACGCAATGCGGAAACCCATCATACACTCATACTGATCAGGTTGCTGTTCCATGAGTTTGCGAATGGCTTGACCGCAACGCAGTTGACCCCCACCCCAGCGAGGTTGCCCACTTCCATCGGCGAGTAAACAAGACTGACAAACCTTTTCAGGGGCAAGGATCTGATCTTCCAATAAGATGACTAGCATCGAATCCCTCCTGTAAATCCTCATTTTTACCCACATTTAACTCCGGGAAGAACACCCTTTGTAGCAATCCAGAGAGCAGGTTCAGGCTGGTTGGGCGCGTCGTCAACTAGTGGATTTTTGATGGCGGAGGACACATTAAGAGCAACCTAATGCACTCTTTTAGCAAAAATGTGGATAGTTAAGAAAGAATGGCTAAGCGAACCTTAATCTATTGTATGTTGTGTTTGTAGAAGATTAGGATTTTTGAAAAAAATGATACATAAATATTATAAAAAACAGTCAGTGGTATCGATTGCATCCCGATGAATCCTACTTCGAGATTTCTACACCACAGTGAGTTTTATGATAATTATCACATTCATTGGGCTGGTATCTAATAATAAATAAGCGGGCACTAATAAACGTCAATAGTACAGAAGCAATTTATCGCGTTTGTACAGTAGTCAAAAAATATTAAACTATAAGACCCTTGACTGTGGACTGTTACTTAGCTGCTGTGCTTGACCAAAATTAACTGTTGTGCAATTTTCCATAAGGATAGTTGAAGTGACTAGGACTAACTCAGACTTTCTTACCTCCGCCGATCCTACGATTGCGGAGCTAATTAACCAAGAACTACAACGTCAACGCGATCACATAGAGTTGATCGCTAGCGAAAACTTTACCTCCCCAGCCGTACTGGCGGCTCAGGGTTCTGTATTGACAAATAAATATGCCGAAGGATTGCCTGGAAAACGCTACTATGGCGGTTGTGAGTTTATAGACAAAATCGAGCAGCTAGCGATCAACCGCGCTAAAAGCTTGTTTGGTGCTGCTCATGCAAATGTACAACCTCATTCCGGCGCACAGGCTAATTTTGCAGTCTTTCTGACCTTACTGGAACCAGGAGATACAATTATGGGGATGGATTTGTCTCATGGAGGACATCTTACCCACGGTTCGCCTGTAAATGTTTCGGGTAAATGGTTCCAAGTTCGCCACTATGGTGTTAGCCAACAAACAGAACAACTTGACTATGACCAAATTCGAGAGCTGGCGCTGAAGGAGCGTCCTAAGCTGCTGATTTGTGGTTATTCAGCTTATCCCCGTGTTATTGACTTTGAAAGGTTTCGCAGCATTGCTGATGAAGTTGGTGCTTACTTACTGGCAGATATTGCTCACATTGCTGGTTTAGTCGCCAGTGGTCTTCATCCCGACCCAATTCCTTATTGTGATGTAGTAACAACAACTACTCACAAAACTCTGCGCGGCCCCAGAGGTGGTTTAATCTTGACCCGCGATGCAGAACTGGGTAAAAAGTTAGATAAATCTGTTTTCCCTGGTAGCCAGGGTGGGCCATTAGAACATGTGATTGCTGGTAAGGCAGTAGCTTTTGGAGAAGCCTTGAAGCCAGAGTTTAAAGCTTATTCGGCTCAAGTGATAGAAAATGCTCGTGCCTTGGCTGATCAACTGCAAAACCGGGGCTTAAAATTGGTGTCAAATGGTACTGATAATCATTTAATGCTAGTTGATCTACAGTCTATTGGTATGACGGGTAAGCAAGCGGATCAGCTGGTAAGTGGTGTGAATATTACTGCTAACAAGAATACAGTTCCCTTTGATCCGCAGTCGCCATTTGTGACTAGCGGTTTGAGGTTAGGTTCTCCAGCAATGACAACTAGAGGCTTAGGAGTAGAGGAATTTACTGAAATTGGAAATATTATTGCCGATCGCCTATTTTCCCCAGATTCAGAGGTAGTTGCTCAAGATTGCCGACAACGAGTGGCAACATTGTGCGATCGCTTCCCTTTGTACTCTCATCAGCAAATTTCTGTACCAGCCCTAGCATAAGGTATTGAGGATTGGGTATTGGGTGTTTGGAAAACTTTTTCCCAGTCCTAGTACCCAGTCCCTAGTCCCTAGTCCCCAGTCCCCATTCCTCCAGTCCTCAGTCCCTAATTTAAAATTCTTATGCTGAAAAATGTCTGAAATGTAGTAGATATAGGTAGATATATTGCCCAGCACACTTTTGTTTTACAAGCTACCTATTTGAAGATACAGATGACTTCTCAGATTTATCATCTGATTGCCTTCCTTGTCGCCGCAGTAGTCGTTCTCTGGACTACGCCTGATGTCAAAAATATAGGCATAAAAAGTGGGCGCGTAGATAAACCTGGCGATCGCAAAGTCCATCAGCGCCCAATGGTACGCCTGGGAGGAGTTTCTATCTTCGCAGGTACCATAACCTCCCTAGTCCTTATTTGGTGGTTGGGTGGATTTGGAAATCTGCCAGCTGAAAAAGAGTGGCAAATTTGGGGTGTTACTTTCGGCGGTCTTGGTTTTTTTCTCATCGGTTTAGCTGACGATTTGTTAAATCTGTCTCCCTTGACGCGCCTGCTGATGCAAGTTATTGTGGCATCCGGTGCATGGAAAGCAGGCGTAAGTATAGATTTTATTAGCATTCCCACAGTCGGGATAGTTGATTTGGACTGGCTAAGTTTACCAATCACAGTCATTTGGCTAGTGGGGATGGTCAATGCTATTAACTGGATTGACGGTTTAGATGGATTAGCTGCTGGTGTGTCTGGAATTGCCGCTGTGGTTATGTTGGTTGTATCCCTGTTTATGCGGCAACCAGCAGCAGCTTTAATCGCCGCGGCCTTGGCTGGTGCAGCGCTAGGATTTCTCCGCTATAACTTCAACCCCGCACAAATCTTTATGGGAGATGGCGGGGCTTATTTTATGGGGTTCACTCTAGCGGCTGTGGGTGTAATTGGTCTAGTGAAAATTCCTGCTTTCACTGCAGTGTTATTACCTTATCTGATTTTGGCAGTGCCGATTGTGGATATGTCAGCAGTGATTTTGGCGCGACTCCGCCGTGGTAAATCGCCTTGGGTGGCAGATAAACGCCATCTGCACCACCGGCTGCTAAATGCTGGTTTATCCCACAGACTGACAGTTTTATTTATTTACTCTTTAACGTTGTGGGTTGGGAGTTTAGCATTAGCTATTGCTGGTATACCTAGTGGTATTGCTTATGCCTGGGGTGCAACCACGCTGCTAAGTTATGCTATTTGGCGTGTTTGGAAATTATCTCGACAACAATCTTAAGGACTTTGAATTTTGGATTCAATCTAAAATCTAGAATCTAAAATCTAAAACCTAAAATATCAAATCTGATGAGTGCAGAAATTATTTGTGTTGGTACTGAAATGCTGCTGGGAGATATCCTTAACAGCAATGCTCAATTTCTGGCGCAAGAATTAGCGCAGTTAGGTGTTCCCCATTATTATCAAACTGTAGTTGGAGATAATCCAGAACGACTCAAGCAAGTTATAGAAATTGCTACCTCAAGAGCGGAAATTCTCATTTTTACTGGTGGTCTTGGCCCAACACCAGACGACCTCACCTGTGAAACCATTGCCGATTTCTTTAATGCCCCTTTGGTAGAACGCCCGGAAATTATCGAAGACATAACTCAGAAATTTGCTCAACGCGGTCGGGTTATGTCTCCTAGCAACCGCAAGCAAGCATTGATTCCCCAAGGTGCAGAAATTTTACCCAATTCCACTGGAACAGCACCCGGCATCATCTGGCAACCCCGTCCTGATGTAACGATTTTTACTTTTCCTGGTGTTCCCAGTGAAATGCACTGCATGTGGCAAGAAACCGCTGTCCCTTTTCTGAAAAGCCAAGGTTGGGGTACGGAAATTATTTACAGCCGAAGTTTAAAGTTTTGGGGCATTGGTGAATCGGCTTTGGCAGAAAAGGTTGCTTCTTATTTGAACTTGCCAAACCCCACAGTTGCACCTTATGCAGGTAAAGGAGAAGTAAGACTGCGAGTTTCTGCAAAAGCAACTTCAGAAGCAGCAGCAGAGGCTTTTATCGCACCCATTGAGAAACAAATCAAAGAAATTGCCGGACTGGATTATTATGGTGCTAATAATGACACACTTGCTTCCGTAGTTGGGCAGTTGTTGCGTGCATCGGGGGAAACCCTTTCTGTAGCAGAATCCTGCACTGGCGGTGGACTGGGGCAAATGTTAACAGAGATTTCTGGTAGTTCTGATTACTTTTGGGGTGGGGTGATTTCTTATGACAATTCGGTGAAAGTTAGACTACTGGGGGTTGAACAGGAAGACTTAGACAAATTTGGGGCGGTAAGTGCTACTGTTGCAGAGCAAATGGCACTTGGGGTAAAAACTCGCCTTTTTACCACTTGGGGATTAAGTATCACTGGTATTGCTGGCCCAACTGGGGGAACGGATACTAAGCCGGTGGGTTTAGTCTATATCGGTTTAGCTGGGCCAAAGGATGAAGTGACAAGTTTTGAATATCAGTTTGGTGCAGCGCGGGGACGTGCTTTAATTCGTCACGTGAGTGCAAATGCAGCTTTGGATAATTTGCGACGGAGATTGTTGACAAGGTAGAAAAAGTGAAAAGTGCGATGTCTGACGACAAGCTGCTCCGCGTCTATGCACTTCTGGTCTGGCGAAGATAGGGTGTAAAAATGTCGAAAAAGCGTAAATTGCTAGAGAAAGTTCTTTCTGGTTCTAAGAATATTCAATTTAATGAGCTGATTACTCTGGTTGAGGCATTTGGGTTTTCTTTATCACGCGTTAATGGCAGTCACCAAATACTTTACTCACCAAGATATTCCTGAGCTTGTTAACTTGCAAAATCCAAAGGGCGAAGCTGTTCCGTATCAAATCCGTCAATTTCTGATTTTGATCGAAAAATATGTGCTTACTTTGGAGGATGAAGAATGAAGCATTATCACATTAATATCTTCTACAGTAAAGAAGATGATGGCTACATTGCTGATATTTCTGATCTGAAATACTGTTCAGCATTTGGCTCAACTGAAGAAGAAGCACTTCGTGAAGTTTTAAAAGCAAAAGAAGCATGGTTAGAGGCTGCCAAAATCGAGGAAAAACCAATTCCTGAACCGAGATATCGACCTGCCATTTACCACATAGCCTCGTGATTATATGGATGTACTGCGATCGCATTTTTATGTAGAGGTTGCGATCGCTTCGTGACAGACTATAATACCAGACAAACATTAAAAAGCACTAGCTTACACAGTACTCTCAAAATCATTTCCAAACTTCGGTCAAATCTAGGATAAACCCAGGTAAAATATCTTCACCTGACAAGCTTACGGGATTATTTATAACCTCCACAGACTGACCTTGCCTATAAATCTCTACCTTTTTATTTTTTCGGTCAATTAACCAACCTAAACAAGCTCCGTTCTCCATATATTCCCTCATTTTGGCTCGTAGGGGTTTCATATTGTCATTTTTAGAATGCAGTTCCAGTACAAAATCAGGACAAAGAGGAACAAATCCATCTTGCTGTTCTGGAGTGAGTGCGTCCCATCTGTCTTGACGCACCCAAGCTGCATCGGGAGAGCGATCAGCTCCGTTAGGAAGGTGAAAACCAGTTGAAGAGTTAAATGTCTTACCAAGTTTTGTTTGACGATTCCAAAGCCATAGTTGTCCTTCGATATCTGAATTTCTATTGCCTGTAGTACCTCCAGTTGGAGCCATAACGATTAGCTCTCCTGTCACAGTTCGTTCTAGTTGTAAATCTCGGTTAGCGATCGCTAACTCAATTAACTGCTCGTGGGTCACTGTAAGTGTTAACGTTGGTGGAATATTGACTGCAATAGCTTGAGGTGTGTTGGCTTGTGTCACTGTTTTATCCCAAACCTACGCTTATCTGGAAGCTTTACATAGATTGTAAAATCAATTTGTATTCATTTTCATAGTTTAAAGTAAACACGTCACTATGGTGAACTGATAATCGCATTTTTGTGTAGAGGTTGCGATCGCCTTTGGTTAAAAGTTTTATCAGCAATATACAGGTTATTTAATTGCAGCTACATCACAGTTTAACTTTTTGTTAATAGAATCTATAACTTTAGCTTCTGCTAGTGTAATTACCCCGTCTAAATGAGCAATTCTTTGACATTGAGCCAGCAAGGGTACAGCAAAATCACTATTAATTTGCTCAAGTAAGGTATTTAAAGATGGTAGCGATTTTATATTAGCTGCGATCGCATCGATTGAGGCAGGACTAAGGTTCGCAGCTTGTAATTCTGGCAATATCTCTTTCCAAGATTTATCTGGATTTCCCGCTAAAACGATGTAAACCAAAATCTGATCCATAATCTTTTCTTGGGAGATAGCAGCTTCAATATATTTTTCGCTCTCTACTTGAGCATTTACTAATGTTGCCTCTAAAGTTAATGGATTCTGCTTTGCTTGATAAAACTGACAAGCAGCATGACCTAATGCATAGATCATTACTGCATTTGAACTAGCACCAATGACGGCTCCCGCTACTGGGACTATTCGTAGTAAACCCAAACCTGCTTTGATTGCTGTTTTTCCACCTACCCCTAAACCAAAAATTGCTACTGCTTCCCCTTGGCGCTTTGAATCTTTCAAATCCATGCCATACGCGGCAGCAATTTGGTAAACTAACTCCACCGATAATGCCGCTGTAGCAGCCCAATCCACTACAAACGTTGCAGCTGCTTGTCCTGGTACAACACTACTCGCAAGCCCTGTTGTTCCTGCTAAAACAGCTTTTTGCAGCATGAGATGATGAGCAATTTGTGCTGGTTGTTCATTTGGATGTTCTTGTTGTAACTTTCTGACAGAAGCCTCGGCTTTAACTACATCAACCTGTTGAATTAAAAGATTTAACCAGTCCTTATTTAGAGATTTTATTGCTACTTGCAACGGGGGGTTATTACCAACAATTGCTAATGCCTGCCCTGCTACTTGCGTTGCTTGTAAAGCTGCGCCGCTAACTGCACCACTAATGCCTACAGCGGCTCCTGCGACAGATTGGCCAGCTTGAACAGCAGCACTTCCTACTGCTCCTGCTGTTCCTGACACTGCTCCAAAAAATGACCCTAAAAAAGATGGTTTTTGTAGGGTCAATTGACTATCTGTTGTTGTTTTTGTAATAGCATTGGAGGATACAATATCAACATTTGCTTGAGCTATTGATGAATGTGGATTTAGCTGTACTTTTAACTCAAGCTCTTGTTGCCAATCTGGAAAATCCTCGCCTGTTTCTTTTCCATATATTTTGACTTTTTTAACAGATTGGATACCTAAATTAATCAATTCATCATGAATCAGTGGAACTAATGACTGCTGCTCTGAAACTTTAGCTGATTCCAGCACAATATGTAAGCAATCTTGTTTGAGACTGGTTTTTGCCGGAATACTGGGTGAGTTTAACCACTGATTTACTAGAGTGGTAATAGCATTTGTATCGCCCTGCTTAGCAAGTTCTAGAATATCTAATTGTGTCATATATAGTAGCGGTAAGAATTTTACTGATAACCTTGTTCCAGTATTCCCACATACAAGCGACTGATAACACTTCTTACTGAAGTTCTTAAGCAACATTAGCAAAACCAAACGGTAACATTTGACACATTTAACTTGTTGCCATCAGTCATCCTGTACCTACTCATCAGCACAATTAATCACGGGATCGCTTGCTGTATTCTTCACAGTTTGTTACAAAAGTACAAAGTACTTCTAGAAACGCAAAACCACATGTTCGGCGGACTTACTGGTTTAACAGATCCTAAAGGCACTGATTGGGGAGAGCGGATGCTCAACACAGTCGCCAGCCAAACGATTCGCCACCTGTTTACCCAAAGCGAGTCAGTAGAAGTCTTTGTGCGCTGCTATCCCTCCAGCAAACTGTTGCAAGGCAGCATTGATAGCTTTAAAATGAGCGGTCGTGGCTTAGTGATTCGGAGAGATTTTGCAGTAGAGGAGATGTCTTTTGAAACAGATGCGGTTGCTATTGATTTTGGCTCGGTTTTAAGTGGAAAACTCAGTCTTAAGCAATCTACCCAAGCGATCGCCCAGGTAATTTTATCAGAAGCAGGCATTAACCAGGCTTTTAATGCTGAACTGGTGAAAAAACGCCTATTGAATCTCTCTCTACCAGCCTTGACAGAATTATCTGGGGGTAATCCAGTCTCTTTTACGGAAGTCCAGGTACAGTTATTGCCTGAAAATCGCTTACAGATTTCAGCAAAGGCAGATTTAAATAATGGGGAAATTGTACCGCTGAGTATGACCGTAACTATAGGGATTGAAAGGCGGCGGCGGGTTTCTTTCAAAAATCCGAAAATTGAGCTTGATGGTGTTCCAGAAGCTCAAAAAGAAGTTTCGCAGTCCTTGAGCGTGGTACTAGCAGAAATTTTGGATAATATGGTTGATTTAGATCGGTTTGACCTTGATGGAGTGAAAATGCGGCTCAACCGATTGGAAACCGAGGGTCAAAAACTAATTTTCAGTGGATATGCTGAGATTGAACGTATTCCACGTAGCGCTTGATATTGAAAGTTTAGATGTCTCCTAATTTGCTGAATAACTTGCAGTCAGAATTGTTTGACTGGGGTTTGATTGAGGTATCTTGGCTGAACCCTCTGCTCACAGTTACTCTGGCATAATTACACAAATCAATTGATTCCGATTTTGACGATAAATTCTAAAATCGCTATCAAATGTGAGCAACTCACTTTTAGGATACAGTTGTGCCATCCTCACGATACAGGCGTCTGCTAATGACATTGGTACAGACTGATAACGTTGCATCAACTCCTCGACAGCAAAAACTTCTTCACTCAAGCGAAATGGGAGATGGATAATTCCCTTTTGCAAAAAAGAAATTACTGCTGCTTCGCCTCCATAAACATTCTGTAAGAGAAAACAAGCCTCTGTGATCATGGCTTCGCAAGTTAACAAAGGTGGTTCAATTTGTCTGAACTGATTTGTCACCCACTTATGAAACTGCTCTCGACGATTGACTAAAGCTACTATTGGCCCTGTATCTAGCAGTACCTCTTGCTTCATTCTGCTAATGGTCTTTTAAGATACTCCTTGTTTGTTGAGAGATCCCCAGGGCCAGAATCTACACAGCCTACCAAATCCCCTGCTGCTTCTAAAGCAGACATTGGTGTGCCATCATGGTGCTTAAACTCCACTGTTAGTGATTTCAATTGCAGAAATTCTACAAAGTCAAGGACTTGCTGCTGTTTTTCTCTTGATAAGGTTTTTACCTTTTGGGTAATAATTTGCTCTAGACCAATAGCTTGAGTCATTAGTCTTTCCTCCAGTCTCATCACTTCAAGTTTAAATTCAACTGCCTTAATTGACACAGATAGTAGCGGAGTGTTGACAATTGTGAGATAACTAGCTATTTCCCAAGTCAGGCGTGAGGTTAATCAGCTTATTTCACTATAAGAGTCTGATCTTGGACTGCAAGGTTTACATACTGAACTTTGTTTTCTATAGTCGAGTCTGTTCGTTCTTGTAAGTTAGCTTGCAATGAATATTGAGGGTTACTGCGCTCGGAAAAATCTGCTTGTGAAATGTCTAATTGCAGAACCGACTCATTTACTACCGAGTTTGGTGAAGATGTAGATTGTTCTAAAATTTCAAACTCTTCACTCCAAGCAGGAAACTTATCACCTGCCTGCCGTCCAAAGACGTTCAGCTTCAGATAAATATCGATGAATTCATCGATATTTATCTGTGTTTATTTGTGGTTCCGAATTAACTCATATCGAACTTGACGCTCTTGCGTCTTTGCATGAGATTTAATCGATATTATCTTCCCACACCTACATATTGGAATCCAGCACGCACCATTGTTTCGGGATCGAGGAAGTTACGTCCGTCGATGATTACAGGGTGGCTCATCAATTGGGCCATTTTGACATAATCAAGAGTGCTGAACTGTTGCCATTCAGTCACAAGTACTAAAGCATCACAACCATCAGCAAGTCTTTCAGCATCGGTTTCTACTAGCACACCAGAAAGACCATGACGCAGGCCTGTTTGGGAAACAATTGGATCGTAGGCTTTGACTTTAGCTCCCAGTCTGTTTAGTTGCTCAATCAAGTTAAGTGCTGGGGCGTCGCGCAAATCGTCGGTATCGGGCTTGAAAGTTAAACCAAGTAATCCGACTGTTTTACCTTTGAGGATTTTCAGAACTTGCTGGAGTTTTTCTAGAGCAATTAAGCGCTGACGTTCGTTGACACTGACAGCGGCTTTCATGATCTGGGCTTCATAGCCATAGTCATCAGCAGTATGAATAAGGGCAGCGACATCTTTTGGAAAGCATGAACCACCCCAGCCGATGCCAGCTTGTAAGAATTTGTTACCAATCCGGGAGTCCAGACCGATGCCTTTTGCTACTTGAGTGACATCAGCACCGACGCGATCGCAAATATTCGCAACTTCGTTGATAAAACTAATCTTAGTCGCCAAAAAAGCATTAGCAGCGTATTTGATCATTTCCGCCGAGCTGAGGTCTGTTGTCAGAATTGGTACAGCAGGTAAAGATTTATCAGCAGCGTACTGACGCTCCACAATTGGGGCGTATAGCTCTTGCATAAGAGCGATCGCTCTTTGACTGTTGCCTCCCAGTACAATGCGATCGGGGTTAAAAGTGTCGTACACTGCCGAACCTTCACGCAAAAACTCTGGATTGCTGACTACATCAAACTGGGCTGCAATTTCAGGCAATTTTTCATCACTTGATACTCCACCTGCGGGTACTAGTGTTTTCTGACGTTCAGCGATGCCATCCAAGACAATCATCCGCACCCAGTCACCTGAACCAATGGGCACTGTAGATTTATTTACGATTACCTTGTAACCACCGTTCAGATTTACCCCAATACCACGGGCTACAGCTTCGACATAACGGGTATCACTTTCACCAGTGGGCAAAGGTGGTGTTCCCACAGCAATAAACAAGATTTCCCCGTGAGCGACTCCAGCTGCGATATCAGTAGTAAACTCAATCTTTCCAGATTGAATCGCCGATTGCATAATTTCCGAGAGTCCCGGCTCGAAAATTGGGGACTGCCCAGACTTCATTAACTTGACTTTTTCTTCGTTATTGTCTACACAAATTACATCATGCCCGATATGAGCTAAGCAAGCGCCTGTAACTAAACCAACGTAACCAGTACCAATTACGCAAACACGCATTTTATTTAACTCCTCGCTTTTTTTGGGGTTAGTGTTCAAAAAGAAGTGTCAATATAAACCTATAACTGCCGGAAAATCCAGCTATGAAAGTACGAGCTAAAGATAGGTTTAGCTTGCACGAAAGTTCTGAGCGACGCTCAATTGCTCTTGATGCGATCGCGAAAATCTTCTACTGTCAGTTTTAACCCCTCTTGCAGAGGAATGGTTGGTTCCCAATTTAACAAGGTTTTAGCTTTTGTAATATCGGGACGGCGACGACGTGGATCATCAGAAGGCAGTTGCTCAAACTTAATTTGTGCATCTGGATTCACAAGATTTTGCACTGCCTGTGCTAGTTCTAGAATGGTATATTCATCAGGATTACCCAGATTCACTGGGCCTACGTAGTCACCATTCATCAACCGCATCAGTCCTTCTACTAGGTCAGAAACGTAGCAGAAACTACGGGTTTGTGTACCTTCACCGTACACAGTTAAAGGAATACCCTGCAAAGCCTGAACTACAAAGTTGCTCACTACACGACCATCATTTTCAAACATCCGAGGGCCGTAGGTATTGAAAATTCTGGCGACCCTAATCTCGACTTTATTTTGTCTGTAATAGTCAAATGACAAAGTCTCAGCAATTCGTTTGCCTTCGTCGTAACACGAGCGCAGTCCAATAGGATTGACGCTACCCCTATAGTCTTCAGTTTGGGGATGAACTTCTGGGTCTCCGTACACTTCACTTGTGGAAGCCAATAAAAACCTAGCTTTCACACGCTTGGCTAACCCCAGCATATTCAGCGTTCCCATCACGTTAGTTTTAACGGTTTTAACTGGGTTGTACTGGTAATGTACTGGAGAAGCAGGACAAGCCAAATGATAAATTTGATCCACTTCTAGCCGAATTGGTTCGGTAATGTCGTGGCGGATGAGTTCAAAGTACGGATGGTTTAGCCATTTAAGGATATTGCGCTTATGACCCGTGTAGAAATTATCCAAGCATATTACTTCATGCCCATCGGTTATTAGTCGGTCGATGAGATGGGAACCAATAAACCCAGCACCGCCCGTCACCAAAATTCTCATAGTTTCCCAGTTACTTACGGATATTTGATTCAGCTATTGCGCTTGTTTTTAGATTACCCAGATTAGATGCAAAAATACAGAACAAAAAGGGCTAACTAAAAGGGATTTTTGGACTTACCAATTTTCCTACGTATGCAATTTTGTTATATTTGTACTAGCTTGCTGAGCAATTCAATTAGCAAAATAACAAACATCTTCTAAAAGTTGTCGGTTTTTTACCTAGAATTCATCAAATCTTCAACAAGATAAAGTGTTTTTAGGGGTATCTACGGTAGTTTTTAATTGGATACAACAACCCATAAATAAAATTAGGGGAAATTCAATAATTCAATCTTCAAAATTACTCATACAGATGTGGCTACGAGAAAATACTTAAATAAATATCTTTTTTAAATAGCAGATGTAGTACTGGGAACCCCAGCGGGCATAACTACTGTTTGAGTATGTTGTGGCTCTCCGAGCATGACAATTGAACAGGTGAGTTGGCTAGCCAATTGAGTTGTGACATCACTAATGGCTAACCCTCCAGGACTTGTACGATTACGTATAAAAGGCAAAACTACTAAATCATATAATCGTGCTGCCTGCAAAATCGCTTGGGCAACATTTTCGTGAGCAATAATTTGAATTTCTGGGGAATTTTGCACAGCCAATTTAGACACCAGTAGCGAAAGATGCGATCGCTTGGCAGCAATTTTACTAGAACTAGTGCGGCGATCGCACACATTCAATACAGTAACTTGAGCTTGATTTGCTTCTGCCAGCATTTGGGCAAATTGCACAGGATGTAATGTCGGTGAGATTAAATTTTCTACTGGAACTAAGATGCGCTGAATTTTTTTCGGTGATTCCATCAGACGTGTCACTGCCACCGGACAATGGGATGCCCAAAGAACACCATCAATCACATTGCCAAATAAACGCGCTCTCAATCCGGTACGTTTACCCCAACCCATCACAATTAAACTAGCTTTTTGTTCACGAGCAGCTCTGCTAATTCCCTGAGCAAAGGCATCATCAATCCGTAGCAATGGTTCTACTTCTACACCCAATACTCGGCTTTGTGCCGTGGCTTTTGCCAGTAATCGTTCACTTCGTTGCAGAGAAGCTTCTAACTGCGGTGCATCCATGTGAGCAGCAGCGGTAGCGATCGCTAGTGGTACAATTGTGCCATTTGTCTGACGCGCTAATAATGCTGCCATTTCAATCAAATACTGTTGGGTCTGAGGATTATAGATCGGTACGACTATAGTAAAAGCACTGTTTATTTCTTGCGTATTCTGTTCAGGTAGGGTTGTTGATGCTGGCTTCTCAGCTGATGGAGAAATTAAACCAACAGCTATTCGACTAGTAATCAAGGGCCCTAAAGTTGATGTGACAAGCATTAAGATAATTACGCTATGTAATACTCCTATTGGCAGCAACCCAGCCCGATATCCTACTAACGTTGCTGCTAATGTTGTGCTCACCTGGGGAATTGACAACGACCACATCGTTAGCATTTCTTGCCAGTTATAGCGGTAGACCAATTTTGTCAAAAAAGCTGCTATAAATTTACTGGCAATCAAACCGACTACAATCAACAACGTTAACTTAAGTGTGTCTAAGCTGTTCATAAAGCTAGGCAGATTGATCAGCAGACCAAGGTCAACAAAAAAAATAGGTATGAACAGTACACTGCCGACAAACACCACCTTTTCTTTGACTAATCCTTCACCCACAGCTTCATTAACCGCCAAACCCGCTAAAAAGGCACCAACAATTTTGTCTACTCCAATCAATTGAGCGCCCACAGCGGCGAGAAACACAGAAAGTAACACAAACAAAAACTTATTTCCTTCATCGTCTCCAGACCGTCGGAAAAATTCTTTGCCTGCCCAATCAAAACCTACCAAAACGGCAACGGAGTAAATAGTCAACCAACCCGATAAGGTGAGTAGCTTAGCAAAGCTAAATATCCCAGGCTGAGCGAAGGCTACACAAATGGCTAATATCAGTACTGCGCCAACGTCTGTAAAAATCGTAGCTCCAATTGTGACAGTAACAGCTTCGTTGTTTACCACTCCCAGGCGACTGATAATGGGATATGCCAAAAGGGTATAGGAAGTAAATAAAGAGCCAATTAATATTGAAGTATTCCAACTAAAGCCAAATATATGCCCTATTAATGTCCCTACCACCAGGGGTACACTAAAAGTCAAGCTAGCAAACCCGAAGGCACGACTTTTCTGGCGACGGAACTGCTCTATATCAATTTCTAGCCCGGCTACAAACAGTAAATAAACTAATCCAATTTCTGATAGTAGGTTAATCATGGGCGAGTTGGACTCGAAGAGATTCCAGCCCGAAGAACCAAGTACTAGTCCAGAAAAAACTAAACCCACTAATCCTGGTAGTCTTAGCCGCTCAAATAGGATAGGTACGATTAAAATAACTACCAGTAAAATAGCAAAGGGAACAATCGGTTCCTTGCCCAGAACTTGGGAAGTTGGTTCCAGAGCAAGAACTTGTAATATCAGTTCCATAAGTAGCGGTTGAAGGGGCTATGTAAAGCTGCGATTACCTTTAAAGCGATCGCCTAATTGATATAAATGTAGAAGCTACTCTGACAACAAATAAAAAAAGCCTAATTTACACTACATAGGCAATTGTCGAAGAACTAACTACCTATGGGTGGATTTGACTCAAAATAAACCGCAAGCGATCGTAGTCGTCTTTGAGCAGCACACTCAGAGTACGTCCAGCTTTAATTAGCCATTGTCGATCTGCTTTACGTAATTGATAAACTTCTCGAATGGCAGCTGCCGTTAAAGACTCTAGTGGCGCACCGTTAATACAAAGTAATGTCCGCAAAAAATCTAGTTCTTCAGTGAATTTAATGATTGCTTCTGGTTCACACCGATAGACGGCTTGATGAATTTGCGGGGGACGAGGTGGTAGATACTGATACACCCTTTGGTTATAACCCTTATTATAGGAGAGCTGCTCAAATCCCACGATCGCTGCACGGAATTCCGTTCTGAGCATGGCAAATATCTGGGGTTGTTCCTCGCGTAAATCCTCCAATGATAACCCCAAAGCTCTGGCTCGGTGTACAGAATCTATGGGCATAGTAGTAGCATAATATACTATGCCATAAACCTGATTGCCCGATTCTTCATCCACAGAACAGACCCAACTACCAAAAGGCGGCATGGATGGAAAACTTAAGTCTTCCGGTTCCAAACATTGTGCTAAAAATTCGGTAGTAGTAGTCTCGATCACCTCCGCAATATGGTTAGGGTGGCGATCGCCTCTATCAAACTGTGGTAAGGGAAGGCGCATAATAGTCAAAAGTCAATGATCATTCGGCCTCTGTTACAAAGTTCTGATGCCTGTCTTGAAAAGTTTCCTGCCCAGGGTTGCCCTCCCCAAAGTTTGCTTAGAGGGAAACCCTCCGACGCTCGATGACTCGCTAACGCTGCGCTATGGCAACTTCTCTTTGCAGAACTTTTCGCTAGCTTGAAAAGTTTCCTACGGCGGGCTATGCCGTAAACGTTCGCGTTGGCGTAGCCTCTGTTGCTCAAAGGGCTTTACGCCGCCGGAAGCCGACGCACCCTGCGGGTTTGCGTAGCGTTCCGTAGGAAAGCAAGCTACAGACTTTACGCTTCGTCATTTGTCCTTGCCAAATGACAAATGACTAACTTATTTCGCTTTTTTACGTCCCGCTGTAGTTTCTACAAGTTCCAACTCAGCTAGGCGGAAGGTAATTAATTTATCCCAATTACCACCTTCAAACAGCACGGCTACCTTGCCATCACTTACCCGTTGCACGAGTCCTTCATAGCGATAATAGGTATCTGCGGGATTCTTGACGCGAACAGTTGCTCCAGGCAGGATCATGATTTTTAGCCTCGCTTGTTTCTTGTTAATAGCTTAATACTTGTCATTAGTCATTAGTCCTTTAGCCTTGGTTCTGACAAATCACCCTTCGGGTTCGCCCCTTGGGAGAAGACCACACTGCCTCACCAATGACTAAGGACGAATTAATAATACTTCTGGCGTTGTCGAAAATTTGCTACCGATTCTACTATTCCTAAAGAAATGAAATTGGTCAGCATGGCTGAACGTCCATAACTCATCCAAGGTAAGGGAATTCCTGCTACTGGTGCTAAGCCAACGGTCATGCCAACGTTAATAATTAGCTGAAACACGATCATGGATAAAACGCCAATAGCCAACAAAGAACCAAAGTTATCTTTGGCAGTTTGGGCGACGTGCAGTAGGCGGTAGCAAATTAGGCAGAAGATAAACAGCACTACCAAACAACCAACAAAACCAAATTCTTCGCCCACTGCGGAGAAAATAAAGTCTGTATGCTGTTCGGGTACGAAATTTAGTTGCGTCATCGGGCCTTTGAACAGACCCCATCCCCAAATTTCGCCAGCACCAATGGCTATCCGAGATTGGATTAGGTGATACCCAGCACCGAGGGGATCGTGATCAGGATTGGTAAATACAGTTAGCCTAGCCTTTTGATACTCTTTCAACACATGGTTCCAGGCAAAAACTCCTAATTCGCCACCCAGGATGTTGAGACTCCAAGCACCAATCGCACCAAAACCAAATCGACGCCAAGGAAGAGTCCGCCAGCCAACAATAGCCATAGCAAATGACCAAGCTAATCCTAATGCTCCAAAAGATAGCTCTTTGAATAAAACTATTGGCTCTGAAAAAGGCCAAGGTATACTGAACAAAATGGCAGCAACCACAGGAGAAATTAGCAGAATTAGCCAGCCTGGGTTAGCATTTGCCCAGTACAGCATCCCTAAGACGATCGCCCCAAATATCAGTGATGTTGCTAAATCTGGCTGCAAAAATATTAGTGCCCAAGGTATGGCGGTGATTGCCAGAGCGCGGAAAACACTTTCGATACTAGAAGCAGTATGCCTGTGCAATAAAGCTGCTAAGGTGATAATTATGCCGACTTTAGCAAATTCCGAGGGTTGCACGTTGAAGCCAGCAATCGGAATCCACCGCTGTGCTCCTTTAGCACTAGTACCAACAAACATCACGGCAAGCAAGCTGAGGTTTGTCAGTGCGTATGTTACCCAATGCCACTGTATTAGGTGTTCGTAACGACAGCGAGCTAAAAATAGCGCTATCACCACACCAATACCTGCTACCAGCCAGTGCCACCACCAGTCAGTTACAGGCTGCTTCAGTTCCGTACTGAGAATCATTACGCCGCCAAAGATGCTTAAAGCAATTGGCAAACAAAATAGTAGCCAGTCTACGTACTGCCAGGGTTTAATCCAAGACTTCCAGCGATTTTTAGGAAGCGAACGTTTTAACAACATTGTGCGATTTTAGACTTTAGTTTTATTCCTAGGTTTTAGTCTAGGAATCAGGTAGAAATTAAACCTTATTATGACAGAGCAGCAACCGATACTTTACCAGCAATGTTGAGAGCGATCGCTGTTAGTGCTTTTGCGGAAGCAGAATCCGGATCGGCAACAACTATTGGCACACCATTGTCACCACCAACTCGCGTAGATATTTCTAGTGGCACACACCCCAATAGTGGTACTCCTAACTCAGCTGCCGTTTTAGAGCCACCGCCGGAACCAAAAATGTCATATTGTTTATCGGGCATGTCTGGTGGAATAAAATAGCTCATATTTTCCACAATTCCCAACACTGGTATGTTCAACTGCTGGAACATCCGCAATCCCTTACGCGAATCTAACAGTGCTACGGTTTGCGGTGTGGTGACAATGACTGCACCTGCCATTGGTACTGCTTGCGTTAAAGTTAATTGAGCATCTCCGGTTCCTGGTGGCATATCTACAATCAAATAGTCCAGTTCACCCCATTGCACCTGATAAAGAAACTGGCGAATTACTCCGTTGAGCATTGGCCCTCGCCAAATCACTGGCTGATCTCGGTCAATCAAAAAGCCCATTGAAACTAATTTGACGCCATGATTAAAAGCAGGTTCCAGGATTTCACCTTTTTCAGTTGAGCGTACGGTAATTTGAGCATCAGCCAGACCGAGCATTGTGGGGTCATTGGGCCCGTAAATATCAGCATCTAGCAAGCCAACTTTTGCTCCTGTTTGCGCTAAAGCCACTGCGACATTGACCGCTACTGTACTTTTACCAACACCGCCTTTACCACTGGAAACAGCAATAATATTTTTAACTCCAGTCACTCCAGTACGATCAGGCAAGCTTTTTTGCTGCGGTGTTTCTGCTGTTACCTCTACACTCACATCTGTAACGCCTGGTAGCTTTTTAACAGCTTTTTGACAATCTTCAACAATAAATTCACGTAGAGGACAGGCGGGAGTGGTCAGCACTAAAGTGAAGCTAACTTTGCCACCATCAATTTTGACGTTGCGAATCATATTCAGTTCCACCAGACTCTTACGGAGTTCTGGGTCTTGCACTGGTTGCAAAACTTCTAAGACAGAGCGTGAATCAAGGACATCGTACATAAAACAATTCAAAATTAAAAATTCAAAATGAAGAAATAAAATTGTGGCGTACGTCCTGGCTACCAACCAGATACAAATTAGAGCAACGGCAGTTTAGTATTTTCACTATGATTGCCTTAACTGAAATTAACGAATTTTCATTATCACCTACTAAAATCTTACTTTCTTTAGGCAATAGAGATTAGAGATTCACAGATAAGGCATTGGAAGTAGGAGGAGAGTGCAAGAGGGGGAGATGAAAGACCTGGGTAAGTTGGAGGAAGATCAAGTAATTCTTCTTTTTTCCTTGTCCCCAGTCCCCAGTCTTTAGTCCTCAATCCTCCTTACCTAAAAATCAAAACAACTGTCATTAAGGGATTTTTTCTTACCTGATACCGCTGGTAGCGCTGCCTTTTCTACTGCTTCAACTAAAGAGCGGGCGACGCGATCGGCATATGGACGAGATAATGACCAAATCAGGGGCGATAACCAGCCGCGTAAAGTTACAGAATAAGACAAACAAGTGCCACAAACCGTTGATTCTACTTGGTAAGTTACCCGTTCCTCAACGCCTGGTATCGCCAGTACTCGAATACTCAACATCTCTCTGGGGTTGACACGTTCCACGAAAATCCTGATGGGAATCGGTGAAAAGCGTGTTACCGCTTGAAAAATCAATCCCGGCTTGGGTACTAAACCGTAGGGGACGTTAGTACTCTTGAGTTGTGGATGCCAAGAAACATCTGTTAAATCAACTACTTTTTGCCACAGTTCATCTACAGAAGCAGAACTAATCTCTTGATAAGTCCGTACCAGAGAAGCGCAAAACCGACGACGTTTGCGGTGGATGAATTTGGATAACCAACCTCGCATTTTCCTAATCCTCCTCGCTAGACACTTTCTGGTCACTCTGGTACGGTGGGTAACTGTGGTTATCAGCCCCTAAATTAAAACTTTCTCAAAATAATCATGAACGTAGCAAGTCTCTATTTGCTACAAACACCAACATGATCGCATGGCGACTAGTGCAAAAATCACCATTGTCGATACTATACAGAAGTGTAGTTCACATCAGTTCCAACCTTGAAGCATCAAGGTCGAAATTGCTGATAGACTAATTGGCCACAGTCTGATGTTGATAGCAGAATGTTCCAATCAAGTCAAAAAAAACTTAGTCAATATACAAGCCTATACGCATTTGAGGGAAAATAACTTTAGTCGTGCTCATCAATCGTGTAAATACTTGACCAGTAAGAAAAAAAGCAGGTTGGGCAAATTGAGCTTGATTGTAGATGGGTACGTGTTACCCCCAAATTTTAAAATGAGAAATTTGTGGCTTTTTGGAAATTGTAATTTAGGTTCGGGAATCTATGTTGACCAACTCACAAACGCCAACTGTAGAAGCATCATCCAAATCTTTGCCGCCAGCTGATGCTCAGATTAGAGTCCATCAGTTTATGAAGCAGTTACAAGACGAAATTAGTCAAGGGCTGGAAAACCTGGATGGTGTAGGTAAGTTTCTCGAAGATAGTTGGGAACGCCCAGAAGGAGGTGGGGGGCGATCGCGCGTGCTACGTGATGGTGCAATATTTGAACAAGCAGGTGTAAATTTTTCTGAAGTTTGGGGTTCACATTTGCCACCCTCAATTTTAGCCCAACGCCCCGAAGCAGAAGGACACAACTTTTATGCTACTGGCACTTCGATGGTGTTACATCCTCGTAATCCTTACGTGCCCACAGTCCATTTGAATTATCGCTATTTTGAAGCAGGCCCAGTATGGTGGTTTGGTGGCGGTCTTGACTTGACACCCTATTACCCATTTGCCGAAGATGCAGCACATTTGCATAAAACATTAAAACAGGCTTGTGACCAACACCACCCAGAATATTACCCAGTGTTTAAGCGCTGGTGCGACGAATATTTCTATCTCAAGCATCGCGACGAAACACGGGGTGTCGGTGGTCTGTTTTTTGATTACCAAGATGGACAGGATGCTTTATATCGCGGCCCCAATCCAAATGGAGAAGCGGCTATTTATAGCAACAAGGTAGGAACACCAGCCCCACGTAATTGGGAAGATTTGTTTGCCTTTGTGCAAGACTGTGGCAGAGCATTTTTACCAGCCTACATACCAATTGTAGAACGGCGACATGGGATAGAGTATGGCGATCGCCAAAGGAATTTTCAACTATACCGTCGGGGACGGTATGTAGAATTTAATTTGGTTTATGACCGAGGGACTATTTTTGGTCTGCAAACCAATGGACGTACAGAATCAATTCTCATGTCTTTACCGCCATTAGTGCGCTGGGAATACGGCTATCAGCCAGAACCAAATTCCCCTGAAGCCGAATTGTATGAAACCTTCCTAAAGCCCCAAGATTGGATAAACTGGACACCAAATCAATAAATAGTACTGAGTTAAGAAGTACTGTTAGCGTAGCGGGGCGTAGCCCGTGCAGAGGAGCTAGCCACAACACTGGCTTCTCAGCATTATTTTAGTGAGTTAAACTACTAAATGTAAGCACTTAGAACAAAATGGTGACAATTTTAGCTATAGCTTGTTAATCTCAAGTTACAGCATTAAATAATCCTGTAATTGGTGAGCTAACTCATTTATTGGCTTTCTGGAGCTTATTCCAGTGAGAATAAATAAAGATTTATCGCAAAGTAAATCTTGTGGCGCACCAGTTCAGATTTCAATTCAGGAGTAACTAATCTTGAAAGGAGTGCCACGGAGGGGGCTTCAGTGATTCAGATAGACCAAAAAACTTATACAACCCAAGATGGCAATACCGTTATTGTCTTAACACCAGCAGGTCGCTTAGATATTACCACTGCTTGGCAATTTCGTCTGAAGTTACAGGAATGTATTTCCAAACTCAGTCGCCATGTAGTTGTGAATCTCGGTCAGGTAAATTTTATCGATAGTTCCGGCCTCACGTCTTTGGTAGCTGGAATGCGTGATGCTGATAAAGTTAAAGGCAGTTTCCGCATCTGCAATGTACATCCAGAAGCCAAACTTGTGTTTGAAGTCACAATGATGGATACAGTCTTTGAAATTTTTGAAACAGAGGAGGAAGCTTTAGAAGGTGTACCTCGTAGCATTGCTAGTTAAGAAAGTGCTGAGTCCTGAATTGTGAGTTGAAGAAAAGGACAGAATCAGAAAGACACAGAAAATTCTCTAATTTAACTAAATTCATATCAGCACTCAGTACTGCTCTCGTTTGGTGTAGCGATAAGGGCCTAAAATCGCCCCCCAAGTTGCTTTTCCAGTTGTTGAATCAATTCCTTTATCGTAGCTCTGAAATTCTACCGCAGTGGCTTCAAACCCAAGTGAAACTTGCACGCTATTGCCAAGATAAGTAAAACTGCAACAAGTTTCTGGTAGCTGGGTAGCTGCAAACTTATAGTGGTTAGGGGCTAGTGTTTCCGGGTTGACTGTGAGAATGCAGCCTGGTAACAAGTCTAATTGATCAGGTGTCAGTGTATTAAGTATATCGGGGTTATGACCTGCGCCTTTTAACGCACCTGGATCTTGAGGCATATAGTATTGCACTTGTAGGGGTGCATCTAAGTCGATTCCATGCCGCAACCGGATGATTCGCTGGCGGTAAGGTTGATCTAAGTTGACAATATTCGCTTGTTCCGCAAATAAAGTAATACTATCTTCTGGAAACAGATTAACTGGTCTTTGCCACAGGCGCAGGTGGACGTACCAAATAGGTTCTGCTATGGCTTGTTCCCGATTATCAAATTCACCAGCTAGGTATTCACCGAGGGCAATTAACTGTGGCGAGAAGCTCATAAGATATTATGAATTAATCGTTAAGTATTATATTTTTTTGCTAGCTTTTAAACAAAGAGGGTTGTTAGCCCTTGTGGTTGCCCACTTGTAAAGCACTTCCAGTTTGTCTATATTGTAAATCAATTGACTGCTAGACCCACAAAAAACCGGGTTTCTTTCCAAAAGTCAAGTGATGAACCCGTAACTAGCAGAAACCTAAACTTGGCAAAGTAGCCTTTAAGCGAGAAAATAAAGATACGTCGCCCTTAACATTTTCTTTGTGAATAACGTCCGTACTGTCTCTGATACAAAGCGAACTTTTTACAATCTTCACACCCGTCCGATCAACACTATTTATCGTCGGGTAGTGGAAGAATTGATGGTGGAAATGCATCTGCTGTCAGTAAATGTCGATTTTAGCTACAATCCAATTTATGCCTTGGGCGTCGTCACAACTTTTGACCGCTTCATGCAAGGCTATCAACCAGAACGGGATCAAGAATCAATTTTTAACGCCCTATGTCAGGCTGTAGAACAAGATCCGCAACGCTATCGACAAGATGCGGAAAGATTGCAAGCTATAGGGAAAAGTTTACCAGTTAAAGATTTAATTGCGTGGCTCAGCCAAACGGCTCACTTGGATCGAGATGCTGACTTGCAAGGACACTTGCAAGCGATCGCTAATAATCCTAACTTTAAATACAGCCGCTTGTTTGCGATTGGTTTATTCTCGTTATTGGAAAATTCAGATCCCGAAGTAATCAAAGACGAGAAACAACGTACTGAAGCACTCAAAGCGATCGCTAATGGCTTAAACTTGTCTGATGACAAACTCAACAAGGATTTGGAGCTATACCGCTCCAACCTTGACAAAATGGCACAGGCATTAATAGTGATGGCAGATATGATGTCCGCTGAGCGCAAAAAACGTGAGCAGCGCAAACAACAATCGACTACCCCAGTAGCTCCCCCAACTTCTAACGAATAATTAAAAGTAGTCAATAGTCGATAGTCAAGAATATTTAACACTCTTGACTTTAGACTATGGACTCTCGATTTTAATGTTTATACACCTAATAATCTGTAGATTAGGCTGTTAATGAGAGTTAGTGCAAATGCCCCAAGCACAGCACTCCAAATACCAAAACGTAAGCGAAAGCCATCTACTAACCAAGCGGCAATACTAAAACAAACAACGGCAATGATGAATGTGAAAAAGCCGGACAATAAGTCAAATGTGAGAAAAGTTGGTACTGCAAATACGAGGCGTAAAATCGGTCTAACTACTGCCGTCACGATACCGAGAATTGCTGCGGAAAAGAAAGCTTTAGCTGGAGTGTCAATTTCAACTCCCAAAGGCAACTTACTAATGATCAACAAGCTGATAGCTGTTACTACCCAAACAATTAAAAGCGTTACAATATTCATGCCACAATTCCTGAAACGCGAATGGTGATTGGCTAGAAACTACTCGGTCTATCGGTGGAAAAATCTTGAAAGTCTCGACCAATTATTTGTAAATTAGCAGAAAATCTTTTGCTAACCAGAATTTATTTTGTATATCTTTAGGATTATAAAAAGCTGAAAGTAGAGGAATAAGAGGGACAAGGTAGAATTTTCTCTTTATATCTTGTCCCTCTTCCTTATCTCTCCGTGCTCATCTTTTAGGAGTAGGTTGAGTTTCTTTGGGTGCTACAGGCGCTTGGGGCGCTGGTGAATTGGGAATAAGGGGAGAGCCAGGATTGATATTTTGCCTGGGTGAAGGTTGTCCAGTTACCGTTGGGAAAGGTACTTGATTAGGCGTTAAGGGCAAGTTAGGGTTGAAGTTGCCTTGAGGATTAATGCCTGGAACTGGCACAGTGTTGGGTGCAGGTGCAGCGCCAGGATCGATGGGGAAAGAGGGGATAGGAGGCTGGTTTAGTAAGTTATTGGGAGACGGAGCGGGAATGATTCCCAAAGAGACGCGATCGCCCCCTACTTGTCGCAGTAAATCTAATGTTTCAATGACATCGTTATAAGTTGAAGTTCGGGAAGCATTCAGCACGACAACGCCATTAGGATTCTCTTGGAGATACTGCTTTAATCTCTGTGCCAATTCTTGTCTTCTTACAGGTTGTTTTTCTATGTAAGTATTGCCGAGGGCATCGATAGTTACAATCTGACTTCCACCCTGCGACGTTACACCAGACACCGTACTTGTGCTGGCTTTGGGTAAATCAACATTAATTGCTTGTTGTCGGGTAAATTGCAAAGCCGCCAACAAAAAAAACGTCAGGATACAAAAAACTACATCAATTAAGGGAATGATTTGAATTTGGGCTTCTTCAATTGGAGTATGTAGATTAACTTTCATCTTCTAACTCTAAAGTCTGGTTCGAGGTTGAATTATTAACTATTGCTCAGGATTTAATTATTCGGGTAGATTTGGAGGTTCAGGAGGTTCAGAAAATCTATTTTTTCCTTGCTTACGGGGTGGAGTAAAATTTTCTCGTGGGGATTCTCGCACAATTGCTGATGTACTATTACTAAAGTCAGGTGGAGATTGACGATAGAGCAACTCCATTTCATTTCCTGCTCTGCGAAAAACCTTGACTTGGTTGACTACAAAACTTTGAAACAGGCGGTAAAATACCAAACTAATGATGGCAACTATTAGCCCCGTTGCCGTACTAATTAAAGATTCACCAATACCAGTAGTTACCCCAGCAGTAGATTCAGTTCCCAAATCACCAATCCGAATTGAGCGCAAAGACTGGATCAAACCCAACACTGTACCCAACAATCCTAACAATGGGGCAAGGGCAATCACAGCTTCTAAAAGTTTTTCTCCTCGCCGCATACCTGCCAATTCGTCTTCGGCAGAAGACTCCAAAGCTAGTCGAAAGGTTTCTGCATTGCTTTTTGGTAAACTTAAGGGTGCATATAAAAACCGCCCTACAGGCTGATCTGTTGCTCTCTTCGCAATTTCCCCAGCTACTCCCCAATTATCACGAGCTGCATCTAGAACGCGATCAACTATTTCCTTTTCTTGAGTTAAAATTCGCAACCAGAACCACAGGCGCTCAAAAATCACACTTAAAGACAGAATTGACAAAACCAACAGAGGCCACATCGCTGGCCCGCCCTTATAAAACAAATCTAAAATATCCACTGTTTAAGTCTCCTCCCTCCATGATTAGAACAAATGTGCAAAGGCATTTTAATTCTAGAGATTAATGCAAAATGAGGGACTTCCAAAAAATAAATTTCCTGAAAAATTCAAAATATCATGTGAACTGTGTGTTGATGCTTAGCAAAATAGACGCCAGAATCCCAAGAACCGAAAGTTAGTTTAGCTGTGTAAGTGTAAAAAAACCTTAACTAAAACGCTGTAAGTCCACTAGTGCAACCGTTGTAAATTCCACTTAAACTGCTGTGCCAACCTGTTGTCGAATAGGTACTTGAATTATAAACTCGGTTCCTTGACCTACGGTAGAAAAACACTCCAACTTGCCACCATGTTTTTCAGTGATAATTTGATAGCTAATTGCCATACCCATGCCTGTTCCCTTGCCCACGGGTTTAGTGGTAAAGAAGGGGTTGAAGATGAGATTTTTAACATGTTCTGGCATTCCCAGTGCGTTATCAGCGATCGCAATTTCCACCCACTGCGGATCACTCGTTGAGGTACGGATGGTAATCTGGCTAGGATTTTCCTCTATCTCCTGATAGTTGCGCTTGGTGTTTACCTCGTCTAAAGCATCGATCGCATTTACCAAAATATTCATTAAGACTTGATTGAGTTGTCCAGGATAGCATTCTACTTGGGGCAAGTTGCCATAGTCACGAATCACTTCAATTGCTGGATATTCTGGTTTGTCTTTCAGACGATGTTGCAAAATCAATAGCGTACTTTCGATTCCCTCATGAATGTCAACTGCTTTGAATTCCGCCTCATCTATACGGGAAAAGTTCCGCAGTGATAGCACAATGTTACGAATTCGGTCAGTCCCCATTTTCATGGAAGATAGCATCTTCTGTAAATCCTCAATTAAGAATTCCAGATCGATTTCGTTAGCTAGTGCTTGCACCTCTGGATCGCTGCTGGGATGGCGTTCTTGGTAAAGCTGGATCATTCGTAGCAAATCGTGAGTGTATTCGTTTAGATGAGTAATATTGCCGTGGATAAAGTTGACTGGATTGTTAATTTCATGTGCCACACCTGCTACTAGTTGACCTAAACTAGACATTTTTTCACTTTGAACCACTTGTGCTTGAGTGCGCTGCAATTCACTCAAGGCGGTTTTGAGTTCTGCTGTGCGTTCTTCTACCCTATCTTCTAACTCTGCCTTACTGTTTTCTAAAGCGGTAAAGAATTCGCGTAACTGCCCTGCCATATGATTAAAAGAGTGGGCAAGTATATTTAGTTCCTGGATATTTCTGATATCTACAGTCTGGTCTAAATTACCAGATGCCATTGCCTTACTTGCTCGGTTCATTTGTAGAATCGGCTGTGTAATCCAGTGGGAAGTTAAATAGCCCATGAAAGTTGCCACAGTCAATGCTCCTAAACAAAGCCAAATAGTAGTGCGATTGTTGGCATTGATTTGTGCCATAAAATCGTGTTCCGGCACACTAACCACTACTAGCCAATCCAGTCCATATTGATCACGCCAGGGGGTAACATTGACAAAATTCTGTTCTCCTTGCCAATTGAGTTGCAGCTTTTTGGGTTCGGTAATGGAGTCGAACCCCTTAAATTTTTGCTGGAGTTGTTGGGCGATACCTTGAACTACAGAATCGGTGCTGTCCGTGGCTTGCAACCGCTGAATATCGTTTTTAACTAAAGTAAAAGGCTGCTGAGTACTAGAGTTCGCAATCAGTTTACCATTGCGCTCCAAAATGAAAACTTGACCAGTGCGGCTGACATCTAAACTTCGTAAAAATTCACTCAATTTCAGCAGATGAATATCAGCAGCAACCATCCCCAACAATTGGTTCTGGGCATTATAAATTGGGCGACCTGCCGAGGCAGCGATGTATGGATACGTATGATTGATAGTAATAATCCGTGACCAGATAGGTCTACCCGCTTTTACGGGTTCAGTATACCAAGCTTCGTTAAAGTTGTTCCAATCACCATGATCATTGACATGAGTGCGATCGCCTTGATTATCTGTGCCATAGTTGTACCAGTTCTTCGGTGGCTTGGAACCCCAATCATCAATTGTGACGTTTTTGCCATCGTATCGTCCGGCTCCGGCTCCTTCACCTGTAGTCAATCCAAAGCCGATGTAAGTCAGGTCATAAGCCTGCATTTGTTTCCAGAAATACTTGCTGACAGTTTTGCGATGCCTACGGCCGGCTGCGCCTACGCGCACATTTAATAATCCCATCTGAATGGCATCAGCATTAATCTGGTTTACCTTGTGGGGAATAGATAAATAGGAGTTTAAATGTTGGTCAACCATATTGCTGGTTCGAGCCATCAACTTGTCTGCCAATTCGTTTACAGCTTTCTGTCCGTTCTTAAATGATAAGTAACCGACCAAACCCACAGCACCAAAGATTTGCAAGACAAATGGAACGATGAGAACCATTTGTAGTGGGAAAGTCTTAAATATACCTAAGTAACGCCTCTTCATCGGTAAGCTCATTTTTTATCTTGCATCAGTGCTTTGCCTTTCTAAAAGCAGGTAACTTTACACTAGAAAGACAAAACTTTATATGCCTAGGATTCCCGGAGAACATAAATAATCAACATCCATGCTAGATATCTGCTGGATAATTTATTTGTTCTCAAGGAATTACTAGACTTATAAGCAGAATTGCAAGGTAAGTATTTGGTGGTAGCGTCTTCCAGACAAATTGGGGCGGTTATTGCTACCAGAAATTCTTAGCATAATTTGTCAAAATAAAAAATAACTGGAGGTTAAAAACATGAATTTCTCAATCCAATCACTTTACACTTGGTATCGCAATTCGCTTCGTAACCCAAAATACCGTTGGTGGATAATTTTAGGAACGCTAGTTTATTTGGTCAGCCCGTTTGATATTGTCCCAGACTTTTTTCCCGTTGTCGGACAGATTGATGATGTTTTCCTTTTAACCCTGCTAGTTGGTGAAGTATCTGGACTAGTAATTGAAGGCTGGAAAGCGCGTAAGGGTGAGGTAGACGCCAATGCCCCCAATACTCCAGATGGTTCTACCTCCAGTGCAAGCACCATTGATGTTGATGCTGTTTCGGTTAAGTAGTTTTTTTAATTAAATAGAGTCTAATAAACCTCCTACTTTTGGTGTATGAAGTAGGGGGTTTTTTAAACGCAGAGGGACACGGAGGGAAACGCAAAGGTTCGCAGAGTTAGAGGTTGTTGGCTACGCGTTTTATGCCTTCTTTGAGGTGGAGGACGTTAAAGTTGATGAGAAGACCTAGTTTGCAGTTTGCTAGTTTGAGATAGGTTAGGAGTTGAACGGCGTGAATCGGTTTTAATGATTCTACAGATTTAATCTCTACAATTACTTTGTTTTCAACTATCAAATCTAATCGATAAACGCATTCCAATTGCATATCTTTATAAACTAATGGCAAAGGCATTTGCTTACTCACACTCAATCCTGCTTTCTTTAACTCGTAATCTAAACACGCCTCATAAGCTGACTCCAACAAACCCGGCCCCAAAGCCGTATGCACCCTCATCCCACAACCAATAATCACTCCACTCAACTCATTCTCTCTCATCCTCCGCGCTCCTTTGCGCTTACCTCCCTTCGGGTTCACCAGTCGCCTGCGGAGGGAAACCCTCCCGCAGCGCTGGTTCACTGCGTTCCTCTGCGTTTAAAACTCCCTCACAAACTCACTCAAGAACCTGAATGCTTTGAGGATATAACTAGCGCAATCCCTAGGAGAAGTATTGTAAAATGATCGCCACGCACTAGCTTTGTCTTCATCATAGCGATCGCCTTTTTCAGGATGGCGTTCTAACCATGCTAATCGCACTGCATGACCAATTAACACATCCAACACTATATATTCTTCGATTTGTAGGTTTGGGTTGTTGGCTGCGATCGCAGCTAATTCTATTAATGCTTCAATATTAACTTGTCGGTATTCTGGAGCCTCAATTTTATTTAATAGATGCTCAACTAACAAAGCAAAATTCCTTTCCCCTGCTGTCATTTCTGATAGCATTAACTCACTATCTAAACGATTGCGGCGCTCTAATTTATCCCCAATTACTAAGCCTTTGCAATGTTGCATCAATAGCCAAATCTGCTTGAAAAATTCTTTTGGTACACGGCCTGTCGCACCTTCTGCTTGGCGAAACCGCCGCCAACCGCCAGGGGGAACTTGTATTTCTTCTGTGATTGCTGGTAGCACTACCCAAGCAATATCACTTTCTTTTTGCTTGACGTGCAGAGATTCCATCTGGCGAAGCAAGTTACTCATGCCACTATACCCAGTTAGTACCTGATACAAGCGCGTTTTCACCTCAAATGGCGAAAGTTGCATTAAATGATCGTATGCTTCATCTTGAGTAACCTGTAATTCCTGCGCCAGTTCGCTGGTGATTAACAGAATTAGATAACCGACTCTTAACGTTAGCAGTCCTCGAAATAGTTCGGTTTCTGAACGGATGAGGATGCCAAGATAGATTAAGATCTCTTGTGTGAGGACGCGATCGCGGATATCTTCACGGCAAAAGTGATTAATTTTCTCGGCAATTTCATGGTGAGACATGGGTACGGTAATCAGCGACGCTTCACTATAAGCTTTGCCCACAGCAATTTGCTTACCTTGCACCAAAATACTCGTCACTGCATCTGATAAGCCGATATCAACCATCCGTCGCAACCCAGCAGCACGGCGTACCACTGCCCACATACCTAAATCTCCAGCTTTGGTGTAAACTTCATCAAGTAAATCAGCTACGCTGACAGGATATCCTGGGCCGCCATATCCCGTATCAAATTTCAATCCCTGCAATCGCGTCAAAGTCTGCAATAACTCAATTTGCTCATAGATATTTTCTGATGAGCGTAAATAAGAAAGTAATAACCCCAAGTTAGTTTCACACTCCATTTGAAACTCTTGAGTATGTCCTAAGCGCCAATTTTTGCCAGGATGATAAGGTAAGTAATAGCAACGTGGCCCAGCATTTTTAACTGGCGACAAGGATAATTTAGCATCTTGAAGAAAATCAATCCTCTGAATTCCAGCTGTTAGCATTAGCTGATTTAGTCGTCCCAATTTTACCCGTACACCATTACAAATACCGTCTTTTAGTTCTTGCATCAGTTCTAGTAATGCCTCGGAACCTATTTCTAACATTGTCTGTGTCAACATTAAAGTTAGAGTAGGACGCCCTAAATCACTCCAATATTTTTGAATATAGGCAAGCTCACTTCTGATTTGATCTAGCAGAAAATGGTAATCGAGGGTTAAATAAAACTGTTGGGAGTCTAAAAATGAGGGCAAGAATACAATTGTCTGACTCTGAATGCGAAAAATTCTAGATGTCGTCAAACTTCGCAGCCGCCGCACTGGACGCCCAGTTAAACCGAGTTTGTTGTTGTGTCCAATTTGAGTATAAATATCTGAAAGTTCCCCAGCTTTTCTTACCTGAATCGGTTCTAATTGAGATGGTGTTTGTGTCTCAATGCCGTGGACTTCTAATTTAGCTTGTAAATCTTCATCTTCTGCTAACAACGCAATTTGTACCAATGCTTCGCGTTGTTTTCCTACACATAAATGTCTTCCCAAAGGATCGATATCGCCAACTGCTAGTAAATCTTCACTTAACATTTGACTGAGAAGATATAAACTTTGCGCCCACACTAAGGGAATATTTTCATTAGGTAAACGTGGTTGAGTTTGGGGTGATAACTTTTCGGCTTCTATTTTTTCGGCTGGAACATAATAAAGTTCTGGCAATAAACGCAAACCATTTTGTTCAATGAGTAATGATTCTAAACGCTCTTGGTAGTTTTTAACTTGCTCTGGATTGCCACGAAATAACCCATCTAGAATTAAATAAGTGAAAAATAAAGGCCATTCGCATTCAATATGCTCAAATTGCTTGAGTTCCCACGGTTCATAGTGCAAGCGGTGGTTGTCTTCTAATACGGTTTGGTGTCCATCGCGCAGGAAGCGTTTGCAGCCGTATTTACCTGCAAGTTTAGTGATAATCTCGTTAAAGGTGCGATCGCATAATTGCAAATCCTCAACCGCAAAAGCAGGAAAACTAATAATACTCAACAGTGCTGCGTCAATTTCTTTAGAACCAGATTCTCTTGGTAATAAAGATTCTAAGGTAATCCGAGCACGGGCAATTTCATCTGGTAGCACATGAATTACTGATGTTTGACTACCATGCACTCCAAATAAATTCAGCCCGTTGATGGCTTCCAATGCTGCTTTTGCCATACCCACGGAACTGGTGTTTAATTCGGCATTCCCACGATTAATTTTATTCCCACGTTCCCAAATGCCATAATCTGGTGTGCGATAAGCTCGTCCAATGTAGTAAACCAAGTTTTGGACGAAATTTACTTCATCAATCGTATAGATTATTTGCAATCCCGTAGCGGTCATTTGCGCCAACATTAGTAAAAATATAGATGTGGCATCAAGTTGCAAATGTCCCCATTCGTCATCACCAACAACAATGTCGCCAGTTGCAGTGTTGTATTTTGCGTGCAGACCATCCAGTAGCGACTGAGTGTGTTTAAATGTCTCCACTTTATGAGCCTGTCGCATCATCGCGAAAAGCAACCCGCGCATTAGCTTAATGACACTGTGTTCTAATTCATACCTATGTCCTTCATGGTCGTCAACCTTGCGGTATGCAAGCGCTAAACCCCAAACTCCCAAAATGCTGTAAACGTTGTCTCGCACCCAGGCATCAGTATAATCACCGTGGGCAGTAATAGCTGTGCTTGCAGGTAATAAACCAGTAATCGGATTTTGACGAGCAAGGATAATAGTTTGAATTTGCTGGTAGTAATACTCCAGGCGAGCTAGCAATTTGGTGGATGTTTTCATGGTTTAGTTCAGAGCAACTTACGGAATTCGACCCTGTGGCTGTGAAGTAATGAGATGCACACAGATGAGGGTGGTGTGAGTTTCTTATTATCTCGCGTTAGTAAGCGTCTGGGTGCTGAATTTCAGTGAACCATAACTAAAATCTAATATTTTTTCAAATTTTCATCACCACGGATGCAAATTTATACTTATTTTAAATAGTTGTTGATAATTTTAAATAAGGATAAATAACCATTTAAGAGAGACAAGATTAACCAAAAATACGCGTTGAATAAATTAGAAATATCAAATTTTTTTCACACAAATAAGTCAGTAGAAAAGGAGATAAATTATGTCTGTGCGTTTCAACGAAAATCATGCTCCTTTAATAAAAGTGGTTTACTCTCAAGTTAAAGTTAACGGAAAAATTGAGCTTGTACCATTAGAGTTATACGCTGATGGTTCGCTCAAGAAATCTGTTTGGTAAAAGGATGCTGGGAAGTAAGACTATCTATTTCGAGAACCTACTCAAGAGGGATATGATAGCGAGGTAATTTTTACCGAAGATGCTATTGTTTCATCCTTGCAGTTTCCGATGTTAGCGATCGCCATGTACAGATGTTACCACCAGTGATTGTCAAATAGGTGAGATTTGGATGAGGCGCGATGGGCTACGCCCCGCCGAAGGCGATCGCATCTCGTAATTTTACTGTGGTGATCGCTTTTAATTTACGCATCCCTTTGTAAATATTTTAACTATATAAAGTTTGCCCGTAAATTCTTGGATTGGGTTGACACAAATTATAGCAGTAGTAAAATCTACTTTAAGTCACAGGAAAATTACATAAAAATTAGGGCAATAAGTTACTGACTTGTGCAGAATGCCACAAATTATCAACACTAGTAATTATTTACCGCATCATACCATTCCGGGTTAGGATATGGCTTAGCGATGCCCTAGTTGGATATCGATATTGAATTTTTGAGATTTTATGGGCCAAAGTCCACAAGATGGCAGTATCAACCTCCTCTAAGCTGGTGGGGCAATCTCCCAGCGCGGGGGAGATATTAGGAGGTATTATCATGCTCACACAAGACGTTCGCACGGCTCTTGATATTGCCGACTTGAACCAGTTGAAATGGGATTTAAATCGTTTACAACCGGTGGATGTAGGTGAATACATTACACAATTGCCTAAAAAACAACGAGCGATCGCATTTCGTTTACTCAACAAAACTCAGGCAATTGATGTATTTGAATATCTACCAACAGAGGTACAGGAAGAATTAATTAATTCCCTACATGATCTTGAGGTAGTGCAACTTGTAGAGGCGATGAGTCCTGATGAACGGGCAGAATTATTTGATGAACTGCCTGCTGGGGTCATCAAACGGCTGTTACAAGAACTCAGTCCAGAACAAAGGCAAGCCACAGCGACGATTCTCGGTTATCCAGAAGGTACTGCTGGACGAGTGATGACGACAGAATATGTCCGGTTGCGGGAGGGATTGACTGTAGGTGAAGCCTTAAGCAAAATCCGCCGTCAGGACGAAGACAAGGAGACAATTTACTACGCTTACGTTACAGACGACAACCGCACGCTGGTGAGAGTAGTTTCACTACGTCAGTTATTGTTTACTTTTCCCGATGTTTTAATCCGAGATATTGCCAGCGATCGCGTCATCAAGGTGAGAACCGAAACCCCTCAAGAAGAAGTCGCCCAAATCATGAAACGCTATGACTTAATCGCTATTCCCGTAGTTGACAGGGAAGACCGATTGGTCGGCATTATCACGATTGATGATGTGATGGATATTTTGGAGGAGGAAGCTACAGAAGATATTCAAAAATTGGCGGGTGTAAGTGGTGATGAAGCAGCTTTGTCTTCTCCCCTACTCACCATACGCAACCGCTTGCCCTGGCTGTTGGGCATCATGGCATTATATATTGGTGCAGCTAGTGCGATCGCGCCTTTCCAAGCTATAATTTCTGCCGTGCCAGTTCTTGCAGTCATCATGCCGATTTTTTCCAATACTGGTGGCACTGTTGGAATTCAAGCATTGACAGTAACTATCCGAGGTTTGGGTGTGGGTGAAGTAACACCCAAAGATACGTTGAAAATTCTCCGCAAAGAACTTTGTGCTGGTTTAGGCACAGCTATAGTTTTAGCCACAACAATGTTCCTACTTTCCTTGATTTGGGCGCGGCCTCAAGAGCGATGGGTAGCTTTAATTGCGGGAATGGTAATGGCAACCAATACAATCGTGGCTGTTACACTTGGTACTTTATTACCAATGGGTTTGAAGCGGCTGAAACTCGATCCTGCCCTAGTTAGTGGGCCTTTAGTAACGACAATGCTTGATACGATCGGATTTTTAACGTTCCTCAGCCTAATTTCTGTAGCTTTGAAGGTTTTCCATTTACAAAATTGAAAGGGATTTGGTAATGGGTATTGGAGATTGACATTAAAAATTGGAAAACTCTTCCCTATTCCCCAGTCCCCAGTACTTCGACTCCGCTCAGTACAAGTCCCCAGTCCCCAGTCCCCTTATGCCTACTACCACCTGGAATCGTCATCACGTTCTTTCCCTAGCTGACTTCACTACCGCTGAATACGATACTGTTTTGCAAACTGCTGCTTCTTTTCAAGAAGTATTATCACGGCGGACAAAGAAAGTGCCAACCTTGCAGGGACAGGTGGTGGCGAATTTATTTTTTGAATCGTCTACCCGGACTCGTAGCAGTTTTGAAATTGCTGCCAAACGCTTAAGTGCGGATACCCTGAACTTCGCCGCAGCGACTTCTTCGATGACAAAAGGAGAGACAATTCTCGACACAGCGAAGACTTATTTGGCGATGGGAACTGATATTATGGTGATTCGCCATCGAGAGGCAGGAGTACCAAATGCGATCGCAGCTGAAATGGATCGTCTAGGTGTACGAGTTAGTGTTCTCAATGCTGGTGATGGTCAACATGAGCATCCTTCTCAAGCGCTGCTAGATTTATTTACCATCTGTACTTTGATTGACCCAGCTAATCCGCGACTGGAACTTTTAAAAGGTAAAAAAATTGCCATTGTTGGCGATATTCTGCATTCTCGCGTCGCGCGGTCAAATATTTGGAGTTTAATTGCCAGTGGTGCTCAAGTACATCTCGCCGCGCCACCTACTCTCTTACCCAAGTTATTTTCTGAGTTTATCTCTGAGGAGATAGGAGATAGGAGTCAGGAGTCATTAGCTATTTCTCCCTTATCTCCCAGTACCCAGTTCCCAGTTCCCAGTTCCCAATCCCCATTGCCCCTTATCCCCAAAGGGGGCCCCGAGTTCCCCAGTCCCCAATCCCCAATCCCCAGTCCCCAACTATTTCTACATTGGCAACTAGAACCAGCTTTGCAGGATGCTGATTTTGTCATGACTTTGCGTCTGCAAAAGGAACGTATGACTGCTCATTTACTGCCAAGTTTGCGAGAATACCATCAGCTATTTGGAATTACCCGCCCAAAGTTGCAATTGTGCAAACCTAACGTTAAAGTTTTGCATCCAGGCCCAGTTAACCGTGGTGTGGAAATTAGCTCTGATTTGATGGATGACCCGGAATTTAGTCTTATTCAATCGCAAGTTACTAGCGGTGTTGCTGTTCGCATGGCACTGCTGTATTTGTTAGGTAGCGGCAAGGCTTAATGGTTGCAAAAAATTAGGGTAACTCTGGAAAATCCCAGAATTACCCTGAATCTAGATTTTAAATTCCAACCAAAATTGATTAGGCAAAAGCGGCGGTTGTCACGTCATTATTTGCCAGAATTTCTTGCAATTCCTCAGCATCTACTGTTTCTTTATCAACTAGCATTTGTGCTAACTGATCTAGAATGTGACGGTTGCCTACTAACACTTCTTTAGCGCGTGTATAGGCTACATCCACAAGTTTGCGGACTTCTTCATCAATTGCAGCAGCAGTTTCTTCAGAGAAATCACGCTCTGACATGATATCCCGACCTAGGAACATGTTACCTTGCTGACGACCAAGGGCAACTGGGCCTAAGCGATCGCTCATCCCAAATCGGGTAATCATCTGACGGGCAACCCGTGCTACTTGTTGTAAGTCGTTAGAAGCACCAGTAGTAACTTCTTCTTCCCCAAAGATTAATTCTTCGGCAATACGACCACCCAAAGCCACCGCCATCTGATTTTCTAGATAAGCGCGGCTATATAAACCAGTATCCATCCGGTCTTCACTAGGGGTAAACCAAGTTAAACCACCTGCACGACCACGAGGAATAATGCTAATCTTTTGCACTGGGTCATAGTCGGGCATTAAAGCACCAACTAAGGCGTGACCGGCTTCGTGATATGCTACCAAGGTTTTGCGCTTTTCGCTCATTACCCGGTCTTTCTTCTCTGGCCCAGCCAATACGCGGTCAATGGCGTCGTTGATTTCGTCCATCGAAATTTCGGTCAAATTCCGACGTGCTGCCAAAATTGCGGCTTCATTCAGCAGGTTGGATAAATCTGCACCGGTAAATCCAGGAGTACGACGGGCAATTTTATCCAAGTCCACGTCTTTCGCCAAGGTCTTGCCACGGGCGTGGACTTTGAGGATTTCGCTGCGTCCTGCGTAGTCGGGACGGTCTACTACAACTTGACGGTCAAAGCGGCCTGGACGCAACAGCGCTGCATCTAGGACATCGGGACGGTTGGTGGCGGCAATAATAATGATGCCGGTGTTGCCTTCAAATCCGTCCATTTCTGTGAGCAACTGGTTGAGGGTTTGTTCCCGCTCATCGTTACCACCGCCTAAACCTGCACCCCGCTGACGACCTACGGCGTCAATTTCATCGATGAAGACGATACAAGGGGCGTTGGTTTTAGCTTGTTCAAATAAATCGCGGACGCGGGATGCACCCACACCTACGAACATTTCTACAAATTCGGAACCAGAGATGGAGAAGAAGGGTACACCGGCTTCGCCTGCTACTGCACGAGCTAGGAGAGTTTTACCTGTACCGGGAGGGCCAACTAACAGCACACCTTTAGGAATTTTTGCACCAACGGCAGTAAAGCGATCGGCGTTTTTCAGAAAGTCTACGACTTCATTTAGTTCCAGTTTGGCTTGGTCAATACCAGCGACATCGCCAAATGTCACCTGTGTTTGTGGCTCCATTTGCACTCTGGCTTTGGACTTACCAAAGTTCATCGCTTGGCTACCTGGGCCGTTTTGGGCGCGGCGTAGCAAGAAGAATAAGCCAACCAAAAGCAATACTGGGAAAAATAAGCTACTGAGTGCCTTAAACCAAAATCCTTCATCGGTTTGAGGCAAAACATTAATATCAATGCCTCTAGCAGTAAGAGTATTGATTAAGTCTGGGTCGTTGACCAATGTTACTAGCTTTTTATTCGGGTCATACTTAGGTGTCACCAGAGCTGTAGACCGGTCTGCACTCAGACTGACTTTTTCTACTCTGCCTTTCTCAACTTCTTGAATAAACTGACTGTAACGCCATGTTTCTCTGCTTTGAGGCTGCTTGTCAAAAAATGCTGTCCCTAGCGCAATGACAACTATAAATAGCAGCGCGTACAGCCCTGCATTTCTCCATCGTTTATTCACCGAGGTCTATCCTCCTGTATTTTTTGTGCGTTTCGCTTTCAGCGGGGGCTACGCGCCATCGCGTAGTGTCTCTGATAGGAGAGGGCATTATTAAAATTATGTTAACTTATCTTAACCTATAATATAATGGCATTCCTATCATGCTACAAATAGCCTCCTGACCTGTTGAAAATTAGGATGGTGAGGATTATATTGTAACGAGCCTGCGGGCTGATGAACGGCATGAATGGGGATAATTTGCACCACACTATTAGTGTAGGCGATCGCTTCAAATCCCTTGACAAAATCCGCTGTCCACGGTTCCTCTTGGACTACTTGCTCATGATTTTGCAACCAGTTTATAAGTTGCGATCGCAAAATTCCTGGTAAAATTCCCGCAGATAATGGCGGCGTCCACCAACAACCATCGCGCCACCCCCAGAGATTACCTGTACTAGTTTCCAGCCAATTCCCTGCTGTGTCTACTAAAATCGCTTCTTGGACATCTGTGGATTGGACGCTAGTTTTTGCTAACCAAGCATTCAAGTAATTTCCGGTTTTATGAGAGGGGAGACTACGATAAAATTCCGGCTGAGCAACGGCACAAACCACACCATTTTTTTGTTTTTCTGTCAAATCATGTGGTAAAAATCTGCCAATTATCCACTCCCGCCCATCGGGAAAGATGGTAATTCTGAGAACAGGAAAATGTGCCAGCATAATTTCTGCGCCTTGACGCACACGTTTCCAGTCTGGATGCTGCCAACCAAAAGATTGTAGTGAAAAGAGTAGGCGATCGCAATGTGCCTGCCAATTAGTTAAATTACTATCGAGGCAGTTATCATAAACCCGCAGTGTTGTAAAAATCGTCGCCCCATAGAGTAACCCTGGATCATTAATATCTAGTTCCAGAGTATGGGATTGGATTAACTTGCCGTTATACCAAAAAATAACAGTAACCTCAATGGGAAAGCAGGGGGGCAGGGGGCAGGGAGCAGGGGAAGAAAAATTACAATTGACGTTTAATGTGGATTAGATGCTAAAACCCTATATCTCTCGTAGAGACGTAGCAATGCTACGTCTCTACAGTACGCAGAATTTTTGATATGTCGTTGATTTTCATAATTCACATCAGGCGTAATTGACTAATGACTATTAACTCTTGACTCCTAACTAATTTATCAATCTTTAGGAGGAAATACAATTTTCTGAGTGCCTTCAAGAGTTTTAATTACCTTTCCTCCCAACGCCTCGATTTCGCTAATTGCTCGTTTCCGTGTTCTTTCATCAACCTGATTATTAAAAACCATTGCCCAGCTAGAAATTTGAGCGTATTTACTATTAGGATTTCGCTTCAAAAATTCAGCAGTTCTCTGAGAATTAGTAGTTATTAATTGACTCTCTGCATCAGAGAAGTTACTAGCCCAGTTTGCCGCTGTTGCAAAAGAGTGCTGGGCAGCTTGAGCATTTCCTAAAAATAATAATTCATCAACTGCTTTATAACGCCACACATAATAAGACCTTTCGGGAACCCAAGGAGATAGTGATTTTAATCCTTTCTCCGTTAATGCGATCGCTCTTTCTGGCATACCAGCATACATCGAAGTACTCATCGAAAGACTTAGATAAGATTTTAAAAATCGTGGATCTCGCTCTAAAATTACTTCAAAATATTCTGGACTAAGACTGTAACCAGTTTGAGCACGAACGTCATCATCACCAAAATATTGCAAAAAATTAATATATACCCAATCGCTGATTAAATTGTCATAACCAAAGCTGGGCATTTTCTTAAGTAAATTGAGTCGCAATTTTTCTGCTTGAATATCTTTTTCTAGAGTTTCTAAAGATGCCGCTTGTTTGTTAGTTAGCAATTGTTGCAATCGAGGGAATTGAATAAAACCAACTCCTATAAAACACAAACAGATTAAAAAAGGTGTGGCAATAGCTTTACTATATAACAACATATTTCTTGTCTTTACCAATACAGTCACACCATTGTATACAATATTACTGCAACTGGCTTGATCAGGAACATATTGAGACAAGTGCTTTTCGGGTACACGCTATAAACTTTTGTAAAAAACTTGTGACCTTTCCTTCTATGATAGGTTATTTGCCCACCATAGAAGAATTTCATAACTAAAAGGTTACTACGCTACGAATTGATTCGCCTTTGTGCATCAAATCAAAAGCATCATTAATTTGCTCTAACGGCATTACATGGGTAATCAAATCATCGATGTTGATTTTACCTTCCATATACCAATCAACAATTTTTGGCACATCTGTACGTCCTCTAGCGCCACCGAATGCTGAACCTTTCCAAACACGTCCAGTTACTAGTTGAAACGGACGCGTACTGATTTCTTGTCCAGCCGCAGCCACACCAATAATTACACTTTCACCCCAACCTTTATGGCAGCATTCTAATGCCTGACGCATGACTTTAACATTGCCAATACATTCAAAGCTGTAATCAGCACCGCCTTTAGTTAACTCCACTAGATAAGCAACCAAATCGCCTTCTACTTCCTGGGGATTAACAAAGTGCGTCATCCCAAACTTTTCTGCCAAAGTGCGTTTGCTGGGATTAATATCCACGCCGACAATCATATTGGCTCCCACCATCCGCGCCGCCTGGATAACATTTAAACCAATACCGCCCAAACCAAAAACTACTACATTCGCTCCCGGTTCTACTTTAGCTGTATTGATAACTGCACCAACACCCGTCGTGACGCCACAGCCAATGTAACAAACTTTATCAAACGGGGCGTCTTCCCGAATTTTTGCCACAGCGATTTCTGGCAGCACTGTATAGTTGGCAAAGGTAGATGTGCCCATGTAGTGATGAATCATCTCCCCATCGATACTAAAGCGACTCGTGCCATCGGGCATAACACCGCGTCCTTGAGTTTGGCGAATGGCTTGACAGAGATTAGTTTTAAAACTTAGACAATATTCGCATTGTCGGCATTCTGGGGTGTATAGGGGAATAACATGATCCCCTGGTTTCACGCTGGTGACACCAGCACCCACTTCTACCACAATACCAGCACCTTCATGTCCCAAAATTGCTGGGAATAAACCTTCGGGATCTTTACCAGAAAGGGTATAAGCGTCGGTATGGCAAATCCCGGTAGCTTTAATTTCAACTAACACTTCTCCAGCTTGTGGTTCTGATAGTTGAACGGTTTCGATAGTCAACGGCTTACCCGCACTGTAAGCTACTGCTGCTTTAACTTCCAACGTCAGCTCTCCTGAAATACAGTTGCTTTAGACATAGCATACGGAAATGGCAGGGAGGTGGGGGAGCAGGGGAGTGGGGTGGTTGATAGCGCAGAGTCAAGCTTTCTCTACTTGAGGCTGCGCCCTAAGCGTTTGCGTAGCGTCGGAGTCACCAAATATTTTGTATTATATCTTACTATATTTTATGCATAATAGTAAGAGGTCGATATTTAAATTCGTTTAGATGAGAAGACAAGCAGTAAAAGTCAGGTTGTACCCTACGTCAGAGCAAGTTCAGATACTTGCACAGCACTTTGGTTGTGCGCGTTGGTGGTGGAATTATGGGTTGCAGAGTGTCAAGCAAGTTGATGAGTCCTTGAAATTTCCTGGCAAGTTAGGTGTAGTTAAAGCTAAAATACACCGACCACTAGACGGAACTATCAAGACTATTACAGTAAGTAAATGCCCATCAGGTAAATACTACGCTTCCGTATTGATGGAGTATGTTCGCGTAGCGTCTCCAACAAAAGACGGTGATTACCCAAAATCTAGTACCGATGGTAAGATTATTGGAATTGATTTAGGTATCAAGGATTTTGCAATTACCTACGATGGCGAAAAAGTTTCCAAATATCCAAACCCAAAATGCTTAGCTAAATATGAAAAGAAGCTAGCAAAAAAACAACGCAGTGCTGCACGTAAATTAAAGGGCAGTAATCGGCGTCAAAAATCAATGAAAATTGTTGCTAGGGTATACGAACAAATAAGCAATGTCCGTCAAGAATACCTACACAAACTATCTAAAAAGATTGTTGAAAATAATCAAGTTGTAGTAGTCGAAAACCTAAACGTCTTGGGCATGGTGACGCTCGTTCGCAAAGCGTGCCGTAGGCAAGACTCGCTAACGCTACGCTATCGCAACCAGAAACTAGCAAAAGCTATATCTGATACTGGATGGGGAACTTTTATCAATTTCTTGAATTACAAGTTAGAACGTGATGGCAAGATGTTGGTAGAAATAAATCGGTGGTTTACCAGTTCTAAACTTTGCTCTAATTGTCATTATCAAATCTCAGAGTTACCACTAGATGTGAGAATTTGGACTTGTCCAAGTTGTGGTAAACATCATGATAGAGATGGTAATGCAGCGCAGAACAGAAGGTGTCAGAATGTTGGCATTGGCTTGTGCTGAGTGTAGTCCAAGTAGCGCAGCCGAAATGCTGTCCTCCTCTGGGACGGGGGAGGCTAACGCCAATGGAGAGGAAGTAAGACCAATTCGCGGACGTAAATCCAAGATGCGGCATTCCTCCGTGAAATTGGAAGCCCCACCCTCTAGCTCTGCTAAGGTAAGGTAGTTCACAATGACATTCTCTAGTTAGATTGATTAAAGTCGGCAATAGCTTGGTGTCAGCACCAACCCCCAGATATGTCCACCTCTCGATTAATATATTATTGTTACAGCTTATGAACCCTGCCCTAACTCAAATTGGCGCTCAAATGTCCAACCTGACCGGTGTAAGAGCGATTATGAAGGACATTATCGAAACATTGCGAGCTGGTGCGGGGCAGCAGTTTATTAATTTGAGTGCTGGCAATCCATTGATTTTGCCAGAGGTGGAGCAGTTGTGGCGAGATTGTACTGCACAGCTTTTGGCTAGCCCAGATTATGGTGAGGTGGTTTGTCGCTACGGTTCAAGTCAAGGCTATGCACCTTTAATTGAGGCGATCGCTAATGATTTTAACAAACGTTATGGGTTAAATTTAGGCGAACGCAATATCCTAATCACCCCTGGTAGTCAAACTCTCTACTTCTACGCTGCTAATGTATTCGGTGGCTACACCAGCAGCGGCGAGTTAAAAAAAATCGTTTTGCCCCTCAGTCCTGACTATACAGGATATGGCGGTATCTGCTTAGTTCCCGAAGCTTTAATCGCCTACAAACCAACTCTAGATATTGATGCAGCTGCTCACCGATTTAAATATCGTCCCGACTTCAGTCAACTTTCGATTACAGAAAACACGGGTTGCGTCCTCTTCTCTCGTCCCTGTAACCCCACTGGTAATGTCCTCACCGATGATGAGGTAAAAAAGATTGCCGCTCTCGCTGCACCTTACAATCTGCCAGTGTTGATTGACTCGGCTTACGCGCCTCCTTTCCCAGCATTAAACTTTACCGAAATGACACCAGTGTTTGGTGATAATATTCTGCACTGTATGAGTTTATCCAAAGCCGGATTACCAGGAGAAAGGATTGGGATTGCCATTGGTGATCAAAAATGGATTGAGGCGCTGGAGTGTTTCCAAGCAAATGCAAGTCTGCATTCTTCGCGTTATGGACAAGCGATCGCGGCTATTGCAATCAATTCCGGTGCTTTAATAGATATATCTCAAACAGTCATCCGTCCCTTCTACCAAAATAAGTTTACTGTTTTAGAAACTAGTTTAGAACAAGCAATGCCCAAAAATTTACCTTGGTTTCTCCATCGCGGAGAAGGGGCAATTTTTGCTTGGTTATGGTTAGAAGATTTACCCATCACCGACTGGGAATTTTACCAGCAAGTCAAGCAAGTGGGCGTAATTATCGTACCTGGTAGTACCTTCTTCCCCGGTTTAGAGCAAGAATGGCCGCACAAACACCAATGTTTCCGCATCAGCCTTACTGGTAGCGATGAAGAACTCGTTACTGGTATGCAACGTTTAGCCAAAGTAGCAGAAGAAACATATCAGCGTACGGCTGTGAGTGCTTGATTTGGGGAGGTAGGGGGAGCCAAATGATCAATGACATAAGAAAACGAATCAAACAAAGATAAATTAAAACCACCAAACAAGCCAATTGATTACGATTGGCGCAATCCATCTAATCCCCGTAATCCAGAAGATGATGTGACAGTAGACGGTTGACGGCGGGTGCTGACGGAACCTTTGAAAAAATTGAATTAAAGGAGGAATAATGACAAGCTTTTTGTGTGAACAAGTTATAGATTTTGATGCAATTGACGGTTACGAAGCCAAGAATATTGAAACGCTAATTGAGCAGTTGCAAGCTATTGAGAGCAGAAAAGTTGTGGTTCTGCTTAGGAACGCTCATTACTTAACTACCCAAGCATTCGCCATTTTGTACAACTACATTCGTCAACTAAATTCCAGTCACGCAGCTTTTGTCCTGGTGTCCACCGACTCCTCGCGGATATTCCCACCACTTTTAGATTTTGTGCAACACCAAGAAGCAGCATAAACAATGACAAATGACAAATGACAAATCCAACGAATGGTTAGAAATTGGGAAGATTGTTGCACCTCAAGGATTGTCTGGAGAAGTGCGAGTTTATCCTGAATCCGACTTTCCCGAACGGTTTGAAGTGCCGGGGAAACGTTGGTTGTTGCGTCCTGGTGAGACAAAACCGCAACCAATTGAATTATTGGCAGGACGTTACATCAATGGTAAAAACTTGTATGTCCTCAAATTAGCTGGAGTAAAAAATTGCGATCAGGCAGAGGCGTTACGCGGTTGTAAGTTAATGGTATTAGCTAGCGATCGCCCACAATTAGGTGAAGATGAATATCATGTGATCGATTTGATTGGCTTAGAAGTCTTCATGCAAACATCTGGCGAACTCGTGGGCACAGTAGTAGATATCATCCCCGCCGGAAATGATTTATTAGAAGTTGAATTACACCCATCATTTGTTAATGACAAAGGACAAATGACAAAGGACAAAAAACAAAAGACTATTTTAATCCCGTTTGTCAAAGCGATCGCACCTGTGGTAGATTTGCAAGCCGGTCGCATTGAAATTACACCACCGCCTGGGTTGTTGGAAATAAATGGTTAGACAACCTCATTAAGATACAAAAAGTTTCTTCACCTACCTTAGTGCTAGAATCCAGGCAGCGCTAGATGTTGCTTGCTTTAAGGTTATGGTTTCTCCCGCTCAATCGCTGACTCAACCAGAGGTCATCTACCCCGATAGTGATGGACAGCCAATGGCAAATAATACTGAACAGTTTCGCTGGATTGTGGTTATCCAGCAAAACTTGGATTGGTTGTATGCAGATGACCTAAATGTATTTGTGGCAGGAGATTTGTCAACTTCTAGAACAGGAACGACAACGCGCTGAGCAAGCAGAAGCAGCTTTAGAAGCAGAAAGAAGGCGATCGCAGCTTTTAGCAGAACGGTTACGAGCAATGGGGGTCAACCCAGAGGAGTTGATGTAGTCAGATTCCCGACTTCTTGAAGAAGTTGCGGATTTGGCAGCCAATTTTCCAGGGGAATACTGGAAAGACTTGCCATGAGTCAGATGACTTACATACCGAAGATAAGTAAACTGGCATACGACGAGTTTGTCAAAATTCTGTTGTAATGGAGAATTGATATGACTTTAGCCAGTCCTCCACAGACAAAGCTTTTAACAGATGAAGAATTACGTAAGATAAACGCCTACTGGCGTGCAGCAAACTATCTTTCAGTTGGGCAAATATATCTACTTGACAACCCATTGCTAAGAGAACCGCTACAGTTAGAACACGTCAAACCCAGACTCTTGGGTCACTGGGGAACAACACCAGGGTTGAATTTTATCTACGTTCACCTGAATCGAGTAATCAAAAAATACGACCTGAACACAATCTACATTGCTGGGCCTGGTCATGGAGGCCCTGGATTGGTCGCTAATACCTATCTAGAGGGAACTTACAGTGAGTACTACCCTAATATCTCCCAGGATATTGAGGGAATTAAGAAACTTTTCAAACAATTCTCTTTCCCAGGCGGTATTCCTAGCCATGCTGCACCAGAAACTCCAGGTTCCATCCACGAAGGTGGTGAATTAGGTTACGCTCTTGTCCACGCCTACGGTGCTGCTTTCGATAACCCGGACTTAATTGTTGCTGCTGTTGTTGGTGACGGTGAAGCTGAAACAGGCGCGTTAGCCGCTAGTTGGCATTCCAACAAATTTCTCAACCCTGAGCGTGATGGTGCTGTGCTGCCCATTTTGCACCTAAATGGTTATAAGATTGCCAATCCAACGTTGCTATCACGGTTGAGCCATGAGGAATTAGAAAGTTTATTTGTGGGCTATGGCTACAAACCTTACTTTGTGGAAGGCTCCGATCCCGCAGATGTACACCAGCAGATGGCGGCGACTTTAGAAACAGCGATCGCTCAAATTCAAAGCATCCAAAGAGAAGCCCGTGTGCATGGCTTCACAGAACGTCCTCAGTGGCCGATGATTGTTCTGAGAACTCCTAAAGGTTGGACAGGCCCAAAAGAAGTAGATGGGAAAAAAACCGAAAATTATTGGCGATCGCACCAAGTTCCTTTTGGCGAAATAGCCAAAAAGCCAGAACATCTAAAACTCTTAGAACAATGGATGAAGAGTTACAAGCCAGAAGAACTCTTCGACAGTAACGGCAAACTGATTTCCGAATTAGCAGAACTAGCTCCCCAAGGGCATCGACGCATGGGTGACAATCCCCATGCTAATGGTGGGATTCTCCTGCGCGACCTGAAGATGCCCGACTTTCAAGACTATGCTGTAGATGTTCCCCAACCGGGCAAAGTTGAAGCTGAAGCTACCAAAGTGACAGCAAAATTCTTGCGGGATGTCATGCAACTCAACCAAGAAAGCCGCAACTTTCGGATCTTTGGCCCCGATGAAACCCAATCAAATCGCCTAGATGCTGTGTTTGAAGTCACAGACCGGACTTGGGTTGGGCAGATCCTCCCAGAAGACGAACATCTATCTCCCAATGGTCGGGTGATGGAAATCCTCAGCGAAACTAGCTGTCAAGGTTGGTTAGAGGGCTATCTCCTCACAGGACGCCACGGGTTTTTCTCTTGCTATGAGGCGTTCATCCACATTATTGACTCAATGTTTAACCAACATGCCAAGTGGCTGAAAACTACCCTTGATATTCCCTGGCGCAGACCAATTGCATCCCTCAACTACCTACTCACATCCCACGTTTGGCGGCAAGACCACAACGGTTTTTCTCACCAAGACCCTGGATTTATCGATCATGTGGTTAATAAGAAAGCAGAGATCGTTCGTGTATATCTCCCCCCCGATGCCAACACTCTGCTATCGGTAACTGACCACTGCCTAAGAAGTCGCCACTATGTCAATGTCATCGTTGCTGGCAAGCAACCAGCATTGCAATATCTCAACATGGATGCTGCCATTAAGCACTGTACTAAAGGCATCAGCATTTGGGAATGGGCAAGCAACGATCAAGATAGCGAGCCAGATGTAGTGCTCGCTTGTGCTGGCGATGTTCCCACCTTAGAAACCTTGGCAGCAGTAGACATACTGCGTCAGCACTTTCTTGACTTAAAGGTGCGAGTAGTGAATGTAGTCGATTTGATGACACTACAGCCAAAAAGTGAGCATCCCCACGGTTTGAGCGGCAAAGACTTTGACACTATTTTTACTACCGACAAACCGATCATCTTCGCCTTTCATGGTTATCCCTGGCTGATTCATCGCTTGACCTATCGCCACACCAACCACAAGAACTTGCATGTACGCGGCTATAAGGAGGAGGGAACCACTACCACCCCCTTTGATATGGTTGTCCTTAACGATCTTGATCGTTTTCACCTGGTGATGGATGTAATTGATCGCGTGCCAAAACTAGGATATAAAGCAGCTTATATCAAGCAGCAACTACAAGATAAGTTGATTGAACATCAACACTACATTGAGAAGCACGGCGAAGATATGCCGGAAATTCGTAACTGGAAGTGGCCCTACTAAAGAAGAAACTGAAATAGGGGGATGCGGAGAGATTTAAAGAAACATTTTCCCCGCATCTCCTCAATTTCTATGTTCTATTGGTTCTGGTGCAGTCGAGTCTGCAATTAAATCCAAGAGTTAAACAACATCCGTAGTTTATAATCTTCAGGGGAGAGAGGTAAACCCAAGTAAATAGGCATCCAGAAAATAAAAGCAGCCAGAATAATAAAGGTAATAGTGATACCGAACACCCGAAGTGTTCGATAATAACTGCGAAGACACTGATCTACAAACCAGGCGATCGCTAAAAATACAAACACTACAGCACACATATAGTGGTAAATAAAAACGCACCTCGTTACCTTCACCCAAGGTAATAAGTTTGCAGCATAATTTATAACTAAATATAAGGCAATCCATGTATCAGCGCTAAGAGTTGCAGGCACAGAAAAATGCTTTTGCTTCACCCAGTAACTCACAATTTGCGACACTAGCATCCCTGCTAAAAACAAAATAGCAGCAACACCAAACCACCACAAAAAAGGATTGCCCATTGCATGGACATCATAAATTATTTTACCAGTACCAGAAGGTAACGGAGGCCCCATTACAGGTAATGGCTCATTGATACTCTCAGCTGTTTGATAATAATATGCCATTGGTCGAGTCATCAAAGGCCATTGATACCAAGCAGCACAATAAGGATGTACTTTAGGACTATTGCCACCCATCTGAAGATGAAACTTCAAAATTTGCTGATGTACTGCTATAAATCCGTAATTTTTATCTAGCTGAAGGTGGGGAATCCAGATGATACTGTAGATTAAAACTGGAATAATTCCCAGATAAAACGACATCTGAAAAACATTTAGTTGAGTTAGATTTTGGAGTGGTGTCTGAACTGCAACTTGTTGAGGTTCTTCATTTAATTTCCGAAACCACTGGCTGCAAAAGAATCTTCCTTGTCTAATTAATGCTAGCGGTGATGAAGGAGATGAAAAAAGGATTTTAGGAGAGGGAAAAGAATGCATTCCCCGAATTAACCAAGCTACTAACCAAATGAGATAAGCACCCAATAAAAACCATAAACCATTCCATTTAGTGGCAATTGATGCACCAAAACTAAAGCCAGAAAGAACTAACCAAAGTCGCTGCTGATTTTGATTATCCAATGCCAATAATAAAAACCACTGCCCTAGTAAACCAAAGATGACAATATAAATGTTACTCAGGGCATAGCGAGACTCAACTAGAAATAAACCATCACAAGCTGTGAACAAACCTGCAAGTATTGCAAAGCTACGGCGATGACTTAACTGATAGGCAATAGCAGCAATAATCACAGGAATAAATGAGCCAGTGAGGGCATTGAACCAACGATAAGTCCAAGGCGATCGCAATGAACCTGTCAATCCGTTTACGGTATCATGCCAGAAAGGAATGTGACTGCCAATCCAAATCCCGATACCAATGAGATATTGACTCAGCGGTGGATGAGCATTAAAAAATGGTGTGTGGGTGAGATAATTATTACCAAATTTGGCAAAGTAAACTTCATCAAATACCAGGGTGTTAAATCGCTCCAATCCCCAAAACCGTAAGGCAAGTGAGAGGAGAAATATACTTACTATCCCAATTTGGAACCACTTTTTTGTCATTTGTCATTGGTCATTTGTCATTTGTCAAGAGTAGAGACGCGATTAATCGCGGCTGTACAAAAGTCAAGGGTCAAAAGTCATCTCTCCCTGCCCCCCGCCCCCTGCTCCCTGCTCGCTGCTCCCCGCTCCCCACTCTTTTCTCCAGGTGCATGTAGTTGAAATAAAAGCAGTTCAATACCGTAATAATTCTTGGTTTGTCCCATTGGTTTCATGTTCAGTCTTTGGGTTACACGGATTGAGGCATGATTTTCTGGCTTTACGACTGCATAAATCACTGGCAAGTTCAGGATATTAAATCCGTATTTGAGCATACCTTGCCCTGCTTCTGTTGCATATCCTTTACCCCAAGAAGCTCGCCGTAAGTGCCAGCCTACCTCATAATCATGAGTGGGTAAGCCATCCTGGTCTGGTAATTCCTTGAGCAGGATAGTTCCGACAATTGTTGTAGTTTGTTTATCTACAATTGCCCAAGATCCAGTACCATTGTTGCGTCGGCGCGATCGCTCAATATTTTCAATTAAGCGCTGATGCTGCAACTTAATGGTGGGAACACGAGCACCATTACCAAGAAAGTACGTCACTTCCGGGTCATTATAAATTTTAAACGCTTGTTCAGCATCGCTTTCGGGTATCCAAGTGCGAATAATCAAGCGTTCAGTTTCAAAAAGCGGTGTCATCTTCACCTTTAATTAAATTAAGAGCGATCGCTACTACAAAGTTGCAACCCATCACTCCTGCTGATTTTACAATTTTTCACTCAACACGGGCTACGCCCCGCTACGACAACAGCACTTAGTAATCTTTCTCGACTTTTGCCACTTCCAACATCGTCTTTAAAACCGAATCTGGATTGAGACTAATCGAGTCAATCCCTTGTTCAACCAAAAACTGGGCAAATTCTGGGTAATCGCTGGGTGCTTGTCCACAAATGCCAATTTTACGGTTGCGTTTTTTGGCAGTTTCTATAGCCATTTTTACCATTCGCTTCACACCTTGATTACGCTCATCAAACAATCGCGCCACTAATGCCGAATCTCTATCTATACCCAGTGTTAACTGAGTTAAATCATTGGAACCAATGGAAAAGCCATCAAATACATCAGCAAATTCTTCAGCCATAATTACATTATTGGGCAATTCGCACATTACATAAACCTGCAAGTCGTTAACACCTTGCTTGAGATCATTTTTTGCCATTTCTGCTAACACCAAACGTCCCTCATCGGGAGTGCGACAGAAAGGAATCATTGGGATAACATTCGTCAAACCCATCTCTTCGCGTACCCGCTTGATAGCATGACACTCCAGAGCAAAAGCTTCTCTGTAGCCTTGATCATAATAACGCGCTGCGCCTCGCCAGCCTAACATAGGATTTTCTTCATGGGGTTCAAACTGTTGACCACCTAACAGATTGGCATATTCATTACTCTTAAAATCTGACATTCTTACAATTACTGGTTTGGGATAAAATGCCGCTGCAATTCTACCTATGCCTTGGGCTAATTTATCTACAAAATACTGCGGTTTATCGTCGTAAAGTGCGGTGATGTCAGCAATTTTAGCTTTGACAAATTCATCTTTTAATAAGTCATAGTGAATCAATGCCATTGGATGAATTTGGATTTGATTGGCGATGATAAATTCTGTTCGCGCTAAACCTACCCCATCGTTGGGAATCGCAGATAAACTTAATGCTTCTTGAGGATTACCCACATTCATTAAAATTTGGGTGCGGGTGCGGGGTAAGTCCTCTAAAGGAACTTCTTGAACTTCAAAAGGCAATAAGCCTGGATAAACTTTACCTTCTTCCCCTTCAGCACAAGAAATTGTTACCTCTTGACCAGTTTTCAAAATATCTGTAGCATTGCCGCATCCCACGATCGCAGGTACACCTAATTCTCGCGCAATGATCGCCGCGTGACACGTACGCCCCCCAGAGTTAGTAATAATTGCACTAGCACGTTTCATAATCGGTTCCCAGTCGGGGTCGGTTCTCTCTGTCACCAACACTTCCCCAGCTTTGAATTGGTCGATTCTATGCACGTCTAAAATCAGGTTTACTCTTCCTTGACTAATTGCTTCTCCAATTGCACGTCCAATGACAAGAGGGACTGATGATTGGGGATTAGGGATTGGTGAGTGGGAAGATTTTTCGCCAGTCCCCAATAGCAAGCGATAAGTTCGCAACACATTCCCCGTCTTCTGCGACTGGACGGTTTCGGGACGCGCTTGGACAACAAAAAGTTGATTAGTAATGCCATCTTTTGCCCACTCGATATCCATCGGGGTGTAAATACCGTGGACTTGGGAATAATGATCTTCAATTAAAGATGCCCAACGTGCTAGTTGTAAAATCTCTTCATCAGTGATAGCAAATTTGCCTCTATCTGCGGTTGACACAGATACATTCTTGGTAAGTTTGGAGCCATCATCATAGATCATTTTGAGTTCTTTACTGCCCAATTTTTTATTAATAATTGGGCGAAAACCTGCTTTTAAAGTTGGTTTAAAAACATAGTATTCATCTGGATTAACGGCTCCTTGAACAACATTTTCTCCTAAACCGTAGGCTGCGGTAATCAATGCAGCATCTTTAAAGCCGGTTTCTGTATCAATGGAAAACATCACCCCAGAAGTTGCTAAATCAGAGCGCACCATTTTTTGTACGCCCACGGCAAGCGCAATGCTAAAGTGATCAAATCCTTTGGTGTGGCGATAAGAAATAGCGCGGTCGGTAAATAGGGAAGCAAAACATTTATGACAAGCTGCTAAAACTCCCTCAGTACCGACAACATTTAGGTAACTTTCTTGCTGTCCGGCAAAACTAGCATCAGGGAGGTCTTCAGCAGTGGCGCTAGAACGAACTGCGACATCTGTCTCTGCATTGTATCGCTCACTTAAGACTTGGTATGCTGTAGCGATCGCCTCTCGCAATTCTACAGGAAAAGGGGTATGTATTAATAGCGATCGCGCTTTTTTCCCCCGTTCTCGGAGATTTTTGACATCTTCAACATCCAAATCAGCAAAGAGTTGGCGTAGTTTTAATTCTAACCCTGCTGATTTGATGAAATAACGATAAGCATAGGCTGTGGTAGCAAATCCCGTAGGAACGTCAATACCTTTGGGTGATAGCTGTTGAATCATTTCCCCCAGTGATGCGTTCTTCCCACCAACCAAGGGTATATCACTGATGCCAACTTCATCAAACCACAAAATGAGCGATCGCTCTTTAGCAGACGAGGATAAAGTGCTTTTAGATACTGTTTCCATAATTACCTTTTAAGTTTATACCTAATCTGTTAATGCCTAATTCCTAATTATTTTTACCTTATTCAATTTTAGAATTTTGAGCTAGTGGCGTGATTTTTAGATTGCGTGATGAAATACAAAGCTCTCATCAAGAAACATTAACAATTATTTGGGATAATGGCTGTATCAGAATACTAGATGCAATACACAATGGAGCAACTCAAACAACTGCTGAAAATGGCAGAAGATGAACTAACTGAGTACAGCACTGATGCCCGTAAAATTGAAAAACTACGCCGTAAAATAGGTTTATCGGTGTCGGCAACAGAACAGCGGCAAGTTAAAGAGGCACTATTAGCTACTATAAAATCTAATATAATTACCCAAATTGTTGAAGAACAAAGACAAGCTGTAGCTTTACCATTTTGGGGAATTGCTGGATTAGGTTTATTATTGGGAATTTCTTTAAATCAACCCATAGGCTTATTAGCAGCTGTAGTTGGGACTGTATCAGCTTACAGAATTCAGAAATGGGGTTGGCAATTACAAGCAACTCGTCTATTGTTACAAACATTGGAAGATATTGAAGCGCGTATCGCTCAACCCTATAAGTAATAAAACAGATGCACATAGATAAATAATTAGTGTGCATTTGTAGTTAAATATACATAGTAAGCGGCTAGTAATTTGATTGACATCTTGTAAGTTTTTAACAATTCCATTGGGATCACCATAACAAAAAAATTTAGATATTGGATTTGACAAGACAATCGTTACAATTATTCTTAAGTAGAAGGGCTTAATTAAATCAGAGCTAGAGTAAGGGGCTCTAGCCCTTAAGAACTTTATATAGAGCGATAAATCGCTCACTACGAACAAAAATTTTATCTTACATTTAATTAGGTCTACCTACTTAACCCAAGCGTATTGAACTAAAACCCTTTGTCAGTCTTCTTTAGAAGGCTTTAGCTATTAGCCGGAGAATTCATTCTCACCCGGTTGTTGAAACTAGTGCAAGATCTCAGTTAAACGAACTTATAGTTTGATAATGTAAACCTGAAGTCCAAAAACAAAACCGTTATGCAACTATCACCACAAGAAAAAGACAAACTACTGATTTTTACCGCTGCTTTAGTAGCAGAGAGACGGAGAGAAAAAGGGCTAAAACTAAATTATCCAGAAGCAGTAGCCTATATATCTGCGGCAATATTAGAAGGCGCAAGAGAAGGAAAAACCGTAGAAGAATTAATGAGTTATGGAACCACTTTACTAGGTAGAGAGGATGTTATGGAAGGGATTCCAGAAATGATTCATGAAGTGCAAATAGAAGCTACCTTTCCTGATGGAACAAAATTAGTCACCGTTCATGAGCCAATTCGCAAGTCTATTGTTCCTCTGACACGCTTATAATTTTCAAGTTTCAAATTGGGAGTATTATGATGATTCCTGGAGAAATTATTACCCAATCCGGAGAAATCGAAATCAACACAGGGCGAGATATTATTATATTGTCGGTAGTGAATAAAGGTGATCGCCCGATTCAAGTAGGTTCTCATTTTCACTTTTATGAAGTTAACTCTGCACTGGAATTTGCTGAAGTTATTTATCAGGACAAAGAAAGAATAATTATTCCATTTGAGCGATTTAGCCCCAATGATAAAACTAAAGGAATGCGTTTAAATATTCCAGCCGGGACAGCTGTCAGATTTGAACCAATAGATGAAGATGCTAAAGAAGTTGAGTTAGTCCCCTTTGCTGGTGGACGGGAGATTTATGGTTTTGATGGACAAATTAATGGGGCATTAGACTAGTAAGCATTTTTATTTGCGCCAACCTACTTAGTACGGTTTTGGGGAAAATTGTAGCATTTTTAACGCAGAGGAGCGCAAAGGTAAGCGCAGCGAAAAGTTCTGTTCGCATAGCGTCTCCGTCAGGAGAAGGAGGGTTTCCCTCTCTTACGAGACGCTAACGCGAACCGTAGGAAACTTTTCAAGACAGAGGGACACAGAGATTTGCAAATGAAGGGCGCTACGAATTAATGAAATGCCGTACTTAGTTATCCTATTCAGTTTATGGCTAGGATTTAGATAAGGAGATTAACGATGTCAAAATCGGCAGCAAGATTAGGAATTGGAGGCCCTGTTGGTAGTGGGAAAACGGCTTTACTAGAGTGTATCGTCCCCATTTTGATGGACAGAGGTATTGAAGTAGCAGTAATAACTAATGATTTGCTGACTACTGAAGATGCAGACCGCCTCAAGGGTCGCGGTTTTTTGCCCCCTGAACGCATCATCGGCGTGGAAACGGGTAGCTGTCCACATACTGCGATTCGGGAAGACCCATCAATGAATCTCCTGGCGGTGAAAGATTTGGAGCTGCTTTATCCGCAGCTAGATATTATCTTCATTGAAAGTGGAGGCGACAATTTAGCTTCCACCTTTAGCTACGATTTAGTAGATTCCTATATTTTTGTAATTGATGTGGGAGCAGGGGATGATATTCCTCGTAAAAAAGGCCCTGGCTTCGCACAAGCTAATTTAGTAGTAATAAATAAAATTGATATTGCTCCTTATGTCGGTGCTGATTTAGATTTAATCCGTCAACAAGCACCTTTATACCGACAAGAGAAACCAATTGCTTATACCAATTGCAAAACTGGAGAAGGATTAGATGAAGTGATCAATTTTATTCTGGAAACTGTTCTATTTCGTAGTGCTTCTGTAATAGGAAGCTGAGATTTATTAATATTACCGACATTGGAAATCCTCAAACGAACGAAAAACTTAGAGTTAAGGCTAGAGTGCGATCGCAATGGTAATACGATTGTCAGCCATCAGTATACTGCTTATCCTTTGGGTATCTCTCGAACCTTCCATTCTGATATTGCCAATCCTGATCACACTTACCTTTATATCACCAGTTCTTCTCCAGGGTTACTGGCAAACGATCAGCTAAATATTTCTTTGAAACTTGCCGCTAATACTCATCTTTGCCTTAGCGATCAGTCGGCGACAAAAGTTCATCCTATGCCGATCGCAGGCTCAAAAGCAACTACTCATTATGAAATTGAAATTAGCGAAGCAGGAACCTTAGAGTTTATCCCCGAACCACTGATTCTTTTCAAAGATGCAACTTTAGAACAAACAACTAGCATTAAATGTCATCAACAAGGTAAACTCTTCTTGAGTGAAATCATCGTACCTGGGAGACTTGCTAGAGGAGAATTTTACGATTTTAACTACTACTATAGTCGCCTACAAGTAACTTCTTCTGAAGGAGAGTTATGGTTTACCGATGCCATGCGCTTGGAAGGAAAACACAATCCTTTCAAAAATTGCGAACTTTTTGCTTCTGCTCCTATTCTGGGTAATTTAATCGTTATTTTACCCCAAATAAACCTTCAGTTATTGAGTAAAAATTTAGAAGATTTAGAAGCTGCCAATTGTCCTGGTGTTATGGTCGCAAGCTCCATTTTACCACAGAACAAAGGCCTTTTGATTAGAGCGATCGCAACTGGTACTCACGGACTAAAAAACTATCTGCAATACGCCTTAAAATGCGTCCGCCATTTAAACCATCAACCTGATTTCCTTGGATTTCGCAATGATTGAACTGGCAGAAACTTACCTCGGCAATATCACAGAAAATGCTAGCTTATCTGAACTGCTAGAAAAAGCTGGTAAAGAGCATTACTTAGAAATCTATCTGAGTCAAGCAGATAGCCGCAAAGGAAGAATTCACTCTCGTGCTACTTCTGGCGTTGATGTTGGGATTGTTAAAAATCGGGATTGGTTACTGCGAGAAGGAGATATTTTTGAAACTCAAAACGGTAAGTTACTGCTAATTCACCTGCAAGAGCAAAAGGTAATGGTACTGAGTTTTACCGAGTTAATAAAAGATTCTTCCTTAAAAACGTTACGCGATCGCGATATTAATCTAGTTCATTTAGGTCATGTTTTAGGCAATCATCACTGGCCAATTATCATTGAAAATGCTAAAATCTACGTTGAGTTAGTAATAGATACAGAAGTTATAGAAGCAACCATCCGCAATTTTTCTATTCCTGGCTTACAGATTGATTACGAATGGCGATCGCCTAAAGAACACTTTGTCTCGGAACACACGCACCAGCATAATAATTCGTAATTACAGCAGATTTCAGGTAAATGAAATACATAAATAAAATCCGAAACCCTGTAGAGACGTTACATGTAACGTCTCTACATGTAACGTCTCTACATATAACGTCTCAAAAACTTGCCTTAATGCAGTTATCTGATTCTTTTTTCCCCTCTGGTTCTTTTACCCTATCGCACGGACTAGAAGCTTTGGTGCAAGAAGGACAACTGTGCTCAGCACAAGACCTGCAAACTTTTCTGCGGTTACTATTGCGTAATAAGATAGGGCCGACGGATATTGTAGCTTTAATTCATGCCTATCGAGGAAGTGCGATCGCTGATTTAGCAGCTGTGCGACACGCAGATGCTCAACTATTCGCGCAAACCTTGATCGAAAAAACTCGCGAAACAGCACGCAAAAGCGGACGCGCCTTGTTAATGGTTGCGAGTACAACTTGGCAAGACTCTCAACTAACAACTCTCAATCTAGATGCGGCTAAAGGGGAAATTCACTGCTTACATCCAGTTATCTTTGCCGTAGTTGGTAGAGTAGCTCTTTTGAGTGAACAGGATACAGTGCTAGCTTTTTTGCATAGCTTCATTACAGGTTTATTAGGGGCTGCTATTCGCTTAAGCGTTCTGGGACACCTACAAGCACAACAAGTCTTGCTCCAGCTAGCACCCGATATCGAAGTAGCCTACCAAATAGCTGCATCTTTAAGCTTAGATCAGATGTGGTCTTGTACCCCTGCGATCGATATTGCTCAAATGCGACATCAAAAATTGGCTCACAGGTTATTTGCTAGTTAGGGAATGAGAAATAAAAAATAAGTATTAATCATTAATCAATTAGAAACAGATAGTATAGCTGGGTATAGCTATTTGGGGGGATGTCAGAATTTGAGGTTTTCATCTAGCTTGGGAAAGTCGAATAATTTAATTAGACCGACCATGATTAATCCCACTGCCATTTCCATACCTGAACCACAGATACCCACTCCTGAACCCAATCCCTTACCAAGTCCCGAACCTACACCAGGGCCAACGATTCCCCAACCCTTACCAGACCCCGTACCAGAACCAGTACCCGCTCCCATTCCCCAGCCGGTTCCAGGGCCAATTCCCCAAACCATACCTGAACCTGTTTAATTATCTTTGTACTTTAATCCAAAATCCAAAATGCTAAGAGCCGGAATTGTCGGACTTCCCAACGTCGGAAAATCTACTTTATTTAATGCTGTAGTTGCTAACGCCAAAGCAGAAGCGGCTAACTTTCCTTTTTGCACGATTGAACCGAATGTCGGCGTTGTCGCAGTACCGGATGAGCGGTTAAACGTTCTCGCTAAAATTTCCAGTTCAGCGCAAATTATCCCAGCGCGTGTTGAGTTTGTGGATATTGCTGGTTTGGTTAAAGGTGCAAGTCAGGGTGAGGGACTAGGTAATCAATTCCTGTCCCACATTCGAGAAGTAGATGCTATTGTCCATGTGGTACGTTGTTTTGAGAATGATGATATTATTCACGTTGCTGGTTCTGTTGACCCAGCGCGAGATATTGAAATCATTAATATAGAATTGGGTTTATCAGATTTAGCTCAAATTGAGCGACGGATTGATCGCACCCGCAAATTAGCTCGTACTAGCAAAGATGCACAGTTTGAAATCACAGTACTAGAAAAATTAGCTGCTGCTTTAAATGAAGGGAAATCTGTACGTCAAGTGAGCTTAAGTGAAGAAGAAACAGAGATTATTAAAGGATTAGACTTACTTACTTATAAGCCAATTATTTACGCCGCCAATGTGTCTGAAGATGAGTTAGCAACGGGTAATGATTTTGTCGAAAAAGTTCGGGAAATTGCAGCAACAGAAAATGCCCAAGTTGTGATAGTCTCGGCTCAAGTTGAAGCTGAATTAGTTGAATTACCAGAAGAAGATAAAGCCGATTTCCTTGAATCTTTGGGTGTGCAAGAAGGTGGCTTGAAGTCTTTAATTCGTGCTACTTACGCTCTTTTAGGTTTACGGACATATTTTACCTGTGGCCCCAAAGAAACCCGTGCTTGGACGATTCATGCGGGAATGTCTGCACCCCAAGCCGCAGGTGTAATTCATACTGATTTTGAGCGAGGATTTATTCGCGCTGAAACCGTTGCTTATAAAGATTTAGTAGCAACTGGTTCTATGAATGCTGCGAAGGAGAAAGGCTTGGTTCGTAGTGAAGGAAAAGAGTACGTTGTACAGGAAGGGGATGTGTTGTTATTCCGATTTAATGTGTAGGTGTGAACTATATACACTGAGTTGCGATTGCCCAATGTTAACTTTGATTTATTGAAAAACTTTAAGTTCAGACACGCAACCAGCTACGATGCTTGCTCTAGCCAAGCCGTGAGATCTGCCATTGATGAGAAATCTAGGAGCGCTAATGCCAAGGCTTCTAGTCGCTCTAAGCTTAAGGTAGAAATGCGCGATCGCTCAATTTGCGACAATTGTCCCACTCGTTGCTCTAAAAGCAGGAGGACGAGCGATCGTTCTCCCTCTTGCCGTCCTTCTTCTAAAATTTCCTGGTAAATTACAGACTCACGCATCATGCCCTCCCGAAATATTCGACGAATCAAGTCTTTCTTAAATTTTAACCCTGCTAAAATCTGCGTGTAGGTCGAAACCTCCTGTAATTGATTACCTTCTAATAGATTGACTTGCCCTGCTACTTCCCGCAGTAATTGTTCTGGAGACGTTGCGCTTGCTAAAGGGGCAAAGGGCAACAATGCTGGGTCGCTTAGAAAAATTGCTGGATCTTCTTCCCATAGTCGGATAACGCGATATTCATGACGGGTTGTTGCTGCCACAAAGGCGGTTTCAATTACTGTATTTTTAGATGGAGGTAGCAGCAGGACAACGACCTGAGTAATCGGTAAGCGATAAAGGCGATGCAGCCGCACCCAGTAATCGAGCATTCGTAGCGGTAGCGGGGGATTGGATTCGAGTTTGGTTTGATATTCTAAATGCAAGATTTGCCCTTGCAGTTGCAAAAAGGTAACGTAATCTGCTCGAATCGGTTCAATAGACCTCTTGCAAAAGTCCGAAAACTATTAGTGTCATTCTGACCAGAACGTAGTGGAGGGAAGAATCTCCGAGATGTTTCGCTCCGCTCAACATGACAATTTAAGCATTTATGCAAGAGGTCTAATGCTAAGTTCCGTTTTGAGAACTGCAACTGAGGATTGGGGTGTTCCCAGTACCCATGAGGCGAAGCGATCAGGATATTTTTCAGATAGCAGTTTGCACAGGTTATCAAAAGACATACTCAGCTACTTCCAGCGATCGCTCTCTTTGCACAAAGCAGCCTGTCACGACATTACTTTCTGTAAAGCAAGCAATAATTCATTAACAGTATAAGGTTTTGGCAAAAACATAGTAGCACCAATATCAGCTATTGTGGCTATCTTATTGTTAGACATGAGTCCGCTGGTGGCAATAATTTTGACTTGTGGGTTAATTTTTTGCAAGGTACGGATGGCGGTTAAACCATCTAGCGTCGGTAGCATGATATCCATCAGCACAGCGCTAATTTTGTCCATGTGTTTGGCGTATAGTGCGATCGCCTCAATGCCATCATCAGCAATCATGGTCTGATAGTTGTGAGTTTCCAGCGACGTTCTAGTAATCTCTTGAATGGCGGGTTCATCATCCACAACCAAAATCAATTCTCCATGACCTTTGGGCAGTGTCCAGCTTTCAAGGCTGAGTTTTTCCATTCCCTCTGCGGCTGGTAAATATACCTGAAAACGAGTGCCATTTCCTACTTCGCTATATACGTTTACAAAACCTCCGTGGCTTTTGATGATCCCAATCACGGTAGAAAGTCCCAAACCCGTGCCTTTTCCCACTTCTTTTGTGGTAAAGAATGGCTCGAAAATTCTATCTAAGATTTCCGCAGGAATGCCAATTCCGGTATCGGAGACAGTCATCACTACGTATGGGCCAATTTTGGCTTCTAGGTTCATCCGGGCATAATTTTCGTCAAAAAACACATTTTCGGCAGAGATTTTTAAAGTACCGCCATTGGGCATGGCATCACGGGCATTGACGCAGAGATTCATCAGTACTTGATGGATTTGGGTGCTATCTCCAGAAACCGTCCACAAATCTTGTGGTACATCAGTACGGATTTCGATGGATTTTGGCAATGTCTCTTTGAGAATTTTGGCAAGTTCTATAATCAGATGTCTGAGTTGCAAAGTGATGCGTTTCCCTTCTACACCCCGCGCAAACGATAGAACCTGCTTGACTAAATCAGCTCCGCGTTTAGCGTTCATTTCCAGAATCTCTAAGAGATGCTGAGTCCGCTCATCAGCATCGGGAAATTTTAGCGGTAGCAGTTGTGCGCCCGCCAGAATTGGCGTCAAGATATTATTCAGGTCGTGAGCAATGCCGCTAGCCAGAGTACCAATACTTTCCAAACGTTGGGCACGAAATAATTGAGCTTCGAGCTGTTTTTTCTCGGTAATGTCCGTGTCAACAGTGAGAATTGATTTGGGACTCCCTTTTTGATCGCACACTAAACTCCAACGACTAGCTACGAGAACTTCTTTGTTAGTTTTGGTAAGTTTATTTAACTCGCCTTGCCACTTACCTTTGCTAATGACTTGCAATAAAGCCGTTTCCAATTCTGGTGAATGTTCGTCATACAAAAGCTCACTGGCATTTTTGCCCCAGACTTCTTGAGCTTGCCAACCGTAAAGTGTCTCTGCGCCTTTGTTCCAAAAGAGAATTTGATTGTTTAAATCTCGCACGCAAATTGCATCAGTGGTGACATCAAGTAATGCTGCTTGTTCACGAATTTTTTCTTCAGCCAGTTTGCGATCGCTAATGTCGATACTAGCGCAAGTCACCCCTACAACTTCTTGGGATTCATTCCGTAATGGCTCTATTGTCAAATCGTAATATCGAGTTCCAGTTGCACTGGTAATAGACACTTCTTCTCGCGTACCTATGCCAGTAGTCAGCACCCCATTTTTAATCGCGATCTGACGTTGGGCATCTTCAGCAGGCATAATATCCGAGTCATGTTTGCCCAACATATTTTCAATAGTTAACCCAGAGGAAGGGTTATAAACCCAGGTATAACGTAACTCCCTATCCTGGTGGTAGACAAAGATTGGGGAATTTTTCAGGGCAACCCGAAATCGCTCCTCACTATGGCGCAGTGCGTCATCTGCTCGTTGACGCTCAATTGCATAACGCATGGAGCGTACCAGCAAATCGCCAGTCACCTGCCCTTTCACCAAATAATCCTGCGCTCCCTCCTGCATGGCCCTAATTGCTAGGGTTTCATCGTCTATACCTGTCAATACGATGAGCGGAGTTGCTTTTGCCTGATGATGAGTTCTGACAAAGGTTTCTAGCCCTTGGCTATCTGGTAACGATAGGTCTAACAGAATTACATCAAAACTTTCTTTTGCCAAATAATTGAGCGCTTGAGAAAGCGACTCAACGGGCATCAATTCAACCCTAGTTGTGGTAACTTCTTTTAAAAACTCTTGTAACAATAAGATATCACCAGGGTTGTCTTCTACTAACAAAACTTTAATAATTTTAGCTGCCATTACCATCACTCCGGTGGCAGTTTTACGATCGCAAACCAAAAATTTTCTATGGATTGTACAATTTTAACGAATTGATCAAAGTCAACTGGTTTAGTTATATAGCAGTTGGCAGCGAGGTTATAGGCTTTCAGGATATCTTCTTCGGCTTGGGAAGTCGTGAGAACTACTACAGGAATACGTTTAAGGTTTATATCCGTTTTGATTTCTGCTAGTACCTCCCGTCCGTCCTTTTTGGGCAGGTTCAAATCAAGTAGTACAATGTCTGGATGTGCTGCTGTCGCATATTTTTCCTGTTTTCGTAGAAACGCCATTGCCTCTACTCCATCTTCGACCACATTTAGATGAATTGAGATTTTGCTATCTTCCAGGGCGATCCGTGTGAGTTGGGCATCGCCAGGATTGTCTTCTACTAACAAAACCTCTATAGGCATAATCGTTGATTTTACACTCACGATTGTTTACCTGCTTTATCTGGAATTGTGAAGTAGAAAATCGAGCCTTGGCCCGGTTCCGACTCAACCCAGATATTGCCGCCGTGACGTTCGATAATTTTTTTACAAATTGCTAGACCGATTCCAGTACCGGGATACTTGGCTCTACCGTGCAAGCGCTGAAAAATTACGAAAATGCGTTCGGCATACTGGGATTCTATACCAATTCCATTATCGCGCACCCAAAACAACCATTCATCTTTTGATGAGATAACATTTAAACTTTCTCTATCCGCATCTACACCCCCTTTAACTACCCCGATGTGAATTCGTGGAGTTAGATTTTGGCGGAATTTGATGGCGTTGCTGATCAGGTTTTGGAAAACCTGTGTTAGTTGAGTAGCATCAGCTATCACTTCGGGTAAGGGATCGTGGGTGACAACTGCACCGCTCTCTTCGATCGCCACTTGGAGATTAGCGATCGCCTGCTTGAGAACAGCATTACAATCGACTGGTACAAAGGGCTGTCCACGGGTGCTAACACGCGAATAGTTCAAGAGCTCGTTGATTAGAGTCTGCATTCGGTGTGCCCCGTCTACAGCGTAGGCGATGAACTGATCGGCATTGGCATCTAGTTTGCTTTTGTATCTTTGCTCTAGCAGTTGTAAGTAACTAGTCACCATCCGCAACGGCTCTTGCAAGTCATGGGAAGCCACATAGGCAAATTGTTCTAATTCGGCATTAGAACGAGCGAGTTCCTGACTGTAGCAAGTTTCTTTTTCTAACAATTGCGCTTGGGATATAGCAATGCCAATTTGGTTAGCTAATTGCTGTAATAACTCTGTCTCAAAGCTATTCCACCGTCGGGGGGTGGCACACTGATGAGCTAGCAATAAGCCCCAAATGCCTTCTTTAAGAAGAATTGGCACTACGAGGTTAGCTTTGACAGCAAACTGTTGCAGAAATTCTCGATGGCAAGGTCGAATATGAGCGCTTTCAATGTCTTCGATCGCACTGACTCTTCCTTGACGATATCTTTTTAAATATTCTTGTTTAAAGCAGGGGTCAACAATATTTTGTCCCAAAATTACTGGCCAAGCAGGTAGCACTGCCTCTTTTACCACTGTTCCCGAACCATCAGCCCACAGTTGAAAAACTAATACTCGGTCAGCTTGTAGTAGTTTTTGTACCTCTGTAACCGTAGTCTGGAGAATTTCCTCTATTTGTAAAGTTTCGCGAATTTTTACAGTGATTTCCGCAAATAGTTGCGATCGCTTATTCTGCCGTTTGAATTCCTCTTCTACTTGCTTGCGATCAGTGATATCAAGTGTGACACCGATCATCCGAGTTGGGTCATTAACCTCGTCAACTCCTCGACCCCGTGCTAACATCCAGTGAACACTGCCATCAGACCAGATATTACGGTACTCTGCCTGATAATCTGTCTTATTGTCCAAAGCTTGTTTCACAGACTCTTGCACATAGGTGCGATCGTCGGGATGGATACGTTCAAACAGCTTAGTATAAGAAAGCTCAGCTTCAGGGGGTAATCCAAAGTTGACCTTGCACTGATTAGATGCAGACAATTCCTCTGTTTTCAGATCAAGTTGCCAAGAACCGAGTCTAGCAGTCTGTAATGCTAGCTTCAATCGTTGTTCGCTCTCGCGTAAGGATGTCTCAGTTCGCTTTAGTTCCTCGGCAAAACGGGATACTTCAGCTAAGTTTCGCCTTAACTCCAACTGGCTAATCACTTGACGGCTCAAAGCCATGAGTGCGTCCATTTGTTTTTGGCTCAATTCCCGTGGAACTTGGTCAAGCACGCACAGGGTTCCTACCATATCTCCCTTTGGACTAATCAGGGGCACACCTGCATAAAACCGCACATAGGGAGCGCCAATCACTATCGGATTCTGGGCGAACTTTTCATCAGCTAATGTATCTGTAACTACTACAACATCACACCGTCCTTGGCAAAGGTAAGATAACCCAACATTCCGGGGCATTTCTGATACATCCAAACCTACTTTTGCCTTAAACCACTGACGATGTTCATCAATGAAATTTACCAAGGCGATAGAGGTGCCACAAATGAATGCGGCTAATTGGGCAAGATTGTCGTAGGCTTCTTCGGGTTCAGTGTCAAGAATTTGATACTGGCGGAGAGCTTCTAGTCTCACCGCTTCTTCATCAATGCGTTCAGCTTTCATTAACTTTTATTAACAAATCAAAGTATGCTGTCTATTTAAGTTTGGTAAAAAGAAAAACAATACATAATCGCAACCCACATTCAGAGTTTCGAGAGTTGCCTTTGGGTTTTCAGACTTTTTTTGTGTCTATGTTCTAAAATTTTAACGTATATTGACACCGCGATATCGTTTTGCTATAGAGACTGAAAACTCAACAATTTTAGATTTGTCGGTATCTATGCGATCGCCTTAACAGTAAACAGTAAACAGTAATCAGTAAATAGTTATCAGTTAAGATAATTGGGTTTAAGTAGAACTACTAGTATCATGTCCGATTAATTAAGCTGAGTAAGAATGTTCGTTTGTAGTCAGGACTAAAGTCCTGACTTTGGGGACTGAAGTCTCCACTACAAACTGCTTATTATGGCTGATTTGGCGGACATCATATAAGAGAGCGATCGCTTGCAACTGAAAACTAATAACCCAAAGCCGATAGCAGGCATTATCTGACGGGTATAAATTCCCACCATCCACCATCAGGACTGATTACTGTTTACTGATTACTGATTACTGTTGACGTCTCTCGCAGCTTGCTAATTACATCGCTGAGATTACCCGTATTCAGGCGATAACTCAGAGGATGAGCAATTAATCGGGCTGTGCTTTCATACAAAGTGGCAATTTCAACCAAACCATTTTCTCGCAAAGTTCGCCCTGTAGAAACCAAATCGACGATCGCCTCAGACATACCTGTAATTGGCCCTAGTTCTACTGAACCATACAGTGGTACTATTTCTACAGGCAAATCTAAACTATGGAAATACTCACGAGCGCAATTTACATATTTAGAAGCAACTCGACCATGCGGTAGTAAATCTAAAGGCGATCGGTAAGAACTAGATGCTTTTACCGCTACCGACATCCGACAATGCCCAAACTGCAAATCTACCAAATGTGCAACTTGTGGCTGTTTTTCTCGCAGCACATCGTAACCAACAACACCTAGTTGTGCCTGACCATATTCTACATAAACTGGCACATCCTGCGCCCGTACCAGTAACCCTTTGGCAAGTCCCGTAGCATCAGGAATTTGCAGTTGGCGAGTTCCTGAATCTAAAAAGGCACTAAAATCTAATCCCACAGATTGTAGCAGGCGGATGCTATTTTTAAGTAGTTCCCCTTTTGGCAATGCAACTGTCAGCATTCTTTTTCTTAGTATCCTTGTTGGCGTTTCTGCGGTTCATTAATGAGAATATCTCTATATGCTTACCACAAGCAGCATGAGAATTTTATTAGTTGACGATGAAGTTGAATTAACTGGCCCCCTAAGTCGCTTGTTAAGTCGTGAGGGCTATACTGTAGATGCCGCTTATGATGGGACAAGCGGTAGCGAACATGCACAAGCAGGCAATTATGATCTCTTAATTTTAGATTGGATGCTGCCAGGAAAAACGGGGTTAGAGATTTGTCAGGAATTGCGACGCCAAGGCAAAACAACTCCAGTTCTGTTTCTCACAGCCAAAGATACTCTAGATGATCGTGTAGAAGGTTTAGATGCTGGTGCGGACGACTACTTGGTGAAACCGTTTGAACTACGGGAGTTATTAGCACGAGTCCGTGCTTTGTTGCGTCGTTCTGGTTCCCAAACCTTTGACACTATCAACGGAAGGCTGACTGTAGCGGATTTAGAACTTGATTATGAAAATCAAGTGGCCTATCGTCAAGGACGTATCATTGAACTATCGCAAAAAGAAAGCCAGCTACTACAATACTTTATGGAACACACTGGGCAACTGCTGACTCACGCCCAGATTTTGCAAAATCTGTGGCAAGATGACGAGCAACCCAGTAGCAACGTCATAGCGGCATTAATTCGCCTACTGCGCCGTAAAATTGAGGTAGGTAGAGAAACTCAATTGATTCACACTGTATACGGCAAAGGCTATCGCTTCGGCGCTTCCTCAGTGGAAAATTCCTAGGATAATAACACAACCAAACTAATACTAACCACAGGCACTATTGCCTCTCTGGCGTTTCCTGATATATTTGTTCAAGTTCAGCGATTAATCAGTTTCCCAAGTAAATGATTAAGTTGAAGTTGGAGTTTTTCTTGTAATTGTTGTGCCTGCCGATAAGCTGCTGCACGCCCTTTACCTGAATTAATATCCTTTTCCAAAGGTTGAATAAAATAACGTAGACGTGTTCTCATTGCCCAAACTCCCATTGAGGGAAATAAGATTAAGACAAGCATCAAGGGCGAGAATGGCAAGAAGGGTAATTTAAATAATCTCTGCAACTTTTTGAGGTTAACCGTCCAAGGATGTAATGCTTCACTACCGATGCAAACAACTGGGAGAACGGGAATGTGATAGCGATCGCTCAGTTGAATGAAGCTGACATCAAATTTTTGCAGTTGATAACGTCTTCTCCAACCTTTAAGAGGGCCGCGTAAACCTTCGGGTGCGTATAAAAGAATTTTACCTTGGGTATTCGTTGCGATCGCCTTTTCAAAATCACCTAACTCTGCTCGCACAGCCCCTAAAACCTGTGACCATTTGGGTGGTAGCCACCAAATTACCCAAGGATGCTCAAATAATGATACACCTGCTAAAGGTTGTACTACCCAGTCCCGTGTGCCTAATAGATAACCCAAGGTCAAAAAGTCCCAAGGAAAACACATTCCTGCATGATTCATCGCCACAATCATCGAACCTGTTTGCGGCAAGTTATCAATTTGTTGCAATTCCCCACGAAAATAATATTTAACTATAAAACTAAGAACTTCTTTACTAAAAGCTTGTTGATACTTGGGATTAAATTCTCCTACTTTTGTTCTTGGTGAACGACAACCAAGACGCAACCAACGCATCAGCAAGGCTAAATAAAATCCACCAGGAATTAAAAATAACCCATATTCTAACCAATTCCAACCATCTGGATCAGCATGATAGTGTTGCCAGTGGCGGTTGAATAAAATCAACCAGCCTGGAGGATACCAAATACAGAACCAATCAAACCAACTAAATTTATAGCCTTCACCTGAAGCTTTTTCTAGTTGAGTGTTTAGGAGTTTTTCAGAGTGTTGATTAATCACAACATTTAAATCAGTGAACAGTAAACAGTTGGGGGATTTAAATCAGTGAACAGTAAACAGTTAACAGTAAACAGTTGGGGGATTTAAACCCGCTAGATAGCGTCTGCTACTAATCGGCTTCAGGTTCCCCTTAAACCCAATTATGTTTACTGTTTACCGTTTACTGTTCACTGTTAATAAACCCGCTAGATAGCGTCTGCTACTAATCGGCTTCAGGTTCCCCTTAAACCCAATTATGTTTACTGTTTACCGTTTACTGTTCACTGTTAAAAACATATCCTAGCTCTATCGCTTTGCCCTTGGCATCCTGCCCTAGAAGTAAAATTAACTACATATCTGCACAACTAGATAAATAAATTGCAAAAATTAAAAAATCAGGTATTTTTTGTCAAAAACGATGATGTTTTGGTAAAAATCTAGAAATACAAAGTGTTGGCTAAAACTTAAATATACAGTGATGTCCTCAATAAGTCTTCGCAACACTACACAAATTCTTCCTCAAGCTGGAGACAAATGACGCGACACCTGTCCTATTATTCCTACTATGGAATTAAGAAAGCCGCTCAAAATCTCAGATTTAATCCGTGAACTTCGGCAGCAACTCGATCTGTCTCAAGAGAAGTTTGCAGCCAAGTTAGGCGTTTCGCTGCGAACAGTCAATCGCTGGGAAAACGGATATGCAATGCCATCACAGATGGCGCTAAAGCTAATCGAAGAAATGTTACAGAAGATGGGTGAACCAGGCAAAACACTACTGAGGCAGTATCTATCACAAGCGGAGCAGAGGGAGAACTTCTGAAATGACGCTAACAACACCCGAAAAAATGTTGATAATCCGCTCTCGGTTACTAACATACAGTGTAATGATTCTGGCAGTTACAGCGGCTCTACTGCTGACGCCATTGTTACAGCCAGCCCTTGAGCCGAGTGTATTTACATTATTTTATGCTGCTGTGGCAGTTAGTGCCTGGTATGGCGGCATAGTTCCGGGAGTGTTAGCGATCGCTCTATCTGCTTTAGTTGTTTTCTACTTTCTGATCGAGCCAGTCTATCAGTTCGATATCGTTAGTCTGAGCATCTTAGTACGATTAACCACGTTTTCACTAGTATCCTTGCTGATTACTTTACTCTCCTCAGAGTTACGAACTGCTAGACGCAAGGCAGAGACAAGCTTGAAGTTGCTGCAAAATAGCAAAATGCGATTTAGCCGACTGCTAGAATCCAACATTATTGGGGTTATCGTTACCGATAGCAACGGCTCGATTCTTGAAGCAAATCATGCCTTTTTGAAAATGGTCGGCTATACACAAGAAGATTTATGCGCTCACCGCCTGAACTGGCGCGAGATGACCCCACCTGAACATCTTCATTTGAGTGAGAGTTCAGTGCAAGAACTCAAAACTCTCGGTATATGCCAGCCTTTTGAAAAAGAATATATCCGCAAAGATGGCTCTCGCGTTCCCGTTCTGCTCGGTTCAGCCTTTGTGGGAGACACTCAAGAAACGTTCATTGGCTTTGTTGTTGATTTGAGCGAACGCAAATTAACAGAACGAACCTTGCAAGAGAAAGAGGAGCGCTTGAAGTTAGCTAACGAGCGTTTTGAGTTAGCAGCCGCAGCAGTCAATTGTTTAATCTATGACTGGAACATAACGCAGGATAACGTTGAAAGAACCGAGGGTTTAACCCGAATTTTAGGCTATTCCCTCGCCGAAGCTGAACCAACTGGCAGATGGTGGCATGAACTTGTCCATCCAGAGGATTTACAGCATATACAGAACGATGCATCTGTGGTTTTGGCAAATAGCGATCGCTATGTCAGCGAGTATCGAGTTCGCAACAAAGAAAATCAATACATCTATGTGCTAGATCAAGGGCTAGTAGTGCAGCGAGATGCTGATGGACAACCAATACGCGTAGTTGGCAGCACTACAGATATAAGCGAACGCAAACAAGTAGAGGCAGCGCTTCAAGAACAGGAAAAAAAATACCGCTATATTTTTGAAGCCACAGGCGTGTCAATTTTTGAGGAAGATTTTTCTCTTGTCAAAGCCGCGCTTGAGGATTTGAAAGCGCAAGGCGTCCAAGATTTTTGCACCTTTTTTGCTGAACACCCTGAGTTTATTCAACAAGCAGTTGGCATGGTCAGAATTGTCAACGCAAATAATGCAGCGATGCGAATGTTTGGCGCTCAAGAAAAAAACGACCTGGCTTCGCTTCACCAAATATTTGTACCAGAAACCTTAGAGGTGTTTGCCAAAGAACTCTTGGCAATCACTAATGGAAAAACCCATTTTGAGTCGGAAACAATTTTGCAAACTCTTCAAGGAGAGCGCCTTAACATCCTGTTTACAATCACGTTTCCGCCGTCAACTGCCAAATTTGACAGCGTATTGGTGAGCATAATGAATATCACCGCTCGCAAGCAAGCAGAAGCAGCGGTTCAAGCTAGTGAGGAGCAGCTCAGGAGTTTTGTGGAAGCGAATGTTGTGGGAATTCTCTTTGGTGATATAGATGGTGGCATCAGTCATGCCAATGATGAGTTCTTGCGAATCGTCGGTTATACCCGTGAGGATCTCCAAGCAGGTAGACTACGCTGGATTGATATGACGCCCCCTGAATACCTTTATTTAGATGAACTAGCGATCGCCGAAGCTAAGTCCAAGGGAGCTTGTACTCCTTATGAAAAGGAATATATTCGCCCGGATGGCTCTCATGTACCAGTTGTAGTTGGCTACTCCTTGTTGGGAGAAACTCGGCAAAAATCAGTCGCATTCATTCTTGATATTAGCGAACGCAAGCATATTGAAAAAGCACTGCGCCAAAGTGAAGAGAGATTTCAAGCTTTTATGGACAATAGTCCCGCAGCCGCCTGGATTACAGATTTAGATGGGCGTGTACTCTACCTGAATCAAACTTATTTTCGGACATTAAATTTATCAGCAAACAAGGCAATCGGCAAAAACATTTTTGAGCTATATCCTGCCCAAATCGCTCAGCCGTTCCTCGATAACATTAAAATGGTTGTCGAGACAAATCAAGTCGTTGAGGCAATGGAGTCAGCCCCACGCACTGATGGCACACTTGGCAAATTTTTGGTATATCAGTTTCCAGTTGCCGATACGTCTGGGCATCACTTAGTGGGAGGAGTTGCAGTTGACATCACCGAACGTGAACGCGCCCTTCATGAACGTCAGCTTGCAGAGCAAGCCTTGCAAGAGCGTAGTGAACGACTCAAACTTCTTTCTGAAACAGCCAGTGATTTGCTTTCAACAGAGCGTCCGTTAGATCTAATGAACAGCTTGTTCAGTAAACTCTCGGCGCAGATGGATTTGGATTTTTACTTCCACTATCTCATCGATACACACGAAAATAGGCAAAAACTGCGCTTAGTAGCTTGGAGCGGCATCACTGATGAAGTATTTCAAGCAATTGAATACCTGGAATTTAATGAAGGCATGTGTGGAGTGGTGGTAGAGGAACGACGTCAAATAGTTGTTAACGATGTGCCGCACTCTACCCATCTAAGAGCACACATTCTCTGCTCTTTAAACATCACAGCATACGCAGGTCAACCATTAATTGCTCAAGGAAAGTTGCTTGGTGTACTTTCTTTTGCCAGCCGCACCCGTACCTACTTTACTCCAGAGGAGATTGCTTTGCTGCAAGCAACCTCAGATCAGGTGGCGATCGCTCTGGAACGCGCTGAGCTAATGGCTTCGTTACAGCGACAAAAAGAGCAGTCAGTCCAAGCTAATCGGATCAAAGATGAATTTTTGGCGGTTCTCTCCCACGAACTCCGCACGCCACTCAACCCCATCCTGGGCTGGTCAAAGTTACTGCGAACTAAAAAGTATGATCAAGCAACCACTGATCGCGCCCTCGAAACTATTGAGCGTAACGCCCAGCTACAAACCCAACTAATCGAAGATTTGCTGGATGTTTCTCGCATTCTGCAAGGCAAACTTAATCTGAATGTTAGTCCAGTGAATCTGACATCTGCGATCGCCGCAGCCATAGAAACCATGCGTCTAGCCGCTGAAGCTAAATCAATTAACCTGCAAACTGTGTTTGAACCGCACATAGGACACGTGGCGGGTGATTCCAATCGCTTACAGCAAGTCATCTGGAATCTACTTTCCAACGCCATTAAGTTTACACCCCAAGGCGGACAGGTAGAGATCAGTTTAGCGTCTTCTGGTTCTCACGCTCAACTACAAGTGCGTGATACAGGTAAGGGAATTAGCCCTGACTTTTTACCCTATGTATTTGACTACTTTCGCCAAGCTGACGGCGCAACTACTAGGAAATTCGGTGGACTAGGGTTAGGATTAGCGATTGTTCGTCACATCGTAGAGCTGCATGGCGGCACAGTTCAGGCAGAAAGTTTAGGTGAGGAACAGGGAGCAACTTTTACAGTCATGCTACCGCTGATGAAGATTAATTCCAAAAGCCTTGAAATTAATAGACAAACTGATGATTCTGTGCATCTAAATGGCGTGAAAGTTTTGCTTGTGGATGATGAGGCTGATACACGAAATTTAATTGCTTTTATTTTAGAGCAGTCTGGTGCAGAGGTAATCCAGGTAGCGTCAGCTGTGGAAGCACTACGCGCTTTACCTCAGTTCCAGCCAGATCTGCTGTTAAGCGATATTGGAATGCCTGACATAGATGGCTATATGCTGATGCGTCAAATTAGAGCCATGCTACCAGATTTGGGAGGGCTGCCAGCAATTGCCCTAACTGCTTATGCTGGTGAGGTTGATTACCAACAAGCGATCGCTGCGGGATTTCAGCAGCATATCACCAAACCAGTGGAGCCAGCTAAGTTAATTCGGGCGATCGCTAACCTGATTGATGGTCATAGCAATCTGCAAAATAGCTTACAGCGAGTTTTACACGAATAGACCACTGGGTGAGGATTATAATGCCTACCCTACAACTGATAATGCGATTGTATCGAGTGACAATGCGATTGTATCGGGTGACAATGCGATTGTATCGGGTGACAATGCGATTGTATCGGGTGACAATGCGATTGTATCGGGTGACAATGCGATTGTATCGAGTAACAATGCGATTGTATCGACTTACAAAAATTAACTCAGCTTATTCTTGTTCTCATACTCAACATGAATTAAAGAGGGCTACCGCCTGATCTTACAGTCAAGGCATTAGCCCTCAGAAAAAGCATTCCCAGCCGGAGGCCAAGAACAAGATAACGTTAGGTACAAGTTAAGTTAATACGTATGAGCTAACGAAGAGACTCAATTAACTTGACAACTCGTTCCTTAACTTCATCACGAACCCGACGAAATGTTTCAATTGATTGTCCTTCTGGATCATCAAGTTGCCAATCTTCAAATACATCTCTTAACACCCACGCTTCGGGTAAATTTACCCCACAACCGCATAAAGAAATCACTGCATCGTAATCTTCAGGATTGAAATCACTTAAAGGTTTCGAGGCTTGATTGCTGATATCAATACCAATTTCAGACATGATATCAACAGATTTGGGGTCTACATGACTTGATTCCAACCCTGAACTACTAACAGAAATTTTGCCTGCTCCTAAAGTACGAGCAAAACCCTCTGCCATTTGGGAACGTCTGGAATTTTTCTTGCAAACAAACATTACTTTTTTCATGATATTTTTGGTTGTTGATAATTTGACAAAAGAAAACTTTTATGTACTTTTATTGGCATTAACTTCCAGCGCACTATTCGTTAACTTGATAGCTTCCTGCGCTGCTTTTTCCTTACGTTCGCTATGGCGATCAGTGAGGTAATCAACCTTGTCACGCAATAGCAATGTAAATTTATAAAGTTCTTCCATCACATCGATAACGCGATCGCGGTAAGCTGAATCTTTCATAGTTCCATCTTCGTTAAACTCCTGATAAGCTTTCGCCACCGAAGATTGATTAGGAATCGTAAACATTCGCATCCAACGCCCCAAAATTCGCAGTGTATTCACAGCGTTAAAAGATTGAGAACCACCACTTACTTGCATGATTGCTAAAGTTTTGCCTTGAGTTGGTCTAACAGCTCCTAAACTCAAAGGAATCCAATCAATTTGATTTTTGAGAATGCCAGTAATATTGCCGTGCATCTCAGGAGAAGACCACACTTGACCCTCAGACCATATACTCAATTCGCGTAGCTCCTGTACTTTAGAATGACTATCGGGCACACTGCCATAAATAGGTAATTCAAGTGGGTTGAAAAACCGAACTTCCGCACCAAATCCCTCCATAATTCTTGCAGCTTCTTCTGCTAACAAGCGGCTATAGGAACGCTCTCGTAAAGAGCCATATAAAAACAATATTCTCGGTGGATGATCAAAACAAGTCATGGAAATCATTAATCAGTTCTAAATCATGTAATTTCTTCTTAGTTAAAATCAGAATTTTGTATTTACTTATGCATAGTTACAGCAGCTATTCAAGTTTGCGTAAGCAAAGCTAGTCGTAGACATGTATATCCTTCCTAAATGATTCATGAAATTCTCTACTTCTTTCTTGGCGGCTTGGCGGCTTGGCGGTTCGATAATTTTCATAATTCAAATGAAAAATAACAACTTCCTTTATTCATTAAAATCTCGAAAACCATTAGAAAGTTGCCCATAAACTACAACTGCTAATTGCGCTCCTAAAATTGGTGCAACCCAATAAACCCAGTGATGCTGCCAAATTCCTCCCACAAAAGCAGGGCCCAATGAACGCGCCGGATTCATACTTGCACCAGTAATTGGCCCCATAAACGCCGCCTCCATTCCCACAGTTAACCCGATCGCCAACCCAGCAAAGCCAATGTGTGCGCGGCGATCCAATCCAGAACCAAAAATTATAAACATCAAAATGAAGGTGAGAACAAACTCTAACACCAGAGATTGCAACCAATTTCCATTCAGTGGTAAGGTAGTCCCTAAATTGGCAACTCGTCCCAAACTAATTAGTAGGAAAGTTGAAGCTGCGATCGCACCTATTGACTGCGCCAAAATATACGGCAAAACTCGCCGTTTTGGGAAAAAACCACTCGTCCAAAACGCTAATGTCACCGCTGGATTGAAGTGTGCGCCGCTAATATGTCCAATTCCGTAAATCAACGCCGCAACTACCGCACCAAAAACAAAGCTAATACCAATATGGGTAACAGCACCCTGGCTGATGTCATTTACCATGACTGCGCCAGTACCCGCAAATACTAAAATAAAAGTGCCAACTCCTTCTGCTAAAACCTCCCGTCTGCACTGGGAAACTTCATTTAAAAATGATTTCATGATCTAAAACTTCGCTTGTTTTCGTAATAACTCCCCAAGCGTCAGATTTAGCTGAGCCTCTCCTTCAAATACTGTTCCCACTTTGCCATTATAAAAATGAACATTATCCAGGTAGTAGCCTTCATTTGGTAAAGGCACATAGCCTACAGAACTGACTATTTTTGGTGCTTTTTCAATGTAGAAATTTACGAATTCTTTGACTGGTCGTTTCTTTTGTGCAGACTCAAAATTAGCGTAGATAAACAAAGGTCGAGATAGTGGCTGATACTGGGCTTTTTCTACTGTTTGACGTGACGGTAGCACTGCACCTTTGCCATTGTTGACTGCAATAGCTTTTAATTTACCTTGGTTTTCTTCGTAATAGGCATAGCCAAAGTAACCTAAAGCATTCGGGTCTTGACTAATTCCTTTGACTAAAACTTCATCGTCTTCGCTGGCTGTATAATCGTTGCGACTAGCTCTAACTTTGCCTACTACTGCCTCTGTGAAGTAGTCAAAAGTACCAGATTTCTTACCTGCACCATATAAAGAAATTGGACGATCTGGCCAAGACGCACGCACTTGGTTCCAACGGGTAATTTTCCCTTCAGCAGCAGGTTCCCAAATCTTTTTCAATTCTGCGATGGTGATATCTTTTGCCCAGTCGTTTTGCGGATTAACGGCGACGGTAAGGGCATCAAAAGCAATGGGAAACTCGTAATACCTGACGCCATTTTTGTTACAAGTTTCCATCTCTGCTTTCAAAATCGGTCGAGAGGCGTTGCTAATATCTGTTTCTCCAGCACAGAATTTTTCAAATCCTGCACTGGTTCCAGAAAAGTTCACTTGAACTTGGGCGTTATTCTTGGGGTCGGCTTGAAACTCTTTAGCGATCGCCTGCGTTATCGGATAGACTGTGCTCGAACCATCAATCTTGATCATCTTCGCCTTCGCTGAATCACTGACTTGTGTCACCTTTGGCGATTGCTGAGTTTGAGTTGATGAATTGGAAGTGGCTGTGCAACTGGCCGCAAAAGTCAAAATTCCAACTGCCAGAGCCAGTTTATTTGGTATTGCCTTCATTGACCTCACCTGTATGGCTGATATCAAGGGTATATTTATATCATTTCAAAAAAAATTGATATGTCAATTACCAAGGCACTACTATATACAAAAATTCATCAATAAAACTTGATGTGTTACTTTTATTGAAGTCATTAACCATGACTGCGCCAGTATTCCTAAACACCGCAGAGGTTGCCCAAGTGGGAGTATCAACCTCTAGTCGCGGCAGGAAAGTGCGGGCGAAACTACACGATTCTGGTGAAAACTAGCCAAATATTCCTCTAGAGTATTTAATTGGGAAAGATTCAAGCTGTAATAAATCCAGCGCCCTTCCTGACGGGTGTGAACTAAGCCAGCTTCCTTGAGGGTTTTCAGGTGAAAAGACAGTTTTGACTGACTTACCTCCAAGGCGTCACACAAGTCACACACACACAGTTCTTGCTGCCGTAGCAGTTCTAGCACACTAATTCTAAGTGGATCGGAAAGGGCATGAAATCCCACAGCAATTAAATGAGGGATTGTAGCAACGAAAGTTTGCATGAATTAAATTTTGCCGATAAAAGGATGCTTTCTCTATTCTGAAGTAGAAAATATAGCTTCAGGCTGATAACGGATACCAGCTTGCTTGAAGCGATGTAAAGCTTCACCCAAGCGATCGCAGTCTGCAATCAAACTGATCCGCACATACCCCTCACCCGCAACTCCAAAGGCATTTCCTGGGGTGACGACAACGCCAGTTTGCTGCAATACATCCAGGGCAAAATCTGTTGAACCCATACCAACAGGACACTTCACCCAAAGATACATCGTTGCCTTGGTTTTAGGAATATCCCAACCCAATTGTCCTAATCCTTGAATCAGAAAATCGCGGCGGGTACGGTAGCGTTGCTGTACCTCATGCAAATAAACATCTGGCAGTTGTAAGGCGGTTTCTGCTGCTGTTTGCAAGGCGGCAAAAATGCCATAGTCCAAGTTGGTTTTTAAAGTTCGCAAACCTTGAATTACATGACGGTTTCCCACCACAAACCCCACACGCCAACCAGCCATATTATAGGTTTTAGATAAGGTGTGAAATTCCACACCAATTTCTTTCGCGCCAGGAATTTCTAGCAAGCTAGTTGGTTGATAACCATCAAAAGCTAACTCTGCATAACACAAATCATGCACCAGTAGAATTTCATACTTGCGGGCAAAGGCGACGATTTCTTCAAAGAATTCGCGGGGTGCGGTAGCAGCTGTAGGATTGCTGGGATAATTGAAATAGAGAATTTTAGCTTGTCTAGCAACCTCGTCAGGAATGGCAGCTAAATCAATTAACCAGTCATTCTCTGGTTTGAGAATCAAGCTGTGGATTTTCCCACCAGCAATTACCGGGCCCCGGAAATGGGCAGGATAAGCGGGCGAAGGAACCAGAACCACATCGCCAGGGTTAATGTAGGCGATCGCTAAATGAGTCAATCCTTCTTTAGAACCCAGCAACGGCAAAGCTTCGCTATCGGGATCAAGAACCACACCATAGCGGCGATGATACCAGTTAGTGATGGCACGACGGAAACTCGCAGTACCTTCAAAAGGAGGATAACCGTGATTAGCGGGATCTTTCAAAGCAGCGATCGCGGCTTCTACCACTGGTTGTGGTGTTGCGCCATCGGGGTTTCCCATGCCCAAATCAATTAAATCTAGCCCTTGTTCTCGTGCCTTAGCTTTAAGTTCATCTAGACGGGCAAACACATAAGGTGGCAGTGTTTGTATACGTTCTGCTGGGACTATCCAATTCAAACTCATTCCTCAACCTCATCACTCATTCCTCTTATTGAGACTCGATTAATCGTCGTGTCTCTACTATCTATTGGTGCGGTGGTAGAAACCATCGCAGCCATCAACTGTTCTGGTGCGACTTTAAACGGTAGTCGATGGATGTCAGAATTAGGAGATAGGGCAATTTCTGCCGACCGTTGCAATTCGCCTAATGTGATATTGCCTAACCCCAAATCGCTTAATTTTTGTGGCAGTCCAATTTCTGCATAAAACTTTAACAACTGTTGCCGTGCCGCAGCAGCTAATTGATTGCCTTGTAACATTTCTTCTAACCGTAGCTGCACCAAGATCCCAAAAGCAACTTTTTCACCGTGAATACTGCCATGTCCTGAAATATGAGTTAAACCATTATGCACGGCATGGGCTGCAACGGTGCGACACTGCGCCCCTCCTAGTCCCCCAACTACCCCAGCCAGTAAGACGGTAGCGTCTACAACTTCTCGCCATTCGCTACCAGGTTCTTTGAGGGCGGCGGCTGACTTTTGCAACAGGATATCTCGCAAAACTCGCGCTTGTTGGACTGCGGCAATGATTAAAGTATCTTGTGAGTGTCCGCTGCTCACTGAAGCTTCGTACCACTTAGCGATCGCATCACCAATTCCAGCTACTAAGGTACGTTGTGGTGCAGTTTGAATCAAATCGTAGTCGAGTATCAGTAAATCTGGACAGCGAGACAATGCGACATCGTAAAGAAACGCCCCTGTTTCTGAATAAACATTTGACAAGGCACTCCATGCTGCACAGGTAGCCGCTGAAGTCGGAATTGTCACTACTGGTAACTGCAACTGCTGCGCGACCAATTTAGCTGTATCTAGTGCTTTACCGCCACCTACACCGATAATCACATCAGCTTTATGCGCTTTTGCGGCTTTCTGTAAAGATTCCAAACTAGCTTCGCAACAATCCACGCCATAGGAGGCTTGAACAGTATCTAACTGTTGTTCTTCCAGAATTTTTTGCAAATTTTGACTGTTGTCAAAAGTGCGTAAATGTGCAATCGCTTGACGTGAGTTATCACCTGTCACAATTAAGGGACGACTTCCCAAACAGGCAATCTCTTTTGCGACTGTTTGCAACACATTAGAACCACGGATTACCTTGGCTGGGGCAACGGTGAGTGTAAATAACGAACTAGAAGTTTGAGTAGACAAAGTTTGAGTAGAAAATTGATTAGGCATATAACTAGTTTGCCAAAAACTTGATATTTCTTAATCAAATTAGACTTACGGCTAGAAATTCGGCGTTGCTACGCTGATTTCAAGATGACTACGAGTTTACACTTGACTCAATTAGGTTTCAGTCGTCATGAAATACAAGTCGGCTGTTGCTAACTGGTTGAGCCGTTTGACGAAGTGGCTGGATAAGATTGCCATTAGCCTTAAATTCCGAACTATCAAAATTTTGAATAACCGTATAATTAATTAACATTATCACTCTCAGATTCCTAGGAAAGTTATGGATAACTGCTAATTAGGCTTTAAGGGGTAAGCTCATTTACACCTGATTGACTTTGGGAATCGGTGAGTATTCCCAATCATTGCCCATTAACAGCACACTGATTAATTTTTTACCAGAATCGTTAGATTAATATTTTAATATAAAAATTAAGATTATTGTATTATAAAGTACAAAAAAAATTAGATTAACCTGGTAACAAATCAATTATTAAGAATTTAGGGACTTCCAAGTAAAAAAATAACTAACCAATGATCTCAGGGTGTGTTAAAACGACAGCTAGCCCCTTCAAGGTGTAATCTATTTTTCTTAGTGTCTTGGAGTCTTGGTGGTTAAAAAATTGACTTTTGAACCACTAAGGCACTAAGACACGAAGGTTAGCCCGTAAAAATCTGAAATATGGAGATGGGGAAAATATAGAACAAACCCCACCCATCACGAAATTAAGCGGTAGGTTTTGGTAATTGAGCGAATTTGTCCGGGTAAATTTCGACTGTCATTTCCGACTTTTCACGAGAAACCAGCGATCGCTTTACCTGACCCAAGTAAACTGGTACAGAAACGCCTGGTTCTGGATGAATAATAGTACGGGCGCGAACTGTCAGTTGGCTATCTTCCCTTGTACCTAAGCGACCATAAGAATAGAGATTACTAGCTGCTTGACGTAAAGTTGCATCTAATTGTGTAGGGGAAATTTTGGGTGATACGGCAATCACTGCTTGTGTTGCCCCATTGTCATAAACTAAACTGAATCGCGTTGCTCCCGGAATAACAGTACGACTCAAAGGGACTATTGAGAGTGCAAATAAACCACCCGTCAGCACCAGCATAAAGCCAGTCGTACCCACAAGCCGAAAGCGGATGCCCCATTTGAGAATGAAAGCCAAAACTGCTAAAGCAGCAAATACCAAGGTGGCGATACCTGACCACTGGGTGTACTGAAGAAAGTTAGCTGTTGTGAGCATAAGGTTGGTTACTGAGGCGTCTTTTTTCATTACCGACACACTCATTCTACCGATTGCTTACACCATAGGGGTTGCCGCAGTCACTACTTGATGCGAATGTAGCCTACAACAAGTTTCAAAATCAGTAAACAGTAAACAGTAAACAGTTATCAAGGCGTCTGATGGGGGATTTTAACCCGCCAGATAGCGCCTGCCACTAATAAGCTTTGGGTTATTAGTTTGCAGTTGGAGGTGATCACCGATATAGTGATTCCCCTTAAACCCAATTATCTTGACTGATAACTGTTGAAAGTGAGCGATTTATCGCTCACTACAAACCTCTCAACACTAGTAGTGCCAACAAATAATAAATTGATTCCCATCATTTGATGAAACTTCTACCCTAGATTCTGCTAGACATGTTTCAACTGAATTGCTTCTTCTAATTTTGATATCCTCTGAAATTGTGTAGCTTTTAAACTGTGCTTTTTCATCGAACGATATATAACTGTTTGCTTGATAGGGAAAATTGGATATCCCCGAATGAGAACTAGAAACTTGGATAGTAACATTCTGACCAAGTAAACAATTTGCCAGCGAACCATTTGAATAATAATTCATAATTCCTGGTTCACATACAATTGCTGCATTAGCAGGCAGAGAAACAGTAAAATTAATTGTAAATAAAGCTAATGAAGAAGATAACGATGCCAAATATTGAAATGATAATTTTATGAATAAATTTACGATTTTTATTAATTAAAGTTTTGCAAAATTATACTTCAGTGAGAAAAAATAAAAAATAAAAGGGCATCTACGAAAGATGCCCCGGATGCAGGAAAACCCCAGAAGGGTTGTCCCTACACCTTCCCAACAATCAGCAACAGTGACTAATTCGGCATTAGCCACACTCACAGACGTGAATACAGTAATAGTATTAATTTAAAACTCTAAATGTCCCCAGTGCATACACTGAAAAACAACTGATGGCTATTCTAAATAGTATTGTTTGCCATTACTTAACTGGCTAATTTTAATCAGCTACAAGCCTGTCATTTTTATCATAGTGATAAACTACTCCACAAATAGCTGCTAAAAGCAACCACGAGAGCAAATTTAAACGGAAATCAAATAGAGTTATGTCTACTGTGTTGAATAATAGCCACCCAACAAAGACCAAAAGATAACTGAAAAATATCAGTCTATCTTTCTCTATATATTTTGACTTTCGCAGCAGTTGGAAACCTGCAATTAAAATCCAACCGAGTAAGCCGCAAAACAAAAAAGTACTTGGAAAACCAGTTTCAGCAGATAGCATTAAAAACAAATTGTGGGGATGACCCAAGCGAATCTGCATCTGTGTTTTGTAGAGTGTGGTAAAGCTGCGTAAGCCCCAGCCAGTCCAAGGATGTTGCTGAGTCAAAGACCAGGCAAATTCCCACTGAGTTTTTCGCATTAAAGCAACTGGTCTATTTGGATACATATCGTCGTTTAATCGCGCCCAAAAGAAAGCAGGAACGATCTGACGAAAAAATTGAGCGACTGGTGAGGGAGCGAAAGCCGCTAAAAGAACGCTGGTGACTATACCGACGACGCTACCCACAAGAATGCGCCACCCTTGATAAAATGCGTAAGCTAAACAAGCGAAAATAGCGATCGCCCACCCATTGCGCGAGTTAGTAAAAATCAAAGCGATGAAATTGACAATCTCCGCCACAGTTAGGAAGATGAGGGGGAGATTTGACCCTTGACTTTTGACTCTTAATTGTTGATAGTTTTCCAGCCACAATCCCAATCCCAGAGTAAAAACTATGACCAGGTAAGCAGCGAAGCTGTTAGCGTGCATGAAGATTGAGGCCATGCGGCCTGGTGGTTCTCCTCCTGGTGCGATCGCCCACTCTAAGACGATCCACAAAAACTGTAACTTCAAAGTCCAGCCCAAAAACAACTGTCCCAAACCCATAATTGCTACCGGCAAGGAACCAATAACCAAAATCCAAGCCATTTGTCGCAATTGGGCAGGTGTTTGAATTAGCGCACTCAGACCAACGAAAACTAAAAAAAACGGTAAGAAATTAAATAAACCGAGGAAAGCCTCTGTTTTGTTATGGGCAAATCCAGCGGTAATGATCAACAATACACTGAGTAGAGCAAATCCCCAGTTGAGGGGGCGGCGGTTAATTATGCTAGATTGTTGCAGCCAAGTTAGTAATACTGCAAAACCTAAACCCACAGCCCCCAAAAATGGACTCAATGGAAAAATCAAAAGTCCCAATTGAGTTAAGTTCCAAGAGGATTGTAAACTAGGGTCAGGATGGTAAAAAGCCTTATTCAAGCTGGCTCCCAACATTCAGCACGAGTGAGACGAATTTGTGCAAGGGCGAAAATGGTAGGAATGATCCGACCGTAGTTAGTAGCGATCGCTCTCCATCCCAAATCCGCAAAAAACCAAGCCCACATCATCGGCCCGATCACGGCAAACATACTACGGACTGCGCCATAACGAGCTGCACTCAAAGTCATACCCCGCCGAGCCATCTGCATAGCTACATAGTTTTGAAACTGTGTTTTAGCCGCTTGAGAGCCTGCGATTGCCGTTTGTTTGGCTACTTCATGGGTAGCAAAGTGTATAGCAAATTGCTGGGCGATTTGTTTGAGTACGAGTGGTTGGAGGAGGGAAGTGACAGCCAGTGCACTACCTCCTTTAAAAATTAATCCCAAAGGGTCACGTTGCAATAAAAGTGGTAGCGGTTGTTTGAGTTCTGAGTTGACAAGCTGACGCTGCACCCGTACAGTCAATTTTTGCTTTTCCTGTTCAGGCAATTTTTTCCACACCTGTCCAAGCAGATGCAAAAATACCTCTGCTTCTAAATCAACAGTTGCCAGCTGATTAGAGTAAGAAATTTTCAAATATTTACATACTTGAATTAGCGCTTGTCGGTAAGTTACCTGCTCTGTGCGTCCCCGCAATACCGTCATCCCATCTGCCGCTAAAAAGCGGAAGCGATCTTCTAGTGCGTCTAGCCAAGCTTTGCGGTCTTGGCTTTGCACTTCGATAGGTTCGGGCGTGTGAACATAGTCTAAGGGATTGAATTTACGACTAAATAGAATTGCCGTTAAATCTTGTAATTCTTCTTCGGTTGCTAGCTCTAGCGCCATCCTCATTTCATCCAATTTCCCTTCCTCCCTTCCGTGCAGCCTTTCTGTACCCTATTCTACTATTAGGTATTTTGTCCTCTCTTGAAAAGTTTTGATGCCTTGTGTTCTTTTATCAAAGACACTTCGTGAACCAGAGGCTTGTCTGCGACACCAAGGCGAACGCCAACGGCAACCCCTTCGGGGAACTGAGCAAGTCTCTCTACGAGACGCACTCGCGTTCGGCTCAAACTTTTCGCTTTGTCGTTTGTCTTTTGACAAATAATAACTAAGAACTATTTGACTCATGACTGATATTGCAGTAATTGGTGCCGGAATAGCCGGTTTAGCTTGTGCCCAGCAGTTAACTCAAGCTGGATATTCGGTGCTGGTTGTGGAAAAGTCCCGTGGCTTAGGGGGAAGAGTTGCGACACGCCGCTTGCATGGAACTTGGGCAGATCATGGGGCTTGTTACTTGCAGCCAAAGGGTGATTTGTTGAGGCGCTTTGTGGAGTTGTTAGGCGATCGCGATATTCTCAAAGTCTGGACAGATAAAGTTTACGAACTCAAACCCAATGCTCCCATATATCAACCCACAACTTCCTGTCCGCGCTATGTTGCGTCTGGGGGAATGAGTGCGATCGCCAAATTTTTTGGCCAAGGTTTAGAAGTTTTGTTGAATCAGCGCGTCATAGCCATTACCTTAACTCCCGAAAATAGTTGGCGTCTGACTCTCGAATCTAGCAACGAAGAATTAACTGCAACAGCTATAGTAGTCGCCATTCCTGCACCCCAAGCTTTGATGTTGTTAACACCCTTGGGCGAAAGTCTATTGGATGCAGTGTTTCTCGATAACCTGCGGGCTGTGGAATTTGACCCATGCATCAGTGCGATCGCTGGATACTTTCCCACATCCCAACCGCTCCCAGTGTGGAAAGCTCTAAGTTTTATGGGTGACGCTGATTTGGCATGGATTGGTTTAGATAGTAGCAAGCGTCCCAACCCTCAGCAACCACATTTTGTGGTGCATAGTAGCGCTGATTTTGCTCAACGTCACCTAGAAGCACAGGATTTACAACCTGCTGGACAGCATCTATTGCAACGTGCAGCTGAATCTCTATCTCTTCCCTGGCTGAATACTCCCGACTGGATGCAAGTACATCGTTGGCGTTACGCCTTTCCTAGTCGTCCTTGGCATGAAGCTGTTTTGTCTGCCAAAACCCCTCTACCTTTAGTTTGCTGTGGTGATTGGTGTGGCGGCAATCTTGTAGAAGGTGCAATGCTTTCTGGATTGGCTGCTGCTGAGCAAATTAACAATCAGATGCGCCATTTACCTTTAAATAATATAAATTCTTTAAATATTTTTAACTAATCTTCTCATCTGTCATGAGACTGATTTATTCACATAGTAAGTCATTGTTTTTGTGACTTATTAAATTCATGCTTGAAAAATCAGTTCTCTAAACTACATAAAGAAATTTCGGTTCATGATGCAACAGCAGATTGAGCAGCTAAAGTTATAAGTAATGTAAATTACCTAAGAAGTTAAACTTGATTAAAAACTTCATCCTAATTAAGGTCGTTTTGTCATTATTAGCCTTGATCCCCTAAATAATGTACTGCGTTTTGTATAGTTTTCTGCCAAAAAGACATAACTTTGAAATAATTAGAGTTATAGATATAAGATATCGGTGGTTTACCAGTTTATTGAATGTTGTTTTAATAAGTAATGCTGCAAAACAGTATAAACTTTAACTAAAACAAGTAGAGCCAAATGTCTGATATTCTACCAAGATAAAAAGTTAAGTCCGGGGTCTGTTGCATCTATCAGTTAAATCACTTCTAACTGATTGTTATGACGGCGTTGCTATCTAAAAACATTGTTTCCCTTACAAAGCATTGACTGGATTAAAAAAGAGGTTTAAAAATTATGAAAACCGTAGTCAATTTGACACAGCAATCAGTAATAGGAGAGATTGAAAGTGTTTTGGATACATATCCATACCATCCTTATCAACAAGCCTTTGCAATTCCTGACTTACGCCAAGAGCTAATTGCCTTTGTGCTCAGCCGCATTCCCTGCTTTTATAGGGCAATGTCTGACGGACAGATACCGCTACTTGAAGCTGAAAAAGAGAGCTTGTTAAACTACAAGTTCTCCCGTAAACCCCTAGAACAGCAAATACACCTACAAAATTTGATTCACCAAGGCATTTGCTCAATCGTTCAAGAAAAATCAGATTGGATTAGCCATCATCTTTGTGAAACAGTTCAACCAGGTTATGAACCCTCTCACTGGTTTGGTTAATACTTCTGACAATAGTTGAGAATAAATGCGTAATTTGCATCTTTGCTGAGGATAGTATCCCCAAAATAGTAGAGACGTTACATTGCAACGTCTCTACGAAATAATCGGTTTTTTTGTCAAGCAAAACCGCCCCAGCTAATCACTGGGGCGGTTTTGCGAGAGTTGTTATGCATCGGGAGTACACCAACAAGTGATGCTCCGTTTTCGGTATAGAGAATTCAGTATGTATCCTTATTCAGCTACGTTATGGCGTATCCGGTTATTTTACAAAATTGCGAACTGCCAAGTCAGTGCTTGCGCGATCGCAAAATCTGCCCTGTGGAAATTCCGTGATGCCATCGGTTTCTCAGGAACTAGGCCCAATCCTTATAGGCAAAGACTCTAGTTAAAAAGAAACTCCAGATACGATAAAGGCGTTCTGGAGTAGTCACAGGTTTCAAACATAAATCAATTTTTACCTATGCCATTGTCCAATGTCGTTAGGGTATATACTCAAATATCGGGGTAATGTATAATAACAAACTGCTGCGCGTATACGCTTATGTCACCCCAGCAAAAACAAACTCGACAATTACCTGACTGTTTTCTAAAGTAAAGATTTTTAATTAGCGTAAGATCATATCCCCAGACTAAATCCAATTACATGCAATCAAGAACCGCTATATTTTAGTAAAGACAAACTAATAACAGTTGTGGGTATAGATCAAGAGTATTTGATGTGCGATCGCGCAAGCGCTGACTTGCAGTTCGCAACTAAATTAAGTTTATAAAAAGAGCGATCCTAGAGTTATTATTTTTAAATTACTTAGATACTAAATATTTCATTAAGGTAAGTGCATGAAAGCCGAAAAACTGCAATGGTTACAAACAACCTTACAGCTTAAAGGTTCAGTGACAAGAGCCATTTACAAACATGTTATCTGGTGTGGAGCTTTTGGTTTTTTAATTTCTATATTACACCATTTTCGATTACCCGTATCTCAACCTATTTTAGGAAGCGTTATTCCCAGTATTGTTTTAGGTTTATTGCTGGTGTTTCGCACGAATACTGCTTATGAGCGGTTTTGGGAAGGCAGAAAATGTTGGGGTTCTATAGTAAATAATGTCCGAAATTTAGCACGACAAATTTGGGTATCAGTGGATGAAATATCTCTAGAGGATAGAAAAAATAAAATTACAGCATTAAATTTGTTGGTAGCTTTCGCTGTCACAACTAAACTGCATTTGCGAGGAGAAACTGTAACTAGCGAGTTAGAAGAATTAATGCCGTCTTCTATGTACGTCAAACTGAAGATTATGAATAATCCTCCCATAGAAGTTGCTTTTTGGATAGGAGATTATTTACAGCAGCAATATAAGCGCAATTGTCTCAACAGTTACCAATTAACATCTATGCAAGAATTATTGAATAATCTTGTGGATAACTTAGGTGCTTGTGAGCGGATTTTAAAAACACCTATGCCGCTCGCTTATGCCATCCATCTTAAACAATTGTTAATACTATATTGTTTTTTATTACCGTTTCAAATAGTGAATAGTCTCGGCTGGTGGACAGCTATAATTGCTGCTTTGGTTGGTTTTACAGTGTTTGGCATTGAGGCGATCGGCTTGGAAATAGAAAATCCCTTCGGTTATGATGCCAATGACTTACCCTTAGATGCAATCTGCAACACAATGAAACGCAATATAGATGATTTAACTAGTTTGACTCCTAGTGTTAAATTATAAACAAAAAATATAGAAGTAAAGTATGTATTGCAATTCATTCTTGTAGAATTTAAAATACTTCTTGAACAAACTGATCGTATCGTTTTTCATTAAAAAGTCTGGAAAGTACTAAGGCTTTATCTTCTGCTAGAGGATATTTATTTTCTTCATCAAGTTCACTCTTTTTTACATCTACTGCTACTAAATATTTAACAGCTTTCTGAGAAAGTGCTGCAATATTACGGTAGTAAGCTAATAATGAGGAGTGTTCTCGAATTAACCTAGGATGGCAAAATACCTGAATTAGTTGCAACTTAGGATGCTCATTGACGTAGGTGAATGCTTCTTCCCCAATACCTCAGTTTGACCAATTTTCCCAACTGTATAAATGATTGACAGCTAGTAGTGCATCAATTTTTGTTCGCAAGGATAGGGTTTTGTATTCTTTAAGCTTGCGATAGAAAAAAGTTGAACGCAAGCGATAGTTTATACGATGTGCCTCAATTAACAGATTTATTTCATCTAATGGCAAAGTGCTTACTTTTCCCAAATATAAACGCATTTACGTAGTTCTGTTCGACCATGATTTCCTATTTGCTGGCTACTATTGCCTTTTCCTCGCCCTAATATCCAAATATATCTGGCAATAAGATATATAACCGATTAGTTGCTCCTCGTTGAATGAAGAAAAAGCTCCACGAGTAATTGCCAAATAATTAAATCTAAAACATTGATCATAATAATCTTTAAAATTTAATTTTTGTAATTTCTAAATTACAAAATTAAATGATTCTGCATTCATTTTCTGAGCTATAATTCGAGCTTGTGTAGCAAAAATACCGACAGGTAACAGTTCAATTCCAGTAGTCTGCCAACCCAACGAACTTGCAGCAAATAGGGATGAACCAACTCCTGAAAATGGGTCTATCAAAATACCTGGTTCTGGCTTTAATGCTTGAAGAAGATAGGTAACTAGACGTTCTGAAAATCCTTCCTTATATTTGAACCAAGAAGAAAATGGAGCTTGTTTATTATCCTGGTAGCTAACTAAAGTTCTATCTAAATAAGGATTGTGAATAATCTTGGACTTAAATTTCTCGTAAAGAGTAGTTCTTTGAATTGAAGAAGAAACAATTTGCATAGAGTTGTTCAATACTGAATAGCTATCTTTAATTAGATTAATATGTTTTATTTTATTGCTATTATTTATTAATTGTTTCTAATCTAAAATAACTAAACTTTTTTATTAAAAAATACTTTAATTATTAAATTAAAATGACTTGTTCAAGGATTTAAGTTTTAAGCTTTGATTCTCTATGAGATACTAAAGTTTTATAATCGCCGAATACTATGTTCCAAACCTTCGCATATACCTGTGAGAAAATCTAAATCTAAAGTGGCAATGGTATCACTAGGTTTGTGATAGTTTGGATTCCGTAAAAATGCTGTATCTGTCACCATAATTGCCGGATAGCCTGCATCCCAAAATGGCGCATGATCGCTTAATCTTGTCTGACTAACTATTAAACCTCTATTCGATACTGGTAGCCACTGACTAGGTATGCCAACTTTGCGAATACTACGGCTAATCCCAATTAAGTCACGAATTGTCCGCAAATTGCCAATTAAACTAATAAAATCACCGCGATTTGGGTAAAAGCGTTCTAGAGGGGGCGGATAACTTTGAGAGCCAGGGTTAGAATCACGATAGCCAAGCATTTCTAAGGAGATCATTAAACGTAGCGGTTGTTTTTGTTGACGCAATAAGGCTGCATAGTCAGCGCTACCTAGTAAGCCGTATTCTTCCATATCAAAAGCAACTAGTCGCAAGGGATATTTTGCTGGTTCGTCGGCAAACTTCCTTGCCAATTCCAGCAATACTGCTACACCTGTAGCATTATCATCAGCGCCAGGTGTTCCGGGTACAGCATCATAGTGAGCACCAATTAAAATTAGTGGCAAATCTGGCTTTTGCTGTTCAGCCTGAGAAGGTAAATTTAAGATGAGATTTTTACAAGTTTTGCTCCCTACTAGAAAGGTGTGGATTTCCACACTTCCCCATTGTGCAAATTGTTGACGGATGTATTCTTGAACAAAAAAATGTCCAGCCGTCGCCATGTAGGGATCGCGTTCTCGCACAATCTCAATCAGATGAGTTCGTAATCGCTCTTTTAAATTCAAATGTTTCAAATAGTCCCAATATAATCTTTTTCAGACAAGAGGGAAAAAAAGGGCATAGTGTTATTGGGCTGTGTTTGCCAACTGTTTAGATATAGTGAATTAAATTCATTGGACTACAAGAGTTAATGCTGCTGAGGCACACCAACCATCGTCAATGTTATCCTAGTCTTGCAACTAGCTCCTCAAACTTAAATTATTCTATTTGGCCTTAATTGATGATTATCATACCATTGAGGCGTTTTCATTCTGTAGTACAAAGCTAGAGATAGTCCCGCCCAATCATAATAAATTTATAAGACACGCTAGGAGAAGAGTAACGCATGGGCAAGGTAGTCGGCATCGACTTGGGTACAACCAACTCAGTAGTCGCCGTAATGGAGGGTGGCAAGCCGGTGGTGATTGCCAATGCAGAAGGAATGCGAACAACCCCCTCCGTAGTTGGTTTCAGCAAAGAAGGTGAAAGAGTAGTTGGGCAAATGGCACGGCGACAAACCGTCCTCAACCCACAAAATACATTTTTCGCAGTTAAACGCTTCATTGGGCGCAAGTATGGCGAACTTAGTCCAGATTCAAAGCGTATACCCTACACCATTCGTAAGGACGAAGTCGGTAATATTAAAATTGCCTGTCCCCGCCTCAATAAGGATTTCGCCCCAGAAGAAATTTCGGCAATGGTGCTCAAAAAATTAGCAGATGATGCTAGTCGCTACTTGGGTGAACCAGTAACAGGGGCAGTCATTACGGTTCCAGCTTATTTTAACGATTCCCAGCGGCAGGCAACCCGCGATGCTGGTAGAATTGCTGGGTTAGAGGTGTTGCGGATTCTCAATGAACCTACCGCTGCATCTTTGGCTTACGGATTAGATCGTGGTGATACGGAAACCATTTTAGTATTTGACTTGGGTGGTGGCACTTTTGACGTGTCGATTCTAGAAGTTGGCGATGGCATATTTGAAGTCAAAGCTACTAGTGGAGATACTCAACTTGGTGGTAATGACTTTGACAAAAAAATAGTAGATTGGTTGGCAGAGCAATTTCTGGAAACTGAAGGAATAGATTTAAGACGCGATCGCCAAGCTTTACAACGTCTAATGGAAGCGGCAGAAAAAGCTAAAATTGAACTTTCTGCTGTCAGCATAACCGATATTAACTTACCCTTCATCACCGCCACTGAAGATGGCCCTAAACATCTAGAAACTCGCTTGACTCGTTCCCAGTTTGAAGGCTTGTGCGTTGACTTGGTAGGGCGATTGCGGACACCAGTTAAAAGGGCGTTGAAAGATGCTGGTATGTCACCCGCAGACATTGAAGAAGTCGTGCTAGTTGGCGGTTCCACACGGATGCCAATGGTAAAGCAGCTAGTGCGGGATTTAATTGGCACAGAACCCAATGAAAACGTCAACCCCGATGAAGTGGTGGGAGTGGGTGCAGCAATTCAAGCAGGCATTCTCGCTGGCGAACTCAAAGATGTGTTGCTTTTAGATGTCACGCCTTTGTCTTTGGGCTTAGAAACCATTGGCGGTGTGATGAAAAAACTTCTTCCTCGCAACACCACCATACCAGTACGCCGCTCTGATATTTTTTCTACGTCCGAAAATAACCAAAATACTGTGGAAATCCACGTAGTTCAGGGTGAGCGGGAAATGGCAGCAAATAACAAGTCTTTAGGGCGTTTCAAGCTGTATGGCATTCCGCCTGCTCCTAGAGGAGTTCCACAGATTCAGGTATCCTTTGATATCGATGCTAATGGCATTTTACAGGTAACAGCCCTGGATAGAACCACTGGTAGAGAACAGAGTATCACCATTCAAGGCGCTTCCACTTTGAACGAGTCGGAAGTGAATCGGATGATTCAAGATGCCCAAAAATATGCCGAAGTTGACCGGGAACGCAAAGAAAGGATAGAAAAGCGTACTCGTTCTGAGGGATTAATTTTTCAGGCAGAACGACAACTTAGAGAAGTGGCGCTGGAATTTGGGATGCAGTTTGCCCGCAACCGCCGCCAACGAATTGATAATATTTGCCAGGAACTACGAGAAAGTCTCAAGCAAAATGACGATCGCGGTATTGACCAAGCTTACGCCGACCTGCAAGATGCTCTGTATGAGCTAAATCGGGAAGTTCGTCAGTATTATGCTGAGGACGAAGAAGATGACTTGCTTGGTACTATCCGTGACATCTTTACTGGTGGCGATAAAGAACGAGAACGCGAATCTCCCAGAGATACATACCGAGAACGCGATTCTTATGGGAGGGACTATAACAGCCGGGATTACAACAGCCGGGATTACAACAGCCGGGATTACAACAGCCGGGATTATAACAGCCGGGATTATAACAGCAGAGACTATGACAAAGATAGTCGTTCCTCTTCCTATGACAACCGTTCTTCTCGCAAATCTCGTCCAAGCTACCAGGATAACTGGGATGATGACGATGATTGGTAGCAGTACTCGTGAATGGGCGGTAAATAAATACCGCCCAGACCCCATTGCACAAGTCTGGTAGTCTGAAAAAAATAATTAAATTGATTCGGAATTAGGACTCGGTAATCAGTAAAAGAGTTAATAATATAAGTCTTTTAAGTTGTAGCTCATTATCAAAATCCCTAAATTTCTGTTCGTCATAAAGCCCTTTAGACACAGATTCGCCTAACACGTAGCGTCAACTACAGGAGAAGACAAACCATTGCCAAAAGTCAAACAAGAGACTTTTCTTAAAACTAAATTCTAAAGTTAAATAACTGAACTATGCAAAATTTGCAGAATTTTCGCGATTATTACGAGATTTTGGGAGTATCTAAAGACGCCTCCAATGAGGAAATTAAGAAGGTATATCGGCGGTTAGCACGACAGTATCATCCTGACCTAAATCCAGGAAACAAAGAAGCAGAGGAAAAATTTAAGGTTGTGGGTCAAGCTTATGAAGTTCTTTCTGACCCAGGACGCCGAGCACAGTACGACCAGTTTAGCCGCTACTGGAAGCAACAAGGCTTTGCTGGCAAACAAACGACGCCACGGGGCAAAGGAGCCTGGGGGGTAGATAATCGCGCTAACGGTCGCACCAGCACTCAGGAGGTAGACCCTGGACAGTTTTCCAACTTTGAGGACTTTATCAATCAAGTCATTGGTGTAGGTGGTCGTAAAGCAAGTAAAAACGGCACAAATCCTGCTAGCAGCACCAAAGAAGATCCGTTTCGTTCCACCAATACAAAAGTTCAATATACAGTCAACCCCCGCCCTACCCGTCGTGATATCGAAGCCAGATTGACCCTACCACTGGAAAAAGCTTATCAAGGTGGTAGTGAACGCATTCGCTTGGAAGATGGGCGATCGCTAGAAGTTAATATGCCTTCAGGTATGGTAACAGGTCAAACTATCCGTCTGCGGAACCAAGGCATTGGCGGCGGCGACCTATACTTAAAAATTACCGTTGAGCCGCATCCATTGTTTAAGCTAGAAGGCTCTAATATATTTTGCCAAGTACCAGTTACTCCCACTGAAGCAGTCTTAGGCGGACAAGTAGAAGCCCCTACTCTCGACGGGCCAGTAAAAATGACAATTCCCTCAGGAGTGAGGTCTGGTCAAAGACTTCGTCTAGCGAATAAAGGCTATCCCAGCGAGAACGGTAAACGTGGCGATCAATTAGTAGAAATTCAGATAGTTACACCTAAAAGTATTAGCAGCGAAGAACGGGAACTTTACGAAAAATTGCGGCAAATTGAAACCTTTAAACCCCGCGCTGATTTATTGGGTTAGACTCTCATACTAATTCACGATTAAGACACATGGAAAAAGGCTTGCTCAAGCGCTTTCTAATACATTGCCAAGTTTATTAATTTTGGATAATTGATGAAGAAAAATTTCAACAGTTTGTAGAATATCTTGATGCACCGCCCTCTGCTAAAGAAAATCTGCGGAAATTACTGATAACTTCTTCGCTGTGGGATTAAGAGTGGTCAGTAATTCAAACTTCAAAATTGAAGCTTCTTGATGTAATCCACGTTAATTACCTTATGAATAAAAAAATCCTGCTCTCATCTGAAAACTAGAGCAGGATTTTGTCGTGCGTATAAGTGAATCTTGATATTAATTCTTTGAATGCTTTCGCAAGAGCAAAAATCCTTTGATATAAGGATTGCAGTTTTAATTTAAAGAGAATGATAGAAGGGGGGAGAATGAGCTGATATTTACCCTGCACAAGCTTAATTAGATGAGAAATATCTTGTTTTTGGCAGCAAATCCCAGCCAGACAGCACGCTTAGATCTGGCTAGGGAATTCCGTGAAATTGAGCAAGCCTTGAGGTGTTCTAAGCACCGGGATCATTTTACACTACATCAAAAGTGGGCGGTAACTACGACAGATCTTCGTCGCGCCTTGTTAGACTGCCAACCAGATATAGTTCATTTTTCTGGCCATGGAGCAGGAAAGCACGGATTAATACTAGAAGATGAAACTGGAGGAGAACAGTTAGTAATAGGAGACGCATTAGCTGGACTATTTGGGATGTTTTCCAAGCCAAGGGAATGTGTGATTCTAAATGCCTGTTATTCTGAATTTCAAGCAGAGGCAATTGTTCAAAATGTAGATTATGTAGTTGGCATGGATGATTCAATTGAAGACAGTGCGGCAATTAAATTTGCCGTTGGTTTTTATGATGGACTGGCAGGATTCCAGCCGGGGTTCTGTGCAGGTTCACCCATAGAGTTTGCCTTCAATTTTGCTCGTAATGCACTTCAGTTCTCACCTACTCAACACTACCAAACTCCAAAGCTAAAAAAGAATCGGAAAATAATTTTGGAAGAATGGGAATCCAGTCGCGCTTTTGAAAAGGTAAAGGCTTTGGGTAATGAGGCGATTCCATTTAAGCAAGCACTTTTAGAAGAAATCAAATCCAATCGCTTCTATAAAAATACGAAGCCGTTTGAAGATAAAGCAATTCCATTCAAGCCAATAGTTATAGAAGAAGAATTGGAATGTACTCGTCTTTATAAAGCTGTGGAGGCGTTTAAAAATGAGGCGATTCCATTCGAGCTAGCAATTGCTGAGATTGAAAAGGAGCGTTAATGTATACAATTTGGATTACACCTCACGCTCAAGGCCAGTTGCCAAGCTTATCTCGTCTTGTCTACAGACAGGTTTGCATTCAGATTTCTCAGCTTAGACAAGATCCCAGACCATCACATTCTTTAGAAATATTGAACATTGATAGTGATGGACGGCGTATCTATGTGATGACTAATTATCGTGTAATTTACGAAATTTACGATGGTGAAAAAATTATCATTGTATTGGATATCAGGTGTAAATCCGATCCTGCTGATGAAGGCTAAGTAACAAATTGCATAAGTTCATAACGCCTTGAATTCAAACATTGCACCAAACTCTGCGTCCCTTTGCGTTTCCCCTGCGTCCCTCTGCGTTTAAATCCCAATCTTCTTGATGCCAAGTTGTACTAAAGTAATTCTTAAAAATAGATATATAATGCAGTCCTTGCTCTAGACATCACCTGCTATGGCATTGAGAGGTTTACAATATTAGAAAAAGCGCGATCGCAAGGTGACTCAAACAGCCGTGAATCACAATGGGGCAATGCCAAAACGCAGTGAACCCACTTATTACTCCCTGCTAGGACTGCATCCCTCGGCATCGGTAATCGATATTCGTCGTGCTTATCGAGAACTGAGCAAACGTTATCATCCTGATACTACAGAGTTGTCTACTGCTGTTGCTACTGCTAAATTTCAGCAAATAAACGAAGCCTACGCCACCCTTAGCAGTCCAGAACGGCGATTAAGCTACGATTTAAAAATTGGCTATTCCCGCTTTGGAGTAATTCAAGCACCCCCCGACTTGAACCATCCCGTCTCTCGTTCCCACGATTGGTCTAAATCAGCTTACCTCGATGCTAGCGATCGCCCCCTCTCCTCTGGCGAAATTTTTGTTTTGTTTATTCTATTGTTGACCTTTTTGGGTTGTCTGCTGCTAGCGATCGCTATTGGTTTAACTCGCGGTGATGCTGCCTTTCAAACGCAACTGCTGCAACCGCCTCCATTACAACAGCAGATTACTAACTTTTCGCCACCTACTACCCCAAGCGAAATTAAAGATTAAAATTAAAAAATATTTTTGTTAATTATTTCTAAGTAAAATTCCGTATTACTTATGTCTTTTCTTCCCTCTGACACCCCCTTATATAACCATCCTCTGCCGCAAATTGAGCAATGGCTCAAAAACCAAGGCTGCCAACAAGATGAAACACAGCGGCATTGCTGGCACGTGCAGCGTCCCAGTTGGCAAGCTGAACTCTGGCTCGATATTGAGCAAATTATTGTGCGATACATCCAATCTGGAGAAGATGGGCAAGATATCCAACGCTCGTTCAAGTATTCCCTCAGTCGAGAAGACATAGAACAAGCCGTGTTTTCTGGCCCGTAAAAGAGGAGGGGCAGAGGGGCAGAGGGAGAAAATTTCTTCCCAGTCCCCATTGCCCCTTATCCCCAAAGGGGGCCCCGAGTTCCCCAATCCCTAGACTTTCCCAAACCGCCGCTCCCGTTGTTGGTAGGCACACAAGGCGCGGTGAAACTCAGTACGATCAAAATCTGGCCAGAGAGTCTCTGTTATGTACATTTCTCCATAAGCCATTTGCCAGAGAAGAAAATTCGAGAGGCGCATTTCTCCACTAGTACGGATTAGCAAATCTGGGTCAGCTATTCCTGCTGTGTACAGATGGCTCTCAAACAATTCTTCATTAATTTCATGAGGTTGTAACAAACCTTGTTGGACTTTTTCAGCGATCGCTCGGCAAGCTTGGATGATTTCCTGGCGTCCGCCATAATTGGTTGCGACTGTAAACCGGATACCAGGATTATTTCTAGTTTCTTCCATTGAACGAGAAATTTCCCGTTGGAGCGATCGCGGTAGGGCCTGCAAATTTCCGACAAACTGAATTTGAACGTTCTCCTCTACCATTTCCCGCAGTTCTTGGCGCAAAACTCTTTGGAACAGAGTCATTAAAAAATCTACCTCTTCTTGAGGTCTTTTCCAGTTTTCTGTCGAAAAAGCGTAAGCTGTCAGCGCTTGAATTCCCCAATCTTTACAACAACGAAGCAAATCCTTAAGAGCATCTACACCAGCTTTATGCCCCATAATTCGGGGTAGACCTTGACGTTTAGCCCATCGACCATTGCCATCCATAATTACCGCAACATGCTTTGGTAGCAGTTCTCGTTTCAAGTCAATGGGCAAATCTTGCAATTTAGTTTCTTGTACTGTCATTTTTTATCTCGAGAAGCGGTCGATGGTAATCCGAGTAAACGTGAAACCAGTGCTAGTGCCTTCCCACCTATCTGACGGGCCAAACTTAAAAGACCAGGAGCGACAGCTTCTCGATCCACAGTTGGGGATAATTGAGCATCTAATGACTCTTTCAGCTTCCTAATCGTCAGCGGTCTATTTAGGGTTCCTCGTTCCGCTAAGGAAATAGAACCCGTTTCTTCTGACACAACGACACAAATACAATTTTCGACCCGCTCAGTAATTCCCATCGCCGCCCGGTGGCGTGTTCCCAACTGGCGCGAGGCTGTGCGTCCCGAAAGTGGTAAAATTATACCCGACGACACAATCCGTGAACCACGGATCAATGTTGCTCCATCGTGTAACAAAGTTTTCGGTTGAAAGATTGTCTGTATCAGTTCCTTAGAAACTTCTGCATTTAGCTTTACTCCAGGCACAGAAAAATCTCGCTCATCAATTGGGCCTGTGGTTTCCAAAATTAGTAAAGCTCCAATGCGGTTTTTTGACAATTCTTTCACAGCCTCGACTATTTCATCAATTACACTATCAGACTTGGGGATTGCCAGACTTGAAGGTTGAAATAACTGGCGGAATTCACCACGTCCCAATTGTTCTAAAAACCTACGAAACTCTGACTGTAAAGCAACTGCCATCGCTACAGCACAACCAATTACCAACTTTTCCAATACAAAACTCAGCAGAGGTAGACCCAATCTGCCACTTAGTGCTGAGGCTAACATTAAGATAATAAACCCCCGCACCATCCACAGTGTCCGACGCTCACTAATAATAACTAGTATCATGTACGTCAGCGCCAGAACTAACGTGATATCCAGAGTCCCAAGCAGCAAGGACTGTGACCATCCTAGGTTTGTCAGCCATTGCTTCCACCAATCTCTCATGACATCTGGATTACACTTTTGCCTCTAATTACAATTTGTCATTTGTCATTTGTCCTCTCTTACCCCTTCGGGGTTCGCCAGTCCACAAGGGCGGCAGAGCCGCACGTGTGGCTGGTCTCACAAAGTTGAGCCATTCTTTAAGCGGGTTAAGAGACTTGTGCGTTAGCGTAGCGGTAGCGACACAGGAGCTTTACTGGCGTCTGTACAGAGGAAGCCTTTGCTCAGACTTTCCGCTTTATCATTTGTCATTAAACCGCATCTACTTTGAAAACCGTAGTTTTTTTTGTAATGAGGGTAAAGCTCAAAACTTAAGCTACGACCGAATAATATACTCTCCTCAAAAACTCTATGTTTCAAAATGAACGGGGTTTAGTTCCTGGCTAATGATTAAATGACAAATGACCAAGGACAAATAACTAACTCTTGAGTCTTTCTGGTAGGCAATCTTGTCGAATTAAGTCTTGATAAGTTTCGCGTTGCAAAATTAAATTTGCTTCGCCATTCGCCACTACAACTGCTGCCGGTCGAGGTAAGCGGTTGTAGTTAGATGCCATACTGTAATTGTACGCACCAGTTCCCATAACTACGAGAATATCCTGTGGTTCTGTTTTTGGCAGTAGAGCGTTTTTAACCAGAATATCTCCTGATTCACAATGTTTACCAGCAATTGTGACGGTTTCTGTAAGAGGAGAAGACATTTTATTAGCAACTACTGCTCGATAAACTGCTTGGTAAGTAATGGGGCGGGGATTGTCAGACATTCCTCCATCAACTGCCACATAGGTACGAATTTCGGGAATGACTTTCGATGAACCAATAGTATAGGCAGTGACGCAAGCTGTGGCAATTAGCGATCGCCCCGGTTCACACAGCAACTTCGGTAAAGGCAGATTTTCGACTGCACAAGTTTGTTGAATTACTTCACAAATCGGTTTTACCCACTCTTCTATGCTGGGGGGATCGTCTGATTCTATGTACTTAATCCCTAAACCGCCACCAACGTTTAACTCTGTCAGTTTTAAACCATACTTTGCCGCTGACCGCAACCACTGCACCATAAGAGCAGCTAAATCCCGATGCGGTTGGCGCTCAAAAATTTGAGAACCGATATGAGCATGTAACCCTACACAGTTAAGGGCAGATTGCTTGCTGATAAAACTAAATAATTCTTCTAGCTGGTTAGGATCAAAGCCAAATTTGCTATCTAGTTGTCCCGTACGGATATACTCATGCGTGTGGCATTCAATACCTGGAGTCAACCGCAGCAGTATCCGAGGATTTTGTGGTAGAGACATTGTATACAACGTCTCTACAATTTCTACCAAAGTGCGTAACTCGTGCCAGTTATCTACGACAATGGTGCAACCGGATTCTATGGCAAAAATTAACTCTTCACGAGACTTGTTATTGTTATGGAGGTAGATTTTATCAGGATTGACACCCGCTTGTAGAGCGGTGTAGAGTTCTCCACCAGATGCTACATCTATTCCTAATCCTTCTGATGCCGCGATCGCACAAACTGCTAGACAATTCCAAGCTTTTGAGGCATAAAGTACTTGAGATGCACCCTTGTAGTATTGCTTGAAAGCATCTCGATATTGCTGACAAGCCAAACGCAGGGTTTCTTCATCTAAAATATATAAAGGTGAACCAAATCTTTTAACTAAAGTTGTAACATCACACCCACCAATTTCCAGGAAGTCATGATTATGAACTCTGGCACTTAAGGGTAAAATTTCTTGATTGGGCGAAAGATTGGCATTGGTGCTGGTTTGAGGTAAATACTGACTTCCAGAATGTTTAACCCCAGTGGGGTGAGTCGATACCATAACTATAATAGTTGTCCTTGTTCAAATTACGGGCGTAAGTTAAGTCTCCCGCTTCCCAGTTTACAAAGGGTTTGTAATCTTATTCAATAAATGTGATCTCATTAGACCTAGAACTTAAATTTTTAACATCAGAGCATCTGAGTGCATTGCTAGAACTCGATCAAGCCTGTTTTGGTGGCTTGTGGACAATGGATGCCTACCAACGAGAGTTGGACAGTCCCAACAGCGATCTGCTGGGTCTGTTTTCTCCTATCTCAAATTCGAGGCTGCTGGCAATGGGTTGCTTTTGGTCAATTTTAGAGGAGGCCCACATTACAATTTTGGCAGTTCATCCCCAGTATCACCGTCAAGGTTTGGGGCAGGCTTTACTATATTCACTTATAAATACAGCTTGCGATCGCGGCTTGGAGCGAGCTACCCTCGAAGTCCGAGCTTCCAATTTAGCAGCTATATCTTTATACCAAAAATTTGGCTTCAAAACAGCTGGGCGGCGTCGGCGTTACTACCAAGATAATGGTGAGGATGCACTAATTCTTTGGATTTCCGACCTGCAAGAGCCGCAATTTCAAGCAACTTTGGCAAATTGGCATACCTTAGTTAGCGATCGCCTCAGCAAATCCTCTTGGCAGTTAATTTTTAACTAAGTTGGAATAAATTTAATATTATAGATATTTTTTCCTACAGTTGTAAAGTTAGCTAAAAATTCATTCGTGGTCATTACTCTGGTTTTGTGTCTAGTCAAATTTGCCACCTTAGTTGTTCTTTACCTTGAGTAACATCAGCGAAATAACAGCAACGTCTGGTAGCTTTTACTTAACATTTGGCCACCTTCAGCAAAAAAGAGCCATCTTGACACATCTATTTTAATTTAAATAAACTATTGATATTTTGGCTTCTATAAAGAAATATTATTAATTGAATTATAAGATTGACATTAGGAAATATATTTGGTAGTTATTAACATTTGGGATGAGCTTAACAAACACTCAATACAGCAGTCAGTTGTTTGTAATCAATGCTAAAACGCTGGTAAAATCAAGCTCCTCAGTACACTAGCCATATAAGAGTAACTAATAGTTAGCAATTACCACATTAACCTGAGTGAGAAGCTTTTGGATGTCTATAATCTTTATACAGGCGTCCAAAAGCTTAGCCTGTGCTAAAATCAGCGTACCGGCACGACGCAGGTGATGGGAAAAATGCCATGTTTGAACGCTTCACAGAAAAAGCCATTAAGGTAATCATGCTGGCCCAAGAAGAGGCCCGCCGTTTAGGCCACAATTTTGTCGGCACTGAGCAGATCCTCCTGGGTCTGATTGGTGAAGGCACCGGTGTGGCCGCCAAGGTGCTGAAATCAATGGGTGTCAATCTCAAAGATGCTCGAATTGAAGTTGAAAAAATTATAGGACGAGGCTCAGGCTTTGTTGCCGTGGAAATTCCGTTTACGCCACGGGCAAAGAGGGTTTTAGAACTATCCTTGGAAGAAGCACGCCAATTGGGGCATAACTACATTGGCACCGAGCATCTGCTGTTGGGCCTAATCCGAGAAGGGGAAGGTGTAGCAGCCAGGGTGCTAGAAAACCTCGGTGTGGATCTATCTAAGGTAAGAACCCAAGTAATCCGCATGTTGGGAGAAACTGCTGAAGTTTCACCAGGCGGTTCATCCGGTCGCACAAAAACCCCGACTTTGGATGAATTTGGCTCGAACCTCACCCAAATGGCAACAGATAATAAGCTCGATCCAGTGGTGGGACGTGCCAAAGAAATTGAGCGCGTAATTCAGATATTGGGTCGCCGGACGAAAAATAACCCAGTGCTAATTGGGGAACCAGGGGTTGGTAAAACCGCGATCGCTGAAGGTTTAGCATCACGTATTGCCAACAAAGATGTCCCTGACATCCTGGAAGATAAGCGTGTGGTGACGCTAGATATCGGCTTGCTTGTAGCAGGAACCAAGTATCGAGGTGAATTTGAAGAACGTCTGAAAAAAATCATGGATGAAATCCGCTCTGCGGGTAATGTCATCCTCGTGATTGACGAAGTTCACACCTTAATTGGTGCAGGTGCGGCAGAAGGTGCTATTGATGCGGCGAATATCCTCAAGCCAGCCTTGGCAAGAGGTGAGTTACAGTGCATCGGCGCGACAACGCTAGATGAATATCGCAAACACATTGAGCGAGATGCAGCTCTTGAGCGTCGTTTCCAGCCAGTAATGGTCGGCGAACCCACTGTAGACGAAACAATTGAAATTTTGTATGGTCTGCGCGAGCGCTATGAGCAACACCACAAACTAAAAATCTCCGATGAAGCATTGGTGGCGGCGGCTAAGTTGTCTGACCGTTACATCAGCGATCGCTACCTCCCGGATAAAGCAATCGACTTGATTGATGAAGCTGGTTCTAGGGTGCGCTTGATTAACTCCCAACTGCCACCCGCAGCCAAAGAGTTAGACAAAGAACTGCGTCAGATCTTAAAAGAAAAAGACGATGCAGTCCGCTCTCAAGACTTTGACCGAGCTGGGGAACTGCGCGATCGCGAAATGGAAATCAAAGCCGAAATTCGCGCGATCGCTCAAAGCAAAACCAATGCAGCTGGCACAGAGAGCGAAGAACCCGTAGTTACAGAAGAAGACATTGCTCACATTGTCGCTTCTTGGACTGGGGTTCCGGTGAACAAACTCACCGAATCTGAATCTGAAAAGCTGCTGCACATGGAAGACACCCTGCATCAGCGTCTCATTGGTCAAGACGAAGCTGTGAGGGCAGTTTCACGGGCAATTCGTCGCGCTCGTGTCGGTTTAAAAAATCCCAACCGACCCATTGCTAGCTTTGTCTTCTCTGGGCCTACTGGTGTAGGTAAAACCGAGTTGGCGAAATCATTGGCGTCTTACTTCTTCGGTTCCGAAGAAGCAATGATCCGCTTAGATATGTCGGAATACATGGAGCGTCACACCGTCAGCAAGCTGATCGGTTCGCCTCCTGGTTATGTTGGTTATAACGAAGGCGGTCAGCTAACCGAAGCCGTGCGGCGACGTCCTTACACCGTGGTGCTGTTCGACGAAATCGAAAAAGCACACCCCGATGTATTTAACATGTTGCTGCAAATTTTGGAAGACGGTCGGTTAACCGATGCCAAGGGACGCACGGTGGACTTCAAGAACACCTTGCTGATTTTAACTTCCAATATTGGTTCTAAGGTAATTGAAAAAGGCGGCAGCGGTATCGGCTTTGAATTTGCCGAAGATGTCACCGAGTCAGCTTACAACCGGATTCGCTCTTTAGTGAACGAAGAACTCAAGCAATACTTCCGTCCAGAGTTCCTCAACCGACTCGATGAAATTATCGTCTTCCGTCAGTTGAGCAAGCCAGAGGTGACACAAATCGCCGAGATTATGCTCAAAGAAGTGTTTGGTCGCCTAACTGAAAAGGGTATCACCCTAGAAGTCAGCGATCGCTTCAAAGACCGCTTAATCGATGAAGGTTACAGCCCCAGCTACGGCGCAAGACCTTTACGTCGAGCGATTATGCGCTTGTTAGAAGATAGCCTAGCAGAAGAAATTCTGTCTGGTCGCATCAAGGATGGCGATACAGCGCTGGTTGATGTTGATGACACTGGCAAGGTTCAGGTAAGTTCTCAACAGCGCCGGGAATTGTTACCCCAAGTGGTTGAATAAGATTTGAAATTTGGGATTTGAATCTCAAATAAAAAATTAGAAAACGGTAGAGTATTTATTGCTCTACCGTTTTTTTGTGTGGAAGTTTCTTAGTTGATTTTTACCTTTGAGATAGAATCAACATAACTCAGCAATTACTGTTAATCTATGGAAGTGTCAAAATCTACTACTCAGAAAGAAAATACAAAGCTAGAAACAAAAGATGTACCTGTAAAACTGCAAAATATCAACCGTCGTGAATTTATGAAGTTGCCATTAGCAGAACGGCGACGCATATTAGCACAACAAGCTGAGTTAATGTTAGTACATTACCAACAAGATAAAGAATGGCAGGAATTACAGACAGGAGACTTGATTGATTATTAGTTCTCTTGTACCTCAACGGGGTAATATTTGGCTAGCTAATTTTGATCCAACAGTGGGAGCAGAAATCAAAAAAATCCTACCTGCTGTGGTGGTAAGCTCTGATGGTGTTGGTAAATTACCCATTAAATTAGTTGCACCAATCACAGACTGCAAAGAATATTACGCTGGTAATATCTGGCATATCAAAATTGAACCAGATACCAAAAATAGTTTAACAAAAGCTTCTGCTGTAGATGTTTTACAATTGCGCGGTATGGATGTGCAAAGATTCATCCGTAAAATTGGAGAATGTTCAAGTGAAATTATGGAAGAAATAGCTACAGCTATTGCTGCGGTAGTTGAGTATGTTTGATAGACCGTTTTTGTTTTTATTTAACCATTCAATAGCCCATTTTTCACTACCAGAAAAACCTGACTGGCTATATCGCTTTATCAGTCGGTGAGTAGCTTTTTCAAGAGGAGGAGGCAAAACTAAGAATCAACTAGAACCTTGCTTTATAATTGCAGCAATGAAGATCAGAAGATTTAATAATCTATCCAAAAGCCCTAATCTTAAGCTTGTATCGCCTAAGCAAGTTATAGTTTATGCACACTAGTTTTGCTTAATTTTGGTAGATGCGATAAGTGTATGACTAATATTTATATGGGTTGATGCAAAACCCAACTTGCTTATAAGTATACCTTTAACGCCAAAATAATCAAGGTATTTGTCCCACTTTTTGAATTGGCTGAGAACATCTATGACTCCTCACGAAAGTGATGCCAAAGCTACTGCGTCGTCTAAAGTATGGCGTGGTTGGCAAGAAAATCTGACTCTGGTGGCGATCGCCTTATGTTTGGCACTCCTGATTAGGACTTTTATCGCCGAACCTCGCTATATACCTTCTGACTCAATGTTACCTACCTTACACACAGGCGATCGCCTAGTGGTAGAAAAAATCTCCTACCGTTTTCACCCTCCCATAACTGGCGATATTATTGTTTTTCAGCCACCCGCAGAACTACAACGTCGAGGATATCCCAAAGACCAAGCCTTCATCAAGCGGGTTATTGGTAAGCCTGGAGAAGTGATTAGTGTTGCTTCTGGCAAAGTTTATCTCAACGGTCAACCCTTATCAGAAGACTACATTGCTGAACCACCAAATCGGCCTTTCTTAGCCGTGAAAGTCCCTGAAGACGAATTTTTCGTCATGGGTGATAACCGCAATGATAGTAACGACTCTCGCTACTGGGGCTTTTTACCTAGTAAAAATATCATTGGTCGAGCAACATTTCGCTTTTGGCCTCTTGACCGCATTGGGTTCATTTAATTAGCTATTGGTCAGTTGTAAAAACAAACAACTGACCAAAGGAAAAGAGAAAGGAGTGAATTTAAACGGAATCCTCTTTGACTCAGAAGTACGCACAATATATTGCACCCTTACAATAATACGCCAGTTCGATACCATTCCCTAAGAACAAACAGACTTCTCTTTGCTCACGCAACTGGCTACTGTATTTCACGTATTTGAAAATTTCTGTAAGAAGTTAGGAGGCAGATTGTATAGTTTTCCTAACTACTACCATGCAACTTGAATGATAATTAGCTGTTAATAGTAGTCAATTTTTCTGTGTTTTTGTAAAAGTTGCAAGTAGGTAGGCATCAATAAATTAAATTTAATATTTGGCATTTAGCCTAAAAATACTAATTACAAGCTACAAAACATCTTCTGTTTAATTATGCCCACTTACTGATTGATATATCCTTACTATTCAATGATTTGCAACTTTTTGTATCCCTTGCCTTTGTTATAAATTAGGTAATTACCTGTATTATAATGATTTTGCTTGTCCTTATTAACATCATACTAGGCTTACATATTATTTATAAAATAAGAGAGTTCCATGAATAAGTATCTGCAATCTGTCAAGCAATTTTTATTAGTTGTTACTCCATTGCTAACTAGCTCTGTGGTTGCAGCTTCACCCGCTCAGGCTGCTACTTTTGCATTATCTAAAGGAGAATTATTATTTACAAACTTTAGTCAAAGCCCTTTGAGTACTTTGACAATAACTGATACCAACACCAAATCCATTTTTCAAGGTGGAGATGTCGCAACTATTGCTGATGCCCAAGCAAGTTTTAAAGTTTCTCCACCAGAAGTGTTTAATTCATCTTTGAGTTTAGCTGAGGGGGTGAACACTGATTATTCAGGATTTGCAGAAAGTCAGGCTGGCCTGATCGGCAGCTTCTCTGTAGAAGCAGATAAATCTTTCTTTTTTGACTTTAAAGCTTTTTTAGCTTTACAAACATCTATCGATGCTCCACCAAAAGAAAATGCCAGAGCAATTGGGGATATGTCTTGGGTATTGTTCGACATTGATAATAATAAAGTATTAGACTCTTTTAATATCTCAGGTAATTTATTGACAGAAGGTAATAATGATTTTTTAGAAATTAATAACAGCGATAATATTGTCATAAGTAATCAAAAATCCGAGTCTAGCTTTGGAGGCAAGGAAGAATTTGCAACAGTTCTTGTTCAGGGTTATTTGCAACGTAGTTTTACAAAAACAACCAATATAGCCTTAGTAGAAGTCAAAAGAAATCAAGTTGTAGTTAAAGCACCTGAACCGTCAGATAACATAGTTTTACTTATTTCTAGTGGTGTAATTGGTATTGCATTAAAACGTAGGCGTAAAGTAAAGAATGCTTGTTCTTTAAAAGAATAGAATGTGTGCGATCGCTATATACCAATCCTCAATAATTCGTGAGCAATAAGACCCCCGAATTTTCTTATTTTCTGCTGATTAGCAGAAGAACTAAACTGTATGTAACTGCTATAGCAATCTGATTTTATTCTTGAAAGTTCTTGCGTGGTGCACGAAGCGCAGCGCAAGCGCGATAGGGGAGAACAGTGAACAGGGAATAGGAAAGAGGCTCTTTAAATTGTACTGAGTTTTTTTCAAACATCAAATAAGAGTTCTATAGACTTGTTGTTAGATGAAATATTGGCTAACTCAAATTTGATATTTTTAATTTCTTCATAATACGCCTCACGTTCCTATCGATATTATCTAATTATTAGAACTCGTGAAAGTAAGCGAAGTAGAAGTACTAAAACTAGAAAATCTAGCAATTTTGCTTCCAGTGATTGCACTAGCCCTGCCTCTTGCGTCAGCCATACTTACAGTAAAGTTACCGTAATATCTAACTCTTGTCAGGGTTTGAGCATCCGTGGTAGTAAACTGACCTTCGGCAAGTGCTACTCCATCAGCTACGGCATATCCAAATCCAGTTCTTGTTATGGTGTCAGTACGAGCATAGACATTACCACCTACTACAGCACTGCTTTCAGTAACGTGTTTTAGATAACTTAAGTTTCTAATCTTCAAATTCTTTACCTGACACTAATTTTACGGTTTATTAGACACAGTTCTGTTTTTTAACTCCAAACAATAAGCCTAGTTACTAGTGCTTCAAAAACTAGGAAACCACTGGTAGCTCTTAGGTATTGAGCATTCAGCGGTTCCTTTACTAGTAGTCTTTTCATCAATCTTGATGGTTTGAAATATTTATTGGTAAGCGCTTCAGCGCTAAAGCGCTAATACTAATCAAAATTAATGAGATAGACCACTAAACTAGTTAGTTAATTCAAGTTCAAGCTTTACACTGCTGACCAAAATTCAATAGGAAAAAACATTAATAATCTTCAACAATTTCCTCTCAAATCTTGATATTGCAATAATTTCAAGAGCTTGAAGCTATTAAAATGCCCGGTTAATTACAGCAGCAGAGGTACTACTAGAGAAGGAATCACCCAAGTAGCGGGTCGCTGCTACCGTATCAGCCTTTGTGAAAGAGTATGTGGGGATGTTAGTAAAGTTTTGTGCATCACCCTTAGCGCCAGCAGAGGCACTGTTATTTCGGGTAAAGGGATCTACGACAAAAGTTTGAAAGCGATTTAATGAATCGAAATTAATGGAAATGAAATCAGCTTCTCTATAAGTGCGAGGCTGTATAGTACCACCTTGGATGTTAGCAGCTTCTTCAGCAACTTCTAAGATGTTCAGATCAGAAATAATCATTAGGTTTCTCCTGAAAGTTTTAAAAATCTTTGTTTGTAACCAATTTCTTTGTTATTAGTTACATCTTTAATATAGTCTATTTTTTGGAAAAATCAACATTTTTTTTAGCAATTTTGATAAATATAATTAATACGATTTTGCAAAATAATGCGTTTTATGTAATTACTAGAAATAGAAAATCTGCATAAAAACTTTAGGCAATTGTTAGTTTTTTATTGCCTGACAAGGGTTCTGTAATGTGTTTTAAATTATTTAAATTTTTATTGATATTTCAGAGTGTAATTTCATGAGCTAAATATTTTAATTTTTCATATACATATCATGTCAAAAACATGCTTTAAGTGAAGTAGAGTGTGCAACAATTATTAGATACAAAGACTTTGGAAATTCAATTAGCTATTTTTTGCAAATTTTCATCTGAGTCTAGTAGAGTATCTATTTCCATGAACTCAATTTGTTGCTTTAACCAAGCAGAAAATAATTCAGCAATGATTTTTTTGCGTAATTGGTCATTTAATTGGGGTTGAATAATTTCATCAACTCTAATCAGATGAACTCCTTTGATAGTCTGAATAGGTTTAAGAATCTCTGGAGCAGAAGCAGCAAATACAGCCGCCGCAATCTCCGGGCGAAAATCTTTACGGCGTCGGAGTCCTTGATATCCATAAGCACGACGTAGCTCTGGTTCTTGGATATATAAATGAGCGATTTCTGGAAAGCTGATTTCACCTTCTTCCAATGCATAAAACAGTTCTAAAGCCAAGTCTTTATCATCAAAAATGACTTCATAAGTGACAGCCGCAATGTAATCTAGTTGGTGTTCATAAAAGAACTTTTCAACTTGCGTTGAAAATAGATAATTGGCTAACTTTCTCCAAATAACTTTGTTGTAGATTAATTCTTCAAACTCTTTGAAAGATAGATGATGTTTTTTCAACCAAATCCAGGTGTCTTTAGCTTTTACGAGCTTCTGGGCTAATCGCAGTTGGTCACATTCCTGCTGTAGTTCTTCTTCGTCAATTTGAATACCTGCATCTTGGACTGCTGCTGCAATAATTTTTTGAGTAGCGATCGCCTCCACGACACCAGTAAATTGGCAAGAGAGTTTGATAGTGTGAATGATATCGGAATCGGAAATTTTCAGAAGTTTGCCCATAATGCAATCCCTCCCATAATTGTGTTATTTGCTCGACTAAATCTCTATGCCGCCTTTTTGCAGTTTCTTAAATGGATCTAAAACAAAGTCAATCATCCGCCTTTGGCGAATAATCACTTCAGCGGTTGCTGTCTGACCTGCGGTTAATGGAACACGTTTGTCGCCATTTTGGACATACTGCTGCTCTAAGGCGATTTCTAACTCAAAGGTTTCTATGTTTCCTGGGGATGTTTGGCTAACTTTAGAGTCTGGAGAAATCCAAGTAACTTTTCCTTCGACGATGCCATACTCTTGAAAAGGATAAGCATCAAACTTGATCTTGACTGGCATTCCTACCTGCAAAAAGCCACTATCCTGATTAGGCATATTAGCTCTGAGTAGAATTCCAACATTTTTAGGCGCAATTTGGGCAATCCTCTGACCAAGTTGTACTACCTCTCCGGCTTTCTTGGTGGGTAACTCAAAAATCACCCCATCAATAGGCGATCGCACTATTCGTTGCTGCATTTGAAGTTTTATGGAGATAATCTGGCTTTTGGCCTGAGCTATTTCTGATTGCAATACTGCAATTTTGGTTTGCAAGTCTTTTAGTTGCTCTTGACTTTTGAGTACAGCTAGTTTTCCTGCTTGTACTACGCTTTGATAACTGCTTTGTTCTTCTTGCAGTCGGAGTTTTGCTTGCTCAATATCAGACTCCAACTGCTTAATCGTTGCTTGATAGCGATTTATCTCTTCAGTCAAGCGCAATTCTGCCTGCTTGATGTCGGATTGCGTTTTTTGATAGAGTCGTTTGCTTTCTTGTTCTTGTTTTTTGAGTTGGTCAACTTGAGTTGCAGAAACCGCACCATTTTTCACGAGTTGGCTAAAGCGTTCGACTTGTCTTGAATCTATACTCAAAAGACTTTGAGCCGACTTCTGATCATCATGAGTGGTGGTAATTTGTTGCTGCGCCTGACTAACTAATGCTTGTTTCTCTAACTTATGTAAGTTATAGCTACTCTGTTTTGCATCCAGGTTTTGTTTTGCCTGGTTCACTTGAGATATTTTTTCCAAAGCTTGAGATTGGTTTTGTTGCTCCTGAACGCTAAGCGTTAACTGTAGTTGGTTTTTGAGTACATCCATTTGCGCCCATTGATTTTGCAGTCCAGAGAACTTTGTCTGCGCCTGTTGTAGTTCGGTTTGCAGAATATCAGACTCAAGTTCGAGCAGAATTTGCCCTGCTGTTACTGTCTCTCCTTCTTTTACCTTGACAGCTTTAACACTTCCGCCGACTTGAGCGTCTAATTTTTGCGTTGCGCCTTGAGGTTCTATACGTCCTCTAGCGCTTCCGGTTTCATCCACCTTTGAGAGTGTGGCCCAAGGTAAGACGATCGCAGCAAAGCCAATCAGCACATACAAAACACCACGTGTCCAAGCTCTAGGTAGAGCATCCAACAGTTCTTCAGTACCGTAATACCAATTAGTATTAGCTGCCGTAGTCTGTTTAATCTCAGGATCGTCTGTTTGCGTGGAACTTTGATACTCATCTGTCTCCCGGTTGGAAAGTTCAGATGATAGATTGCCAGATGCGTATAGCATAGTTTTATTTCTCAGATAGAGGATTTCAGGCTCCTACATCAGCACAAAGCCTAGAGAGAGCAAGGGACATAGTGGGGATGAGAATTTCCTCTTTTCTCTGCCCCAAATTCAACTAACTTGAGTCAGTTGTTGTTGATTCAAATAGTAGTAATGACCTTTTTTAGTAATTAACTCGTCGTGAGTCCCGCTTTCCACTAATACGCCGTGGTCTAAAACCAAAATCAGATCAGCATTGCGGACAGTAGAAAGGCGATGAGCAATAATTACACTGCTGCGTCCTTTCAGAATTGTTTTGAGGTTGTTTTGAATGATCCGTTCTGATTCTGAATCTAAGTGACTAGTGGCTTCATCAAAAAGCAACAAACGCGGATCTCCCAGCAGGGCACGGGCAATGGCTAGGCGCTGACGTTGACCACCAGAGAGCATTCCGCCGCCTTCACCAATTTGGGATTCGTAACCCATTGGTAATTGCTGAATAAATTCATCTGCTCCTGCTAATTGTGCTGCTTGGATAATTTCTGCTAAAGAGACTTCAGGGTGAGCGATCGCAATATTTTCTCGAATAGTGCCACCAAATAAAAAAGTATCTTGATCAACAACACCTATTTGAGAACGGAGCGATCGCAGCGAAATACTTGTGATATCTTGCTCATCAATTAATACTTTGCCGTTTGTTGGCGGATATAAACCCAAAATCAACTTGCTGAGGGTTGTTTTTCCAGAACCACTACGTCCCACCACCGCCACCATTTGCTCAGGCTGGATTTCAAAGCTGATATTTTCCAGCACATTAGTCTCACTTTCTGGGTGATAGCGGAAAGTAACATTCTGAAAGCGAATATGACCACGAAATCTACCTAGGGACTTCCGAGGTTTATTTTGCAAGTCTTCTTCTGGTTCCGCCTCCAACACATCATTAATTCGTTCGGTGGAAATAATGATTTCCTGCAATTCATTCCACAGCAGTGAAAATCGTTGAAAAGGACTCAAGACGTTCCCTACCAACATATTGAAAGCAACCAATTGTCCAACAGTGAGTTCTCCTTGAATCACTTGCGTTGCTCCAAACCACAGTAATGCTGTGTTCACAAAGACTTCTATAACGCCACTAAGAATTTGCAGGCGGTTGCCAATCACCTGAGCATTAAAGCCTGTTTTGATCAAATTATTCAGCAATTCCTCCCAACGCCAGCGTACTGTCTGTTCAATGGCCAATGAGCGCACAGTACGAATTCCGGTCAGAGATTCGATGAGATAGCTATTTTCTTTAGCACTGGCATTAAAAATCTCTCTGGAGATACGGCGCAAAATACTTGTGCTAGCCAGCGCCAAGATGAAAAATGGTGGCACAGTAAACAGCACGAATAATGCCATGCGCCAGCTATACCAGAACATCATGCCCAGATAGATCACCAATGTCAGCATATCCAGCATGATGGACAGTGTTTGTCCGGTCAGGAAGCGCTGAATTTTCTGATTTTCTTGGATGCGCGAGACAATATCCCCGACATAACGCGACTCAAAATACGAAAGCGGTAAGCGGAAGGTATGTTTGATAAAACCCACCAGTAAGGAGATACTAATCCGGTTGGCTGTGTGATCTAGCAGATATTGCCGCACTCCGTTCATGGCGATGCGGAATAAACCAAAAATGATCATCCCCACAGCGACGGCATTTAAGGTTGTAACGCTGCGTTGCACAAGTACTCGGTCTAGCAACAGTTGGGTAAATACTGGCGTTACTAGTCCAAATATTTGAATCAAGACTGAAGCTATCAAGACTTCTAAAAGTACTGCATAGTGAGGTTTGACTAACTCAAAAAACTTCCAGAAGCTTGTACTCTCGTCTTTGGCATCCCTAAGTTGCATTGTTGGTTGCAGTAACAGTGCATAATCACTCCAACCTGCTTTAAATTCCTTGATAGTTAGAGTGCGTTGTCCGATGCCCGGATCGCCTACAATCACTTGCTTTTTCGTGATTTCATAGACAACGATGAAGTGCTTGCCTTCCCAGTGGGCGATCGCAGGTAGAGGTTGTTCTGCTAATTTATCAAGACTGGCTTTAACTGGCCGGGTAGCAAAACCGAGGCTCTCGGCTGCCATTGCTAAGGCATGTAAAGATGCACCACTACGATTGACGTTGGTCATTTCTCGCAGGTGATTGATACTAAAGTGCTTGCCCCAATAGCTCCCAATCATTACTAGACAAGCAGCACCGCAGTCTGATGCACTTTGTTGGGCATAAAAAGGATAGCGCCGGGTAAGGCGTCTCCACCAATGTCCCATTTGCACTTTTGGGCTAGGAAAGTAGGGGCGTTGTTTTTTTGGCTGTTGTGGTGGTGTAATCTGCGTAGGAAAGGGGATAATTTTCCTCTGCTGACTCAGTTGTGATGGTTGCAATCGACTCTGACGGATTTCTTGGCGAGTATTGGGAGTTGCATCCGAGTTGGTAAATAATGCTAATTCTGACCAATGTTGTAGTGCTGTTTGCCAATGCGAACTTTTCAATACATATACAACTGAGGGTTGTGTAACTTGCCAACCTTGGTGTTGAGATATCTGCATCTGGGCGGTTATAAGCTTGCACCCATCTGCATTTGAGAGTTCACCTCGATATAATAGCCACAACTGAGAATCTTGGTAAAATTCTGGCGGTAGGGAGCCAATTTCTAGATCACGCCGCTCAAATAAAGATAATGCTTGCAAAATACCTGGTACAGATGTCGGACGTTGGGGCGAACTGTAACAATAAGTTAGCAATAAATCCCATAATTCAGCGCGATCAAAAAGGCGATCGCGAAGGCTAGGATACTTATTCAGCAAAGCTTGCAGCATTTCACCTGGAAGATAGCAAAGCTTCAACCCATTAGAAGCCCTAGCTGTGTAAGTTTGCCACTCTTTCTCTGCAAACAGCGTCCCTTCACCAAAAGAAGCCCCTATCGTCAGAGTCGTGATCAGATTATCAGCACAATCCAAGAGCCTAACTTTACCTGCCAAAACTACGTAAATTCCAGATCTGGCTCGTTCTAATTGCCAAAACTGTTTCGCTAATGGTGGTTCAACGATTTCTATCATCGTCAAACAGTTTTCTAGGTCTTTGTCTGAAAGCTGTTCACCGAAAAATGAGGCAATTTCTTTACCTAACTGATGCTTAGAAAATACGGATAACACTTACTTACCTCCAAGAACGCACTATAAAAAATCCTGATCCCGGCTCAATTTTGGCTAAGGGTCAAATTTTAGCCTTTCCCCTTTACCCTTTAACCAGTTCCGTGGGTTTAAGTCCCCCGGTTCTATAACCGATAAGCTTGAGGTCTGTCTTACAAAGTTGAGCCATTCTTTAAGCGGGTTAAGAGACTTGTGCGTTAGCGTAGCGATAGCGACGCAGGAGCGTCACTGGCGTTCCTTGCGGAGGGAAACCCTAAGCGAAGTTTGGATGCCTGCGGCAACGTCTTCGACGAACGGATAGCGCAGCGAAGCGCGAGTCTTTGCCCTAAGCGTAGCTATGCCGCAGGCTTTACGAGACGCTCCGCGTAGCTTGCTTCCCGCAGGGTACGCAGCGCTGGCTCGACTTTGCGCTAAATCCCCATTAGAATTTTCCCAGACCACAAAGAAGATAAAAAGTGCTTATAAGGGAAAGTGCACCCAACGCCGCCTAGGAATGCAAACATCTCGCCTTTGCTCCAGAGAAATCATCAATGCAGAACAAACACTTCCCGCATCTGTGTTTTTCTGGGGTGCATAGGTTATTTAAGAATTTGCAGAATTCAGATTAGCTAGCTTGCATTAGCTATCAGGAGTTACAAGGTTTCCCACGTCAATGCAAGCGGTTAATTCAGAAATTCCTCGTTATTAAGGGATCGGGGAGATTTTTGAGCCAAAATTTTGTAAGTAGTGGCTGGAGTATAGTCAAGTCCCTCAAACAAGCTTTGTAGCTTACTAAAGCTTGCTTTCTTACAGCTTGATTATCAGCAAGAGTAAGTGTCATAATTGTAACCAGTTTTGTTAATGGAAAAACGCAGAAGCATGAAGCTGTCGTATCTAAATCGTGAAGTCCTCATAGACCGAGATTTCAGATATAGATGCACAGCAAGTTAGTCTACAAAGGTTAACTCTGTAGTCATCTAACACAAAACTAAAGCTGGGATTTTCCCCTTGGCATTTTGGGAGTCAAGGGGAGAGACTCCCGGTTGAATTTATAACTTAGCTTCTACTCTCTGCTATTTTGGGAATCTAGAGCGTAGATCTAAGTTTATTGAGATGGCATTTAGTTAATTTTTGAAACAAATCCTCTATTTTAAATAAACATCACAGTCATATCATCTAAAAGCAATACCATGTCACTCTTGGAAGAACGCAGACTTTGGGGAGCTGAGGTCAGGGGCAAGTGTGACACCAGATAAATGAACCGACTAACCGTAAAAGGGAATCTTTGAAAGAGAAAATTGCAAACTCAGTGTTATTTGAACACTGTTTTATTACCTGCTATAAGTATATTGTAAAATTAGAGACAGTTTGTCAAGGCTTTATCCTCTTAATATCAATAATTTATATTAACTTTACTAAAACTTTAATTTGTGTATTGTAGCAAGTACCCGTTTTGTGCATGTTTCCCAAATCCAGTCAGCAGCGTTCATCTATTTATGGGAGTTTTTGTATTCCATACTTGCTCAAATTCTATTTTGGTAATTTCAAACTCTTGTATATCGTCTTCACCTATGCGTTGGTCGCACAACATGCCGTAATTATCAGAAAAATGGCTGCCATCATAAGATAATACGTTTCCATTTTCGTAAACCTCTATTTGTCTAATTGCATGTAAATTATGACCAATTTCCATAAAATAGGTGCTAGTACCCCAAGTATCAAACTCACCTACAAAAGATTCATCCCAGACCCATTTGCAATATTTCTTTGCCTTTTGTGATAAAGACATAATTGATTTACTCCTTTGAGAAATTGTTGTTTCAAGCCAATACTTATAGGATAAGCACTCTTCACCTTCGTTGTGATTTGAGCAAAGGGTATCAAACATGCATCCCTTTCCCCTTTAACTGAGAAGTATTGGTTCTCAAGCTACTTTGCAAGAATATAGATTTCGTAAGTCTAGACGAGTGTACTTTAAAAATTAAATATAGAAAAGTGCTCTTGCTAGGCGGCACACTACCAGAAGTTAAAGCCTACAAATTTAACTTTAACGCGTTTAGATTTGCTTCCCAATACTTCTGTGGGAAGAGGTAAGGATTAAAAGAAAAAAAGCAAACATTTTACCTTTGACCGAACCGTATTGATTTGCCTCCCTTTTTTTAAACTATGAGTAAGCAAAGTTTAAGATTAAGCCCTCTTTTCGCTACCAGCTAATTCTCTGGGTTCATAGTGACGGCAACCATTACACGGCCCGTCGGGGTTGACAGCACAACGGATATAGCCAGATCGGGCATTAAATTTACAGCTGATGTCACCAATCAGATAACCTACTCCTTCGAGATAGTAGCGATCGCTTTCAACAACTCTGTGCCGTACCTGCACCACTGGTAAATTCATGGCTGCTTGCCTCATGCGTACGCGTGTCCGCATACGGGTTTTACGAATTACCCATAAGGAGAACAGGGAAGGTAAAAAACCAACGGCAATTACCAAAAGTGTCTTAAACACCTTCTTTTTACCTCTTTTGTGCGCTGATTGATTGTCCTTGATGTTGCATGGTACTTTACAAGAGTGCAAATCTTAGAACAATTCCACCTTTTTGCTACCACAGTGGTTGCAAATGGCAGCAGTGTAGCATCTAGGAATTCTAATCAAGAAATACCTTCTGCCACTTCAATCAGCATAACTGTTACAACCCAAGGGATGAGCGATTATCGAATATTGATAATTTTAAGATTTGTTGATTAGCGCCCTTTTAAGTCAGCGCCTTGTGTCAGTCTCAGCCCCACCTTGTTTTTTCTGTGTTGCTGTGATGCTAATCTTTTTTTTGTTTGCTGACGTAGTTGGTGTGCTAGCAATCCTGCTTCCCTTTCTGCTCGAAATAAATCAACTTTTCGCATTGTGAGGATAAATGATTCGTCAGGCTTTTGTTTTACACAAGGAACACCAACCACGAAATACTGACAGATATTGTTGCATAGTTCCTCCTTCACTAATGGGTATTGAGTCTTGAGTGTGCTAGCTATTGTCTTCAATTCCAATATTGCCCCTTCTAACTCCTTTGCCATTTGGTTGATACGTTCAGTTTGTGCTACTAGACGCTCCCAATCACTAATAATCTTTTCTTGTTGAGGTTGTAGTGGCACTATAGCAGTAGTCACAGTCGCAGGCTGTAACAGGGATTTAAGCGAGATGAGATTTTTATAATTATCTTGGATTTTTTTCATAGTTCCTCTGGCAAGGCTACTTAACTTGTAAGGCATTTTAGCAGCAAAATAGTATTTTTGTACTATAAAAGAAGTTTTTGTCTGAAAAACCTGGCCTTGCTTGAGGTTCAAGATGATAATTATAGACACTGAGTGATTTAGCGATCGCCTGTTCGCCTACCAAAACAGATAGTAGATAAATAAATTTTATTTATAAGTATACTTACTGGTGTAAAATAAAACACATAAAACAATATTCCCGGCTTCTCAAAGAAGCTGGGAATCTGAGTGAGCCGTAATGAGATTAGCGATTAGTTGGATTAATAAGTTTACTCATTTCATAAACTGTATCGCTTTTATTGTAATTTTTACGCCATTGTTCAAGATGATTTATCGATATTGATTTAGTTACGACATTTACACCATTTCCACGCCAAGCTATTTCTGAATCTGTTGTAAAAACCCCACATTCTAGTTGCTCAAGCCTCATATTCCAATATTGGCTAAATCGGCTTTTTAAAGTAATAACTTGTTCAAATACCTTGTTTCTGTGCTTATTTCTTCTTTTTCTTTCTGTTGCTCCTGTTGCTTCTGTATCAATAAATTTAGTTTCAATTAAAAACAGACTACCCTTAAATGTGAGGTACACAAAATCACATTTACCTAAATCTGTATAATCAGCAATTGGAGATTTTTCAAATAACAACAGTTCAGCACATGAAGGAAACAAATCTTTCATGTTTAAAAATAAATAAGCTTGTAATAAAAGTTCCTTATCATAAGGAAACACGATTACCCCCTCAAAGAATTTTTTAATGTCTTCCTGAGTTTGAGGTTGAATTTTTCTACAATACGAAACAAATTTATTTAGCTCATTTACGGTCATCAAGTTTTAGCTCCTTCCCCAGTCGCCGTCCATACGGTCATAGCATAAAAATATACTGCAATCTCACGGAAAATATCATCCGCAGAAGTAACTAAAAAAACTTTTGTCTTTCTAAGTACTAAGGTTATCTACTGTTGACAGTTAAGTAAAACTGATATCAAGCTATTTGTATTACTAATACTTTTATTCCTTAGCCTCAACCACCAGTCAGCAGTTTTACATGAGCAGAAAATCTAGCATTTTGTAAAGCTTGAACAGTTATTCTGGAATCTTGTACACAAAATTGCCAACCCAAGCGGACAAGTTTACGGGAATTTTCGGTTTGTATAATCCCTATGATTGGCATTTTTGCCTTTTCTTTATCCCCTGACTGTTCTTGCAAAATAGTTTTCAAACGATGTAGTTCTTCGATATTACCTGCTTGTTGAGGATTGAGTTCCACCATCACCATTTGTACTGTTTCTACTGGTTCTGCATCTTCAACAATCAATTGAGTTTGGTCATCTCGCCGATCTACTTTACCCCAAATAATTAATCTAGTATCTACTTGGAGCAGTAAACTAATACGTTCATAAGTTTTAGGAAAGACTACAGCTTCCGATTGTGTAGTTAAATCTTCTATTTGCAAAATTGCCATTGAGTCACCTTTTTTGGTAACTACTTTTTTCACCCCATTCAACATCACAACTGCACAAAGCTTTGTTTCTTCTCTTTGTTCCCCAAGTTGTGAAAGGTTAATTGGAGTTAACAAAGGTGCTATTTGACTTAAGGCTTTTAATGGATGGTCTGATACATAAAATCCTAATAATTCTTTTTCTTTTCGCAACTTTTCCTGTGGGGGAAAATCTATTATAGGTTTCGCTTTAGGAGCAGTTTCAAAAGCATTATTAGCTTTTTTATTATGGTTAGAAGAAAATCCGCCTAATAAATCAAAGAGATTTCCTTGACCACTAGCTCTATCTTTGGCACGTGATTGTGCCCAGTCGTATACTAGTTCTAGGTCTTGGATTAACTGCTGGCGGTTTGATTCAATTTTGTCAAAGGCTCCACAGTAAATCAAAGATTCTAATGTACGGCGATTAACAGCACGCAGATCTACACGATCGCAAAAATCAGCCAGAGATTTAAACTCCCCTGTCGTATTCCTCGCTTCCAAAATACAGGCGATCGCATTTTGACCAACATTACGCACTGCTGAAAATCCAAATAAAATCTTTTTTGCCGTTGGCGTAAAATCTACACCAGAGCGATTAATATCTGGCGGTTCTATCTGAATACCCATATTGGTACAATTAGTGATGTATCTCTGCACCTTATCGGTATCACCACTGTTAGCTGTCAACAGTGCCGCCATATATTCCAATGGGTAGTTAGCTTTTAAATATGCTGTTTGATAAGTGACATATCCATAAGCAGTCGAATGAGATTTATTAAAACAATTAGCAGCTATTAACCCATTTTTGATGACAAAATTATGATCACGTTCAACTCCAATATCATAGACATTTTGCTTACCAATATATTTACGTGTGATTATTTTAACCATTTTTTCTACTCCCAAAACAAATTATCTAAAATTTATTAATTGATAAAATTATCAGGCTTGCAGACAGGGTAATGTCTATAATACAAAACTTTATGACAATCAAATACTGATATACTCTTACACAAAAAGAGCCACATTTTCTCAAATTTTGGTAAATTAATGAAGATACGGTTAACAGACAGTTATTTGCTGACTTAAAGCTCTATTTAATATATATAAATTAGCTGATTTATCAACTTAATCAACATGTATAGCATAGCAAGCTAGACCATTTGGGCGACTAATCCAACTGAGCAGAAATCGTCAATATGTATTAAAATCAAGGACTTGAGTCACAAAGAGAGCAATCATGGCATCCATCCGCGAGTTGCACGAACAGCTAATTAAAAAAGAACGTTCTGCCGTCGAAATTACCCAAGAAGCTTTAGACAGGATTCAAGCATTAGAGCCAAAATTGCACAGTTTCTTACATGTGACGGCGCAACAGGCGTTAGAGCAGGCTCGTGCTGTGGATGCTAAAATCGCCGCAGGAGAAGAAATTGGCAGACTTGCAGGGATTCCTGTTGGCATCAAGGACAACATGTGTACCAAGGGGATTCCCACCACTTGCGCCTCTCAGATTTTGAAAAATTTTGTGCCACCTTATGAATCAACCGTAACGCAAAAATTGCTTGACTCTGGGGCTGTGATGGTGGGTAAAACCAATTTAGATGAGTTTGCAATGGGCGGTTCCACAGAAAACTCTGCTTACCATATCACAGCTAATCCTTGGGATTTGTCGCGGGTTCCTGGTGGTTCTTCTGGGGGTTCAGCAGCAGCCGTAGCAGCAGATGAGTGCGTTGTTTCCATCGGTTCTGATACTGGCGGTTCAATTCGACAACCTGCATCTTTTTGCGGTGTTGTCGGGATGAAACCAACCTACGGACTAGTTTCCCGCTACGGCTTAGTGGCGTTTGCTTCATCTTTAGATCAAATTGGCCCATTTGGACGCTCAGTAGAAGATAGCGCAATATTATTGAGTGCGATCGCAGGTCACGATCCCAAAGACTCTACTAGCCTCAAAGTTTCAATTCCCGATTACGCCGCTGGCTTAAAACCAGACCTCAAAGCCAGAGGACGCTTAAGAATTGGTGTCATCAAAGAAACTTTTGGGGAAGGTCTAGACTCTGTTGTCGAACAAACTGTTACTAAAGCGATCGATCAATTACAAAGTTTAGGCGCAGAAATTCATATAATTTCCTGTCCCAGATTTCGCTATGGTGTACCTAGTTACTACATCATCGCCCCATCTGAAGCCTCAGCAAACCTAGCTCGTTACGACGGTGTTAAGTATGGTTATCGCGCTTCTGACGTAGACAATCTACTGTCAATGTACACTCGTACCCGTTCCACTGGTTTTGGTGAAGAAGTCAAACGCCGAATTATGATTGGCACTTATGCCCTTTCTGCTGGCTATTATGATGCCTACTACCTGAAAGCGCAAAAAGTTCGCACTTTGATTAAGCAAGACTTTGAAAAAGCTTTTGAACAAGTTGATGTGCTAGCCTGTCCTACTGTTCCTACAACAGCTTTTAAAGCAGGGGAAAAAAATGCCGACCCCTTGAGTATGTACCTGCTGGACTTGATGACCATTCCCGCGAATCTTGCTGGTTTACCTGGTTTAAGCGTGCCATGTGGTTTTGATGACAACGGATTACCAATTGGATTACAGCTAATTGGTAAAGTTCTGCGAGAAGACCAACTGTTTCAAGTGGCTTACGCTTATGAGCAATCCACTACTTGGCATTTGCGTCAGCCACAAATATCGTGAACTACTCATAATTGCCTACGACCCACCCTACAAGCTTGGGTCGTAGGCAACGCCAAGGTTGTTTCTGTCATCAGCGTAGCGTTAACGATGTAGGAGCGTCTGGAGAACTGCTAAATCTCGTGGGTGACTTTTGCTTCTGAGCTAGAGATTCACCTATAAATTGTGGATTAACTGTATAAAAGAGTCCGATAGATGCAGCTATTAATAATAAAATGTAGATACCAAAAAGTGGTATCTGTATGACTGTTTTTTTGTCTGATTTCTTACTATTATGATTGGAATCTTGACGGGAAACTTTGGTTATAAGAGTGTGTGTTAAAGCATTCCCATCCAGCCCTAAAGCATCTCCGTAGCGACGGATAAATCCTTGCACAAAGACAAGCTCAGGCAATTCTTCAAATCGTTCTTCTTCTAAAGCTAGCAAAAGAACAGGGCGAATAAGTATTTGAGCCGCTATTTCTTCTATCTTTATAGATTTTTCTTGCCTTACTTGTCGTAACTGTCTACTTATTTCCTTTAGCTGCTCTAATTGAGTCTCATTTAAGAGCGTCACAATCTTCTCCTAGTATTGACTAATCTTTACTATTAAAGAGTGAATTTACTTAAATATGCATACGTAAATTTACTAATTAATTGAATTTTGGCAAAAATTTTTTAATAATCAGTTGAATGCTGACTTGAAAATGTCAAACCTACCCATGCAAGTGTAATTATTGTGTTTATACATACTTTTAAATGTCGCAAATTTTAGTGCATGACAACCAACAAGCTGCTAATTTCAATACAAGTATTATTCAGGCTGCTACTTTGGGTAGGGATAGTTGCAGCGTTCCTGCTTCAGGTTGCCGTAGGCATCGCCTACTGTACTATCTGTCTATTTCTGTTTGTCCAGCAACCTCGCTTCATCTTCTTTCCCTATGCTGTCATTGAAAAGACACCAGAGCTGTTTAATCTCCCTTACACAGAGGTTTGGTTGCCTGTAACAGTTACAACTGGCAAGGTGGAACATATCCACGGTTGGTGGATTACAGCTAAACAACCCAATGCCAAAGTGCTATTATACTTGCACGGGAATGGTGTAAATATTGGCGCAAACATAGCTCATGCCAACCGATTTCATCAGCTGGGGTTTTCGGTGTTGCTGATTGATTATCGGGGTTATGGTCGCAGTGAAGGGAGCTTTCCCAATGAAATGCGGGTTTATCAAGATGCAGTCACCGCTTGGAATTATTTGGTACAGCAGCAAAAGATTTCACCTAACCAAATTTTTATTTATGGACATTCGCTGGGTGGTGCAGTAGCTATTGATTTGGCTCTCAAACACTCAGAGGCCGCTGGGTTGATTGTGGAAAGCTCTTTTACCTCCATCCGCGACTTAATAGCTTATCAAAACCTGTTTTGGATGTTTCCCGTCGATTTAATCTTGACGCAGCGGTTTGAATCCATTAAAAAATTGCCAAAATTGAAAATGCCTGTTTTATTCATTCATGGCACTGAAGATTTAACTGTACCTTCTTTCATGAGCCAAAAGCTTTATGCTGCTGCTCCTGAACCGAAAAAACTATTTTTAGTTCCAGGCGCAGATCACAACGATACAGCAGTAGTTGCCGACTGGCAATATTTGCAATGGATAGAGTCTTTCGTTGAACAAGTGCAAGCTCACAGCTATTTCAAGCCTTGACATTCTATCAGCTTGGCTTTTACAACCAATATTTTTTGCACTGAGTCTATTGTGACATCGCGATCGCCTTACTTGATAATTCGAGCAAAGGCCGTTTTTCCAGCGTAGCATGGCTGTTGCCTACTGTGAGTTGTATTCTCACGTCACAAATCTTTATCAAATTTCTATTCCGATATATCGCGATATATTCCGATATATCGTATATTAGAGAAAGTTGATTTGAGATTCATTTATGTTTAGACACTTTCGCTCTCGCTTTCCTGCACCAGCATGGGCTGGAGTCAATGAAGAGGATTCTTTGCTCAGTCATTGGTTCCAGCATGGCAAGCATCATGACAGACATCATAGGAAACACTTTGGTGACGAACTATTTGGTCGTGGCTGGGGAGATGAATCCCGGACTCGTCGAGGTGATATCAAGTTCATCCTGCTGGAATTGTTATCCGAGCATCCTAGTCATGGTTATGACCTAATTAAAGAGATGGAAACTCGTTATGGTGGTTTCCGTCGCCTCAGTCCTGGCTCAGTGTATCCAACGCTCCAGATGTTGGAGGAAGGCGGCTATTTGAGAAGCGCACAGGAAGGAGGCAAGCGGATTTACACAATTACAGATGAGGGCAGACAACTCTTGGCAGAGCGTACCCAAAAGGAAACTACAGACTCTTCTTGGGAAACCTTCAAAACTTTTATGACAGGTAAGCCCCAAGAGTTGATTGAGTTACGAAAAGTGGCAACAGAATTAGCTGGTATTATGGTGCAGGTTGCTCGCAGTGGCAATGTAGAGCGAATAAATCGGGTGCGTGAGCTTCTAGAGCAAGTTAAACGGGATATTTACGCGATTCTTGCTGAGAAATAAGTGTGAGCTTACAAATTAGAAGCGATTCTCCTTTGGAGAGGCTACGCCAACGCACTTAAATCTACCTCAATTAAAGAGTTTAGCAATGTCCACAATTGCAAATCGGTAAAATCTGGAATTGCCATAAATGCGCCGACTTCTTGCAAAACTTGCGGATCGTGGGTAGAGGCAATGCCAATAGTGCGGATACCCGCGCCAACCGCAGCACGGATGCCAGAGGGAGAGTCTTCTAAAGCGATCGCTTCCTCTGCTTCAATTCCCAATTTACTCAGAGCAACTTGATAAGGTGCAGGATCAGGTTTACCTGCTATGCAATCATCCGCTAAAACAACTGTATCGAAAGCTTCTTGTATTCCCAATACCTCTAGCATAAATTTTGCATTTAATCTAGGTGCATTCGTAACTAATGCGCGTTTTAGTTGATGTGCATCTGTCCATGCTAGTAATTCAGAAAATCCACTCAGTGGTTTCAGATGCGGGGCAAGTTCGCGGAAAAGTGCCTCTTTTTCATCTGCAAATATTTGTCCTTCTGCTGGTGACAATTGTGGCAATATGTCCTTGACAATTTCTGGATTTAGCCGACCACTAATCCGGGATTTGTAAAATGTTTCATCAATTTCTAGGCTGTAACTCAACAGCATTTCCCGCCAAGCTTGGTAGTGTATAGGATCAGTATTGACAATAGTGCCATCTAGGTCAAAGAGAATTGCAGCCAGCATAGGTTTTTCGGTTAATTATGAAAAAATGTAAACATATCTTTATTTATTTTCCTACATTCTGCTGGTTTGTTAGGTATGAAAATCAATAACCTCTGTAGAGACGTTGCTATGCAACGTCTCTACATTGCTAATTTTGCTCCAGAACCCGTAATTTGTTTGACAATATCATTAATTTTTTGAGTCCACGGATGATCTGGATACCGTAAACAGAAAATGCCACTGCTCCCTAAATTAAACATCTCCTCACAAACAGGCAGAATTCCAGCCACAGGGGTTTCGTAAGTATTTTGCACTCGTTGGCGTAACTCTTTGAAATCTAGAGATGGCAGCGCTTTGTTGATTACTAGCAGCATCTTAGGCACTTCTAACTTACGAGCAACATCCACCGCCACTGCTGTCCCTTGGTAATCTTGTTTATCTGGACGGAGAATCAGCACAAGGACATCAGAGAGAATGATAGATAACAAAGTTTCTTCGTTAATACCGGGGTGAGTGTCAATCAACAGATAGTCCAGTTTTAAACGACGAACTAGATTACGCAAACCATCGTTAAGCAGGCGTGCATCATAACCTTCGCGCAAGATTCGAGAAATATCACTCATCTTAATGCTGGAAGGAATTAGATGAATACTCCCCTGCCGACCAAAAAATGTTTGTTTTTGTTTCAAAATGGCGCTAACGTCATAGACTGCTTCTTCTATGGCACAACGACCCCACAGATAATCGTTCAAGGTGTAGCGGATTCGATCTTCTTCAAGACCAAACAGGACATGAATTCCTGGCGATTGGATATCTGTATCAACAACCCCAACTCGCCGTCCAGAGCGAGCGATGAGGGTAGCGAGATTACTTGTAACGTTTGATTTACCAGTTCCGCCACGGAATGAGTGAATAGAAATAATTTCAGGCATGATAATCCTTAATTGTGAATTAGGAGATAGGAGGAGTATTAGTTGTTTTATGAACTTTTTAGGCTTTTTCAACTGGATAGTTATTTCCATTACGCTGCACTAGTGAGAAAGTGCAGGGGATTAAACTGAGGAAAAAAGCTGATCTATGCAAGAATATTATTCATTTGCAGCGTTTCGTTTGCTTCTCATTGCTTTCGCCTCCTCCTGCAATTTTTGAAACGTTGTTGATTCGGCAATTTCTGCAACTTGACGTGCACGTTTGGCATCGTCAACTTCGATACGCAATGTGTGCAACTGTTGTCTGAGTTTTTGCTCACGGGCATAAATTTCATGCATCATGCGTTGAAAAACTCGTCCCAACTGTCCTAATTCATCATTGCGTTTCACAATCGAAGTTAGCTTTTGGCGATCAAATTCTTCTGCTTCTTCAGCGCTAATTTCATTCATACTAATTTTCTGAGCTAGTTGCGCCATTGGTTTGAGCGGTTGTAGCACATTTCGTTTGAGTAAATAATTAATTAGTAAAATGACTAGAGCAAAGATGCCTGTGAATAAGCTAATGAATGAAACAGAAGCACGATTAGCATCATCAAACACTTTGCTAGCAGGAACGTAAATAATTTGAGTGCCTATAATCTCATTGAGTTTCCATCCAAAACCATTTTCTGAGCCATAACTGACGATGTGGCTTTTTGGGGCAGCTTCAGGGGTGCTATGGCAACGTAGACATGTCTGATTTTTAATAGAAAATGGACGAGCGCTGTAAAACAACTTCTCATCAAAAGAGTCACGAAAACCGGATACATTTTTTAAATCTGGTTGATTGCGAAACTGTTCGATGAGCTGCGTTTCAAATATATCTGCTTTATCTCGCAAGTTAGTTGGATTGAGGTTGGCATCTTTGTAAAAGAAGTCTTTGTATTCTTCATTTTTGCGAAGATTCTCAAATACTTCTCTTACCGCATAGCTGGGAATACTTTCAGGGACAAATGTGGATTGAGTCTCCACCATAGGTATCAAGAGTGGGCTAATATGCGTGTTTGTGAAGTTTCTTACTGAATTCATCATTTCTGCAAGAATCTGGCTTCGATAGCCAATTTCGGCTTCCGCTTTTTGCTCCAGTGCATGAGATAAAGCAAAACCACTAACTGCGATCGCACCGATGAACACCAGCGATAGAAGTAAGGTAAATTTGGTTGCTAATTTGAATTTATTCAACATTGCTGTTTCCGTTTTATATACAACATTGCTAGAGATTTATAAGTAATTATTCATTTGATTTAATTTTTTGAATGATCAGCGTAGAATGCTGTTATTTATGAGGACTAACTCTAATCTGCATTCATGCTTACAAATCTAGTCATACAGCGATATGCAATGAAATTCCAGATTTCAAAGCAAATTCATGACTTTTGTTGGAGCAAGCTCCGTCAGCCTATAACGAAAGTCTTATGCGTTGCTCAATACGATGAAGCGAAAGTTGTACGGTATCTACTTACTTAGCTTAGGCAAAATCTTAGACGTTTTTCAGATGCGGAGAACTGAGTTGAATTCGTATTCTTAAGACATGAAGCGAGGAAAGCGCTGAGCAACCAACTAGCAAATCGCGCTCTCTGGTTAATACATTACACATCACAAATTAAGGAGAAAACATCATGTCTGACAACATTAAGCCCGTAGAACTATCTACTGAAGAACTCGACACCGTTGCTGGTGGTTTAATCGACATTACTCAAATTGCTGCTGTCAGAACTAATTTTGAGGTAGTTGGTTCCGATAGCGTTGCTGGTAAAGGTTTAGCTGGTACAAGTGGTCTCGCTATTAATGATGAGACCGATTCAATTGCTGCCAGACGCGACTTCGTTAATTAGTAGTTAATTCAACTCTAATCTATCATCACTTAACCACATTACAAATTCAGGAGAAAATATCATGTCTGAAATCAACAAGTCCGAACAAGCTCAAGAACTATCTACTGAAGACCTCGACACCGTTGCTGGTGGTTTAATCGACGTTACCCAAATTGCTGCTGTCAGAACTAATTTTGAGGTAGTTGGTTCCGATGCCGTTGCTGGTAAAGGTTTAGCTGGTACAAGTGGTCTTGCTATTAATGATGAGACCGATTCAATTGCTGCTAGACGCGACTTCGTTAATTAGTAGTTAATTTAACTCTAATCTATCATCACTTAACCACATTACTAACTAAAGAGAAAACATCATGTCTGAAATCAACAAGTCCGAACAAGCTCAAGAACTATCTACTGAAGAACTCGACACCGTTGCTGGTGGTTTAATCGACGTTACCCAAATTGCTGCTGTCAGAACCAATTTTGAGGTAGTTGATTCCAATGCTGTTGCTGGTAAAGGTTTCGCTGCTACAGGCGGTTTCGCTATTAATGATGAAAGCGATTCACTTGCTGCCAGACGCGACTTTGTTAAGTAGTAGTTAATTCAACTCTAATCTATCATCACTTAACCACATTACAAATTCAGGAGAAAATATCATGTCTGAAATCAACAAATCTGAACAAGCTCAAGAACTATCTACTGAAGAACTCGACACCGTTGCTGGTGGTTTAATCGACGTTACCCAAATTGCTGCTGTCAGAACCAATTTTGAGGTAGTTGATTCCAATGCTGTTGCTGGTAAAGGTTTCGCTGCTACAGGCGGTTTCGCTATTAATGATGAAAGCGATTCAATTGCTGCTAGACGCGACTTTGTTAAGTAGTAGTTAATTCAACTCTAATCTATCATCACTTAACCACATTACAAATTCAGGAGAAAATATCATGTCTGAAATCAACAAGTCCGAACAAGCTCAAGAACTATCTACTGAAGACCTCGACACCGTTGCTGGTGGTTTAATCGACGTTACCCAAATTGCTGCTGTCAGAACTAATTTTGAGGTAGTTGGTTCCGATGCCGTTGCTGGTAAAGGTTTAGCTGGTACAAGTGGTCTTGCTATTAATGATGAGACCGATTCAATTGCTGCTAGACGCGACTTCGTTAGTTAATGCTACCACTAAGAATCTAGGGTGAGATTGCTCAAAAACGCTAGATTCAACTAGCCCCAATGAAAGGGGGGCTTCACTAACAAAACATACATTTCTACCTGACCCCCCTTTTATGCAAATTACAACTCCCATACATTCTACAAAGGAGTTTTTATGTCAAGTGACGAAATGACTCCAAGCGATAATAGCGAGTTCAGCGAATTATCTGATCAGGAGTTAGATGAGGTAGCAGGAGGATTGAATCTAGGTATTTCAATTGCTAAGTTCAGTCAGACGAACTTATCGTTTAATCAGGTAAGCCAACACGGTTTAGGGTGTGGTTCTACTACGACTTCTTTTGAGATGCAGAATATCGAATCTGCTGCCTTTCAAATCTTAGTTACAGATGCAACTACTGAGGATCTGCAAATTCTCGGTGAGTTGTTTGGGGATGCCTCTGCAATCATCGAAGGTTCTCCATAAATGGAATTCCCCACATCATCTCACATCAATAAAATTGCAGTTGGGTGAGTGCTCAACTGCTTTTTGAAATTGTTTTCGTCTGATTGATAATCGCACTTTCATGAAATTAACTAATTTACTAACAAATGAAATGACAAGGAGGAAAAAATGTAATGAAAAACGAAAAGCAAAATGAATCACAAGAATTATCGGTTCAAGAACTCGCAAGTATTTCGGGTGGCATTGCCGAAGGTGAGCCTTATCCAAGTGAGTATCCTATAGACGATAAATATAACAATTTGTCTGAAGAGATCGCAAAACGCATCAAGGATAAAAATATTCCTTATTGGAATGACAAGTACAGCGACTCATCAAGCTAGTCAATACGCAATGGGGAGATTAAATCAGTGAACAGTAAACAGTAAACAGTAAACAGGTGGGGGATTTAAAGCTGCCAGATAGCGCTTGCTACTAATTGGCTTTGGGTTATTAGTTTTCAGTTGGAAGTGAGCGCCCCTTTAGTGGTCTCCTTAAACCCAATTATGTTTACTGTTTACCGTTTACTGATTACTGTTAAGGATTGCAACAAATCCTTTGGTAGAGACGTTGCAATGCAATGTCTCTACATGGTCTATCTGTCACATTCTTTTTTTAAATTGGTATTACGAATTACGTTAGCGTAGCTCATTACGAATTAGTATGTTTCTCCCCATTTCTCTCCCGTTAGCAGAACACAAGGAAGTTAAATTATGACAGAAGTTCTATTGAAGGAACTGACAAATAGCGATATTGACTGGATCTTGGCAACGGGTCAAAGAGAAGAAGTTACTGCTGGCACGATCCTCATCCGCCAAGGAGCACCTGTTGATGCACTCTACATTCTGCTAGATGGCGCATTGACTGTTTCTGTGGCTCAGGCTGACGATAATCCGATTGGTCGTGCGTTTGCTGCTCTCGAAGGTGGCGAACTGTCAGGACGGGAGATCGCAAGACTCACAAATGGTGAGGTGGTGGGAGAAGTGCCCTTTTTAGCATCCTACCAGTCTTCTACTACGGTCAAGGCAATCAGAAAGTCGCTTGTCTTGATGATTCCTCAGCAGCAGTTAAGCAAAAAAATGCAAGAAGATGTCACATTTGCTGCTCATCTTTATCGCGCGATCGCAGTTTTGCTTGCTCACAGATTAGAGCAAATTGTTAACCAAATTGGACAAAGCACGATTGTGCTTTTTCAGCCGCAAATTCGAGAGATTTTATTTACGTTTGCAGAATTGAACGATAGTGATATCGGTTGGATGATTGCTGCCGGGAATGCTATCAGAATTCCTGCGGGAGCGGTGTTGTTTCATGCTGGCAGACCCGTTGACGCTCTCTATATTTTATTGGATGGGAAGATGGTGGCTTCGAGCGCTGAGGATATGAACAATCCTTTGACGCGTGCCTTTTCAAATTTGGAACAGACGGATCGTATAGAACGAGAGTTTGCTAAATTATCGCGGGGTGACATAGTTGGTGAAACACCATTTGTGGAAGCGAGTCCACCTGCAATGACGATTCGGGCGGTTGAAGATGCGATCGTCCTATCGATTCCCCGGTGGCGACTAGCGGCCAAATTGCTGCATGATGTTGGGTTTGCTGCCCGATTCTATCGAGTGTTAGCAATTTTGTTAACAGACAAACAGCAAGCAATAATTAATCAGTTGGGTTACGGCAGAATTACGTATAGCTCAGGTCAATCTTTAGATGAACGCTTGACGTATGAAGATGAACTGAGTTCTGGCTTTTTGGCTCAAGTGACGCTGGCGGGTACGCGATTTGACTGGATGCTCAAACAGATTCGCGGTAGTTGAAGATGGGGCATTGGGAATTGGGCATTTGTCATTGGGCATTGATTATTTATTCACCTAATCCCCAGTCCCCAATCCCCATTGCCCCTTATCCCCAAAGGGGGCCCCGAGTTCCCCAGTCCCCAGCCGCTATTTTTATGCAAATTTCTATAACTTGAATGGAGTCAGTATGGTTACGACCAACAAAAACAACTTATTCCGAAAAGAAGCACTTGATCGTTTATCTTCGCCGGAGCGACTCGATCAACTGATGCAGGTGGTTCAGCCGCAGAAGTGGATTCCGTTGGCTGCGATGGGATCTTTGATTGCTGTTGGACTTGCGTGGAGTGTTTTTGGTCGCATTCCCATTACCATTGCTGGGCAAGGTGTGGTGGTTTATCCTAGCAAGGTTACGGCGTTTCAATCTCCTAGTTCGGGTCAGGTTCTCATCGTTTATGTTCGTCCGGGCGATCGCGTCAAGAAAGGGCAGGTACTCGCAACGATTGACCAAACTGAACTTCAAGAAAATTTGAAACTGGCGCGGATTAAGCTTGTTCAACTTCAAGAACAAGACCGCGATGCCAATTCACTACGACTTCAGCGAACGGTTTTAGATAAAGGTGCGATTCAACAACAACGTCTGGCGCTCCAGCAAACTTTAAAGACAACCCAATCGGTGACGCCAATTCTTAGAGATAAAGGACTAAAGTCTATTCAACAAGAGCGTCAAACCTTACAGGAACAGTTGCAGACGACGCGGGATCTAGTGCCCACTTTCAAAGATCGATTTGAACTTCGTCAGCAGTTACGCCGAGAGGGAGCTGTTTCGAGTGATACTGTCCTTCAGGCGCAACAGGAATTTCTGAACAGCAAAAGCAGAATCAACGAAATCGAATCGCAACTTAAACAACTTGATGTCAAAGAAGCGGATGCAGAACGACAATTCTTAGCAAATTTAAATGCAACCAAAGAACTGCAAGCTCAGTTAGCAACACTAGATACTAAATTAGCTAGTCAAGCAGAACAAGATTTAGGTATTTCTACTAATCGGAAAAAAGAAATTCAAGAGACAGAGCGAGCGATCGCTCAATTAGAATCACAATTAAAAGGAAAAAATCAGGTTACTAGCAATTTCAATGGACGGGTTTTAGAAGTTTCTGCTGTGCCTGGACAAACGCTAGAAGAAGGCGCTCGCATTGGCACAATCGAAGCTCAAGACTCAGCCAATAAGTTGGTCGCTGTGGCATTCTTCCCGGTGAGCGAAGGTAAAAAGATTCAAAAGGGCATGGAGTTGCAAGTTACTCCTTCTACTGTTAAAAGAGAACGCTTTGGGGGCATTGTCGCCAAGGTAACAAATGTGTCTGCATTCCCGGTAACACAAGAGGGTGCATCAAGCGTTGTGGGCGGTCTGGAAGTTTTGCAAGGGTTAACCACAGAAGGGCCACAAATTCAAGTTTTTGCTGAACTCCAGCCAGACGCCTCGACTAAAAGCCGTTTTAAGTGGTCGTCATCTAAGGGGCCAGAAACCGAAGTTACCTCTGGAACCACTACCTCAGTGCGCGTCAAAGTCGATGAACAATCTCCGATTTCCTTTGTGTTTCCAATTTTGCGATCGTGGAGTGGAATGTATTAATTATGCGGCGAATTCAATCCCAAATTGGGCGTACATTTAGACAAATTCGGCGGGTTTTCAGCCGTCCTGATCGCCGCCGTCGGACTCCCACCGTCTTACAAATGGAGGCAGTGGAATGCGGTGCAGCAGCACTGGGTATTGTTTTAGGGTACTACGATCGCATTGTACCCCTGGCAGAACTCCGCCAAGCTTGTGGTGTTTCACGGGATGGAAGTAAAGCTTCAAATATTATCAACGCTGCTCGCAGATATGGGTTGCAGGCCAAAGGCTTTAAAGTCGATTTGGATGGGTTACATAAACTGGAATGTCCTTATATTGTCTTTTGGAATTTCAACCATTTTCTAGTAGTCGAGGGATTTGCCAAAGACAAGGTTTACCTTAACGATCCTGCCACTGGCCCCCGGACAATTACGCCAGCAGAATTCGATCAATCTTTTACTGGGGTGGTGCTAGTCGTTGAACCGAGTGCCGAATTCCAGCCAGGAGGACGTAAACCGAGCCTCGCAGTAGCGTTATGGGATCGATTGCAGAGTTCGCTTGGGGCGCTTGTTTATTGTGTAATCGCCGGATTGCTTTTAGTAATTCCTGGATTAGCCATCCCTGCATTCTCCCAAGCATTTGTTGATAATGTCTTGATTGAAGGCAGAAATGATTGGTTACGTCCTTTAATTCTCGGCATGATTCTCGTAGCAATATTGAACGGTTTCCTAACGTTGCTTCAACTTCAATTTCTGCGTCGCATGAAAATTAAGTTGGCAGTGGGAATGTCCAGTCGATTTTTGTGGCATATTCTGCGATTGCCAGTCAGTTTTTACGATCAGCGATTTGCAGGAGAAATTAGCAGCCGTGTCCGTCTCAACGACAGCTTAGCAAATCTGCTTTCAGGAAGATTAGCGACCACGGTTATCTCAGCCGTTACCGTTGTCTTTTATGCCGCAGTAATGCTGCAATATGATGTCGTTCTCACCTTAATCGGCATTGGCTTTGTTGTGGTGAATGTCAGCGTGTGGCGATGGGTTTCGCGGCAGCGTGTCGATGCCAATCTGCGATTAATGCAAGAACAGGGCAAAGTCAGCGGGGTAGCGATTTCTGGACTGCAAAGTATGGAAACGCTCAAAGCATCCGGGCTAGAGTCGGAATTCTTTTCACGGTGGGCAGGTTATTACGCCAAAGCTATTAATGCCCGCCAGGAAATGGATACGACTAATCAAACCCTGGGCGTATTGCCATCATTTCTAACCTCAATTACATCCATGCTTTTGTTGGCGGTGGGAGGGTTACGGGTGATGGATGGCGCACTTAGTATTGGGATGCTGATTGCCTTTCAAGCCTTGATGCAAAGGTTTTTAGAGCCTGTGAATAATCTGGTAGGTTTAGCGGGTGAACTCCAGGAAATGGAAGGTAATTTGGGGCGATTGGATGACGTGTTACGCAATGCGATCGATCCTACTGTGGAGCGAGAAAGAAGTATGCCAGCAACTCATACTCTTCCTGCTGCAAATGTTCGGCTCCAAGGCTATGTTGAACTCCGCAATATCACCTTTGGCTATAACCGCTCTGCACCTCCTTTGATCGAAAATCTCAATCTTTCACTTAAACCCGGTCAACGAGTCGCTTTGGTAGGTGGCAGTGGTTCCGGTAAATCAACTGTTGCCAAGCTGGTGTGTGGATTATACGAACCGTGGGCAGGGGAGATTTTATTTGATGGTCAACCCAGAGCAGATATCCCGCGATCAATTATCACTAATTCAGTTGCGCTTGTCGAGCAAGATATCTCGCTATTTGCAGGGAGTGTCCGCGACAATCTCACCCTTTGGGATTCGACTGTTCCCTTTAGTAACTTGGTTCGCGCTTGCAAAGACGCCGCCATTCAAGATGTGGTGCTCTCGATGCCCGGAGGCTACAACGCTGACCTTGCAGAAGGAGCAACTAATATGAGTGGTGGGCAGCGACAACGATTAGAAATTGCCCGCACTTTAGTAAACAATCCGGCGATTTTGGTGATGGATGAAGCAACTAGTGCGCTTGATGCTGAGGCAGAAAAAATTATTGATCAAAAACTCCGGGAGCGCGGTTGTACTTGTGTAATTGTGGCGCATCGGTTGAGCACCATTCGAGATTGTGATGAAATTATTGTCTTTGAGCGCGGCAAGGTGGTGCAACGGGGTACGCATGAGGAGTTACAGCAGATGGAAGGTAAGTATTTGCAATTAATTCGCAGTGAAGGGGAAGCACTTCAGGAGGCGTGAGTTAATTAAGATTTATCTCGCGCAAAGGCGCAAAGGCGCAAAGAAAGAGCGCAAGAGTATGGTCTAAATAACTGAAAACTCAATCTTTTTTCTCTGCGTGAAATTTTTCATATTTTTATAGAGCAAGAATAGACATGTTAGACCAAATTCGGATTGTCAGTCTGCCAGGTGAGTATTATAAATTCAAAGGCAATGAGCCAATTATTCTTGATGACCCGGAGACGATTTGGGTTGTGAAATCGGGTTCGTTGGCGCTGTTTGCGATTCCGATGAAGGAGGGGATTGCTGAGGGGACTCGTCGCTATTTATTTACTACCAGAACGAGACAGGCTATGTTTGGCATCGCCAGCGATTCTGGGCCGATGCCTTATCAACTGCTGGCGGTGTCGATTGAAGAAACTGAACTTCTTAAAGTCTCGGTTAAAGATTTTCGTGAATTTATTGCGGATGGTAGTGGCGAAGCACTAACTTTGGTGGAGGGATGGATTGAGCAACTGGGATTGGCGTTGTCTTCGATTATTCCGCCTGTGCTGCCGTTTCTAGAGGAAGGGGTTCGCTATTTCTCGCTCACCAATGGTCAGATTTTCCAACCACAGCGAGAGCTGGTATCTTGGGTACAAATTCAGCATGGGTATGCAACCTGGATGGGGTTTGAGGAACTGTTGCTGACGCCTCAATTGGGACTATTGCCGTTGAGTGCAGATATGTGGTTTCAAGCCGAGGATCCAATCGAGTTGGAAGCTCTGAGTACGGCTGAAATCGATGATCCTGATACTTTACTCAGGGGGATCTTCCGACTTCATGTCTACTTTCTTCAAAGCCTGAATCTTCTAGAACAGCAAGAAAAAGAGGCAGAATCACACCGCTTTCAAGAACGGCAACAGCTCAATCATCAAGTGATGGAGGAGACGCTGGGTGAGTTATCTTCGTTGCTGCAATCTCGGCAATCTGCCACTTCTGCTCAAGTTGGAGCTAATGATCCTGACCAAGCTTTGCTCGTCGCTGCGGGGGCAGTTGGGCGGACTTTGGGCATAACGATTCGACCGCCAGCTAAGTCTGAAGACCTCAAACGAGTTCAAGATCCTCTACAAGCGATCGCCCGTGCTTCTCGTTTACGAACCCGAACGATCGCTTTGCAGGGTCAGTGGTGGAAAAAGGATTGCGGTGCGATGCTCGCTTACACGATGGAAGACAACCATCCTGTGGCGCTGTTGCCTGTATCTGATACGCGTTATGAGATTTTTGATCCAATTGAGCGATCGCGTACTCTGGTGAATGCCAAGAGTGCTGCTAAACTCGCGTTGACTGGGTACACCTTCTACCGCCCATTGCCAGATAAAGTCCTCACTACGCTCGACCTGCTGAAATTTGCCCTGCAAGGACACTACAAAGAATTAATAATTGTCATAATTGCGGGTGTGGCGACAACTTTATTAGGGATGATTACCCCGCAAGCTACCGCCGTGTTGATTGATAGTGCAATTCCTGATGCTAATCGCGGTTTATTGGTGCAAATTGCCTTGGCACTACTAGCAACTGCGTTTGGCAGCACTTTGTTTCAACTTGCTCAAGGTTTCGCCATCATGCGTGTAGAAACCTTTGCCGATGCTTCGACCCAAGCAGCAGTCTGGGATCGACTGTTGAATCTCAAAGCATCTTTCTTCCGTCAGTATGCGATCGGTGACTTGAACTCACGCGTTAGCGCTGTCAGTCAAATCCGTCAAAAGCTCAGTAGCACGGTTCTCAGAAGTATTTTCACCAGCTTGTTCGCCCTGCTTAACTTAGGACTGCTTTTTTACTACAATGGTTCGCTAGCGTTAATTGCTACTTTTGTCGCATTTATAAACATTTCTATTACTCTTGTTTCAGGAATTTCAACACTGCGTAAGGTTCGTCCTTTACTAGAGTTACAAGGACAACTCTTTGGGGTGATGGTGCAGTTAATCAACGGCGTCACCAAACTCCGAGTAGCTGGAGCTGAAGCCCGCGCCTTCGCTTTTTGGGGAAAACAGTATAGCCAGCAAATCAAATGGATGCTGAGTACCCAAGGTATTGAAGATTTTCTGGCTGTAGTTAATAAAATCTTACCTGTATTAACCACAGCGACACTCTTCTGGTTTGCAACAAGTTTACTTGAGCAAGCCCCTTCACAAGCGGGTGGTTTATCCACAGGTGTATTTTTAGCTTTTAACGCGGCATTTGGGACGTTTATTGGTGGAGCCACTAGCCTCAGCAGCACGATTATAGATGTCCTAAAAGTAGTGCCGTTGTGGGAACGAGCGCAGCCTATTCTTGAAGCCAAGCCGGAAGTAGACTCTGAAAAAGCTGATCCAGGTCGGCTTTCCGGTCGCGTAGTAGTCGATCATGTAATTTTCCGCTATCGAGATGACGGGCCACTAACGTTAGATGATGTCAGCATTCACGCTGAACCTGGCGAGTTTATCGCTTTTGTGGGAGCTTCTGGCAGTGGAAAATCAACGCTGTTTCGGTTATTACTAGGGTTTGATGTTCCCGAATCTGGCACGATTTACTACGATGGACAAGATTTAGCGGGGCTAGATGTTCATGCGGTGCGGCGGCAATTAGGAGTTGTGATGCAAAATAGCCGCTTGACATCTGCGTCCATCTTCGAGAATATCGCCAGTGGGGCGATGATCACAATGGATGAAGCATGGGAAGCGGCGCGGATGGCTGGCTTCGCCGAGGATGTCGAATCGATGCCGATGGGAATGCACACGGTGATTAGTGAAGGGGGAACCAATATCTCTGGAGGACAACGGCAACGGTTATTGATTGCCCGATCGCTAGTATTAAAGCCCAAAATCCTATTATTTGATGAAGCCACCAGTGCTTTAGATAATCGCACCCAAGCGATCGTTAGTCAAAGCTTAGAGCGCCTAAAGGTAACACGGATTGCGATCGCTCACCGTCTAAGCACCATTCGTAACGCTGATCGCATCTATGTATTCCAGAATGGTCGCGTGGTACAAGAAGGCAATTTTGATCAACTTGCCAATCAAGCGGGACTATTTGCCCAACTCATGGCACGGCAAAAGCTTTAAATTTGAGCGAATGTTAGCAAAGCATGGGAAACGGATGAAACAGATAACGGGATTAAACCGTGCTGTTCATTCGTTTCATTTCCTTTCAAGCTTGCATGACAAAAGTCATAGTAAAACATAGTTTTAGAATAACGAAAGTTATAGATGAATTCCCTATTTAGTTGAGGTCAATCCATGACCTTATTCAGAAGTTTATCCTCTTTTAAATCTCTACAATAAAACTATAAATTTGAGGATAAACTTATGAGCTACCTAATTTCATCTCAGATAAATGACTTATTATTACCCATCAAGCAATGGCTTGAATCATTAGAAATTCGCCAGCCAAAGATAGCTCGATTACTGTGTAGAATAATCCCTGCTAGTTGTCCATTTGAGCAAGAAATTAAGCTCTTTGAGTGCACGATCGCTTACATTCCACCACTGTGTAAACTGAATCCTTTTTATGAGCAGATAGTTGCAATTCGCTTCAAGTCTCTGTGTTACTTGGCTAACGAATGCAATGAAGATATTACACTTTACTGTTAACGGATAAATCATTATGTCAGTTACTTTTTGCGAAATTATTAAGCTCAATTTTAGCCTCGTTTTTTCTTTGCTGGCGTTGAGTACGTCTAATGTCAGTGAAAAAACTGCGATCGCCCAATATACCCAAAATACAAATTCATCTCTCATACCGAATAGTCTACAAGTTCCTAACGGTCAGAAACTTCTTTTAAAAGCATCTGCCAAGGGTACACAAATCTATGTCTGCAAAGCGAAATCAGAATACCCTGATCAGTATGAGTGGACACTTAAGGCTCCTGATGCCGTTTTGCTGAATGAGCAAGGACAAGATTTAGGCAAGCATTATGCAGGCCCGACATGGGAAGCGAAAGACGGTAGCAAAGTTGTAGCGAAGGTAAAATCTAAGGCAAATGCACCACAAGATGGTACCATTCCCTGGCTCTTGTTGGAGGCGCGATCGCATGAAGGAAATGGTATGTTTCGCCAAGTAAATTGGATTCAACGGATCAATACGGTTGATGGAACTCCTGTTCAAGGGTGTAACGAATTTTCTCAAAACCGCGAGATTCGCGTAAACTATACGGCTGATTACCTCTTTTATGGAGACAAAACCGCTGGTACAGCAATTCTATTTGAGTGATGAATGTTCACAAACAAGGGGCTTCCCAAATGGCACTATTAGCATTTAGCTTATCTAAGTGCCATTCTTGCCTTTGTCTACTTCAAATTTCAACCAATCTACTATTTCATCCATCAACCAATAACGTTCTATAGTTGCTAAAGGAGTAGTGGTAAATTTTTGACCTTTAATTAATTCAATAGTTATACCCATAGGCGCTGAAGCTGCTTTTGTATTCTGTTGATAAATCTCTTCAATGGCTCTTGTCTTACCGCGTTTTCGCCAGTAACACAACCCAAATAGTTTCCATTTAATTTCAAAATCCTCGCGATCAAAATATAAATCTGTATGTCCAAATAATGATAATAGGATTAGTGGAATTACAAAAAGCAAGAATAAGCCAATAGTAAATTTATCATTCCAAAATCTAGAAGTATTGATTACAATATTTACAACTTGAGGTAAAAAAGGTAGAACCAAACCAATTAAATAGAAAAAACGTAATGATTTACTTCCACGTTTAGGGAGTTTAATTTCAAGATAGCTGGCTGTTTTCTTTAGTTGAATTTTACTACCTATTGGTTTGCGGGTAGTAATAGGAGGACTAAGGGTTTGTTTGTTTTCAAGTGCAGCAATTGCATTTTTGGCAGTACTAATTCTTTCAGCAATATTTGGTTCGGTAAGTTTACCAATCCAATTAATCAATCCTAAATCAATGCTAACGAGATTAGCGAATTCGATTCGAGAATTTTGATGCGGTAAATCAGCAGGAGTAGTTCCTGTGATTAAATGAATTAATGTCGCACCTAGCGCGTATAAATCAGATGCAGGTACAGCACGTCCTGCAAATTGCTCCATAGGTACGTAACCGTAAGTTCCAACCACAGTAAAAGTGACACCTTCCGCAACAGCTTTATCTTGTACTGCACCAAAATCAACTAAATGGACTCGCTCATCCTCTCCTAAAATCAAATTACTCGGTTTAATATCGCGGTGTAATACAGGTGGTTTGAGTGAATGTAAATAAACTAAAATACTTAATATTTCAATTGCAATTTTTTCGACTTGCGATTCTGAAAAACGGTGTCCTTGGTTGAGTAATTCTTGCAGTGATGCACCAGTAATATAACTTTGTACTAACACAAACCAAGGAAATCGGGAGCCTGATAAATTATCAATAATGAAAAAATCTCTATATTTGGGAATACGGGGATGGTTGAGGTTTTTTAAAACTTGAACTTCGCGTTCAAATAATTTATGCTCGTCCCACTGCATTTGAGGATTTAAAGTTAATAGTTTTAGAACAACTTGTTCTTGCGAACTTAGTAATATCGCTAACCACGTATGACGACTGCTATTTTGTCCTAATTGTTTTTGTAATTGATAGCGATTATCGAGTATTTGTCCTGGTTCTAACATTTTGCTCCCAGTTCAATTAAATTCCTAACCAATTTCTAATTTCTGAAGCTATGTAGCGACTTTCTTCCTTTGTCAAACCTGCCTTTAATCGACCAAATGAATATTCATCAATACCAACAGCCAAGGTTACTTCAGGCACTTTTTTATTACCCATCCCTCCAGTTAGAGAACTATAAACTTTATCAATTTTTAGTACATTACCGCGCTGTCTTTTGAGTGTAATATTAAATAATTTCCACTTAATTTCAAAGGTTTTATTATCAAAATAAATCTCATTTTCTATAAAGCTAGGTAATGTCAGCCAAGCTATGAGTAAAGTTCCAAATATAAACAAAAGCCAACCTACCCAAAAACTTGCGGTACTACCAGAAGTAAAAATAAAACATATCCACACAAATAATCCAACTCCCCCAAATATCAATTCAAACGTATTTTTATTCAGTAAGGGAATATGAATTTCTAATTTATCTAATGATTTGTATACCAATATTGGAGTGTAAGAAATATTTTTATTCATACCAGTTATTGCTAACTGGTTTATTTCAAGTGCTTTGAGTGCTTCTAATGCGCTCTGAAAGCGGTATTCTAAATTAGGTTCGATCATTTGCTGCAACCACTTCACAAAGCCAGGATTTAGTTTGACGAGATGGGCAAATTGCATCTGCGAATCAAACTGTGGTAAATCTGCGGGAGAAATATTTGTCACTAAGTTTACTAAACTTGCTCCCAATGCGTAGAGGTCTGATGCAGGTGTTGCTCGTCCGCCAAACTGTTCTAGTGGTGCATATCCATAAGTTCCGACAACTGTAAATGTTGCGCCTTCTGCTGCTGCTCTGTCTTGGACAGCACCGAAATCTACTAAGTATATTTGAGTTTTTTGATTTTGAGATTGTTTTATTAATAAATTGCTGGGTTTGATATCGCGATGCAAAACAGAGGGACTGAGTTTGTGGAGATAAATGAGGATTTTTAGGACTGCGATCGCTATTTCTCTAGCTTCAGTTTCGCTAAAAATCTTCCCCTCTGCAAGCAATTCCTTCAGGGATTTTGCTGGTATGTATTCTTGAACTAGAGCAAAATATATAATATCACGCTCAAGAACAAAATAATCCCGATATTGAGGAATATAGGGATGGTCTAATTGTCGCAATATTTTAGCTTCGCGTTCAAAAAGTCGCAAATTATCCCACTGTAATTGGTCAGTAGCAGTCAGCAGTTTGATAACAACTTGTTCTTGATTTGTCAAATCCTGTGCTAACCAAGTTTGACGACTTGCAGTTTCACCTAGCACCCTTTGAAGTTGATAGCGTTCTACCAATATTTCTTGCGTTTGTAACATCGCATTGCATTTGTTAAGGGTAACATTAGCCTATAGTAACTTTTTACTCTTTTACCTTAACTCGACATCCAAAACTAGTAAATTTGCTTTCTTGATACGCAATTAACCAAACATGATATAAATATCAGCAAAAACGCTTATAAATTAAACATTTTGAAGCCTTGTTGAAGTTTTTTTTAGATAAAGATTGCTCTATTGTTCTCCGGTTTATTCGCGTAGTTTGCCAGATAGGCTATTTTCTTCATTGAGAACAGAGTTTGCATAAATGGCAAGTTGTGATCGATTTTTGAGATTTAGGCGGCTAAGAATACTTGTCACATGAGTTTTGACAGTTCCTTCGGTAATGTAAAGCTGTTGGGCAATTTCGCGGTTTGTTGCACCAACGCCAATCAAACGTAAAACTTCTTGTTCCCGTGCGGTGATTTCCGATGGCTTTGATGGAGCTGATTCTTGATTAGTTGAAGTTGAAGCAGCTTTCGTAGCCAACAGTTTATCAAATAACCCAGGCCCAAATTGAGTATAGCCATAATGTCCAAAGCGAATAGCATCTGCTAGTTCACGTGAGGGCATATCCTTGAGCAAATATCCTTTTGCCCCTGCCCGCATTGCCCCTGTAAGATAAGAGTCATCATCAAATGTGCTCAAGACGAGAACTTTAACATTGGGAAAGTTTTGCACAATCAGTTTTGTCGCGGTTCTTCCATCCATTTCGGGCATCCGAATGTCCATTAGCACCACATCTGGCTGGAGTGCGGCGACAAGCTCTAAGGCAACTTTGCCATTCTCGGCATCACCAACGACTTGTAAATCAGGCTCCTGTTCTAGTATTGCTTTAAGTCCTTGACGAATGAGGCTCTGGTCGTCAACGATTAACAGGCGAATTGGAGAAGATTCATCATTTTTCATCGGGATTACCTCATGTTAATTCGTAATTCGTAATTCGTAATACTCGCGCCTGGCGCGAGAAGCAAGCTACGTAATTCGTAATATTTCGGCTCCTTTACTTCTCTACGAGAGGCTGCGCCCTAAGCGTAGCTATGCCGCAGGCTTTACGGCTACGCTCAGTACAAGTCGGCTGCGCTACTTCGACTCCTTTACTGCGGCTACGCTCAAGGCAAGCCGCGGCAGTTGAGCGTAGTCAAAACTCAGCACAAATTCGTAATTTGTAATTGACCAAGTAAAATTTAACTTATCGAAATTGAAAGGTGCTTGCATCGAAATAAATGTCATAACTTAAGCATGACATCTGTCATGTTGTCAAATAAGATTTGTCAAAAGAATTCATAGTTGATCATGCGAAATTGGTATTTTATTACCCCTTAGCTTCAGCTAGTGGCTGGAAACATATATCAACTACAAACTACAAATCTGAATTCCGAATTCCAAATGAGGTTATTTCACGATTGGGCATTGGGAAAATTCTTTTTTGTCCCCCACTCCCTCATCCCTCCCTGGGAAAGTTAGCGACAATCTGACAACCTGCACCCGGTTTACTGACAATTTCTAGCTGTCCGCCTATCGTAGCTGTTCGTTCTTGCATTCCTTGAAGACCGTACCCTGTCACAGCTTGATCTGACTGAAAGCCTTGGCCGTTGTCTTGGAGTGTCAATGATAGCCCTGTAGCCGCTGTTTGAATTTTAATCTGAACGCTCGTGGCTTTGGCATGTTTATAAATGTTGGTTAGTCCCTCTTGGATAATGCGATATACTACATGATTTACTGAGTCGGAAAGCGGTTGTGATAAATCAATTTGGCACTCTGGTAAAACATCGGTGAGGTGATAGAATTCTTCTGCAAGGTTGACGATCGCACCTTCAAGCAATTGTCCCTGGAGTGGGTCTGAGCGAATGGCGGAAACTGATTCCCGTACTGCTCGCAGAGCTTCGGAACCCAATTTTTTCGCCTCTACTAAAAACGATCGCGATCGCTCAAGATCAACTTGCCAAAGTGTCAGCGCTGTTTCCATTTGCACATTCAGCGCTACAAGAGAATGTCCTAGCGAGTCGTGGATATCACGCGCAATTCGATTGCGTTCTTCTAACGCCGCCATTTCTTCGATGCGTTGATTTAGTGCTCGTTCTTGCTCAAGCGATCGCCTTAGTTCTGCTTCTGTCTGCTGCAAGCGACGATTTTGCTCTTGGAGTTGCAGTTGTAAGCGGCAAAGTTTGAGTTGATGCTCGATCCGGGCCAGAACCTCTTCAATCTGAAAAGGTTTATGAATAAAATCAACGCCTCCAACCGAGAAGGCTTTCACCTTATCAAATACCTCATTCAAAGCGCTAATAAAAATGACGGGAATCTCTTGGGTTTGGGGATTAGACTTTAGGCGCTGACACACTTCATAGCCAGTCATTCCGGGCATATTGATGTCAAGCAGAATCAAATCTGGAGGTTGAGCCTGTATGCCGATCAAGGCGATCAAACCATTGGTGACACTCCGAACTTCGTAACCTTGTTCATCAAGCATTGCTGATAAGAGGCGGAGATTATCTAAAGTGTCGTCAATGATCAGAATATCTCCCTTGGTTGATTGGGTGAATTCCATACTTCTCAAAGGGCTAAGAGAATCGTCAATTATCACGCTATTGCTAATACCATTTAACTTTAAAAATGATCCAAATACGTTGATAGGGGCACGGCAATGCTATAGGTATCAAGATTTTCGTGAATTGGTATAAGGCATTCTACAAGAATTGTCGATGATGAGTGATCCAAAATCAAAGCTGTGCAATAAATCTATTGATGATGTTAGTTATTTACAAGGTACAACGCGTATAAATAATTCAATGAAAGTAGACAATTATTTGTTAAGATTGAGCATAAAGCATAAAAATTTACTATAAAATTAATATTTTACATTCCTTAATATGGTTTATTTTATTTCCGTCTACTTAGTAAAATTAATTTTATCAGCAGCGATTTTCAACAAATTTATCACGTAAAAAAACATTACTTTTGACCGCTGTATATAACCTTTGCAACGTTTGGAAAATTAAGTTTTAACTATATTATTGGATGTTTTTCTACTTTTGTATTACTCGTGAGGGTAATTTTATTTTAAACAGAACATCCTTTATATTATGCTAATAAGCCTCATCGGAAGTGAAAAGCTTCTGGGTCAGCATTAGCACCCTAGCATTGCTGTTTAATTTAAGGAGTTCGGACATGCGTCCTCTCACTGATCAAGTTTTAAAGCTTGCTAAAAGTGTGCCTTTGCGCCATATTCTTGTGGTACCTTTTATACTGCAAATTTCTCTAGCCGTGGGGTTAACTGGATGGCTATCAATTCAGAATGGGCAACGAGCAGTTAATGAGGTAGCAATTCAACTCCGCAGTGAAATCACGGCTCGAATCCAACAGTATCTTCAAACCTATGTTGAAACGCCTCATAAAATCAATCAACTGAATGCTAATGCGATCCGCCTGGGCGAAGTTAATGTGCAAGATTTATCAGCATTAGAACGACACCTTTGGTATCAACTTGAGACGTTTGACACGGTGACGGCGGTTTATATTGGGTCAGAATATCGAGAACATGTTGCGGTGGAAAGGTCGGATGATGGTCGGTTTCAGGTGAAACTTTCGGGTAAGTCCACCGGGGATGAGATCCGGATTTATGCAGCACAGCAACCGGGACGTTACACTAAACTTTTGAGATCCAGACCCAATTACGATCCGCGAACTCGTCCTTGGTATCAATCAGCAGTTAAATCTCAAACAGCGAACTGGGGCGGAATTTATAGGCTGTTTGCCACACCCAGATATGTACTCAATGCCAGCTTGCCAATCTATGACGATCGCAATAATCTATTAGGCGTTGCTGCCGTAGATTTTTCACTGACTGGCATTAGTCAATTTCTGCGGAGTTTGGAAATCGGGCGATCGGGTGAAACCTTCATCCTGGAACGGCGCACAGGATTGCTGGTTGGTAGTTCCGCCACTCAACAACCTTACGTAATTGAAAATCCCACAGCGCCTTTCACATTACAGAATCCCATCCGAGTCAAGGCGATCGCAAGCAACGATATTTTGACACGACGCACCACCGAATACTTGCTGCAACGCTTTGGAAACTTAACCCAAATTGACAAAAAACAACAACTAGATTTTGACATTCAGGGGCAACGGCAATTTTTACAAGTTGTGCCCATGAAAAATGAACAGGGGTTGGACTGGTTGATCATTGTCGTCGTCCCAGAACGGGATTTCATGGATCAAATCAATGCCAACACTCGCACAACAATTGTGCTTTGTCTGGTCGCGTTTGCCCTCGCAACTGGATTGGGCATTTTTACGGCTCGCTGGATTACGCAGCCGATTCTGCGACTGGGGAGCGCAGCCAAAGCGATCGCAGCAGGAAACTTAGACCAAAGAGTTTCTGTGAACAGCATAACCGAATTAAACGAGTTAGCGCAGTCTTTTAACCAAATGGCGCAACAGTTGCGTGAATCTTTTTTAGCCTTAGCACTGACCAACGAGAAATTAGAAAGCCGAGTTAAGAAACGCACCACAGAACTCGACGAGAAAAATGCTCAACTTCAGCGGGAAATTCGCGTTAGCGAAGCTGCCCGAAAGGGTCGTCAAAAAGTAGAGGCGGCACTGAAAACATCGGAGGCAGAACTCAGGTTAATGTTCGCTGCGATGACCGACATGGTAGTCGTTTTTGATGCGGAAGGTCGTTACCTAAAGTATGTGCAAACGAAGTATGTGCTAACACAATCCTTTGCTTACAAACCTGATGTAGATCGCCTTGGCAAAAAAGTTCATGAAGTTTTACCTAGAGAAATTGCCAATTTAATAGTCGATGCCATTCAGCAAGCGTTGGAGCTGAAAGAAGAACCCAGAAACCCTGATGGCAGTCGCAAGAATGTTTTTGTTGAATACCATTTGTCAATCAAAAATCGAGAAACTTGGTTTTTAGCCAGTGTCTCGCCGTTATCTGACCGGACAGTGCTTTGGGTCGCTCGTGATATCACCAAGCTCAAAAAAACCGAAGTCGCGCTAAAAAAAGCCAAAGAAGCCGCAGATGCCGCCAACCTTGCTAAAAGCCAGTTTCTCTCTAACATGAGCCATGAACTCCGAACTCCCCTCAACATCATCCTCGGCTTTACCCAATTGCTGCTGCGGAATCGATCGCTTAACTCGCAGCAGCAGGAATACTTGGATACCATCAACCGCAGTGGCGAAGACTTGCTGACCTTAATCAATGACGTATTGGAGATGTCCAAAATTGAAGCGGGTCGAGTCACACTCAACGAAACAAATTTTGACCTCTACGGGCTGCTTGATCGCCTCCAGCAGATGTTTGGTCTGAAAGCTCAATCAAGAGGGTTACAGCTCATTTTTGAGCGCTCAAATACGATTCCGCAATACATCTGTGCCGATGAGAGTAAATTGCGCCAGGTTCTCGTTAATCTGTTAGGAAATGCAATTAAGTTTACACAGGTGGGTCAAGTGATGTTGCGGGTGGAAACTCTTAGCCAAACCATCACGCCTGATCATTGTGTCACCCTCTGCTTCAGTGTTGAAGATACAGGTTGCGGCATTGCTGCTACTGACTTTAATCGTTTATTTGAGCCGTTTGTGCAGACGGAGGCGGGGCAGAAAGCTCAAGAAGGAACTGGACTCGGATTACCCATTAGCCAGCGATTTGTCCGGCTCATGGGTGGAGAGATAACGGTAAATAGCACATTAGGAGAAGGCTCGACCTTCACGTTTGATATCCAAACTCGTGCAGTAATTTTGGATACTTTGCCAATGCCTGCACTGAGTCGGCAAGTCATTGGTTTAGAAACAGGACAACCCACCTATCGCATTTTAATTGTCGAGGATAAACTGGAAAATCGGCGGCTTCTGGTTGAATTGTTGACCCCCATTGGCTTTGAGGTACAGGAAGCAGTAAACGGTCAAGCTGCGATCGAGCTTTGGGAAAGTTGGTCGCCTAACTTAATCTGGATGGATCTGCGGATGCCAATCATGAACGGATTTGAGGCAACTCAGCACATTAAAACGACAGGCGGTTCTCAAGCCCCAGTGATCATCGCATTGACTGGAAGCGCATTTGAGGAAGACCGCATGACAGCGCTATCTATGGGCTTTGATGACTTTGTGCGTAAGCCATTTCAGACAACCGTGATTTTTGAAAAGATGGCTGAATACTTGGGTGTTCGCTACGTTTATGCTGATGAACTAGACAATCAGGAAAATAGCGAAGGAGCAGCTTGGCTTTCTAATGCATCCTTTACGCCTATGCTAACGGTTACAGACTTGGGCGTAATGCCGAGTGACTGGATCGACCAACTGCATCAGGCGGCGCTCCGAATCAATGCTAAGGAAATTCTCAAGCTAATTGAGCAAATTCCTGAGCAGTATGATCACCTTGTGAAGGCACTGACCGATCTGGTTAACCGCTTCTGTTTTGAAGAAATTATCGCATTAACCAAAAAAGGGACTGGGGATTGGGGACTGGGGACTGGGAGGAATTATTAAAGAAGTCTCTGTGTTGTCTACCTTGTCTCTTTATCAATGCCCAATAACGCCAGTTGCACGCCACTTACTATCCTACGGGAACGCTAAGAGCGAACAACCGGAGGAAAAGAGGCAACGCAGTAGGCTCCTCAAGTCAGGAAACCCGTCCACAGTACTGACTCTCACATGCCCAATTCCCAGTCCCCAGTCCCCAGTACCAATCCCCAATCCCTTAAATGTAATACATCAACTCTTTATTTTTTCGGGTGGCTCGCAGTTCACAAAGGTCTTGGAGTGTATATTTTTGCAAAACAGCGTTAGCAGCCTGACGGGCTTCTTGCCAAACTTCCTGAATCAGTTCGTCTTCTATTGTGCTGGAAGTTGTTTCAGAAGTAGAGACAACAACGTCTGACCCTTCCATGCAATTAAAAGCATCCAAAACTGTGATCGTCCGGGGATCTCGTGCCAGAACGTAGCCGCCTTTGGCTCCGCGTATGCTTTTAATCAAGCCTTGACGCCTTAATGTTGCCAAGAGTTGTTCCAAATAGCGATTCGGGATATCTTGTAATACCGCTATCTCTCGAATTTGCAGGGATTCACCGTTAGGGTAGCAGGTTGCCAACTCTAACAGAGCTAAAAGTGCATACTCTGATTTATTAGAGATTACCACAGGCGTAACATTTTAAATTCATACCTAAAGCTATAATTTTACTGCTTAGTTTTCTTAAGCTACTGCGAAAGGAAACTTGACAGTGGAGTTTTGGCTAATTAGTTGTTACTAGTTTAAGGACTTTTAGCAATCAAAGCAAATATTAGTTTTTCTGAATTTAATCAATAAAACTGATTAATCAGTCTACTGCTTTAAGTTGGAGGGGCTTATACTGGGATCTCAACAGAAATTCGACTCTTAGGTGGTGAGCGAGAAGTTTTGGGTAGTCAAACCAGGAAGCACCTCACTCTTGTATCCGAATGTCCTGGAGTGCCAGAACTGCGGTAAACCAAACTATTGATAATTATTTTCCTGAATCCTCGATGTCAGTCAGCATTAACTCTAAACTTTTTTGCCACTCTGGCAGAATCAGCCCAAAAGTATTATATAATTTCTCACTATTTAATAAGGAATAAGCTGGTCTACTCGCTGCTGTCGGATACTCCTTAGAGGTAATTGCTATTAACCTCTGTAACTTACGCTCACTCTGCTGAAAATTATGGTCAAAAATCGCTTTAGCAAAACCATACCAGCTAGTTTGTCCATTGGCTGTTAAGTGATAAATTCCACTCTTACTAGCGATAAAACCAGATACATTTTGTCGAGCTTGAGATAAAATCTGGGCAGTAGCTTCAGCAATCAGGCGACTCCAAGTAGGCGCACCAATTTGGTTATTAACAACTCTAATTTCTTCCCGTTCCTGAGCCAGCTTTTGCATAGTCAGTAAAAAATTTTTACCTCGCAAACCATATATCCAACTGGTGCGTAAAATCAAATATGGCACTCCTACAGCCATAATCGCTTGCTCACCTGCCAGTTTTGTCATACCATAGACATTCTGCGGATTAGGTTTATCTGCTTCAGTGTAGGGAGTTGTATTTAAGCCATCAAATACATAATCAGTAGAATAGTGAATCATTGCTGCACCCAGCCGCTTTGCTTCCTCTGCGATCGCACCAGGAGCAATACTATTAATAGCCATCACTAAATCTGGTTCTGACTCTGCTTGATCTACTGCTGTGTAAGCGGCTGGATTAATAATTAAGTCTGGTTGGACTTCTCGGATAATACGGCGAATAGTATTTAGTTGAGCTAAATCCATCTGACAGCGCCCTACAGAAATCACTTCACCCAAAGTTATCAAAGTACGTTGCAATTCCCAACCCACTTGTCCAGTTACACCTGTCAGCAGGATTTTCATGTAAACATCTCTGCATCTCGCAGCAACTTAGCAACTTGATCTTTAGCAGAGAGTATTGGTTCTTCTTGAATTGGCCAAGCAATCATTAAATCAGGATCATTCCACAATATAGTACGCTCGTACTGTGGTGCATAGTAGTTTGTCGTTTTGTACAAAACTTCAGCATATTCTGAAAGCACCAAAAAACCGTGAGCAAAACCTGATGGTATCCACACCTGTCGTTTATTTTCGGCTGTCAGATATATACCCACCCATTGACAGAAAGTCTGAGAACTTTTTCTCAAATCGACAGCTACATCAAAGACTGTACCTGATATTACTCTTACTAGTTTTCCTTGAGATTGCCGGATTTGATAGTGCAAGCCACGTAATACGTTTCTAGCAGAAAGAGAATGATTATCTTGGACGAAATGCTCAGCAATTCCTGCCTTTTCTAGTAAGGATTTTTCGTTATAACTTTCATAAAATAAACCACGATTATCACTAAAAATTTGTGGTTCAATCATTAACAAATCAGGAATTTCTGTTTGTATAATATTCATTGTAATTTAATTTTAACTAAAAATTTTATGCTTTAAATAATTAGCTAACCTTATTTTTATAAATGATAATATTGTAGTTTTAGCGAATGGCGATACCTGCGGCAAGTTGCTAGCGTCTACGCATAAGCTAAAACATTCATTAAATGGAGGTCTTAACTTGTTCGATTTCATAAAAACTAATCATTTCAAAAAAAAATGTCACAAAGCCAGAAATTTCGCAAGATTTTACATGTTACATTCTTGGATTTGGATAAAGTCGAGCTTAGGTTATAAAAGCTGTAAATTTATATCCGAAGGCGATTTATTGACATAAAATAATTCTGTTTTATCATTTTGTATAATTGATTCATAGTTCTGATTATTCTCTAAAATTGTCATTAGGTAGTGACCATAGCTACTCTTAGCCATAGACTCAGCTAAGTGACGAAGTTGGCATGAGTCAATATATCCTTGATTATAAGCAATTTCTTCTATACAGGCTATTTTTAAACCCTGCCGTTCTTCTAAAGTTTGAATAAAGCTACTTGCCTGATGTAAAAATTCATGAGTACCAGTATCTAACCAAGCATATCCTCTTCCTAAAAGTTCTACTTGTAGTTGATCCCGCTGCAAATAAATCAGGTTCAAATCAGTAATTTCTAACTCGTTGCGAGCAGAAGGTTTAAGACTAGAAGCAATCTCTACAACTTGGCTATCATAAAAGTAGATACCAGGAATCACATACTTAGATTTAGGAATTAGTGGTTTTTCTTCTATATTAATTACACGCATGTGTTTGTCAAATTCGATTACACCATATTGTTCAGGATGTTTGACTTGATAGCCAAATACTAATCCGCCTTTCTTCAAATTTGCTGCTCGATTCAGTACTTCTGTCAAACCGTGTCCATAAAAGATATTGTCACCTAAAATTAAGCATACTGGCTCGTTATCAATAAAGTCTTTGCCCAAAATAAAGGCTTGAGCTAAACCTTCCGGCTTTGGTTGTTTGACATAACTAAACTTTAATCCCCACTGATTACCATCCTTTAATAATTTTTTAAATAATGGCAAATCACTAGGTGTGGAAATAATTAAAATTTCCCTAATGCCAGCTAACATTAATACAGATAATGAGTAATAAATCATTGGCTTATCATAAACAGGCACTAGTTGTTTACTGATAACATGAGTTATTGGATAAAGACGAGTACCGGAACCACCAGCCAAAATAATGCCTTTCATGATCTACTCCTTATATAGCAATCCTATTTGAGTTGTAAGATATTTTATTAAGGCTGTCATTACACATAGCGTATCCCTTAAGAGAAGGAGAATTTCCTCGCAATCCAGGAAACTAGCGTTAGCGTAGGTTTAGCGATCGCGCAGCGTAAAGACAAGCTTGTCTGCAACACACTACGCAGCCTAGAGCGATTACAAATAGAAGTTTTCTCTCTCCCCCCTAAACCCTTACACCCCTACACCTTTAATTTCAGTCACCTGTAAAGAACATGAGTGGTTTCTCACAAATTTAGGACTACTATAATAAAGCTTGCTGTTAATATTAATAGTCATATTTAATATTTTCATAGTTTTGTTTTGACTAGTTTTGGTAGATTTATGAACATACTTGATTTACGCAATTAGAGTTACTAAGATACTAAAATTTAACTTTTTGGTAATCCTACTTTTTCTCCTATAAGTCTGAGAAATCCGGTGCCAAAATGCTGAATTTCTAAAAAACTTGCCTGTTCTGATACAGTTTTATAGACTCGAAATGTCTTCATAATTCCTAATGTTGCAGCACTTTCTAAAGGACTAATAAAGCTGGTATTGCGGTCAAGAAAATAAGATTGGCTAGCCCAGTAAGCCATCTGATTAGCATTCAAAAAGTAGCAACCAGAGTGAGGATTAAGGGCGCGACGAAATAAAATTGGCATCCCTAGAATTTTACCCTGAAGTTTTGGTTGCTCGTTTACATTCTGAAAAGGTGCGGTTACTCTTGCTGCTAAATCACCATCAATGTAGGCTTTGTAGGTTAGATTGTGGGTGCAGATTTCATAACGATTCGGTTGAAGCAAACTCAGATCATGTGCTTGCTGAGTAAACCAATTTAATTTGATAAATAACCAGGGGTCATGAAGAATCAGGTCATCTTCAAGAAAACAATAGTAATCATACTGACCAAGACAATCACGCAGTAATGCTTCGCACTCAAATCCCAACAATAAAGGTTCTGCCTGGGTAGGATGGTGCTTATAAAAATGGGAAGGTAAAGGTAACTCATTCAGAAGATGATTATCTTTGGTTGTACAAATAATAATGTCCAGTTCGTGGGCTTGCAGTTGGTTCGCGGGGAAAGCCAGTCGCCGTTCAATATTGATAATACTTTGAGACTTGCCAAATAGCTGATGCAAAGCAGCAAGGCTTTGACTTAATGCCAGCAAGCGAGGTTGGGGGTCTTTCCTTTGGGAAGCGTGCTTCCCCTTGCTGTCAGGATTAAAAAAGTGGGCAATAGTAAAAAGAATTCGCATTGAAGTTTGAATATTTTGAAGTAGAGACGTTGCAATGTAACGTCTCTACATGGTCTGAACATTAACAGACATATCTTTCTGATACCTAGAAAACAACAATGTCATTCCTAGTAATAGAAGGATTGTTAGAGAATCTAGCTAGTTCTACCTGCGAAGTACTACCTGTACCATCGACGTCAAAGTAAAGCACATCAATACTTGTGTCGTAAATAAATCGGTCTGAGGAATCGTTGGCTAACGAACCTAAGTGAAATTGGCTAGCTGGAAGTACACCAGCCACTAACCCCCCGCCGAAACCAGCAGCAGAAATAAGGATGGTGTCATCAACAACAGAAAAGTCTGTGATGATATCAATGCCTTCAGTGGAAGCATTGAATTGAAATCTATCAGCACCAGCACCGCCAGTCAGGGTATCACTACCACCACCACCAATCAGGGTGTCGTTGCCATCCTCACCTTTGATCGCGTCATTGTCTTCTTGGCCATTTAAGATGTCATTATTGATACCGCCATTGAGAGTGTCATTGCCTAAACCACCAACTAGGCTATCGGCGCCAGCCTCGCCGTTGAGAGTGTCATTACCGGTATTGCCATCGAGAGTATCAGTATCAGCACCGCCATTGATTAAGTCACTACCATCTCCACCAAGCAGGCTGTCAAAACCTACCCCACCCAGAAGCGTGTCATCACCGTCCCAGCCATCAAGAGTATCATTACCAATCCCACCGTCGAGGAAGTCATTAGCGAACTCACCTTCGAGATTACCTTGGTTGTCAATTTTGAACCCACCTAGAAAATCATTCCCACCTAAGCCAAGAAGGGTGTCATCGCCTTCCTGACCAAAGAGGGTATCATTGCCATCACCACCATTGAGGTAATCGTTGCCGTTAGCACCATCAAGGAGATCATTACCTGTCTGACCAAAGAGGGTATCATTGCCGTCATCGCCATTGAGGGAATCTGCACCATCCCCACCCAAGAGGCTGTCATCACCGTCATCTCCTACAAGGGTATCCCTGCCTAATCCGCCAACAAGGGTATCAGTTCCATCTTGACCGTCAATAAAGTCATTGCCACCTAGACCATCGATATGGTCATCAAGACCAGTACCTAGGATGTTATCGTTACCTGGGGTTCCAATGATACTCATATTTATTGCCTTTTGATTTTCAAAGTGGTTGAGAGTTTAAGGATTCAAGCTCAGATGTATGCGTTCTTATGAAAACTGGAAGACAGGGCTGTTAGTTGGATCAATGTTGGTGCTGATATTAGCCTGGGTAAAAGAAGTATTGACGAGGGTGACTAACAAAGAGCCTGTACCAAAGTTTGCGTTGCCAGCAATGCCATCTCCAAGTCGGAATTGGGTATTAGCGTTGACTATTCGCACATCAATTGCATCAATGTCACTGAAGGAAAAGATATCTCCGCCTGTTCCTGTTACAAATCCGTTAATTCGGTCTTGACCATCGCCACTGCTATAGCGAATGGTATCAATTCCGGCACCGCCAGTGAGGGTATCATTTCCAGTATTACCAATTAAGAAATCATTTCCAGTACCACCAGTGAGGATGTCACTGCCTGCACCACCACTGAGCGTGTCACTGCCACCACCGCCGGTGAGGGTATCATTGCCTAGCCCCCCGTCGAGATAATCATTACTCGCATCACCGTTGAGGACATCATCGCCAGCATTACCAAAAAGGTTATCGTTGCCGCTTGTGCCATTAAGGATATTGTTAGTTGCATCTCCAACGGTTAGACCAATGGCATCAACAGCGATCGCACCGTTCAAATCTGCTCCTACGAAGGTGGCATTGGTGAAGTCACCTTTAGACAGGTCAGCGTTTCTCAGATTGGTATTCGTGAAATTCGCTTCAACGGCAAGCCCATTAATGAAAACGCCTTCTGCGTTAGCTTGCGTAAAGTTAGCTCCACTAAAATCGGTGTCATCAAATTTGGCTCCACTCAGGTTTGTAACCGTAACATCGCCATTAGCATCTATAAAAGGACTAAAATCAGCACCCGTCAAAATAGCATCATCTGCAAGAAAGTTGCTTAAATTAGCGCCACGAAACTTGACATTGCCCGTCTGTCCTGGTTCGAGTGGAGCATCACTTAGAGAATTACCGCTGAAATTAGCTAGGTCAAAGATAGAGTTTTGCAGAGTCAGATCTGTGAGTTTTGCCAACCGGAAATCAGCACCCGTTGCATCAACGTTGATTAAGAGAGCCGCTTCAAACTCAGTTTCTTCCAGATTGGCATTCACTAGCTTTGCACCTGTTAAGTCAGCGGCTTTCAGCTTAGTCTTAAATAAATCGGCTCCGGTAAAGTTAGTACCTCTAAGGTTGGGACGTTCGGATTGCTCACCACCGAGATTAGCTTCCCGCAGGTTAGCATTAGTCAAATTAGCATTTGACAGGTTGATGAATTTCGTGTCAATTAGGGACAGATTAGCTTGTCTCAGGTTGGCTCCACTGAGATTAACATTTTCCAATTTCGCCTTAAACAAATTAGCTGGTTGAGGAAAGCTAGCATTAGGGGCAAAAATGGCATTTGATGCATCAACGTTGATCAGAACTGCTTCTTCAAAGTTAGTGCTTCTCAGTTGTGTGCGTGTGCCCTGAGCGTTGGGAGTGAATAAGACGTTTTCGAGTCTGGCTTTGAAAAAATTGGAGCCATTCAGGTTTTGACCGCTAAAGTCATTTCCCACCAGATTTTGTTCACTAAAGTTGAAAGCTGGCACGTTATTTACCTAAAAAATCTAATTGGTTTGAAGGTTATGAATTCAAGCTGGTTTTTGTACTTCTAGTTGTGGTTTGGAATTTTGTTGTTGCAGTTGCTCTTTTAACCAGGAAGAAAAGAGTTCGTTAAGCAGCTTTTGCTGCATGGGTTCGTCAAGTTGAGCTGGCATATGTTTTTCTAGTCGCACAATGATCCACCAATCTCCTACACGAGTTGGGGGGGATAATTGCCCTGATTGACTGACAGCAAGAATTCGAGCTAGTTTGGGATGAGGTGTACTGATTGCAACCGGGCCTATTAAGCCTCCAACCTGGGCTTCTGAGCCTTGAGAGTATTGCACTGCTAGTTCAGCAAAGGGCTGTTCGTTTTCTAGAAGACGAAAGTAAAGTTCTTGAGCGGCAGCTGCATCGTGAGTGCGGATTAGGGAGTAAACAACTCGGTCTAATTGCTTCTTTCTTTGGTAAAAGTAAGATTCTAACTTGCTACCCCAAGTAGCTTGTTTAAATTTCTCGATTTTCAGGTTCCGGGTTGCAAGGTCTAAAAATTGTGTTTCAGTCATACCTTGCTGCTCTAGCCAACTTAGGCGTTCAGGCTCCGACATTAACTGATGTTTTGTACAGAAGTCTTGACAAGATTTGGCTTGTTCTTCTGGTGTGCAATTAAAGGGTACGATCGCTTGGTCAATCAAAAGTTCTTGCTGGAACTTTGGTAGTAGTTGGTATCGGCTCAAGAGGGAAATAATTTCTTGAGCTGTTACTGTCTGGTTATTGACTTGTATAAGTGCTGGGTTTTTGTGTTTCCCATTTGAGCCGTTCTCTTGAGTCGTAGTTATCAACTCAAGCTGAGTTTTTTTATATAGAAATAAGTTGCTTTTATCATCTTCTTGCTGCTGTATCCATTGCACATGCTGGGGTAATAATTGCGACAAGTCATAGCGCTCCAAAATTGTTTCTCTCGCTTTAGCCCGGATCAAGGCCATCTGCTCTGGATGTGTAAGCGCTTCTTCAATGCGATCGGCAATTTCTTGGGGCGAAAAAAAGTCTACCAACAGACCATTGACACCATCTTGAATCACCTCGGTTACAGGAGCAGTTTTGGAAGCTACCAACAAACAACCTGTTGATAAAGTCTCCAACATTGACCAAGACAGGACGAAGGGACGCGTTAGATAAACATGTACAGAAGAAGCCTGGAGAACTCGCAGGTATTCAGCGTAAGGCAACCAGCCTGTAAAATGAACTCTGCTGAGGTCGAGAGCGTATTTTTCCAGCATCACCTCTTTGTAGGTTTTGCCATCAGGTAGTTGTTTGCCGTAGGCTACGCGATTTTCTCCCACAATCACTACATGACATTGAGGACGTTGCTGTTGGAGTAAAGCAACTGCCTCCATAAATTGCGGAAATCCCCGGTAAGGCTCCATACCCCGCGCCACATACGTGACGATTTCTGTGGCGTGAGAAAGGTCTAGATTGATGCGGGGGAGAACCAACTTTGCCCCTGGCTTGGGGCAAAAGAATTGCGTGTCAATGCCATCATGAAGCACACTAATCTTATTGTGATACTCCGGCGGAAATTGCTGACGCTGCCAATAAGTGGGAGAAAGACCGCGATCGCAACTATATAGATCCTGTAAAATCGGCGCATTTTTGAGTCGAATGCGGGCTTCATCATCAACGGTGAGCGGTTCAGTGGGATCAAAGTCTGCATCGGAGCCATGAGCATGATAAAACCACTCTAAATAACACAGTAACTTGGTTTTGGGAAAAATATCTTTGATAAATAAGGTCGGGCCCCAACCCGAATGGCCATAGACTACATCGGGAATAAATCTTCGAGCTTTGAGTTGTTCTGCCAGCCGATAGACACTTTGACCCTGAAGGACAGCATTTTCTAGGGGTCTGACATAGTGGTGGGTTTCTGGACGAGCTTCTCGTGTAGGGCTATAAATAACCTTATTGACGCCAGGCAAATTACCTTTCTGACGAGCAGTACCAAAGTACACTTGGTTGCGTTTGTCTTTGGCTAAAGCGACAGCTAGATGACGGAATTGGGCGGGAAAATTCGGATGCAAAAATAAAATTCGCATGGCTTTTTAATTATTAGTTTCTTGCTGTCCCCAATTAAAGGGACAGCAAGAGATATAAAATTGAAACAATCAATCCAAAGAGTAGCTCAGTACGTTATGGTGACGCTGCGGCTGCTCCGTTGATTTTTGGGTAACTTATCAGGTGTGTGCATTCGGATTTTTCCAAGTACACCGCCTGGTTGCCCATTTTCTAGACGATAGGTTCGACAACAAAATCTGACGCGTCGAACCTTCCTGGAAGTAACCCTTGCACAACAGCTAGCGTTTCGGATTGAGCAGGAGTAATGCCAGAGCCAGCTTCAGGAGCAATGTATATCCGAGTATTATTCGTCGTAGTAGCACCATTAACAACGAGATTGGTGCGGGCGAATGCCAACTGTTCAAATTCAACACCCTCAAGCAAGAAGAAGTCAAAACCATCCTGGAAGTCAGTTATCCAGTCACCAGCAGGAACAGGTATGACTGGCTCACCGGGCTGAGGTGGCTCAAATTGAAATTCTTGATATAACAATTGGAAGTAATCAGTTTCTTCAGCTACAGCCCCGCCAGTTAGGGTGTCGCGTCCGCTTTGGGTTTCTAAGTCTTCGCCGCCAAACACAATGTCAATACCAGCCCCACCTACGATGCGGTCAAGACCTGCGCCGCCGTCTAGGAAATCATCGCCAGCACCGCCATTAAGCACGTCATTGCCAGAGAGTGTGTCAACTGCGTCGAAGTCGCCGTAGATAGTGTCATTACCACCGAGTCCATTGAGGTTATCATTGCCTTCTCCACCATCGATGAAGTCACCATCAATGCCACCACTGATGGTTTCTAAGCCAGCGCCACCCAAAAGCGTGCTAGAACCTTCTCCGCCATCAAGAACGTCGTTGCCGTCGCCGCCTTGGAGGGTATCAAAACCTTCTCCGCCAAACAAAGAGTCATCACCGGCAAAGCCATAGAGAATGTCATCGCCAACTCCACCCACAAGGGTATCGTTACCACCACTACTTAAGGTGTCTGCTTCGCCATAGAGAGTGTCATTACCTTCTGCGCCATCGATGAAGTCAGCACCTCCTGGAAGAGTTCCTTCTGTGTCATCACCATACAACAGGTCATTAGAGAAGCTACCAATTAGGGTGTCATTACCAGCACCACCCTGCACAGTATCCTCAAAGCCACCATAGAGCCAGTCAGCACCAGCACCACCATCGAGGAGGTCTTTGCCATCAAGAACGTCATCGATGTTCTGGCCACCATAGAGGGTGTCATTGCCGGCTTCACCAAACAGCGAGTCCTCGCCTGCATCTCCAAATAGTCTGTCAGCTCCGGCTCCACCAAACAGCTCGTCCTTATCGTCCCCACCTCGGAGGAGGTCATTACCACCTAAGCCAAATAGAGTGTCTTCACCAGCAAAGCCGCGCAGCGTATCAGCTTGAGCGGTACCTGTAAGGGTATCCTTGTCCGGTGTTCCATTTCTAATTGCCATAAACTCATCCTTGTTTTAAAACAGTATTTTGCTAGCTCGTTTGAACATGCTTAATGCATGCACGATACTAAGTCAGTCGTTGTAACTTCTCACTACTCCCCTCTCCCAAATTTGGAAGAGGGGTGCCAAAGGCATGGTGAGAAGATATAGTACAAAATCATCAAACGTAGATTGCATAACAACAACATTCAACATATATGCAAATCACATCTTTGAAATTGCTTGAACAATCACAAGGTCATTTGTAAATCGAAATAGTCATGATTGCGTTCTTTCGCTAATACCAAGTTGCCAAAAATATTATTTTTTTATAATAAAATATTCTTAGATCACTTAATAGTTATTAGAGATTTCATTGAATCATTGACTTGATTCAATGGTGTCAATCAAGACAACAATTGACTTAATTATCATCAAGTAAAGTAACAAAAGTTTCTTTGGCAACTTGGTATAATCCAGTAGCGCAAAGATGAATAATTGTAGTCTCTCAAAACAATTAAGAGCAACAATGCAGACACTAATACTTTTCAGTTAAAGGGGAAAATCTTGAATTCTATCCTTGCTCTTTGCCCCCATAACATGACTCTCACATCATAATAGAGGTGGAGAGTGCTTATCCGATAAGTAATGATGAAGACACACCAAAATAAGACGTAATCACACATCACTTACCATACTATTAATATTAAATTTATTAGTTAATAACTTACATTCTGGATGAAGCAAAAGTGAAGATTTTGATTGAAGCTAAACAAGTATTTCAATTTTTGATTCCTACCGAAAGCAAAAGATGCCTCAATCTTATTTAGTTATGCACATTCGCTACATTGAATGTAGTAGTTTAGAATTTAGGCCGAATGCTAAATTATGATGGCATTACTTTGCTTGCCTGATTTCTGTAACGCTCAGAATTCACATAGTTATGTTTTTGCAGTTAGGTTAAATTATCACACTACTGAAAACTAGCCGAGACACATATAAGAAAGCACTAAGCTTTTAATTAGCTCGTAGACAGAGGAAATACTAGCTGTCAAAACAATGTCTTTTGTATTAGATTCTAGAAGTATTTAGCTTCTCAGGTACTAAACTATAGCATATCGACATCATGGTAAACGGTATAAAAGCATCTAACTTCGTGCTTAATATTACAGACTATGTTACTAAAGTAAGATTTTATCTATCAATTATATGTCTATCATTTGTTTTTTACTATGTATAGATAAGGTTGGCTTATCTTTTATATTCTCACAATCAAAACTAATACACAAGGACAGATAAGACAGTTAAGTAAATAAATTTTTGAGGCAGTTAAGACAGTTAAGACAGTTAAGTAAATAATAGGCGTTAAACATTCCTGAACTACTAAATAAGTAGGCATGATTAAACATAAATAAAATTATTAATTCGTAGTGAGCGATTCATCGCTCAAAAGAAGGATTATCAGGATTAAAGTCCCTACCACAAACTTTAATTTATTTACGCCTATCTACTTAAAAGTATTTACCGCCCTTCGACCAAGGCAGCTATGCTGAGGGCAGAAGAGAAGAATCATAGCAGATTGCAACTTGGTGAGGTACAGATTATCGTAAGGGCACAACAATGTTGTGCCCCTACCCATATACTTCATTTACCTGAAAAACGCTGTAAGTTTCAGTATCAACTTTGTGCCTAGTTGTTAACGTCCTAATCTATACTTCGATTACTATACTTGATTCAGCACTCAACACTGAGTAGGTCAATCTAAAATCCAAAATTAGATGACTCATGTTATTTTTTTTGCGTAGCAATGCTACTCAATTTAGCTTTGATATTTGCCCATTTGACGCCTGCTAGGTTAGGTATGACAACATGAGCTGCGCCAACTCGTTCAGCTGGGCCGAGTCCTACCGTCCACATACCAGCGGCTAAAGCGGCCTCCACGCCTGCTGTTGCATCTTCTACGACTACACATTGCTCTGGTTCGAGTTCTAGCAAGTTGGCTGCGTATAAAAAGAGGTCGGGTGCTGGTTTGGGTTTCTGCACGCTATAACCATCGGCGATCGCATCTATTTTATCAGCAATCTCTAATCGCTCTACTACTGTGCGGGCATTTTTGCTAGCTGAGCCAATCGCTATCTTAATACCAGCTTGCCGCAGTTCATTTAAAAGTTCAATCGCTCCTAATGACAAATCCCTGGGCGTCATATTTTGGATTAAGTCTACGTAGTAGCCGTTCTTGCGCTCCATCATCTCTGCAAGTTGTGCTTCCGAATACGGTCTATCTCCAACTATCAGCATCAGAGAAGCACGACGAGATATACCTCGCAGTGCTTCATTAGCCTGTCGATTAAAAGGTATACTCTCTTGATCTGCTAGTCTTTGCCAAGCTAGGTAGTGGAATTCTGCTGTATCTGTGAGCACACCATCCAGATCGAAGATGAATCCCTGGATGTGGGGGTTATGGGGAGAAGTTTCCATTTGGTATTTTGAGGAATTAGGGTAACTCACTGAGGAGCCAGGATCGTGGGGAGTCAGCACTGCGGGAGAGCCTGACTCAAGTGACTGGGATTGGGGATTAGGGGAGAAGGAAAGTTGCAGAAATTCTAATTCCTGAGCTATTTCCTGAGTAACCTGTTCTTGGCGTAGGTCGAACTCGTGCCATTTACCACGCCATTGCAGTTTAAACTTGAGGCGCGTCCAGCCAGGGGGCAGGTGGGGGTTGGCTATGGGGCCATCTTCTGTAAGTTGTACACCACCGAACCCTAAAATTACAGCCTGCCAAATGCCACCAGCGCTAGCTCCGTGAATTCCATCGGCGGTGTTACCTCTGGTATCTTCAAGATCCACCATGACCGCCTGCATAAACCGTTCGTAAGCTTCTGTTGATTTGCTCAAATCTGAGGCTAAGATGGCGTGAATTGCTGGGCCAAGTGAAGAACCGTATGTAATATCAGTGCGGGGTGCGTAGTAGTCCCAGTTTGCCTGCAATGCTTTTTGGTTGTAGGGAAAATCTTCTGATTGACGCATCAAATAGAGGAGCATCAGCACATCTGGCTGTTTGAGTACCTGTCGCTTGTTAGCTCCTTCGATGCCTAGGATAGCTTGCATGGAGCGATCGCGTGGTTCATAGTCTGCTAAATTGATATCTTCCAGTTGGAAAAATCCCTCGAACTGCTCGATTAATCCTGTTGACGAATCGTAGAAAATCAATAATTTAGCAGCGATTTCTTGCCAGTGCGTTCGCTGTTCTGGACTAAGTTGCAGTTTTTGCTCTAGTTCGGTGGCGCGCTCAGGAAAGTTTTTCTCAAGCCAATTATAGACTGCGATCGCTTTTTCCAAATGCCATTGCACCATCCGGTTAGTGAAGGTGTTGTTGTGAACAAATTCGTGGTATTCATCTGCGCCAATTACCCCACGAATTTCATACTGTTGGGACTCTCGATTGAACTCGACTCGGCTTCCCCAAAAAATAGCGGTATCCAAAATCATCTCTGCGCCACAGTCTTGCATCCACTGATCATCGTCAGTAGCTTGCCAGTAGTACCAGACAGCATAGGCGATATCTGCACTGATGTGAATTTCGCGATCGCGACACCAAATCCGCACATCGTCAGCGTAAAAATCATTAGGTAATGACCAACGAGGCGTTACCTCATCCCCAGTCACAGCACTTTCCCAAGCAAACATTGCTCCTTTATACCCATCATGGAATGCTTTGCGTCGCGCTCCATTCAAAGTATGGTAGCGATAACTAAGTAAGTTACGGGCTATAGCTGGTTGAACATAAGTAAAAAAGGGCAGAATAAAAATTTCTGTATCCCAAAACACATGACCGCGATAGCCAAACCCTGAAAGAGTTTTCGCGGGAATACTAACTTTGTCATCATGCCGTGACGCCGCGATTAGCAGCTGAAACAGGTTATAACGCACAGCAAAAGCTGCTGTACTATCTCCTTCAATGAGAATATCACTTTGCTGCCAAACCTTATTCCATGCCTGCTTGTGGGCATCAAGCAGCGTTGTATAATCTGGCAGGTGCGCGAGTTTTTCTTGAGCTGCTGCGACTGGTGTATCAATGTCCCGTGAGGTAAAAACTGTGACAATTTTTTCTATGGTTACTGTCTGTTGTGATGTAGCGAAGAAGGTTGTACTCGTTGTCGGATAGCCAGGTGCGCTGTTGAATTGCAACGCCGCCTCAGTTCCCGATATTGTTGTTCTAGCAGCCATGCCGATTTCAATTCTGGAGTTGCGGGTGCGACGATATAACCAAAAACCTTGATCTGTTTTACCTTGGTCTAGCGCTTCCCAATGATTAAAACCCTGATTTTCGGGATAGCCGTTGATGCTAGCTTGAACTTCAATCAACCCATCGAAATCTATTGGCGTTAGCTGGCAGCGTTGCCCTAATATATGCTGATCTGCCAGACTAGCAAAGCGTTCAAAGTGGATGTCTATAGTCTTGCCACTGCGAGAACGCCAACGCAGAGATCGGCTGAGAATACCTTGGCGTAGGTCAAGTTGGCGATCATATCTCAATATCTCACCTTGATCGAGGCGGAAGCGATCGCCATCGACAATTACTACCAATGGTAGCCAGTCAGGACAATTGGCGAGTTCGGTGTACACCACAGGAACATCATCATAGACACCGTGGATAAAAGTAGCTGGCAACGCATTAGTATACCCTTCCTCAAAGCTACCTCTTGTTCCCAAGTATCCATTGCCGATTGTAAAGACGGTTTCTTTAGAGTGCAACTGGTTAGGGTCAAACTGGGTTTCGATTAATATCCAATCTGTGTAGATAAAATTGCGAGAACGACCGTTGGTATCCATATAGATGGGGAAGGGGGAATGGGGACTAAAAAAGAGTTTTATTAAATAGGTTGGTTGTCTTTTATAGCGTTTATTACCTCAGTGAGGAAGAAGTAATAACCACAGATAAACACTGATAAACACTGCGAAAAGTTCTGTAGGTGGAGAGAAGTCTGAGCGCCGGCGTCCGGCGATCAGAACTTCGGAGTTTCCTAACCTAGGAAACTTTTAAAGACAGATAAGTTTGTACCTCAGCAGACTAGGAAACGCTATATTGCCTAATTGCCTGTTCCCTTTATATTCATGTGTTGTTCCAAAATCTTTTCTGCTCTGGGTTTATAAATAAGATGAAATAAGGTTTCCATGTAACGATCCCTAGCTTCGTTATTTTCCGGCATAACAAAGTTCCAAAAGCTGAAAATTTTAGCAAGCAATAATAACTGACTAGTATGTAGCTGCCAATTATATCTATTACGAATTCGCTGACTCATCCACTCAGAAGTTTCTTCCCAGTGTTCGGGATAGTTGTCGCATTGGTCAAGGAAATCTAAAATTTTCTTTGCTGTTCCTGCTAAATCGGTGGGGTTGAGATTAAATCCATTTTCTCGATTTTCAATAATTTCTAAAGCGCCGCCAAATTGAGTTGCGAAAGTTGGCAGACCAGAAATCATGGCTTCTAAAATACTGCGTCCAAAAGCTTCAAATAGAGCAAAGTGAACATAAATTCCCTTGCGATCGCCAATTACTCGGTAAGCTTCGCCTAGGTTATGGCTAGGTAAGCGCATTCCTAGCCAGCGAATATTTCCGTGGAGACTATATTGATCAATAATGTCATAAATTTTTTGAATTTCCCCTGCTTCTTCTGGGTTTGTAGCTTCATCTAAATGTAATTTGCTCGTCAACACAATCAGGTTACAACGCTCTTGTAAAGCCTGACTTTTGCCAAAGCATTCAGCCAAACCAGTGAGATTTCTGATTGAGGTGATGGGAGCGACGGCGAAGATTGGTCGCTTGTTGTGGTTATCTAAATGACCAAGTATTTGGGGGTCTTCGCGCTTAAATAATAGGTCGTGGACTTGTTGGCACAGGCTTGGATCTCGGTCTTCTTTTTGGCTGTAGGGAAAGAAGATGTTTTCACTTACTCCCGGCGGCACCATGTTGAACTTAGGACTGAACAAATCTATTCCATCAACTACATGATACAACTGAGGCATAGTAAATAACTTATATGACTCATACTGACCTATAGTTTCTGGTGTACCGACAATTTCCTGGTAGGATGAAGTGATAATAAAGTCGGCTGCATTCATGCTAATCAGATCAGCGGTAAATTGTGCCGAGAAGTGATATTGTTCTTCTAAGTCTTGCCAATACAAATTACTAAATAAATATTTCGGCTTTTCCAATGAGTGAGCAATATTGCACTGAGTAACTTTCATCCGGCGGGAAAGGAGAAAGGCTACTAAATTGCCGTCGCTGTAGTTACCAATAATCAGATTAGGACGACCTTTGAATTGAGTTAACAAATCTCTTTCTGCATCCAGACCAAATTGTTCTAAATAGGGCCAAATTTCAAATTTAGAAATCCAATTGTTGGTAATTTCAGGGTTGAATTCAGAAAAAGGAACCCGCAAGATCCAAGCATTTTCGGTATCATGAACTTTTTCAAGGCGCAGGTTGCAGAATGTACCTTCGCAGTTAGGAATGAGCCGAGTGAGAATAATTACATGAGGTTTAATACCCAGCAGATCTAGTCCAGCAAGTTTGATTTCTTGACGCAGTTTGTTTTCTAAGCTGCGAGCTTGTTCAAGAACGTAGATAACTTGACCAAGTGTTTCATCTCGTCCTAAGACATCCTCTTGAGCAACCCAGCCATGTATGGAAATGAGGACAACGCGAAAAACAGCAGGGACACGGGCCACAAATGCCTCAAGAATGGCAGGTTGTGGAGTTTCGATCAGTCGTTCAAGGAGTTCTAGGGTTTCGCGGACTCGCGCGGCTGTGTTACCCCAACCTGGTTCAAAACCGAGTTCTTGGAATTCTGAACGAAATTTCTCGTAGGGTTCGTTTGGGTGTCGCTCACTGAGGAACTTGAGGGCTTGCTTAACTTGTTTAGCTAGTTGGAGACCAGAGGGAATACGATTATTGAGCAGTAGACGAATCCCATCGTGTTCAAGTCTGTCTAAGGCTAGATACAACAGGTCTAGCCAATATTGGGGGTCAGTTAGTAATTGACTGCACAGGTAACGGTTAAGAAAGGCAAAACCTTGACCGATATTTCTGGGGTCGTCGATATTGGGGGAACCCTTGTAAAAGGGATGCAGATCTATTTCGAGGATGTGGGGTTGGTAGCGGTTGACTAGGCGATCGCTCACATCTAGCAACGCTTGAGGCTTCATCAACTCGAACCTCGTGAAATCGGCTGTCAGTCGCCAAACTTCTGGGCTAGCAATCCTGGGTCGAATCACAAACCAGGTACTTTCCTCTTCCAGAATTATCTCATGAGTGTAGTTTATTAGTTTGCCAACCGAGGAAGAGTGATAAAAGTAAGCTGGTTTTTCGGATTGCTGACAGTAGTCGGCAAAAGTTTGCAAAATCTCATTTCTCAGGAAGTATCGCTTACCTGAGATACTTAACGCATGGATCAACTGACGCAGAGCAGTTTTTTCATCACTATCAAAGACAGATTGAACTAGTTCATGCATGACGAACTCCAGAAGTCTAACTGGGTTACAACCTCATTTTTTCTCTTCAACAACTTTGCTTTTGTATAGTACTCAAGTATAGGTTAGGACAATGTTGATTGCTCAAAGCCTTAAATTACCTAGATTTATACTCAGTACTTAGCACGGGCTAAACTATAGCTATCCGTACTTTAGCACTTTGCTACATGACACGTTCTATGAGGCACAATTCCCTCTTAAGCGTAGTTAAACTTGCAAATCTTCGCTTCTAACTATGGGATGAAACCAATTCGTAATTCGTCGTTGCAGGGTCGAGGTTTCAAACCTTTATTTTAGTTGTGTTGTAAAATTACAATCTTCCTCAGTGACATACTCCTACACTGATGCTTCGCATACAGTGTAGGCTTCCAAGACAATCCGGCTACCGCTTAGGAGACTCTTGACTTTAAGAACAGAATGCCCTGCCGCTCTCTCTTACAAAGTTTAGATCGGAGGAAACCTCCGCTCTAACTTTGCGCTATTTTTAGATTTATTGCTGCATTATGGTCACGGTCAAGACTGCACCCACAATTAGAGCAATCGTGCCAACGTTCATGTAGCTTTTTAGGAACTTTCACACCACAACTAGAACAATCTTGACTAGTACCAGATGCTTTAACTGGGATAACCAACAAACCCGCATTTTCGGCTTTGTTTGTCAGTATTGACAGAAAGCTTGACCATCCAGCATCAAGTATAGATTTAGCTAGTTTGGTTTTACAAAGTCCTTTAATATTCAAATCTTCAACCGCTATAACATCATATTTTTTCAACAGATTGTTAGCTGTTTTGAAATGAAAGTCTTTGCGTTTATCGCCAACTTTTTTATGTTGTTTACCTAGCTGCTTAACGGTTTTCTGCCTACGCTTACTGCCTTTCTTGCGTCGTGAAACACGTTTCTGAATAACTCGTAAACGCTTTTGAGCTTTGCGGTAATGCTGGGGAATAGAAACAGTTTCACCATCAGCAGTTGTCAAAAACTCTTTCAGTCCAACATCAATACCTGTTATAGATTCAGGGTTAAAATCAGGCTTGATTGTTGTAACCGTAGCATCTTCTAGGCTGAGAGTTAAGTAATAACCATCAGCTTTTTTGGTTAGAGATGCTGTTTTAATTTTAAATCCGTCAGGGATAGCACGATGCAAAATAACCTTAATGTTGCCAAGCATTGGCAGATTAATTAAATTACCTTGCAAGCATCCGTCTTTTATTTGAGGATAAGTAAAAGTTCTGTAACGGTCACGAGGCTTAAACCTGGGTCTGCCGCTACGTTTACCATTACTATCACCTTTTAGGAGTCTGTCAAAATTTACCTTAACTCGCTTAACAACATCTTGCAAAACTTGCGAGTAAATCTCACCATAATGTGGACGAGTTTTCTTGAGTTTAGGTAGAGTTTTCTTTTGAGAGTAATAGTCTGGATTATCTCTTAATTCTGGTAGGTAACAAATAAGAGGACAAGCGTTGACAGGACAACGATTTTGTTCGTACCAGTTAAATCTATCAGCCAATAAATAATTATATTGAACGCAAAGCATAGACAACCATTTATCTATATCTTGTGCTTGCTGTTTTGTTGGGCGTAGCTTGTACTGGTACGCTGTCCGCATTTGTTTATCACCACCTTTTTAAATCAGTGTTACTATTTTAATATACACCAATTAAATCAGATATTCCAAAATTACTATGAAAAATGATTTTGTCTCAAAAGGTAGGTCTGTCAGTGACCTTAAAACGCATTTAGTTTTGACTACAAAATATAGACGCAAAGCCTTTACTAGCAAGATGCTAGAGCAATTACACGTTATCTTTGAAGAGTTATTGATTAAATGGGATTGCAAGCTTGTTGAGTTTAACGGTGAAAATAACCACGTTCACTTGCTTTTTCAGTATCACCCGGATTTAGAACTCAGCAAATTAGTAAACAACTTGAAGTCTGTTTCTTCTAGAAAGTTGCGTCAAGAATTTTCTGAGCATCTAGAAAAGTTCTACAGTAAAGATGTTTTTTGGAACGGTTCTTATTTTATTGCTAGCTGTGGCGGTGTTACGGTTTCAACTCTGCGAAAATATATTGAGAATCAAAACAGTCCAAAAAGTGGCGATTCCGACGCTCGATGACTCGCTACCGCTTCGCTATCACCGACCCATTTCACTGTCAATCCTGCGGATTGATTTGTTTATGGGTCAATTCGTCATCACCCAAAAATTCATCTCGTCACCTCCCTTCGGGTAGGCGAGAGGCTTCTTTTTTATTTAGCTAACTCCTCTGGTTTCAATAGCTTGGTGATGTGAGCTTGAAATCCAGCAGCCAGTGCTTTTTGTTGGTCAATATCTCCGGCATAAGCAGTTAATGCGATCGCCGGAATTGTTCACCCCTGATTGAGCTACGGTGTACACACAAGTCTTTTAGAGTTGCCCCACAGGCTTTTGATCCCCCCAACCCTCTTCAAAAGCAGGGCAAAAACCGCTCAAAGTTCCCCTTTTTAAGGGGGATTTAAGAGGATCTACAACGATTTTGGTTTTGTACTCCAGATGTGTGTACACCGTAGCTGACTTACCTGAGAAAAATTTGGTATTTTAAGAATTAGCTATGCTTGTATTTATATTTACCTTTTTTTAACTGGTCGCGGCAAGGAGTCTCCCACCATACGTACTCGTTGGTGGAGGAGGAATGCCGCTCCGGGACTGGGTATTGGAGAAATGCTCCAAAATATGTCCGGGGTTAAAGCCCCTTCCATAATTTTTTGTTTAATTACCACTACCCCAATCCCCGTTACTTAAGTGAAGTTAGTTATTGTGTGGCAACTCGCATCAACTCGCACCAAATGCATCTGAGATTTTCTCAAGACATTAAATCCCTGCTGCAACGCTTATCTGAAAAGTCGTTGACTCTAGGCGATATTCTGGCAGAAACTTCTGAACGGGGATTTAGCCTGGTAATTGCATTACTGGTTTTGCCTTTTTTGTTTCCTATGCCACCGGGATTAGCTGGGCCGTTTGGTGCTGCTTGCTTGCTGTTATCAGTGCAGATGGTTTTGGGGAGGCGATCGCCTTGGCTACCCAGAAGAATCGCTAACTACAAATTTCCTCGCTCTTTTGCCCAGTTACTTTTGCAAAACCTGGGACGTCTTACCAAGGTGTTACAAAAAATCGCCCGTCCTCGGTTAGCGAAAATAGCCCATCATCCTTTAACTTGGCGAATTAATGGGCTTTGTATTTCTTGGTTAACACTGTTGCTCATGTCACCAATTCCCTTTACAAATCCCATCCCCACTGTAGGTATTTTACTTTTGGCAGTTGCCACTATCGAATCTGACGGTTTATTAATTTGCATAAGTTACGTAATCACTGCCTTGATTACCTTATTATTTGCATTCATTGGTTATGCACTTTGGTTAGCTCCCAGTTGGCTACCATCTATATTTAAATAATAAAAGCCCCCAGCCAAAGGCTGAGAGCAATAATTTTTAAGGGTGCATCTACTATTTATTTATCCATTTAACTGATTGCTGTATCCGGGAAAATCTCGCTGATTACAAAAAGATTTTTTATGGATAAAATATTAGAATTAGATAGAATAAAAGCCCCCAGCCAAAGGCTGAGAGCAATAATTTTTAAGGGTGCATCTACTATCTATGTATACACCTAAGTTATTGTTGCATCAGGATAAAATGGATATTTGAAAAAAAGTTTTTAAGATTACGACATTATTAACACTCAGTAATGAAAAATTGGCAAAAAAAAGCCTTCAACTAAAAGCTGAGGGCTTTGATTTAATTAAGGTGCATCTACTATCTATATATCCGCTTTGGTTATGGCTGCATCAGGAAGAATTGAAAAAAACGAGCGCTTTTGTAGATGGAAAAACGAGGTTGTTTGTTGCTGTAAGAGTAGCGATCGCTCTGATTTTGGCGTGATTCGGATATAGGAAAACACTAAGTAAACTCTCTTTCAGGTAAATTTAAAGTTGGCTGGTGTGATAGATAATGATTGAAAGTAGTAAGCTTGAACGCAATAATTTCAGATATAGAAATCATGCCTCATACAGTACTTCTGCACGCGCTTGCAGATTTCATGAATTCTAATTATGCAGTCAGTGATTTATCTGTTAGCTATTACTACGAAGGATATTGTCCTCAAACTGGTAAAGTTTTAAGACTGCCGCGCACCCCAATGGCTGAAGCGATCGCCTATGGTTTGATGCAATACCTCGCCAAAAATGACCTTTATAATCGTGAGGGCAAGATGTATGGCATATTACTAGTTGAACTACCTACTGGCGAACAACGTGTACTAAAAGCTTTCTCTGGTCTTCTAAATGGTCATAGTATTTTTGATGGCTGGGTTCCGCCAATTCCCGGACGAAGCCAAGTCGCTCTAGAGGAAGCCCGTACATTAGCTCAATTGGATGCTATCAAGCACGAACTTATTACCCTGAACCAGTTAGCTGAACAGCAACAGTACGAAATACTCTGGCGCGAGTTTGAGCAACAGTTACAACAAATGAGCGATCGCCATCGATATTGCAAACATCAACGACAGGAAAAGCGTCAGCTATTATACGAAACCCTCACCGGAGAAGCACTGACTATTGCCTTAGAACAACTCGACGCAGAAAGCCGTTTGCATGGAATTGAGCGACGGCAACTTAAACGCCAGCAAAATGAAGTATTACAGCCGCTCAAGCAGCTGATTACAGCGACCGATGAACGGATGCGTAAACTCAAACAACAGCGTAAAGAACTATCCCAGCAATTGCAGGCTCAGATGCACGCAGCCTACAGCCTCACTAATTTTTCCGGGCAATCTCTATCGTTGCAGCAATTGATGCCATTCGGTATGCCTACTGGCACAGGAGATTGTTGTGCGCCAAAACTACTGCACTATGCAGCAATACATGATCTAAAACCATTGGCAATGGCAGAGTTTTGGTGGGGAGCTTCCTCAGTGAAGCAAAACAAAGTCCCAGGAGAATTCTACGGAGCTTGTGTAGATCGCTGTCAGCCATTGATGGGGTTTCTGCTTTCAGGATTAAAACCTAATTTACTTCATCAGGAAGGGGAAGTTTTAAACCACTCTTTTAGCAGAGAAGGAGTCATACCCATTTATGAGGACGAATGGTTGATTGCTGTGAACAAACCCCCAGGACTACTTTCAGTACCCGGTCGTTATCGCGATCGCCAAGATAGCGTCGTGAGTCGGTTACGTCATTTGTTGCCTGATGGCATGGCGCTGGCGGCTGTGCATCGCCTGGATCAGGAAACTTCAGGGATTTTACTGCTAGCTCGCGATCGCCAAACCCATCGCCAGCTAAGTCGGCAATTTCAACAACGACAAATTTACAAGGTTTATGAAGCTGTAGTTTCCGGCTGCGTAACAACAGCTCAAGGTGTGATTGAACTACCCTTGTGGGGAGATCCTCAAAATCGCCCTTATCAACAAGTCGATTGGCAGCGCGGTAAACCCAGCTTGACTAAATTTCAGGTAATAGCCACAGAAGGAGACTACACTCGTGTAGAGTTTATGCCACTTACAGGACGTACCCATCAGTTGAGGGTTCACGCTGCCGATTCGCAAGGACTTGGGCTAACAATTTTAGGCGATCGCCTCTATGGATGTGATGCCGTTGCTAATCGGTTACATCTTCATGCAAGGGAACTTAGCTTTGAGCATCCCCAGTCGGGACAAACATTACATCTGAGAACAGAAACGCCATTTTAACCTGAAATTCCCCTTTCCCACAAGAGTGAATGTACTGTTGCAACAATCATCTAAGACTTGACAAGTTTTCAAGCCAAGTCTATTAGACTTCTTGCAAAAGTCCGAAAATTATTAGTGTCATTCTGACCAGAACGTAGTGGAGGGAGGAATCTCCGAGATGTTTCACTCCGCTCAACATGACAATTTAAGCATTTATGCAAGAGGTCTATTGTTTCTCTGGATGCAAATTGTACCAGCCATACCAATGGCGAACTGCTAGCCAGACCGCTGAAAGTAGACCCGCTAGGCTGAGGGTGAGTCCGCTGAACGGTACTAGTAAACCAAAGACGGGTAGTACTGCACCAGCAATAGTACAGATAATAGCAGCCAGAGAAGCACTGCGGTTTGATCCCAATCCCCATGTTAAGAAGAGTAAGACCAAAGAAATCAAAGTCCAAGCTAACTGAGCATTCATCAAGCGACCCAGATAGGTTAAAGCCAGCAGACAAGCAAAGAAAATACCACCTGCGATCGCAACATTTTTGAGACTCATAGGTAGCGACCAATATAGCAATAATATCCACCACAAGAATAATGCTGGTGCTAGTAATAAAATTCGGGGAATGATCCCAGTGTGGCGAATGGGTTCGGTGTTGGTAAATACTCCAAATGGGTTTTTTACTGAAACATTGTCATCAAATATCCAAGTAAATTGGGTACTGCGTCCGTCACCTTTAATCTCATTGGGTACAATACCACTTGCAAAATCAGCAGGAGCAAAGTTAGCGATCGCCGTTAAGCGAAAATTAGAAAGCAACTGACTTGTGGCGCTATAAACCCAACGGGGCCCACCTTGAGCCTGATAAGTAACGCGAAAGCTAGTTTCTTCCCCTGGTTGCAAGCGGAAGGCAAAGCTATATTCTCCCGGATTAGTTTGTTGCAGCCGAGTCCGGTCACGCTCTACTTTATAGCTAGCGAGCAGCGTGTAGCCATTGGGCGGCGGTGCTTCAAAGAAAAAATTACTAATATTTTTGAGTTGGTTGACAACTTTATAATCAGCAGTATAATCTGCGCGATAAATTGAGCTGCGACCTCGAACATCTGTGCTTTGGTCAAGCTTGACCTGAATTTGTGAGCCAGCCAGAGTTAAGTAGCGGTTGACTTCTCGCGTCTCATTTACCTGAACTATCTTGCCATTAACTTGGGTGGTATAGGTGTATGGTTCTTGCGTAACGTAGCGCACTTGGGGCGCAAATTGTTCGAGCTTCTCGCCTGCAACACTTTGGGTTACTTGAGCTACCTTTGCTTGTTCCCAGTGGTGGTAGCGATTGCTCAAAGTTGAACAAAAGAAAAATCCAGTCACTAACAGAATTAATACTAGAGCTAAATGCTGCAATCCCCGTAAAAGTTGGGAATAACGAACAGCCCATTCGCCAAGAAATATCAATTGTTCCGGCTGATTTCGACGTAGAGAAAAACTTATCAGAGCGATCGCAACTCCCAAAGCTACGACCAAAAATACTAATAATAGTGAACCTTTGAGCAACTGGGTTCCAAATTGGACTAGCTCAGTTGGATGCGTCAGATCGGGCAATCCGGGGATACCTTGAGCAAAAGATGACATTAGCGGGTGTTTGCAGAATTTTGAGTACCAGACTGATAAAATCCCTCAAAAGTTTCTGAAAAAATGTCTTATATAATACCCGCCAATATGCCCAAGTGCGGTTTTCACTGCCACACTAACTTATACCATTTCACATTAATCACGACCTGTAGAGACGTTGCAATGCAACGTCTCTACTACAACGGGCTGCAACGTCTCTACTACAACGGGCGTGTATTAAAAATCAAAAGCCTGATCGCAAAGATCAGGCTTTTGAAGGTAAGAAATGGGGCAATATTCCCCGGAGTTTAGTTATAGATGGTAAACATAAAATCGATAGTCTGATCAGGGATACCACCCTAGCGTTATCAATTCCAGAAAATTAGCGAGAAAATTTGGAGTAACTTTTTCCTTAGTGTGATCAGCAAAATACAGCCCCCAACTGGCTCATATCACAAAGAGCATGTATAAAAAATCAAAAGCCCAGTCGTGAAGACTGAGCTTTTGAAAACAGATGGGGCAATATTCCCCGGAGGTTAGTTATAGATGGTAAACATAAAATCGATAGTCTGATTAGGGATACCACCCCAGCGTTATCAATTCCGGAAAATTAGCTAAAAGATTTTGAATAGCCTTTATCATCAGCGTTATGAGCAATACAGTAACCGACTGATAGCGTGAGCGTGTAGGATTTAGAGGTGAAAAAAATTACCTTTATTTATTTTTCGGCTTTTGCTAATGAATGATACATTTAGTAGCTGGCAAGAGTGGCTAACGGTATTAGCCTATCTAAGTTTCATGGTTTTCATCATCTGGCGTGTATTTACCGCACAGAAGAATTAAAAAAACTGCATATCAGCTTACCAGGGTCTTTTTGCTCAAATGGCAAAACAGTCCCATTTTGTTGCAATTTGACTTGCTCACGACAGTTGTAGACCTGAATAGGCCTTTTTACTCCATTCACACTCACAGTTGCTCTATATTCCCAATAATTTTTGGCACTTCGATTGATACTAAGAATGCAAATCTGCTGACCATCATGATTACGGCATATAGACGCATAAGATGGCAGTGCTACTGAGAACGAGAGTATCAATAGCAGCACAAAAATAACGTATTTGATCATGGTCATATTTGAAAGATTAACGCGATTTTCCGGTAGAGTTTACTAAGCTGAGTTGATACCATGCTGAAACAGCATCCTCAAAATTTGAGGGCAAGCAGCGTCTATTCATGAACCACGCCTTAACATAGGTGCAAAAAAAGTCAGTCTTAATGGCGAGCAAATTGCAACCCCACAAAAAATTCGAGCAGTCCTGCATTGTACGCTGTTTTGCTGCAATACTTCTTTGTGGTCAAGTCTGGCTGCATTTACTCCAAGGAAAAACTTACTACCGCAAGATTTTGCAACACATGGTGACTGCTGGGCCGACTTCTATCTCTCCAGTTCTGCTGGTGAGTGGTTTTGCAGGTATGATTTTTACGATTCAAACTGCAAGAGAATTAGTACGATTTGGTGCTGTCAATGCAGTGGGAGGTGCTTTTGCATTAGCTTTTTGCAGAGAACTAGCCCCAATTTTGACTGCTAGTATTCTTGCGGGACAAGTTGGCTCTGCTTATGCAGCAGAAATAGGAGCAATGCGGGTGACAGAGCAAATTGATGCACTGTATATGCTCAAAACTGATCCAATTGATTATTTAGTACTTCCAAGAGTAATTGCTTGTTGTTTAATGATGCCTTTTATGACAGTTTTTGCTTTATTTATGGGTATCATTGGTGGAGTTTTTGCCGGTTCACAGTTCTACCAAATTCTGCCAGAAACTTTTTTAGAGTCAGTCAGAAATTTTTTAGAACCATCAGATTTGTTTATTGTTTTGCTTAAAGGGTTTATTTTTGGAGCTTTAGTTGCTATCAACGGTTGTAGTTGGGGTTTAACAACAAAAGGAGGAGCCAAAGAAGTAGGAGAATCAGCAACAAAAGCAGTTGTAACTACTTGGGTATCAATTTTTATCATAGATTTTTTTCTTTCTTTATTGCTGTTTGAGCATCCTACATTTTGACCCTAAGTGTCAAAATATCCCGTTAAGTATCAAAATTGATAGTAAATTTCGGCAATTTACTTGATATTAAATTAATTTGTAGACTAGCGCACCCAAAGCTAAACCTGTCAATGAAAAGATAGATGTAATCACAAAAGCTAGCCCTTCTCTAAAACCAGCTGTTTGAAAGTCTATCTTGACTAATATAGTCGCAGAAAGGATGAGTAAGGTATCAAGAAATACCCGAAACCAGGCAAGCATGACGAAGAACAAGAAAGCCGCTAAAACGGCAACACCAAAAGACCTAGTATTTGATTTAAACAAAATAGTATAATAGCGTGCCATCTTCGACCAAGGAGTGGTCAACGTTATCAGTAAAAGTAAGATCACAACTACAACTACCAGCCACACAAACAAAGGGGGACGTGTTTCAGATATTACCCAGCCCAAGGTACTGTAGCTAAGCAATACTAGTGCTAAGGAAACCCAGGGAACTCTTTTCAAAATTGACATGGGTTTATATTTCCTGTACTGGGTGAAGCTATTATTCCACAAATTTGTGGGGTAATTAAAGGCTCTATTTTACTTGAGGATTTGATGAGTTGGTGACATTTGTCTACCCTCAACGATATTCAGGTATGAAACGCCTCTGGGTATCAGTGCGACAAGAAACCCAAAGCAAACCAAACGAAGTTATTTATATCTTGACTATCTTGGCTTAGACTGGTAAGTCTATCATCATATTTTTTATTGCTTCAATCAATAGGCTGTTATGCTCTGCCCAACAAAGCCAAACAAGTTTGCTCCAGAATTGCGACGTAAAGTGTTTAAATATGTTCTTAAACATTTGTAAACTATTAGCAGCCGAGTAGCCGCGTATCACATCTTGTTAAGGAATAATCATGAGACAACTTGTTATTGCTGAGCGCGTATGCCTCATTGGTCATATCGTGTCAAAGGCATTTGGACTGGTAGGGATGCTACTTGTAGTACCTCATGCCGAAATAATTTTAAACTTATCGCAGGTTGGAGAAACTGCCATACAGTTAAGTATGGCTGGTGGCGGTGTAGTTGATATCATTTTGGGAACGATCGCTGTCTCTATTTATGCCTACCGCTCACTAGGATTAGGAGCTTGGCTGGCTTTTATGCTGCCGGCTGTGTTTATATCTTTGGGCAGTGAACTACTGGGAACCAGCACGGGTTTTCCATTTGGTGATTATAGCTACTTGAGTGGCTTGGGTTATAAAATTGCGGGGCTAGTTCCTTTCACAATTCCTTTATCTTGGTTTTATGTTGGGCTGTCGTCTTACCTAATTGCTAGATCTGGTTTGAAAGTGGCTCAAAAACCCAGTTGGGGACGCCATATTGGTGCTATAGCTGTTGGTGCTTTGCTCTTTACTTGCTGGGACTTTGCCCTTGAGCCAGCAATGAGTCAATCGGCTTTGCCTTTCTGGTACTGGGAAAAACCAGGAGCTTTCTTTGGCACACCTTACCAAAACTATGCAGGTTGGTTTGGCACTAGCGCCCTGTTTATGAGTGTGGCAGGATTATTGTGGAGAAATACCTCGATTAAATTAGAGCGATCGCAGCTTAATCTGCCCCTAGTTGTTTATTTAACTAACTTTGCCTTCGCCGCAGGACTAAGCCTGGCTGCTGGGTTCTCCATACCTGTGTTACTGGGCTTATTTCTAGGTGTAGCTCCAGCTGTGGCGCTGTGGTTAAGAAGCTCAATCACACCCGCTCAAGTTGCTGTTGAACCAGCAACCAATGAAGTCTCAGTAGCGAGCATCAAAGTTGCTTTGAAGTAGGACTGGGGATTGGGGACTGGGGATTGGGGACTGGGGATTGGGGAGCAAAAGAATAATTATCTTTACCAATGCCCAATTGAGATTTGTATAGTCGGGATTTTAATTGTTAAGTATTTTGATAGTGGACAACGCCTTGACAGTAGAAAGCGCCATATCGCTTTTCTTGCTATTTATCCAAATACCAGCAACGGCGATTCTGTTTTCGCGCTTGCTGAAGGGGCCAAGACGCCTTCCTCCGATAGAACCCCAACAGCCAACACCAGAGCTTTTGGGTAGTGTTAGCGTTGTCGTTCCGACACTGAATGAGGTTCTTCGTATTAGCCCTTTATTAGCTGGCTTAAGTCGGCAAAGCTACGAAGTCCGGGAAATTATCGTTGTAGATAGCAAGTCTCAGGATGGCACTCCCGATTTAGTTAAAGCAGCACAGCAGCAAGATCCCCGCTTTCGCCTAATGACGGATGACCCCTTACCATCGGGTTGGGTGGGGCGTCCTTGGGCGTTACATAACGGTTTTTTGTATGGTTCAGAAGACAGTCAGTGGTTTATGGGACTGGATGCTGATATCCAACCCCATCCTGGTTTGATTGCTGGTTTAGTGAAAATAGCCGAAGCACAAGGCTATGATTTGGTTTCTCTTTCGCCCCAGTTTATCCTCAAATATCCAGGAGAGTGCTGGTTACAACCAGCTTTGTTGATGACTCTGCTTTATCGGTTTGACCCAGCGGGGATTAATACAGAGCAGCCAGAAAGGGTAATGGCTAACGGACAGTGCTTTTTATGCCGTCGTTCTGTTTTAGCGGCTGTGGGTGGTTATACGAGTGCGCGTAGTTCTTTTTGCGATGATGTCACCTTGGCACGGAATATTGCTGCTCAAGGGTTTAAGGTAGGCTTTTTAGATGGTGCGAAGGTACTAAAAGTGCGGATGTATGAGGGAGCAATGGAGACATGGAAAGAATGGGGGCGGAGTCTCGACCTCAAAGATGCATGTTCTCCTGCTCAGATATGGGGAGATTTATGGCTACTATCCGCAGTCCAAGGTTTACCCCTTTTAATCGTCCTTGCTTACCTCTTTTTCCCTCTTCCCACGCCACTTGCTACAACGGAGGGAACCTCGCAGTCGCCTGCGGAGGGAAACCCTCCCGCAGCGCTGCTCGCAACGCTGTGGCTCCTCTCCCCCTCTGCTCCTCTGCTCCTCTTATGGGGACTAAATTTATTTCTACTACTGATTCGCTTTGCAATGCTATTAGCGATCGCACCCTCTTATGATCGTAAAAGCGTCAAAGGTAGCTGGTTGTTCTGGCTTTCTCCTTTAGCTGACCCCCTAGCAGTGCTACGAATCTTCTTGTCTGCGTTCCGCACCCCACGCGAATGGCGAGGACGCAAATATAGTGCTGAGTGATTAGTGCTGAGTCAAGGGTCAAGGGTCAAGGGTCAAGAGTCAAGAATTATCTCCCCCTGCTCCCTGCTCCCTGCTCCCTGCTCCGTAACTCGCCCAACTCCTCACTCCTCACCTTCACCTCCCACTTTATCGCCGCGTTCCAGTTCCCAAAGAATTTGATTGCCTTCACGACGTACCCGTGATACTATCCAGTTTCGCCAGCGCCACTGATCTCCTCGACTAGTGACGGCGCTAGCGTGGACATCCATTAAGTCTGCTAGTTCAGAACTGGTGATTAAATAACCTTTTTCGGCAATTTCATCAGCAATACGCAGAGTTTCGATTAAGCTGCGGAGTTGCGAAACCCTCATCTCAGGCAGTTTTTCGTCATTTGTGGCTGCGGCTGTCCCAGTTGATGGTTCCATAATGGTTATTTCTGATGTAGAAATACTGATTTCTTGTGTGCTTTTGTCAATTATTGTAGAGTTTGCTTTAAAGTCAGATACTTTTGCTACATTTAGTTCACTTTGGGAATGTAAAGATTTATGAGAATGTGTGGGCAATAATTGTTGTAGGGATGGGATTTTGCCACTAGCATAGGTGCGAGCAATCACATCACAACGTTCGTTGCCTATGTTACCAGAATGTCCTCGGACGTGTTGCCACTTTACTAATCGGCTATTAAGTTCATCAAGGGTTTCCAAAAGGTCTTGATTTTGGACGGGGTTCCCATCTGACTTTTTCCAGCCTTTCTTTTTCCAGCCTGTAATCCACTTGGTAACGCAGTTAATCAGATATTCGCTATCGGTATAAAGGGTTACGGGTTCAGTTTGTCCAGACGTTTCCAAAAATTTTAGGGCAGCGATCGCAGCTTGCATTTCCATCTTATTGTTTGTGGTATGCGGGGATGCATCGCCCATTTCGTGAATTGAGCCATCGCTAAAGTAAACAACGACACCCCAACCGCCAGGCCCAGGATTACCAGTACAAGCGCCATCAGTATATATGCTTTGAATTATATGTTGGGTTGGCATGGTGAGAACATGGAACTGCAAAGGACACACAGATAAGTTTGAGCAGCGGATTTTGGTAAATAATATTCACGCTATTATACTGGCTAGTACTCCAACTCGTTAATAATCGATATTTTGAACTTTTTGTAAAAGTTGTGTAACTGCTTGTAGAATTATTTCTCGCTGATCTATCCAAACAAAATGACCGCTCTTTTCTGCTAATAATTGTTGGCAGTCAGTTGAAAGCAATAGTAAATTAGAGTGCATTTTGTTACGAAGCTTATCGGCTGATTGGATCGAAAAATAAAGCCTTCCCAAGGAAGGCTTTAAAAAAGTATTTGCTTTGATATTAATAATTGGAATCATGCCAAAATCGTTAGCTTTTTGGACTTGATAACTACTGGCATTCAAACTCCACATTTCTCTAAACATAGTTAGCCAATGTTTTGCAGAGTAAAAAGATGTTTTAACGATTGTTAATGATGTAGGCGAAAACTGGCGAAGTTCCTTTTTGATAATTTCAAATGCACCCAGTATACCTAAAAAGCGAACAATTCCTAATGTAGCCCCAAGCGATGCGATCGCAAAAGAAATTGAGAAAAATAATTTCAATAGCTGGAGACTAATTGGCATCGCTAACATTAATTTTTCATGCAAACCATCTGTTAAAATCATTCCTACTACTTCTTCAGGAAAATGATGAGCATATAGACGCATATTATAAGTACCGAATGAGTTCCCTACTAAGATGTAAGGCGGCTCAATTTCTGCTTTGATTAAAAGACCATGTAATTCTTTGACAATCTGTTCACTAGTACGCGGTTTCCAATTTGATTGGCTCCAACCATATCCGGCTCTGTCATATATACAAACTCGTGTAAGTTTAGCTAATTCTTCTACCAGTAAATATCCCTCTATTCCTCCAAGGCTATGATCTAAAACTATCGTTATATTTCCTTCGCCAGCGCAATATATATGTAATTGATGACCTTCTACATCAATCAACTTACCTAATGGCTTCGTATGTAATTTTTCTTGTCTGCTAGCAATTGTATGATATACAGTTATGCCTAGTAAAAAGAATGATTTCCAGTTAAATAAAGCGAATAAAGTTGATATCAAAAATTTACTTTCTCCAAATGAATATGCTTTTCCCTAGCTTCTATGAATGATAATTATCAATCACCTCTTGCATAAACTTACTCCAGATTTCATTAGGAATCCAAATCTGATTTAAATCCTGCTTAGCCTCTTCATCATTCATGCCTTTATGAAGACGGCGATAAAGATACATAAAAGCGGAAACTCTCTTATTAGCAGCACAATGGACTAATATTTTTTTATTGGCGTTTGCTTCCAAGGTGCTAAAAAACTCTGTTATATCTTTAATAGTAGGATTTTCCCAAAGCACAGGAATATGTACATACTCCATGCTTTGAGATTCTACGATTTGCTTTTCATTAGGTAAAGCATTACTCGATGTTGGCAGTGCTAAATTGACAATTAATTGGTATCCTGATTGTTTAATTGCTGCAAACTGTTTTGCGGTTGGTTGTCCGCAAGTAGCAATTGCGTCTGATAGCTGAAGAAAGTTATCTATATCTTCAAGAGATTTTGTAGACATATTTACAATTTCCTTGATTGTTGTTTTAGCTCAATTTTCGTATAAAGTACCATCTTTGTGTGTGAAAATTCGACCTCCATCAGCAGCAGATTTAACCATCAAGTCATCATCTGGATAGCAAGCTTCATCGTCGGGACTTCTATCCCCAACTTCTAAATACACTACTACTGCATTGGAGTAATTCACTAGTTGGTGTCCATCTGCTTCTCCTGCTGGAAAAGCTGCCATCATTCCCGGTTTAAGGATTTGCTTTCCTGCATTGTTGACTAGCGTCACTTCACCTTCTATGACATAAATAAACTCATCTTGGCAGGTATGCCAATGTCTGAGAGCAGAACAGCTTCCTGGCGCAAGAGTGACTAAGTTGACACCAAAATTTTTCAATCCCGCTGCATTTCCTAATGCCTGTTTCGCTCGTCCTACCACAAGAGGCTGAAATTTATTTGGATAAATCGAAGTTGTCCGAGTTGGTACATTTTCTGGGTTAATAATCATTTGTAATTCCTTTAAATGATTGGTTTTCCTCTATACATTAACTGAATTTCTCCCACATTAGTTGTGAAGCCACAACGTTCATAAAATGGGATCATTTTTGGTAAACAGTAAAGAGCAATATTTTCAACTGCGCTTAACTGGGGATGATTAATCACTGCATCTAGCAATTTATTGCCAAGTCCCATATTTCTATAGTTCTGCTTGATGATGACATCATAAATAGTTGCTCTATATACAAAGTCAGTAATAACGCGAGCAAACCCAATCAATTGTTCGCTGTCATCTACTAAAGCAATAATAATATCTGATGCGCTCAACATTTTAACAACTTGCTGATATGTACGGTTTTTACTCCAAAATTCATTTTTGTACAATTCTACTAGTTCTAAAATCTGATTTTCATTCAACTTGGCAATAATTTTGTAAGTCATGAGCAATTTACAAGTGAAAATAAAATGTTTGCTTTAGAGAACTTTATTTATTTAACCTTAACTTTTGTATTTTCAAAACTTGTTATGTAGCGGTTCCCATTCAGATACGGTACAACATTACATCACCAGGTGCAGGGGCATGGCAGCCATGCCCCTACGGGTATACTTCACGCGAGAACCGCTATATCCTGAAAAAGCCATTTAAAACTCTACAAAGAGCGATAGACCGCTAACTGCGAACATAAGTGTTATCTAATACTTGGCTGCTATCTGTATAAATATTTAAATAACGTTCATATCTCAAGAATGTGCAGTTTGCTGATTGTCCTTTGCATAGATGATGTTGCACAGAGTTTTTTGCGCTATCATGATAACGATTCTCATTATTTGTGAGTTATGGTCAGTTCTCTAACCCAGTCCCAGGAGAAATTAACTTGTACAAATTCGCCACACCTGCGTTCACCTCTTGGCGATCGCTATGCAAAATTCCTTTTTGGGAACTCAACTTAATAGCGATCGCCAACGACCAATTAGAGCAGTTTTTGGCTCATTGAAGAGATTTTCCTTTTCTGACAAGTTTTTATATTTAATAACTCTACAAGAGGATAGCACATGAACACTTTCAAAGAATCAGCTACTAATACTATTCTTGATATTCCTAAAAAGGGAATGCCTGTTACCATCATCACTGGATTTTTAGGTAGTGGTAAAACTACCCTGCTCAATCAGATTCTCAAGAACAAACAAGATTTAAAAGTGGCAGTACTCGTTAATGAGTTTGGCGATATCAACATTGATAGCCAATTATTAGTTTCTGTAGACACAGATATGGTAGAACTCAGCAATGGCTGTATTTGTTGTACAATAAACGATGGCTTAGTTGATGCTGTTTATCGTGTTTTAGAAAGAGAAGATCGCATAGACTATTTAGTCATTGAAACCACGGGTGTTGCTGATCCTTTGCCAATTATATTAACATTTCTGGGCACAGAATTGAGAGATTTTACTAATCTCGATTCTATCCTCACCTTAGTAGATTCTGAGGTTTTTAATGCAGAACATTTTCAGAGTGAAGCAGCTTTAAAACAGATAACTTATGCAGATATTATTCTCTTAAATAAAGTTGACCTCGTTAGTTCAGAAAAACTCAAAGAATTAGAAACTTACATCTACGAAATGAAGGTGGGAGCGAAAATTTTACATACTCAATATGGACAGGTTTCGTTACCATTAATTTTGGATGTGGAGTTGACTCCTACAGATGAATATACTTCTCTTGCTCAAGAAGACAACCACGAGCATCACCATGATCATGAACATGAGCATCATCATCATGAACATCACTCACATCATTTAGACAATGATGGATTTGTTTCGGTTTCTTTCCAAAGCGATCGCCCTTTTGATATCCACAAGTTTGAGGAATTTCTTACTGGACAAATGCCACAAGGTGTGTTCCGCGCTAAAGGTATTCTTTGGTTTAGTGATAGCGACTTACGCCATATCTTTCAACTCAGTGGCCCTCGTTACAACTTACACGCTGATGACTGGCATTCTTCGCCTAAAAATCAGCTAGTTTTCATTGGACGGAACTTGGAGACGAGTGAAATTCACAATCAGCTTCATAAATGTTTGGTATGATTAAGAAGTGTAAAGATATGTTACACTCAGTCACTAGTTAGCGGTCAATGGCAACCGATATCTGACTACAGACTAATTTGTCAAACATTTCTACAAGACTCAAAAAATGACTCTATCGATTCGTCCCGATCTAACTTCTGCTGATCAAATACTGTCATCTTTAGCAACTCCGCAACAGCAAACTGTAACAGAAGCAGAAATGATGCAAGCTGTGCGTACTCTGTTGATTGGATTAGGAGAAGACCCAGACCGTGAAGGACTAAAAGATACTCCCAAAAGGGTGATGAAAGCATTGCAGTTTCTCACCAAGGGATATCATGAATCTTTGAATGAACTGCTAAATGGAGCAGTATTCACAGAAGATGCCAATGAAATGGTGTTGGTTCGGGACATCGATATTTTTAGTTCCTGCGAGCATCATATTCTGCCGATAATTGGTCGCGCTCATGTTGCCTATATTCCCAATGGCAAAGTGATCGGATTATCTAAAATTGCCCGCATTTGCGAAATGTATGCACGACGCTTACAAGTACAAGAACGTTTGACAGTACAAATTGCTGATGCATTGCAAGGCTTACTCAAACCTCAAGGAGTAGCAGTTGTAGTAGAAGCCACTCACATGTGCATGGTGATGCGTGGTGTTCAAAAACCCGGTTCTTGGACTGTAACTAGTGCGATGCGCGGTGTTTTTGCAGAAGATGGCAAGAGTCGTGAAGAATTTATGAATTTGATCCACCACAATTCTAATTTTCGTTAATTAACCTCGGTTGAGTTAAATGTATATTTAGCGAGCGCTATGGGTGTAGAGATGGGATTCCTGTCTCTACATCGTTGATGAATTAAAAATTAAAATTTATTCTAGTTTAATTTGAAGCAACAAGAGGTGCATCAGACGAAGAATTTTGCTGAAAGCGATCGCATTCACAATACACTGCAAACACCCGATATCCCGTTAATTGACAGACTCGATAGTACAAATCTTTAGCATTCCTGATGGACATCTACTTGAATTGTAAGATTTAATCAGATATTGTGAGCAATCAAGATTGTTTTCTAAGGAAGCCAATGAATAAATTTATACTAAGTTTACTTTCTTCTCCAGTGCTAATTAGCTCTATTCTTTCTATGGGAGTAATGCTTAATCAAGCACAAGCTACAGAGCCAGAAGCCAAAAATACAGACCGCCTATCTTGCATACGCAATTACCATAAAGTTGGTTTTGTATGTGCTAGGGCTTCTGTATTGGCTGAAATCCCTAACTATCAGCCTGAAGTAGAGTTTTCTCAAAATGATGTCCCTATGCTAGAGTTTAACGTTGAAGAGAGCGAAATGGCGGTCGTTTTATTTAACTGCGACTGTCCTGCTTGTATAAATTCTTTACGTCAGATGCGTGGCGCAACACCCTTGGTTTATTAGTATTTCACCAGCGACTACAAAGCAAAATCTATAAACATTTGTGAGGGCACAACATCTGTTGTGCCCTTAATGCGTGTCTATTCAAACGAAAACCACTATCTAGGAAGATTAGCAACCGCCAGCCCAAGTTACCCATTTATGAGATAAACCTATATGCAAAACTCCCCCAATCATCTCTTGTTCAGTGATGATTGCCCCTGTTAAATCTGCACCATAAAGGTCTGCTTCATTAATATTGCTGCCAATTAAATTTGCCTTTTTGAGATTGGCATGACTTAAATCTGCTCCACTCATTTCCGCCTCACTGAGGTTTGCACCAAGCAAGTTTGCCAAAGCTAAATTTGCACTCCGCAAATCTGCACGACTCAGGTTAGTTTCTTGCAGATTTCCTCTAATTAAGTCTGCACCAATCAAGTTTACTTCACTCAAGTTTGCACCACTTAAGTTGGCTCTGCTAAGTTCCGCATCAGTCAAGTTTGCCCGACTAAAGTTACATCCACTCAAGTTGGCTTGAGAAAGGTCAGCACCACTCAAGTCGGCTTCAGCCAAATTTGCACCACTCAAGTCAGTTTCAGTTAGGTTTACTTGATGCAAATTTGCTTTATTGAAATTCCGTTCTCCTGCTGCATATAGATTCAGGAGCCTATTAGCGTCCATATTGTCACCTCGTAATGTCTATAGGTAAATAAGTTTAGTGAATTAACACTACCCACACACCAAAGACGATTTGTTGAGTTGCCAGCAATCGGAACTTTAGCTAAAACTTGTAATCTTATTTTGCTATATATTTTGAATATTTAGACGTTTACTTAATGGAAATATACTTGATACGCTGCTAACAAGTAATTGGGATCTTTTTTGTATTTCTGTTTGAATGAGAATAATTACTTAACTACCACCAGCATATTAATTATGAATAAATTGATTTTATAAATTAATTTACAATACTAGAACAAAATAGATATAAAATTATGTAGTTACTATTTTTATCCAGCTAGATTAATTGAAAAAGTTTAGTTTCAGCTAAAACTTTAAAAAGAAAACATTGAGTTTTTTGATATAAACTATTTAAATCAAAAATTGGCTTCTAGGCTTGTGATCGCCTTTATACAAATTCAATAAACGCCACTAAATTTAATGGTATATTTGATTAAGAGTCTCATCAAATAAAAGCCATGACACAATTGAATTCTCATCAAAAACCCCGTCGAGGAAGATTATTTCCAGAACTAACTATCTCTCCTGAAGAACAAGCCAAACGCCAAGCCGAACTAGAAGCGTTTCAGCAGCGAGGCCGTGTAATTTTTGAGAAACTTCGCCCACAGTTAATCGAGAAGCACTATAACTGGTTTATATACATTGAGCCAGAAAGTGGAGACTATTTCATTGCTCCAGATAGCATGGTGGCTGTACAGCAAGCAATTGAAAAATACCCGCAGCGTCGATTTGCAACTTTCCGGCTAAATGAGACTGGAGTCTGTGGTCGGATATGATCCAAGGTGAGTTTGATGAGATTGGTCAGTTATTTTTTAAAATTGAGTTGATTGCTGCCACTGGAGAGGTATTACCAGTCATGGCGTTACTTTATACAGGCTCAACAGAGTGGCTGGCTATTAATTAACCAGAATTTAGAAGCTCTTGAGTGGCTTAATGTTGGAACAAGAGACGTGGTAACTGGAAAAGGTGAAATCACTTTTAATACTTACTTGGGAACAGTAGTATTAGATGCACAAGAGTTTACTGTTGAAGTCGTTGCTGGCTCTGAATTTAGGGAGATTATATTAGGATTGCCTTGGTTAAGAAATCGGCGGCTAGTAGTAGATTTTCCAGCAGGAGTATTGACTTTAGGATAGAGGCGATCGCATTATTCATAGTGACTCAATAGATAAACGCTAAAATTTATTAAAAGTACGGAAAAGTAAAAAAAGAGTTAAATCTAGAGTGCCTTCATGACCGCTGATTTGAATACGGCTACACCTGATTTTATAAGCACCCTATCCCAGGCTGCGGCTGCGTATCGACAACACAGAGGCACACGTCCTAGTGCTGAAATATTAGTAAATGCATTATTACAAGCCGAAAAAGCAGCCAAGCAACAACGGTTGACTTACTCGTTTGAGTCTCTTTTAGGTAAATGGCGACTTTGCTTTGCTACTGGTACTAAGAAAGTTAGAGAGCGAGGGGGAATTGTACTAGGTAAAGGTTTGTATGTGCCTAAATTGGTAACAATCCATATTTCTTTTAGTGCCATAGAACAAGATTCAGGCAAAGGCGAAATTGCTAATCAAGTTCAATTAGGCTCAATATTGTTGAAGCTCACGGGGCCAGTACAATATTTAGATAAGAAAAATTTATTGGCGTTTGACTTTAACCACATGTTCATCAGTCTGTTTGGTCGTATGATTTACAACAAGCAGATTCGTTCTGGTAAAATTCAATCTGAGGATTTCTATAACCAGCCCATAGCTAAACTACCCTTCTTTGCCTTCTTTTTAGTAACAGAAGATTTCATTGCAGCTCGTGGTCGTGGGGGAGGGTTAGCACTCTGGATTCGAGAAACTTGAAGAGATGAGAATAGAAGTTATGGCTTTGGCGTTAACGATTCTGTTTACAAGTTATTGACTACAGACTTATTTTGTGGTGTAAACCCCAATATTTCTAAAAGCGATCGCTCCATAACTTTACTCACAAGCTGATTGCCTTGCAAGTTGAGGTGAATATGATCGTGATACCAGCTTTGTGGATTGGTAGTTGAGTTAAATATTGGCAGAAAATCTATATAAGTAATTTGTTGTGCTTGTGTAAAATCACTGAGGCGCTGACGTGCTTTAATTTCGTAATCGCGGGAACCTGGTTCGCCAAGTTCTCGGAGTAAGGGAGTCATAACTAGGAGAAATTTACTGTTGCTTTGACGAGTCAACGCTTGAATTTTAGCTATTGCTTCTAGATTGAAACCAACGCGATCGCCTGGTTCATTATTTACTGCTTTCATTTCGGGAATTGGCTTTTGTGTGAAGACATAACGCCGTAATACTTCCACTAATGCGAGAAGAGGTTTACTATCTGGATAGTTGCGATCGCGTCCCACTGGGAAAGAAGTGGGAGCAGTAGCATACAAATCATCGGTATTAATTAATAACACCACTGCCTGCGCGTTAAAATTGCTAAACTTCTCTAAATAAGCTAATTCGTTTCTTGGGCCCCAAGAGTTAGCTGAAGCATTCAGCACTTCTACTTCCTGGTAATTCTGATTGATTGCTGATGTTAAAGAACGCATCATCAAGCTGGATATTGTATTAGCTTGATCTGTCCACCAACCGCCATTAGCGATCGAGTCCCCTAAGAGTAGCACTCGTAGTGTAGAGGGTGCAGGTGTCTTTGGGATTGGCGCACCTCGCATAGAATACTGATTAATCTCAATGCGATTACCAAAGCGCCGGGTACGCTGGTTAGGAGCTAACAAATAACCTATTTCTGCATCGCCAATATAAATTAGCGGATTACCAAAGCCAAAGAGCGATCGCAATCCGATCTCTATTGCCACAAAAAATCCCACAACTACTGCCAAAATTACGCTTAGCATCACTTTCACCTCAGAATTTTTAAAATCTTGCTAAAATTAAAGTAATAAATTATACTATTATTTGTTTTATTACCTGACTGGCAAACAGTCAATGATATTAAGTGAAATTACGTTAAACTATCAACGTATCAGTTAAAATCATGTATAAATAAACGAACTACGTCTAAAGGAGTAAGTAATTTTGGGGATGGAAAAGTTGCAAACTTTAAACAAAATAGTATTAGGAATTTAACATTGTCCGCAAATAGAAGGACTACAATCAAAACGGACAAATGCTTCACGCTGTGACGAAGGAGGAATTATCAAGCTATGTCCGACTTAAATCGCGGAATTATGAAATTTGAGGGTGCAGATTCACCAAAAGTAGTCACTATTTCTACTGTGTTGCTTTTGGGGTCGATCGCCGCTCTGATCATTTGGGCCCTGCAAGCCGCCTATGCGCTAAACTAAAATCATCAGTAGCTTAAAAGGACATTGGTGAAAACGGTTTCCGTCGTAGCCAAGTGTCCATTGTGCAACTAATAAATAAAAGCCCCTGACAACCATCAAAATTTCATAAAAACTTTAGATATGAGATTTGAGATTTTAGATGGAAAATTTAAATCCGTCTTGAAAAGTTTGCTAGGTCGGGAAACCCTCTTTACGACTTTTCGTAAAATCCAAAATCCACAATGTTTGACCTTTGGGGCGCTTTAGTTATTTTAATTGCCTGTCCCCTCTTGGGCGGATTACCACTGATTGGGTGGATCACCTCCGCTCTGAAACAGAAGCAATTATCGCAAATTGGTACGGGAAACGTTAGTGTCTCCGCTGCGTTTTACCACGGTGGCACATTCGTAGGTATTCTGGCAGTTTTGTCAGAAGCTTTAAAAGGAATTGCAGCAGTATTGCTTAGTCGTGCTTTCTTCCCAGCGGGATCGCCTTGGGAATTGATTGCCCTCATAGCCTTGGTAATCGGTAGATACTGGATGGGCAAAGGGGCAGGCACGACAAATGTTGTTTGGGGATTTGTGGTACACGACCCACTTGTGTCAGGATTTACACTTTTTTTTGCAGCCATCAGCTTTTTGATCCTGCGCTCAAGACAGATAGTGAAATTTGGGGTTTTGATTTTATTGCCCTTGTTTGTGACATTTCTGCACGTTGGTGATATCCCCAGAATGATGGCTGTTACCGCCCTGGCTGGGTTACTGGGCTGGATTTACACAAGAATTCCCGATGACATGAACCTCTCAGCCCAAGAGGCACAAACAGAGTCGCAACCAATGTTGGAATTTTTGCGTGGCGATCGCGCTATTCTCTCTTTAGACGAAGAGTTAGATGCTGCCATAGTTGGAGAAAAAGCAGCCACACTATCTCAAATTAAGCGCTGGGGCTACCCAGTGCCCAAAGGGTGGGTACTTGGCCCAAGTGATGATCCCGCGTCAACAGAATTTCTCCAGCCATCAGAACTATCACCCTTGGTGGTGCGTTCCTCCGCCATTGGAGAAGATTCAGAACAAGCCTCCGCCGCTGGCCAGTATGAAACGGTTTTGCATGTTACTAGCCAGCAGGAGTTACAAGAAGCGATCGCTCAAGTTCAAGCTTCCTACAACCATCCATCTGCTGTACAATATCGACGCGATCGCGGCTCAGATGATACAGCAATGGCAGTGCTGATTCAACAACAAGTCCAGAGTGTATATTCGGGAGTAGCTTTCAGCCGCGATCCCATTACTCAGCAAGGTGATGCGATCGTCATTGAAGCCCTTCCAGGTAGCCCCACACAAGTTGTCTCCGGTAAAGTCACACCAGAACAATATCGCGCTTTTGTTGTTGAGACAGAAAATTTTTCCTCTGTCCAATTAGAAGGACAAGGACGAATCCCACAAGCATTAATTAAACAAGTAGCATACTTAACTCGCCGCCTCGAAAAGCGTTATCACGGCATTCCTCAAGATATCGAGTGGAGTTATGACGGACAAACACTGTGGGTGTTGCAAGCTCGACCGATTACCACCTTACTACCCATCTGGACGCGTAAAATTGCCGCTGAAGTGATTCCTGGCGTGATTCACCCTTTAACTTGGTCGATTAATCGTCCCTTAACTTGTGGAGTTTGGGGAGAAATTTTTACTTTAGTTTTAGGCGAACGCGCCCTTGGCTTAGATTTTAACGAAACAGCAACTCTACATTACTCTAGAGCTTACTTTAACGCATCTTTCTTAGGAGAGATTTTTCGCCGCATGGGATTGCCGCCGGAAAGTCTAGAGTTTTTGACTAGAGGAGCCAAAATGAGCAAGCCGTCTTTGGAGTCAACCTGGGAGAATTTACCAGGACTGACGAGGTTGCTAAGGCGGGAATTAAATTTAGACCAGGACTTTAAGCAGGATTATCACAAACGATTTATTCCAGAATTGTCGCAACTGGCGCAAGAAGATATGGATGCTTTAGATGCATCCAAGTTGTTGGCCAGAATTGACCTCATCTTAGAGTTGCTGCATCGTGGGACGTACTACAGCATTCTGGCTCCCTTAAGTGCGGCATTAAGACAGGCAATTTTTCGCGTCAAAGATGGGAAAATTGACAACAGCGTTTCCCCAGAAGTGGGAGCATTGCGATCGCTCAGTGCTTTAGCCGCAGATGCTAAACAGATATTAGTTAAGTTTGAGCCAGGTAAAGTATTTGAGGAGTTGGCGCAAACCCCAGAGGGAGAGAAAATTTTACAACAGTTTGACGAGTTGCTTCAGGATTATGGCTATTTAAGTGAAGTGGGAACTGATATTTCCGTTCCCACTTGGCGAGAGAATCCTCAACCAGTCAAGCAGATGTTTGTGCAGTTGATGCAGGGAAATGAACCACAAACTGACGCTGTTGACCAGATTAATCTCGTCTTACCAAAAAAGCAAAAGCGCTCTTTTGTACAGCGACGTGTAGATCTTAAAGGACGAGTCACCGAAGTTTATTCGCGACTATTAGCTGAATTGCGTTGGAGTTTTGTAGCTTTAGAGAAAATTTGGTTAAAATCAGGTTTGCTCAAGAAAACTGGGGATATCTTTTTTCTCGAATTTGATGAAGTGCGGCGTTTAATTGCGGGTTCTGATTCCAAGTTGATGGCTGGGTTAGTTAAATTAGTGGAATTAAGGCGATCGCAATTCGTCCAAGATAGCGAGTTTAATCAAATACCGCTTTTAGTCTACGGCAATGCACCACCTCACCCCTTAGCTCCTTCAGCGATTTACTCTGACCAAATTTTACAAGGTATTCCCGCCAGTCACGGACAAGCTGAAGGGCGAGTGAAAGTGTTGCGAAATTTACAAGATATACCAGAGATTGATCGAGAGACGATTTTAGTAGTTCCTTACACAGATTCCGGCTGGGCCCCGTTTTTAGTAAGGGCTGGAGGCTTAATTGCTGAAGCTGGTGGACGACTTTCTCACGGGGCGATCGTGGCGCGTGAGTATGGGATTCCCGCTGTCATGGATGTTCGCGGTGCTACATGGCTCCTGCAAGATGGTCAACGAGTACGGATTGATGGCTCTAGGGGTATTGTGGAACTATCCAACGATTTAAGACCAGAATGATTAGTACTTCCCTCAAAGACTTACCAGAAGAGTCTGTTTCCCACAATCCCGAAATCAAGAAAAAAGTCATGTTAAGGTTTGGCGATTTACCTCACCTGACTAACTTTTCTCAAGCACGTTTTGCACCAGGACAAAGCGCACCAGGACACGCGCATCAGGATATGTGTGAAGTTTTCTTTGTGGAAGCTGGTTCAGGCGTAATTCACATCGACGGTAAAGAAAACCCTTTGCTTCCTGGAACCTGTGTAGCGATAGAACTGGGGGAAATTCACGAAATAGTTAATACTGGCTCAACTGAGCTTGTTCTGACTTACTTTGGTTTGCAGGTGGAAGCGGAAAACAGAGAAAAACCATCCACTCGCATCGAATGAAATTCAAACCCAAAATCACGATTGCTACATCACCTGGCGTTGCTGATTAATGGGATGAATTTTGTTTCGCGCAAAAGCGAGCTAGTGCGTTGCGGGATACACAGATTTCTCGTAGGGGTACGGCATTGCCCATACGTGTCAACTTAACGTGAAAGCCTAGTCTGATAAACATTTCAAACTTTTTCTATGTACCAAGCATCAGCTATGACGACAGCCACTTAACCCAACGCTGGGTAGTCATGGTCAACGGTAAAGAAGTATTTCGTGCCAACACCCCAATACGCTGTCATCGCTACATCTGCACTCACTATAATAGATGGCACAGGACGTATTCAGGAATTGGAACACGCCGGAGAGCAGCGTCCTCAAGAGCAATGGAATAATACCATGACTGCTCAGGCTACCAAAGTTTTGAACAAGCAGATCAAGCGCTCGCTGGAGAAAACTATTGACTTGCGATGCCGAAGGCGGGCGCTTACGCCATCGCTCTCTGTTGAAGCACCAAAGGAGAATGCCACCGAATGCTTACGACTAATGGGCATGGACTTGTGGAATCTAGCAAGTGCCATGAATAATGCCCAAGCGCTTAAAATAGTCCTGTACTCAACTGCTCCTAAAGAATGGTAGGTGTGAACCTGCTTGCTCCCTTGAATCTTCTCTAACTACATCCCTGTATTTTCTGTAGTGCTTGGCTGTTCTGTAGGGGGAGGAGGAACCACCGGGGATGTTGGCTCTTCATCTAGAGTGATTGGAGGTTCGGGAACTTCAGGTTTATCTGAGGAGCCTGGTTTTGGTATGTGTAATGGTGTTGCTGGCTCTATTGTTTTCTGCGATGACTGTTCTGACAATGACTTCATCTTAACTGCCAACCAAAAAATGTCTGCTATCAATCCTATGCTCAAGCGGTAATCTAAATAAAATATACCGACTTCATAATCTAATCTCGCGGCAATATATGCGTTTTAGCCGCAAAAACCTTTGATTTTCGCAATAAGCGGATAAAATTGTGAGAAAATTGAACTCGTGATTTATACCAAATTCTCAATTGATCAAAGTCAATTTTATGAAAAACAACCATGTTTTACTGACCTTAATCTTATTGATTTGCACTGCTGCGCCTCAAAAAGCTCTAGCAGATGAGGTTTGGAAAACGGAAGAATATAAAGTGGTTTATCAAGAAGATCGCAATAAAACTGCTGTGTGGCGCTATGGTCGCGATGGAGTAATCTTCATTGATGGTTTGGCAGGAGTGTTTAATGACCGAGGCTCATACAATGGCTATTGGGTACAAAAGTCTTCATCGGTGCGTTGCGATACCTATAGAGAAGGGGCAGACGGTAAACCTACTTATCATTGGGGCAGATTTAAAGTCACTTTCATTGATCCTAAATTCCCCTCCCGTTGGAAAGCTGATATTAGCCTTTGCGATCGCGATCCTATGATGACTTTAAACGGTACACCTATTACACAGTAATCACCAAGCTAAAACATTTGCAACTGTTTGGTGGCTCTAAACACTTATGGCAAATAACTTGATTTTGTTAACCAACCTGTTTATTGAGCGAAACTTTATTATTTAGTCTAAAGTCCAGTCACACTATAGATTGGCGATTCACCACAGAGAATGTTTGGATAAATTGAAGTGTTGCAGTTTAGACTTGTCCGGCTGCTAATACTAAATCTGCGGTCAAATTCAGCATAGGGAAAATCACTGATTTGATTGGCTCTGTCCCTTGAAATACAGATTCTTCATTATAGTCCATCTACCAGAGTTAGCAGGGTTATTCGGGCTTTCTGAGCATCAATAATCCAGTATTCAGGGATACCCCGTGCTGCATACTCAGAACGCTTGTAGCGGTAGTCTCTATCCTAATTCACCTTTTTTGGGGACACAACCTCAACTACCATTGTTGGAGAAGGCATCTCTGGGGTGATCGTTGCTCGTTTTCCTGCAATCGCCTCCAATAACTCTTGTGTAAATATCATCAAATCCGGTAGTCGCACACGAGTCCGGTTGCCTATCACCACAAGTTCTGTATCTTTATGGCGAATCAGTTGAATAGGAACAAACTTAAGAAATTGCGACAGCAGATAGAGAGAGATTAAGTTATTTCTATCGCTTTCTGGTGGCATTTCAACCAACTCTCCATCCACAAGTTCATACTTAGTATCCGTGCCATTATCATGGGCAAGGTACTCATCAAGGGTAAGTTTCTTGACTGCTGTGCTCATAAACTCTTTACTTGAGCATTATTCTTAAATACATATTTTACTTGATCAATAACTATGCTTGATTTAAACAAAATCCAGGCTATTGCTCAATCCTATTCTCCTCAAGAACTCTTTGCAGCATTGGTTTGGCAGCGCCAATTCAATCAGTTTAATGGCGAACAAGTGATTACTGACCTTTCACAGCATACAGATTTATGGGCAAGCTTTCTGTTTACCAAACCAATCTTTGCACCAGATGAAAACGGTCTGAGCTTTGGTGGCGTGATCGATACACTCTTGGCAATGGCCAACTATCGTCCCATGCCTGAAACTAGCATTATCCATTTCGTTGCTTATCCTGCCGATACACTCTACATCCTGACCCAAAACCAAGACACAAAAGTATCTCAGCTTTTAGATTTAGGTAAAAAGTGGCGCGCTGATTCGGTAGAAGTAACTGATGGCACGAATGAGGAGTATAGTTTTCGGCTGAAGCGTCAACTGAGAACTCGATTAGAAGGTAATGATATTCAACACCCCCGTGATGCAGTCGTTGTTTGTTATTGGTGGGATTGAAATAGTACACAGCGATGGCAACCGTTAAGTAACCCTTCCTTGATAACTCTCAACTACTGACATACTCCAGCACTCCTTCCCACTAAGAGTGCCACGCCGTCTCGACTAACATTTCCTTACCGTTGGTGAATTGGATGAATTCTTGCCCAAAGGCAATAAAACATATCAGCAACTAGGCGATTATATACATCATACCGCCACTTGGAAACTGCGGCATTCGACCGTTCATTGGCAATTCTTCTTTCCTTTACTGATAATAGTTTTAGAGCTAATTATTTAAGAGGTTGATTGTGGTCTTTGCTCAAACCAGTCACCCAGATGTGATAATAACTCGCCTGACGTTAGACGAGTATCGGGCTATGGAACAAACAAACCCAGAACGCCATGAATACCGCAACGGAGAGATTATTACTATGTCGGGAGGTTCGGAATCTCATAGTGCGATCGCCAGCAACTTCTTAATTTACTTAGGGTTTTTACTAAGAGACACCGATTTTCGTTTGCATAGCAGCGACTTGCGAGTTTGGATTCCTGAATATCAGTGTGGAACTTATACCGATTTGATGGTTGTTAATGGTGAACCAGAGTTCAATGGCAATCGCAATGATGAAATTCTCAATCCAATGCTTATTGTCGAAGTTCTATCGCCCTCTACCGAAGCTTATGACCGAGGCGAAAAGTTCAGAAAATATCGCTCTGTTGTCAGCTTTTGTGAATATCTGCTTGTAAGCCAAACTGAACCATACATTGAGCAATATCACAACGAGGATCGTAATAGTAATGATCGCTGGCTATGGCAAGTTCACTCTCACCTTGAGCGAGCGATCGTTCTGCACAGTTTAAACGTAGAAATTCCCCTGACTGAAATCTATCGTCGCATTAATTTTTGAGGGTGGCTAACTTTCTGACGAGAATACCAAATAATCCCATCAATAGAGCGTTAGAGCGTTACACCCACATTTTCACATCCTAAAAGAGCGGTGATCGCTTTCATCTGCTGGCGTAATTCAGTACCCGCTCCCATTCCCAGCGCCATGCTGCCTCTACCGTTATTTCTTTGCCATTGGTGAACTTGATAAATTCTGTACCGTCACTGTAAAATACATCAGCGACAAGTTTGTTACGTAAATCATAGCCCCACATTTTGACTGCGGCATTCCACCACCTTTGCCCTGGTGATTCCAACATTGGTAGCTCAAGGTATTCATCTTGCCACGCCATAGGTTTCCACTGTTCTTGTAAGGCTCGAATCAAAATGGCATTCGGGAAAATTTGTTTCTTATTCTTGTGCAACCACAGCACATAATCAATCGTGCTTCTGAGTGCATCTTCTAAACCGTAAGTGCAAGCTTCTAAAGCGATTTGAACTTCTTCGAGTGAAAAGTTTACACCAATGGCTACCAACGCTCGTTCGTATTCCTTGAAGATCTCGTACTCAACTGAGTTTTTTTCCCAGAACCACACGCTTAACACGTCTCCCAAATAATCAGCAACTTCCAGATGGTCAAATTCTAGCAAGCCACTTGGTAAGCCCAACAGTTCCTTATGAAAGAACGTTTTCCGCCGTGTCCGTGCCAAATCCTGATTAAAAATGGTCAAGTGAGGCTGATCCGCGCCCAGAACTGGCACAACTTGCTGGAAGTCGAGTCTAGCAGAACAGTTGACCTGATGTTTGGCGATGCTGGCTACCTGCAAGTACTCATTCATGGCGAAGACTTGAAGCGGCTGGATTTTTCTACGGTCTACGTGAACCTTGAATCAAGCTAAAGCTTCAGTGCGATGTCTATCAAAATTCAGGAGTCAAATGAAAAGAAGCTGTATTTGTGGCTGCTTGCCTTGAGGGGAAGAATCTAGAAACAGCGTAGGTAAAATCAGATGTCATAGCTTAGTTTGAGTGGGCTAGGAAATAGAGGATTGCGATTGCGATGTTCAAGGAAGTTGTGTATACGGCTGAGGGTGAAGCGGTAAATATTAATGAGATGATACGACCGTATCCTCTGACATGAGTAAATTAACAGTAATATTACGTATAAGCTTTAGTAATATTAAAATATGCGTTTATATCTATTTTTTACTGCCAGTTAGTTAACATAGACCATTGGTTAATAATACTCAGTTAATCTCAAAGAGCGAATTAGCAATGATCGCTAACTGGGAGCGGTTTCGGCAATCGAGGCGACTTAGCAAATGCGTTACATGAGTCTTTACAGTCCCTTCAGCAACTACTAACTGCTCAGCGATTTCTCGATTTGTGGCTCCTTTGCCGATAAACTGCAAAACCTGCTGCTCTCGCTTCGTCAGCGTCTCAAATTCTGGCGAAGCGGTAGGTTTAGCAATGCCCAAAGGATTCTTCATCAGTTTTTCTAACAGCCCCGGAGCCAACTGAGCATAACCCTGGCACGCCAGCCGAATTGCTTGCACTAACTCGTCTGCGGGCATATCTTTCAGCAGGTAGCCTTTCGCACCTGCCCGGATCGACTCGACAATATACTGATCATCGTCAAACGTGCTGAGTACTAGCACTTTCACATTAGGAAATCGTTCGCAGATTATTCGTGTTGCAGCTCTCCCATCCATTAATGGCATTCGCACATCCATTAGCACCAAATTAGGCTGGAGGGCTGCGACTTGCTCTATCGCCATCTCGCCATTGCTGGCAATCCCCACTACCTGCAAATCTGGTTGTAACTCCAGCATTGTTTTCAGCCCTTGGCAAATCAAGCTTTGATCATCCACAATTAACAGACTAATCATAAATCAACTAGCTAGACGACACTTCTGGCACGGTAGTTGTTAGAGGTATTTCCACCTGAATTCGACAGCCTTTTCCTAGTTCTGTCTCTAAGGTAAATGTACCCCCCAGTACAGCAATTCGCTCCTGCATCCCTTGCAGTCCAAATCCTCTGCCAATGGAGCTACTCCGTTCAAACCCACGTCCATTATCTACCACAATCAGCCGTACGATTTCGGACGTTACCTCAATTTTTACCGTCACCGCTGTTGCCTGAGCGTACTTGGAAATATTAGTTAGCGCCTCCTGAACAATTCGGTATAGTGCATTCACGATCGCAGTAGACACCGACGCATTACCTATTCCTGTTGTCTGCTCTACGATCTGCATTTGCGTTTCAATGCCAGTTCCTTGCCGAAAATCATCGACCACAGCGGCGATCGTCTCAGTCAAAGACTGCTCCGCTCGATTTTCTTCGCGCAATGCCTGCACCGATTTTCGCACCTCTTGCATGGCAATCACGCCCAGCCGTCGAGCTTGCTGTAAAAAGGGTTCTACCCGGTCTGGCTGCTGTTGCCAGAGCATCACTGCTGTTTGTAGCTGCACATTCAATGCTGTCAGCGCGTGTCCCAAAGAATCATGAATATCACGAGCAATTCGATTGCGCTCTTGGGCAGCTGCTAACTCTTCTGCCTGGGAGGCATACTGCCGAAGTTGCTGATGCGCTGTCGCCAGATCCTCCTGAACCTGACGTTCAGACAACAGCGTACTGACTAGCATTAGCACCAGGAACAGCCCCAACCCAAACATCAACGTTTCGGCAAACAGATGCATCCAAAACTGCTCCTCTAGTTGAGGTACGAACACTGTCATGTTCTGCACGTATATAATCTGATGCTTCAAAAACAGCACGAGCAATATTCCGCCAACTGCCCAACGTCCGATCGTACTGAACATGAAGCAACTGCGAATAAACACAATCAGGTACAGCGTCGGCAAAATGTGCAGATATCCCAGCACTGTTCCATAAAAAATTAAACCGATTTCGGCAAGAGTGTAGAGGATTTTGATAGGCGATTTGCCCATTGGCAGCATCCATCCCATGATGCAAAGCAACAGCAAAACGGAAATATGCTGGAGAGGTAAACGCCGACCAGCGATCGCTTCTAATACGGCTAAGGAACCGCAGCTTGCAAGCATTACCCACTCGGTATACACCAGAAAGCGGAATGGATTGGGCTGGAATTTTAGACGAGATAGCATAAGATGATCGCAACGCAAAGATTTTATTCAAAAATACTGTCAATAGTTTCAAATTGCCATACCCCTTTCGTTACTATCTGGCAACAATCTCAACGAAAGTCGTAGTTGGAATATACAATTCGTTGAGCCAAAATACGAGACGTTCTTCAGATGTTTTCAGTAAAGGTGAATGCCTAATATAAAGTTATTAGCTTGAGCAAGGAGATATAGACAGCGTTAATCTTGTTATGGAAGCAACTATGGATGATCCTAAGTTGAGACAGATTATTGTAAAAATCAATTTATTCCATCAGGAACAAGAATAATTAATACCGATTGATATAGAAGGGGAAGCAATTAGTCTTTTACTCAATAATCACTTGTTTATTACTTCTGAAATTGATAAAAAAACCAAAGCTCTTTATGAACAAGAGATGTCAATAGTGTTATGAAAAATAACAATTATTTGCTAACAATGAATCAAAAACATTACGCGATATCTCATTGCAATCTAATCAAAGAAAAACCAGATGAACAGCTAAAATACCTAGTTACACAAGCTTGTGGACACCTACCTGGAAGCCAAGAGCGTCAGAAGCTACTCACGCAAATTATTCGTTTGACTTCTAGAAAACTATGGAAGGAAAGCACTCCTTACTATCAAGATGCACTACAACAAACTTGGTTGTATTTCTGTCGCAATGTTTGTGAAGGTTTAACAGGTCAAGCCTATGACCCTACTTGTGGTAGTGTAATCACTTGGCTGAATGCTTACCTCAAATGCAGACTACGAGATTTTGACATCAACCAGCGCCGGGAACAAGCTACAACAGTCTCTTTCAGACATCACCAGTCTACGTCAGGTGACAGAAGTGAAACTATTGACCTCATAAATAACTTGCCTGCCCCCGCCCAAGTACCTCCGATTTTGGAAAACTTAGAGATATGGGTCAATACAGACTCAGACGGAGAACTGCGTCATACTTACATTAAAGGGCGTCCAGATGTGAATTGTCAGGTGTTGATTCTCAAACGCCTACCCCCAGAAATTAGTTGGAGAGAATTGTCCGAAGAATTTGGGCTACCAATTCCGACATTGAGCAGTTTTTATCAACGTCAGTGTCTACCGCGCTTGCGAAGTTTTGCTAAACTTGAAGGCTTATTATAAAGGGTGAAATCAGCGAGATTGTTGCTTGACAAATAATATCACGCTATTGCCAAATTGAAGGAGATTGCAAAAAAGTAAGCGACTACAAATCTCACACTCTGTTGTACTTGATTAAGCTTATTCCTTAACCCTGAGAAAATCTGGTTTCTTAGAAGAAAGATAGAAACTAAATTCTCATCATGATATCAGCAAGAGTGATAAGATTTTTATAAAATTACTCAAATTGATAGCTGATCTTAAGTTTTCCTTTTTGGCGTTTTGCTTTAGTAACTACTACACTTTTTAATTCATTAAGTGATTTTAAATGAGTCCCCCCGCATGGAGTTGGATGAAGATTATCAATTGTCACTACTCTCAAAGGTTTTCCTGAAGGTAAATTACTGGGTATGTTAGACCAACGCACTGCTAATTCTTCTGGCATAATCAGTGAAGCTTCTACACTGCTAGCTTCATTCAAAGCTTCACTAATTTTTGTATTAACTTCAGCAATAAATGTTTCCGTATTTTCAAACGAAGGACTTCCTTGAAACTCTACGTAGGAACCATCCGGAAAATGATAGCCTTTAACTGCGATGATATTTTTATCAAGGGATTCGACTATAGTATACATAAGATGTCCAGCCGTATGAGCCTTAGCATTTTGCATACGACGGGCTTCATCAACGTATAAAGTTACCTCTTCGCCTTTTTCTAAAGATACAGATGAAAAATCTCCATAATGACGAACGTCTCCATCTACAAAGCTGACAAAAATGATTGTCAGTTGAACTCCTTTTACTTCAATAGTGCCTACATCTGAGGGCTGACCACCACCCTGCGGATAAAATACAGTGCTATCTAGTACACAATAATAACCCCGCTCATCATTGGCAATATACTCAACGCGAGCCTTATCGGTGAATTTATAAGTATCTTCAAGATAAGCAAGTACTGTAGACATAAATAAGTCTCTCTAGTTTAAGGTCTTACAATTTATCATAATCTATGAGGTCAATTGCGTCTGCTGTTCAAGTACTTTTGATGATGATAATATTGGCTATAAAAGTAGGATAGAAGGTAAAAATATATTCTTGTATACTATATTTTATGATATAAATATAAACTAAATAGATATGTAAAACAGTAACTTAAAAGACTTATATATTACCATCTAAATAGTAAGGAACATTCCTTAGTAAAATTCCATTTATTTTAGCATTTGAGTGGTTCGAGCGTAGGCAGAGAAGCTTGCGTTCCTATCAAAGAAGATTAAACTGGTCAAAATAAATGGTATAGATTCTGATTAGAAGGAATCTTGGAGTGAAAGTAGCGATCGCTATTTTCACTCCTTAAAGGTTATAATCTGCTTTTACGACCAAAAAACTAAATCACCTCCCGGCATTTTTCCAATAAAAGAGCTAATTGTTATACGTTCTCCAATTCCTGGTAAGACTTCATGAAAATTACGGCTATTGAAGATAACTAAATCTCCTGTAACTGGAATATTATGTTTTACTTCTGAGGTAGCTACTAAGGAGTGATCGTAGCCATACGAACTAAGAGTTTTATATTTTTCATCTTCCGGCTGCCACTGCCGATTGTAGACTTTGCAGACGCCTCCTTGGCTAGGCGCTTTTACATAAAGATTCCATACTAGCTGTGAAGTAATATTTCCTATTACCCAATCTGGAGCATCTAACCGCGCAAAGTCTATGTGTAACAAGGCAATATTAATATGACGTATCAATCCGGCAAAATAATACCCATAAGTTTCATTTTCATAAGCTATTTGTACTTTACCCGAAACATTCTGACGCAGAATTGTTGCCAAACGTTTTAGCGGGTCAAAAGATAAAGAAGTTACCTGATTATAAGTTTTTTTGGCTTTTTCAACCGCGTCAAAATATCCCAACTTATCCTTTTTTATATATTCATATTGAGTAATTCCAATTCTTCCTATTGGTGGTTCGACATTTTTATAAAAATCAAAACCAACTTTTGCAATTGCCAGAGCTAGTTTATTACATTCTTCAGATGAAGCAAAATTAGAAATGCGAATTGATGGAATCTCGTTTCTCAGTAATGCTTGGAAATTTTCTTTGTTCATTTCGCAGTCATTTAAGGTTTGCCACTGAGTTGCTTTTAGCATGGGAACTTTCTCATTCATAATTTCTTGTAAATTAAGTTGTTGTTCAAATAGGTAAAGTTAAAGTTATTTTTTATCTTGTATTTAAGTTGTCAAAAACTTAGCGATCGCCATAATCAAAAAAAGGAACGTTGCCTCTGATATTTTGCGTAGAAAATTGGTTTTTCAGACGCGATAAATCGCGTCTCTACATGAGGGTTTGTGTCTCTAACTGAAATGTATTAGTTTATAAATTGGATAATTTATTTTTTGGAGTTTACTAAATTCTGATCCATTTTAATACTTTGGGATCTTTGTTATATCGATAGGTTAAGCTATCCCTAGTAGTGATAGATTCCCCTTTACTTGCCTTACTTCTAATAGTGGAAACTGAATAGTTTGTTAATGCATTCATTTCCTTATGAGAAAGCCTTTCACTTGTATTAATTTCTGACTCAATTGGGGATTCATTATTAGGTAAAATATCTATACTGACTTCAGTATTTTCGGCAGTATTAGTGACAATTTCTTTTGCTTTTTGGAGTCGATAGTCTTGCACAGTCATCAGTTGCCAACTGGAATCTTGTGTAAGTTCCAGAACCCATTGATGATAATTAAATAAACTTTCTCGATGTCCAACACTAATAAATGTTGTTTTCTTCTCTTGCAACTGTTGATATAAATTACCTTCATTTCTTAAATCTAAAGCGCTCGTTGCTTCGTCTAAGATAGTAAAGCTAGGATGAGTAACTAACAGTCGGGCAAAGGCAAGACGTTGTTGTTCTCCCAGAGATAAGATGTTTTCCCAAGGAACTTCTGTATCAAAGCCTTCAACTCGACTTAGTAAGTTTTGTAGGTTTACTTGTTGCAAAACGTCTTTGAGTTCGGCGTCGGTCATTTGACGATTTGTATTAGGATAAATTAACTGTTCGCGCAAAGTTCCTAAGATAATGTAAGGACGTTGGGGCAAAAATAAAACTTCATCTAGGGGAGGTCGTACTAAACGACCAGTTCCCGCATTCCACAAACCTGCGATCGCTCTTAATAAAGAACTCTTACCTCGACCACTCGGCCCGACAATTAATAAACCTTCTCCTGGCTGAACATTCAATGACAAGTCTTCGACTATCACCTGTTCATAATTAGGTGTTTGTAGGGTGACATGCTCAAAAGTAAAATGATTTTCTTCTATTGTTTTAATCGTCCTAATGTTTTCAGGTTCTTTAGTTACTTCTTCTAACGCATCTGTAAACTCAGATAAACGCTCAACATAACTAGAAAATCTTCCAGAAACGTTAAATTCTCGGATTAATTCTTCTAAAGCACCAGCAAACATATAGCAAGCTGTAGTCGCTTGTCCAACTTGTCCGAAATCAATTTCACCTCTAATATATAAAGGTGCGAGAACTACGAGTGCAATCAGTTCGATAACAGCCCGATATCCTCTATTAAAAATTTCCTTACTTCTTTCCCAATCAATCTTTTGTTTAATATCTTTTATCAGATTATTAAATCGGCGTTGAATTATATTTAGTTCCTGTTCTTCTCCTCGAAAAAAAGCTATCGACTCGGCATGATTGCGAACATGAGTTAGAGAATAACTATAATCAGCTTTAGCTTCAAGTTCTGCCTGATTGATTTTAATTAATTCTTGATTTAAGTAAATAGCAATAAAGTTACCTACAACTGTATAGATAATTAAAGCAATAGCTATCTGTTGCGAAATTGTCCAAACAACTATTAAAAAAGTGATCATTTCCAGTACTTTCTCTAGGAAAGTAGCTGAAAAACTGAGGGCATTACCAGTAACAGGTTCAATTTCTTGAGCTAAACGCTGATCGGGATTATCAATATCGGCTTTAAAATTAATTTTATAATAAGCACGTTTGTGCAAATATTTATTTAAAACATAATTATTGAGCCATTGATACCAATCCAGAGAAATTTTTTTTCTTACAAATTTAGTAAGTCCTACTAAAAGTGTTATTAAGATAAGTCCAACAGCGTAAAATGCTATAGTATAAGTAAATTTAGAAGCATCTTTTTCTTGAATGATGACATCGATTAAATAGCGATGAATAAAACTATTAAAAGTAGTTACGCCTACAAGCGTGAAGATTAAAAATATTAGGAGAATCAGCATTCCCCAGGCGCGGATAACATCTGAAAACGCTCTTTCTCCTGGCTTGGTTGGATACCAATAAGGGCCAGCGATCGCTTTGACATTTTCCCAGAATCGGATAAAGTCTGAAAAAATATTTGTTGCGGGTTTAATTTGAACAACTTGAGTTGACATATTCGAGAGATAAACTATATTTAATACGACTTTTTCAAAACATATTTCCTAATTGTTGAGTGCGGCTCAAAGCAGTAAGCACCGCATTGGAAATCACAGTTCGCATACCACCTTTTTCTAACTCGTAAAGACCAGCAGCAGTCACCCCTCCAGGACTCGTTACTTTGTTGCGTAAGACTGCTGGATGTTCGTCAGTTTGAAACATCAGTTCTACACTGCCAGCAATTGTATGCAATGTCAGTTCTTGAGCTTGTGCGCGAGTTAAACCCATCTGAACGCCAGCATCAATCATGGCTTCGATGTACAGAAAGATAAACCCTGTGCCGGCGCTACTTAAGGCCGTTGCCATATCGAGGTAATGTTCATTTTGGGTGGAAAATTCTTTGCCTAATGCTTGTAAAATGACTTGAGTATGCGATCGCTGTTGCTCTGTCACACTTGATGATGCGCTCCATACTGTCGTTCCGCGACCAACTTGTACTGCAATATTTGGCATGGTGCGGACAATGGCAGGATGATTCAACCCTTCGCATAGAGATGCAATACTTACTCCGCCGACGATACTAATTACTAAAGTATCAGGTGAGATTTTATCTTTCAGCATAGCCATCACAGAGGTTAAAACCTGGGGCTTTACTGCTAATATGGCGATAGATGCGCTTTGCAAAGCTTCTATATTGCTAGTTGTAGTATGTACTCCATATTCTCTTTCTAGATGTAGGCATCGTGTAGAAAGTGGGTCGCTGACTGTAACTAAGTCGGGTTGTTGAATGGTTTTTGTTGATAACAATCTACTGATTATCATTTCGCCCATTGTGCCACCGCCGATAAAGGCAATTTTTAAGTCTGTGAGCATATTTTTTCTTTATATGTTGTTGGGATTAATAGGATTAAGAAGGAATCGAACCACAGAGGCGCAGAGGACACAGAGTTATGAGAGTTAGGGAGGTATTTTGCGTGATTTTAATTAAGATAGATTGGGTTGAATTACAGCTTTTAATACTGTGCCTTGCTCGACATCTGCTAGTGCTTGATTAATTTCTTTTAGTGTGTATGAACGGCTAATTATGCTTGACCAAGCAATATTGTTTTTGGGGTTGCTATGGCGTTTTAGTAATTCAATCGTTCTGTAAAAATGGCTGAAGTCGATTCCCCACGTTCCGCGAATATCGATATGTTTGAGATTAATTTCTAGGTGGGGGTTGATGAGAATTTCACCGGTGTTTGTGTAATGTCCGACGATCGCATAACGACCTCCATTTCTCGTCATATTTAAGCCTTCTTTGACAGCGATGGGAATGCCTGTGGCTTCAATAGTGACATCTGCACCGTGTCCGTGGGTTAATTCCAAAACTCGCTCAATATGTTGTTGTGGATTGTTAGCATTAATCACAACGGTTTCATCTACGCCGAAGGATTTGGCAACTAGTAAGCGGCTTTCAAATTTATCGATGACTATTACTTTGCCTGCACCTGAGAGTAAAGCTAGAATTGCCGCACTCAAACCTACGGGGCCGCAACCCTGCACTACAACAACATCACCAATTTGAATCTGCGCTCTATCGATAGCGTGTAGTGCTGTTGGTAAAGCGCATCCCCCAGCAATAAACTGTTTTGGTGAAACTTCTTCAGGTAAAGTGAGAACTTTCACCCCTGGTTTGAGATAAATCAATTCAGACCAACCACCTAGTAACCCATCTTTAGCTGAGTAGGTGACACCATAAACCTTGCGTTGCGGACAGCGAGTGGATGCTTTGGCTACTAGACAATACCAGCAGTTGTAACAGGTTTCGTGGACATCGAGAAAAGTAGCGATCGCTCCTGGCTGAATTAATTTACCATTGACATCATTAACCTGTCCGCCTGTCTCCACTACACGACCGACTGAGAAGTGACCGGGGATAATTGGATAGGGTACTCCCTGTAGGTGTCCGCGGAGTAAATGTACATCAGTGCCGCAAACCTCACTATATAAGGTTTCAATAATGATTCCACCCTTTTCTAAGATAGGGTTTGGTAATTGTTGCACTTCAACTGGGTTATTAGGTGCAGTCATCACAGCTGCTAAGGACATGAATCATTACCTCACTGACTTAAGACCAAAAAATAATTTCACCATTGGGAAGTAAGCCAATCATGGAGGTGAAAGCTACACGCTGTCCGTGCATCGGCTCAACATAGTGAAAGTTCGTTGTATTAAAAAGTAATACATCACCGATGTAAGGTTGAAAAGCGATCGCATCGGCATCGGCAATTACTGTATCGTTATATCCGTATGAATCGAGTTTATATTGCTCATCTTCTGGTTTCCATCTGCGATCGTAAATGCACGTTTTACCATGATTGTTGTCAGACAATTTCAAATACAAAGTCCAGGAAAGTTGAGTAGTAATTGTACAAACTTCCCATTGATTTTGCTCCAAAGGCGCGAAATCTATATGAATTTGAGTACCATGCTCTATTTTTCTGATCAGTCCTGCATAATAACTTCCGTAGTCCGGTTCTGAAGCAATTCGCACCTTCGCGCCACACTCTCGAAATTTCGCTATTATGCGCTCTAATGGATTGAAAGAAGCTGCAAAAATCGAGTTTCTTAATTTAGTTGCTCTTTCTACTTCTTGAAAATAAGCTGCTTTACTAATGCTGTTATATTCAAATACTGTGATCCCAACTTTTTCAATTTTAGGAGTGACATCTTCATAAGCATTAAAATTGAGCAATTGAGATTGAGCATATAACATCTCACACTCTTCAGGTGTAGCAAATTCCTTTAAGCGAATCAGAGGAATTTGCTGTTCAAGCAGCATTTTTAAAGATTCTGTAGTTAAGGGATACTCTTGTTTTTGATCCCACCCCATTGATTTAATCTGATTAGAAGTAGCAGCCATAATCCAGTTCCTTACCTTAAAATTTCAACTCATCGCTTTCCTCTCTGTGTCTTTGTGTCTTTGTGGTTAAATAAATGATTTATAAACCACAAAGGCACAAAGGCACAAAGTAAAGAGGAATTTATTGACTGTTTGCTTGTGCTTGCTGAATGCAAACTTTCAACTTTTCAGCTAATACCTGAACATGCGGTTCAGCCATCATCGTAATATGATTACCTGGAACAAAATGCATATCTACTGGTTCACAAGAAAACTCACTCCAGCCCCAGGTAGAATCCTGAGAAATCTCAGAAAACCTGCTAGCTAACCGTTCCGGGGGAGTTTCGCTAGCACGTAGAAGTGTAATTCGACCGGGATAAATCTGTTGTGGTACATAATTAATCAGAGATAGAGAATTTGCTTTCAAAGCTTGCACCATATTTTTCAACTGCGTAATTTCAGCGTGAGGAGGCAGCATATTCACCATTTTTAAACGCTGTAAAACGTATTTTAGTTGCTCATTTTCAGATAGCGATCGCAACACCTCATCAGAAATATCTATATTCGTTGATAGAGAAACTTCTACTGTTTTAATCAGTTCAATCAACCACCGAGCATTATCCCAATCAAGACGCTCAATACGTGCTTGTTTGTCTTTAGAGGTTGGTGCTGACATATCAATCATCACAACTAAAGCAACTTCATGTCCTTGATGATGCAACTGAGTAGCCATTTCAAAAGCTACTATACTTCCTAAAGAATGCCCTCCTAAAAAGTATGGCCCTTGCGGCTGAACGGTTTGCATTGCTTGGATATATTGACTAGCCATATCCTTAATTCGAGTGGCTGGCTCTAAATCTAAATTGTTTGCTTGAAAACTGTATAATGGCTGATCACCTCCTAAATAACGCCCTAAATGATATAAGTAGAAAGGCTCACCACCAGCGCCGGGAATGCAGAAGAAAGGTAATTTTGCACCGTTTGGCTGAATTGGAATTAGACAAGATGAATTTGAATAATCTGAATCTATTTGTAAAATTGTTGCTAACTGTTCAATAGTTGGATTTTGAAAGAGACTTGTTAAACTCAAATCTTTACTAAATTGCTGCTTAATTTGAGCTATTAAATAGGGAGCTAAAAGCGAATGACCACCTAAGTCAAAAAAGTTATCTTGTACTCCTACTTTGTCAACTTTCAGAATTTTTGACCAGATTTGTATTAGTTGCAGTTCTAATTGGTTACGGGGTTCGACAAATGTATCTAAGTTATTAATGTTAGAAGGTGTAGGCAAAGCGCGGCGGTCTATCTTGCCGTTGGGTGTTAGAGGTAAGCTATCTAAGAAGACAAAACTAGAAGGCAGCATGTAAGTAGGCAACTTTGTGGAGAGAAAGCGCCGGATTTCATTAATGGTGAGTGTTGAATCTTGATTTGAGATGATGTAAGCCACCAAGCGTTCTTCATGTGCAGTCACTACAGTTTGATGCACAAATGGGTGTTGTGCTAAGACTGTCTCAATTTCTCCAAGCTCAATGCGTGTACCGCGAATCTTGACTTGATAATCTTGGCGACCGAGAATTTCTAAACAGCCATCGGGAAGATAGCGACCGCGATCGCCTGTATAATACAGCAAATCTTGGTCGTCATTGCGAAAATGGTTTTTGACAAACCGAGAGCGCATTTCTTCTTTGGCGTTAATGTAGCCCAAACTGCGGAATGGTGTTCTTAAAACAATCTCGCCTGGTTCGCCAATGCCGCATAGTTGGCGATTTGCACCCAAAACTAGAGCTTGAGTTTCCGAAAGTGTCCGTCCTACTGGCTGTACTCCTGGTGATGGTTGCTTAGGTACTTGGTAATAACATTTCGCCAAAGTTGTCTCTGTCGGCCCGTACAGATTAACGATTTCACCTGCTTGGATAAAGGCTTTTCGCCATTGCTGTACAAGTGTCTCTTTAAGAGGTTCTCCAGCTAAGAATAACCAGCGTAAGTTATGCAGAGATACTTCTGAAGGTACATTAGCCAGCCATGATTGCGCTAGGGAGGGAACTGTGTGCAGAACAGAAATTTGCTCGCGTTCTAAGTAACGCAAAATTTTCGTCGGTTCTAACTTATCTTCTGGTGATGGCAGACATAAGGTTGCACCACTAGTCAAAGGTAAGAAAATATCTCTGAGGACGACATCAAAAGAAAGTCCTGTTAATTGGGCAATACGGTCTTGTTGATTAATTCCAAAGGTTTGTCTTTGCCAGTTAAGAAAATGCGCCATCCCTTTATGACACCCTAACACTCCTTTAGGAACGCCAGTAGTACCAGAAGTAAAGAAAATATAGGCTGCATCATCACCAGATATTTCAGGCAAGGGTATTGTATGACTGCTTTCTAAAGGATTAATAGCTGCTGCTGTGTCTGGATTTACACAGATAACAGTTAAAGACTGCCATATCTCCCTATCTTCTGGGGGTTGACTATTTACATGTAATATGAATCTAGCTTTAGCTTCTTTGAGCATCAGCTGTTGGCGTTGGATAGGAAGTTGCGGATCTATAGTAAGTAGTACTCCTCCACTCAAGAGTACAGCGATCGCACTAGCAATCAATCCAAAACTTGATGTTCCGTATACAGCGACTACATCTCCCCGTTGAATTCCGTGACTCAGCAGCACCTTAGCTAAAGCTTGAGAGCTTTTGCCTAATTCGCCATAGTTCCAAGCGTGAGTTCCTTGACGCACTGCTGAGAGTTTTGGGGCGTTATTTACCCAAGCGGTAAACGTTGTTGTGACTAATTCGTATTCTGGTTGTGGTATGGCTGTTGTGGGATCTGGCAGTAAAAGTCGGGCTTGTGATGCGACAAGAGAATAAGAAGCGATATTACTATCAGCATCGACAACAATTTGATTCAATAAATGATGGAATTGTTGCACCATTTCCACCATTCGTGCTGAAGTAAATAGGTCAGCATTATACACCAATTGCAGCGTTATTCCTTGTTCGTATTCTGCAACATACAAGCTTAAATCAAACTTAGAAGCTGCTTCTGACATTAATATCGGTTCTACAGACAACCCAAAAAGTTCGAGTTGGGTGTTTGCCAAATTCTGTAGATTAAACCACACCTGAAAAATTGGGTTATGGCTCAGATTTCGTTCTGGCTGCAATGCTTCCACCAACATTTCAAAAGGCAAATCTTGATGGCTATATGCTCCTAGCGCTACTTCTCGCACTCGTGATAATAGCTGCCTAAAACTAGGATTACCATCCAAGCGAGTACGCAACACCAGAGTATTGATAAAAAAGCCGATTAATCCTTCAATTTCTGCACGGTTACGGTTAGCGATCGGCGTACCTATACAGATATCATCTTGCCCACTATAGCGCCATAGTAATATTTGAAATGCTGCTAACAGTGTCATAAACAAAGTAACACTTTCTTTTTGGCTCAACTGTTTGAGCGCAATACTTAGTTCTTTTGAGAGTGTCAACTCTTGATATGCGCCGTGGTAAGTTTGCACAGCCCCTCTAGGTTTGTCAGTGGGGAGAGACAATAAAGCTGGTGCGTTAGCTAATTGTTGTTGCCAATAACTCAGTTGACTTTGCAGTACATCACCTTGTAACCACTGTCGCTGCGAAATTGCGAAATCTGCGTACTGAATTGGCAGTGGTGCTAAAGGTGACGGCTGACCTTGAGAATAAGCATTGTACAGCGATACTAGTTCTTGGATAAACACACCCATTGACCAGCCATCAGAGACAATGTGATGCATACACACTAATAAGGCGTATTTTGTCTCAGATAGCACGACTAACGCCACTCTAACCAACGGTTCATCTGCCAAGTTAAAAGCTTGAATAGCTTGTTTTTGTACTAATTGCTGCAACGCAATTTCTTTTTCAAGTGCTGGTAAATGCTGCAACTCAACAATTGATAATATTCCCTGTTCCCTGTTCCCTGTTCCCTGCGATGCACTGCGCCGCCCTGAGCTTGTCGAAGGGAGCTTGTCGAAGTGTTCCCTAATAACTTGATTTGGTTGTCCATCAACCGTGATGAAATTAGTACGTAACGCTTCGTGGCGATGAATAATTTCAATTAAGCTTTGTTCTAGGGCGGCTATATTGAGAGTTCCGACTAGACGCAAAGCTGTAGGTATGTTGTAAAAGGCGCTGTTCGGGTTTAACTGGTCTAAAAACCACAAACGCTGTTGAGCATAAGACAGTGGTAAGTCTGAATTCTCAGCCCGCCTTAAGATGGGTGGGGAAGATAGAGACGTTACATGTAACGTCTCTACCTGCAATTGCCCAATTAATTGCGCCAATTCGGCTACTGTTGCTTTTGCAAACAACTCACGCAATGGTAGTTCTACTTGAAAAATGTTGCGGATACGTGAAACCAGTTGCGTCGCTAGTAGCGAGTGTCCGCCAAGTTCAAAGAAGTTATCATAAATGCCCACTTGCTCTAGTTTCAGCACTTGCGCCCAAATTTGTATCAGTATTTCTTCAATGGGTGTGCGTGGGGCAACATATTTGTTTTTTTGTTCGCTGTATAAATCCGGTGCTGGTAAGGCGCGGCGGTCTACTTTACCGTTGGGAGTGAGTGGTAGGGACTCCAAAATCACAAAAGCAGTTGGCATCATGTACTCTGGCAGCTTGGCTTTCAGGTGTTGCCGCAGCTCGGCCATTGTTGGTGTACAGTCTTGATGCGCTACTACGTAAGCAATTAAACGTTTATCGCCCAGAGTATCTTCACGGGGAATGACACAACAAGCTTGCACATCACCATGTTGACTCAAAATTGTTTCTATCTCGCCCAATTCAATGCGGAAGCCACGAATTTTTACCTGATTGTCGATGCGTCCTAAGTATTCAATATTACTATCTGGTAAATAACGAGCCAAATCCCCCGTTTTATACAAAAGTGCTGAGTCAGAAGTTTTTCCCCTGCTCCCTGCTCCCTGCTCCCTGCCTCTTCTAAAGGGGTTGGTAATAAATCTTTCAGCTGTTAGTTTGGGACGGTTAAGGTAGCCTCTTGCTAAACCCACACCACTGATGTGTAACTCTCCTGGCACACCCACAGGTACGGGTTGTAAATTTTCATCTAAAATGTAAACTTGTGTATTGGCGATCGCTTTCCCAATAGATATTTTTTCATCTTCAAGGGTGCATTTGGCGATCGTGGCGCAGACACTAGCTTCTGTCGGCCCGTAGGCGTTAAAGAGGTTTCTACCAACAGACCACTGCTCGATTAATTCCGCAGCACAAGCTTCTCCGGCGACAATGATTGTTTGCAGTGCTGGAAGTTCATCCATTGGCATAACTGCTAACGCTGATGGTGGTAGTGTGATATGTGTAATCGAATAATTGCGTAATTTCTCAATTAACGGCTTTCCTGGCAATAGAGAATTTTTAGTTCCCAGGTAAAGCGTTCCACCTGACCCCAAAGCCATCAAGATTTCAGAGATAGAAGCATCAAAACTGAATGAGGCAAACTGAAGAACCCGACTATCACTAGTCAAGCCAAAAGTTTGAATCTGAGCCTGAGCTAAGTTGCACAGTCCTCTATGCTCAACCATTACGCCTTTCGGTCTACCTGTAGAACCGCTCGTGTAAATCACATTAGCTAAATGAAAGGCTCTAGCTCCACTTATTGGATTATCTTGATTGTTTTGGGCAATTTTTTCCCAGACTTCATCTAAAAAGACTTGTTTTGCTTGATGCTGTGGAAGTTTGTCAATAAGTTGTTGTTGAGTTAACAGTAGCGAAACTTGAGCATCTTCTAGCATGAAGCGCAAACGCTCAGTAGGATACTCTGGGTCGAGTGGTACATAAGCACCACCCGCTTTGAGAATTCCTAACAGTCCTACCACCATCTCTAAAGAACGTTCTACACAAATACCTACCAGCACATCTGGTTTTACATCCAAACAGCGCAAGTAATGAGCCAATTGATTAGCACGACAATTCAACTGGTGATATGTTAGAGACGCAACATGTTGCGTCTGTACATCTACAAACACCACCGCCACCGCATCAGGTGTACGCTGAACCTGTTCCTCAAACAACTGATGGACGCACTTATCAAAGGGATAATCCACCGATGTATTATTCCAATCAACCAATAACTGCTGCTGCTCAACTTCACTCAGCAGTGGCAATTGTGAAATCTGTTGTTCCGGGTTAGTAATAATACCTGACAGCAATGTGACAAAATGCCCACTCATCCGCTCGATAGTGGCTGCATCAAACAAGTCAGCGTTGTACTGCCACATACCTACCAATCCACTGGCAGTGTTCTGCAATGATAAAGTTAAATCAAACTTGGCAACTGCGCCTTGAGTCGGTAAAGGACTGATAGTTAAGCCAGTAAGCTCTACTTCAGATATGGGTGCATTCTGGAGGACAAATAGCACCTGAAATAGAGGTGTATGGCTGAGGTCGCGTTGTGGCTGTAATGCTTTTACCAACTCCTCAAAGGGCAAGTCTGGATGAGCGTAAGCTTCTAGTGTGAGTTGCCGCACTCGACTGAGCAATTGCTGAAAACTGGGGTTACCAGATAAATCAATACGTAATGCTAAAGTATTGACAAAAAAGCCAATTAACCCTTCTAATTCCAAGCGATCGCGGTTAGCAATCGGCGTACCTACTACAATGTCATCGGAGCCTGTATAGCGATAAAGCAAGGTGACATAAGCTGCGAACAGCGTCATAAATAGGGTGGCTCCCTCTTGCTTAGTGAAATTAGCGATCGCTTGACTCAGTTCGCTGGATAATTCTACATATTGGACTGCACCCCAATAAGTTTGAATGGCTGGCCTTGGTCTGTCTGTAGGTAATTCTAGTAAGGAAGGAGCGCCTTTAAGTAATTGCTGCCAGTAATCGAGCTGCGTTTGCAGTACTTCTTTTTGTAACAATTGCCGTTGCCAAATTGCAAAATCAGCATACTGAATTGGTATCTCAGGTAGCTTTGGCGATAAATTATTGCAGATGGCTGAATAGATAGTTGCTAACTCGCGCATCAATATGCCTGTTGACCAACCATCTACTATGATGTGATGTACTGTTAGTATAAAAGCGTGTTCTACTTGGTTGAGTTTCACCACACAAGCTCGGAGCAAAGGAGAATTAGCTAGGTCAAAAGGCTTATTAGCTTCAGTCGTGGCTAATTTTTGGCAAGCAATTTCTCTTTCATTTTCAGTTAAATCTGTTAAATCTACTACTGATAAACTCAAGGTTAAGCTATCAGCAATTACTTGAACTGGTTGCTCATTGATAGTGCTGAAATTGGTACGTAAAACTTCGTGGCGAACAATAATTTTATTGAGGCTTTGCTCTAGCGCCACAACATTCAATTGACCGTGAAGTTTTATCGTTGTTTGTTCATTGTAAAAAGGACTATTTGGCTCCAACTGGTTTAATAACCAGAGTCGTTCTTGAGCAAAAGATAGAGGTAAGTTTTGAGAGCGATCGCCTTTAATTAGAGGTAAATCTGTGTCGGTAGTCGCAATTTTTTCTTGCAGTAACAAAATAAGTTCTGCTTTATTTTTAGCTAAGAAATCGCGAGTTTCTAGAGTCAATACACCCTTTGGAGCATTAGCACGTAACTGCTCACCTTCAACCCACAACTTCACACCCTGTTGAGTAAGATTAGCGACTAATTGCTCGACATTCACAGAAACATTACCTCCACTCGGTTAATTCGTAATACTTCGACCCTTCGACAGGCTCCCTTCGACAAGCTCAGGGCGGCGCAGGGCATCGCTTTGCTCAGTACAAGTTCGTAATTAAAGAATTATTTATAGTATTTCTTAATCCACTGAATACTTAATACATTGCTAATAAAATTGTACTAACCACTGCGTACCTTTGCGTTTAACTCTGCGACGGCAGTCGCTTTATGCCGGGGAACCCGTCCACCGCGCTGCCTCACCTTTGCGTTTAAAAACATCACTTATTTACCTCACTTAACCAGTAATTGATATATTCTCATATTGCGATTTCCTCTCTATCGAATGCATCTAACTTTACTTCTTTTTCTAGCTTTAGTACTATTTCAGCTATTGTAGGAGATTCAAACAAACTGGCAACAGATAATTTAATAGAAAAAGCATTACGTAATCGTGACAAAACTTGAACAGCTATTAAAGAATCTCCTCCTAAATCAAAAAAATTATCATGAATTCCTACCCGCTGAATCCCTAACAAATCTTGCAAAATATCGGCAATTTTTTGCTCAATTTCATCGCGAGGAGCTATATATAAATTTGGTAAATCAGGTCTTGAGTGGAGTGCAGCTAATTTTTCTGGCTGAAAAACATCCAGCTTTCCTTGTAATGAAACTTCTAATTCTTTCTGCCCAGATTTAGCGCTAAATGCGGCTGATGTAGAAGCCACAGCCATAATAATTTGATGCTCTAAAGCTTCAGTTTCAGGAAACGCGACAACTCGAACAAAATCTTGCTTTCGTAATGCCTCAAACCACTGTTCTTTAACAATAAAAGGCTGACCTGGGTTGCGTCTTTTATCATCTAAAGGTTTCAACAGCAAACCCCAAGTGATATCAAAGTCTATTTTTGGCTGAGTTATTTCCCACACTAAAAGGAAGCCGCCAGGAGCTAATAAAGAACGTACATGGTGGAGTGTTCGATCTATATTTTGAGTGGCGTGCAACACATTAGAAGCGATGATTACATCAAAACTGTACTTCTCAAACCCTTGCTCAGTTGGCGACTTGTCTATGTCTAGTAATCGATATTCAACAAATGGATAATCCTTAAATTTCTGTTGCGCTTGAGTCAAAAAGCCGCTACCAATATCAGTAAAAGTATAGTTAGTTTCTTTAGGCGGCAACACAGTTAATAATGCTTGCGTAGTCACACCAGTACCCGCACCAATTTCTAAAATTCTCAGATTAACGGATGATGGCAATGACTTAACCACCTGTTCCAAGCTTGAGCGCAAGATAGAATTGTAGTAAGAAATTAAAGGAGATTCTGAATATGAACCGTTATTTTCTTTTTGGTAAACCAGTTCATTAAAAATCTCTAATGGTTCTTGTTCGCCAACAACAATAGCAGCTAAATTTTCACCACAGCGTTGTACTAAATCTAAATCTACTAAAGATGAAGTAGCAAACCTCGCTCTCACTTCTGCTAAATGTTCGTTAAGATAATCTGGCGAACATGGCACTAATTCAGTAAATAATCCTTCTTGTTGCTGTAATTGTCCTTGCTCGACTAATATTTGCAACCATCTAGATAACAATTGCTGATAGCGGGGAGAAATATGGTATTGCGCTAATAAATTCTCCAAAGAATACTTTTCTTTGGCATTGCTAAAAGCCCCTAATTGCTGGAATGCAGAGTTAATGTAAGCTATACATAAACGGTCTAACCATTGTCTGTTTTCTTGATACGTGAATTCGTTAAGTTCTGCATTTATAGTATTTGCTTGTTTGTGACCTGCTTGTGTCAGCAATGTCCACAATTGTGATGTTGGGTATGAGGTTTGCAACTGTTCCCAAGCTGCTTTTTGTGGGGGATTAATCCAATAGCGATCGCGTTCAAAAGGATAAGTCGGTAAAGGAAGACGATAATACTCATCCTGACTATAAAATCCCAACCAATCTACTTTCACCCCAGCTAACCAGAGTTGACCAAATGTATTGAATAAAATACGGCGATCGCATTCTTTTTCTTGAGGATGACGTAACGAAGTTAAAACAGTTTGTGTGGCTGCTTTGTCTGGATGTCTTTTGGCTAATGTAGCTAATATGCGTCCCGGCCCCACTTCTAATAAGACTTGCTCAGGCGTTGCTAAAAATTTCTCGACACCTTGAGCAAACAGCACTGTAGAACGCAGATGTTGAGCGTAATACTCAGGATTCGTGGCTTGTGTAACTGTAATCCAAGTACCAGTTAGGTTGGAGATATAAGGAAGTTTTGGCGGATTTAAAGTAACTTTTTTAACTCGTTCTGCAAACGCCTCTAAGATTGGTTCCATCATTTGGGAATGGAAGGCATGGGAAGTATGCAGACGGCGACATTCAATCCCTTGAGTAGCAAGCTGATTTTGTAATGTATCTATCGCTGCTGTAGAACCGGAAACTACACACTGCGAAGGTTGATTAATTGCGGCAACAGAAAGTTCTGAACCTAACAGGGATTTTACCTTGTCTGCGGGCAGAGGAACAGAAAGCATCGCCCCCGTGGGAAGTTGCTGCATCATCACCCCGCGTGCTGCTACCAGAGATAAGGCATCTTCTAGTGTAAAAACTTCTGCTAAAGTTGCTGCTACATACTCGCCAATACTATGACCGATCGCAGCTTGTGGCTGAATTCCCCATGACTGCCATAATTTAGCTAGGGCGTACTCAATTACAAAAATAGCAGATTGAGCGATCGCAGTTTGTTGAAGTTGCTTTGATACCTCATCAATCTTTTCGTCATTAGGGTAAAGAATATGACGTAAATCAAGCTCTAAAAGAGGTTTAAGAAATTCACAGCAATAATCAACTTGTTCTTTAAATAATGTCTCACTTTCATAAATTTCCCGTGCCATGTTAACGTACTGAGAACCTTGACCGGGAAACATAAACACAACAGCTCGTTCTATTATTTCTGTGTAATAAACTGCTGAACTACTGAGAGCATTAACAGCATCTTCTAAATCTTGACAAATTAACATTCGTCGATAATTAAAACCCCGACGACCACTATTAAGCGTATAAGCTACATCACCTAAATTAAGTTCTGGATGCTCTTTTAAATGCGTAATTAAATTAGCCGTCGCCTTCTCAAGCGCCTTCTCACTTTTAGCCGATAGACATAACAGAACATATTTACTGTTAACTGTTAACTGTTGACTGTTAACTGATATTGCTTCTTCTAAAATCACATGAGCATTAGTGCCACCCATACCAAAGGAACTCACTCCCGCACGGCGAGGAGTATTATTTGTTTTCCATTCAGTCAAAGTTGTATTGACATAAAAAGGACTGTTAGCAAAATCAATTTTGGGATTAGGTGTCTGGTAGTGCAAACTTGGAGGCAGCATTTGATGTTGCAGTGCCAATACAGTCTTAATCAAACCTGCCACACCTGCTGCTGTATCCAAATGTCCCAAGTTGGTTTTTACCGAACCAATAGCGCAGAAGCCTTTTTTATCGGTAGTTTGACTAAAAGCTTGAGTTAAAGCTGCAATTTCAATGAGATCTCCTAAAGGTGTAGCAGTACCATGAGCTTCAATATAGGAAATCGTTTCAGCATCTATACCAGCTATAGCTTGAGCTTCGCCAATTACTGCTGCTTGACCGCTCACACTAGGAGCAGTGTAGCCGACTTTCATAGCACCATCGTTATTAATCGCCGAGCCTTTAATAATCGCATGGATGTAGTCGCGATCGCCGATTGCATCCTGTAATCTTTTTAATACCACAATCCCAGCACCACTACCTGCGATCGTTCCTTGTGCTTGAGCATCAAAAGCGCGGCAGTGTCCATCAGGAGAAAGAATCATTCCTTCTTGATGCAAATAGCCGATTTTCTCAGGAATGTTAAGAGTAACTCCACCAGCTAAAGCTATATCACATTCACCATTTAAAAGACCTTGACAAGCTATATGAACAGCAACTAAAGAAGTAGAACAGGCTGTTTGCACATTTACAGCCGGGCCAGTTAAGTTGAGTTTATATGCAACTCGTGTCGGTAAAAAATCTTTATCGTTGGAGATTCCTAACTGCACGGGGTCAATTGTTTCTAATAATTGATAGTTAGGGTAGAGGTTATTGAGCAAATACCTATTCATTCCTACACCACCATAAACCCCAATTAAACCATTGTAGGTTTGTGGATCGTAACCGGCTTTTTCTGTTGCTTCCCAAGCCAATTCTAAAAATAGGCGTTGTTGCGGATCTATTAACTCAGCTTCTTTGGCACTGTAAGCAAAGAAATTGGCATCAAACAATTCAATGTCTGATAAAACACCGCTAGCTTTTATATAATTCGGATTACTTAGCAAATCTAAAGAAACACCAGAATTTATCAATTCTTCATCCGTTAGCCACGAGATAGATTCTACGCCATCTCGTAAATTCTGCCAAAACGATTTAATATCTTTTGCGCCTGGAAATTTACCAGCAAGACCAATTATTGCTATTTCAGAATTATTTAAATTATTATTTATTATCATCTTTACCTTTTTCTCTGAGAGCGATATTGTTGTCTAGATTGTAATTGCTGGTTTCTTAAAGCTTTAACTTCGCTATGAGATTGAGTACGATAATTATTTTGCCTAACTGTTATATTTTCTTTTTGAATTTTAGCACTTAAATATTGGCTTAAACTCTGTATATTGGGATAATTAAACATATCAATTATTGACAATTCTAAACCAAATTCCTCTTGCAATTGCTGATTAATTTTTACTAGTAGTAACGAATGACCTCCTAGCTCGAAGAAATTATTATAAATTCCTATCTTTTCTACCGCTAATGCTTTTTGCCAAATGTCAGCAATAATTCTTTCTACTTCTGTATTTGGCATTACATAATCTGATAATTCTTGTTGTAAATCTGGGTTAGGCAGAGCGCGACGATCTACTTTACCGTTGGGTGTCAAAGGTAAAGACTCTAGTATCACAAAAGCAGTAGGTAACATATACCCAGGCAGTTTTTCGGCAAGGAACTGACGCAGTTCCCCCGTTGTGAGTGTCACGTCTTTTTGCGGCACTACGTAAGCGATTAAACGCTTACTACCCAAAGTTTCTTCACGAGCGATAACACAAGATGTCTGCACATCATCATGTTGGCTCAGTGCTGCTTCAATTTCTCCCAACTCAATGCGGAAACCCCGAATTTTTACTTGATTGTCAATACGTCCTAAGTATTCAATATTGCCATTTGGTAAATAGCGTGCTAAGTCTCCAGTTTTATATAAAAGTGCTGAGTGCTGAGTTCTCCCCCTGCTCCCTCCGAAGGGATTAGAGATAAATTTCTCTTGTGTCAACTCTGGACGGTTGAGGTAGCCTCTTGCTAACCCTACGCCACCGATGTGTAGCTCTCCTGGCACACCCACAGGTACAGGTTGCAAATTTTCATCTAAAATGTAAACTTGTGTGTTGGCGATCGCTTTCCCAATAGATATTTTTTCATCTTCAAGGGTGCATTTGGCGATTGTTGCACACACAGTAGTTTCTGTAGGGCCATAAGCGTTAAAGAAGTTTCTGCCAATAGACCACTGCTCAATCAATTCCGCAGAACAAGCTTCTCCCGCGACAATTATTGTTTGCAGTGTCGGCAGTTCCTCCATTGGCATAACTGCTAACGCTGATGGTGGTAACGTGATATGTGTAATCGAATAATTGCGTAATTTGTCAATTAACGGCTTTCCTGGCAATATAGAATCTTTAGTTCCCAGGTAAAGCGTTCCACCTGAACTCAACGCCATTACGATCTCCCAAATAGAAGCATCAAAACTGAATGAGGCAAACTGAAGAATGCGACTATCACTAGTCAAGCCAAAAGTTTGAATCTGAGCTTGAGCTAAGTTGCACAGTCCCTTATGCTCAACCATTACGCCTTTCGGTCTACCTGTAGAACCGCTCGTGTAAATCACATTAGCTAAATGGAAGGCTCTAGCTCCACTTATTGGATTATCTTGATTGTTTTGGGCAATTTTTTCCCAGACTTCATCTAAAAAGACTTGTTTTGCTTGATGCTGTGGAAGTTTGTTAATAAGTTGTTGCTGAGTTAACAGTAGCGAAACTTGAGCATCTTCTAGCATGAAACTCAAGCGTTCGATAGGATACTCTGGGTCGAGTGGTACATACGCTCCACCTGCCTTGAGAATCCCCAACAGTCCCACTATCATTAAGAGCGATCGCTCCACACAAATAGCCACCAGCGTATCTGGTTTTACACCCAATATGCGTAAGTAATGAGCTAACTGATTAGCACGACAATTCAACTGGTGATATGTTAGAGACGCAACATGTTGCGTCTGTACATCTTCATACACCACCGCCACAGCATCAGGTGTACGCTGAACCTGCTCCTCAAACAACTGATGGATACACTTATCAAAGGGATAATCCACCGATGTATTATTCCAATCAACCAATAACTGCTGCTGCTCGACTGCTGTCAGCAGAGGTAATTGAGAAATTCGCTCTTGAGGATTGGCGACAATTCCTTCCAGCAACGTTACAAAATGACCAATCATCCGTTCGATTGTGCTGGTATCAAACAAGTCAGTATTGTACTCCCACACACCCATCAATCCTTGGGTAGTGTTTTCCATCGATAAAGCCAAATCAACCTTTGTAGTTGTACTTTCCACTGGCAATGAACTAACAGTTAACCCAGTAAGTTCTACTTCCTGTAGGGGTGCATTCTGAAGGTTAAACACTACTTGAAACAGTGGCGTATGTCCCAGATCCCTTTCTGGCTGCAATGCTTCCACTAACATTTCAAAAGGCAAATTCTGATGAGCATACGCTCCTAAAGCTACTTCTCGAACGCGAAGGAGTAATTCGCTAAAACTGGGATTGCCTGCTGTATTAGTACGCATAACTAAGGTATTGACAAAAAAGCCAATTAACCCTTCTATTTCGCTGCGATCGCGGTTGGCAATTGGCGAACCCACCAAAATATCTGATTGTCCCGTGTAGCGATAAAGTAGAGTATCAAATGCTGCTAACAGCGTCATAAAGAGAGTACAACCTTGCTCCTGACTCAGTTTTACCAACCTATCAGTTAAATCAACTGAGAGCGCAAACTTCTGATATGTCCCTGCGAAAGTCTGCACAGCAGGTCTTGGTCGGTCTGTAGGTAGAGATAACAAAGCTGGTGCATCTTTTAGTTGCTCTTGCCAGTACGAGAGTTGGCTTTGCAGTACATCTCCTTGCAACAATTGTCTTTGCCAAATTGCGAAATCTGCGTATTGAATCGGCAATGGTGCTAAAGGTGACGGCTGACCTTGAGAATAAGCGTTGTACAGTGCTGTTAATTCTTGAACAAACACACCTCTTGACCAGCCATCAAAGACAATGTGATGTATGAAGACTAATAAAGCGTGTTCTGTTTCTGACAGTACTACTAATGTTGTCCCGATCAATGCTTCAGTTGCTAAGTCAAAGGTTTGTTGCGCTTGTTGTTGCGCTATTTGTTGCAAAGCAATCTCTTTCTCACTTGCGGATAAATGCTGCAAGTCAACAATTGCAACTGTCCTCTGTTCCCTGTTCCCCGTTCCCTGCGATGCACTGCGCCGCCCTGAGCTTGTCGAAGGGAGCTTGTCGAAGTGTTCCCTGATGATTTGAGTCGGTTGCCCATCAACTGTAATAAAGTTAGTACGTAACGCTTCGTGACGATGAATAATTTCAATTAAGCTTTGTTGTAGTGCGGCTATATTCAGAGTTCCGACTAGACGCAAAGCTACAAGTAAGTTGTAGAAGGCGCTGTTCGGGTTTAACTTATCTAAAAACCATAGCCGTGTTTGAGCAAATGACAGCGGTAATTCTGCATCCTTGGCTCTGGGTAGGATGGCTGATGCTGTTAGATTCTGTTGCTGTAACTGTTGAATATTTTGAGATAATTCTGCGATCGTTGGTGCAGCAAATAAGCTCCGCAATGGTAATTCTACATTCAAGGTGGTACGCACGCGCGAAACCAGTTGCGTTGCTAGTAGCGAGTGTCCGCCAAGCTCAAAGAAGTTATCATGAATGCCCACTCGCTCTACTTTTAGCACTTGCGCCCAAATTGCTGACAGAATTTCTTCAATTGGGTTACGTGGGGTAACATACTCATCCGATAATTGGCTGTGTAAATCAGGTGCGGGCAAAGCGCGGCGGTCTAGTTTACCGTTGGGGGTTAGCGGTAGAGTATCCAAGATAACTATTGCACTTGGGATCATATACTCTGGTAACTTTGACTTTAGGAAGCTACGCACTTCGCTAACTCTAAGTGTTTGCTCTGGTTGCGGCACAATGTAAGCGACCAGCCGTTTATCACCTGGGGTATCTTCGCGAACAACCGCACAAGAAGCTTGTACATCACTCAGTTGACCGAGTATTGCTTCAACTTCGCCCAACTCAATGCGGAAACCCCGAATTTTAACTTGATTATCTATGCGTCCTAAAGATTCAAGCTTCCCGTCAGGTAAATAACGTGCTAAATCCCCTGTTTTGTACAGCCTTTCAGATTCTAATTTTGAATTTTGAATTTTGAATTTTGAATTGTTAAAGGGATTGGGAATGAATTTCTCTTGTGTTAACTCAGGACGGTTTAGGTAGCCTTGAGCTAAAAGCACACCAGCAATGTAAATTTCTCCTGGTACGCCAACGGGTACAGGTTGTAAATATTTATCTAAAATATATATCTGTGTATTGGCAATGGGACGACCAATCGAAGGAAGCAACGGCCAAGTTTCTACTGAATTGGGTAAAGTAAAACTGGTGGCTAAATGGCTTTCTGATGGCCCGTACTGATTGTGCAATGTACAATCACTGAGTTTATCCAACCATTGAGAAATCGCTCCAGTAATCTGCAACTTATCCCCAGAGGTAATGATTTCCTGCAAATGAGTATTTACTAAGTCATTACTAATAGCGACTTCCGCTAGTTGCTGTAAGCCAACAACGGGAAGAAACATTCTCTGGATGGCTCTTTCTTGGAGAAAATCTAACAAAGCCGAGGTATCGTGGCGCAATTCCTCTCCAATTAAAAACAATGTGCCGCCAGAACACCAGGTAGTAAATATTTCTTGGAAGGAGACATCAAAGTTAATCGAAGCAAATTGCAGGGTTTTTGCTCCACGAGAAATTTTGAGATTGTCCCGATGCCACAAGACATGATTGCAAAGGGCAAGCTGACTCATTGCTATACCCTTTGGTTTGCCTGTAGAACCAGAAGTGTAAATTATATAAACTAAGTTATTGGCTTGTACGCCAGAAATTATGTTGTCCTGACTGCACTTAGAAATCTCTTCAGCATCAGCATCTAAGCAAACCTTGTACTGAGCGACTTGTGCCGAGCGGAGCCGAGGTAAGTCGAAGTGAAGTTTTGCCTGATTTGGGGGGAGCCTATCAATAAGTCGCTGTTGAGTCAGTAAAAGTTTAACTTGAGTATCTTCTAAAATAAAGCTCAAGCGATCGCTAGGATACTCTGGGTCAAGTGGTACATAAGCTCCCCCCGCTTTCAGAATCCCCAGTAATCCGATGACCATTTCTAAAGAACGCTCTACACACAGACCGACTAGAATATCTGGTTTTACACCCAATGAGCGTAAGTAGTGCGCCAACTGGTTAGCGCGGTAGTTTAATTCATAGTATGTTAGAGACGCAACATGTTGCGTCTGTACATTTTCAAACTCCACTGCCACAGCATTAGGTGTCAGTTCCACCTGTTCTTCAAACAATTGATGGATAGACTTATGTAGTGGATAATCTACGCCTGTATCGTTCCACTCAACTAATAACTGTTGTTGCTCAACTTCTGTCAACAAAGGCAATTGTGAAATTTGCTGATTAGGGTTAGTAATAATACTTTCAAGCAATGTCACAAAATTACCAGTCATGCGCTCAATGGTAGACGCATCAAACAAGTCAGTATTGTACTCCCACCACCCCACTAGTCCAGTACTTGTACTGAGCGGAGTCGAAGTAGCAGTGTTGTGCATGATTAAAGTTAAATCAAACCTGGAAGTTGTGCCTTTGATTGGCAATGAACTCACAGTGAGCTTAGTCAGTTCTAATTCAGACATGGGCGCATTCTGGAGAACAAACATTACCTGAAACAGTGGTGTATGGCTGAGGTTTCGTTCTGGCTGTAATGCTTCCACCAACATTTCAAACGGTAAGTCTTGATGAGTGTATGCTTCCATTGCCATTTCGCGAACACGACCCAGCAATTCACTAAAACTGGGATTGCCTGACAAATCGGTACGCATGACTAAGGTATTGACAAAAAAGCCAATTAACCCTTCTATTTCGCTGCGATCGCGGTTTGCAATGGGCGAACCTACTAAAATATCTTCTGTACCCGTATAGCGATAAAGTAGAGTATCAAATGCTGCTAACAAGGTCATAAAAAGAGTACAACCTTGTTCTTGGCTGAGTTTTGTCAGCTTACTAGTTAGTTCAAGAGAAAGTGCAAACTCTTGATGTGTCCCGTTGTAAGTTTGCACAGCCGGTCTTGGTCGGTCTGTAGGTAGGGACAACAAAGCAGGTGCATCTTTTAGTTGCTGTTGCCAGTACGAGAGTTGGCTTTGCAGCACATCCCCTTTTAATCGGTTTCGCTGCCAAATTGCGAAATCTGCGTACTGAATTGGTAGTGGCGCTAAGGGTGAGCCTTCACCTTGAGAATAAGCATTGTACAGCGCTGCTAGTTCTTGGACAAACACACCCATTGACCAGCCATCAGAGACAACATGGTGCATACACACTAACAAGACGTGTTCTGTCTCATTCAGCACTACTAATGTCGCCCTGATTAATGCTTCCTTCGCTAGGTCAAAAGGTTGAATAGCTTGCAATTGCGCTAATTTATGTGCAGCAATTTCTTGTTCGGCTACTTCGACTTCGCTCAGTACAAGTGTAGATAAATACTTCAAGTCAACAACTGATACTGTCCAAGAAGTAGGTGGAGATGAGGGAGATAAGGGAGATGAGGGGGATATTGATATTACTTTATCCTCTCCCCTGCTCCTTGCTCCCTGCTCCCCTGCCTGTTCCCTGTTCCCTGTTCCCTGCGATGCACTGCGCCGCCCTGAGCTTGTCGAAGGGAGCTTGTCGAAGTGTTCCCTAATAACTTGTATTGGCTTTCCATCGACTGTAATAAAGTTAGTGCGTAACGCTTCGTGACGATGAATAATCTCTTGCAAGCTTTGTTCTAAAGCTGCTTGATTTAAATTTCCTACTAGACGCAAAGCTATAGGAATGTTGTAGAAAGGACTGTTCGGCTCGAACTGGTCTAAAAACCATAGACGCTGTTGAGCATAAGACAGTGGTAAATCTACATTCTCTGCCTTTGGTGCGATGGGTGCTGAAGGTAGAGACGTTACATGTAACGTTTTTAGTTTTTGTTGCTGCAATTGCTCAAGCGATCGCGCTAATTCTGCAACTGTCGCTTTTGCAAACAACTCACGCAATGGTAATTCTACTTTAAAAACGTTGCGAATGCGTGAAATCAGTTGCGTTGCTAGTAGTGAATGTCCGCCCAATTCAAAGAAGTTATCATGAATGCCCACTTGCTCTAATTTCAGCACTTGCGCCCAAATTTGTGTCAACAGTTTTTCAGTTGGAGTGCGCGGGGCGACATATTTTTCTAGCTGTGTGCTGTCTAACTCTGGTTTTGGCAGAGCGCGGCGGTCTACTTTCCCGTTAGAGGTGAGGGGTAAGGATGGAAGCAGCACAAAAGCACTTGGCATCATGTACTCTGGTAGCTTTGCCTTGAGAAAGTCGCGCAATTCTAAGACTGTGGGGAATTGTTCTTTTTGCGATACTACATAAGCTACTAAACGTTTATCGCCCGGTTCATCCTCCTGCATCACTACTACACTTTCCCAGATTGCTGGGTGAGAAGTGAGTAATGCTTCAATTTCGCCCAACTCAATGCGGAAACCCCGAATCTTAACTTGGTTATCAATTCGCCCTAAATACTCTAACTCGCCATTGGGCAAATACCGCGCTAAATCACCTGTTTTGTATAAAAGTGCTGAGTGCTGAGTGCTGAGTAAAGGATTATCTTCCTTGTCATCTAAATTCCCCGCGTCCCCGCGTCCCCTCGTCCCCGCGTCTCTTCTTGCTTCCTCAAATGGGTTAGATATAAAACGTTCTGCTGTCAGTTCGGGACGATTGAGATATCCGCGTGTCACTCCTGCACCACCAACGTACATCTCACCAGGAACTCCTATCGGCACTGGCTGTAAATATTCATCCAGTAAGTACACCTGTAAATCTGGTATCGGACGACCAATTACGCTTGCTGTGCGATCTAAATCAGCTTGGCTTAAGGGACGATAAGTAACGTGTACGGTGGTTTCTGTAATCCCGTACATATTCACTAATTGGGGCAAGGAGTCGCCATGTCGCTCAAACCAAGGTTGTAAACTCTTTAGTTCTAAAGCTTCTCCACCGAAAATTACTAAACGTAAGTTTAAGTCGCTAGTAGTTGTAATTGCCTGTTCGGCTTGAATTAACTGGCGGAAGGCTGAAGGTGTCTGATTGAGAATTGTGACTTTTTCTTGACACAATAACTTATAGAAAGATTCTGGCGATCGCGTTACTAAATATGGCACTATTACCAGTCGTCCACCATACAGCAAAGCTCCCCAAATTTCCCACACGGAAAAGTCGAATGCATAAGAGTGGAACATTGTCCACACATCTTGAGAGCTAAAGTTATACCAAGCGTCTGTGGCTGCAAACAGACGAGTTACATTTGAGTGATTGACTAAAACGCCTTTGGGTTGACCTGTAGAACCAGAAGTATAGATAACATAAGCCAAGTTATCGGGTGTTGCGGTATTTTCTGGATTTAACTCGCACTCTTGAGCAATTTTTTCCCAGTCGGTGTCTAAGCAAACAAGATGCGCCTGATGTTGTAGAGACGTTGCATGTAACGTCTCTACTAATTGCTGTTGTGTTACCAGTACTTTAACTTGAGCATCTTCTAACATGAAGCTTAAGCGCTCAGTTGGATACTCTGGGTCAAGTGGCACATAAGCACCACCCGCCTTGAGGATGCCTAATATCCCTACGATTGTATAAAGCGATCGCTCTACACACAACCCAACTAGGGTATCTGATTTTATACCCAAGGAGCTTAAGTAATGCGCCAACTGATTAGCTTGAGTGTTCAACTGCTGATATGTTAGAGACGCAACATGTTGCGTCTGTACATCTTCAAACACCACTGCTACAGCATTCGGGGTACGCTCTACCTGCTCCTCAAACAATTGATGAATACACTTATTTTGAGGATAGTATGCTTGAGTGTTGTTCCACTCCATTAATAATTGATGGCGTTCTGCGATCGCTAGCAGTGGTAATTCTGCAATTCGCGCTCTGGGATTTGCGACAATCGCTTTGAGTAAAGTTTGAAAATTTTGGGCTATGCGAGTAATTGTGGTTGCATCAAATAAATCAGCACTGTAAAACCATATGCCTTCTAAACCTCCAGACTCTTCCCAGTAGTTAACTTCCAAATCAAACCTAACCATTTCATCAATTTGCAAGGGCATGTTCTGGATAGTTAAACCTGGCAAATCCCCAAAAGACAGAGAGGCATTCTGGAGGGAAAACATCACCTGTACTAGAGGATTACGACTCAAATCTCGCTCTGGCTGAAGCTTTTCGACCAACATTTCAAAGGGCAAGTCTTGATGAGCGTATGCTGATAAAGTTGTTTGCCGCACTTGCGCTAAGAATTCCGTAAAGCTGGGGTTGCCAGAGAGATCGCCCCTTAATGCTAGGGTGTTAGCAAAAAAACCTATGAGTTGCTCGACGCTCTTATGGTTGCGGTTAGCGATAGGAGAGCCAATAACAATATCTGATTGACCGCTGTAACGAGAAATTAATCCTAAAAAAGCTGCCAGTAGAGTCATAAATAACGTTGCGTTTGACTCTTGGCTTAGTTGTTTGAGGCGTTGCGTGAGGTTGCTATCCAGTTGAAACCGCTCAATTCCACCCCGGAAGGTCTGAACTGGTGGACGTGGTTTATCAGTAGGCAATTCTAGTACTAGAGGGGCATTTGCTAACTGTTGCTGCCAGTAATTTATTTGGCGTTCTAGAACTTCGCCTGTCAACAACCGGCGTTGCCAAACGGCAAAATCAGCATACTGGATGGGTAATTCTGGTAATGGGTTGGGCAATCCTTGAGCGAAAGCTACATATAGTTGAGATAATTCATTTTTGAAGATGTTGAAAGACCAGCCATCGTAAATGATATGGTGCATCTTCAACATTAGTATGTATTCTCGATCGCTCAGTTGCAGTAGAGTGAATTGTACTAATGGCCCAGTAGCTAGGTCAAAGGGGTTAGAAGCCAAGGATTGCGCTATTTGTTGAATCCGATCGCTTTGCTCTTGGGCTGATAACTCCTGCAAGTTATGGATTGGCAAAGTTAAGGCAGTAGGCGAAGCGATCGCCTGTACGGGTTGCCCGTCTACGGTAAGAAAAGTAGTTCTAAAGATTTCATGGCGGCGGATAAGTTCGCTAAGGCTCTGTTCGAGAGCAACTATATTCAACGAGCCATTTAGCTTTTGAAAATTTAGGAAATTATAAGAACGACTGTCTGGTGATAAATGGTGCAGAAACCAGAGTCGCTGTTGAGCAAAAGATAGTGGTAATTCGCCATCTCGTGACACTCTTTGAATGGGTGAGTGATGAGATGTTTTAACCTGCTTTGCTTGCTGTAAAAATAGTATGAGTTCTGTTTTTCGTGCGGCTATTTTCTGACGCAGCGTTGGAGTTAGCACGCCTTCAGGTGCATGACAACGCAAGCGAACCTCTTCCAGAGGCGCTCTGCTAACGCCATCGGCCTCTAATTCAATATTCAAGCTTGTCAGGTGACGAACGAATTCAACAATGCTGTTACTCATGCTTAAAACTCCACTACCTCAGTACTGGCTTCTTTAGTCGATAATTGCGTTACCAAATCCACTACTTCTATGTAGGCTGCCATCCCGGCTACTGTAGGAGACTCGAACATCGTCTGTATAGATAAATCGAGTTCAAAAACTGAGTCGATCTCTGACAGAACTTGAGTAGCGAGTAGAGAATGACCACCTAGTTCAAAGAAGTTGTCATTAACGCCAATGCGTTCAACTCCTAAAACTTGACTCCAGATTTGAGCTAGTTGAGCTTCTATCGGGGTGCGAGGTAAAACAAAGCCAGTGGAAAGATTTCTTGTGGCTGTATCAGGTGAAGGCAGAGAGCGGCGATCGACCTTACCATTAGGTGTTAGAGGTAGGGCATCGAGGAGAACAAAAGCCTGCGGAACCATGTAATCGGGTAGCTTCTGTTGAATATATTTACGCAAGAGCGGTACTAGCTTCTGAATTAACTTGCCGTGTAGCGGATTGTTAGTGTAGTTAGTCCAGGGTTTGGTAGTGACTTTTGAAGTATCCCAAAAAACGTAGGCAAAGCCCAACCCAGACATCACTCCTTGTGGGTAATTTTTCCCCCTGCTCTCTGCCCCCTGCCCCCTGCCTCTTCTTCCCCTGCTCCCTGCCCCCTGCTCTCCTGCCTTTTCATCGCGGTAGAACATCACATCATAGCAACCATCCTGGCTACTCTCCCACCAACTGAGGTGGACAGTGTAACCGAGTTGCTGCCCCAACTGATAAAACTGCTCTGGATTGACACCAACTGTTGGCTGTTGTGTCAGTAGTTCCCGCAGTTGCCCGACTGTTTCCACACCAGGGTGATTTTCTAACCATTGCCAAATTTGTAGTGCTTGCTGCACCCGTTGATTAGGTACACCCCTGATTCCTAAAAGTTCTGGCTGTTGTTTCAGTTGATTTTGAACTTGTGCGAATGAAAGCTTGTCTAGTTGCCAGTTTGACCAAGGAACGGTAGTTATCCGAACATCAGCACCGACATAGAGGGTGACATCATAGCGGAATTGGGTTAATTCATTTTGTGCGTAACCGCGTTTGGGCTGAATCTCTACCCTATCAATCTGGGGAAAGCGTTGTTTGAGGGCAATGAAAAAACTGGGATCGATTACCAATTCTTCTTCAGCTGCGACACTAGAGTGTACTTGCTGCTGCCATTGCTCAATACTTCTTTCTTGAGGAGCTTGAGACAACTGCACTGCGGCATGGAATAGCTCTAACATAGGCAAGCTGCGGACATCACCCACAAAGATTGTGCCTTCTTCACCAATTGCCGCGATCGCTCCTTCAAGAACCTGCAACAAATACTCAACGCTGGGGAAGTATTGCACTACTGAGTTGATAACTACAGTATCGAATTCTCCTTTGGGGATGAGAGCAAAGTTATCCGCCATTTGATGCAATAGCCGCACATTGTTTAAACCTGCAACCGTTTTACATACCTGCTCAACATGTGCTAAGGCAGCGCTGGAATAATCACATCCCCAATACTCTTTGCAGTTCAAAGCAACGCGAGATAGCAGTAACCCCGTACCACAACCTATCTCTAACACTCGCTGCGGTGACAGGGATAGGATGCGATCGACTGTATTCTCAACCCACTCCTGCATTTCCCAATCTGGGATAGGTTGTTTGGTGTAACTGCTGTTCCAACCACTGGTATTGAACGTTACATCATCTGCGGCTGCTTGAGGTTGCCCATATGCTTGCTCATAAAGCCTTTGCCAGTCACTAACGTATTCACTCTGCCATTGAGCAACCTGCTGAGATGATGTTTGAACATCGAGAGCGGGAACTAAGTAAGCTACCAGTTGTTTATCACCACTGCTATCAACTTTGGCAACGACAACACCTTCTTGTATTAAGGGGTGTTGAGTCAAAATGTCTTCAATTTCTCCTAACTCGATTCGGAAGCCCCGAATTTTTACTTGATTGTCAATGCGTCCCAGGTATTCTATATTACCGTTTGGTAAATAGCGTGCCAAATCCCCTGTTTTATATAATAGACCTCTTGCATAAATGCTCAAATTGTCATGTTGAGCGGAGCGAAACATCTGGGAGATTCTTCCCTCCACTACGTTCTGGTCAGAATGACACTCATAATTAGAGGACTTTTGCGAGAGGTCTAATCTACTCCCTTCTGCCTCCTCAAAAGGATTAGGGATGAATTTCTCTTGTGTCAATTCGCTTTGGTTGAGATAACCTCGTGCTAAACCCGCACCACCGATGTGCAATTCTCCTGGTACACCAATCGGTACTGGCTGTAAGTACGAATCTAAGATGTAAATTTGCGTATTGGCAATTGGACGACCAATGGTAACTTTTTCGTCTTTTGAAGTGCATTTTGCAATTGTGGCGCAAACGCTAGCTTCTGTCGGCCCGTAAGCGTTGAAGAAATTTCTCCCAACAGACCATTTTTTTATCAGTTCAGCAGAACAAGCTTCGCCAGCGACAACGATCGCTTGCAGTGATGGGAGTTCTTCAGTTGGCAGGACTGCTAGGGCCGATGGTGGGAGGGTGACATGGGTAATATCGTAATCGCGTAATCGCTTAATTAACGGCATACCTGGCATGAGAGAGTCTTTTGTTCCCAGATAAAGTGTTGCTCCCGCTCCCAAAGCCATGATGACCTCCCAAATAGAAGCATCAAAACTGAAGGAGGCAAACTGAAGAACGCGACTGGAAGAATCTACACCAAAAGTTTGAATCTGAGCTTGAGCTAAATTGCACAATCCTTTATGCTCAATCATCACCCCTTTAGGTTTACCTGTGGAACCGCTCGTATAGATCGCATTCGCCAGATGAGAAGCGGTGACTTCAATAGTCAGGTTAGCTTGGTTATTTTCGCTAATTTGCGACCAGATTTCATCAATAAATACCAGCTTTGTTTGATGCTGTTGTAGTCGATCTAAAAGTCGCTTTTGGGTGAGCAGTACCGGAACTCGAGCATCTTCTAGCATATAGCTCAGACGATCGCTAGGATATTCTGGGTCAAGTGGTACATACGCTCCACCCGCCTTGAGAATCGCCAACAGTCCGATGACTATAAAGAGCGATCGCTCTACACATAACCCTACCAGTACATCTGCTCCCACACCTAAAGACCGCAAGTAATGGGCTAACTGGTTAGCACGACAATTTAGCTGGTGATATGTTAGAGACGCAACATGTTGCGTCTGTATATCTACTCTTCTCCTGTCGGAGACGCTACGCGAACGAGAAGCCGCGCAAGGCGCGTCTACAAACACTACTGCTACTGCATCTGGGGTACGCGCTACCTGCTCCTCAAACAACTGATGAATACACTTATCTTGAGGATAATCGACTTGAGTATCGTTCCACTCCACTAATAATTGATGACGTTCTGTTGGACTTAACAGGGGTAATTGGGAAATCCTCTGCTGTGGGTTAGCAACAATACCTGCAAGCAAGCTCACAAAATGTCCTGCCATGCGTGCGATCGTAGTAGCCTCAAACAAGTCGGGATTGTATTGCCAGCATAGCTGCAACTCTCCTTGAGCTTCCATCACCATTAAATTTAGATCGAAGTCAGCACCGCGTTGATGTCCAAGCAAGTATGGCTCCATCTCAAGCAGTTGTTCTCCACTATGCAATGAATTTTCTTTTGGTTCGCACCAACGGTGTCTTTGCCAAGTGAAACTAACTTGACATAAAGGAGAATGACTGACATCTCGCTCTGGCTGGAGTTGTTCTGCTAATAGAGAAAAAGGATAATCTTGATGCTTTTGGGCTTCTCTAACTGTTTTGCTGACTTGAGCGAGAAATTCTTTGAATGTGGCGGACTCCTGTATAGAAGTTCGTAAAACGTTCAGGTTAACGAAGTAGCCGACAATCTCTTTGAACTCTTTACCCCACCGATTTCTCATCGGGCTTCCTATGAGGATGTCTGTTTGATTGGTGTAGCGGTAAAGTAAAACATAAAATGCTGCTAGCAAAATCTGATAAAGGCTTGTTCCAGAGACTAGAACTAAATGCTTGAGTTTTTGAATTAACTTTTCGTCCAGCTTTAAAATATGTGCTGCTTCTTGATAAGTCTTTACTGGGGGGCGGAGTTTATCTGCGAGCAAATTCAAAATTGGCAATTCACCGGTTAATTGTTGTTGCCAGTATTGCCAAAGTTTTTCTCCCCTAGAACTCGATAGCATTTGTGACTGCCATTGAACAAAGTCTAGATAAGATTTATTCTGAGTCAAAGAATTTGCTACGGCTTCTTTTTGCTCTTGATTAACTTGCTCAATTTCATTAACATACAAAGCTTGAAATTCACTCAGCAGTATATCAAAAGACCACATATCACCTGCAATATGGTGCATTGCAAGCAAGAGAATGTGTTCTTTTGCTGAACGAGTAAATAAATTAACCCTCAAAACTGAATCTTTTTCTAAGTTGAAAGGGCGGTCAGTTATCGCAAATATTTTCTCTTTTAAGTAATCTTCACTCCAATTGCTGGCATCTATTATCTCAAGATTAAATTTATATTGTTGATTAATTTGCTGAACTGGTTTGCCTGCATGACTGGTATATGTAGTTCTCAGAATAGGATGGCGTTCAATAATTTTTTCCCATACACGATTGACAACAGCAATATTTAAATAAGAATTAATTTTTACGGTAATAAACATATTATAAACAACGCTTTCTGGAGCAACTTGGTAGATAAACCACATTGCTTCTTGACCATAGGAGAGCGGGTGAGTTGTTTTGACGATTTTGTTCATAGCGGTTGGGATAAATATTATTCAGTAAATAAGCGCTCATCACCGCATCGGCATAGACACCATAGCGATCGCATCATCATAGGTTACTCTTGAGGAAGTCTCAGACGAATAGCATTAGGTGGCAAACCATGTGGCTGTAACAGCGCCAGAAAACTCCTTGCTGTTTTCGGTACGATTTGCTTTCCAGTATTTACTAAAAACCACAGTCAAACTCTATTGGATAGCAACTTCTATTTCTTGTAATATAAAATTTTTCTTATATCAATTCAAAAAATGTTTGCGACAGATCGCCCCACTCTCCCCTTATACCATTTCACGAAAAACTGATATAGATAGATTTCTCGTAGGGGTATGGCATTGCCCATTGGTGTCAACTTAAGAAGTAGATGCCCAAATTAGCAGAGTGCGATCGTTAGTTTCTCGATGACGTTTACAGTCAACTTTAACCAACTCGAAAAGTTTGTATTTAGAAACTAAATAACTGATGATATCAGTGGTTTCTCCACGCTTTCCGGCACGGGCAAAATGGTATAAACTACGAAAGACCATTTCAACCCAAATGCGCTCAATAGGTTGATTTAGGGCAAGGGCAACTTGACCACACAAGTTATTGAGAACAGGATAAAAAATCCAGATGGCAAAAATTTGAATTTGAACTCTATTAGTATCACCAACCCAAAGGTAGGGCAAACCTAAAAGCCTTTTGGTGATTAAAAAGGCATCCTTAATTCGCCAGCGACGACAATAAAGTTCACAGACCTTTTTCAACTTGGTATTACTTGAATTTGCTTGTTGAAACAAACTTGCTTCCTTTAAACTAACATACGGAGAATTTCATTTAAAGAATAATCTCATTTTTTTCAACAAAATACAATAGTATCTCAAACAATTTAAGCTAAGACAGTTAAGACAGTTAAGACAGTTAAGACAGTTAAGACAGTTAAGTAATCAATCGCCGACAAGTAATGTTGTTCGCAAAGAATTTCAAGCGTAATACTTCTATAGATTTAAGTGAATCATTAGCTCAATATATTGACTATAAAACCCAAACAAACTATGTTTATTATGTAAGTGACTATGAATTTTGGATAATTGGGCAATAGTTGAAAGTTTTCAAGATTGCAATGAGTTATAAATTTATAAATGTTTAGCAATTTTATCAGTGCTTACGCAACTGGCACAAATAGCGGGCAGGGCTGCGCCCAGCCACGTGACAATTTAATTAAACCAAGCACATAAGAATACTTGGGCGTTTTAGTTGCTCAATTAAATAATTAGAAAGTAAGTTATGCTTGATTTGATAAATAGTTTGACCAGTTTGATAGGCGAAATTCTTTAATCTAACCCAAACCAATATTGCACAAGCGATATGATTTATTTGGAGTTTAGTAGTTTGCCAAGGCAACTTTGCCAAGTTAAATGCTCGGATATAAACTTTGCATTTTTTGACGTGCATCCTTAGTTTTTAAACCCCAATAAACACTGGCTTTTTGTTGATTACGTTGTGCCTCCCAAGGTTGTCGTGATCGTAAAAGATGTTGGCTACTAGTTCACCATCAGCGAACGCTTCCTGGTCATAAAACGAGATTTCCAGAATGGTTGGAACTTCTGCTACTTGTGCTGGTGCTGGGAATATTTTTCTGAGAGTGCCGTCTTTGTGATGCCATTCAATGAAGCGCAGGCATCGGGCGACTGTGGTATCGCGGAATTTCTCTTTTCCGTTGACCATTACTAGCCATAAGCGATGCAGGCGATTAGTTCTTTGCCACAGTAAATTTCGTGGTGGTAGAAGTTGATTTATACTGTTATCAGACTTTCAGGGGCTTAGTTGGCGATGAAGTGGTCGAGTTCGGATTGAGCGAGGGGGATTTCCTGAAAGAAATTTCTTGGACAACAATTGACATCTTTTCTGGAATGGGGAACTATTGAACCGTAGTCAACATAATTCGTAATTGATAATGACGCTCATTCTTCGCTACCGCTTCTCTACGAGAGGTTACGCCAACGCTAACGTAATTCGTAGTTACAATCAGTGGGGGCTTGTACCCTCTTTAATTACGAATTACGCGCTTCGCAGCGGGGCGTAGCCCATTACGAATTAGTAATTATTTGGTCAAGCTAACAGATGGTTTATCAGTTTCCGATTTGAAGTTGAAACTCAAAAATCACCTCATAATCATGTTGTAGGTGTTGACCTCGGAGTCAAAACACTGGCTACTCTTTCCACAGGTGAAATTGTAGCTGGTGCAAAGTCTTACAAAAAGTATGAATCTAAGTTATCCAGGATGCAGTGGTTGAATCGGAACAAATTGATTGGTTCAGCCAACTGGAGGAAAGCACAAGTTCAGATTGCTAGGTTGCATAGGAAAATTGCCAACATTCGCAAAAATACTCTTCATCAGCTAACAACACTGCTTGCCAAGAACCACGGCACAGTAATCATTGAAGACTTAAACGTATCTGGAATGCTGGCTAACCACAAACTAGCTAAAGCAATTGTTGATATGGGATTTTTTGAGTTCCGTCGTCAGTTAACTTACAAGTGTAAATTGTCTGGTTCAAAGCTGGTTATGGTTGCTCGTTGGTTTCCAAGCTCCAAGACTTGCTTCAACTGTGGAACCAACAAAGAAACACTTACCTTGAAACAACGAGTGTTTGAATGTGGTCATTGTGGTTTCGTCATTGACCGTGACTTGAATGCTGCAATCAATTTGTCCAAAATCGTCAGTTAGACGAGGTTAGTCTGTGAACTGGATAGTGCCGACACTACCAGAATGAAGCAGAAAGTCAACGAAGCTCAAGCTAGATATTTCCAATTATGGGTAACTTTGGGTAGGTGTTATATAACGGTCAATTCCCAAGCGGAAATCCTAGTAAGCACGGTGTTAATAAACCACCATTCCCAATCAATGAAACGCTTACGAATTATGAAACATTTTCTGCAAATTTTCTGGCTGGGTAACTGCTAAATATTGCGCCGCCATTTCTGGTGTAAGCAGTTCTAGCATGACTTTGTTTTCTAACCATAACTCGATGACATCAAAGAAAGACTCGCGGTTACAACGTAAGACTCTCCAGCCTTCCCGTTTGGCAATTTGCTCGATTTTTTCTTGAGTAGAAGAGACAGAGATTGCTGCATGAGTAGCTGTAAACCCAGAAGAAGTATCCGCTTGTGCAAACATACACTGGTTATCTCCTTCACCAGGTATTAGCTGAGTTTTCAACGGATAAACTTCAATTCCTGTTCCATGTTCGTCGAGAGGGAAAACCATGTAACTGCCTGGGTGAGGAAAGAAAGGAAAAGCTTGCCCATTTAAAATTTCAGCGAGAACTTGAGCAACGTGCTGAGGGTTTTGAGCAGAAATAGAAATGTGATGAATCATATTTGTTACCTCGTACCCCATAATCATGATGGGGTTGATAAACTTGTTGGTTTGCGGAGTGCTTATCTACTACGATTAGCTTTATTATTTTTCACCGCATTTTAATCAATTTATGCACTGAGTATAAAAAAGGCTACCAAGAAATGAATGAGTTGGTTTCTCGGTTGCAGGTAACAGGTATTTCTTTTTTACTACACAAGCAGAGCAAGAATCAGAAAGTTTAATGATTTGATACTCTAAGAGGATGTCTGAGAAGTCAAAATTGTCATGCTGAATGAAGCGATAGCGTAATGAAGCATCTTAGAAATTAACGGACAATAGAGATTCTTCCTTCCGCTCTGCTCCAGTCAGAATGACAAAATATACCATTACCTAGCTTTTCAGACATCCTCTAAGCTAGTTCTGATTGACCATCAAAACGGCGAAACAAAAACAGCCAAAGTGGTAAAGAACTATTAATTGCGATGAGTCGCACTAAATGACCAGTTGTGACAATTTCAACATTATGATTCAATGCCAGGGAAACTAAGATCATTTCGGCTGATCCTCCTGGTGCTGTAACTAACAAACAAGTCAACCAGTCCCAAGAGGTTAATTGCATAGCAAGTATAGCAGCGATCGCTCCGGCAGCGAGGGTCATTGCTACAGACATCAAAGCATAACCTAGAGTCTGTTTTCCAAAAGTGGGTTTGTCTCCCCAATACTCACCAATAGTAATTCCTAAAAGCATTTGACCCAATAAATTGATTATAGGTGGTGGGCTAAAGTGAATATCTCCCACAAAAGGCAGGCAATTTAGCAAATAATTAAACCCTATACCAATCAACAATGCCCCAAAAAAATCGCCAGCGGGAATTTTAAATAAAATGGCAAGATAAACTACTAATCCAGTGATTAATAATACTAATAACAGTAATTCTAGTTGAGATGGATCGAGATTAAGTAAAGCACTTTGAACAGGCAGTGTTTGTGGATTCCAGTAATTACCAACTGATGTTCTAGCAATAAAGGGAATTGTCAAAACTACGGTTGTCACACGAATCGCTTGAACTAAAGCTACTAAAGGAACATTGCGATTGTAATCGGCGGCAATAGCTGCCATAATTCCAACACCACCGGGAACTGTAGCCAGCATTGCTGTCAATAAGTTGGTTTGGCTCATGCGAGAGTAAATGTAGCCAATGCAACCGCCACACAGTAACAAAAACAAAGTCAGAAAAATAAAAATCGGAATACCAGAAGCAACACTGGTTAGATTTCCGTGGATACTGGAACCGACAGTTAGCCCTACAAATGCCATTCCCACTTTTCTGGCAGTACGGTTAGGTTTGGGAGAGTATTGATAGAATAGCCGACATCCTTGAAGAACTAATGTACCGGCAGCAATCCCGCCAAATATCCAGACAATCCCGCCAGTATAGAACTTTGCCAAGAGTAAACTCAGAGGTAATGCCAAAAGCATTTCTAAGAATAGGATAATTAGTTGCTTGACAAATAGCTTGGCAACAGCAACATCTTGATGATTGGGTTCCTCTAAGACAGGAGCAATATTTATACTTTGATTCATCGATATGAGTTTTTTTAATTATTTTAACTATCCACTTGAGCTAATGCGATCGCGCAATCTACCTAGAGTTTAAATTAAAAATATCTAAAGGATGACATGAGGTAAGTTTCAAGGAAATTTAACCATAGCATCAATCAACAGCGGTTTATAGCTACTTGCATTACATCATCTTTTGAGCGCCAACCAATATTTTGTCTTTATTGTATTTGATAACACTAATTGTAACGCTGAAAGAGACGCTATGCGTAGCTTGTTTCTGCGTAGAGGTATGCGAACAGCATGACATAGATATTTATTTCACAAATAATGAAACGAACTTGATCTAATATGAAATAGAGCACAACATCAGTTGTACCCTATAAATAATCTGTATTTCTGTTAATATTTCAAATTTTTAGTCTTCGTCAAGTGCTGGGAAAACTTCCTCAAACTGCCACAATCTGTCTTTATTTTCAACGAACCAAATACGAGTTTCTGGAGTTAATTTACTCCAAATGATTTCAGCAGGAACATGAGGAGATGCATATTGGTATTGCTCACCAAGGGATTTGAGATTGTCTGTCACATCGTAAGGAATTCCAAATTCATGCCAGTTAACTTCTATATTTCTTCCTGAGACTCCCGCTGTGGGATCGAAAATCAACTGTGCAGCTCTGACTAAGTCGGCAAAGTGTTTCGGTTTGAGTCCGGTTATTTGTTGAATAGAGAGTGATTCGTTATGCTCTTGAGACATGTCGCTGGAGTAATGAAAATGAGTGGTGTATTAAACTAGCTTTTCCAAGGTAGGTAAAAATACTTCGTGTCTTAGTGGTTCAAAAAATAACTTCTGAACCACTAAGGCACTAAGACACTAAGAAAAATAGATTACACCTTGTAAAGGCTAGAGAATTGAATTTACTGCCAGAGATTTTTATCCCAGTAGCTCTAGCTTGGTGCAGAGCTGCTAAATTAATTTATCTTTCTTTTCGTCTAAATTTTAGCTTACAATTACTATTGTCAAGTTGATCATAATATTGCTTTTACATTTGGTATTTACTATCAGTAATAGAGTGTCATAAATCTTCAATTTTCAAGCTAAATTTTGATTTCACATACCAGATTAATGAATATTCAGCTTCTAGCAAAAGAGTTTTTTCAAACTAAATAAATATCTATCCATAGATAAATTACTAAAAGTTGCAAACTAGCTTAGGGTATATAGAGTTTCGGCTACAAGTATTGGTTATTTTAAAACGATTTCATGCCCTATATTCTTTATTTTCCTTTGCTACACTATGGTGTCGTTGTATTAATTGTTGCACTTACCTTTGTGTTAATGCTGGTGCTAGACCCCTGGTTAGGTATGAGTGAAAGTCCATTCTTGCTATTTTTTAGCGCTGTAATGGTGAGTGCTTGGTATGGTGGTTTGAAGTCAGGGCTGTTAGCAACCTTCTTGTCTGCTTTACTGGGCAATTACTTTTTCCTTTTCCCAAGGTATGAACTGAGTTTTGACCTATCGAGTTTAGTGCAAATCGGTTTATTTGGAGTGCAGGGATTTCTCTTCAGTATTCTCTGTGAAGCTCTCAGGACTGCCAAACGACATGCTGAAGGAAATTTAGAAAAGCTCAGAGCGAGTGAAGAACGATTTCGATTAGCGTTAAGCAGTTCAGATATTGTAGTCTTTCAGCAGGATCGCGATTTGCGATACCAGTGGATTCATAATCCTCAAGGTGTCAAAACAGCCGAGGAAATGCTAGGTAAATCTGACTATGAATTATTTTCTGCCTCAGAAGCAAAGCAACTAGCTGCAATTAAGCAGAGGGTAATCGAAACAGGTGCTTCAGCCCATGAAGAGGTTTATCTAACAGTGCGTGAAGAAGTTCGTTACTATGATTTACTAGTTGAACCGCTCAAGAGTGAAGCTAATAGTAGCATTCAGGGTGTTAGCTGTGCAGCGGTGAATATTACTGAGCGCAAGCATACAGAACTAGAAAACGCCAAGTTGCAGCAAAAACTCCAAGAAGCCAATCAGCGCAAAGACGAATCTTTGGCGTTGTTTGATGCTTGGCTCGCTAGCTCACCAGTGGCGCTGACTTTTCTGGATACTGAACTTTGCTACATTTATGTTAATGAAGCGCTGGCTACTGTCAATGGTAAACCACAAAGCCAACACATTGGTCATACTTTAGGTGAAGTGTTGCCAGAATGGGTAGAGCAACTTGAGCCAATCTTGCGTCAGGTGATGGAGACAAAAGAACCATTACTTAATCAGGAAGTGAGTGGTGAAACCTATCCGCCTGGTGTATATCGTTGTGGTCTTGTCAGTTATCATCCGGTGTGCTTACCAGATGGGCAAGTACTGGGAGTAGGGGTAACTGCCATTGATATTACTCAACTCAAGCAAACCGAGCAAGCATTGCGGAAAAGCGAAGCAAAGTTTCGTAGTGTGGTTGAGTCAAACATGATTGGTATTGGCTTCTGGGATAGAGACGGCGGAATTACAGAAGCTAACGATGCTTTGTTGAACATGGTGGGTTATACCCGTGAAGAATTACTGGCTGGAAGACTTAACTGGCAAGATTTGACTCCGGCAGAATACCAATTACTCGACGAGCAAGCGCTGACTCAATTTCAAAATAGCTTGTTTTGCACTCCCTTTGAGAAGGAATATACTCGTAAAGATGGTTCACGTTTCCCGATTCTGATAGGTGGTAGCCATTTTGAGGAGACTTTAGATCAAGGAGCTTTTTTTGTTCTCGATATTACAGAACGCAAGCAGGCTGAGGACGCACTCCGCTGTATTGCTCAAACTAGTACTACCCTTTCTACTTCTTTAGATTATGAGGAAACCTTAGAACAGATTGCTAAAATTTTAGTTCCTCAACTGGCTGATTGGTGTTGTGTCGATATTATCGATGAAGATGGTTCTGTTCACCGCCTAGCTATTGCTCATGCAGATTCTTCAAAAGCAGAGTGGGCGCGTCAACTTCAGCAGTATGTGCCAGACTCCAAGGGGACAAATGCTATTTCTAGAGTACTGCAAACTGGGCAACCAGAATTAATCACAGAAGTATCTGACTCACTACTAGCTGCAAGTACTCAGAATAACGAGCATTTACAAATTGTGCGGCAGATGGGAATCAAGTCTGCAATGATTGTACCGTTAGTGGCACGCCAGCGAGTACTCGGTAGCATTACGTTTGTCAGCGCCGATCGTCAATACGAGCAATGTGACCTAGCTTTAGCAGCCGATATTGCCTACCGCGCTGCTTTAGCATTTGAAAATGCCCGATTGTATCGAGACATCCAACAGGCTTTGCTGCATTACGCCGAATCACTATCTCTTTTAGATGCTCTGCTAGCAGGTGCTCCTGTAGCTGTATGCTTTTTGGATAGAGAACTGCGATACATCCGAATAAATAAAGTATTGGCTGATATTAACGGTTTGAGTATAGAAGAACATCTGGGACGCAAATTCCAGGAAGTATTACCAGAAATAGCGGCTGAGGTTGAGCCGCAGTTACAACAAGTCCTGGATACAGGAGAACCTCTGCTAAATGTGGAAATCAGCGGTGAGACACGGGAGCAACCTAGAAGGTATAGCTCCTGGCTGGGCAGCTATTACCCGGTCTATAACGCATTGGGTGAAACGGTAGGAATTGGTATTATTCTGGCAGACATGACAGCAGCAAAACAAACAGAAGTTGCCCTGCGCGACAGCGAAGAAAAGTTCCGAACTATGTTTAATCAGGCAGTTGTCGGTATTAACTTAGTGGCATTGGATGGACGATATCTCCAGGTAAATCCTGCGATGTGCGACATTACTGGGTATAGCTGTGAAGAGTTAACCCAAATGACCTTTCAGGAAATTACTCATCCTGACGATATAGAGCCTGATTTAGCAAATGCTCGGCGAGTCTTGGCAGGGGAGATTAGTGGTTATTCTTTAGAAAAGCGCTATATTCGCAAAGATGGTTCTCTGATTTGGGTAAACTTAACTTCATCAATAGTTTGGGATGCTAACGGACAGCCAAAGTATGCATTAGGTGTGGTCGAAGATATTAGCGATCGCCAAGCCGCGCAACGCGATCGCCAAAGGGCTGAAGCTGCACAAAACTTTTTAGTCGAAGCTAGCACTCTATTAGCTTCTTCATTAGATTATGAAGTCACATTGACCAACGTCGCTAACCTAGCAGTTCCGACGTTAGCTGACTTGTGTATTGTAGATATTTTTCGGGAAGATTGGTCAAATAAACAGATGGCGTTGGTAACTGCCAACCCCGCAAAACGCCAGATTTTAGCGGAAATACAACGGGATTATTCATCCCAAAATGGAGCACAACAATTTCTTGTATACAAACTGCGACAGGGGGAATCTGTCTTTTTCTCCCAATTTCCCGACTCTGCTTTTATACAGATGGCTCAAAACGAGGAACATTTGCAATTACTACGAAGCTTAGGTATTCGTTCTTTAATGGTGATACCTCTGCGTTCCCGTGGGCAATTATTTGGAGCGATCGCTTTTTTGACGGCCGAGTCAGGTCGTTACTATGAAGCCGCAGACTTGGCTTTAGCAGAAGATGTTGCCCGTCGAGCGGCGACAGCAATTGATAACGCCAGACTTTACCAAGAAACTCAGCAGGCCAAACAAGCGGCTGAGCGGGCTGTCAATCGAACGGTGCTTTTACAAACAATTACCGCCGCCCTCTCAGAAGCCCTAACCCCTCAACAAGTGGCCGATGTGGTGATGAATCAAGGAATTGCTGCTTTGGGTGCTCAAGCTGGTTCGGTTCTGTTACTAAATGACGCAGGTACTTCCCTAAAGACTGTCCAAGCAATCGGCTATCAGCAATCGGCTATAGATGCTTTTGATAATTTTCCTTTAACTGCTTCTATCCCTTCAGCGGAAACAGTGCGAACTGGAGAGCCAATCTTTATAGACAATCGAGAAGCTTGGATTGAGAAATATCCTAATTTAGCGGATATTCCTCCTAAAACAGGACATTTTGCTTATGCTTGTATTCCTTTAATGCAAGATGGAAAAGCAATTGGAGCACTAGGATTAAACTTTGCGACTGCACAAGCATTTAGTGAAGAAGACCGGAGATTTATGTGGACTTTAGGGCAACAGTGTGCTCAGGCGATCGCCCGTGCTCAACTTTACGAAGCAGAACAAAGTGCGCGAAACCAAGCCGAAACAGCCAACCGGATTAAAGACGAATTTCTCGCTGTTCTCTCTCATGAGTTAAGAACTCCCCTAAATCCGATTCTGGGATGGGCAAAGTTACTGCGAACCCGCAAGTTCGACGAAGCAACCGTAATTCGCGCTTTGGAAACAATTGAGCGTAATGCCAACTTACAAACTCAACTTATTGAAGACCTGCTTGATGTTTCGCGGATTTTACGAGGTAAGCTCAGCCTCAATATCTGTGCAGTGGACTTGAATGCAACCATCACCGCCGCCTTAGAAACGGTGCGCTTAGCAGCAGAAGCCAAGTCTATCGAAATTCAAATGGTGCTGAGCAATGATGTTGGACAGGTTATGGGTGATGGCGATCGCTTGCAACAGGTAATCTGGAATTTAGTTTCCAACGCTGTGAAATTTACACCTCCAGGCGGACGGGTAGAGATCCGGCTGGAACAAGTTGACTTCAACGCTCAAATCCAAGTAATTGATACAGGTAAAGGTATCAACCCAGAATTTTTGCCTCACGTCTTTGAATATTTCCGTCAAGCAGACGCCAAGACAACTAGGATATTTGGCGGACTGGGACTGGGACTAGCAATTGTGCGTAATCTGGTGGAACTGCACGGTGGTACTGTTCAGGTAGAGAGTGCCGGCGAAGGACAAGGAGCAACATTTACAGTTAAGCTACCGTTACTCAAAAGTTCTGAATCCCAAGTGATGAGTGTGGAATCTTCTATGTTGGAAGCTAATAATCAAGACTCATTACTTTCTGGAGTGCGAATCTTGCTTGTGGACGATCAGCCTGATGTGCGAGATTTCTTTAGCTTTGCGCTAGAACAGTTTGGGGCGACTGTAACACCAGTAGAATCGGCAACTGAAGCACTAGAAGCACTAGCCCAGTTAAAGCCAGATATCCTGTTAAGCGATATTGGGATGCCGATAATGGATGGTTATATGTTGCTGCGCGAGATCAGAACATGGTCAAAAGAGCAAGGTGGACAAATTCCGGCGATCGCTTTGACTGCCTATGCTGGAGAAATTGACTACAATCAAGCAATTGCAGCCGGATTTCAAAAACATATCCGTAAACCCGCTGATCCACTTGAATTGGCTACAGCGATCGCTAATCTCATCGGACGCAACCAGCCTTGAGCTTCACGCAACCATTTAATTTTTATAGTAAACATAATTAAATCAGTAAACAGTAAACAGTAAACAGTTATCAAGGTGGATGGTGGGGGATTTAAACCTGCTAGATAGCGCCTGCCACTAATCAACTTTCAGCAAAGCTTGTAGGGTGGGCATTACAATGCATACGTGTCAACTTCAGCTAAAAATAGCTTTATACTATTTAACTTTAAAAATGATACAAATACGTTGGTGGGGGCACGGCATTGCCGTGCCCTTACGAGAAATCTATATGTATCAAGATTTTCGTGAATTGGTATTACTGTTGGCCTCCTCATCCGCCAGAGAATGAATTTTCTGGCTAATAGCAAAAGTCTACTCAAGTAGACTCAAGATTTTGGGCGATTTTATAGTCATCTAAAGATGACTTTTGCTATGAGCAAGGAACTTCAGTTCCAAGCGGGATATGGATTTCACGCTAAGTTGACACCAATGCATTACAATGCCTACCTACTGTGATCTATTCTTATGAAACCCGCTGTAAATGAGAGTTAGTGTTAACGCGAAGCGCGTAAAGCACCATAATGGCTATTAAATTTACAATTTCCGAAGTGAAACCTTCTCGATAAAAACTTCTTCTCGTTGCTCACCATTTTTTGGCAGAAAACTCACTTTTAAATCTGGTTCTGACTGTTGTTCGCGTCTGTCTACTTGTTCAGCTAATTGGTCAGTGATGTCAAACAGCAGAGTTTTTGTGACTCGTTTTTGGCTTGGTAATTCAAAGAAACTGATAGTACCAGCAAAATAAACATCTTTGTCAGCCGCCGCCGCTGGATTGGGCAAGTTGACATAAACATCATAAGTGCCTCTCGGCTTTCCTTGGAAAGATACTTCAACTTCTAGCACATAACCGTTTTCTGGACTAGCCAGCAAAGAGCGTTCGCCCCCGCGACCAGTAGATAATGGCACAACTACTGTTATTGGTTCATCAGTTAATTGGGCTTTAACTTCTCTAGTCGCAACAGTTTCTTGCATACGTGCCCTTGGTTGTTGAATGCTTGCAAGCGATCGCGGACGCACTAAGATTTGATCATATTTATCATAGGTGTAATTCAGGTTATAAACTGCCTTAACGACTTCTTCAGGAGTTTTATATTCAACTAGCTCCCCTTTGCCATCAAAAAAGGCATAGGGAAATTCTACTGCTGCTAGCTCTTGAGGTGTCACTTGAGAACTAGCACCCTTTGCTAATGTCCAAGATTGCCAGTAACGGTCAATACTAGCGTGATGTAGCCAAAAGATTGGATCAAATCCAGCAGTCGGAACATCTCCCATCAGTCCCACACCTTCATCATAGGGAGAAGGGCCCTGCCAAATCGGATTAAACTTGTCTTTGGGAAAACTACCACCTATATAGCCGTGCATGACATTGTGAGGTGATTGTTCAATCTGGCTATTAAACACACTATATAAGATATTTTGGTATGCCGTCCGCTTGCCATCAATCAGACCTTGTTGTGTTGATGGCTCAATTGGTTGACCTGCATTTAGGCTTGTGAGCCTCAATTCTTCGTAAAGACCGTTGGTTGTTTGGTCAGTAGGAAGTCTAAACGCTTCTGGTATTAATTTGTATTTTGCAGACTTACTGTTAGTGTAATCCCAGTATGGAATGGCAAAATTTGGATTACCAGAAAGGTTGCGAACAACTTGTTCAAAGTGATAAAGGTAGAGTCGATGCCAAGGGAGAAAGTGAACTCCAGTACCCGCTTCATGGGGACACTTCTGCCAATACTCTAGTAACTTTTTGATCTGTGCTTGGGTTTTTGGATCTAAAGATGATGCATTGGTATAAATTGGGCACAGAGAATTTTGCTCTGTAAAATCCGCAGGAATGGGAACCCCATGAATTGCACCTTGGTAATACCAGCTAACGGGATCTGTACAACCCGATTCTCGGATCTTTTTGAGGGCAATTTTGAGCGACTGAAGATCTTTTTGTCCACTCCGAGAGTAAACATCTTTGCGAACAAACTTGGCCCTGGGTGATCTAATTGATTGGGTTGGCTGAGTTAACTCAGGTATTTGAGTAGATTGAGCATAAGCGTTGCTTGGTAGTAGCAGTATCCCCACAGTAGCGAATATTGCCATCAAAGCGAGAAGAAACTTTTTCATAACTTTCCTAAACATTTGATCAGCCAAGTAGATTACAGAGATCATTTCATACTAATTCACCAAAGTTCTGTTTGATTGATTAGGCTTTGGAGTGCGTGCTGCCTCTAATAATTAGCGAAAAGACTAATCATCTCTCCTAGACTGTGATAGACATTAGTGTCACAGACAACTAGAAGCGTCAAACTTCCAAATATTACCAGTCCTTGAAGGTAGAATGTACGGTTACTGATTCCGTTCTCAGTTATTAATTAAACCAGGTATGTAAAGCCTTTTTTTTTACTTCAAAAATCTTCACACCAGTTCTTACTTGATTGAAGTGTGATAATACCGTTTCTTTGTAAAGCTGTGCCAAACTCTTTTCATCTCTTATTTCTTGGCGTACTTGGTGAACCAGCGCTCTCCGGCAAAGAGAAGTCTGTAGCAAGATCCCGTAGGGTGCGCCGGCGTCCGGCGTAAAGCCCTTTGGGCATGGCTTCTCTACGAGACGCTTTGCGTAGCTTGCTTCCCCGTAGGGGTACGCTTACGGCGCAGCGTAAAGCCTGCGGCATAGCTTTGTTTAGAGCGACGTTCGCGGTAGAGTAGCCTCTCGCAGAGAAGGGAGAAGGAGCGTCACCCGGAGGGCGGTATGCCGGCATCCTAAGGCGGGCGTCTCCCCTTGAGAGAAGACCGCGCTGGCTCCCCTTAAAAAGAGGGGAACTTCTAAAGCCTCCTTTTTAAGGGGGTTGGGGGATCTGAGTGCGTAAGTCCTGAAATTTATACCTCAGCAGAGTAGGAAACATAATGGATTATTCTTAATAAATATTTAAAAGTAAGCGAAGCTCCGGGTAATAGGAGCGCAAAACTTTTCAAGACAGCAGGCGTGGTTTTATTACAAGCTATCGTGATTAGTGCTACTAGAAGGGGATCATCCATAACTCAGCTGTTTCCCCTTATATATGCTGTTATTCTTTATTTACTGCAATTACAAACATTTGCTTTGTTAATTTGTTAAGCAACAAAAATTATGTCAGTCAAAAGCTATAAATTGAATATTTTAATATATAACTTTGGGATAATTAAATCTCTAAAAAACATGTTTATAAGTAAAACCATAGGTATCAAACACCTATGTATGTCAAGTGAGGCTAATAATTATGTCACTTCAAACCATTACATCCGAGTTGTTGAGAGAGCTATCCAGAGAAGAACAAGAGATTCTATCTGGGGGACAAAACGACAGAGATGGAGACAGAGACAGAGACCGAGATAGAGACCGAGACAAAAGATACAAATGCCGTTACTGTTACGACTGTGAACGTTACCGTGACTAAGTTTGCAAAGTTGACTGAGTAATGCAGTAGTTTGTACTTTGTAATTAGTAGGGAAGGAAAAGACTTACATAACTTAACTCAACAATCAAGTTTTGAGAAGTTTAGACAGTCTCCTGCGTTCTTTTAAAACTTTCAATTAAAAGAATAGATAGCAGAAAAATAGGGATAGTCCTTACTTTTCTGCCCTTCCCTTACTTTAAATGCAAGTATTTAGTGGTGGAAAGCCTAGCGAACGTTTACCTGTATTAACTTGGGTTAATTAAACTAATGATCGCCTTAACCAATGCATCCGGATCTACTGGTTTGGGAATATGCATTTGAAACCCCGCTGCTAGTGCTTGCTGCTGATTAATTTCGCCTGCATAGGCTGTTAGAGCGATCGCTGGTACCTGTCCTCCCTGCTGAGGCGATCGCTTTCTGACTTCACGCATCAGCATATAACCGTCTGTTCGTGGCATTCCAATATCACTAACTAGAACATCTGGTATGGACTCAGACAATGCTTCTAATGCCTCTTGTGCTGATGACACGGCGGTTACTTCTACACCGTAGTCTTGCAGAATGAAGGTCACTAAGTCTCGAATATCTGGTTCATCATCTACCACTAGAATTTGCATATGTTCAGAGCACTGGAGGTTCAGGGATATAAGTGAGAGTCGAATTTCTACCCGTCCTCCTGTTGGTGTAAATTTTAGCGCATTGGAAGGCAGGTTCCACACAACTTGCCCATCCCGCCCAGAACTTATACTGATTCAATTAATGATTGCAACAAATCCTTTGGTAGAGTTGCAATGCAATTTTGCTGGTCTATCTGTCACTAGCATGGTAGCTGCATCATAACTAATATACTTATTTAAATCATCTCTTCAGTCGCATAAAAGCTGCACCAATTAATAGTCCTACAATTTGCGTCCAGTGAAACATACTAGTTTGATTTACACCAACAGGAGGAATATTTAAACTACCAATGCCATAAAACATTTGTTGCAAAAACCACCAAAATATATATACAAAAGCTGGTAGTTCGATAGGTATATAAACAATTATTAACGGCAAAATTGTGTCAATTTTCGCTTTAGGAAGCTTTGTGACGTATGCCCCTAATATAGCTGCGATCGCGCCATTCGCTCCAATCAATGGTACTGTCAAATTTGGTTCAGCTAAAATTTGCACTACGCCTGTCAGGATGCCAGCAATCAGATAAAATCCTAGATAGCGTTCATGTCCGAGAATATTTTCTACAGTCTTGCCAAAAACCCACAAAAATAGCAGATTTCCTAATATTTGACTAAAGCTACCATGTAAAAACATCGCCAAAGGTAGCGAAAACAAACGCCAAATTACAACTATCCAAGCAGCAGGGTTAAAGAAAATTGCATTTGTAATTGCCCCATTAATCTGGGCTGGAATCACACCCCAACTGTTGACAAAATAGCCCAATTCCCCACTTAGTTCTAATTTGAGTTCCCATAAAAATATGGCAATGTTAATCCCAATCAGCCAGTAATTAATAATCGGCTGACTGCGACTACGAAGGTTATCACTAATAGGAATCATGGGGTTTTATGGGCTTTGCTATGCTAATTTAATAACCAATACAAAACTCAGAAACCAAAACTCGTCCGCTGTAACCTGATTGATTTTATTTTTCCAGGACGTGAGTTGCATAGAATGAAGCATTGGCTGTAGGCATTGTACTTCCTTCACCCGATGCCCCTAATGCAACACAAGCCCCCTGTCTCCTAAGCACCAGATATATAACAGTGTGCAAATAATATCTGTTTTAGACAGTTACGAAATAGCTAGCACTAAGGCTGAGGTTGGTAGAACCTTGAATGATAGCAATTAGTTCAAGACTAGTTTCATTCAGGAATAAGGCTGTACCTGTAGCCAAACCAGTTGGCACTGCTCCCAAGCTATAACTAGAGTTAGAGCCAAACAATTGAAGCGTGTCTTCCAAAATATTGAAATCAGTAATTAGAGCATAGTCGTCTAGACCGGAAGTACTAGTATTGCTATCACTATAGAAGACACCTACAGTAGTACCTACTACAAAGCGATCGCTCTCAGTGCCGCCAGTTAAGCGGTCAATTTCACCAACACCTCTTGTTGCTGTATCTGCTCCTGTCAGTACGTCATTACCTTCATCTCCAAACAGGCGATCGCTACCAGTACTCCCGAAGACAGAATCATTACCACGTCCACCGTAGAGAAGATCGCTACCACTATCCCCAAAGAGTAAATCGTTACCATCGCCACCTGTAATGTAGTCATTCCCTGCATTACCACGAATGGTATCATTGGCTGCACCACCCGCCTGGGTGTCGTTGTTAGCAGTACCCAAAAGATTTAAAGCAACAATACCCTTATTGTTTTTAGTTCTGGCATCGTTCTGCCCAGTAAATTCAGCATTGACTACTGTGTTCAAGTTCAGAAGAATGCCGTTAGACTGGGTAAAGCTATTGCCTTGGACTAATTCTGTATAGAGGGTGTGGGCATAGCCATGATTGCCAGCAAAATTCCACTGTCCAGGCTGGAATAGGTCGTTCCAATTGACGTAGATATCTAGGGTAGCCAATCGATCATCATAGCCCAGAGTTTCACTAGTATGTAAAGATACAATGCGAGTAGCATCATTTGGATCTAGGCGATCGCTTGCTGCTTTGCCTTCAAACCCTGGCCCTGCCGGATCTAGTCCTACTATTTGAGCAATAGAACGCCCAGTAGATTCACGGTAGGCAGAGCCAGCAAATCCAGCAATGTGCGCTCCCAGGCTATGCCCGATCAGGTTGGTGTAAATGGGATCTACGCCATTATTTATTAAGTATGTAGCTAGTTGATTACCGACATTGCGTGTTCTGCCGGCAGAAGTGGGATACCATGAGGAACTAGCTCCTTCTTCCCAATCTAGCAAAATGATATTAGCATTGGACTCACGCTGTCGAATGGTTTGGGCTATGTTTCCCATCCAGTTGGCAGGTTTATAGTTATTACCTGCGTTGCCACCAGTGCTTTGATAACCATGAATAACAATATAGGTCGGCGCATCAGAATTAATGCGCCCCGAACGGTTGATAGAACCGTTACCCCAAACATTAAAGTTAACTTGAACCATTTAAAAAATCCTATGTGAAGAATTTCTGTTTCTTAGGCTTAAAATTGTTTTGCAGCTAGAATTTCACGCCTAGATATCTGCAATAAAATAAATGCTAGATAACAAATTGTTTGGCGTAGTTAATTCCATATATGAAAATGATTTTACATAATATCAAAGTCCTTTTAGAAAGGTTCTAACAGAACCTCTCTACATGCAGATTCATACGTCAATTCAGCAATGCCCATAATAACTAAGTCGAAAAAACTAATCTTGGGATAAGTAAATTTAAAATAGCTAATTAATCTTTTAGTTAAAATTAGCATAAATTTAATTTAAAATTAAATAAACTTTTATTAGCAAATATTAGCCTAATTTTACCTAGTGTGGGCATTAGTCGCTCTTGAGCGATCGCACAGTGACTCGTGAGAACCCTAAAAACCTAGACAGTAACAAATTAAATAAAATTTAGTGGTTGAGATAGCTAGATAGTTATCATACCTTTCAACCAAAGCAGTAAAAATTATGTTTATAGTTACGGAGCTATCAGTGCCTAATGGTATTTTCCTATTATCTGCATTTTGTGCGATCGCTTTAGCCATCATCCATTTATTCGCTGGTAAACTGCACTTTCTCGGAACTATCCCGCGTAATCGGTGGCTTTCCTTTAGCAGTGGAGTATCTGTTGCTTATGTGTTTGTCCACATTTTGCCAGAATTGAGTGAAGCACAGAAAACAATTGAAAGCAGCCTAGACTTTGGGCTTGTCTTTCTGGAGCATCACGTTTACCTAGTCGCACTCTTTGGTATGACAATATTTTATGGACTAGAGCGAGTTGCGATGGTATCGCGTCAGCGCAATCAAAAAGCAGGTAAGGGAGATGTAACCTCTTCTGGCGTTTTCTGGCTACACATTGCTTCTTTTGCTGTTTATAACGCTTTGATTGGCTACTTGCTAGTACATCGGGAAGAACCGGGTATTCGGAGTTTGTTTCTTTTTTTCTTCGCAATGGCGCTACATTTTGTAGTCAACGACTACGGTTTGCGCGAAAACCATAAAGGAATCTACGATCAGATTGGGTGTTGGCTATTAGCCGCAGCAATTATTATCGGTTGGGTAATTGGTAGTGGAACGGAAATCCATAAAGCAGCGGTTGCAGTTCTCTTTGCCTTTTTAGCCGGAGGTGTTGTCTTGAATGTACTTAAAGAAGAACTACCAGAAGAACGAGAAAGTCGCTTTTGGGCTTTTGCTCTAGGTGCTGGAAGCTATGCAAGCCTGCTGCTAACTCTTTAACAGTAAACAGTAAACAGTAAACAGTAAACAGTTTACTGATTTAATATTCTTTTAATTGAGACTCAACAATGGTTGGATATACCAAATCTACTGGTTAAAATTCAATCCCATCTCAATAAATCGCTGATTATATTACTCTTTGCCAAAAGATTTAATTTCAATCGCCCCTAAAGTTTTCAGTGTAGTCTTTTGAGCTTCAGTTAGACTTATAATACCAGTAATATTCATGTCCTCGTAGAGCCGCTCGGCTCTGAGTGTGTTGACGCATTTGCCCATACTGACATCCCAAAGCTTAATTGTTTCATCTTGGCTACCGCTAGCTATAATCAGACCAGCTGGACTGAAATTGACAGACCAGACCTTGTTTGTGTGACCATGTAATACTTTGAGACATTGACCGCTATGTGCATCCCACAAGCGCACAGTTTGATCGTGACTGCCACTAGCTAAAGTACAACTATCCAGACTTCCAGGCATGGTTTGGCTTAAGCTTACAGAGTAAACTCCACTGGTGTGACCGTGTAACACTTTTAAGCAGTGACCATCCGAGACATTCCATAACCTGATAGTGCGATCGTCACTGCCACTGGCTAAGATTTGACCATCTGGACTAAAGCTGACTGAGCAGATCCCACTGCTATGACCATGTAATACTTTTAAACACTGGCCGTCTCGCATATCCCACAATCGCACAGAGGAGTCAAAACTACCGCTAGCTAAGATTTGACCATCTGGACTGAAACTGACTGAGCGTACCCAATCCTTGTTACCATGTAATACTTTTAAACACTGGCCGTCTCGCATATCCCACAATCGCACAGAAGAGTCATTACTACCACTAGCTAGAATTTGACCATCTGGACTAAAGCTGATTGAGCGTACCCAATCTGTGTGACCGTATAAAACTTGAAAACACTTACCACTGTGCACATTCCACAACCATATTAAGGAATCATGGCTGCAACTGGCCAAAGTCTGACCATCTGGACTGAAAGTAGCTGCCCAAGTCGCACTCGTATGACCCTGCAAAACTTGCAAGCAATGACCATCCTGCACATCCCACAAGCGCACCATAGTGTCATTGCTGCAACTGGCCAAAATCCGGCCATTGGAATTAAAGCTGACTGACAATATTCCACTGGTGAGTCCCTGCAAAACTTGAAAGCACTGACCATCCTGTACATCCCACAAACGCACCGTAGCGTCATTACTGCAACTGGCCAAAGTTCGACGATCAGGACTGAAGTTAACTGACCAAACCCCAGTGCTATGTCCTTGCAAGACTTGGAGGCATCGACCGCCTTGCACATCCCATATCCTTACCGAAGAGTCATTACTGCCACTGGCTACGGTCTGACCGTCTGGACTAAAGTTAATTGACCAGACTGCACTGGCGTGACCTTGCAAAAGTTGAAGACACTGACCAGCAGCAATATCCCACAACCGTACACAGGAATCATTACTACCACTAGCTAGCATCTGACCATCTGGACTGAAACTAACTGAGCGTACGCCACTGGTGTGACCGAGCAAAACTTGCAAATGCTTACCAGTAGCAATATCCCACAACTTGATTGAGGAGTCATTACTGCCGCTGGCTAGCATCTGACCATCTGGACTGAAGCTAACAGAGTAAACTCCATTAGTATGACCTTGCAAAACTTGCAAGCAGTTACCAGAAACGACATCCCACAAACGAATAGAGGAGTCATGACTGCCACTTGCCAGAGTTTGACCATCAAGATTGAAGCTGACTGAACGGACTCCACTGGTATGGCCATGTAAAACTTGCAAGCAGTTACCAGAAACGACATCCCATAGTCGAATACTTTGATCATGGCTACCACTTACTAAGGTACGACAATCTGGACTGAAATTAACTGCCCAAACCCAACCTGTATGTCCCTCAAATGTTAGAAGTTGTTTACCATCTGCTACTTGCCATAAACGAACTTTCCCATCTACCTCACCTGTCGCTAAGAGTTTGCCGTCTGGGTTAAAAGCAACCGCCACTACACCAGTTAAAGTTTCAGCAAAAACCGACTTAGCCAGATTGGCGTTCTGAAAATTAACGCCAGCTAGATTCAGCTGCCGCAAATCTGCTTGCCATACACATATTTTGGAAAAGTCATACCCCCGCAAATCTACTTGCAAATATCCCAATAAATTGAGAATATTGCCGCCTACATATCCTGGTTGTTGAGGATGTAATAAACGCTGATGTTCGAGCAACTGTTTTAATTGCCGTTCTACAACTGGCTGACTGCTTAACTGTGCTAGCAGACGCTCAATTAATGGTTGCACAATCAGCCGCTTTTGCGTTTCGCGCACGTAGTCTTTAGCAGTGGCTTGCATGAGAGCGTAATTTTGGAGGACGTGTGTAGAGGAAGATTCTAGGAGTTCTGCATTCTCTAAGTCACACTTGTTTATTTCTTCACAAGCTTGCTCTACCAATCTTTCTGTGAAATATTCCATCACCACTGGTTGCAGCGAGAATCGTTCAGCGCTTTTTTCGATTAGAGATCGTCTTAAGAGCGAGGTAAGGGCTTCTGGTAACTTTTGCTTAGATACAACTGTAACTATCTCTTGTGCTAACTCAGAGATTGACATTGGCCCTCGATTAATCGCTAGCCATAGCATCACTTCCTGTTCGATCGCTGATAGACGTTCGCACTGCCGTTTGAGTAAGTCACGGGTATCATCAAAAACTAGGATTCCTTGTTTGACATAGTGCAAAACTTCAGCGATTTTACCATTGAAGATTTCTAGGGTGGCGGCAGCAACGAGTTTTAAAGCTAGGGGATTGCCTTGATAGTGCTCAATCAGCATCTTCCATTCTGCGTCTTGCCCGATAAAGTCACCTTTGTGCTGGAACAAATGCTGTACTTCATTAGGGCGAAGTCCTTGCAGTTGGAGCGATCGCACTCTCGATTTTTTACCGTCCAGTAACGTAATTTCTCTAGGCTGTTCTCGACTAGTTAGCATTACACAACTCTCATGAAGCGATTCCCCAATACATCGGAGTAATTGCCCATAACCCTCGTAGCCTGTCCGATATTGCCCTACCTGACTCCCACTGCTCAAAATCGTTTCGGCATTATCCAAAATTAATAGACAGCGAGATGAGCGTAAACCCTCCATCAGCTTAGACAGTTTCCCCGTTAGGTTAGTGGGCATCATCATATCCTCGCCCGATACCCGCAGCAAAACTTGCAATACGCTAGTTAGTAACTCTTCTAAGGATGGTGCATTTTGCAGCGATCGCCACACCACCACTTCAAACTCTGACTGAATTTCTTGAGCAAGCTTTACCGCTAACGCACTTTTGCCAATACCACCAATGCCAAGTAATGCTATCAGACGGCAACGGTCTTGCACAACCCACTGCTTCAACTGCAACAGTTCCGCTTCCCGCCCATAGAACACCGAGACATCCGCAGCCTCTCCCCAATCCTGTCGCTGATTAGGCTGTCGAACTTCCAAGTTTTGTGGTGAAAGGACAGATTGAGTGTAGTCTTCCTTTAATAACTGTGAACCAAAAGCTTGCAAAAAGCGAACAAGCGTTCGTTTATCTACAGCTTGTTCTTGTTTGAGAATCCGAGCGAGCGTATTTAACGACAACCCTGTATACTCGCTGAGTTGTTCTTGAGTAAAGTATTGCCCACCGTTACGTTCTATTTCTGCTTCCCGCATCACCTGTTGTAGTTTGTGCCGTCCTTGAGTAGTGAGGATAACACCACGCTCACGTCTGGATTTACGCGGGTACTTTGGGGGCATAGGAATCTGAGAATTTGAACTCTTGATGCTATGAGCTTACTCAGTTAAGTTGTTACTCTCAAAATATAATATTTTCTCAAGAATCACCACAATTTAATATTTTCTAAATTATTTGCTGTGCTTTATATGTATCAGTCATTTGGCGATCGCATTTAGGCAAAGTGTTTCGTTTATTTTTAACTTGCTTAACTTGAGTGGTGAAAAAGCATAAGACGTTGCAAACTACAAAAGTATCTCTCGTTGATTATTTGTATAAAAAACACGTGAGTATCCTTTTATGATCAGACTTTTAGTAAATTTGCTTGAAGCAGTCTTATTCCTCTCTGTGCCTTTGTGGTTTAAAAATTCTTTATTTAACCATAGATTTCCTAGTGGAACTAAAAACAAATTATCGAAGTATGAGTTAGCTCATAGAAGCAACGATACTTCACCTATATAAATAAAGGCATAGATGAAATTGAACAAGAACCAAAGTTAAATACAACAAAACTTTGAGACATTTCAAATCATCTTAAATATTATCAAAAAAACTCCGCCAAGGAAGGTTTCCTATGAAGTTTCCAGCTATTCAAAAATCTAATTCTACGTTAATTTCACGTCTTCAAATTACCAAAAAACAATATTAATTTCTCGCTGGTCACAAGTAGATAATAAATTAGTTTGCCAATGGTCATTATCTAATAATCATCATTTAAATTTCAGTACAAAAATCATGGCTAAAACAAATTGTAGGCTTTCCAAACGCTTCAATTAATTGTTCAGCAATATTTACAAAGCCCTTTCTTTGTTTCTTGGTCAAAAATGTCTATGTTTATCGAATCAATCTCGAATAATCATGATTAAAAAAACACTGGATTTGGAAACTGTACCTGGATATGAAGTATTGGCTCAGGCAGGTAAAACGGTTTTGCGTCCTGGTGGACGACAAGCTACAGAACAACTCTGGCAATGGGCAAACTTTCAACCAGGTCAAACAGTTCTAGAATTAGCATCTGGTTTGGGTACTAGTGCGATCGCCTTAGCAAAACGCTATGGAGTTAATGTTGTTGGCATCGAGAAGGACTCTCATCGAGTAGCGATCGCTACTCAACGAGTGCAATCAGCCCGACTAGATCATCAAGTTCAAATTATCCCTGGAAATATCTTTGCACTAGAGACAATTTCTCAGCAATTTGACTATGTACTAGCAGAAGCCATTCTGACGATGCAATCCCCCAGAGGCAAAGCCAAAATTTTGCAGGGAATCTATCAGCATCTCAAACCCGGTGGTCAATTTCTTACCCATGAATTGCTAGCACGCAACCATCAAGTAGAACTGCATCGTGTCTTATCTTCTGTAAACCGAGTAAATGCCACACCTCTATCTATTGCAGACTGGAAAGCTACTCTAGAAACCGCAGGTTTGCACATTCAGAATAGCCAAACAGGAGCAATGTGTTTGTTGCATTTACCATCTTTGATTGCAGACGAAGGCATTAATAACACCCTAAAAATTTTTTGGAACATTGCCACACAACCACAAATGCGATCGCGAGTGTTAGCAATACGCCAAGTGTTTCAACAATATCAGCAGGACTTAGGCTACATCATTTTAGCTACCACAAAGTTCTAACGCAATTTATAGGAATTAAGTTATGACTAACATTACTCTCGACAATATTACTCAGGCAGTAATTAATCACGGTGATGGCGGCCAGTCGCACCCGCGACTATATGAGATTTACACAAGTCTGGTTACACATCTGCACACCTTCGTGCGGGAGGTAAATCTGACCGAGCAAGAGTTACAACTAGGACGCGATTTCCTCAATCGGGCGAGTCATTACACACAAGAGATCCCAAGCGGAGAGATCCACATGCTAACGGATCTATTAGGAATCTCAGAACTAGTGGAGTTGTTGCACGACATAAATCGAGGCACAGCCACAGAAAGCAATCTGGAAGGGCCTTTGTATGTACCAGATGCACCAAAACGCCAGATGGGCGATCGCCTCGGAGTTGATCAAGCCGGTGATAGGCTTTTATTGTCAGGATACGTATTAGATTTGAACGGCCAGCCGATTCCCGATGCACTCATTGAAGTCTGGCAGTCGAATTCCCAAGGACTCTATGACCTGCAAGATCCATCCCAGCCGCAAGGTAACTTTCGAGGTTGTTTCAGAACTAAGGCAGATGGTAAGTATGAGTTTGAAACTGTTGTACCACAGGGATATAATGTCCCAGCTAGCGGGCCATCTGGTGAGGTGCTACGGCTTTTAGGGCGGCATACTTGGCGGGCTGCACATATTCACTTTAAGCTGAGCGCAGCAGGCTACTCTCCTCTGATCACGCAGATATTTATTGATGGAGACTCTCACATTGATTCAGATACAACTTTTTCGGTGAAATCTGCGATCGTCAAGTTGCAAAAGCATGAAAGACCAGAAGAACTGTTCGCGCACAATCAAAACAAACCCTTTTATACAACCGAGTTTAACTTTGTTCTTCAACCAACCGCTTCTGAAACAAGCAGGGTAGAGCATTTGACTTTATTGAAGCAGGCAGGGGGGTAGGGAGGCAGAGGGGCAAGAGGATAATTCTCTTTCCCATTCCCCATTCCCCAGTCCCCATTCCCTTTTACTTTCTGAGGTGTGAAATGCATAGTAAATGGAGAATTTTATCAAGCGGTCTTTTTCTGTTCGTTTTGGTGAGTGTGCTTTTACTAGGGTTAATGCAGGCTGATGCTCACAATGGCTTTCCTTATGAATCAGCTAGTCAAAGACAGATTCAACGAGGGCGGTATTTGGTGACAGCAGTGGGTAACTGTGTGGGATGCCACAGCCCAAATAAAACTCCCGACGATCCCCAGTGGTTAGCTGGATACTTGCCAGGAACTCCAGGACAACCTTTCCAAATTGGTCAATTCAGAATATATGCGTCAAATATTACACCTGATTTAGAGACTGGTATTGGCAGTTGGACACCACAACAAATCTTCAACTCTTTACGCCACGGACAGGATAAACAGGGCAAGACTATTTGTCCACCAATGCCTTGGATTTACTACCGTGATCAGAGCGATCGCGACAATTGGGCAATTGTTGCATATTTAAGCAAAGGTATCAAACCAGTCAGAAACCAAGTTCCAGAAAACACCACAGTTGAAGGAACCCGCCCAAACTGTGCGCCCTTGTACCAAAACTTGCAGCCTTTACCTTCTTACCCTGCTGACAATGAAATTGAAGTCAGAAAAAACTGGTGGTAGTGACAAAAAATTTACAGACCCAACATACAAGAAGCAGTTTTGGTAGACAAAGTTACATTGTCAAAACTTCTTGATCAACGAGAAACAACGACATCTTGATTCACAATTTATGAGGCTAAATATGAAACTTTACTATCGCGGTCTTAGCTACGAATTAAACTTCTCACAAATTGCAAGTCAAAAAACAGAAAAACCATCTCAGCCAGTTTTTACCATTCACTCAGCTTATAATCTCACTTACCGTGGAGTTACTTATCATATTGATCCCAATGCAAAACAAAAAGAAGTTAGAAACCCATTAGTAACTCATGAATTAATGTATAGGGGAATCCCTTACAATTTGAATAGTAATTCCACAGAGATGTAACTCTAGCTGATTATAAGCATTATGTGAGTTCCTCATAGTTATTGCGCTAATAAATACATGCCAAGAATAATAAAAGAGAATTTTTAGCTTTGCTTAAGTTATTAATTCTCTGGAAAATTACTGCAAACATACAACTTTGATTATGTACTATTCCTTTTTCAAAAACGTTAACAATATTAGAAAGATTCTGCAAAAAAGTAAACTAATAATAACATTAAATACTGTTATTATTAGTTTTATAATCGCTTGGAAAGCTCTAGCAATAAATCCCATCCCAGTTAGAAAAAATGTTATTGACTTAACTCCTCAGGAAAAAATTGACTTTGTGAATGCTGTTAAAACATTAAAAAATACAATTTTACCAGGTAGTAAAGTTAGTATTTACGATCAATTTGTTGCAGTTCACATGGCCGCTATGTCATTTTCATCAATGCATTCGCCCAATATGAATGCAGGCAATATAACGACACATCCCTCTGGGCCAACAAAAGGAGCTGATGCCGCTCATCTAAATGCGGGATTTCTACCGTGGCATCGAGAATATTTAAAACGATTTGAACAAGCTTTGCAAGCGGTAAATCCTAAAGTTAGCATCCCCTACTGGGATTGGACAAATCCTAAAGCGATTGACGTTATCTTTCAACCCGATTTCTTAGGAACAAATGGCTCAGGAGTAAAAATTAACATTTATGGTGCAGGTATTTTTGAAGGTGGTTCTATTCAGTCTGGTAACTTTTCACAAGTTGATGGATGGGTACTTAACGAAAACTTACATCTTCACCAAATTACTAACAAAACTTTGGGGTCTACACTGTTACGCTATCTACAAGTACCTCCTTTTAATAACTACCCAGTACCTCAGGAAGTAATAGATAGATTATTCAATAGCAAAGACTATGAGTCATTTCGCCTTTTTTTGGAAGCACCACGTATTGATGCTAAAGTTCCTACTCATGGTTACATTCATTCATTAGTAGGTGGCTTTCTTTTTGACTTAACTCAATCTCCACCCGTTTTAATTGATGCATTAGGTACTATGACTAACGTTCCTAGTTCTCCCAACGATCCGGTGTTCTTTTTGCATCATGCCAATGTGGATCGTTTGTGGGCAGAATGGCAGAATAATGGTCATGCAGGTAGAGCTTTTTACCCTCAAGCAAATCAACCTTATGGACACAATCTTAAAGACCGAATGTGGCCTTGGGATGGGGGTCAGTCTACTCCAGGAAGTTTGGGTCAGATAGATATACGTCCTTACTTACCAAGTTTTGCATCTAATGATATTGTCACACCAGCAGATACTCTAAATCTTCGTAAGTACCGCTACACATACGATACTCTGCTCAAAAACTATCGATAATAACACTACTCGATTTAAATGGATACTGAAGAAAATGACTAAGATAAATCTGCATACAACTAACAACACTCAAACCACTGCCAAACCCAATTCTCAGACTAATTTACGAAAATGTGTATGTGTAGTGCTACTGGGTTCTTTTTATGCAATTACCTAATACTCTTCAAACTCCTTCTTTTTTCCAAAAACTTCATTGGGTTGCTGACCCTATAGGATATATGGAAAGCGCCGCTCAGAAATATCCTGACCTATTTACGGCTGAGATTATAGGTTTTGGAGATACAGCTGTGTTTGTTCAGCATCCCAAGGCACTTCAAGAAATTTTAACCAATGATAAAAAGAAGTTTACTGCTCTTGCTCAACCTAACGGATTTTTAGAACCAATCATAGGCAACTCTTCAGTAATTATGCTGGAGGGAGAACGCCACAAGCGACGACGGCAACTATTGATACCCCCTTTTCATGGCGATCGCATGAAGGCTTATGGTAATCTCATTTGTAGCCTAACGGAAAAAATCTTTAGTCAATTACCACAAAATCAGTCTTTCTTAGCGAGAACTGTTACGCAGCAGATTTCCTTAGAAGTCATATTAGAAGCTGTCTTCGGGTTGACTGAAGGCGAACGTTATCAAAAACTCAAGCACTTGCTGATATTGATAACAGATTTATTTCAATCTTCCTTTACTTCTGCCTCCATCTATTTCTCCTTTCTGCAAAAAGATTTAGGTGCTTGGAGTCCTTGGGGAAATTTTGTACGTCTCAGGCAGCAAATTGATCAATTACTCTACGCAGAAATTGCAGAACGTCGGCTGCAAAACGATTCTAAGCGCATCGATATTCTCTCCTTACTCATGTCAGTTAAGGATGAACAAGGTGAATCGATGACCGACCAACAGTTGCGTGATGAAATGATGACATTGCTGCTAGCTGGAAATGAAACCACAGCATCAGCAATGGCTTGGGGTTTGTATTGGATTCATCGTTTACCAGAAGTACGTGAAAAAATGCTCCAAGAACTAAATACTCTTGGTGATTTCCCTAATCCTACAAGCATTGTTCAGTTACCTTATCTTACTGCTGTCTCCAATGAAATCTTACGAATTTCTCCTGTAGCTATGATTACTTTCCCCAGAATAGTGCAAGAACCGACTGAACTTCTGGGACATCATTTAGAGCCTGGAACAGTAATGATTGGCTGCATTTATCTTTTGCATCAACGTGAGGATTTATACCCACAGCATCAGCAGTTTCAACCTGAACGCTTTCTAAATCGCCAATTTTCTCCTTATGAATTTATGCCATTTGGCGGTGGTGTGCGTCGCTGTGTTGGTGATGCTTTGGCGGCTTTTGAAATGAAGCTCGTTTTGGCAACTATTGTGTCACGCTATCAGCTAGCATTGGTTGAGAATCGACCAGAAAAGCTACAGCGCAGAGGTATTACATTGGCTCCGAGATATGGAGTCAAGATGAGATTTGACGATAATTAGTGATACATATAGATTTCTCGTAGGGGCACGGCATGCCGTGCCCCTACCAACGGATCTGTATCATTTTTAAAGTTAAATGGTATAAGAGGATGTCTGAGAAGTCAAAATTGTCATGCTGGAAGCGATAGCGTAATGTACCCCTACGCAAAAGCCAAGCTACGCGGAGCGTCTCGTAGAGAAGCATCTCAGAAATTAACGGATAATAGAGATTCTTCCTTCCGCTCTGCTCCAGTCAGAATGACAAAATATACCATTACCTAGCTTTTCAGACATCCTCTAAGTCTTGGACTATTATCTATAGGAAAATAGAACTGATGAAATCACTCGGTATTGCTTGTGCATCAGGTAGTTTTAAAGGCGTATTTGTTCATGGTGTATTAAGCGCTTTTGAGTCGCTAAATAACCGTGCTAATGTTTATGCTGGGGCATCATCTTCTACTTTAATAACTGCTTGTGCTGCTATTGGTAAAGCATGTGAGGTTGGTGTTGAGTACTGGTATCAAGCAACAAAATTCTTAGAACAATCAGGTAGTAACATGAGCCAAACGGTTCTTCAAAGCATTAGAGAATATGCTCCGATGTTACGCGCATATCTATTCTTGCCTGATACACCGCGTTTAATGATTGCAGCTAGCACTGTTGTTACGCCGGAAGGTGCTGAAGAAACACAAGGAAACAGAGCTAGACGGTTGGGGCGTCAATTATTGGTTTATGCTGCACGAGGCGATCGCACATGGGTAGATCAGCATCTTAAAACTCATTTATTTGACACTGCTGCTTCTGAGGATATTCTACAACTAAATGCAAATAACTTTGACGAAGTTGCCTATGCATCCACACGAATGTTACATGCATGGGATATTCCTGCTTGGGTAAATAAACAACCATATATAGATGCTTCCTATACTTGCTCTTGTCCAGCTGTGGAACTAGCTCAATTAGGATGTAGTGAAGTTATTGCAGTGGCTACTGAACCAGGTGATTTATATCGAGATTTATTTCAAACTGCTCTGGTTCCATCCTCCTGGAAAGATGTACCGATTCATATTATTAGACCAGATGTAGATTTAAAAGAACTTGGCGTAGACTTTACTAGCGCCACCATAGATGGCTTACTGATAGCGTATCAGCATGGTGAAAACAAGGGAAAAGAATTTATTAGAACTTACTCGTACTAACTAAGTTATCACTTGCGATTTTCACGTCGCCACTTTCCGCGCACTAAACGAATTTCATCATAACTGTAGCTTTCGCCAAGTTGCTCTCGAATTGGAGTGAGAGAAATATCACCTACCGCTTCTAAAACTAGCCAAATTTTTTGTTGACGTTCGAGTGGTACTAATTGATTTAAATCTACAGGTTGATCTTTTTCAATTAAATCTGCTAGATGACGAATAATTGTAGTAGCGCGAATGTTGCGTTTTTGGGCAATTTCGGCAACACTCAAACCTTGTTGATACAACTGTAAGGTAAATAACTCTGTGTCGGAGGGTAAGCCTAAAAAAGGTGTGGATTTAACTTGTTCTTGCGAACCTTGTTCTTGGCGATAGGCTTTAATTTCTGCGAGGAACTTATCGCCATATTGAGCAAGTTTGTGACTACCCACGCCAGAAAGTTTCCCAAATTCGGTGATTGTTTTAGGTTGTACCTGCGTCATTAATTTCAGAGTTGAATCATGAAAGATTACATAAGGTGGTACAGATTGCTCATCAGCAAGTTGTTTGCGGAGCGATCGCAATCTCTGCAATAATATTTCTGCCTCTGCGGCTTTTTCACTTCCCTCTTCCCAAGTCATCTTTTGAGCCACGGGAACGGCGAGAAAAACTGTACGCTGTCGCCGCATCACTTCCCAACTTAGGGCGTTCAGCTTCAAAACTGAATAACCATCGCTAGTTTGTTCTAGCATACCTTGATGTAAAAGCGATCGCCCCAACATTCGCCACTCATCTACAGTTCTATCTTTGCCAATACCATAGGTAGAAAGTTTATCATGTTCGTATTGGGTAATTTTCTGGTTTTTCCCTCCTCGCAACACATCAATAATGTGCAGCATTCCAAATCTTTCTTTACAACGGGCCACACAAGATAAAAACTTCATGGCTTCAATTGTCCAGTCTTGCAATGGTTTAGGATAACGACAATTATCACAGTTACCGCAATTTCCTGGAAAACGTTCTCCAAAATAACCTAACTGAATTGTACGACGGCAAACAGTACCTTCAGCATAGTCAATTACTTGACGCAGTTGTTGTTTGGAAATCAACTGTTCTTGAGGATCAGTTTTTTGATTAATACTCCATTCAATAGTTTTAATATCACTGAAACTGAAAAAAAGTGTGCAACGCGAAGGTTCACTATCTCTTCCCGCCCTACCTGATTCTTGATAATAACTTTCTAAATTACGCGGTAAATCAAAATGAATTACTAATCGCACATCTGGTTTATTAATTCCCATCCCAAAGGCAATTGTTGCCACCATAACGCGCACATCATCCCGAATAAATCGAGTTTGATTGTTGCTGCGTTCTTCATCACCTAATCCAGCATGATAAGACAAAGCAGAAATCTGATCATTTTGCAGTTTAAAGGTGAGTTCATCAACTTTTTTGCGCGTCAAGCAATAAATAATTGCTGAACCTTCGTTTTCTCGGATAAGTTCTAATAATTCAGCGTAAGCAGACTTAGTTTTAGCACGAACTTCGTAGTAAAGGTTTTGGCGGTTAAAGCTGGCAATGTGGATACTGGGTTGCTTTAGCCCTAATTGTTGGATGATATCAGTACGGACGCGATCTGTTGCTGTGGCGGTGAGGGCGAGAGTTGGGATATTGGGGTAGCGTTTCCGCAGAGATTTCATCTGGCGGTATTCTGGGCGAAAGTCGTGTCCCCACTCAGAGACGCAGTGCGCTTCATCAATAGCAAAAGCCGCAATGCCAATTTTTTCTTTGACTAAATCTAGAAATGGGAGAAATCTTTCACTCAAAAGACGTTCTGGAGCGACGTATAGTAACTTAACTTTACCGTTTAAGATGGCTTCTTCACGCGATCGCACTTTATACGGATTCAGGCTGCTGTTAAGAAATGTGGCGGAAATGTTATTATTTCGCAGTGCTTCCACTTGGTCTTGCATTAAAGCAATCAGCGGCGACACCACCACCGTTAAACCTTTTTTCAGCAATGCAGGTAACTGAAAACACAAAGATTTTCCCCCACCGGTTGGCATTACAATCAGTAAATCCCGGTTTTGCAGCGCATCTTCGATAATTTGCCGCTGTCCGGGGCGGAATTGGTCGTAACCGAAGTGATATTTTAGCGCTTGTTCGAGATTGGGATACTGAAGCATAGCGATCGCTTTAGGTTGCTTTCTGCGTGGGTAGTTATGAAGATAACAGGATTAATTACGAATTACGCGCTTAGTAGCGGGGCCTAGCCCCAGAGCGAATTACGAATTATGCATTACAAATTACGTATAGTGGCATCTTGTCCAGTATACAAAGCGATTTCAATTGGAGAGAGCGATCGCCCCGTCGGCTTTTGCGTAGTTTTATCTATTTCTGCTGGTGTATATTGTAGTGAATATTGCCCTCCTAAACTAGCTAATACCATACCCACAGAACCGTGTGCAGTCATGCCTGTATAGTCTGCTATTACATCAGCAATATTCCAACTATCCGGCAAACTCCTGTAAATCTTTTTAACACACTTATAAAAGTCTAGAGGGTCGTAGATATCATTAACAACAATCGGGGTTGATATTTTCAACTGAACAAACTCCTGTTGTAAATTTTGAGCAACAGCCAACGTCTCTTGAGAGCAAATTAGCCAAACACATTCTAATACTGGCGTATGATAATTAATTGCCTTGCGACAAGGTTCAGGACGGCTGACAAGCAAAATTAATCCCCGTCGTTTAGCAGGTGAGACTTTATCTAACTTGACTTCTGTTTTTTGGCGTAACCGTGACAACCCAATCGCAAACAACCACACTGACAGCGAAAAGATACACACAGCCCCTAGGGCTATCCCTATGGATGCTTTTACCGAAGTGCCCAACCAGCTAAACAATATTTGCGTAACTGCATTGCTCAATACTGATAAGAATATCGTGCCAATTAAGAAGGGAAAAAGAGTTTCTGGACTAAAGAAAATTTTAGCTACATCAGAGAAATTGGGACGCAACGCAGTTATTCCTCATTGTGGTTAACACAAATTACTGTAGCGAATCACGCAGGATTTTCCCAGATAGCGCTGCTTTTTAGTATAAATATTTACTTTATTTATGCAAAAATATTTAATCCAAAAATGATTCTCGCATTCAGCAAAGTAAAAATTCTGTCAAGTTCTAATATACCCGCTAACTCAGCTTCTTCTGAGGTTATAAATCCAGCTTTTCTCTTAAGAGAAAGTTCTTCGAGCCGAGACTGTAATTCATTAGTAAATTTAAACAAATGTAGATTCCGAACTTTACTGATTTTGATTTCAGGCTCTACCTAGAATGAAGGTTGAACCTTCATTTGAGTAATCATAAGCTGTATGTCTTGTTTAATTGAGCAGACTGACCGTATTGTAACAGCGAATCCAATACCTTTCGGATAAAGGCGAAAGATGAGCCAGCGCGGTCTTTTTTACGAGACGCTACTTGCTCTTAATACCTAACTCCTTCTTGGTAAAAAATTGAGCAATTAAATAGACAAGGATACCCGCAGCCATTCCCGGAAGCACCTCGTAAACAATATTAGACAACTTGAATACTAGACTCCAAGAAATAGCTGCGACAATACCAGCGCTCATCATCAACAGTGCTACAGATGTCTTTACAGGCAATTGCCAGACACGTAATATTAATAATGGCCCTAAACCCGAAGCCAAAGCTGACCAAGAAAATGTAACTAATAAGAATACATTACTATCACCTGCTAAGGCAATACTTAAAACTATCATTGCCACAGTCAGAGTTCCTAGCTTTGCCAGTTTGTAAGAGTTAGCAAATTGAGGAAAAATATCTTGCGTTATCGCTGCTGAACAACAGAGAATTTGAGAGTCTGCGGTAGACATCGTAGCAGCAAACACTCCTGCTAGCATCAGTCCTACAAAGACAGCAGGTAGAAACTCTTGTGCTAAGTAGGGCAAAGCCAACTCTGGATCGCCCCCAGTCATCAATTCTGGTAAAACTACTCGCGCTGTCAAGCCAATACCAATAGCAGAGAAAGAATTAATTAGACCACAGATAGTTTTGACATTGAGAGCATGATTTACATTTTCAGCCGAGTCGATTGCCATTGCTCGTGTCAATATGTGAGGTTGACCGACTACACCAAACCCAGCAACTATCCAACCAAATAAAAAGGGCAAAAATCCCAGAGGGAGATTTGTGGGACTCAAATTAACGAGTTGTGCATCAATAGCTGCTAGTTTTGTCCAAATTTCTCCTAATCCCCCAGAGTTGACAACTGCAACAGTTAACAGCAGAAGCAACGAACCAATCATGATGATCCCTTGTACTGCATCTGTCCAGATTTCAGCACGGACACCGCCAGAAAAACAGTAAATGACAACCATGATTGCCCCAAGTACAATTCCCCAGTAGTAATCCCAACCAAACACTACATTAAGTGCTTTGCTGCCGGCGACAAGTTGTGATGCAGCATAGGAACCAAGAAAAGCAATAATAATGATAGCTGAGACAATAGAAATCCAGCGATCGCCTGTAGTATTTTGACCCAAAAAGGCAGAAACAGTATCAGACGAGGTTTCCTCAGAAATTCGTCTTAACCGCTTGAAAAAAAACCACCAAGCAATATAGTCTCCAATCGCCCAGCCAATAACTAACCAAATAGCAGAGATTCCGATCTTGTAAGCAAAACCAACTTGACCCAAAAATAATAAGCCACTCTGACCAGTTGACATTGCTGATAGTGCTGTTAACCAGGGATGTACCCCTCGACTCGCTAGTAAATAATCAGCAGTTGTGTTTTGCTTATGGCTTGCAGAGTAAATTCCTACGAAGATAATTAAGGCAAGAAAGCCGATAAAAGTAACTGCTATTAATAGTTGATGAGTCATAGAGAATTAGGGGAATCTTGTGAGAAAATTCCTGGTATTCTTAATTACCGCCTAATTCTACCAACTTATGCCTACCTAGACTGAGATACCCGGCTTTTTAGAGAAGTCGGGTATCTGGAGACTAAGAAGTCGGGTATCTTGTTGTTTAGCTGGTGATAGTCTTGCGCTTAATCACAGATGGTGTACCTGAACCATTGCCTTGTGTCTGTGGGTTTTTCGGCGTACCATGCAGCCTGGGGTCGGGCTGGGGTGGGTTTGGTTCTGGCCCTACTGGTTGGGGCTTTGCAACATATTGGAATTCACCTTTGCCGTCCATTGAAGGGCCTTTTGCCCAACGACCTTCGGCACTCTCAGTACCTTCCGAGTGATTCCAGAACTGATAGGCAAACTCCTTCTTCCCGTATTCGTATGCGACATTGGGAACAACTACGTCCTCAAAACCTTCACTTTTCAGGTCTTCAATCGCCGCTAGCCACTGATTTTGATGCATAGTGTCGCGGGCGATCATAAAGCTGAGGTGATCTTTCACTCCTGGATCGTCTGTCATTTCATACAACCGTACAGCCTGCATCAGACCTTGAGATTCGGCATGAAGATTAGAACGAAAGTCTGCCAATAGATTACCACTGGCGACGATGAAACGACCGTTCCACGGGAACCCAACGCTATCAGCTGGCATAGCACCTCCACCAGAGACAATGGCATGTTGAGGGTTCATTGCCGCTGCCATGATTACATCGCGTGGGTTACTACCGCCCATCACCGCACCCACAACCGCATCTTTTGCACCGTTTTCTTGATCTTTGATCGGTGCTTTATCCAGCAGATGGGCGATCATCGTGGCCAGCATTTCGACGTGACCGATTTCTTCAGTACCAATGTCGAGCAACATATCACGGTACTTGGCAGGGCCTCGACAGTTCCAGCCCTGAAACAGGTATTGCATCATCACCGTCATTTCACCAAAGCTGCCGCCGATCAGTTCTTGCATTTTCTTTGCGTAAACTGGATCTGGCTTTTCCGGTGGCGTAAAATACTGTAGTCTTTTATTGTGATAAAACATTTGGGTTCCTTGTTAATGACAGATAGCGCTGACACAAAATCAAACTGTTGCCAAACTTTTATCTGATATTTGTGTTGCCTCTACTTATCTAGGAAACTCACCAAATGTTTTATCTTCATCAGCCTCTAGCCAGATAAAAAAAATACTTTTAAATAAGTATTTTGACTGAGGTTTATTTGTTTTTAGTTCTGTCTGGGAATGGATTTCATAAGGCTTTGCTTTCTTCTAAGAAGATAACTAGGCTTTAGTCTGGTAACAAGTCAAAAGTAGCTCTTGCGATCGCTTCCCATTTTAGGCGATTCTCTTGAGTAAACTACAGCAAATAGCTTGTAGGGGGGCATTACAATGCCCACCCTGCCGTCGAGCTTTATCGTTCCCATTCAGTTTTCATCGCGTCCGTGGACTTGAGCCGGTGGACTGGTTGCCTCAACTGCGGTGAATGGTTCCAAAATTTTGTATGTGTGCGAAGCTCCCTTTGGTACTACCCAGGAACTCCCAGGTTCTAGTAAAATCGTTTGCCCTTCAATATGCAACTCTGCACGACCATTAATTACATAACCGACAGTTTCATATTCTCGCGCTGTTGGTTCTTTGGCTTCACTTGGTTGCTCGTCTTCCCAAAGACGCATGGCAAGAGATTTACCAGAAGCAAGATACTTTTGACCAAGTTTACCTTTAGGGGAATGGGTAGAGTCTACTTTGATAACGGTTTTATCAGACATAATTTTTTGCCTTTTTGATTTATGGATGAGATACGTTGCAATGCAACATCCCTACAAGGGTTTATCTAAACTTTGATTGTTCTGCCAGTGCGAGCCGCTTCGTAAATTAGCTGCATCAACCTGACATCTTGTAAACCTTCTTCGCCAGGGGTTTTAGGCTGTTTGTTTGCCATGATGGACTCGGATAAATGATCCATCTCTAGGGCGAATTGGTTTTTTTCCTGAATATTTTGTTCTTCGTTAGTGTCTTTACGTTTGATTATCAGCCGATGTTGGTAATAGTCAGTCGCCGGATCTAACTCTAAAACTGCGTCAGATCCGAAAACTTGGAGGCGCTTGGTATCTGAGTAGCCGTAGCTGGAGGTGCAGTTAGCTAGCACACCACTAGGGAAACGCAAAACAAAGTTGACATTTTCCTCTACTTCCCGAAAGCGGGGGTCGCCAGGAGTGCTGTAGATCATGGCGCTAATTTCTTGTGGTTCTTCGCCTGTGATGTACCGCGCTGCTTGCAAGCTGTAAATCCCAATATCGTAAAGGGAACCGCCGCCAGCTAGTTTTTTGTTAGCACGCCAGCGATCTGCTGGGTCTTTGGGATCGAGGTTGCGCCCGTGGTCAGAGGTGATGGCTTTTAGTTTGCCGAGTTTGCCGCTTTGTGCTAGTTCGATCGCAGCGAGGTTGTACGGTTCATACTGGGCACGGTAAGCGATCATTAACTTGCGATCGCTTTTTTTGGCAGCTGCAATCATCGCCTGACATTCCTCAACAGTGTTCGCCATTGGCTTTTCACACATGATGTGCTTGCCAGCTTGCGCTCCGCGAATACTGTATTCTGCATGTAACCCATTGGGCAAAATGATGTAAATAACATCTACCTCTGGGTTATCGCGGATGGTGTCATAGTTTTGGTAGTTGTAAATGTTTTTTCGGTTAACACCGTATTGCTGAGCTAAACGCTCGGCTTTGGTGCGATGTCTGGCGACAAGCCGCTTCTCTACGAGACGCTCCGCGAACGCGTCTACGCCACTTACTAATGCTACCAACTTAGAACGCTTACATTCGCCAAAGGACGGCATAATCTGTTCTGTGGCAAATTTTCCTAAGCCAACAACCGCCCATCCTAACTTTTTTTCGGGAGGTAAAGATGGTTCTTTTGTAGGTGCTGGCCCTGCTTGGGCTAAGGTGCGAGTAGGTTTTAAAATTGTTCCTATCGTACCAAAGGTGCTGACTGCGATTAATCCAAAACCTGCTTTGTACAAAAGAGTCCGGCGCGTCAGCTCGGATTTGAGAGAGTCAAACATATTTGTTGTTAGTCATTTGTCATTAGTCCTCTGTTTAAAAGTTTCCTGCGGTTCGCGTTAGCGTCTCGTAAGAGAGGGAAACCCTCCGACGCTCGATGTCGATGACTCGAAGAGGCTGCGCTATGACAACTTCTCTCCGCAGAACTTTTTCCTTTGTTATTTGTTTTAGACAAATGACAAATAGATAAGTATAAGCACAGCAAAAAGCTGAAGTAGAGGTTTTTAGTGTTAGTACTAAAGGCGAACAGTTTGGAGATAAATGACTTTAAGGTTTGAGTACAACTTTGATGCAGTTATCTTTCTTGTGCTTGAAAATTTCGTAGCCGTGGGGTGCTTGTTCTAGAGGTAAGGTGTGAGTGATGATGAAAGTTGGATCTATTTCACCCTTTTGGATGTGTTCTAACAAGGGTCGTAAATACTTATGGACGTGAGTTTGTCCCATTTTCATGGTTAGTCCCTTGTTCATCGCCGCACCCATTGGCACTTTGTCTACAAAACCACCGTACACACCTGGAATTGATACGTGACCACCTTTGCGACAAGAGACAATGACTTGTCGTAATGCTGTGGGGCGGTCTGTTTCTAGACGTACTGCTTGTTTTACTTGGTCATACAATGCCATAAAGTCTGTGCCGTGTGCTTCCATTCCCACTGCATCAATGCACGCATCAGGGCCACGACCGCCGGTCATTTCTTTGAGTGCTTCGCCAACATCGACTTCTTCGTAGTTGAGGACTTCGGCTTTGCCGTATTCTTTGGCCATTTGCAGGCGTTCAGGAACGCGGTCAAAAGCGATGACGCGTTCTGCACCCAGTATATATGCACTTTTGATGGCGAATTGTCCGACTGGGCCACAGCCCCAAACTGCGACTATATCACCGGGTTGGATGTTGCAGTTCTCGGCTGCCATATAGCCTGTTGGGAAAATATCGGTTAAAAATAGTACTTGTTCATCCGTTAAACCATCAGGAATTTTGAACAAGCCGACATCTGCAAAGGGCACTCGTGCATACTCTGCCTGACCACCAGCGTAACCACCAAATAAGTGAGAGTAGCCAAATAGACCTGATGGTGAATAGCCCATTTGCTTTTCTACCATCCAAGCATTGGGGTTAGAGTTGTCGCACAGTGACCATAAATCCCGATTACAAAAAAAGCAGCTACCACAGGATATTGTAAAGGGAACAACGACGCGATCGCCTACGTTCACATTTTTAACTGCACTGCCAAGTTCGACAACTTCCCCCATAAATTCGTGGCCAAGAATATCGCCCTTCTCCATTGTGGGGATATAGCCGTTATAAATATGCAAATCCGAGCCACAAATTGCCGTGGAAGTAATTTTGACAATTGCGTCACGCGGGTTGATGATTTTTGGATCTGGAACTGTTTCAACCCGTACATCGTTAGAGCCATGCCAGCAAACTGCTTTCATGATTATTAGTCCTTAGTCAGAATAATTCGTAATTAGTAATTCGTAATTAAATGCCTGAATTGACGAATTACTAATTATTTGATAATTAGTCAATGATGAAGAAAAAGGGAGTCAGGAATAGTCAAGAGTGCTCAACTTTCAAGCTCAACCTTGAATATTCAACAGACTCCCCTGTTACTCCATCTTTAGTAATTGGGATTATTTATCTTGGTAATATCCCTCATTATTTCCAGTTATTGGCTTAACAGAATCTTCTACTTTTTCTTTAGTTGACTGCAAAAAGTTTTTGGTGCTTCGAGGCATTGGCTCATCAAGATTGAGCTTTTCTCGGATATTATTAACAGCGCTCTTTGCATTTTTTCCAGTCCTGTCAGCCGCCCGATTTGCTTTATTGGTAAGGTCGTTTACATCACTATCAGGTACTCCTTTATAATAAGTACCCTCTGGAGTTGTTACAGTGTTAGCAGCATGTGCTTGCAGTGTAGTACTATAGCCAAAAGCCGGAATGGCAAAAAATGTAATTGCTACAAGAAAAACTGTCAGAACTTGACGCAGTTTTTTTAGCAAAGAAGTTACTTTGTTCATGAAAACTCTCCAATTTATCATCTGTACCCTGGTAATTAGCTAGTAGTAAATGGTCACAACTAACTTATTAGCCATTTCGTGTCAACACAAATTTGATGTGGCTATTTTTTGATGTTGAAAAATCTTTGTTTGATTTGTCATTCGCTTTATCCAAATGACAAATAACTACTTATGCCCAGTGGGTTGTCCTTCGGTGGTGGCGATTTCGCCTGCTTCCATTAACATTTTGAAGCGACGTAATTCATCACCAATTTGCTGTTCTGGTTCTTCACCGAAAAGTTTAGCAACAACAGATGCTAGCGCTCCGCCGGGTGGATTATACTCTAAGACAACCTTGACTTCCGTGCCGCGATCGCCTGTTGCTTTTTTGAAGCGAACAAAACCAGAATTATCGACGTCTGCGCCTTCTACAGAAGCCCAAGAAATAAACTCATTTTCCCGGTCTTCCAGAATGTCTGCATCCCATTCCACGCTGTTACCCAAGGGTGCGTTAGCAATCCAGTGTGAACGTTTTTCGTTGTAAACCTTCACAGATTTGAGATGCTTCATAAATGTAGGCAGATTTTCAAAGTTGTGCCAAAAGCGGTAGAGTTCATCTGCTGGTTTATTGATTGTTACTGTCTTTTCAACTTTGATGGGTTGGTTTACTCCCATTGCTTCTTGTGCTTGCTGGACTGTGCTTTGTTTTGTTGCACCTTGATAAATTAAACCGCCACCAGCTAAAGCTGTTAGCGCTCCCCGCAAAGAGCCTTGTCTTAAACCCATTAACACCAGCGCACCACCGCCTATAAGAGATGCCCAGCGCTCAGTTTCACTAGCTTGATTTTGATTGATAGTCGGTTTATCTCCAGATGTTGAAGTCACTTTTTTATCTCCCAATCAATTCTTTTCTGTTTCGGCGTTTTTGCTTCTCGTGCAAGCGGCAGGGACGCTATGTATGCATTTCTAGGTAGAACTTGGAAGGAATTATTTATCTCACGCAGAGGCGCAGCGAAAAGTTCTGTTCGCCTCCGGTTTCCGTCAGGAGAAGGAGGGTTTCCCTCTCTTACGAGACGCTAACGCGAACCGCAGGAAACTTTTCAAGACAGAATCGCAGAGAGAAGTAGGAGGGGCGGCTTCTGTCGCGCAGCCCGCCGTATATAGCTTGTTTCATTGAAAGGCTACGGTGGGCGTAGACAAGTTGAGGAGTTTTGAACTGAACCTTTTTCAGCACAAAACTACTAAATCTTACTTAAATCCCGGTTGTACAATTCATCTGGCTTTTATATAAGCTTTGGAACTAAAGGTGAGTTTAAATCTGAATACATCAATTTCATCTCTGGTTGTTCAACGCCTCTTCAAGACTCCTTATATTGACATAGCAGCACCCGTAGTTGGCTGGGGAGGATTAGTCTGAGTACCTATCCGCGCCTGATACAGCTTTATCAATTGCTGTTCGTATTTTCTCAAGTCGTTGTAGATTTGTTTGAAAATAGCAGTTGCTACTGGGTCAGTGTATGTTGCACACAAATTGCCAATATCGCCAATACCCGTTTGCACATCTCCTAAAGCGGAACGTAACTGATATATGTCATCACTACCTGTTAAAGCAGTTTTTACCTTGGCGTATTGATTAGCGATGTTTGCAGTTAAAGAGGGTTTCTCGCCTAGTTTGTGAAGATAAGTTTCTAGCTTCTCAATGTGACGCTGTTTATTAGTAATCATCTCTTGAAAGAGCGATCGCACTTCGGCATCTGATTCTTTTTCAGCGTATTTTTCTAAAGCTTCTAATGAATAACGCTCACCAGCAAGAGCAGTATTCAAACCTCTGGCGATATCACCTTTGGTTGAGCCACCCCAAGCATCTGCTAGTTTCCACCATTCGGCGCTTGTATCTTGCTCACTTGGCAATGCAGCATCTTTGCCACCGTAACCCAAGCGGCTCAAAATAGCTGTGGTGAAAATTGGCAAGTCTCCAGGTTCACGCGAGGTAATCAAATTGCTGTCAACTACTAGCGGCTCATCTATGTAATTTGCACCTGCATTGATAATATCTTTGCGGATAGCACTAAAACCAGTAGCTTGCTTACCTTTGAGTAAATCGCCTTCAATCAATAATTGTGGGCCGTGGCAAACCGCAGCTACCAATTTTCCTTGCTGCATCGCCTCTTGCACAAAACGGACTGTGTTGGCATTGCGCCGCATTTTGTCGGGAGCCATTCCACCAGGAATGATTACTGCATCGAACTCTGCTGCGATCGCTTCTGTTGTTGTACCATCGGGCTGCATGTTAAGTTTACCGCGTTTACCTTTATATTTTTCATTCATGCGCCCACCGAGTACAACAACTTTTATCCCCGCTTGTTTTAGCCCGTTATAAGGAACTGTAAATTCTGCATCTTCTACATCGTTTTCAATGAGGATGGCAACTTTTTGCTTACTTGAATGCTGAGTCATTGGTATTACCTGTTTCTTCCTGGGTTTTAACTAGCTAAAATATTAAGTAGGTTAAGATGTTTTCCTTAGCTTGTAGTACTTGAAGTTGGAAATTTTAAATTCTTTCTTATGCGGATGCTTCGCTTATTGGTGTAGCAAATAATTCCTCGTAATCGTGAGAGAAATTGGCGTGAAAAGCGGCAAATATTTCCGGTTTGACAGCATTTTGCAATACGGCAAACACAGCCCGAACATGAATTGCAGCGGTAGTAGGTTCTATATTCTCTTTGTGACTCGCACGGGCAATAAACTCTTGCAAGTTAAAAGATTTATTTGATTCTTCCTCTTTCCCTCGTAGATACTTACCTAATTCTTGGGGTAACTGGGTAGCTAAATCTTGTGCTTTATCAACAGGAATACGTTCTTTAACGGTTTCCAGTGTGGCACGGGTAGAACGTTCTGCCTCTTCACGAGAATCTGATTGAGCAAGGCTTTGTACGTGTGTAATAAACTCGTTGTATTCCACTTTCTACCTCCGCTTCTTAATATTAATCTTTGTTGTTTAACATTCCGGTATTTAAAACCATAAGTAAAAATAAATCTAGCTAAATTTATTGATTGTTGCTGGATAAAAAAGTCATGAGTTAGAAATCTTTGGTTTGGCAATAAGTTAAAAACTTCTCATTTACAACTAAAAACTTGAACTATGACAACTACAATTTATTTGAGTTATGAATTTATGGTTACAATCTTACGCTGTAACTACTTGCTTAGCTTCGTACTAAGGGGATAGATTATTTTATTTCTAAAGCTATACATCTTTGGTAGGACAACCTAGTGGCAGGAAAACGTTATTGTGAGGATGCAGAAAAAGGCTAGTATCATGGCAGAAAAAAATCATAATGACGAAATTGAAACCAATGATTTGCCGCAGGAAATTACTGAGTCCTACGGTACTGGTGTGAAAGACTTGCCGGGGTACAATATTGGTGGGCGATCGCTACGGGACAAAAAAGGCGAGTATACAGAAACCAGTCCAGAACTCACCGGTGGTGATCCTGATGCTTATTGGGAAGACGCAGATGCAGTAGGGGATGAAGCTGTTGGTGGTACTGCTCCCACTCCCGATCAAAATGTAACTGAGGAAATAGAAGCAGCAGTCGGTCTAGAAATGGATGATGCTGCATTTCTGCGTACCAATGATATTTTAGAAGAACGGGACGATTCTCGCTGGGAATTAGATCCAATGTCTTCCGAAGATTACCAAAATCGACGGGAGTAAAAGAGCCTTAGCACCTACGGCTACTTGGAGAAAGCCGCGAAAAAAAGATAATTTAAGTTTTCATTCGGAGTTCCAAGTTTTTATCTCGGAACTCCGATTTCTAAATTTATTAACCTAAAATTGTAGCTGTTCTCGCTTGGTGGTAGGAGAACAAGAAGACTCATTATTTTAGAGGATGTCTTATAAGTCAAAATTGTCATGCTGTAGCAAGATCCCGCAGGGTATGAAGCGATAGCGTAATGTACCCCTACGCAAAAGCCAAGCTACAAAGGAGCGTCTCGTAGAGAAGCATCTCAAAAATTAACGGACAATAGAGATTCTGACTTCCGCTCTCTCTAGTCAGAATGACAAAATATACCATTACCTAGCTTTTCAGACATTTTCTTACTCTGTCTAGCATAACTTTTGCTTTTAGCGTTGGTTGTTTATCAAACTCCAAATATTTTTCATGTAGGACTACACTCCGCCCGATTGATATTCTATCTTTAATTGTTCCTCTCTTTGATTTAGATACATCTCTACCTTCAGCGAGGTAAAACGCTAAATATACATTTGATATTGTTATTGCCAATAGATATTAATTGCAATCGGAGTTGATAATGACATACACCCAAACTGGCGATCCAACTATTCGCGAACATGTTCAAGCTTGGCAAAAATTGGATGTTGATCAACAACTCGCATTGTTTTGGTTCATTTACAAAGAAATGGGTAGCTCAATTACACCAGCTGCTCCTGGTGCAAGTACTGCTTCTCCAGAAATTGCCGAAGGTTTATTTAATCAAGTTAAGGAATTATCTCACGAAGAACAGTTGCAACTTCAACGCGACTTAATTAATAAAGCGGATAGTCAACTTTCTCGTCAATACGGCTCTTTGGGTGATACTACCAAGTTGCTATTTTGGTATCGACTATCTCAAGGGATGGATAACGGTACTATTATTCCTGTTCCTTCTGATTATCAACTTCCTTCAGAAGCCGAAGCTTTATTTAACAAAATTCAAGTCATACCTTTTGAACAGCAAATTACTCTTTTCCGTGATTATGTTGCGCCAATGGGTGCTGAGCCAAAAGCTGGTATAGAAATTTAGAAACTGCTTAAGTCCCCTTTTGTAGCTTTTGAATGATTGCAGTTAATTCTAATCTGCTAGAAAACTGTAATTATAATGAATTGGTAATTGGTAAGGAATTATCAATTACCAATTTTAAAAACAAATATTTTTATTAGTAATTTACTATATTCGCTCAAATCAAATTCTATATATAAGTAAACACAGAGTAAAAATTTAATTCTTACTCTGTTAGCATCTATGTTTATTATTAGGAAACTTTCACCTTAAAGTCTTCCGTTCACCCTTTGTTTTATATTTAATAGTGTAAGGTTGTTTAAAATTTATTTCATCTATCTCTTGACTGGTTTAAATCTATTTAATTTGAATTAATCCTCTATCTTTTTATAGTGTTTTGTCTTATTTTTAAATCTATAACCTTAACAAAGACACAATTAAAAAAGTCAAAGTTTTTACTTTGTAGGTGTGATTATAGCGGTTCCCATTCAGATGCGGTACAAGATTACATCCTCAAGTGTAGGGGCACGGCAGCCGTGCCCCTACGGGTATACCTCACGTAAACGAGAATCGCTGTAAAGCAATATCATTACTTTATGACTAATAAAAGGTTATATCATATTGGCTTTGGACAAGATGATTTAGGTTCATCTGCTCCCAGCATTGCTTTATTATCTGGCGATCCTGAACGTGCGTGTTTAATTGCTCAAACTTATTTGCAGGATGTGCGCTTATTATCTGAGAATCGGGGACTCAATAGTTATGTGGGAAACTTATCAGGTCGTAGCATTTTATCTGCTACCAGTGGTATGGGTGCGCCTTCACTAAGTATTGTGGTCAATGAATTGGTACAAGTTGGAATCCGGCAAATTATTCGTATTGGAACTTGCGGCTCAATTCAACCTTATATCGCTGTCGGTAGCATTGTAATTAGTAGTGCGGCATTGTGTCGCCAAGGTGCAGCAAATGACATTGCACCTGTGGAGTATCCAGCCGCAGCTGAGCCGTTTCTCACGGTTGCATTAATTAAAGCAGCGCGAGAATTAGAGATTGAGCATTATGTAGGCATTACGGCATCAGTAGATACTTTTTATGAAGGACAAGAACGTAGTAATTCAGCGAACCCAAATTTAATGCGATCGCTGCATGGCATTACAGAAGAGTATCGGCATTTGAATGTTTTAAATTACGAAATGGAATGCGGTACGCTGTTTAAAATGGCGGGTGTGTATAATTTTGCCGCTGCTGCTGTTTGCGGTGTAGTTGCTCAGCGCACCTTTGCTGAAAATGTGATTTTGTCAAAAAAAGATATTGCTGTAAATAATGCGATCGCTACTGCTGTACGTGCAGTAGAAAACCTTGAGTGAATTAACAAATCTCTCACTATATCTTTACATTTCTATTATTTAACTTCTTAGTATGTCATGTTTTGATGTAGTCTAAGTAGTTTTATCATGTCTTTACTTAAGCTTTAATTTAATCTTAGTGTTTATCTGTACTATGTATTTATTAAGAGGCAAATTTGTCTTATACAAACATACAATTTCAGTAAACAATGAGTATTTTTACGCAATCATTGGGTTAATAAACCAAATAAAACACATTATTTATCAACATTTATAGGAAAACTCTGAGAATCAAAATAATATGAAAAATGCTTTGAAGTGTTGGCTTAAAACTATAAATATAACTTTAATCGCTGTAATGCCGACTTTGATATTCTTGCCATTATCCGAACGGGTAATAGCTGAAGATCCAGGAGCATGTTTCATGATTACCGCCTCTGGCAAAACGGTAGGATTGGCAAATCTTTGTGGTGGTATAACGATAACACCGCCCTCAAACAACGATAATAAAGTTTTTCGGATTCCGATTAAACGCCGTCTTGGTGGAACTCCCATAATTGATGTCACTTTCAATGACAAACAATCTTTTGAGATGATTGTAGATACAGGTGCGACTGGCACTCTCATTACTCAAGGTATGGCAAGCACGCTCAAGCTCCAATCTACAGGTTTAATGCAAGCTCAAATTGCTGATGGTAGCCAAGTACAATTCTCAACTGGTAAGGTAAAATCTATTGCAGTTGGTGGAGTCATAGCTAATAATATTCGAGTTGCGATCGCCCCAAAAGCAGGCATCGGACTATTAGGTCACGATTTCTTTGGCAACTATGATATTAAAATTCTAGAAAAAGAGGTGGAATTTCATCACCGCTGATACTTGCAGTTTTTAAAGATGTAGTATGCTACATCTGGTATCAAAAAATAAGTCCAGAGTTATGAGGAAAAACCCCATACGATTACTACTTGGTGGAGTGATTGTCAGCTTCGGATTGTCGTCATCATTGTTAGCTCAAGCACAACAGCAGGTTTCTAATGCTCAAGTTGCGGCGATGGTAGAGGCGTTGCGACGGGCTGCACCACAAACTGGTTCCGCAAACGATGGACTTTACAGCGAATGGCAAGTTAAACCAGAAACCCTCAAAGGCTGGTCGAAATCTTGCCTTAAACGAGAACTAACACCAACGCAGTTTGAAAATAGCCCCGCGATCGCCCGCCAAGTCGTGTCTTGCATCACGCGCCGTGAGTTAAACCAGCAGCTTCGTGCCACCAGTAATAATGAAACTGCGGCTGTGCGTGGCGTAGCCTGTTGGTGGATGACTGGTAGTTACACAGGCTGTAATAGCGGTTTCACTGCTGGCTATGTCCAAAAAGTTGTTGGCTTTTACCAGCAGCAGCGTTCAAAATCGGTAACACCAAATTAATCGCCGCGATATATTCAGCACTAGACTTGTCTTGAAATTTTTGCAAATTAAACCACAGATGAACATCGATAAACACAGATAATTTATCGGTGTTCATCTGTGGTTCTTTTTTCATTCGCATCTTTGCAATAAGTTTACTGTTTAGCTACCAAGAAAGCCTTCCAACCCAGGTACATCTACCCAACTTGCTGTCGCATGAGATTTATGAGCTAAATCCATCAACAACTGAGAATAAACTCCTTCTCGCAGCGATGGGGTAATTTCTTGCTTGTGGTCAATTGCTTGCACCCATTGGTCTACTACGCGCATAAATGCAGAAATACGTCCATCGGTATGATTTTTTGGAAATATTAACCGATTTGGTATTTCGATTTCGGTAAGAGGTTTACCGAACTGAGAACCCAAAACCCGAAAGCCATGTATATAATCTCTCTGATTTTCACTACCTACAATCAAAGTACCGCGATCGCCATACACTTCTACCCAATGTGTCCTTGGTGCATGAACAACCGCACTGATGGAAACTTGACAAGGTGTCCCATTTGCTAATTCCAACGCCAGCATACAGGTGTCATCCGTATTCACTGGTTTTAATTCGCCGCTAGTAGGGTCAACTCGTGCGGGAATGGCGGTACTCAAATGGGCGTTCAATCTGCGTACTGGGCCAAATAGCCAGTGAATATAATCGAAGGCATGGGAACCCAAAGACCCCAATGCACCGCCTCCTTTATCCTTAGAAGAATACCAATTCCAAGGACGTGAAGTATCAGCACGTGAGGAACCTAGCCAGTCGATTTTAATCAGGCGTATCTCACCTACATAGCCTTCTGATAACAATTCTGCAAATAACTGCCATCCTGGTACAAAGCGAAACTCAAAGTCTACAGTTGCAACGACGTCTCTTTCTTTAGCTAATTGATATAGTTCTTTGGATTCAGTTGCATTTAAGGTTACAGGTTTTTCTAGTAATAAATGTTTCTCAGCTTGTAGTACTGTTTTTGCCATTTCATAGTGCAAAAATGGCGGTGTGGAGATGCTGACTGCTTGCACTTCTGGCAATGTAATAATATTTGCAATTGTGTCGCAGGCGTGGGGGATATTATGGGAGTCTGCGATCGCTTGAGCTTTATTTAAATCTCGATGATAAACAGCCACTACCTCAGTCTGAGGATGTGCTTTGAATGCAGGAATATGGACTTTTTGACCAAAGCCAGTCCCCGCGATCGCAACCCCAATCATATAATCTTTACTCCCTAGTTATGTAATTTTTGTTACTTATACCAAGCATACATTTCTTTTGTTGATCAGCGCCTAAGTTGCAGCAGTGACCGTTATTGAATTAGAATTATTGCCTCTTGAACCTTAGTAGAAAGAACTTTTTGCAGCCCTTGCCCAATTTGACCAATTAGTTTATCAAAAGCTTCTTGATTCGCTGCCAGTTGTTGTTGCAGAACCTTTTCCAACTCCGGCTTTAATTGGGAGCACATATCATTAACTTTCTTGTCGCTCAAAAAACCAAAACGAATCCAGCTAGGAATATCCAAATTTGTCTTGATTGCCTCTTGGACACTCTGGCGATTTAGTTCCATTCCTGCTGCCATCACTGAAGCCCCGTATACTAATGCAATCGGCCAAACCAAATGTCCAGTTAGTATCAGAGTGATGATACTAGCGAGAGTACCCCCACCAATTACTACATTGATGATAAATGCCACTGTGTCGGCAAGGATAGCATCTCCAATTTTTAGTTCTGGGTTGACAAAAGCCGGCTCGATGCTATTCTCAAACCTTAAACTGCTTCTGGGTATTTGAAACTTTCGGCATATCGGGTCGGTTTCTGCGGCTAAGTCGGGTTGAATTTCCTTGTTAAACCAACTGATGCATTGATTGTTAATTATCTGCTGAGCGCGATCGCCTTTGAGCCACTGCTCTGCCCGACTTTTCATAGATGTTTCCAAATCGGCTAAAGTTCGTATTTGGTTTTTTTGCCAGTCTTTTACTCCTGGTCTAACTGCATTTTCTAGCAAACCATCTGCTAATGGCTTAATCAACAACTCAATTAACTTTGGGATATGTTTCTCAATCAGTTTTTTGAGCTTTTGTGAGTCTAATAATGTATTAACTTCTTGTTTGAAGGCAGCAGCACGCAGATCCCATCTTCCCACTCGCGCTAATCCCAGCGCAATGCATCTTTCCGGTTCCGGATCTGGCCGAAGGAGCGTTTCTGGTTCGGGAAAGATTTCTTGACAAATTTGGTGTGTAAACTTCATTCGAGATGCACCGCCAGTCATCAGTACAAGTTGCGGCACAATTCCAAGTTTTTCCAGCTTTTCTCTAGCCTCACTTACAGAGTCACGAAACGATTGAATCCAACTTTGAAGCCTCAGTTCAGGCAAAGGTTGGTTTAAAATCTCCTCCATCATCAATTTGTTGACTTGGGGGATAAAATAAATCTGTTCGTTGATAGACTCAAAGCCACGCGCAAACGATTGAGGATCGCTGTATAGCTGTTCATTAGAAAAGTAATCTTCTTTAGTTTTGCGACAGGCTAGTTCACAACGAGCTTGGTGATGCGGATATTCATTAAATACTTTTTTTAGTAAGTCTGATTGTTCGTGTTTGGCGAGAGTGCGCTCAAAAATAGCCTTGTCGATTAGGGATGCGCCTAAAGTATTACTTCCGAAATCCATCGGAATTTCTTGTAAGCTCTTAACCAGGGTAAAATCTGTGGTTGAAGAACCAATATCGACAATCAGCACCGATGAAAGAAGTTTTTCATACTCCAGCTTGCCGGCTTCCTTGGCTTGCATGAAAGCAGCTCGTGATTCAGGGACAACATTTAGTTTGGCAATACCAGCTTCTCGAAGTAGCTTTTGGTATTCTTCTCGTTCACTAACCGACCATCCTGAAGGGCAACCAATATAAAAGTAAGTAGTTTCCCCAGCTTCAATTTGTCTGCTTTCTTTTAAAAGGCGGTAGTAAGTTGCCAGAAAAGTGCTAATTGTTTCTCGATATTTGGAATCTTTATTTGGTTTTTGCTTGAAAGAAATTGTCAACTGGGTAACGCCAGCTTGAATTAACGCTTGCTCTCCGACAAGATAACCGAGTTTGGGATGCCAACCAAGAGCTGTAATTTGGTTCTTCTTGTTATTAATCTCAAGCATTTCCGGGGGTTCGATGCTCTCTACTATAGCTTTAGCTACCGCTGTTTCACCGTGTCCCAAATCAAAACCAATTGTTTCTAAAATTTCCATACTCTTATTGTCTGTTATTCTCTAGCCTCAGAATATGCTGGCTCAATTACCCGGCCGCGTCTTAGCAAGCGATCGCCTTTTAACAAAGCAGGAGCTATAGTTACGTAATCTTTGGTGGATGGGTCAATACTTGGCTCGAAGTCAAAATAATTGCGATCGCTATGGGGGTCGTTTGGTCGGTAAATTTGAGCGTTAATTCCCTGGGACATTAAAATCTGTGGTAGAAGTTTTGCTAGTGCGATCGCCATTTGGGGTTTCTCAAGAAATGATGCGCCCATGAGCTTTTGCAGAAAATTTAATAATTCTGGCAATTCTTCTATGCCGCGATCGTCTTGATGTTTGTTTCCTTCTTCAAATCTAGCGACTGCTAAGTCAATTGTGTTGAGAGCATCAGCAAGGTTATCTAAAAGGATTTGGCTATCGACTTGAAGGACAGGTTGAGCTAATTCTAATTGCTCAAAAGACGTTGAATTATTTTTATCGAGTTGAAGCACTACTTCCAGTCCTAAGAGCACACAAGCTAGGAGGATAGCCATCCATGCACCTGGAGTAGTTTCAGTTAAGTGGAACAACCAACCTAAAATGCCTATATAAATAAGTGCCTTGAGCAGTTTTAGGATTAACCTATTGGCAGGATTTTTAGCTAAATTAGTAATTTGCTGTTGCTCTGTTGAGGCGACTTGAATCAAGTTAGCAGCTGCAAGAGTAGCAATGGACTGGCGCAGTGTATCCAGAAAAAAGGAAGCTAAACGTACTTGAGCTATATTTAGCTCGCTAATATAAATTCTTTCGAGATTATCAAGTCGGTTCTGAACCAGCTTGATTACCTGCTCGATGCTGGTTATGTTGTCAATATCTGCCTGGAGTTGGTTGCGTTCTTCGCTAAAAAGTGAAGATATTGTTTTCATAGTGTTGACCAAGACTTTAACGTTATTAATAGCAAAAAGTCTATTACTGCGCTTCAATTTCGTTCAGTAACGCCTCATCAGATTAGCCATGCCAGTCGTCTTATAGCTGTGGCCGCACAAACTGAACAACGCCACTTGGTGTACAGATGACCTAGTAAGTACCTGGCTCTGCTTTTACTTAAACTGTATTCTTGATTTTGGTGTTATTGGAAACAGTTGCTCAATAAAATTCTAATTATTTCACCGCAAAACTCGTATTGTTAAAGGATAACGATAATGCTCACCCTTGTAAGCTTTGATGGCGGCAAAAGTTACTAAAAATGATTGTAGCAGCATTACTAATAATATTAATGACATGAACATAATTAATAATCCATCTAAAGTTGTCTTTACTTCATTGACGGTACTATTGCTAGTTACTGCAATACCACAACTAGTTACCACTAAAATTAATGATAAAATTATTACTAATAATGTATAAAAGGTTAGCGATATTTGAAAATTCAAAGATTCTTTACCTTGTAAATCAATCCAAGGATATTGTGCTTTTTTGAATCGCCAAATTAATAGTGGTGCTAAAAGATTTAGGGGCAGATATAAAGGTATACCGATATATACCAAAAAGAATAATAATAGCCATGCTAACAAAGCCGATATATGACACAACATTGCCAATATACGCATTTGTTGTTTAGGTTTTTCTCTCATGGCTTTTTATTTCAAAATTTAATATATGGGATAATTACTTATTTTAACTATATTTAAAATCTGAATATTTCTCGGTTATATTTTTCGGGAAGGGGTTCTATTTCCCAAGCTATGCCTTCTCCCGGTTCTAGAATAACTTCTACGTAGAGTTGTTCTACAGTAGTTATCGCTACGTCTTCATTATTAAAAAAGCGCTGTAAATCTTCGGTGAGTAGTCTGAGTTTAAAATCACCAGGAATGGCTGCACTACAGCTATGTTACGCAACTCAAAGCGCCAAATAATGCTTTAAATTATTTTATAAGCCTATATTCTTCTACATGATCCTGATAAACAAACCAGGTTGATATAGGTTTACCACCTTCCCTAGGCTGAAGTTCTTTTTTGAAAGTCACTTTCCAGTGATTGCCACCATAATAATTCGGACTTTTAGGATCACTAGAACCACGATCAATAGCCGAGACAAAAAATAACTCTCCTGCTTTAGCTACATACGTTGGATCAGATTTTAATAGCTTGTCTACTTGTTGAGGTTTTGTCTTGAAAGTAGTATCGCCAACATTTTCCTTTATTCTCAAAATACCTGACATTGATGTATCTCCTGTGAGCAGCTTTTTAATCCTTAAAGCTTAAATTATTTTTTCAAAATTCCGTATTTTTCAGTAAGATAAACTAAAATATACACTTATTTTAAGTCAATATTAATGCGTAATCCACTCTTGATTAAGTAACAAAGGATACTTAAATTCTACTTCTACACAACCTATCTAAAATGTACACGCTTGTGAGGCTTGCAATAGTGTTAATCTTCTGCTTTTGCATATAAAGACTAATGTTGAGATTAACATACACTATTCCGTTATATTTTTAATATGAAATAGTGTGCTAGCATTTTTCTTTATTGTTTATAGGATGTAATCCTTTAGCCATTTCTATTAGTTGTTTGCTTGATTTTTGCCGATTAACCATTAAACGAGGAATTTCATGGTAATCTTTCAAACAGCCATAATTTAATATTTGGTCATTATATAAATAACTAGATAAATAATATTTAGATACATAATATTTTACTTGTTTAGTATAAGCTCCATAAGGATAAGCAAAGTGTGATGCTACAGTTTGTTCTATATCTAAATCTTGTGTACATTTTCTCAATTCGGTTCTGGCTTGTAAAAGTTCATTAACTAATTGGTGACGAGGGAGGTTAGTTAAATTTTTATGATTCATTCCATGAGATTGAATATCATAAAACCCCTTTTTAAATCCTTCTCTCAATTCTTGACATCCTAAATGAACAGAATTGACACTATTCTTACGAGCTAAACTTCCTGGGTTGATAAATAAAACAACTTTAACTCTTCTTCTATATTTATTTTCAAGTTTATACAAAACAGGTAGTAAATTTGTGTGTACTGTTTTATATCCATCATCAAATGAAATCATAATGGTTTTTTTATTACGATGCTCAGCAGAAATTTTCTGAGATTTTTTTAAGAAAAAACTATATAAATCTTGAGTGCTTAAAAACCAATAATCATTAAGTATTAAATACTCTAGAAGTTTCTCTAAATCTTCTCGTGGATAGTTCATCTCTCCTTTATACGAGCGCAGAGTAGAAGCTTTAGTATCAATGATTCCATGAAATCCCAAGATAGGGATTATAGATTCAGTATTTCCAATATTTAAAATAGTAAAAAATATAATAAAGACCAATGTCAAACTGAAAGGAAAGGTTTTAGGTTTCTGAGTATTCAAGAAGTTACTGTCATTGTTGTTAGTCATTTTGCCAGTAGTGCTTTCTAATCAATTACTTTATACCTACAGGTTTGATCACCTGGAAATATCGGAAACAGTTTATTCTTAATACTTAAGCATGTCAATACTACAGTTCTGCGATGGCGTTAAATGCATTTCCTGTTCAGATTAATCCAATCCCGCAGAAAAAAGTAATTGTTCTATTGGCACATGAGTAAACAATATGTACCATCAAGCATTATTTTTTATCCTTTTGCTCCCTATATTCCGCATCACAACTCCAGGCAACTGAGTGAGTATTATTTGGCATTCAAGCCATTGAGTGGGAGTGATAGGATTAAGAAAAGTGAAGCATGTATTGCAAATCAATCGTAAAACTATAGATTTGTGGCTGAATTCTTAATTAACGCGGCTCCTCCCGTCAACGGTATTATTAGTCCTTAACTTTAAAGCCTTTTTGCCTTACCTAAAAGGTTTTAATATCCTGAATTTTTCATAGAGTCATCGAAAGATTATATTACACACAATTTGGGTATCTAAGTCCCAAAATAAAAATGGGTATGGTAGCGAAACCACACCCATTTTTATGATTTCCCAACAGCTATTACAGCTGGGGTACGTACTGTTGTTTCTCCGGTACATCAGTATACTCAGCTACTATTTGGCGGAATTCTTCGCCGTCAATAGTTTCTTTTTCGATGAGTAGATCTACTAAACGATCAGTAGCAGTGCGATGCTCACGTATAATCTTCTTGGCTGTTTCGTAACAATCTTCGACGATCGCTCGGACTTGCCCATCAATGCGGGAGGCGATAGATTCAGAATACTCAGAGCGAGTTGTCCAGTCACGACCCAAGAATACTTCTCCTTGTTGGCTTTCTAGTGACAGCGGGCCAAGGTCAGACATCCCAAAACGTGTCACCATCTGCCTTGCCATTCCTGACAACTGCTGTAAGTCTCCACCTGCACCTGTTGTTACTTCCGCAGGGCCAAAAATCACTTCTTCGGCAGCGCGACCACCCAAAGCGCCTGTAATCCTGGCTTTGAGTTGGGAACGGGAAATTAACCCCTGTTCTTCGTTGGGAGTAAACCAAGTTAAACCTTGTGCTTGTCCCCGTGGGATCAGGGTAACTTTCTGCACAGGATCGTGGTCTTTTAACAAAGTTCCAACCAAAGCGTGCCCAATTTCGTGGTAGGCAATTAAGCGCTTGCTCTTGCTGTCTACCAAGGGAGTACCTTCCATCCCCGCGACTACCCGATCCACAGCATCATCAATTTCGCGGAGGGTAATTCCTTCTTTACGTCTTCTAGCGGTGAGAATGGCAGCTTCGTTGAGTAGGTTGGCTAAGTCAGCGCCAGTAAATCCGGGAGTGCGGCGAGCGATCGCATCTAATGATACGCTTGCGTCTAGTTTCTTGTTGCGTGCGTGGACTTGCAAGATTTCCAAACGCCCTTTAATGTCTGGTGCATCAACAGTTACTTGGCGGTCAAAGCGTCCGGGACGTAACAACGCTGAGTCTAATACGTCGGGACGGTTGGTAGCAGCAATAATAATAATTCCAGTATTGCCTTCAAAGCCGTCCATCTCGGTCAGCAGTTGGTTGAGAGTTTGCTCTCTTTCGTCGTTACCGCCACCGATACCAGCACCCCGCTGGCGTCCTACAGCATCGATTTCATCAATAAAGATAATACAGGGAGCGTTGTCTTTAGCTTTCTTGAAGAGGTCGCGCACACGGGACGCACCTACACCAACAAACATTTCCACGAATTCCGAACCAGAAATGCTGAAGAATGGTACGCCTGCTTCCCCAGCGATAGCTTTTGCTAAGAGAGTTTTACCAGTTCCCGGAGGCCCAACTAACAGCACTCCTTTGGGAATGCGTGCGCCTACAGCGGTAAATCTTTCTGGCTGTTTAAGGAAGGTAACAACTTCTTGTAGTTCTTCTTTAGCTTCTTCAATGCCTGCTACGTCGTCAAATTTGACGCCAGTTTTTGCTTCCATTTGGAAGCGGGCACGGGATTTACCGAAGTTCATAGCTTGGCCTGGCCCGCCGGGAAGGTTGCTAGAGCGCCGGAACAAAAAGAACAATCCAGTAATCAATAAAATTGGGAAAATCAGATTGCCCAATAGTCCCCAGATTGCGCCATCGTTCCGCATAGGGTGAGCATCGAAATTGATTCCTTTTTGTTTGAGCTTGCTAATTAACTCAGGAGCGTTAACAGGCAGATCTACCCGCCACCGTTGTGTACGATTTTCGATATCTTGATCAGCGGCTTCGATAATTGCTGTTCTACCGCCTTCGTACAAATCCACATTGGTAACGCGATCGGCGTCTAAGTATTCTAGAAAGCGACCATATGTCATCCGGGTATTAGCGGCATTTTTACTCATGTCCGCAGGAGCGCCAGCAAATGCTCCTTGCCAGAAGAAAAAGCCAATTACCAAAGCCGGCAATGTCCAGAGTACTAGGACTTTCCAAGAGAATTTCATTTTAATTTGCCTCTAGATGCCTATACAACTCATCAGCTTTAGCAACCGAATGGTGCTCACTCTGTCACTATATAGCTGTGAAACGGATGTTTATAAATCCATTTTGTTTAATTTGATGTCTTATATGCATTGCCATAAAGCCATCAGGGCATTACGACGTTGCCATCAAGAATCTTAATCAAATTTAACTTAATTTTAATACAGCTTGGATAAACAAGCAGAGAATTTCAAATGAAAGCACCATGAGGTGATGCTGCTCAAGTCATCTGTGAAAGCTGGAAAGCAGCAATATTGGATAGTAGATACACAAAATTAGCGATCGCTTGATGCGTTCGTCTGAAACAGAATAAACCAAACTACATGCGAAATTTTACTGAAAAATTTCGCTCAATCTTACTATCAAAATCAAGTTAATTCAGTAAATATACGATAAAATAAAAGAAAACCTAAGTGTGCTGTTATTCTTCGTCTATCCCTTTACTTACTTAGCTTCTGTTGTAATTTGTAGAGTGTAAGGGAGATACTTGCCTTGATTATAGGAACCAACCCAAATTTGGTAACTTCCAGGAAGCCATTCACCAATAATACCGGAGTTTTTGCCATCAAAATCGTCATTGCACCAAGTACCACCGGGGCCCTTAACAATCATGGTGGTGTCTTCAGGACTTTGTACTTGTAGCCTCAAGTAGTCAAATTTACTTGTCAATGCCAAGGTATGGTCTGGTGTTTCATCAACAAATCCATTACAAGGGCCTGTAGCTGTCTCGCCTCTTCCGGCCACTTGGTTCCCAGATACTAAGCCACCACTCATACCGCGAACTGTCATAGGATCGGGAGAAAATTGGCGGTCAATAGTGACATCTCCAAATATCGTTGGCACTTCCTCAGCATCGGATGTGGTAATAACTGCTGATGTAATGAAGAGTGTAACCATCATGAACGATATTCTTACTCCTCTTTTAAGTGCTTTGTTTAGCATTGTAATTATCTTCATATCTAAGTGCTAATGAAGACATGAATTTTACACACTTAGTTCCTGATACGAGGATAATTGACTACTTATTTTAAATTTGAGATGATGACAAGTCATACTAATTCATAATGGGCTATGCTCTAAGCGCTGCCTCTGTCTACGACACCTACGCGAAGGTAGAGAAGGATTTACGTAATGGGCTACGCCCCGCTGCGCTCTAAGCGTAGCTATGCCATAAGCTTTACGTAATTAATCATACTGATTCAATTAATAATTGCAACAAATTCTTTGTTAGAGACGTTGCAATGCAACGCCTCTACAATGGTCTATCTGTCGCATTATTTTTTTAAATTCGTATTAGTTTTGAAAAAATATACCCTTTGCCAATTTGGTGTCACTTAAGAAATAGCCAGTAATTCATGGATAGAGGCGCACAAACAAATATGCGCCCCTAAAGTCTAAAATATTCCTAGAATTAAGAGCGATGCCTGTCTTGAAAAGCTTCCTAGGTTGGGAAACCCCGTTCGCATGATTGCGTCTCCCCTTCTCTACGAGACGCTAAGAGCGAACGAGCGTCGGAAACCTCCGCTCAGACTTTGCGCTTTGCTCAGACTTCTCTGTGCCTATAGAACTTTTCGCTCTTGGCGGGCTACGCCAACGTTAACTAGCTTCTGTTATGGCTCTACTCAATCGTGGTTTATCTAAACCAATTTGATTGAGTAGTAACCAGGATTGAATGAGGTCAGGGCCATGCACATCTCCGGTTAAAGCTGCTCGGAGCGATCGCATTACTAAGCCTTTTTTAACGTTTTGCCCTTTTACTACTTGTTTAATAATGTCCTGAGCGGAGGCTTCCGATAGTTGCGATTGGTTTTCTAAAGCTGTAATTATACCCTGGAGTGCCGTAGCAGAACCTTCTTGCTTGAGTTGTGTACTGGCTTCGTCACTAAATTCAATGTCGCTGAAAAACAGTTGCGTCATTGGTACAGCATCCACCAGACGAGTCAAGCTTTGGCTAATTAAAGCTACTAGCTGCTCTAACCAGGGGCGAGTGCGTCCGCCATCAAATTTATACTCTGCTGCTTCCCAAAAAGGTATGAGCAAATCTGTGAGTTTGTCTACTGGTGTATTGTGAATATACTGACTATTCAACCAATCTAGCTTTGCCCAGTCAAACTTTGCGCCTGCTTTGTTAACGCGCTCAAAACTAAACTCTTTGGCTGCTGCTTCTAAAGTAAAGATTTCTTGAGTTGAGTCTGGGGGCGACCAACCCAACAATGTCATGTAATTTACCAATGCTTCGGCAGTAAAGCCCAATTGCTTAAAGTCAAAAATGGAAGTGACGCCATCTCGCTTAGAAAGCTTGCGCCCATCCATATTCAAAATTAGTGGCGCGTGAGCAAAATCGGGTATGTTTGCACCCAAAGCTTCATACAGGAGAATTTGCTTGGCGGTATTGGCGATGTGGTCTTCTCCCCGGATAACGTGGGTGATTTGCATATCGATGTCATCCACTACAACTACAAAGTTGTATAATGGCTGACCACTACCCTCTTCGGAAGCACGGGCGATGACCATATCACCACCTAAATCGCTACCTCGCCAAGACATTTTTCCCCGTACTAAGTCATTCCAAATAATTTCTCGCCCATCTTCGATTTTGAAGCGAATCACATAAGAGCGACCTTCTGTTTCAAAAGCGGCGCGTTGTTCTGGGGTGAGGTTACGGTGACGGTTGTCGTAACGGGGTGCTTCGTTTCTAGCTTTCTGAGCCTCTCGGAGAGCTTCTAGTTCTTCGGAGGTGGTATAACAGCGATAAGCTAATCCTTGATCGAGCAGTTTTTGTACTGCTTCTTTGTAAATATCTAAGCGTTGGGATTGAAACAGTGGCCCTTCATCCCAGTTTAGTCCCAGCCAGCGCAGCCCTTCGAGAATATTTTCAGTGTATTCGGGACGCGATCGCTCTAGGTCTGTATCTTCTATTCGTAAGATAAATTTACCACCGTGGTGGCGAGCAAACAACCAGTTAAATACAGCTGTTCTGGCTGTACCAATATGTAAATTACCAGTCGGACTTGGAGCAATACGGACTCTAACAGTCACAGTTAATTCTCTCTTTCGCAAAAAACGATAAATCTTAGCTTATAACTAAGCCTTGGTTTTGAGTCCTTAGAGATGCGATTTATCGCGTTTGTACTGAGTCTAAGAACTGTTGACTTTGCGTCATCATCATTACCGATGTCTAATTCCTATAATACTCAGGACTCAGAACTTATGAATTGGGAACGGGACTGACGGGGCTCGAACCCGCAACTTCCGCCGTGACAGGGCGGTGCTCTAACCAATTGAACTACAGTCCCTTAATTGGCAACTTTGTTATTATGCCTATTTTTTTCCTACTTGTCAAGTACTAAAGCTAATACCTAGCCCTTTCAAAGTGGATAAAAATTTTGTTGAATAGACTCTTTAACCTCTTAACTCTGTGTTCTCTGTGCCTCTGTAGTTAAATAAAAGACTTTTTAACCGCAGAGACACAAAGGGCGCAGAGAGAAAAAAAGAGATTTTACAAGTCAGCTTGAAAGGGCTAAGCTAATACCTTATGGGCATTAATAATTCTTCCCTATGCTAAAAAAACACACTCTTTGTAGGCGTGGTTTTTTTATATCAAATATGCCCTGATACTACAAGGGGCTTTGATTCCAAACGCTGTAACATTTGGGATTGCATTTGCTTATATTGCTGCTTTAACAGGTGTTTGCTTAAATGAGGTTGAGAAGAGGGTGGTAGGTTCTGACTCTGTTTTATCCAAGTTTTCAACATTTGCCGCTGAGTTGGATCGATGCGGCTACTGAGAACATTAGTACAGGTATGTGGTGCTTCCAGAGTAAAGAAAATTAAAGGGTAGTGTTCATTTTCAGCTAGAGAGTTCACCAGCCTACGATTTTGGAGATTTTGCATATCTAGGTAGCAGGGTAGCCATTTAGGAGTCAGTTGCCGATTATAGAGTAGAGTTACCCAAAGTAGCATTGGGTGCGGGGATTCGATGAAGATAAACTGGTTGTAACGGTTAGAAAGAGTATGGTTTTTAATTTCCTGTTTGGACAACATCAGCAATAGTGCTGCAACAAATCTTTGTTTGATATCGAGAGTTTGGGGAAATACAATTTCTTGAATTGGTTTGTCCTGGGGCCAGAGAAGTTGCCAACAGGTTTGTTCTACTGTGGTAGATAAACCAGAAGCTAAGGGGCTACTAGGGATAGATTTGGCAGGTAAACTGAGATAGTTGGGCTGTCCTAAATTTTCTAAGACGCGCAAGATTTGGGCGATATTTTGCGGACGATCGCTTGCTTTTTTAGCAAGACAAGCCATGATTAAATTATCTAGCTCTTGAGGTAATTTGAGACTAGGATTAACATCTGCGATCGCTTGTGGTGGTTCAAAGTGATGCGCTTTATACCAAGCACCAAAGTAGTCGGTTTCTGGTTGCCAAGGTTTTTTGCCTGTCAGCATCTCAAACATCATTATACCTAGGCTATAAATATCAGAACGACTATCTAATTTTTCTCCATCTAGTTGTTCAGGTGAGCAATAAGGTAAAGTGCCATTAAACCCTCTACTAGTGCTAGCGGTTGATGTATAATTTAAAACCTTGGCAATACCAAAGTCTAGAATTTTAACTAATTTATTTAATATTGGATCGGGAACAACTAATATATTTGCAGGCTTAATATCTCTATGAATTAATGGATAAACTTTGCCGTCAATATTAATACCTTGATGAGCGCACTGCAAGCCTAAACAAATTTGGCGCGAGAGCGTTATAAACATTGGCAATGGAAGCGGAATTAAATCTTTTAAACTCTTACCGCACAGATATTCCATCACGTAGAACGGTTTACCTTTTTCGCTCACGCCATAATCATACGCTCGCACAATATGTACACTTCTTTGACTTAAAGCTGCACTCATTAAAGCTTCATGAGCAAAGTCTTGTTGCATCTTGGTATTAGCAACAGTCTGAGCCAAAAATTTGATAGCAACTGGTGTTCCCCCTAACAAAATATCATCGGCTAAAAAAACTTCACCCATGCCACCGCTACCAATTAACTGTTTAAGTTGATAACGATTGGCAAGCAACCCCGTATTACTTGGAGACGCAAATGGGCTTTGATTCACTTTGATAACCTCTGCTGCTACGCAATTAAAAATTATAAATTACAATATAAAAATTTCATCATCTGATAGCAAAAATTTTCATTTTTTATAACTAAGTTTCAATTATGTGATAAAAGTTTAAAAAATATACCTAATAATTTATTCATCCAATCTTTTAAACTTACTTTTTCGCTTGTTTGGTGCACTACCAATTTTCGTAGTATATCCAATTTTAGCTTTTCATACTCTGCTTTGAGAATACTTTTAGCTTGCTTAGGCAGAATAAAATTATTTGATTCTTGACTTATATCTAACCAGTCTGCAAGCTGTTTGCGCTGAACAACTGTGAGATTTAAAGTCATTACGTGGGAGCAGCGATTTGGATTTTCTAGAGGGAAAAATAGAAGATGGTAGTAACCTGTTTCTAATAAAGAACGCACTATTTTTTCTCCTTTACTATCTTTTAAGTCCAAGAAATAAGATAGCCATCGAGTTAAAGAAAGCTGAGCATCATATAGTACTGTTACCCACAATAGCATTGGATATAAATTCATTTTAGTAATAAATTCAGTGCCATATGTTTTATCCAAAAATTTTGCAATTTCTTGTTTAGGTAACATTGCCCAGAAAGTTGGTATAGTGCCCTGAGAAGTAGGTAATAAATAGGGAAAGCCAATTGGGGCAATTGGTTTGTTCTTAGGCCAATTTTTCTGTAAACACTCTTTTTCAGATAATGATGTTACTGGTATTAATTGCATCGGAGAAGTAAGTTGAATGCTATTGCTTGTAGTAACAATATCATTCTTTATTTGTATCTGAACTTTTTCTAGAATGTCTAATATCTGACTAATATTTTGAGGGCGATCGCTTACTTCTTTAGCTAAACAACTCATCAATAATTTTTGTAATTCTTGCGGTATTTTTACTTGCGGATTGACTTCTTCAACTGTAGGTGGTATCTGAAAACGATGTGCTTGATACCAAGTCCCAAAAGAGTTACTTTTTGTCTGAAATGGATGTTTTCCTGTCAGCATCTCAAACATCAGCACTCCCAAACTATAAATATCAGATCTTACATCTAGCAGTTTGCGTCCTTCCATATGTTCTGGAGAACAATAAGGTAAACTGCCGATAAAAGAATCAGTCAGCGTCATTCCACTCCGCTCTGTTAAAAACTTGGCAATGCCAAAATCAAGTATTTTAATACTTTCCCTGTGTTTGTTATCATCGCTAATGAATACATTTTCTGGTTTAATATCTCTGTGAACAATCGGATAAATTTCTCCTTTAAAACTGATACCTTGATGAGCGCATTGTAAACCCAAACAAATTTGATTACATATAGTCAAAAAGTTAGATATTGTTAAAGGTTGAATTTTTAAAATCTGTTTTAGATTTTTCCCTTGGAGATATTCCATTATATAAAAGGGAACCTTTTCTTCAGTAACACCGTAACTTAATACACGCACAATGTGTTTACTTTTTCGACCTAATTGAGCGCCAATGAAAATTTCTCTGGCAAATCGTTGTGACATTTGCTGATTTACCAGATTAAGTGATAAAATTTTTACAGCAATGAGTATACCACCTTTAGCAGTATCTTCTGCTAGGTAAACTCTACCCATTCCACCTTTACCAATTAAATCTCTGATTAAGTAACGATTGTTTAAAAACTTTCCAATGTAAATGTCTAATTCGGCTTTTTGCCTCACCATATTATCCAATTGATTTTGTGATTCTATATTTAATAAAATCTTGTTAATTGTTAATTAAATCTAGTAAAAATTTTAATGATTTTAGTAAATTAATCATTTCCGATAACAATCACTACAAAAAAGGTTAAACATTATGTAACATATTTATTAAGTTACGTGGTTGAGGAATTTTACTGAAACGATAAATAGGTGAGGTTAAGTTGTCTCGTTTATACCGTGAATACACAGAAATAAGCAAAAATAATTGAACAAGGAAAAGGTGCGATCGCTTTTACCTTTATTTAACTAACGTTTGAGATTTGGGAAAAAACGGCGTAATAATCTGATTAACGGTGTTTCAATTTTGAGTTTAAAGGCTAGTATCTGTGTGCGTTGCAAGGGATTAAAGTTATTGTCACTAACGAGAATTAACGCTTGCTGTCCATCAGGTAGCTTAGAACCAAGAGTTAAGCCTTCGATATTATCTAGCAGCACATCTAAAGTTCTTAAATCTAACAGCAGTTTTTTCTGAACGGGTTTGATTTTTTGGGATTCAACTGCTAATAGGCTGTCAATATTTTGAATATCATCAGCTCCTTCTAAAGAAACCTGAAATAGGAAAATAGCAAATCCCAAGCCAGTAAAAGACCGCTCCAAACTCAAAAAGTGTCCTTGATTGTCGAGTGCAAGTAAGTCAGGTAATCCACTAGCGAACTTGCCAGTTATATTTAAAAATGGTGTGACTGGTTCAGTTTGGTAAAGAAATTCCTTTTCTGGCTGGTTGGTAAGTAGATTGTATTGCAAAATCCGGCAAGGAGTACCAATCTTGGGTTTAGCTGCTAGTCCATCTTGGATTAGAGCATTTTCGGTAGCTGTAAACAGATACTTTTTATCAGGTGTGATGGTAAGGCTTTCAAACGCTAAATTATTGCGGATACCTTGCTGATTACTCTTAGCAGGCAAAAACTTTTTTGGTATGGGTAATGTGGTAATTTCTTTACCAGAAGATAGTAAAAATTCTTTAATAAAAGGATTAATCAATTTTCCGGCATCGCCTTCTGAAGAAATGAATACAGTTGCTTTATTAGTTAAAGCAATGCCTTCTGTATCGGTTTTACCAGGAGAAAATGTTTGATTATTCTCATTTAATAATGTGGTTACACCGACAGGAGTAACCCCGCCATTTTTTAGGGAGCCTTTGCTGAGGTCAATTTTCAAAGTATACAAACGGGCGTTAGCTTTTTGTCCACGGTCATCGGATATGGCATAATAAAGTTCATTTTTTGTGTCGTAGGTAATTCCAGATAATCCTCCAACTTCAGTTTTTTGGAAAGTTAATCCTTTGGTGAAAGAGGTTTCTCCGATAAACTCTATACTACTAATTTCAATAGCACTTGTAGTCAAATATGTGAATAAGAAGCTGATAGTTAAAATCGAGATAACAAAGTAAATAATCCGTGGCAAGGTGAAGATTTTTCTCATTAGCTGCATGGAAAGCTATTGCTGTGTGAAAATCATAAATAAGATATCACGCTAAAATTAACAGTTAGGAATATCAATCCATTTACCAGCCTTAAAATACTTAAGCGAGTCGTCTACTATATTCATCCTGAACAAAATTGACAAGCCAGTCTTTTACGCTGCGGGTAGCGCGGCAATCGTCTTCGTTATAGCGTTGGATAATTTCTAGTAAGGTGCGATCGCCTGTTTGTAACCACTGATCATACCAGTAAATACACTTAGCACCACTAGATTCTTTTTCGCGCCATTCAAAGCCCAACCAACGAGCGATAGCTTTGAGAGCATAGCTTTCTACGGGTAGGGCGACACTTTGCGTTAACTGTTCGTACACATCCACAAATCGGTTCAAAACCGGGTGTACTGAAGAGTATGGAGTACGGTAAAGCTTTGCTAGCCGTTTGACTGTATCAAATTCATAAACACAAAAATGATAAATCGGCGCTTCGGGATATTGCCAAACTAAATTCAGGAATTGCTGCCAAATTAATTCTTCGTCCTCTGGTTTTTCTGCCATGAAGGAATAAAATTGCTCTGTGTTAGCTTTGCGATCAACAACTAAAACTCCTAAGAGATAATCTAAATCTAAGTCTGGCTGTGCTTCAATATCAAAGTAAAGCTCTATGGGTGCTGTGAAGGTAATATCTGCTGTTGGTAGCAGGTAGGGTAAGATGAGCGGTCGTCTTTCCAGTGCAGATTGAGCTTGTACTACTAGCTTGGGGGCGACTTCACTGTCGAAACCAAGCAGGTTTTCTAGGACGCTGGGACTAGTATTGGCGAGAGATTCCAGTGTAGTGATGGCGAGGGCTTGAAGTTGAGTGTAGCGAATGGGTGTTACTCCTGGTAACAATGAGAGATGTTTTTGAGATTGGGCGATCGCATAACATTGACTATACCAATGGCAAAGATTACACTTTTGACGAGAAATAAACACCTCTGGCGCTATCGGTGTTTCTAAAACTTGAATAAACTCTTCTAGAATCTGCTGCATCTGTGGCGTCCATTTGACCAAATCTACCGCATAGCTTCTGTCTTTGGTTCGCAACATCAGCCAAGCTGTTTCAGGTGCAACCTCCTGCACTGTTGCTAATACTTGGGCGTGGAATGCAGCAACAACTTGATATTCTTGCTTGGGGCGCTTACCCAACTCAATACTCGCCGGGACGTAAACCCAATCTCCAAAGCAAGACTGTCCTGGCTGCTTGACGAGTAAATTTGGACGGCTCAGTAGGGTGTATCCTTCAGAATAAGTTGCTAACAGCACTCCTTTATGAATGTACTCAATACCACGCTGCATTAATTCTAAAGTCGCCGCTGCTCCCGCTTCCCAGTTTCCGTATGGATAATCTGGTTGGTGATAAGTCAATTTTGCCAAGATACTCAACTGATGAGCGATTTTGTCTTGTTGCAGTTTCCACAGCAGTTCATTAGGAGCATCTCGCTGACTTTTGTCACCGTGAGTATCTAAGAAAGGTCGGCGCTTACAGCGTTGGTATTGTAGTAGGAGTTCGGCATTAATTAACATCCCTTTAAGTTAACAAGAATTTAGCATTCTCTGCGATAAAACTAGACAACTAATAATGAGTGGGAGAATAGGGGGGTAGAAGAAACAAGAAGGAAACTTGACCGTTGACTTTTGAATTAATCCAAAATTTGTATGACTAGTATTTCTGTTTCACAAGCTAGGTTGCATCCTCATCGAGAGCAATTTCCCGCTTTAGCAAATAAGACTTATTTCAACTACGGGGGACAAGGGCCAATGCCTCAAGGGGCAATGGATGCCATCACCCAAACTCAAGCTCATATCCAGCATATAGGGCCCTTTGGTAATGAGGCGTATGGCTGGATAGCCCCCCAGATTAAAGCTACCAGAGAAGCGATCGCCTCTGAGTTACATGTACCAACTGAAACAATTACCTTCACTGAAAATGTCACTGTTGGTTGTAATATTGCTATGTGGGGTATCGACTGGCACGCTGGCGACAATATCTTGCTCTCCGATTGCGAGCACCCAGGTATAATTGCTACTGCACAGGAAATTAGCCGCAGATTTGCTGTAGAAGTTACCACCTGTCCTTTAATGGCAACTTTAAATGAAGGCGGCCCTGTGGAAGTCATTGCCCAATACTTGCGCCCTAATACCCGCCTGGTAGTATTAAGTCATGTTTTCTGGAACACAGGCCAAGTTTTACAACTTGACAAAATTGTTGAAATATGCACAGTTAATAATTCTTTATTGCTGATTGATGCTGCTCAGTCGGTGGGTGCATTGCCTTTAAACTTAATGGAATTGGGGGTAGATTTTTATGCTTTCACAGGACACAAGTGGTTATGTGGCCCTGCGGGTGTGGGCGGGTTATATGTGAGATCAGAAGTACGAGAAAGCTTGAAACCCACGTTTATTGGCTTGCGTGGCGTTGTTGTCGATAGTCAATCTCAGCCTGTAGATTGGCTTCCAGATGGGCGACGATACGAAGTGTCTACATTAGCTTATCCACTATATGTCGGGTTAAGGGAAGCGATCGCAATTCATCAGCAGTGGGGAACGCCACAAGAACGCTATGAGCAAATTTGCCGTAACAGTGATTACCTCTGGCAACAGTTGATAGCTTTACCCGATATCAAATGTTTGAAGACTTCCCCACCCCAAAGCGGTATAGTCTCTTTTCAACTCACCAAGCAGCCCCAAGCAGGTCTCAAGCTTGTGCAATTCCTGGAGTCACAAAAGATATTAACTCGGACAATTGCCAACCCTAACTGTATACGCGCTAGCGTTCATTACTTTACTTTAGAATCGGAAATTGACCTACTGGTTGAGGCGATTCATGGTTTTTGCCAAGTCAGTTAAGGGTTATGAGTTATCAAACAGAAATTATGATTTTAATTTCCACCTCCTAGCACGAACCCTGCCAAGGTGTAACTTCAAATTCAGTTTTCTCTGTGTCTTTGCACGGGCAGTCCGTTCAAGTCGGGAAACCCGCCCACATGGCTGCCCTCGCCTTTGTGGTTAATAAATTAATTGTCGTCACCACAAAGACACAAAGACACTAAGTAAGATGATAGGGACGAAAGCAGATTTTTGATCTACCTTGACAGAGCTACTCCCTATCTCTTAATTCCAAAATGGAACGTCCAATTTTATACATAGCTATAACTAACCACGGCTTTGGTCATGCTACCCGCACGGCATCTGTAGCTGCGACAATTCAAAAGTTATATCCAGAAATTTTACTAATTCTGGCGACCACTGCCCCACGCTGGTTATTAGAATGTTACATAGAAGGCGATTTTATCCATCGTCCCCGCGCATTTGATTTGGGTGTGATGCAAGCAGATAGTTTAACAATGGATAAAGAAGCGACTTTAGAAAAGTTGCTGGATATTAAAAAGCATCAGAATTCACTGATTGCCTCGGAAGTTAATTTTATTCGCCAAAATCGCGTTAATCTCATATTAGCAGATATTCCCTTTCTAGCCCCTGGGTTTGCTCAGGCTGCAAACATTCCTTGCTGGATGATGAGTAATTTCGGCTGGGACTTTATTTACCGGGATTGGGGTGGCGAATTTATTGCCATTGCTGACTGGATTGGTGATTGGTACTCAAAGTGCGATCGCTTATTTCGTCTTCCCTTTCACGAATCAATGTCAGCTTTTAAGAATATCACAGATGTTGGCTTGACTGGTGGTTCTCCTCATTACTCTGCGGATGATTTACGCTCTGTTTGGGAAATAACTGCACCAATCGAAAAAACCATTTTGCTGACTTTTGGCGGCTTGGGTTTACAGCAAATTCCTTACGATAACCTGCGGCGATTTCCAGATTGGCAATTCATTGTTTTTGATGAATCTGCACCTGATTTACCTAACTTGGTGAAAATTAGCAATCGTAAATATCGCCCTGTGGATTTTATGCCCATTTGCGGACGAGTTGTTTCTAAACCTGGCTATAGCACTTTTTCTGAAGCCACATTACTAGAACTACCTGTTGTTACCATCCCACGTGATGATTTTGCCGAAGCAACTTTTATAATAGAAGGCATAATTAATTACAACCAGCATCAAATTATCAAGCCATCTGAGTTTTTTCAAGGAACTTGGGATTTCCTCTATGAATTACCCCAAAAACCTAAACAATCACAGCCAATTGCTAAAGATGGTAATGAAGCGATCACTCAGGCTGTCATCAACTACTTTCGTAGTAATTAAACTTTAATATATATGACTCACTACCAAAAGCTACTAAGAATTTCTACTACTGGTAAATCTTTTCACAATATCACTGCAAAAGTTGAAGCTATAGTTGCCGAATCGGGAATAGAAACTGGTCTTTGTACTCTATTTTTGCGCCACACTTCAGCTAGTTTAGTAATCCAAGAAAATGCCGACCCTGATGTTCTTGTAGATCTAGCTAACTTTATGGCAAAACTTGTACCAGAATCGGGCAAATACATCCACGATGCCGAAGGGGCCGATGATATGCCCGCACACATTCGTACGGCTTTTACTCACACTTCTGAAAATATCCCGATTAATCGCGGTTATTTAGTATTGGGAACTTGGCAAGGAATTTATATTTGGGAACATCGCCAGCGCAGTCATACAAGAGAATTGATTGTTCACATTTCTAGCTAATGAGGTTTTAAGTTTATAACCTATCGATAAATTTTCTTTGAGCATTTATCTGTAGAGTTTAAATGCTCTGTTGTTGCGTGCCTTTTGTGTATAATTTCATAAAGTTCGCAGTAATGTGATTAAGCAAATCTCGTCATGATGGCTTTTTGACGAAAATTTTTATATGCAACTAACTAAATACTGAGCATAACTCAAAAGTTAAGTTTTTTTAGATTAATTTAATATTCGCTTTCTGCTAATTTAAACTATTATTTATAGGAAGCTGCATGGGCTATTTGAATTACTTATGAAGCAAGACTTGACACCCACTAATTCTTTCCGATTTATTGACGAAATCCTAGCCCAGAAGTCTGTTAATCTGTTGTCACTTAATCCCCAAAAGACTGTAATTACTAGCTTTGCTGAATTGGGATATTTGACTGCCCAAAAAAGCACTAATACTCAAATCCTTACAACATTTCGAGATACTTTAGAAGATATAGTCCACGCTCAGCTGCAAAGCTTCCCAGAAAACATCTTCTGGGATTTTGATTTTATGGTACATAGTATGCTCAGCCAGGCTTTGGTAGCAGATGAGGGTGCGGTTATTTTTTTAAAATCTTTTGGTGAAAAGATGGTATCTCTAACGGATATGTTTGGAACTAAAACAGAAATCCGCTTTCGCTACGTTCATGATTTTATGTATGGGTTTGATTGGGCAAGATGGGTACAAAAAGATCCACAAACTCGTGTACATGTAGAGCCTTTTAGTTTAGTTTTTTTAGATTATTTGCTTGCTAAAGGTAAAGAACTTTTGCAACGTATCGGTCAGGATAAGGTCAAATGTTATAAACTGTGTGACACAGGCTACCGTAATCCCTTCACTTTTTCCCGTGAACCCGAAGATGAATACCGTCTACTAACTTATCTTGCTCAAGAACAACTTATCCCGGTAGCGGCGTGGAACTGGAATGCTCACCCTGTTTGGAATAAACCTTTCCAGGAAATACGCCAGCAGTTAGCATTAAAATTGAATATTCAACCACAGAAACACTGAGTACAAATTTAAAATTGTAAAATATATCATCATTGGCAAGTATTCTGGCTGTATCCAAAAAATTGCTTAGAAAGTCATTATGAAAATTGCTGAGTTAATTTCTTGGTTTGAAGAATGGGCAAATCCTGCTTGGTGTGAAAGCTGGGATAATTGTGGCTGGCAGGTAGAACCTGGAGTGCTAGAAGAAAGGGCAAGAGTATTAGTGTGTTTGACACCAACTTTGGCGGTAATGCAAGAAGCGATCGCCCTTGATGCTAATCTGATTTTTGCCCATCATCCCTTAATTTTTAGTCCCCTCAAGTCTTTATGTAGTGGTGAGGCGATCGCGGAGATGGTACGGTTAGCTTTTACCCACAATATTGGTATTTACAGTGCCCATACGAACTTTGACCAGGTACAGGATGGTACTGCTGATGTGTTGGCTCAAATTCTAGAACTCAAAGAAGTCACTCCCATAGTACCCACACAAGCAGAATTAGGATATGGCCGTGTTGGTATGTTAGAGCCATTTCTAACTTTACAGGAATTACTTGCAGCAATTCAAACTCGACTTACTCCCCCTAATTTGATTTTTTCCCCAACTACTGATTTACAGCAGCCAATTTCACGAGTTGCAGTTTTGGGTGGTTCAGGGGCTAGTTTTATCTCGGCGGTAGTCAAAACTGGTGCTCAAGCTTATCTAACCTCCGACTGCAAGTTTCATCAGTTTCAAGAAAGCCGCGATCGCAGTTTAATCTTAATTGACGCCGGACACTATGCTACCGAACGCCCCGCTTGCGATCGCTTGGTGCAAAAATTTGGATTCTTAAATTTAGACTCAGTACAATTGAGTCATAAAGATGAAGATTTCCGCCAGTTTTTTACTTAACTACTTGGTTGTTAAAATTTTTTTATACATTAATCATCAATTAGTACAATATATTAAAAGTGTATAAAATAATACTGTTTTCTGAGTAATGCAACTTTTATGTTATAAGCTTATGTATCCATTTATAAAATTTGGAAATGACCATCACAATATACGATGTGACTTAAATCACTAAAACTAAGTAACTATAATCACTGTTACCTAATGTTTCATATCAATTGGCAAAAGCGGAGAATGTTACACACTAGAGGTAACAAATTGCTCACTCTGCCCCAATCAACATGATTCGCACACTCGTTGAATCTGCTTTTCAAACTGGATATCTTAGTGTTGAATCTGAGGGTCTACTCCATCAAGTTCTGGCGACTAAATGCTATCAGTCAGAGGATTTACCAGCCATTGCATCTCTATACGATGCGGTTCGCGTCGGTCAAATTAAACGAGAAGCGTCCTCGAATCTGCTCATGGAATTTCCGATAACGCACAAATCTGGCTGATACTTCAACAATAGGTGACTCTAGTACTGTATTGTTGATTGGAGGTGGAGGTGTCACATCAAGCAACAACCTTAAACTCAAAACTCTTCGGGTGTTGTTGTTTAAAACCGTTCAGGTCAGCCAGAGAATGAGTTAAGATCAAATACATGGGGGTAAAAGTAAAGCCAAGTCCCCGGACTTCTAGCAATGCCAATGATTACAATTAGGCAACTCGAACAACCGCAATCAATGCTAGTTTTGGAGTATTTATTATTACATAATGGTAGTAAGAACTCACCAGCAAGTATTAAGTTGGGTAAGACAACTCCTGAATCGTTGGACTTCTACAGAAGTAAACGTTCCCTAGAATGACCTGAAAGAGTTTAAGTTCAACTGGTACAACAACATTGGTTTTTGGCTCAAAATATCTTTAGACTTGGCAACTGTAAGCAAGTATTAAGATTGGGTCACGAGACACACTAGTTGTGAACCATAGAATTGACCTCTTGATAGTGTAATCTACTGGGGTAAGACCCAAATTTTGACAGGTTTAACTACGTTGTTTAAAAAGGCAGAAGCAGTACATGCTACACCGCAAGATTTATCAATTGTGTTGCGATGGGCGGGAGGTATGTGTTTTCTTGCGGGACCAGCAACGCTGGATTGAACGCGCCCGCATCCTCGACATAGAAGGGGATTTAGTGACTCTACGTTACGAAACAGAAGAAGAAGACGAAACTTGTTCTTGGGAAGAGATGGTTCGTCTCGAAAGCATTGGCGCTGTAACACAAAAATTAGCTTCAGTGCCGCGCGGTAATGTAGAACCTCTTTTAACAGAGGATTGTCCCGAAGCTGAGCGCATCCGCAACCGATACACAGACTCAAATCCAGAATAAATAGTGATTGGTCATTAGTCATTAGTCCTTTGTCATTTTTGACTAGGTAACTAATGACTATTGGCTATCATTTAAGCCTTCAAAGGCTGGACAGTAACCTTCAAGAGTTACCTTGAAGTTATACAGTGGCGAAACAGGGTTCCAACACCGTTGTCCTCTTTGGTGTCGGCAAGTACCGCAGCAGTCTACTTCAGACCATGTAAAGCGATCGCTACTTTGGCTGAGCAATTCTCGTTGGGACAATCCCCGCAATACTAGTTCTTCCCCCTGCCAACGAGCTTCAATTAAACCAGTATCAGCAAACTGTTGCCAGCGCGAATCAGTTGCAATTGCTTCGGGTAAAGTAATCGTGATTATTGTTCCCAACTCAGTTAGTTCGCCTTCATAATTAGTCTCTGGTGCTGCTGGTTGTAAAAATGTATCGCCAATAAGTAGTTCGACTAAAGTGCCAGCAGCAGGAGAATGTACGTGGTAACGGTTTTGCAGTTCCTCTAAGCTAGTTAGGTCTGCCAAGTAAGCAGGGGAACCGTGGACAAATATGACATGTTGGGGCCGCAAATTGTGAATTAGCTGGGTAGTACCAGGGCCATCACTATGTTGAGCCAAGAGATATGTTTCAATAGTAGTGGGTACTAAATACTGTTTGTTAACTTTTATATCAATTTTTTCTGGTAGAAGGATTAGCCAAGGCCCAGTATCGGGTTGGCAGTGCTGACTCAAATCAGCAGTAGAATCGGTGACAACAATACAGGGAGAATTGCCTACGGTGGCACGATGTTCTGCCTGTAAGCGACGTACGCGGGGACGTACCCGTTCATCCCAAAATAATGGTTGATGGCGAGCGAAATTTTGTACTGACGCAGGTAGGTGAGGTAGCAGTTCCAGATACGCATCGCATCCAGTGGCGACAGCACCGTCTACCCAGATATCTAAATCACGTCCTGTGAAATGGTGATGAGAGCGCAAGAGCATTAGCAGTTCTTGCCCCAGTCCTAAAGCAGGTGTAGGAAGTAGTACAGAACAATGGTCGGCGATCGCCCGATTGATTCGCTCTGCTAGTTGATTTTCTTGGTTGCGGCGGTGAGGATGACGGGATGTGCCATAACTACCTTCAATGATCAGCACATCCAAGTCTAATCCCCGCAGTTCCTCTAAACGCAAACCTTCTACCAACCGGGAGTTTGATAAGAAAAAGTCTCCTGTATACAGTAGTCTGTAAGAGCGTTGCTGAGTAGTGTAGGTCAGCATAATCGCTACTGCTCCAGGAAGATGCCCTGCGGGAAATAATTCTGCCACCAGACCATCTCGAAATTCTACAGGCGATCGCAAAGGCAACGCTTGACAAAATTGGGAAATGTCCGTAGGAGCTTGGTCTTGCCAATTTAACGGCAATAATTTGCTAGTTACCTCGCTAGCATAGATGGGTAACAGTGGAAAAGCTTTATGCAGTGCTAGTAAACCTCTAGCGTGATCTGGGTGGGCATGACTAATTAATACTAAATCTGCTGGTAGGGGCGAACTACCCCGATGTTCCGACTTACTCAGTCCCCTTGCCAGCGATGAAATATCTCCCAAACCACAGTCCAACAAGATGCGGTGTGGCCCCATCTTGACCAATAAACATATGCCCTCATCGTTATGCTGGACGCTATAAGGCAAACATTCTAATTCACTACCTACTTCTCCAGCATCAACGCGAGAGGATGCCGACAGATTATCCCTCATGCTCTCCTCCCCTCAAACCTCATCATCATGAACATGTCCCAAAAGCCAAAAACTACACGGATTTTGGTTTTGTGATCTAGGGTAAGTTTCGTAGTGCGTACCTAGATCTAGATCTTGAAAATGCGAATTTTTGATTGGGGAGGACGCCTCCGCCGAACCCGCACTGGTTCGGAAAAGTTGGTTAACGAATCTCTTTCAAACTGATTTGCTCAGGTACTTTGCCCCTTGCCTGTTTTCCTTTTAAAGTTCTCAGCGCAAAGAGCTAACCCACCCTTACGTGAAGTATCTGCCGAAGTTCTGATATCTGACGACAAGTCTTTCGGGCACTCTTCCCTTAGGGATGCTTCTCTGCCAGAGGCTCCGCTAACGTATAGCTTGTTTTCTTATAAGGGTAGAAGAACCCTTTGGGGGAACGTAGTCAACTGAGTTGGCCTTAACCCTCCCCGAAGTTCGGAGCGACCACCAAACTTTTGTTTGCCATTGGCGGAGTCATCACCAAAGACAAACAGAGTTTTCAGAAGCCGCCGCTCCAACTTCTGCAACGCAGCCGTCACCACCTTCCGGCGTCTACGTCTGCCTCTAACAAGTGCTTAGACTTCTCTCAATGTGCAGAGCCATTGCCGTGATAGTTATCTGAATCATAAAATCCATTTTTCGTGCCAAAAATCAGGCACGAAATCGTAAATATAACCGTTAATCCAGCTAATACCAGTTTTACATCCATTTGTTTGCTGCCCTTTACTCAAGACTTTCCTATATTAATTTAGTGCTTCTGTGACATAGCAGAATCACTAGGAAATCTTTACTATGCTTAGGTTGATTGGACAATAGGTAAATTTACCACAATCAGTCAGATTGTAGAACTTTTCGGTTCACCTGTCCATCTATCCAGATAATACTTGCTTAGTGATCAGCTACTAGGAATTAAAAGTTGGGAGTCTTACCCAGTTAACAATTCCTAATTTATCAGCCTAATTGTAATTATAATTTTTACTTAATCTCTTTTGTTTATATATTATTAATTTAAATAAAATTTGGTTTTGAGAGAGATCGCTATCTTGATTACGTTATTACGCAAATAATATATATCTAAGCAATTTATAGTACACAAAAATCTAAAAAGTTGCTTAACTTACCATTGCTTGATAAACCAGTCAACAACCATACAGAGCTTTTCTTATTCAGGGTCATAATATTTTTCTGCGGTGGCAAATAGGAAAAAGTAACTAATAATTCTTGAAGTAAGAATTCTGTGCATCTCACATTAAAGAACTGAGATTTGCAAGCTGCATTTCATCAAAAGCAGCTTGCAATTTTTGTGAATTTGTCAAATCTATATACTGAGTATATTTTGTTTAAATAGCTTATGTTTTACTGAATAAAATTTAAACACAAAACATTTATATACTTAAAATTTAAGTGCTAACTTTTGGTATGCAAAGTTTTTAGCATTTAAATGTTTAAACATTTAAATGCTAAAAAATGTCTCAATGTTTAGATGTTTAGGTTTAACAATTAAATGTCCAGATGTTTAGATATGCAGTAAAATCTTGGAATTATTTGCGTTTAAATTGAAAATGATTATTACCGTAGCGGCTTTCAAGGGAGGTGTTGGTAAGTCTACAACAGCTTTACACCTAGCTACATACCTTCAGAACAAAGCTGACACATTGCTAGTAGACGGCGATCTCAACCGCAGTGCTTTAGATTGGTCTAACCGAGGTTGCTTACCATTCAAAGTTGCTGATGAAAAGCAAGGGGTACGTTTGGCGAGACTTTATGAGCATATCGTGATTGATACGCCAGCCCGACCCGATCCAGATGAGCTAAAAACTATTGCAGAGGGATGCGATTTGCTGGTAATACCCACAACTCCTGATGCGATCGCTTTAGCTGCAACACTCCAAATGGTTGACGCACTCAAAAAGCTAAAGACAAACTATCAAATTTTGCTGACTCTCATCCCGCCAAATCCAAATAAGGCAGGAGAAGAAGCTAGAACATCTCTGGAACAAGCCGGACTACCTATGTTCAAGTCGGGAATTCGACGGCTGGCTGTGTTCCAACGAGCCGCTTTAGAAGGTGTTCCAGTTAATGCCGTCAAAGACCCTTATGCTCAAATTGCATGGCGATGTTATGCCGAAGCTGGAAAGGAGATATTAGTTTGAATAATAAGAAAAAAACTAACCGTTTTGATCACCTGATTGATGCTGCCCGTAGTCGTAAACAAAGAAGAGAGATTCAAGGAGTGGCTGAAGACCATCAGAATTCTAAAGACAAGCCACATTCAACTGACGATCAGCTTACTTCTCAAAGCAAAAGCACCAGTCCCGACTATACCCGTACAACTATATATCTACCCAAACAACTGCATCGACAACTTAAAGCAACAGCTGCTTCCCAAGAGCGGCAGATGAGCGATATCCTGACGGAGTTGGTTGAGCAGTGGTTGTTATCTAAAAGTCAAGGTCAAGACGGATAGTAGTGAACAGCTATCAATTTCATCTAGACTATACGGATATTAGTAAGACAACGGCTTAGTTAATTGACAAGTAATAAAGGCGATGCAACACGAACTTGGTATCAAAGGTGTTAGGATTGCGTTTTAAAAAACAATTTCCTCACCTTTTTGAGTGAAGCGAACTTCTTTAATATTCCATTGGATATTACTTGTTAAAGTTTTGCGGAGACTGCCAAACAAAGCAAACTGTTCACAACTAGAAAGAGAGGTTAGTTGCCGCTTTGACTCAGGAGATATTCGTAAATCAACTGTAGCAATGCCATTTTTAACGTTCACACGATATCCAGACAAACTAAAGTCGCTTGTATCTCGTTTCTCTATAATTCTACCTACTGCATTTGTCACTGGTTCTTCAGCCGATACTGTAACCTTCTGTGGAACTAGTGCTTGACATTGAACATCACTTGTGTATAAGGTGACATTAGTAGTTTTGGTAGCGGCAGCTTGAGAAGTTGAAGCAGGTGTATCCCTCAAAAGTTCTTTATTAGGAGATTTATCTCTTAACTGGGCTACGCTTGGAGTTGGAGAAGTCACGCTGTTTGGTGTTGTAATAGGCGTTGGTGATGATGTAAAGTTTGGTGTTGTGACTGGTGCTGGTGTTTCACTGTCAATGCTACGAACAGTAGAGTTAGAATTACAACTGCTGAGGTTGGCTGCGATCGCTACAACAATAAAGGATAAAAGATATTTTTTGCTGGTGTTAATAACTTGGCTCATAGTTTTTTACTGCTAGGTTTTCTATCAACTTCAGTGTTGATAGTATCAGTTCCGTATAAATTTGCGAATTTTGAATATATGAAGCTTCTATCCTAGAACCTGCTTGCGAAGCTTACTTTATATTGGCTATTTTTAGAACTAACTCAACCATAGACTAAAAGACTATGGCTACATTGAGATAGCCTGATGAACTAAACTATAAAACTTAATGATTTCCCATAGTTCAGGCAAACTTGGGTTGTGTAGCAAGCTTTATGTGACCAAATTAAAAAGTAATCAGAAACACTTATGCCTAGCAAAAAATCTAGCACACATGATCCCCGTAAAGGCGAATGGGATGGTACACCAATTGAGCAATGGGAGCCATCTAAGTGGAAGCAATGGAAATCTAAACACTCTGCATCAGATGAAGGGGCCAGGATAGAGCGTGAGTATCTTAGGATAAAACACGCTGTTCAGCAAGCTAACTTTGCTTTAAGTCTAGATAGAGTGAAGATTAAACTTAAGCTAACTAGTGACAAATCTATTGGTTTACAAGGGACTTTTCCATGTAAACCTGGTGATATTGGAAAAAATGGTAGTCCCAATAGGCAATATACCATTTCATTTGGTTTTGTTGCTAATGATGCTGGAGTAAAAACTGCTGTAATCAAAGCGCGGGAATTAGATTTATTGCTAATGACAAAGCAATTTCAGTGGACGCCATATTTGCTAGGTAAGCAAGCACAGAAAATAGAATTATTAGATGAGGAAAAACCCGCTAGACTCATCAGAGAATTAATTGAGGAATATGAAAGAGAATTTTGGAAAACTCATGAGAATAATAGGCAAGGAATACGTACTTGGGAAAGTCATTACATGAGGCATCTCAAAAAACTCCCTCAAGATGTTTCCATGTCTCTAGAGGCGCTAGAGGAAGCATTAAAAAAGACTAAGCCTAATACATCGGCTAGGTTCTTTTTGGCGTGGCAACTAAAAAAGTTTTGTGAATTCTGCGGTGTTAACGGATTTAAAACAATCAATACGTATGCAACTCCCAAGCCTAATCCTACTATTCGGAAAGTTCCGTTAGATGAGAAAATTCTCCAAGGATTTATCAAAATAGGTACGCCATTATCAGCCTATGCTAGTAAGGATAACATGACACAACCAGAACAATGGCAATGGGCGTATGGTATGTTAGCAACTTATGGATTAAGACCACATGAATTATTTGCTGTAGATGTAGAAGCGTTCCTAAAAACAGCAAATACTTTTCATTTAGTAACTTTGAATCCTAGCCTGACAGAAGGTACTAAGACTGGTGAGCGGAGTTGTGGTATTCCCCCGTTACATCCCCATTGGGTAGAATTATTTGATTTAAAGAATATTAGATTACCTTATAATAAAGGAAAGCTTAGTAATAAGACTGCAAAAATTCATATAAAATTCAGAACCTCTGATATAGGGTTTAGTCCTTATGATTTACGTCATGCTTATGCAATACGTGGACATCGTTTGAGAGTTCCCATCAAAACAATGGCAGATTACATGGGGCATACAGTACAAGAGCATACCAAGACTTATCAAAGATGGATGAATGAGGATGCTAACTTGGAAATTTATCAAGAAGTAGTTATTCATAGGCAAGGTATAACGAAGGAAGCTTTAAAATCAATAATTAGTGAGTTAGAAGCTGAGAATAATACACTCAAGGCTGAAAATGCAACACTCAAAGGGTTGTTAATTCAGCATCAATTAGGTGAATTGCTGAGTTAAGTTGCAGAGTCTCATTGCAAATATAGCAGTTTTCACTTGAGTAAGGTACAAGAAGAAGTAAAGTTATTCCCAAACGATTTGCAAATCTAAAAGAAAACCTTGTAATATGTCCTCTCCTGATAATTCTGTAGGAGATTCTAGAACTTCTACTTCTTTGCCTTGGTGATATATTTCAACTTGCCGTGCTTTTCGGTTAATTAACCAGCCAAGTTTTACTTGATTATCTATATATTCTTGCATTTTGGCTTGTGTTTCTTGCAAGATATCAGTTGGTGACATTAACTCTAAAACAAAATCTGGGGCAATGGGAGGAAACTTTTCTTTTTGTTCAGGCGTAAGTGTATCCCATCTATCTTTTCGTATCCAAGCAACATCAGGAGAGCGCTTTGCACCGCTGGGTAGTTTAAAACAGGTGGAAGAATCAAAGCACACACCTAATTTAGTTTTGCGGTTCCAAATGACAAAATCAGCAGCTATTTCAATATTGCGGTTTCCTGTTTCTCCTCCTGTGGGTGGCATGATAATTAATTCTCCGTTGGCGTTGCGCTCAAATTTGACATCAGGGTTCTCCCGACACAGTTGATAAAATTGGTCATCGGTTAATTCAAAAATTGAGTTGAAGTTGACTGTAATGGCTGTCATGGCGATTATATTTGGTATGACATCGACCTATATAGTTAGAGTTTTAAGCTAATATATATGAATAAATTCAGATCATACTTAATGTTGTATATACAAAAAATACAGATATAAAGCAGTTACAGTACTTTATGATAAAACCTAAGATTTATTCTAGCTTTTTGTCAAAATTTAAATTTATTGAAGTTAGTACTATGCAGGTTAACTTTAGAAGCGAGGAAGGTTATGTTACTTGAACTCAACCAACTAATTGTACCTGCTGGTCATCAGTTGCTAATTAAAAATATATCCTGGTCAGGATATAAACATATTTTAGCAGAATTGGGTGAAAATCGCAGTTCTCGGATATCTTACAATCAAGGAATGCTAGAAATAATGGCTCCATTACCAGGGCATGAGGTAGCTAAGGTTCTTATTGGAGACTTAGTAAAAGTTCTCCTAGAAGAACTTGATATTGAGTTTTGGAGTTTGGGATCTACAACTTTTAATAAAGAAAAAATGGATGCTGGGGTAGAACCTGATGATTGTTTTTACATCCAAAACGAAGCTGCTGTTTGAGGTAAGGACAGAATTGATTTAATAGTTGACCCACCCTCAGATTTAGCAATCAAAATTGATATTACTTCTCGCACTCGCTTTAATAATTATGAAGTATTAGGAGTCCCGGAATTGTGGCGGTGGAATGGAACTAAGCTAGAAATCAACGTTTTGACTAACGGGAAATATGTAAAATCTCTTACTAGTTCTATTTTTCCCGATTTACTCATTACTCAAGCTATTCCTGAATACTTAATACGTAGTAAAATTGATGGTAGGAATGCATCGATGAAAGCATTTCGTGCTTAGGTGAGGGAGTAAATATGATTTAATCACGCAGAGACGCAGCGAAAAGTTCTGAAGGAGGGTTTCCCTCCGTAGGAAACTTTTCAAGACAGAGGCGCAGAGATTAAAAATACACTCCTGGCTAAATATACAGTTTTGTAAATTTGTGGACAATTGAGGGTTTAAGTTTAAACGCAAAGGGGCGCAGAGCAGCGCAAAGTTTGTTTGAGTCCATTCGCTAGGATCAATAAAACTGCAACTGCTTATGCATTTTCTACAATTCGCACTTGTTGCTACCCTGTTTGTCTAAAATAGTGATGGAAAAACACGTTTACACATGAATCTATGAATGTGTCCTTAACTCCAGAGCTTGAGCAATTCATCCAAAGTCAGATTGAAAGTGGTAAGTATGCAACGGCAGAGGAGTTAATTGTTGATGCTCTCAAAGTGTTTGCAGCAGGGAAACATCTTGACAAAGGTCACATTGAAACGCCAATAAAGCCAAAAACACCAGAAGAATTGGGCTGGCCTCCTGGTTTTTTTGAACAGACGGCTGGTTGTTTGCAAGATGATCCTCTAGTGAGATATCCCCAAGATGAATATGAAAACCGGGGGACGATTGAGTGATTTATTTATTAGATACCAATGCTTGCATTGTTTATCTAAATCGTTCAAGATGTACGCCCGATAAATTCCCATCTATCAGCTAGTAGCTAGTAGGTTGGGTTGAGGAACGAAACCCAACTCAATCATTGACGGTAGCCTTTGTAAATAGTAGGTTAAGTTGAGGCATAAAACCCAAGCCTCAGAAATTAACCAAATGCAATATCGCCGAGCCACAATACAAGGTGGCACTTATTTTTTTACACTCGTAACCCATAACAGACAAAAACTATTATGCTTACCGACAAACGTATCTTTATTGAGAAATGCTTTTCGGTATGTAATGAGACAACACCCATTTATAATTGATGCCTTTGTTTTATTACCTGATCACCTGCACTGTATTTGGACATTACCACAGGGCGATCGCAATTTTTCTACTCGTTGGCGTTTGATCAAAAGCTATTTTAGCCGACAATGCGATACTCTATCACAAGAAAACCTCTCTACTTCTAGGCAACAGAAAAAAGAGCGGGCAATTTGGCAACGTCGTTTTTGGGAACACTTGATCAAAGACGAGGTAGATTTTAAGAATCATGTTGAATACATTCACTATAATCCTGTTAAACATGGTTTGGTGCAAGCTCCAAAGGATTGGGAATATTCAAGCTTTCATTGTTCTGTGCGTCAAGGTACGTATGACAGCATCTGGGGCGCTGGAGAGGAAATTGTATTTGAGGCTAATATCGGTAAAGAGTAGCCTGTAGCCTGTAGCCTGTAGGTTGGGTTGAACGTAGTGAAACCCAACATTAGCACTGGATGTTGCGGTTGAAATGTTGGGTTTCGTTCCTCAACCCAACCTACTGCTATTCATCCATTTGTTGCAATGACTCAAGCATTAGTTATAAATGAAATAGCATTTGCTACAAATGCTCTAACGATTGCTGTAATTGCTTATATATTTCCTGCAATGACTTAAGCATTCCTTATAAATGAAAAAGCATTTGCTGTAATTGCTTTGATTATTTGTGATTGAAGTAGTTGAGATTTGTTAGAGTCAAACAACTGTTCGGTTTTGCAACCTACCAAGCTATTTGACTCGGTTTGATTTTCGAGCAGAGTCACCCCTGTCACCGGAACAGGTCTGGACTCCCTTCTGTACGCCCGATAAATTCCCATTTATCAGTTCTGACTTTTGGGAGTGCTCACGCAACCACACCCACCACCCGAAAACCAATATTGAGGAAACGAGTAACTGTGGCATTTCCATAGCGATCAGCAGAACGGCAATTCCACGGATTGTAATTCCACGAACCACCGCGCAGCAGCCGAGAATTAGAACCGTCTAATAGCCAAGTAAAGATATCTCCACTACTCAACCAAGCACTGCCATCAGTGGGTGCGCCTTGGTAATTGTTATTTTGATAATCTTGACACCACTCCCAAACATTACCGTGCATATCGTATAAACCAAAAGCGTTTGGTGGAAAACTCCCCACTTTTGTTGTTTTGTTGCGATATTGGCCTTGTGGTGCAGAAGCATATGTATAGTTGCCGTCGTAGTTTGCTAAATCAGTGGTAATAGTCTCGCCAAAGTAAAAAGGCGTAGTGGTTCCAGCACGACAAGCATACTCCCATTCGGCTTCGCTAGGTAGTCGGTAGGTACGTCCCGTCTTCTTGCTTAACTTTTTACAGAATTCTACAGCATCATTCCAATTCACCTGTTCCACAGGTTGATTTCCACCATTTGTTTTGAAATTGGAAGGATTACTTCCCATGATTGCTTGATACTGTGCTTGGGTGATTTCATATTTACCCATAAAGAATCCAGCAACTTTTACTTGATGTTGCGGCCCTTCATCTGATTCTCGTTCCTTTTCCCCCGCTGGTGAACCCATCATAAAGGTTCCCCCTGGTATCTGCACCATTTCTAAGGTGACACTATCCCCCAAATCTTCAACAAAGTATTTCGCTTCACTTTCACTGCGGTTGGTGATATTTCCCTGTGCATCTACTTTTACCACTTCAAATGGAAAAGTTTTTAGGCGATTTTGGGAAGTGGGAGACGAGATAACAGGATTTTCTGGTTTAGCTGGTGTTGTCGTGGTGGTGTCGCTCGTGCTGCTTTCTCCTGAATTAGGCTGTAATAGACGTGGTACTACAATTGCCAAACCCAACCCACCCCCTATAAACCCAACAGTTTGAATCACCCGCCGCCGTGACAAGTTAAGCCGTGGCGGTGTCGTTGAAGGTTTTGGAGTAATAGGTGGTTTAAATCCTTTACCAGAATTCTGAGCAGGCTGACTAGGCGGTGGTGAAGGTAGCTGTCTAAGTCTTTGTAAAGCCCTTATAGCTTCTATATCCTGACCAGAAGCCGCAGCATTTACCCGAATCCATAACTGCTCAGCCAAATCCACATCCCCTTCATCTTTAGCTCGATAAGCATCATTTTTCAGTGTGGCAATATCAGCTAAAGTTGCATATCGCGGTACAAGTATTAGATGGGACTTATTTACAGGTTCAGCAATAATATAAGGTGTCTGCCTCGCATTCTTATGCTGCCGAACAATTTCTGGCACGCGAACATTTAGATACTGATTTAATCTTTCAACGGTAGCGCATTGACCTTGTATTCCTAACCCTTCCAGTAGTGCATGGGTAAAAGCTCCTTGTTGTAAAGCATCAATTTCATAAGAATACTCCTGCGGAATACAAGAAAAAATGCTGATGACTCCTTGTTGACGTGCTTCTTCTGCGGTTTGTCGCCCAATGCCTTCGCCAGCACGAGTGCTCAGACTACGACAAGCATCCAAAATCAAAACAACATTATCAGCACCACAGCGACGCAGGCGTTCAGTCACAAGGTTAATAGAAATCGCTGTGTTTTCTATTTCCTCTGGGTCGCCATCACAGGGCATGAGATAATCACGGTCAGCGTGTCTTATTCCATGACCACTGAAGAAAAACCAAAAATTATCTCCGGCTCCCATGAAGGGAGTTTCAAATAATTGCCGCAAGGCTCGCAGTAAGTTAGTGCGGGTTGGGTGAGTCGAATTATCAGGTGAGTCATCCGAGAAGAAATAAACTCGCTCGAATCCTGCCTCATTTCTCAGAAACTCCTGCATTAACTGTGCATCCCGCTTGGCATAGTTCAGCGGTTGCAAGTAATTGTACTGGTTAATTCCGATCGCGATCGCCCAATTCTTAGCCATCTTACTGCCGCTTGAACTTTAGCTTAATTGCTCCTTTACCCCCAGCTTTCGCACCAGTTCCAATTAACTTAACTTCGCCTTCTCCATTAATTTCTACCGATAGCTCAATTTCGTCTAGCTGCATCCCAGAATTAACTTTAGCTTGCTGTTCAGCACGGTTAAACAAGCGCCCCACCACTTGCAGAAAGTGAGTCATTTCTTGCTCTAATTTTTGAGTGCTAACCTTAACCGCATCTCCTACCCCTTTGCTGCCAGTAGGTTCCCTTACAGTTTCGTCTCTCCAATCCCTGCCGATGCTAATCCCACCTTTTGCACCTTCAGGAATCGATATTTGAGGAGTTTCATCGGTAACAATCCAAATGGTATCTGAAGGTGTTTCTGACATAATGCCTTAAGTGTTTAGCTAAAATCTTCCCATAAATACATATACAACGGTAGAAACAACGATTCCTATACAATGCTATTCACGAAGTAAACGCACTCCATCTGAAGGTGCTTTTGCGATGCTATAACCCAGTTTCAATATCATATATAGCTGTATATGTCAAGAGAAAAACAGGAAAGGTAACAGTTAAAAGTAAGAAAAAAGTAAGAAACGATTTTTTTAGAAAAAGCTGAAAATTAGACAAACTAAGGAAAATTAATGGTACGACCGCGCAGGGTGTTTGCTCAGCATTGGCTCAAAAGTGAAAAAGCTCTAGATGCAATTATTAAAGCAGCAGAATGTACACAAGGCGATCGCGTCCTAGAAATTGGGCCAGGAACCGGCATTCTAACTCGCCGATTACTCCCCCTGGTAAAATCCCTAGTCGCAGTTGAAATAGATTACGACTTATGCAAACTCTTAGCTAAACAACTGGGTAAAACTGAAAATTTTCTACTACTGCAAGGGGATTTTCTCATCCTAGATTTACCATCTCATTTGGCAGCATTTCCCAATTTTCAAAAGCCCAATAAAGTAGTAGCTAACATTCCCTACAACATCACAGGCCCAATCATTGAGAAACTACTGGGTACGATCGCCAACCCCAACCCTGAACCATTTGATTCGATAGTGCTGTTAGTACAAAAAGAAGTAGCAGAAAGGTTGTATGCTAAACCAGGGTCAAAAGCCTTTGGAGCGTTAAGCGTGCGGGTGCAGTATTTGGCTAAGTGCGAGTTAATTTGCACAGTTCCAGCAGCAGCATTCCACCCACCGCCAAAAGTAGATTCAGCAGTCGTGCGATTGTATCCTCGAAAAATAGAAATACCAGCACTTGATCCAAGACGGTTGGAGAATTTAATCAAGTTGGGATTCGGTGCAAAGCGTAAAATGTTACGAAATAATTTGCAATCAGTCGTAGAACGCGATCGCCTGACCCACTTACTGGAACAATTAGAAATAAATCCCCAAGTTCGTGCTGAAGACCTCAGCGTTAACCAATGGGTAACACTGGCTAATTTACTCACCTCTGAGTAGTTACAACTCAAAATCGGCTAAACCATAGCTATCCGCACTTCAGTACTCAGCACTAAAAATGCGTTCCTACACCTTAATTGCTCCTGCTAAAATCAACTTGTATTTAGAAATCATCGGCGACCGCCCTGATGGCTATCACGAGTTGGCAATGATACTCCAAAGTATCGACCTTGCCGATCAAATCGATGTGCGTTCCATCAGCGTGGATACCATTCGCGTTCACTGCAACCATCCACAAGTACCGACAAACAAAAGTAATTTGGCATACCGAGCAGCAGAACTAATGGCAACGCAATTTCCCGAAGCTTTTAGTAAATATGGGGGTGTAGAAATTATCATCAACAAGCATATTCCTGTAGCTGCTGGGTTAGCTGGGGGTTCTACGAATGCCGCAGCTGTTTTAGTGGGGATAGATTTACTATGGAAGTTGGGTCTAACTCAGTCAGAATTAGAGGAATTGGGAGCAGCTCTCGGCTCAGATGTGCCGTTTTGTGTAGCGGGTGGAACAGCGATCGCTACAGGTAGAGGCGAGCAACTTTCTGCCCTACCAAGTTTAGATCATATATATATAATATTGGCAAAATACCGCAGTCTGGAAGTCTCCACCGCTTGGGCATACAAAACCTATAGACAACAGTTTGGCAATTCTTATATTCGAGATACAGAGAGTTTGACAGCGCGTGCTAATGCAGTTCATTCGGGAGAAATAGTTAAAGCCATTCTGGATAAAGACTCAACAAAAATTGCTCAAAAACTGCACAATGATTTAGAGCGCGTAGTGTTACCAGCCTATCCCCAAGTCTTGCAACTACGAGAGGTGTTTGCAAATCAAGAAAGTGTTTTAGGAACAATGATGTCTGGTTCTGGGCCAACAGTATTTGCTCTTGTAAAATCTGAACAACAAGCACAAGCAGTTAAGCTAAGTTTGAGGGAAGCAATTGCTGACGAGGATTTAGAATTGTTTGTTACCCGGATAACTACACATGGAATTCGGGTGGCATCATCAGTTTAAAGAAAGCTTTATCGTTAATGAAAAATGGGGCAAGAATTATCCTCAATAACTCAATCTAAAATCTGAAATACTATGAGTGATCCAAATGTAACTCAACAAACAGAAGCTCAGGTAAAAGTTACAGCGAGTCCTTTACGCTGCATAACAGGAGCGGCAATTTCTGGAGGAATGAGTTTTGCAGTGTATTCATTGATGATTGCGATCGCTACAAATTTTGCCACCAAACCCATTCATTCAGTAAATCCATTAGTGGTAAAAATTTCCTCTGCTGTTCGTACTCTGGTTGTCGGCGTGTTTGCCTTAGGATCTGGGGTATTTGGTATAGTAGCTGTTGGTTTGTTGGCTCTGGGAGTGCAATTATTAGTGCAACAATTGACTAAGCATAAAGATAGTGAAAACTAAGTTGTTACGCATTATGACAACTGACACTTTTATTCTGCTGTCATACAATTTGGGGAGCCTACCTTATGCAGTAGCTCCCCATGAAAAAATGTGTAATTTGGACGCAAAATAGCTTAGTAATTTACTTTTGATGAGCAACTTAAAGGTATAAGATTTCCCACCTTACCATGAGTTTTTATGAGTTGTAGCTTTACGTTTCTGGTAGCTTGAAAAAGTTGATGTTGTTTTCTCCACGCCTTAGGAGATTGTCCATTGTTATGCTGACGAAACTGGCGAGAGAAATGACACGCATTTTTATAGCCCAGTATAGTAGCGATCTGCTCAATTGTCTGGTTAGTATCTTTAAGTAAAGGACGTGCTGCTGCTATTCGGCGCTTGACAATCCAAACGTTCACAGGTTCTCCTGTTAGTTCTTTGACTCGGTTAGTTAAGTAAGCAGATGAATAACCAACTGCCTTAGCTACATCAGACAAAGTAATTCCTTGGCGATAGTTATCCTCAATAAAATCGAAAACTGCTTGTAGTTGAGGAACCAATGGAAAGATTGACTCAGAGTCTACCGATAAAGGTAATGGTTCAGAGGTTGGATAAGAGTTAGTAGTGTAGCAGTACCTAAGTAAAGCTTGCTTTTCTAATCGCACAGCGATCGCTCTGAGCAAATCCTCAATAGTAGAAGGTTTAGTAAGATAATCATCTGCTCCCAACTCCATGCCTTTACGAACAGCAGCTTGAGTGTTGCTACCAGTGAGAAAAATAAAGGGAATAATCGCTGTAACAGGATCTTGACGGAGCGTAGTCAGAACACTATAACCATCCATATCTGGCATCAGAATATCGCAAATCACCAAGTCGGGTAGATGTTTTTGAGCTTGCTGTATACCAGCAATACCGTTTTCAGCACTTATTGTGTAAAAACCTTGAGCCTCAAGAACGTCTAAGAAGAGATTGCGGGTGTCGGTGTCATCTTCAATTACTAGGATTGCTTTCGATTCGTGCATCATTCTTCCATCACTAGGATTTTTGGCAGGGAATAGTTACCAAACTCTGTGCCGAATACTCTTTACAAGACCTGTAAATGTTGAGTTGAAGATATTTATTAACTAACAACTCATAACTCGGTGAACTTTTATTTCACTAAAACTCGTCACAATTCAGAATTTTTATCACTCCTTGTTAAAACATTAAAGCTATAAGTATTAGTAAACTGATAATTACAGCTTACTAAAAGCTTAATCTCAATTATTGGTTTGACAAAAATAAATCAGGAAAAAATATTATGATTGTAAAATTCATTTTACCAAAACTATAGCAAAATATTTCACTTTAGTAATATAAAAAAATATTGGCAAATCATTCAAGATTAATAAACAAAGTTATGATACTTATAAGTAAATACTCAAATATTAAACTTACTCCTAAGGTTTACAATTACTTTTTACATCTGTATCCTAGGCATTCACAGATTTACTACTAAATATAAAACATTAGTCAGGATGAAAAATAGTATTAATATTCTGCTCTCAATCAAAATTTATGATCATGAAAAACTCATTTATTTTTGAACTTATAACTAAAATAAACAATTAATATCTATTGTTTTTACTCTTGATTCGGCTATGATAGTTTGCCTAATTACCTTCCAAATAACGACTGTTAAGTGACTTATAATTTTGAGTCACATTTAACTGTGTAATTTTTCTGCATATACATTAACTCAACTTCTAAAAGTTTATTCCAAAACATATCAAATAAGCTGAAACCATTTACTAATTTTAATTCTGGCTATTCAACCTGTAACTTTTTTTCAACAAAGAGAATAGACATCAATCAAACTTTGATTTACACTAACATGATTTTGTCAATTTTAATTTAGATGTATTTGCTTTGAGAGCAGCAAGTTTTGACTCGTAATTGCTCATAAATTTAACTTGTCCTAAGTTGTTCATTTAGGGATTTAACTACATAATAATATGCCTAGTCATCCTTCATAAGGAATACATTTATTATTAAAGAATTAAGTATATATATTTTGAGTATCTACCAAAAGGAGTAGTAAATATTAAAATTAGATGTATTGAGAAATACAATATAAAAAATAGTATAAAGACCGCCTAATTATTCCAAACAATTGCCTAGACTGCTATTATTACGATCAGACTTTGAAGAAAAATTGGTTTTTGAGGTTTGATTCAGTATTTCCAATCTATCTGTTTGTTATTTTTGCTATTTAAGGAATAAAAACTGCTGTATTATTTAATACTCAGTATTAATTACATTAATTAAGTTTAGAAAAACGTATAAATAACAACTATCATTAGATATAAATTGATCAGGTTGCCTAATTAGACATTGCAGCTATAACAAAATTAAAATAAATGGACGAGTTAATTAACAAATTATTTATTGTAAATATCTTAGACTCTTGATGTTATGTGATACCTCAACTTGTACCTTTATCGTTGATGTAGTCCTTAAATCCTATATACTTATATGTTCTCAAAGACTTGTTCAGAGGACAGCACAATCGCTGAGAATCCTACGAGGAAAGTTTCATCAACATCTAAATATTGATGATAGCCAAGCCATGTTAATCTCCACTAAAAAACAAATGAAATTTTAAGACCTAAAAAATAGACACGTCTATCAAAAAAATGTTCATATCTCTGTTGCTGAAATTCAGTAAGCTTAACGAAGAAGCAGCTTCTGCAATACGGTTTATCTATAAGAGTGGGTTTAACCAGATATTTATTAGGCTGGTTAAACCCGCCTCTCCTTAAAATATCAATTGGCAATACCTCTTAATTTTATCGTATGTAAAAGTATATGCTTGTCTAAGCAGTGTCATTTGTTTTTTAACCTGTGCTATGGTGTCAAAATTTTTTTCATATAGAGTGAATCTGGCTTGATTATCAAGCATTTGCGTTATATTTAGTCGAAAGACTCTGATAAAATTTCTTATGCTTTGTGATTTACATTACTACCTAATCTTCGGCAGTAATTTGTATATTTCGCTTCATTACAGAAGTAAAATAACTAGGCAAATTCAGTAAATAAAGGAGAAAATCTGTCAGATGTAGACTAGTTTTAATTTACACAAAAGGGTGCATACTATGACTCAAAATCTTACTGATTACCAAACACAAATTGGTAGAAAAATCAATAATGAACAGATTGAGCAAATTGTTAAAGCAATTATTGCAGGAAAGTATTCCTGGGCATGTGTTTTAATCCTGCGTTTTGTTGGTTATAACCCGATAGACTACATACCTTACCGCACTTATATTCGGTTGCTCAAAAACAACTGCCTAGTTACAAGCTCAAAGCCAAATCAAACTGATAGTAAGACGGTAGAGGCGTTTGATCTCAAATCAACTTGGCTTCAACTCTGAAAAATACAAACGTGATGTTATGCCAAGTTGGGAAAGATAATATATTGAACTCCCCATCCACAGCAGCTTATGACTTACTCCGCTACTACCCCTAATAGCCGTTTGCAACCTCTTATCAAAGAGATAGTGTGGCAGAAAAGGCATGAAGTCGCACAGATCCAGCAAGAGATGACTTGGGCTTCTTTTCAACGCCAGGTGACTGCTGCTCCAACCGTGCGAGATTTCTTCACCGCTTTACAACAAAGTCCTTACCGACCGTGCATTATTGCAGAGGTGAAAAAAGCATCTTTAACTCAAGGAATTATCAGATCAGACTTTGACCCAGTAACGATCGCTAGAGCCTATCAGCGTGGTGGCGCAACTTGTATTTCTGTGATCACCGATCAGAAATTTTTTCAAGGCAGTTTTGAGAATTTGCGTGCTATCCGCTATCGGGTATCACTACCCCTATTATGCAAAGACTTCATTTTAGACCCTTGCCAAATTTATTTAGCACGTGCAGCAGGCGCAGATGCAGTGCTGTTGATCGCAGCAATTCTTTCAGATAGAGAACTCCAAGACTTTTTGGGAATAATTCACTATTTGGGAATGAATGCTTTAGTAGAAGTACATACTTTAGCTGAGTTGGATCGAGTATTAAAGCTTGATGACCTACGTTTAGTAGGAATTAACAACCGGAGCTTAGAAGATTTTAGCATCGACATCAGTACCACTCAGCAACTACTAGCAGCTAGGCGATCGCAACTTCAAAGCTTGGGCATTATGGTCGTTAGTGAATCAGGGCTGTATACACCTGCTGATTTATCTTTTGTCGTTGAGGCTGGTACACAAGCAGTTTTAATAGGAGAATCTTTAGTTGAAGAAGACGATTTAGAGCAGGCTGTGCGTAGTTTGCTCAGATTTAATTCTCCAGCTTACAACGACTCCTTCAAAAAAGGAGTAAAAGGAAGATAGCTTGGCAAACAGGAGATTTTGCTTCTTCTGTCGAATCATAGCAACTATCTCAATAGTAGTTTCCTTTTAATAAAAATTGATTTACATCAACCAGGATTGATAGAGCAATTATGAAATTTCAATAACTATAAATCCAACTCTGGGATTTTGACAAAAAACAATAATCTTGTGAGACATAATCAAAGTAATTATGCCTTATTTTGATATTCAGCTTTTAAGTAGATTTTGTAGCCAATTTAACTCAGCAATTCCTTGTTAAATGAGAACTTTGCTGCAATGTACTAATTTTTGTAACTTTCATATCAACCCTAAGAAGATAAAGCTGCTTCGTAATAATACATGCCGTGAGCAATTAATAATTGAGCTAAGCGAATTTTTAATAAATCTCTTTCTTAGCAACTCAAACACTAATCTAAAAATATATACAGCCAAAACTCTATTAATTATGTCTAAGCAATCAATTCTAAATACTTGATTTGTTTCAGGCAATTTGCAAGCATCAGAAATAGGGTTAGACGAAACATAGTCTAATCTTACTTGTGATGTAAAAAATGCTTACTTTAGAGCAAAGGAGTCAGCCCAATGACTAATGTAAAAATTTCAGAACTACAATCTGCTGGTTGTGATCTGTTTCGTGATTCCGAAAGCTTTCTTAATGAACTAGCCACTCAAGAAATTCAAAGTATCGAGGGAGGTAAATATTTTGGAAGCTACGGTTATAGCCATAGTGGAGGCTACAAATATAGCGGAGGCAGCAGCCATAGTGGAGGTTATAGCCATAGTGGAGGCAGCAGCCATAACTGGAGCTATTTCACATTTTAATAATTATCAGTAGTCATTAAATGACACATAAAAGCTAATAGCTTATATTAATTTTCTATAAACTTGTACTTAAAAGGTAGGAATAAATCTTTCAGCAAGGCAAGGAGTTTTATATTGTATTTTGGTTAAATATTAAGTGCACTGTTATAGATATTGATATTAGTTAAAAAGTCAGTCGGGAGAGTATATTTGCTCTTCCGTTTTTATGTATATTTTATATTATAATTTATTTATAAACATTAATGCTTTATTAACTTTTTTAGTTTTTATATATTAATTTAAGTTTAAACAACTTGCTTAATAATTTTATAAATAAGTCTTATATACTTTTTGATTAACAGATACTCGTCTAATTGCGCCTGCACACACATGGATGATTTTATAAATAAAACAAAATACTTATAAACAAAAATATCCCCAGTGTAGGTCAAGGGGATAAATATTAAGATTTACTGTAACTCAACTAAATTAAGTGGGTTTGCTCAAAACTTTTGGCTTTGAGTTGAGTAATCCTTGTGTATGCCTGCTGCCTGGCAAACAATATCCATGGAACCAGCGTCAGCAGTTCCAGGCTTTGGAAAAATCTCTCGTTCGGTGTGATTATCGCTAGTTAGTCGTCCAGTTGATGTATAAAGAGAAACTCTTTTTGAAAACAATCTACCTTCATTACAGGAAGCAAAAAGAGTTGTTTTTATTGTTTTATCACCATGCTTGTATAAGAGGATATACTCGGTTCCTTTTATAGATGACAAATCTAGAGTAATTGGATTCCCATGACTATCTGCGCCCACTTCAATATAAATATAGTTATTAGTTGTCTGAGCGATCGCTGTACCACTAACTGACAATGCGATAACTGCTACTACACTACTAAATCTCTTCAAAAACATAAGTAATAAAGATGTAAACTCTACATCCTTTTTATACTTATTATTATAAGCTTGAGCGCAGTGAAACCACTGTAAATCCAACTTTGGGAGATACACGACGATTATATTGACCTATGCCTGTTCTTGCTAACTATATATCTCTAGCTCTGAAAGCTTGTCCAGTATAGTTATAAAGGATGAATGAGCGTAGATTGTGTTATAAGAATGCTTACCAAAGCACTCTTAAAAAGCTATATATCCTGATACTTTAAATGGTAAAAATTTTAAAACATAGATATAAATACGTAATTCTGTCTATTTAATAATAATTGAAAATACTGTAAATATATTGATCAATGGAGATTTTTTGTCATCATCGGTTCCAGACAAATTATCAGTAATAACAATATTTTTGCAGAAGCTATTCATATCACTTCTAATTTTTAGCTCAACTGATCAGGAGTTATCTCCAGGCATAGTTTTGCGGGTATCAACCAGTAGAGCAGGGAAATCAGCAATTTTATCAACATATATGTTAGTGAGGGTTGAGATACCACTTAACCGCATAGCCAAGTTGAGAGCTACCCGTTCGCCGCTCAGCAG
>JAHHHK010000064.1 GCA_019359395.1 Komarekiella atlantica HA4396-MV6
TGAGGAATTTCAACAGCCAAAACTGCCACACAAAACTGGTCAGTTTCGTGTGGTTTCTCGTATAATACGAGAAGCAGCGGATTTAATCTCTTTCGACCAGTCAGTGGATCAAAGCCGTCAAACTTTAACTGCCACTTACTTGGTTTCTCTGAGATAACCCCGCTCTGAAATTATTTAATTTTTCGCGCTTGGACAAAGCGTTACTCCTTAGTACGTTTTGTCCTTTAAATTTTTGGTACGCTATATATCTCCCTTCATTTGTTGTTCGTTTTGATCTTACAGAACTTCTGGTCGTCTGGCATCTAGCGTCGTTTTGATTTTTACTTGTGACCTCCATGTTTGCTAAGGATTGCTTTAGGGGTAATCGAGGTTTGGTTGCACCTCTGTGTAGGGTATGATTACCCATGCTTAAGTAGCGCCAGCCGTGGCTGTTGCCCCTAGTTTAGGCTTGCGCTCAAAAACCTGTATATTGGGTTCTGCTAACACGAACCCGTTTTCTGTTTGCTGACCGAGTTTTCCAGCAATTGCTCCTACCCACTGTGGGTAATTACTTGCAGCGTTGGTCAGTTTCTTCCAAACTTTGGGTTTAACTATGACTGAAATGATTTGTCCGTCGCAGTCTAGTTCCAACTGCTGCCAACCGTTCTCTATGGTCTTGGGTTGTGGCAGTTCATTGATTTTAATTGTGATTTCTAGTTTGCTTGCAATCATAGCTACCTCTGTTATGATGCGATCGCTAATGTTGGTGATACGCTAGATGGACGCACCAATCTTTGATGATCTGTCTTAATATACTTTTTGATTACTGGTTGGAGAGTAAAATTAATTTCTTTGGTAACTGTGTCTTTACCGCTTTCAATCAATGAAAGTCTTTCAAGCTTTTCCAAAGCTGTGATCAATTCCGAAGTTGATATCGATAATTTTGGATTTCGATTCAATCCCTTCAGTAAATTAGCAAAACTGACAGGCATAGAAGTTAAGACTAGCTCCTCTGCTATGCAATTCATAATCTGCCGTTGAATTTCAGTCAGTACTTGACCAAACATCTCGTCAAGTACTGACTGAAATTCACTGCTAATCAGCGTAGTTTTATTTTGAAAAAAACTTTCAGCGCTGCCATCAAAGAAGCGTGTAATTCGATTAACTACTGCCTTTAATTCTAAAGGATTTCCGCAGTAAGTTTTAATCAATTCATTATAGTTTTCTTCATCAGTTAACCCTTGAGCAAATAAAAGTTGTTTTGCTGCATCTACATCCAAACCTTCTAGTTTGAGGGATTGAATATGTGGTTTAGTTCTTATCAGAATATCAAGCTCATCAGGTAAGATCCGGCTAGTTAAGAGCAAGCAGCTTTGATGATCTTCTTCTATTAAACGGTTTAAGAACAATCCATACTCAAGCCGATGCTGAAAGTTAGTTCTCTGAAATAAAGCTTCAAAAGAGTCTAATACTATTAGACATCGGCGTGATTGTAATTGTTTAACTAATATTGAAATCATTGCCTGAATATACTGAGGTAAGTCAGACCCAGGCTCTAAAGATTGTCGAGTAAGTTCTATTAGATCGTTTATTAAGTCTTGAAGTAGAGGTGCATGAGACACTGATTTCCAAATTAGACAATCAAATCTGGGTTGAGACTCTGCACTTACTTCTGTTATTAGTTTTGCTGCTAAGGCACTTTTACCAATGCCTGGTACTCCTACTAGCGATATACAGCGTTGCTTAGCTGTCAATCGTTTTAGCTCAGCAAGCTCCTGTGTCCGTCCGTAAAAACTGGATAAGTCAGGAAGTTGCCCTGTAATAGTTTGTAACAACTTGTTACTGGAAGATTCCTGCTCTTTGTTGGCAATAAAAGCTTGCCTTTCGGAAGACAAAGATTGGATATGATACTTTTGGTTAACTTGCTCTAAAAAATACCAAAGCTTCTTTTTTCCAACTCGCTCCCCATTCCCGATAGTTTCAGAGAGAGTGTCCCACAGTTGAGGAGCTACGCACCGTTGCAAATAGTTGAGAGTGTAAGTTGAATTACTTGCTATTTCCTCGTAATCTAAGTCGTTCAACGCCCCTTTAACGATGATGAGTTCAGTTTCAGTTAAATATTTACCTCTTTTAGCGAAAACCAGGTCATTTACTACGACTAGAGCTAGTTCAAAAGCTTCTGCTATTGGCAATATCGGACTTAGAACTCTCTGCCCCTCTGAAGTGACACAGGAATGGGCAGAAGGTTGAAGCTCTGGTTCCGCACTAGAATTTATAGTTACACTCATCTTTCGGATAGCGCTTTCCGTGTATTAGGGTTAATTGCAGAAGTGCATCACACTGAAATCAATCATACTATATTTTTCTGTGTATAGTTACTAGCTCGAAAAATATCAAAAAAGTATTAAAGCTTTTTGTGTATTTTTGATGCATGGAGTCTATTTATAAAGCAAAGGAGTAAAAATACTAGGTTGCGTTTTTCTGACTTGAATGATGGCGTGCCTATATATTAATGAAAAGTATGATTATAATTCATATACTACAAAGCGTTTTATTTGCTTTATAAAATGAAAAGTATGATTGTACTTTATGTTCTTTAAAGCTTCTTTTTGCATCATTGTTGGCAGTTAAAACACATTTGACTTTTTAAAACATACTTACAGAAAGAGTTGTAAGCACTCAAAAACGCGAAACGAGGCAGTTGACTTAAATTAAGATAGATGAGTTGTATCTTTGTTTAAAGCATACTACATAGCAATTAATTACTAAATATCTAAATGCATACTTTTATAGTTGACAAAAATGTCTTCTTATTGTATTAATCCTTTGTGTGAACAGCGTCAAAATCCTGATGATGCTGAAACATGCCTCTCTTGTGGAACTCCATTGTTGATTAACGGACGTATTCGTCTACTCAAACCATTAAGAGAGCTTACTTATGACCCGCACAGCTACTTTGAAGTTTTTGAAGTAGACGACGCTGGTACTAGGTGGCATCCCGTTCGGGAACGGCGAGTGATGAAGGTTCTGAAATGGAACTCGCTTAAGCTACGTAAATTAATTGAGCAAGAATCTCTCACTCTACAATTGATACGACATCCATGTGTTCCTAGAACTACCCTAGACGACTTTTTTACTTTTGTTCCTAACAACAGTCTTCTAGAACTGCGTTGCCTAGTAATGGACAAGATTGAGGGACAAAACTTGGAGCAATGGTTAGAATCTAATGGGCGAATTTCACAATCCGTAGCATTAGACTGGCTTAAGCAGTTAGTAGAAATTCTTGACGTCGTACATCATACTGAATTTTTTCATAGAGATATTAAGCCTTCTAATATAATTCTCCAACCAAATGAGCAATTAGCATTAATCGATTTTGGTACTGCGCGGCGAGTAACTGATACTTATTTGGCAAAAGTTAGTGGAAGCGGAGGGACTAGTTCAAGAGTAGGCACTTATGAAATTACATCTGTTGTCACACCTTGTTATACTCCACTAGAACAAATTAATGGTAGGGCAGTACCTCAATCTGATTTTTATGCCTTGGGCTGTACTTTTGTAAATTTAGTGACTGATATTTCTCTAAGTGACCTACCAACAGATGAAAATACAGGGAACTTAGTTTGGAGAAATAAAGCCCCGCAGATTGACAAACCTTTTGCTGATTTCATTGATGAGTTAATGGCTTTTCTTCCAGGACAGCGCCCGCAGACTACTGAGGTAATTTTGCAGCGATTAGAAAAACTGCCTCAGCAAATTAAAAAATATAGATTAACTAATTCTAAAGTATTTAAATATAGCAAATATGCATTAATGGGTTTAGGAATTGTTGGGAGTGTATTTCTATCTCTACCTCTAGTAGCTAACTACCTAGTAGCCCAAGGACAAAAGTTAGAAACAAGAAATGATTATCAAAATGCACAAAACTTTTTTAACTTAGCAATCACAACTAATCCTTCAGCTAAATTTGCTATCTCTAAGTATTATTTGGATAAAGCTTCTCAGTTGATGATTACAGGTAATCTTAAAGCAGCGAAAAATAATTATGAGCTTTCTGTCAAATACAATAATCAGAATATAGATGCTTATAATCTTCTAGGGATAACTTGTCAGCAGCTATCAGATAGGGAATGTATAAAATATGTCTATTCAAGGTTATTTCAATTAAAGCCTAATGATTGGACAGTACATTATAATTTAGGGCGTTATTATGATGAGCAAGAAAGTTATGAATTAGCAGAGAAAGAATATAATAAAGCTATTAAAAGTAGTAGTTCAGCGATGATAGCTATTAATAATTTGTCTAGACTAAAGATTAAAACTGGTGATTATAATCTAGCAATTTCTTTAGCTCAATCGGGATTACAAAAGAATAAAGATCCATTGATACAAGCTGCACTATATAAGAATTTAGGCTGGGCAAGTTTAGAACAAAAGAAAATAAGTGATGCTGAAAAATATTTAGAAAAAGCACTTAGTTTAGATAATCACAGAATAGATGCTTATTGTCTGTTAGCTAAAGCGCAAGAAGCATTAGGTAAAATTGATGAGGCAAGAATTTCTGTAGAAGTGTGTTTACTTGCTAAGTCTACAGATTCAGACATTTCTATATTCAGACAGGAGTTACTAGATCGGATATTGGAAAAATGATAAGCTTCTGAGAGATAATAATACTAAAACTAGAGAAACGTTGTGATAAAAAATACAGGATATTGGGTATTCTTCTGGTTAACTTTTTTAATCTTAAAAGAGATACCATCGGTGGCAAGCGTACCACTAATAAGAGTTAAGAGAAATCAAGTTCGCTGCGAACCAATTGGCAGAATAATGGATAGACGTGAGAAACGCTTTGATGCCAAAAGCTTGATTTGTGAAAAAGAAAGTATAGAAGTCTCGAATGGTGGTTATATTGACTTTTTATGTTACAGTTCTGGGAAGATTTTAAAATTATCTAGTGGTGTTGTTTCAGACAAATGTCCAAAGACTGGAAATATTAATGCTAATTGCAATCCTAGCAATATCGTGGGGTGCTTTCGTCCCAAAGGAGGCACAGAAGAGAGCGATGAGCCGACAATTATTTCTCCTTATAGTACTTCAACATTGAATCCTCGACCTGAAATAACTTGGACTCCTGTTAAGGGTGCTACTTCTTACAAAGTCAAAGTAAGAAGTTACGAGTTTGGCTGGCAAGAAGTTGTAAATCAAACTCGTCTTGCCTACCCAAGTGATGAAAAGGAATTTCAACCGGGTAATGCATATACAATATATGTTTTTGCTTACAAAGATGGAAATCCCATTAGCTATGACTCAACAGTTGTGAACCTATTGTCTGTGAGCTACCAAGAAGAAATTGTTTTTAGGATTAAACGCATCAAAGAATTAAGACTACCCCCAGATGAAACTGTTCTTGATACAGATGCTATCTATGCGTCAGAGAATCTTTTGAATGAAACGATTGAGATGTTAAAAACGGCAACAGCAGATCTTAGCCGAAATCCAACTCTTTACAGAACACTGGGCGATCGTTATCTGGGGGCCTGGTTGCCAGATGAAGCTAAGCGGGAATATACAAAGGCTACTGAGTTAGCGAAAAGTAGTAATAATTCAACAGAGTTAGAAAAGGCGCAAGAGGGGTTGAAAATGGTGGAATTTTACAACCAACTTCCAAGGAGTAGGAAAGGCGCCCAATAATAAGGTTTTTGATACTGGGGATTTGATAGCAAACTCAATTGTGCCTGACGCAGTGCCTCTGCTTTAGTCAAGCCATTTTTTAACCCCTTGTAAAACTCTTTCATGAGCAAAGCGGTAGAATTGGCATCTACGCGCCACAAAGTAGCGATAGTACTACGCGCACCTGCTTGAGCAGCTATTCCCGCAATGCCCATCGCTGACTGCTTGTTGCCTTTTGCAGTTTCGCAGGCACTAAGAACAAGTAACTCAATTGCATCTTGACTATTTTGAGCTTTAGCTCTAATTAGACTGTCAAATTCTCTAATATTAATTACCTTGTCGTAGGCTACTAGTACTGTTTTAAGGGGATCAGAACTGAATTGAGCGTGAGTGGTAATATGTACAATGGGAAAATTATTTCGACTTAATTCTTCTTTGAATCGTTTAATGGTAAATTTATCGTCTAACAAGGTTACTGAAGATTTAGTTTGGTTTTCTACATTTTCTAATTCTTGTTTAGATGGGGGCAAATCCTCCATGTTTTTAGGTGCATTTGGATCTGTAGAACTGGGAGCAATTTTTGATAGCCCAGCTATTAAAGCTCTCATCTGATTTTCAAGCAAAAATTTTGGTTGCCAAATCTTAGCTCCTAAAGTTCCCGCAATACTATAATGCTTTATTAGATAATCTTTTCCATCATGTAGCAATGCTATCGGTAAACTTTGAAAAGATTTGTCTAAAGTGAATACTAATGTTCCTGATGGAGGTAGATATGTTTTAATTGGTGCAATTAAAATTTCATAAATTCTTTGAGAATAAGAAGTAATAACACTCTCTTGAGTGTCAATAAACTTTTCATTTTGTAAAATTTCTAAAAGATGAGCTACATGAGATTGAATTAGCTTAAAATCAACAGAATGATGGTGCAGTAAACCATCTGGAGACTGCAAAATTACCTCTATAGTATCGCCTAAATCAATAATATGAACCACTGCGGGGGCGCTATTGAGATTTTGAAGATCATTCAAAGCAACCAGGTCAAGCTTACCGCATCGCAAAAAGTTTTCTAATCGTGCTATCTGCAACCCTTCGTTTATTTGTATTACTCGTTTTAAATTAGGATTAGGAGATGCCAAGAGTAATCGCATATAATTGCGATATGTCGGCTCCATCTCCTCCTGAAATGAGAATTGTAAATCTGCATTCGTTGACAAAAGACTCTCACGCATTTGAGACATATTTGCGATCGCTGCATCATAATTCTGAATCGCTAACTCAGTTTTTCCCTGCTTCTGGTAAATTAGTCCTAACTGCTGTTGCCATTGGTAGGCAATATCTGAAGCCCGAATTGATTGAGCTAACCCTAAAGCTTTGTTAAAATATGCCTGCTTTTGTTCTGTTTGAGTTTCTAATTTACCTAAAGTGCCGAAACTATAGGATAACCATCGTATACTATTAATGCTTTGAGCTGTTTGGAGAGCTAATTTAGTATGTCGAATCGCTACCAATTTTAGCTGTTCATCTGGAATCTGGCTTAGGTTATTAGCAAAGTTCAGCCTAGCGTGAATAGATGGCTCAGGCGATAACAAGGAAAAGGCAGAAGAGTTTTCATCTATTTGATTCACTAAAGCTCGAACTTGTTGATGCATTTGAGCATGAAAATTTGCTTGTTCCGGTTGATTATTAAGCCATTTTCCCCAACTTATCAGTAAAGTCAAACGATTCAACTGAGCTTGCAATTTTGCCGATTTTGATAAATTTGGTGTTTTCTCCAGCAGTTGATAGTACCCTAATGATTTCTGTGCTTTTTGTGGGATAGTATGGGCAATTTGCTCTCGGAAAAGTGGTTCCTCTATCCATGAGTATTTATCTCGCAATTGCTGAAAAATTGATTGTTCGATATTACCAAGAGATAGATAAATACCACTAACTTTTTCTGATGATGCAAGTTTCGCTAATGTTAGTGTTTCTTCTAAAACTGTTGAAGATTCGTTTAGCTTACCTAGCAGGCGCAAAACTTCTCCTAAATTTTGTAATCCTAGTAAGTTAACTGATGTTGATTTTTGCTTTTCAATTGCTGCTATTATTTGCTTTCGCTGAGAAAAGATAGCTTGCTGTGGTGTAGTGTCGCAAATACCTAGTTCTGCATTCAACTTTAAAGCCTCTAAAAGCGTATTGCAAGCTTTTTTATGTAAACCTAGGGCTTGTAGAGCAAGATTTTGATTAATTAGACTCTCTGTAATCCCATCTTGATCCTTTAGTTGACGATAAATTTTTGTAGACTCTTCCCAAGTTTTGAGAGCTTCATTCGCCTGATCTAAAGCTAACTGCTCATGACCCCTTTGACTCAGGGATACTGCTTTATTTTGCTGCGATTCTTTTTTTACAGTCTGGGCAGGGGAAGAGGATTGAATTACAATAATAGACAGCCCTAGAACGCCTGAGCAGAGATATTTAAAGCAACATTGAGGTGAGATCATTTTTCTATCTTTTCATCACTGCGATATTGAGAAACAAGAACCAGCGGACAACGAAGTACCAGAAACGACTGTGTTAGATTGGCTTGTCGTCAAAACTAAATTTCCTTGAGAATCCCGACCTACACTATTGGCTTCTATGATTCGTGTGGGTTGGTTATTTGTTAATGATTTTGGATTCTGTGAATTATTAACAGATTGAACTGGAACAGAGTTACTTTGCTCAACATTGTTATACATTAAATCGTTAGGCTTAGATTGTAGATTGCGACTACTAGTAACTACAAAATTACTTACTCCTGTACCTACTTGCCCCTGACAGACTGAAGTGATTTGAGGATCTGCTGAAATTCCTTCTATTTTTAGTTGAGTAGGAAAAATATTAGTATCAGCAATGTTGTATTTAACTGTACCATCAATTCCGAACTTGGAACTAGCCGTAATAAAGCTATCAGAGGAAAAGATGAGTAGTTGAGCATTAATTGTTATATTCCCACCGCGACCCTCCAGTGCATCTGCGGTGATCCTACTGTTTCTTGAGCCAGTTGTTATATCTGCATTGATGTCGATGTTTCCTCCATTGCCTTTATCTACAGCAGTTGCAGAAAAAATGCTGTTTTTACTCATCTGTAAATAGCCTGTATTTACAGAAATATTACCACCATTCCCAGAGGTGGTTGATGCTACGACGTTACCTTCATTTAGACTGATAGAGTCAGCAGCATTAATTAGAAGATTACCTGCTTTTCCAGTCCCGTCATTTCTACCACTAATATTACCGCCATTTGTAACAGTTAATTTTTTAGTATTAACTGTTAATTGTCCAGATTCCCCAGAGACAATCGGAGGTATATTAAATACTTGTCGAACAGCTAAAGGCGCAACAACAGCGGATGAGGACAAGCTACTCCTGATAGTGGATGGAGACCCCTGCAATACCCCATCTACATTTATAGAATCAGAAGCATTAACTATAAGGTTTCCAGCATTACCTGATCCTGTAGCAGAAGTAGTAACTATTCCACCATTAGCAATTGTGAGCTTTCGTGTATTGATTGCTAATGACCCTGCATTTCCTCTATTGAAAGTTATGTTGGAAAAAGAGCTAGGACTAAATAAAGAAGACGCTCCAGTTACTTTAATTAAATCTGCATCTACCTTTACATTACCTCCATTTCCTGTGCCAAAAATTGCACTACCTAAAGTGGCTCCATCCTCAATAGTTAATTGTTTCGTTGATAATGTAAGATTGCCTCCATCTCCTTGCCCATAAATAGTATTAGAGATAGTGCTACTAATCGAAGGATTTATCGAAGTAAAGCCTGTTACTAGCACAGAATCTAAGGCATTTACTATTAAATTGTTGGATTTTCCTTGACCTCGTGTAACCGCCGCTATTCCTGAGCCTCTTTGAACACTCAGTCGCTTAGTGTCTACAATCAAATTACCTTCACCACCCTTTGCTCCTGGATAAATTACGGAAACTAAACCGCTACGGTTTTGACCGTCTGCTGAAGTGCCACTTATATCTATAGAATGAGTGGTTCTGACGTACAGTGTTCCTCCAGACTTTTCTCCCAAAGTGCTATTTTCAATTGCAGAGCCATCTTGTATTGTTGCTTGTCTAGCTTGAATTTGAATATCCCCCTGTCCCTCACCACTAGAATCAACAGTTGCTCCCTGGAATAGTTCAATGTCTCTGAAATTCTGTACAAGATCATAAGTTAAATTAAAACCATTGTTTGTAGGGTTTAATTTGATAAAACTTCCTGATCCAACACTTCCTAGCTCTATTCTTCCTCCAGCAGTTTTGAGAGTTCCTCCATTCAATATGAGATCGCCTCCTAGTAGTGCCAATGTTTGATTTGATTGCACTCGTAGGGCATTTGTTGTATCAATTACTTCATTTGTCTTTCTAGTTCCTTGACCATCGCCTTTTACTTGAATTGCACCTGGATTTATGCCATATTGTAATCCTATTGGCCTACTGATACTCAACAACGGTGAAGCTTGAATATTCGTAGCACTAAACTCTAAATTATTTGGAAACTTCAAACTAGTTGCCGTACTCGCTATAAATGAACCGCCAATATTTAATTGGGCATTCCTTCCAAAAATAATCCCATTCGGATTAATCAAAAAGAGATTAGCAATACCATTAGCCTTAATTATCCCATCAATATTAGATATTGATTTCCCTGTTACACGGCTAATAATGTTTTGAATATCTAAAGCATTGTTGAAGAAAGCAGAGGAGCCAGCAGAAGTAGAGAATTCCTCAAAGCTATGGTATAGGTTATTACCTGCTCTAGTTCCTCCAGTGATTTCAATAGTGTTACCAGAAACCGTAACGGAGGAGTTGTCAGGCAAAGTTTTATCTGGAATAAGCTGTGCTGTAACGGCATTACCAAAAAATAACACCACGCAAATCCCTAACTTAACTAGACATATTTGTGTAATTGTTTTAGAATTTGTGGGCATAACTTAACCTCTTGTTTATTAGAAAACTTATGAATACTTCTTTAATTACTGGAGCTTCATCAGGAATAGGCATGGCTTTTGCTAATGAATTAGCTTCTCGCAAAAACAATTTAGTCTTAGTGGCCCGAACGGAAGAAAAACTTAAACAACTTGCCCAAAAAATCCGAGAAGAACACAAAGTTAAAGTAGAGATTATAGTCAAAGACTTGACGGTATCGACAGCAGCTTTTGATATTTTTAATGCCATGATTGAAAAAAATATTAGTATTGATACATTAATTAATAATGCTGGGTTAGGAGACTACGGGCTTTTCAGTACCAGTGAACGAATAAAGCAGCTAGAAATGATTCAATTGAATGTGACAGCATTAGTTGATTTAACTTATCAATTCCTTCCTCAAATGATACAACGAGGCAAAGGAAATATTATTAATATTTCCTCAATAGCTGCTTTTCAAGGGCTGCCGTACATGGCAGTTTATGCTGCTACCAAATGTTTTGTTCTTAGTTTTAGTGAAGCTTTGTGGGCTGAAAATTCCAAGGCAGGAGTGAAAGTACTTGCCGTATGCCCTGGCCCCACAAAAACACAGTTTTATGAGAATGCTAGTTTTGAAAGATTTAGCAATGAAGCAGAATCATTACGTTTGGACAGTCCTTTGGAAGTGGTAAGGGAAGCTTTAAATGCTCTCGATTCAGGAGTTTCTCATGTTGTTACAGGTAGATGGGAGAATAAAATTATTTCTGGAATTCCACGGTTCCTGCCTAGAGAATCTTGGTCAAAAATTTTGGAGCAAAAATTTCGTCCTAATATTTTATAGCAAATTACTATTTATTCATTAGGATACAAAAAACTACTTTTGGGCTGAAAAGTCTCAGTGGTGATATGACTAAATTAGTTATTCCTATAAATAAAGTATTTAATTCTGGAAATAGTACAGTTCCCAAAATAAACTTCTGGCTATACCATTGCGTAAATTTATATAAAATTCCTTTTAGTCCATGCCTCTGAATGGAAGGAGAAGTAGAAGCAAAAGCAGAATCTTGAGCTGTTGCTACATCCCAATGTGGTAAATTACTTGCAGTTAGTTGCTTCTGAAATTTTGAAGATGAAAAATAGCCGTCCTTTGACCAGTTTTTCGAGTTTCGTAAACAGTTATGTAAAACTATTGCTGATAGAGCGCTAACTGTTAATCCTTGTCCATAGACAGGACATAATGTACAAACAGCGTCGCCTAAAGCTATAAAGCCAGTTGGCAATTGAATTTTTTCGTAATGGCGGAGTCGATTAGCAGTTGCACGATAAGCATATATAGGAGAAATAGGCTTGGCATCTTTAATAAGTTCGTAAAACTTGGAATTTGGTAAACTACGAGCAAATTCCAAAAAACCATGCTCATCAGTTGGAGGAAAGTCTCGTCCGTAGCCTCCAAGAGTAGCAATCCACTCACCATTTTCAACTTTTGCTAAATATCCTAAACGTTTATTATCAGGAGGTACTTGGGGAATTAACATTACCTTCCAGTTTTCTTTAAAACCTTTGGGTTGTTTATAGTGCCTTGTGGCGTATCCCAAGAATGGATTGATTACAGTTTCAGGGGGAGAGCTAAATCCCAACTTCTCTAACCACTTAGGAGCTAAAGAACGTCTGCCGCTAGCATCAACAATCAAAGAAGCTTCTTCTAGTCTCTCCTTCGCTTCTCCAGTAACTAGATGTAGTAAAGCTCCAGTGATTTTCTTTTCGCCATTACAGACTAATCCAGTAACACGATGTCTTTCTAACCAATGCACATTTACTAACTGGGCGACTCTTTTTCGTATAGCCCATTCTAATAATGGACGACTACAAGTATAAGAAATAAATTCCGAAGGAGATTCGGCAATTGCGCCCCATCCCACATCCGGGACTAACCTAAAAAATTCTTGCGCCCAATCTATTGGTAATGCACCATTAAGCTGTAATTCCTCACCTATTCCAGGAAATAATTCTTCAATAATTTTGTACCCTTTGACCAGTAGCACATGAGGCTGAACAGACTGTGCTACTCCTTTACGAGGTATTGGTTCATCATATAATTCATCACTATCAATAATAGTGACTTTAGAAAAAAATTCTGCAAGTACTCTAGCGCTAAGTAACCCCGCAATGCTTCCACCAATGATAATGGCGTGAGTGGAAGTTTGATTTTTGGCTTTTGTAATATTCACTGTTCAGTATTTTATTTTATGCTGTTACATCGCTAATACATGCAAAAACAAGCTTTAAAAATGATTGTACTGCAAAAAGAAGTAAATCCCATTTTCTTGCCATGTTCTTTTGCTTGAGTCAATGGATACTAAAGGAATACCCCAATCAAGACGAGCGGTAAAGTGATTGCCCTGTGACCAACGTAATCCCAGACCAATAGAAGCTAATGCGTTGGGGTCAAGTTTATTGTCAGAAGAATTATTCCAAGCCACACCCAAATCAGCAAAAGGAATGACTTGCAACATGCCATTTATCTTAGGTGCGCTTAGAACTGGAACTTGAACTTCAGCCGAAGCAAAAGCACCGTTATCAGCTGCTAAAAAATCCTGCCGATAACCGCGAACGCTTTCAACCCCGCCAACATTAAACTGCTCCAAAGACGTAAGTGAACTAGATGCTAGTTGAGTATTGAATCGGAGCAAAAGTAAGGTGTCAGGAGCCAGTAACCGCAACCATTGTGCCTGCCCTTGCCATGAAAAGAAACGGCTGTCGGGGGCATCTTGATTAACAGTTGCATCCAATGCACCAATGCCGAGATTAAATTGCGATCGCACAGCAAAGACTTGAGTGCTGTCACGGGCAGTCCATTCTTGAAAAAATCGCAAGGACGATACTCTAGTACGACCTTCGTCGTCAGATCCCGGTTGAAGAAAAGGAGTGCGCTCTCCCAACGAGGTATAACTGTTTTCATTTTCTCGCCGGGAAGCAGTTAAACCTAGGGTAAATTCATAATGAATAGTTTGGATTATTGGCTGGCGAAATGTCAATTCATAATATCGGGAAGCTGATTTGATATTTAGAATATTGAAAGGACGCTCAATCACAGTGCTGTTCGCAGTGCCGTAGTAAAAAGAAAGGGTTCCGTTTTGAGGATTAAGGGGTAGTGTGTAACCGAAATTAAAGAAGTTGCTAGCGTCAGTATTGCTGTAACCAACGCTTAAATTATCTCCTAGTCCTAGTAAGTTAGCTTCATTCACTTGTAATCGTCGTTGAAAACTGCCAATAGCAGGCGAACGCGCATTATCTAGAATTACCTGAGTGCTGAAGGTTTCTGCCTCTTCCACGTCCACGATTAGAATACTTTCGCTAGGACTATTCCCATTTTGTAAATCAGCAGACAAGTTTTTAATTACTGGTGAGAGTTTTAGTAACTGTAATGCTTTTAATAGATGTTGTTCGTTAAGAGCACCACTATTAGCCTCCGCTATACGAGAACGTATATAGTTAGGATTTAAACGGCGAGTACCCTTTATATCGATATCTGTTAATTTCCCTTCGATTATCTGAATTTTGACAATACCAGACTGAATTGATTGCGTTGGAATATAAGCACCGGAAGTGATGTAGCCTTTGCTCAAGTACAAACCAGTAATCTGAGAACGAGCTTGATATAGTTCCGCCAGTGTTATGGAGCGATTAGTGAATTTTTCAAGAACTTGAGCTAGCTCAATTTGACTGAAAACTGTGCTACCAACAACTTCAAATTTTTTCACAGTGAAAGTTTCGGGAATATTGCTAGGAAACTGTTCTTCAGGAATTGGAGTGGAATTAGAGGGTGGAAACAGTTGTTCTAGAGATGGGACTTGCTGCGTCCGTGGCGTTGGCAGCGGAGCAATCGATCGAAGGTGGCTGGATATCTCTGGGGATAACTTGTGGGATTGTCGGGGGACGTGCTGGAACCTGTGCTTCTAAAGGTTTTAAAACTACGCTATTAAGCAGCATAAATATGCCGAAAGCAGCAATCTTTTTAAGGAACTTAGTGGTCATTAATTGAGAACGTTGTTAGGAACTGCACGATACTACGGGAATTTTTTGAAGGAGATATTGCAAAACATTAAATCCAATGAATTCTCCTGATTCTAACTAAGATAGGACAGCAAAATAGCCTGAATTTAAGCTTGAGTATCTTTTTTGCTATCTAGAGTTATTCCAAACCTTTATCCAGCTTGCTTTTACTTAATCTACAGTTATTAATAAAAGCAATTATACCAAAAAAAGTTTTTTAATACTAATAAACTAGTTTTTATAAAAACTTAGTATAAAAGAAATGACTCATTTCTAAATAAGCTAGACTTTTGGCTTATAGTTCAAAAAACCAATTTCTAATGTTAAGTAGCTTGATACTAATCTGGAGAGAGATAAACAACCTAAATCTTACATCAATCATTTTTTTTATTATTGATATGCTTGGGTTATCAGCAATTTGTCAATAACGATATGTAGTTATATAAGCTTACAGATAAGACGATTGTGCAACTCTATTGTTTGTTAACAAAGCTTAACAACGTTGGCTTAATTGCTCAGTTTTAAAATAGATAAAGTTGAATAATGCTGTACCTATTCCGTTGCAAATAAATAACATTCCCACTTACAACTAGAGCGATTGCTTTTAGCACCGTTCCAAAAAGCGATCGCATGAAAAGGTTGCATGAAAGACAAGCGCAATGGGTACGCCTGCTGGCTCCTGAAACCATAGCGTTAGTTCGTTTGAATACGCAACTGGCAACTACTACACTCGTGCCTTTCGAGCAATTTAGCGTTGGTGGACAGGAGAGCGTACGGGGCTATCGCCAGGATTTCCTGCTGGCTGATAATGGCGTGTTCGCTTCGGCGGAAGTGCAAGTACCCATTCTAAGGGCTGGTGGTACGTTGCAGTTAGTTCCCTTTGCAGACTTCGGAGTGGGGTGGAATTCTGGTACAGAGAATCCCGACTCGAATACTTTGGCTTCTGTAGGACTGGGGTTGCAATGGCGCGGGGGCGATCGTTTTACGGCTCGTGTTGATTGGGGGATTCCATTGGTAGATGTGGATTCGGACGGAAGAACTTGGCAGGAGAATGGGGTGTATTTTTCTGTGATTTATAATGCTTTTTGAAATTTAGATTAGTCTTGCTTGATAGGTGTTATTAAAAGTGAAAAGCACCATTAAAGCTTTCATTACTATTGAGAACACATTTCTAGATTCATTGAAAGTGTTCATCTGGTTTTGGGAAACTGTGATGGAGTTTAGTTAGTTCATGCTCAAGTATTTTCTCAGATTTCCATATTCGACGCCAATGTCGTAGTTGTTGAAAAAACAGTGAGCTTCGATAGATGTGCAATTCAAAGGTTTCAACGGTATTAGGTGGTTGAATCACCTCTGGGACTTGTACTTTTTGAAAAGAGCGTGTTTTTCCTCGTACCCACCCGTTTGGGGTCAAATAAAACTCAATTAGTAAATTTTCAAAAATCATACTTTTGACATTAAGTTATTCCGCTCTAAAAATCTAACTGTCAAGCTTCTTGATAACAGATAATTAAACTATTTGAGGAATATCACCTAGTACAAATCTGGTAGACTCAATTTCGGAGCTAGCAGGCAAGTTTGGTGCTAGTAACATGATTAAAACAGTTTAATAAACCAAAGTCTTGTTTCTGGAGAGATATAAAATTCGGGCTTTGGTGAAAGATCAGTATATATTGTGACTAAAATCGAAATTATTTTTACTAATATAAGGGCGTTCGTGAGAGGTTAAAGTAATTGCATTTTTGTCAAGAGAGTGCAGGCAAAGGGGATAGATCCAGCTTGGAAGCTGACTTCGCAAGGCTTTGATCAGTATAAGAATTTCTTAAAAGCAAGAGTTTCGGCGTTTTAGAATTCAGCCGATTTTTTTGTCAATACTCTCATCCAGCCGGGGGTTAGTGAAATCCCGTGCGTTCGCCCTGAACTGAAAGTAGCTTCTCCTGAGAATTTAGTAATTTAAAGACTTCATACGTGAATATGAAATTGCTTTTTCCCTTTCATCTCAAGAGAGCTAGATACTTTGTTTGTAAACTACAAAGAAATTAGTAGTTAGAGCTAAATGATTTAGCTAAATAAGTAACATGACCGATGGCATATACGTTGACATAGCCTTCAATTAGCTTGTCAAATCCAGAAAAATCGCTGAAGTTATCGTAGCCACCAGAGATTGAAGCAGTATCGCTCAGGTCATTAAGAAAGCTTTCGGAATCTTGAAATAATTGAGAACCAGTAAGTTTTAATTCAGAAAGAGTGATATTAGCCATGACTAACTCCTGAAAGAATAGTTTTGCAAGCAGTTAAGTTTTCTTTAGCTGTTAATGCAATTTTTATTGAAGAGAATTAGAAAAATCAAGATTAAAAGTTGGTTGAAATAGACACAAAGAAATAAGTTATGTCTATTTGAGAATTTTAGTTTAATCCTAACTTTAGTTGACAAAAAGAGTTTAAATAACAAGGTCAGTCTTAAGGCTGAGAATTGAATAAGCCATAAGATTGAGAATAAATTACTTCTGAAGGTGTATGAAAAATAAAGACCCTTTGCTAGCAAGGGTTATTCAATAATTTCAAGAGAGCATGAATAATTATGAAAGCAGGAAATGGAGATTTTGAGTAAGGTGAGTTGTAAATGAGGAAATGATTGCTTTTATCAGCAAATGCCAGTGATTTAATTACTATGATTTCAAGACTGAACTCCTGCCGGGACTCTATTCCCATCTCTTCCAAAGTCAAACTTGAGAGTCAAAGACTTAATTCCAAAGGTTTGGTCAATGGAATTAATTAAAAACAATTGTATTTAAAAAAGTAATTATTAAAAATGAAGATGTGAGATAAATACATTAAATGTATTTATCTATTTCTCACATAGAAAAGTGATGTTGCTCTTAAAATTGCTAAGTCCGTTGCCATGAACGGACTTTTTTTTAACTAAATTCTGAGTTTTTGTACTTATTAACTGGATGCAAATGGTGTAGGAAGTACTGTTGAGGTATTCCATTGGCATCTGGGGATCATTATATAATGCAGAGATGATAGTATAAAGACAGGCATACCAAGTGGTACAGAAGTCAAGAAAGAATGTGTAACTAAAATGGCTTTGACGCTTTTGTATTACAATTTCAATCTATTTGGCAGAAATTCTCTAAAACTCAGACTAGGAAAGGCTTAGAAACAAAGGTATGATTTTTCTTTACGTAGATGATATAAGTAGTAAATAATGAATAAAAAGTGGGCTGTCAAACGACTCACAGTAAATCTCACCTCAAGTGAAGCACAAAAACTTGAGGAGTACTGTGCAATGACCGGAAGGGCATCAACCGACGTAATTAGAGAGTTGGTGCGTTCTCTTCCAGTAGACAAGAAGGAAGTAGCTGACATTGCCGACTCCTCTCAACTTGCGGGATTAAGTAGTAGTCGAAAATCGGCAACTTGACTTCAACGTAGCCATTAATAACAGTACGTTTCGGAATTGTTCTAATAGAATTAACTAAGGTCAGATGCATTTTGGTAAAACTTCTTGCCAAAATGCAGTACTCAATATACCTGAACACCAAATTCGTAGAGATACTGTAACACTAAGAGGAGCAACTGAAATACTTCAAGAATTGCTTTGCTTTCTGGAAGCTGACAATTTAAAAGTAACTAATATTTAGTTTCCTCTTAAAAAAGAGAGTTAGCTGAGACGAAAAATCGGTAATTCAATACAAAGGTACTATTAATCGGAGTAAGTTGAGTCGGGCAAAGAGCGAATCAGCTCTTGAATCACATCCGTTAGTGCTTTTCCTGTCTGGTTGCAATACTGTTCAAGTATCTTGATTTCATTTTCTGACAAGTCGAGATGAATTTGCTTGAGAGTCAATTTATCGGTTACTTTCACGTCTCACCCACCAAGTGTAATATAGTATTTGCTTTTATCCCTGACAGAGGCTAAAAAGCTTGGGTTCTAGCTTTGATTGTGTATCAGGTTTTCAAGCGTAACGTTTGCCAATCGGTACTAGTCTTTTGTAATATACTACTAAAGTGGTATACTTAATACTGTAGATTTAGTATTTAGGTATTAAAATAATATTAAAAAGTTGACTTAATGATTAGACTATCTTGTTAAAGATTTTAATAGGAGTAGCCACTCATATCCAATTACAGCAGAATTGCGGAGTCACTATTAGAGGCTGTTTGAAAAGTTTTAAGGGGTGAAAATTTATGCCAATCTCCTCACCATGATACGGATCATGGCAAGGTAGATAAACGTCTCTGAGGTTTGAGGTAGTAACTCATAATCTCTGACTAAC
>JAHHHK010000065.1 GCA_019359395.1 Komarekiella atlantica HA4396-MV6
AAGTCTTAGTAAAGCGTTGTAATATTCTCAGTGAAATGAAAGAAGAAATTAGAAATCTAACTAATTATCATTGGCTAAATGTTATTTAATTTATTAGGGTTTTATGGAAACCGGATTTAGTATTAGTCTGTTAGCGAAGCGGCACGAAGTGCGGGCGATCTGCCAAAATAGAATGCTCCCTTTATTTTCTTGCTCAATTAATTTCTTAAATATTTTTATAACTGTTTATCTCAAGCTATTGTAGGCTACTATGCTAATATCAGGTTAATTACAGGTTTTACAGAGTAAGTAACTAAATATTTTCATAATATTTTTGACAACTTGAATCACAAAGATTATGATACTGTAGGCGAATGAGGGGTAATACCCCCCATGCCATTAAATTACCTAAGTAATAAGGAATTTGCCTATTGTAGCCTGTGCAAATTCTTTAAACTCAGTCTCAAAAGATTAATATTGAGCGGTCAAACTTATGTCAAATTAAAGCTAAGTGTGCCATAATGTCGCGAGCCAGAATAAGTACCATTCTTGCAACTTGTGGGTAGCCATCACTACTGGAGGATCTAAGAGCTAAGAATTCAATAGCTTATCCTACAGCGCAGTCTTAAGAAGATTGAGACACCCAGCAATTTTTGCTAAGCGTAGTTCACGGTTATCTTTCAACAAGCTAACTGGTTGTTGTACGCAGTTCGCATGCCTCAAGGAAAAATTGAGGCGATCCGACCTGTAACTCTTTAAGAAGAAGGATTATGTACTCCCACCAGCTTTTAAAGCCGGACGGTCGTCAACTAACCTTATACAGCCGATTCCCGATCGCTGAAGCTATCATCGCCACTAGCCCCAGCAACCAACTAGTCCAGACAAACTCTCATCTGCGCTGGCATCCGTTGCGTGGTGAATGGGTAGCTTATGCGAGTGATCATCAAGAACAAACTTTTTTGCCGCCTCCAGAATATAACCTGCTGACATCGGCCAACGGCTCACAATTACCTACCGAACTCCCTCCAGGTAGATATGACGTAGCTGTGTTTGATAACCGCTTTCCCGTGATGACGCCATCTGCATCCGAGCCACCCAAGTGCATAGTAGAAACGCTACCTGCGAATGGAGTGTGTGAAACTGTGGTTTTTACACAAAATCCGCAAGTATCCCTAAGTTCCCTGGAACTGGATCACCTAGCTTTACTGTTGGAAGTCTGGGGCGATCGCACCTTGATACTAGGAGCAAATCAGCAAATTCAGTACGTGCTGCCGTTTGACAATAGGAACGCAGAAATAGGTATTACTTTGCACCAACCGCATGGTGAAATATATGCATATCCCTTTATACCACCCATTCCTGCACGGATGTTGGAAATGCAGAGACGATTTTACCATGAACATCACAGGGGTTTGCTGGCAGATTTAATTCAAAAAGAGATTGCACAAAAAAAGCGGATTATTTATCGAGATGAGTATGCGATCGCCTTTGTGCCAGTGTGCGCTCGTTACCCGTATGAAGTCTGGATTGCGCCAATTGAGCCAGTGAGTAGCTTGTTTGAACTGACTGCACAACAACGCTGGGGACTTGCTAAAGCGTTGAAAACTGTTACCCTCAAGTATGATGGTTTGCTGGAATGCCCATTTTCCTGCTCGATGACTTGGTTTCAAGCACCAACTGACGGGAAGATACATCCCGAAGCGCATTTATACGCCGAGCTTTATCCAGCTGATCGAACTCTAAGCGGATCTGAACTTGCCGGGGGAATGTTTACCAATAAAGCTTTGCCAGAGGAGAATGCAAAAGATTTACAAGCTGTAGTTGTAAATATCGAACAAACGGCAGAACAGCGTAAATTTAGTCTTCAACTTAATGGTTCCCGGCGTTTTTAACTTAGTACTCTGCCAACCAAAAATTGTGGATTGGGGAAAGGTTAAAGGGTAAAGGGAAAGGGATAAAACACCTTTCTCCTTGACCCAACTGTGCGTTCCCTTGGCAGACAACTAACAACTCCCGCACACCTCCAGAACAATTGTGATACGCTATCTGCTTGAGGAATGTAGAGGTACTAAAGATGACTAAGCTGCGCGTGGGGTTACTATTTGGTGGTCGTTCGGGAGAGCATGAAGTTTCCATAAGCTCAGCACGGGCGATCGCTAAAGCCTTGAGTGCAGAGCAAAATGCTGGTAAGTATGAAATACTGCCTTTTTATATTCAAAAAGATGGATATTGGCTTGCAGGGGAAGCACCTCAAAAGGTTCTGGGAACTGGTATGCCGCTACTGGAATTTCAAGAATCAACATCTGAGGGACATCTGACAGCCCAAAGCCCTTGGCAATCTCCCTCTCAAGTCTCTGAAGTAGATGTTTGGTTTCCGATTCTCCACGGCCCTAACGGTGAAGACGGTACAATTCAAGGTTTACTCACCTTGATGCAAGTCCCTTTTGTTGGCTCTGGGGTGTTAGGTTCGGCAATGGGAATGGATAAGATTGCCATGAAAATGGCATTTGAGCAAGCAGGACTACCACAAGTAAAATATAAGGCGTTAACTAGAGCGCAAGTTTGGTCTAATCCTTGCGTATTTCCTAAACTTTGTGATGAAATTGAAACGGCACTAGGCTATCCCTGTTTTGTCAAGCCTGCTAATTTGGGTTCTTCTGTAGGTATTGCCAAAGTGCGATCAAGGCAAGAATTAGAAGCTGCCTTAGATCAGGCGGCTGGTTATGACCGACGGTTAATTGTGGAAGCTGGTGTCGTAGCTAGAGAAGTCGAGTGTGCAGTTTTAGGAAACGATCAACCTAAAGCTTCTACTGTAGGTGAGATTACTTACGAAAGTGACTTCTATGATTATGAAACTAAATATACTGAGGGTAAGGCAGATTGGCTGATACCTGCACCACTGCCAGATGCGATCGTTCGTCAAATGCAAGACATGGCTTTGCAAGCCTTTGCCGCTGTTGACGCTGCTGGCTTGGCAAGAATAGACTTTTTCTACGTGGAAGCCACAGGAGAAATATTGATTAATGAAATCAATACTTTACCGGGTTTCACAGCGACGAGTATGTATCCCCAACTCTGGGCGCACAGTGGCATCTCCTTTCCAGAATTAGTGGATCAGTTGATTCAACTTGCTCTCGAAAGACATTCTATTGGCTAGCCAAGAGGATCAACAAATTGATTTTTAGAGAATTATAGCTAAAAGTAACAAAACATACAGATTTTTAAAAAAAATCGGTCAAATTTAGTATCTTTTGTGTTACAAAAAAGCTACTTGAATCCGCGATTTTGTTACGGATACCTGATGCTTAGCTCCTCTATTACAATCAGGGACTAGAGGGGTACAAATCTGAAAGTAATCATGGAAAATAGTCAGAGTGTACAGTACGAGCTAACCCAACTAATAGGGGACACTCAAGAACTGACAAACAGTAAATCTAGACCATTAGAAAGCTCCAATGTTTTAATATATCTGGTTGCACATCATCCTTGGCTATTGTTAACTGGGTTGTTAGCCATGTTTCTAGGAGGCGGTGCCTTTGCCTTATACAGCCTAGGTCATGTTGGGCGTGTGGCACAGGAAGAACCAGAACAAATCCCAGCTGTAGTTGAAAAACCACTCAACACGCCCTCTGAGAATAGCAATCTTACACCTTTATGGATGGTAGTTGCGATCGCCCTCAGTTGTGGTAGTGGTTGCTTGATAATTTTTCGGATGCTCAATCGTCCAAAGCAACCGCAAAAAGTAGTCCAAAGACATATCAACCGCTATGAGGCAAACTCAGCACAAGCTCGCTCCCCAAGATTGGAACCACGCCTTCTCAAAAATCCACCAGTGTTTGTGCCACAGCAACAACTGATGCCCGTTATGCCGATACAACCTAAAACAAAACACCTGGTAACAGTTCTCCCGCCAGAGCACAAGCACCGCCTGGATACACGCACAGAATCTTTGGCAGACTTAATGGATCTTCGCAAAGAGAGTTCATTGTCTGCAATTTTACATAAGTATTAATAGCACTGTAAGATAAAAACCCGTCAAATTAATACTTTTTACCAACAAGGGCACGGTTATACTGTGCCCTTACTTGTTGGCTGGGGATTAGGGATAAGAAGATATTCCCTTCTGATTCCAGCTTCTCCTTTTTCGTATGCTTTATGTTTCAATACCTTAATTTATACCAATTATTCAAAATAAAACTACAGATGGAAACCTCAAAACCTAGATTAAATATGACTTTTTCAGTATATTATCAAAGTATTAATAATTACAATAAAGTTGTGGGTTAAGAGGTAGAACACCGCGCACCTAAAGATATGCTTGCTGATTTGGTAAAACTGGAGGCGGAGATTCAGCAGGGAATCAAGGACTTAGAAAAGATATTGTGACAATAAAGCTAATAATGTTTTGACATGAAGGTGAGGCGATTATGGCAATCACATTAGATCAATCTTCTTCTCGGATTATGACTCTTCAGGAATTCTTTAATTATGACGATGGTACAGATGCAATGTATGAGTTTGAAGATGGAGAATTAATCCTGATGACGGCCGAGAGTGAGATAAATCGACGAATTGCCATGTTTATCCTTGTCTGCTTTGTGCAATTGGGTATTCCTACTGTTCGGCTGTCGATGAAAACGGAAATTGTGACTACTGGCTCACGGGTGCGTATTCCTGATTTGGTGGTGTTTTCTCAGGAGTTAGCGACTGCAATGGAGGGAGCTAAACGATCTACAGTGATGCCAGAAATGCCACCACCGTTATTGGTGGTTGAGGTAGTAAGTCCCAATCAGAGCAATCGTGATTATCGCTATAAGCGATCAGAGTATGCAGCGCGGGGTATTACTGAGTATTGGATTGTTGATCCCATCGCCCAAAAAGTAACGGTGTTGGAATGGGTGGAGGGTTTGTATGAGGAGCAGGTGTATGTGGGGGACAGTGCGATCGCTTCACTGGTATTTGCTGATCTAAAGTTGACTGCTGCTCAAATTTTGCAATCCTATTAAGGAGAACTAAATGAATCAAACAAAACCCCTCTCAAATAAGGCATGGCTGAGGTTAATTAGCTACTTGCTGGCAGAAGTCAGGGGAGCAAATAAGTCAACAAGAAAAGCAGCGATCGCTCGAATTCGTAAACCTTGGAAGAGATTGCCGATTAGGAAATTTAAAAACCTGCCAAAATGGCAACCAGCTTTTGATTAACCTGGTTAAATTATAGAAGATAAACGACTTCAAGGTGTTGTTATCAGGGTCTACCAGGTAAATAAATTTTTCTCGTTAAACACTATCTACCAAATTATTTACAAGAAGAGGAAAGGTATCCATTACAAGAATTCTCAGACTATTTGTCTAAGCAAATAAATATTAATAATTAAGTTTGACATTTGCTGCAACAGGAAGATTAACTGTGTATGGGTGTTGTTCTTGAAGTACGCGTTAGCCCCCTAAATAACGGGCAACATCTGTACACAATCCTGTTCACTCCAGCGGCAAATGGTAGAGTGGGAGTTTGAAAGCTAACTGATATGCTTCCTCCCACTCTTTTTTATGATGAACGCGATCGCCTTTTACTTTAGACTTATTGCATAAGTCGATATTTATCTGTGGTTTTATTCGCATTTTTGCAAAAATTATTTTGAAAGCAAGCATAACTTCAAAAGCGCAAAATAGCGATTTTTAAATAACAGTTAGTCGGTAAGCTCGTGGTGTTTGTCCTGTCCATCGTTTAAAGGCGCGGTGAAAAGCACTAGGTTCAGAGAAACCTAGCAGAAATGCGACATCGTGAATTGGAGTATTGTGATTTTTTAAATGTCGCAGGGATAGCTGTTTGCGAGTTTCATCTAGTAATTGCTGATAGGAAGTGCCCTCAGCTTGTAATTCCCGCTGCAACTGACGGACGCTGATTGCTAAACTGTGGGCGATCGCTTCTATAGAGGGAAGTTCGCCTTTGAGTTTTTGGGCGATCGCCTCTACAACTTTTCTGGTGTATTCATCCTCTCGATTGATGGCATCAAGCATTGCTTGTGCATGTTGCTCAAAAACCGAGAGTAAATTAGAATTTGCCGAGAGCACCGACCAATTCAAGCAATTGGCATCGAAGATAATTCGATTTTTCGGCATTGAAAAGTACAGTTTTGTCTGAAAAATGCGTTCATGTTCAGAGATATCAGCAGGACGCGAGTGTTGAAACCAGATAGCTAGAGGACAAAGCGGTTTTCCTGTCAACATCTGAGTTGCCGTTAGCAATGATGCAAAGGTACTTTCAATCGCCTGCCGAGGTTCTTTGAGTAGGTAGTTTTTTAAGTGGTCTACAATGTCACAGTCGCAAAATACTAGCCCCTCGGACACACAGAAGTGAATGTAAGCTCCTTGACTAAACAGATGGGTATATCGAGAGAGCTTTTCCAGGACTTGCTCGAATGTTTGGCAATTGACCAACACATAACCAACAATACCAAAAGTCGCCAAGTTGAAAGCTTCACCCAGATGTAACCCCAGGTTTTCATCGCCTGTTCGCTTGAGAGCCTCCCACCACACTGCACTATGAAGCGTTCCTGTAATCCGCTGATCGGGCATTTTCAGCAAAGCAGGTTCAATCCCAACAGCAGCACATAGACTATCAGAATCGACTCCATACCTTGCCACATATTGAACAATGCCTCGCGTGATGTAGACAGAGAAAGTGGCTTCTTTCATGATTTGGTCAGGATTCTAGAAAGGCGCTTTGGGCCAATTTTTTGGCAGGGTAGGTCAACCCAGGATTTTGCACAAAGTTTACCGTTGAAATGTAGTCAAACTGCATCAAACGTTGTAACCAAAAGGAATTCTTTGCAATGGAACTTACAAATTTACAGACTCACTCTACCACTCCAATCGTGATTGCTGCTCAGCAACCAGAATTAATTGTAAATCCGGTTACAGGCGATCGCATGACCATCCTGCAATCAAGCCATGAAAGTAGTGGCAAGTATGCGAAGATTCGTTTTGATTTACCACCCGGAGCAAAAGGTAGCCCATTGCATTACCATACCAACATGAGTGAAACATTTACCGTGCTCAAGGGTTGCTTAGAAATGGAAGTTGGTTGCAAGGGAAATAAACGCACACTACAGGCGGGAGAAAGTATACATGTTCCGGCACTTACGCACCACAGTTTTTGCAATACCTCTAATGATTGGGTAGCGTTTACGAGCGAAAACCAGCCTGCGGGACAATTTGAGCAGTTTATTAGAGGAATGTTTGGTCTAGCAATTGACGGTAAAGTCAATCACGAAGGTATGCCAACTAATCTGCTCTACTTTGCACTATTGCTAAAGAAAGCAGACACCATCCTCGTTGGCCCACCACTCATAGTGCAAAAGCTATTGGTTAACACCTTGGTTTGGATTGCTCATCAGTTAGGAGCAGAGCAACCACTCCTCAAGTACTGGAATAATAGCCATTAAAAATAGACTTCTTGCAGAAGTCGGGAAAAGGTTAAACGCATATAATTTTCCTTTAACAGTAAACGGTAAACGGTAAACAGTAAACGGTAAACAGTAAACAGTAAACATAATTGGGTTTAAAGGAAACCACAATATCGGCGAGTACTTGCAACTGAAAACTAAGAACCCAAAGCCGATTAGTACGAGGCGCTATCTGGCGGGTTTAAATCCCCCAACTGCCCACTGCCCACTGTTCACTGTTTACTGTTTACTGTTCACTGCCCACTGCCCACTGCCCACTGCCCACTGTTCACTGTTTACTGTTCACTGCCCACTGCCCACTGTTTACTGTTTACTGTTTACTGTTCACTGTTTACTGTTCACTGCCCACTGCCCACTGCCCACTGCCCACTGTTTACTGTTTACTGTTCACTGTTTACTGTTTAATGCATTCGAGTACTAATTCAAAAGACTGGTCATGGAAGTTCTGGCCTGCTGTACCACTTTACCCTTATGGCAGGCGTCGGACACTATGTAAGGAAATAGTTAAAGACACTATCTGGACATTCGATCAGCTTCATGGCATTATCTACACGATCGTGCCGATTCGGATGACTGTCGTCAAGCTAGAAACAGGTGGTCTTCTCATTTATGCACCAGTTGCTCCAACGACCGAGTGTGTACGTTTAGTTAATGAGTTGGTGGCAAAACACGGTGAAGTTAAGTATATTATCCTGCCTACCAGTTCTGGTCTGGAACATAAAGTCTTTGTTGGCCCCTTTGCTAGACGCTTTCCCCAAGCGCAAGTTTTTGTTGCTCCGCATCAGTGGAGTTTCCCGCTAAACCTGCCACTGCATTGGCTTGGCTTTCCCAAAGAACGCACTCAGGTGCTTCCAGAGAATAAAAGCCTTGCTCCCTTTATTGATGAGTTCGACTATGAAGTGCTGGACATCGACTTGGGACGGGGGGCTTTTACAGAAGTTGCTCTTTTGCATAAGCGATCGCACACTTTACTAGTAACTGATTCTGTATTGTCTGTACCAGAAGATCCACCTGAGATCATCCAATTAGACCCTTACCCTTTATTGTTTCACGCTAGAGACCATGCCTTGGAGATAATTGAGGACAGCGAGGCAAATCGTCGCAAAGGATGGCAACGTATTTCACTGTTTGCAATTTACTTTCGTCCCAGTGCCTTGGAGATATCTAAACTGGGGCAAATATTCAGTGATGCATTCAAAGCACCACAGCGATCATTAAAAGCATACTTCGGGTTATTTCCATTCCGATGGCAAGACAACTGGAAACAGTCATTTGATGCTCTCCGAGGAGAGGGACGTCCATTTGTAGCACCGATTCTGCAAATCCTTATTCTTCCGCAAGCACCGAGACAAGTACTCAATTGGGCTGATCAGGTTGCTAACTGGGATTTTCACCAAATTATTCCCTGTCATTTTGACTCGTTAATTAAGGCGAGTCCGCGTCAATTCCGACAGGCATTCACTTTCCTCGAAAAGCAACCTTCTATGAGTGAAGACTTATCTGGAGTTGCAAATCAGTCCTTGCTAGAGAAAGACTTTAAATTTATCAGAGAACTCGAAGCAAGTTTAGTTAAGCGTGGCATCGCAACCCCAGTTAAAGAGAAGGTTTAACGCTCCCTAGAGAATGAAAGACTCGGAATAACTTTGTCAATAAAAATATACATTACTCAGAAAAATCTGTAAATTATTAGAAATTATCCAATCTGACATCTTTCCAAATGTCAGAAACCTGCCATCCTGAATTTCCAACAGATTGAACAACAGGATTATCAATCAATGGAATATAGTTAGTCCTTCTACTCTCTAAATACAGTTCTGGTTTTTCTTCAAGCGTTGGCTCTTGAGTATTGACAATATCGGCTTGAAGATTTTGTTCTTCAGTTTCCTCCATTATCTTTATCTTATCGAGGAGGAGCTTTTCAGATTTTTTGATCAGTTTCATATTATTTGTTGAGAGTTCTAAAAATTGGACATTAAAAAAATAGCATCTGAAATACTGATTCTCAAAGAGATCAATATGATTTTTTATGCATTTTTGGTAAGTTTCGTAAAAAGCTTTTCTAAAGTCTCCTTTTGGGTAAAATTACGCAGGATATACTAGGATACAGCAAATTCACCAAAATCCCAAATCTGTCTTGGAAAGCTTCCTCCAGTGGGTTTCCCCGTAGGAAACGTTTCCCTTATTCTACTAAAAGGGTTTTAAAACCTCCTTTAACAGTAAACAGTTATCAGTAAACGGTAAACAGTCAAGATAATTGGGTTTAAGGGGAACCACTAAGGGGGCGATCGCAAACAAGCTGAATAATAACCCAAAACCGATTAGTGGCTCCCCCACCATACCCCTTGATAACTGTTTACTGTTTACTGTTCACTGTTTCGCCATACTGCTTAAACCATGCCTGGAGTCGTTGCCAACCATCCTTAGCTTCTGTTTCACGGTATGAGGGGCGGTAATCGGCAAAAAAAGCGTGGGGTGCATCAGGATAGACAATGATTTCGGACTTGCTGCTACTAGACTTAAGGCGATCGCGCATTTGCTGCACCGTATCCAAAGGAATGCCCGTATCTTTACCGCCGTACAGTCCTAGAATGGGGACTTTTAGCGTAGATGCAATATCGACGGGATGCTTGGGCGTCAGTTCAGTCTGATCACCCACTAATCGCCCGTACCAGGCCACGCCTGCCTTGACCTTGGGATTGTGTGCTGCATACAGCCAGGTAATGCGACCACCCCAACAGAAGCCCGTAATTCCCAACTTATCAGCGTTACCTTTGGCTGACTTCACGCCCCAGCCTACTGTAGAATCAATATCGGATAATACTTGGGCATCTGGCACTTTGGCTACCACCTGGCGAATTTCATCAATGCTACTTAACTTTAAAACATCGCCCTGACGTACGAACAATTCTGGAGCGATCGCCACGTACCCCAACTTGGCAAAGCGACGGCAGATATCCTGAATATGCTCGTGTACGCCAAAGATTTCTTGGATCACTAAGACAATCGGGAAATCTCTACCCTTCGCAGGCATTGCTCTGTAAGCAGGAATTTCGCCATCTTTAACGGGAATTTTTACCGCACCAGCTACCAATCCCTGATCATCGGTGGTGATGACTTGGGCAGAAATAGGTTGGACTGCAAGGGCGAAACCTGTCGCCAGGGTGGCAGTTGCGATAAATTTACGACGCGTTATTTCTTTCATTATTTTTACTGAAAGCTATCCGGTATCGATCTTAGTCTTTCAGGAAAACATACTTTAATTTCTCGTAAGGGAAAGATTGCTTTAAATGGCTTGCTTGGAGATGAGGATGAGCGATCGCCCAGTCAGATCCCCGACTTCTGAAGTCGGGGATCTAATAGCCCATTCACCCAGAGATATAGATTGTAGCTTACTAGACTGAACGAGCAAAGTTTCAGGGATATGATGAAAAAAAGCTCAAGAATATTATCAGCCAGTAAAGAATTTACTAGCAACGCTACTGACGAGTCAGCCTGAAGATATGGCACAGTCAATTTGGAATACAGTAGAGTAAAAGAAAATTTTTTATCTGAATATATACCTCTTTTGCTATATGACTATAAGTTAAATTATTGAAATCCTCTTGTAGTAGGATTTTTGAAAAATTATTAGTTTTAAAGTGTGCATCTAAAGATTAAAACTTCAAACTCTCTAATAGTAAGACTTCCAAAAAGTGTCACTAAAATAGTGATATGCGTAAACCCAATGTAGGTTAGTTCAGGCTTGCTCTGCACAAAGAGAAACTATGCTCTTGTTGAAATTATAATTAGAGGAAGCTCCGTTCGCATAGCGCCCATTATCCTTACCGCAAAGCCAGCTACGCGCAGCATCAAACACAGAAACAGGTAAGTAGAATAATCAACATTCATAACTGAACTATATTGTTTTTTAACCCGAATTCTAAAAAATTAGTTTGCAGTTAAACAACGAGAAAAGCAACTTATATCTACAGCTAAAGGTAGAGGTTGCCTTTATTATCTATCTTTAAAATTGAGTTAGCTACAAATACTATTTTGTGCTATGAGTTAATTTCTAAAAATGAGTTAATATGTCTAATCTAGTTAAGAATAATTCTGAACATAGCACAAATCAAGATAAAACTTTATCAATAGAAGTTGAAATTGCGCTAATTATAGATAGGCTAAAAAATGGCGTTTGGCTATTTGGTATACCATCTTGGCTATTTGGAATAACTGATAGAAGTATAGCGGCACTTGCCGATGGTTATTTATCTCCTATAGAAGTTTTCCAACTAGTTACAGCCTCTTTCTTTTTTCTAAGTTGGCTATATCTGAAACCTGGAGAGAGTTTTAATAGCAATGATTTAGAACCAAGTCAATATCAAGAATATTTATATAGAACTCAAGTTGACAAGCTTAAGTTAAAAAATCGACACATGATCAGTCAGGAGTATATTTTACCTTTTCCTTACATCTGCCAGATATACCATCTACTAAATTTAAAACATTTAGAAAAAGTTCATGGATTTAGCTTGAATAACTTAAAAATCTTAAGTATTAGCTATTTTCAACCAACAAATATCGGTGGGATAATCAAATTTCAAACACTTTTGGATTCTCCTATGAATCCTCTACGAATTTGGCGACAACCAATTGTTGAAGTAGATTTAATTTTACATACTCCCTATACTGTTGAATTGAATATTCCTGTCTACGATAACAAAAGAATAATTGTCATATTCCATGCTTTCCCTTTAAATGACACAGAACATCAATTCTTTATAGATATTTACAGCGATTTAGAGTGGCCGAAACCTTTGCTACAAATAGTTTTGCATTTTGCATCTTGTTTGACGCTCTTTGAAGATTTGCCATATTTACGCGCTTTAACCGATAGAAATGTAGAGCGTTTGTTCAACTCAAATAAGGTTTCCAACCACGAAACTATGTTGTTGTTTAAAAGATTCGTTGAGTTATATGGTTCAAGTGGGGAAACAAAATTAATTGAGGGAGGGGATGATACTAAGTTATGAGTCTTGAGTACGAATAAAGGTCTATTAATAGCTAGCCATATAAAAAGTTTATGCTTTCACATCTATGCTATAGAGCAAAAAACTAATATAACTGGATTTGCTATTGCAAAAAACTCAGAATTCACCAGCATTAGACATTTTGTAAAAATCCTAGCTTTTTATTTAGAACCACAGATGAACACCGATGAACACCGATAATTTATCTGTCTTGAAAAGTTTCCTGCGGAGGGAGACCCTCCCGCAGAACTTTGCGCTGTCTTGAAAAGTTTTGCGCCGGGAAACCCGGACGCGCAAACTTTTCGCTGTGTTCATTAGCGTTAATCTGTGGTTTAACTTTCATAAAATCGACTTTTGCAAGAAGTCTACTGAGTTTGTTAAGCGCGTGCAAGTAAGGGGGCTGCCGCTAGTAAGGTTTTGGTATAGGGGTGTTGAGGATTAGCAAAAATTTGTTTTGTAGGGCCTAGTTCTACAATTTTGCCACTATTCATGACGGCAATCCGATCGCACAAAAATCTCGCTAACCAAAGATCATGAGTGATAAACAAATAAGTAAGCTCAAACTCTTCCTTTAATTCCAACATCAGATCCAGCACTTGCGACTGCACACTAGCATCTAACATACTCACAGGTTCATCGCAAATCAGCAGTTTAGGATGAGTAATCAAAGCGCGAGCGATCGCTACTCGTTGCTGTTGTCCACCAGATAAATCAGCTGGATAACGTTGATAATACACTTCTGGCGGTGTTAATCCCACTTTTTGAAGCATCGATAAAACTTGGGCTTTTGCTTGAGCAGCATCAGCCAAGTTGTGGATAAATAAAGGATCGGCGATACTTTCTCCCACTGTCATGGCTGGATTGAGACAAGCGTGAGGGTCTTGAAAAACCATTTGGATTTGTCGCCGTGAGGTGCGAACTGCTTGGCGCGACAAAGTAGTTAAATCCTTTCCCAAAAACTCAACTTTACCACTAGTGGGACGAATTAGCTGCAAGATTGTTCGTGATAGCGTACTCTTACCACAACCTGACTCCCCAACTAAACCGAGAATTTCTCCTGGATAGAGATCCAGGTTAATACCATCGACTGCTTTAATTGTCTGTGCTTGTGCCTTAAATAGGCGTTCGATAAAGTTAGGTTCTATGCTGTAATATTGCTTGAGTTCGGTAATGTGTAAAATTGGAGATTGCTCATTAATAATTGGTAATAGCTTTTCTGCTTCATTGGCAATTACCAATTCTCCATGATTATCCACTGCTTGAATATGCAAAGCTGCTTTTAAGAGCGATCGCGTGTATTCGTGTTGAGGTTGCCTAAATACAGATTGCGTTGCCCCCATTTCAACCATTTTACCGTTATACATCACACCAATGCGATCGCAATACTCCGCCACCATTGCCAAATCGTGGGAAATCAGCAGCAATCCCATGTTTTCTTGAGCACACAGTCGGGTTAATTCTTGCAATATCTGCGCGGAGACGGTGACATCTAGACTAGTTGTGGGTTCATCGGCAACAATTAACTTGGGGTTGAGAAGTAAAGCTAAAGCGATCGCTACTCTTTGTCGCATCCCCCCGCTAAACTCATGAGGATACTGATTCCAGCGACTAGCAGGAATCTTCACCTTTTCCAATGTCGCCAGTGCTTTTTCTTTGGCTTCTCGTGTCGATAACTCTGGTGAGTGCGCCTGGAGTGTTTCGATGCAATGTTTACCAATGGTCATCAAAGGATCAAGACGCGTCATCGGATCTTGAAAAATCAGCGCCACCGCTTCCCCCCGAAATTTTCGTAACTGAGATGGCGTTAAATCAAACACCGATTGTCCCTGAAATGTTACCCGTCCCTCAACCCGACTAGAGTTTGGTAGCAGGCGCATTACTGCCCGTCCTATGGTAGACTTACCACAACCAGACTCTCCAACTAGTCCCATTCTTTCGCCTGGTTGCAGAGTGAAAGATACATCATCAACTGCCCAGCTTGGTTCTTCTCCACTCCGCTGAGGATAGGCAACTCGCAGATTTTCGATACAAAATAAGGCTTTACTCATACTTAGTTATCAGCCCTGAGCTACGAGCTTTGATAATTTTAAATTTAGGATAGTGTATCAAATTATTAAAAACTGCCTACAGGTTTATGACTCTGACTCCGCTTCCTCTTTTAAATTAAAATTAACCTCCTCGTAAATGTCTGCAATTTCTATCTCTGTATTCACTGAAGCAAGAAAAATTTTTTCAGCATCAGACTCATAGGCTCGAAATAGCCATGCATCTTCATCAGTTTTTGTATATTGCTCAATTGCAATTCCATACTGATCAATCAAAACATATTCTTGAAACTCTGGAATTGAGCGGTAGTAGCGAAATTTATCAGTATGATCGTAACTTTTTGTAGATTTCGACAAAACTTCGATAATCAAACAAGGATTTAGGATTGTATCTGTTCGTTGACCGTAAAAAATAGGTTGACCTGGAATCACAAACACATCTGGATACGTATACTGACGATAGTGAGGAATCCACAACCGCAAATCGCCAATATAGGGCTTGAAATTTTTCCCGCGAAGTGCAGATTTCAAGAAGGCATAGACATTATCTGCAATCTGGTTATGGTTAATTGATCCACCTGTCATCGGCACAATTTTACCATCTTGGTACTCGCTGTGAAATTGGGCAACTTCCTCTAGTGCCAAGTATTCTTCAGGAGTATAGTAGCGTTGCTGGGTTTGCATTTCAAACCTTCCTCGCAGTCTGGTGCTGTGATTATAAACTAGCATGAGGTAGTTAGTTGATGCGATCGCCTAGGAAAGACAGAGGCGCAGGAAAAGCCCTATGCCCCAGTCTCTTTTACTGAATTTTCTATCGTGTCCGCTTAAATTTCAGTATTCCCATTGAAGCGACTGCTACTAAGCCCAGAATAGCCCCAGGTTCGGGGACAGATTTGACATCATCAGGAACATTAATTGAAAAGAGCGTTGTTGTTCCACTCACCTCATTGGCTGTAACCAGTAACGGCTGGCCATTAGGGCTATCTGCGGCGGAGATCAAAAGCAGACCTTCCGGGCCTAAATCTTTGATTGCTGGGTTAGTTGTCCCATCTAGCAAAGTTGGTTCAGCTGTAAAATCACGGTTGTTTATGTAGTCGATAAAAACAGGGTTTTGTGGATCGGTAATATCGTATGCCATTACGCTACCGATGCGCTCCAATCCGATGAAAGCATAAAAGCGATCGCCAATTTTGGCAATCTTTACATCCTCTGGTTCCGGCCCTTTATCATCGCTGCGGGTGTCAAAGCTGTTTTCATTATTGTTAGAGTTGAAGAAATCGGGTAAGCGTTGAGCAGTAATTTGCTCAAAGTCGTCACCACTGTCGTAGACTGGCTTGAGTGAGCTGGTAGCCTCATCCCACTCCCAAATCGTGAAGGAGCGAGCTCCAAATGCATAGATTTGCTCAAATAGACCATCGCCATTCAAGTCACCTAGAGTATTGGTTACTGTCAAACGACCCAGATTTTCAGGGCGTTTTAGCTCATCGGCATTGGCGAACACATCGGGGTTGAGTTGATACCGAGCATTACCTAATCGTAATTCTTCGCTAAAACCGTCATAATCGCGGGCATCTCCTTCGTTGGCTGTGACAATGTAAGTCTTACCATTAACGGTATAAGAGGTAATACCATCTGGTTGGTACATACCTAGAACAGGTCTGTTGGTAATGTTGATAGCGTTATCGCGATCGCTAGTATCAATTTCATTCCCTGGCAGGTTATGATCTTTAAATCCTAAAGGAATAATGTTGGTAAATGTATTATTAATTAAGTCAAGCGTTGCGATCGCATTGTTTTCCTGCAACGCCACCCACGCCTTAGTAGAATCTTGAGAAACAGTGATATATTCTGGCTCTACATCTTGTGCAACTGTGGCATTAGGGCCAAAAATCCGTACCCCATTACCCCGTAACTGATCAATCTGGCTGTTGAACTGGTTAAAACCAGCGTTGATTACACTAAAGTCCGCTAAATTGATGATGCTAACTGAGCCTTCGGGATCAATAGTATAATCATCACTTGGCTGACCCTCATTTGCTACCAGTACACGATTGCCATCTGGTGTAAAGGTGAGCATATCAGGCAAGACTCCAACATTGACGGAGTTAACTAAATCACCATTAGCGTTAAAAAACACAGCCTTGCCCAAATCTAGCGGGTTAACTGCTTCAACTGCTGCTGCAAGCAGGCCATTTTTAAAAGCGACGCTGTTAGCCCCATTGCCGAAGGATGTGATATCGATGTTAAATAGCAACGATGGCTGAGTCGGATCGCTAATGCCTATTACATCAATAGTCTTGTTTTCTCCATTGACGACAAACAGGCGTTGAGTAACTGGGTCATAAGTCGGGATTTCAGCACCCCCAGCATCGAAAAGACCCGTGCCATAAGTGCCGATAGGTTTGAGCAGCATTGCCTCTGCTGGAGCCGTTAGTACTCCCAACATAAGGGCGGATGGAGCTATGAAGCCGATAAGCTTTTGGATGGTCATGATCTCAATGAATGATTAAAATGTCGGAAGTCATCACGCAGGATAGGATGAACCAACATCTACAGGTACATCCGCAAGCTATCGGTTATAGGTTAAGTAAGTTAAGAGTTTAGGTTAAGCAAAGGTAAAAAGGTAGTATTTTCACGGATTCTTCACTTAGGAAAGATTACACTTTATCTCAAATTTGTACTCTTAATACACTAGTGATTGAGCCGAAGCGCATGTATAGCCGTAGTCACATAAGTTAAGACAGTGTTAAGGGTCTTGTCCACTTTTGGTGATCTAGGGTGAGGATGCTCTCAGTTGAGCGATCGCAAAAGATGAATTTTTTTAGTCAATAGCGATAGAACGAACGCCTCAGTAGTTGAGAATGGTGTCAACA